>OY759726.1:0-1858698 GCA_963662625.1 Candidatus Nitrosopumilus sp. | reverse complement strand
TATGTCGTTGAAGTTGCCCAGGATCCTGATCGTCTCCTCCACGGCGTCCAGCAGCTCCGCCGTGCCGGCGCGCCTGACGTGCAGCGGGATCCCGAGATCCCACGCCGCCGCCTGGCAGTACGTCAGGTCCGTCGCGACAAAGTCGTCGGCGATGACGGCCACCCCCTCGGGCCCCCTGTCCCTCAGGAGGCTGGCCAGCACCGTGCTGTCCAGCCCGCCCGACAGGGCGATGGCGCGCGACCTGCACCGGCCGCACGCCGCGGCGAGGAGGCCCCGCAGCCTCCCGAATGCGTCCTCCAATACGTGGTGGTGCCCGCGAAGATATAATAGCGTAGCCCGGCGGCGGCCAGCCGGATCGCGGGGGCGGCATTGCAAACTTTAAATCCCCAATTCGCCCCCTTTGGAGTGATGCTCCTCCCGGCCGAGATAGAGTCAAAGACGCTGATCCCGGCGCTGAGGGCGATCCTCGCCAAGAAGCTGGCCGAGGACCACAGCATACGGGAGGAGGAGATCTCCAAGATGCTCGGCGTCACCCAGGCCGCCGTCAGCAACTACATCCGCGGCACGCGCGGCGACCCGTCGCTCATAGCGAAGCTGCTCGCCGAGGAGCAGGTCGCCGCGATGGTCGGCGAGCTGACCGAGAGCCTGTCCTCGGACATGGCGTACACGCCCTCGAGCCTCTCCAAGTTCATCGGCCTGTGCAACTACATCAAGTCGAGCCTGCTGATCTGCGACATACACCACAAGCTCGAGTCCGACATCGACGAGGAGGTCTGCAAGGAGTGCGAGAACATGCTCCTCAAGGGCCCCGGAAGCGTCTACTAGGACCTGCTGAGCACTATCTCTATGGTCGACAGCATGCTCCCGATCCCGGGCGCGGCGTCCGTGTCGACACTGATCTCCTGCACCCTGGCGCTGCCGGACATCATGCTCTCCGTGATTATGTTCGCCACCGCGACGGCGTCCGGGATGGCGTCCCCCTTGGCGCTGATCACCACGCCGGGGCTCTTGCCCAGGACAGAAAGCACGTCGAGGGCCGATTCCATGACCGGGCAGTTCTTGATGCCTACCTCTGCGTACCCGGAGCGGCCCGCCCGGCCGCCGGCCCCTTCCGTGAGCATTGTCCACGGATCAGCGGCCCCGATTTCTATTAAGTTTTATCGACGATTGGTTCATTCAAAGTAGTCTATCGGGATGTTCTGGTGGTCGCCGTTCGGGAGCGACCTCCTTATGGTGATCGGGATGACCCTCTTTTCCAGCTCCTCCATCGAGATGTCGAGCGATATCCTCGCCGTCTTCGGGATCGGGATGAACGGCGGCGCGCCCTGGGAGAGCTGCAGCGCCCTAGCCCCTATGATCCTGGCCTTCTCGAACCTCGTGAGCGTGGGGGGGCCCACCGTGATCCTGCCGTCCTCGCACGCGATCTCCTCCGGCTCGTGCTCGGCCACCGTCTCGACTATCTCCCTGGCCTCGATCTCCCTTATCCTCTCCTCGAGGTCCTCCCGCTGCTGCTCTGTCAGCGGCTCCCCGCCGGCGTTCTCGACGACCTTCCTGTACGTGTCGAGCGCCTTGTCCAGCTCGGCATTCTCCTCGGGTTCGGGTTCGGCATGCGCGGGCGCCCCAAGTTCGGCGTTGCTAGGATCAGACAAGTAAAAGGATGTTTTCAAAGCGTTATATATTCCAATATTTTTATGCAACGGATTGGACGCCACGTCGGTCTCTGGGAGGCGGCTCGTGCTGGAGGTCAACGGCAAGGCCAGGATCCGGTGCGATCTCAAGCGGCACCTCTCCCCGCGCACGGTGGGGATGGTGGTGCGGTCCCTCCCGCTGGAGGGGCACGCCCACTTCCTGGGGAGGAGCATCGTGTGCCTCGGGACGGCGATCGACTCGGGGGCAGAGCGGCCCAGAAAGGAGTTCAGGAAAGGCGACGTGGCCTTCATGCCGTCCACCGGAAGCATCTGCTTCTTCCTGTCCGACGCGACCAGCAACACCATGACCCCGCTCGGAAGGCTCGCCGGTGACGTAGACGGCCTGCGATCCCTTGCTGCCGGGGACGTGCTGGCGCTCTATGAGGATGGTGCCTGAGGCGAGTCCGTGCCTTGCGGGGCATCCGCGTCCTTCGGGGCCGCCTGCGGGGCATCCGCGTCCTTCGGGGCCGCCTGCGGGGCATCCGCGTCCTTCGGGGCCGCCTGCGGGGCATCCGCGTCCTTCGGGGCCGCCTGCGGGGCATCCGCGTCCTTCGGGGCCGCCTGCGGGGCATCCGCGTCCTTCGGGGCCGCCTGCGGGGCATCCGCGTCCTTCGGGGCCGCCTGCGGGGCATCCGCGTCCTTCGGGGCCGCCTGCGGGGCATCCGCGTCCTTCGGGGCCGCCTGCGGGGCATCCGCGTCCTTCGGGGCCGCCTTGTAGATGTAGTGCCCGCTGTATCCGCCGATCTTCTTGACAGTTCCATTCTTTTCAGAGTCGCGCAGGAACGCGTTGGCTGCCGATATCTTGACGCCGGTCTGCCTCGCAAGCTCGTGGACGGTGACCACCTTCGCCCCGCCGATGATCTTCAGAGCCTGCGGCTCGTTCATGATCACCGTGATCTCGGCCTTCTTGGGCCCGCCGTCGCCCTTGTCCTTCTTTGCCTTCTTGGCGTTCCTGCCGCCCTGGGCCTTGTCCTGTTTTGCAGGACTCGGTTTCTTCGCCCCGCCCATGCACTCACGGCGCGCGCCATCCTCTTATAAACGGTTTACACGGGAAAGGCCGAAAACCCGCGCCCCGCCCGGCGCGGGCAGGTTGCCTGCGGCCGGAGTGGGATCCGCCCCCGCGTCCTGCGCGCGGCGGCGCGCCGAATCGCCTGCACGGGGTGGCACCGGCGCGGGATGGCCCGCCCCCGGGCGCACCGAGGCCCGCGCGCCGTGCATACGACCACGATCAAAAGCCCACGGTGCATTTGGAAGGCGATCCGCACGGACGCGGGCAAAGATCCGGATCGGGCCGGGCCGCCGCGCGGCATCCGGATCCCGCCGCGCGCATCACCGCCGGCGTCCCCCCGCCAAACCTTTCGTGGATCCGTAACTGCTGCCTGCAGTCCCCGGCCGCCGCGCAGCGCGCCGTGATCTTTTTGTGGCTGCCGAGGCGCGGCCGCGCCACCCGGATCACGGGAGGCCGGCACTTGCGCCATCTCCCCGCCCGCGCGTGGGGAATGCCCGCCGGCGGCGGCTGCCGCAAAAACCCCCGCCGCCCCGCCTGGCGCGGGGCCGCGTTTGGCTTATCTGGCCCGCCGCAGGCGCGCGCCAGCCGCCCCGCGGATGCCCGATGGGATCCGGCGGATCCCGCATGTGGCGGCATCATGCTTTTCCAGCACGGCGCCCTGCCCCTTGCCCATCCTGCGGAGCGCGGGCATTCCGTGAAGCATGCGTGTCCAGGCCGAGTATGGCTATCCTGCTGGACAGTGTTTCCAGCAGTTCCTTGGCGCCCTCCCCCAGCACTATCGTAAAGCGCCTGTACTCGCCGATGGGCTCGGAGTGCTCTGCCCGTATGTCGTCCACCTCCGCCGGGAACTCCACGCGGCGCAGCGCGGCGACGAATCTTTCGACGTCGCCATCCTCCCACTCGCACGATATGCGCGCCGTCTCGTCGCCCATGATCTCCACGGTTCCCCTGACGGAGAGCTTCCTCGCGGCCAGCTTGGCGGCTTCGCGGAATCCAGCCCACTGGACCGCCCCTGAGACAGCAGGACTGCGCGTTTCATCAAGCCATGTGGCGCATTCGTACTATTAGGCCCTGCGCAACCCCGCAGCGGGCCCACGGTCAGCCCCAAACCCGCCCGTGATTGGGGGCAGCGGCGCCGACTCCCCGGGATGGCGCAGGCGCGTTGCCCCGTGCCGCGCGCCAGGCGATTTGTTTAATTACGGACGCCGGGGATCTAAGGCGTGGACAGGATGCCATGCGGCGCGGCGGGGACGTGCCATCCGGCGCGCGGTGACGGGAGGGAGCGGGTACCGTGAGCTTGCCGATCGACCACAACACCATCTCGATGGTAGACGACCTGTTATCCCATAACATGGGGGACCCTGACAAACTGCACCGCATCAGATCCGATCTCATGCAGGGAAGGAAGATCCTGGCATCAGACGAAAAGTACGTCCTGGGACTGGCGGCGAACATCCCCAACATGCAGGAACCGGCTGGATACGACCCTCCGCCGCGGCCCCGGACCGGGGGGACGATGCCGTTCCTCGGTAGGGTGACTGGGCTGTCCGGGGGCAAGGGGCGCGATCACAGGCCCGCCGGATACAGGAGCATGAGGGTGACGGCGTTCTACTCGATCCTGTTTGGGTGCTTCGGGGTGTGCGGGGGCGGGCACCTCTACGTCGGGGAACGGAGAAAATGCGTGAGGCTGCTTCCGGCCATGGGGCTGTTCGTCGCCGCCGTCGTGCTTATCGTGTACCAGGACCAGCTGCCGGTATTAATGGGGGAAGTCAAGGGGCTGTTCCAGGTGATCTACATGGCGGTGTTCGTATTCGGGCTGGCAGAATCGCTGTTGTCTGCCAACAGGAACAACAAGCAACTCCGCCGGTAGCGCGCGAGGCGCGCCGCCGGCCGGGGTTTCAAGTATAAATAACCTCAGTTGCAACTAGCGCCATGGGCATAGTCTCAAAAGGGGCAAAGTGCAACTTCGAGGGGTGCGATAACGGCGGGGCGAGGTCCCTCAACACCGCCAAGGTGGAGAACGCGGGGATGCGCGTGAACTCCCCGGGAAAGAAGACGGTCCTCTGCAAGGAGCACTACAAGGCCTACAAGAAGGAGTCAAAGGAGGACCGCGACCTGGAACGGGCGCGGTTCGACCGGTTCTAGCCCCCGGCCGCTGGGCTCTCAAAGTAGTCGTCGCTGAGCTTCTTGTAGTACCTGCCGAGCTTCCTGTAGATCCTCTTGGGCCTCCTCGGCTTCTGGCTGCTCAGGACGTAGAGCGCGAGTATCGGGAACGCGATGGTGGCGTCGGCGTAGACGGTCACCGCCCCGCTGTGCGCGTCCTGGATCTTGCCCCAGCTCTTCCCCTCCTGCAGCGTGGCCCCCGACAGCCCGCCCGTGTCGGGCCTGGCGTCCGTCACCTGTATGATGTAGTCCTGCCCGCCGTCGTTCCTCCGCAGTATCTGGTCGAGCAGCGGGCCCGTCTGCTGGGCCGTGTTCTTCGGGACGCCTCCCCCCAGCTCCAGGATGCCAGACTTTTTGGAGTTGTACAGGATCGAGGCCTGCTCTATTATCTCCCTCACAAAGTCCAGGTTGTACTGCTTGCCCCGCAGCCTGTGGACCGCCAGGTTCAGCGCCAGCGAGGAGTCCTTCATGGTAGATATGTACACGGGGACGTCCAGGTCGTACGCGGACACCAGGAAGCTCCTCTCCGGGTGCCTCGACTGCCCCTTGCTGATCCTCCCCATGGCGTTGCAGAACTCGGCGGTCGTGAACGGCCTGTCGGGAAAGTCCTCGAACATCTTCTGCACCACCTGGTCCTCGGCCTCGAGCGTCTCGTAGAACTTTATGAAGACGTCCCTGATCCTCACGATCTCGTTGTCGTACAGCCTCATGTCGTCCACGTCAGAGTGCCCCTGCTTCACCGGCAGCCCCCACGCAAAGTGGTCCTCGTGGTACACGTTTGCCCCGGTGGTGACTATCCAGTCCACGAAGCCCCTCTCCACCAGCGTCTTTATGATGCCGCCGAACCCCACGGGGGTCATCGCGCCGGCGACGGTGAGGCATATGGACGCGCCCTCCCTGATCATCCTCGCGTAGAGCTTCGCGGCCTCCCCGAGCTGCCTGCCGTTGAAGCCGGACCTCGCAAAGACCTCCACCAGGTCCCCGATCGTCATGTCGGGATCCAGGCTGGCGTACGGGATGTCCCTTCCGCGGAACTCGTGGCGGTCCACCCTAAGGATCCTAGGCCTGGCGTACATAACGTTTGCGCCAACTTTATAGCGATCCGGGGCGGCAAGACTAGGCATGCATTTGGTGGACGTCCCCCGGCCTGGCCGGGTGGACAGGGAGCCCGACGCGACGGAGGTGCTCCTCGGGTCCGGCGCCCTCCGCGAGCGCGGCCTTGTCGTGTCCCGCGTGGAGCTCCGCCTCTACGAGGAGGGGGCCGACGAGGATCTGGGGCCCTACTCGCTGATCACCTCGTTCGTGGACACCGACAGGGGATCGGTGGAGATGGTATACGACGAGGGGTTCCGCGGGCCAGACGCGCTAGGGAGGGCCGCCAGGTTCGTAGCCTCCAGCCTCGGGCTGTCGGCGCTGGTCCTGCGCTCGGTCATCGCCCTGGAGGGCGGGGCCGGCCTGGGGGCCACCCCGCCTGCCGGGAATCCTGCGAGTCCGGTGGGGCCGGATGGCCCGCCGCGCCGCGGCCCGCAGGGGGGCGCAGCCGGCCGGGGCGGACGGCTATTTGGCGGCTTGGAAGTGGGCGATCGCGCCGTCGACCGGCACCACCAGCATCCTCCGGCCGGTACTCTCCCGGGGGCATGGCCCGGCGACCAGGTGATCGGAGTCGTCCGAGACGAACTGCGCCCTCTCTGACCCGTTGCCATCGCCCTCGATGAAGGACAGCGCCTGCACCAAATGGCCTCGGGGAGTTTTGTTCGACAAACCCGTCCCATGCTTAAAGGGGAATTTGCCATAAAACACGCCTGGGGGCCTTTCGCTTTAACTGGCACCTGCATGCACGCCAGATCCTGGCTCGGTGGCGGGCCGGCACCGGCGCGGAGGGGCACGCCCTTCCCGGTGCCCCGTGCAACAATAAATACGGAGAGGGCGCACCAAGGCCATGAGGATCCGTCCCCGGCAGGGCGTGCCGCGCCTCGTCCTGTGCGCCGCGGCCATATGCGTCGCGGCGGCGGGCAGCGCCGGCGCCGTCCACGGCCAGCCGGCCCCGTTCGTGACCACCTGGGAGACCACCGCCACCGGCGAGTCGATAACAATACCAGTCGGGGGCGCCGAAGGCGCCTATGCGGTGGACTGGGGGGACGGCAGCAGCACCGAGCATTCGGGCGATGCCACGCACGCGTACGGCTCCCCCGGGACCTACACCGTGAAGGTAACGGGCGACTTTGCGAGGATCTACCTGGGCGGGGATCCCGGGAACGCCGCCAAGCTGCGCTAGATAGACCAGTGGGGCACCACAAGCTGGGCCACGATGGAGTCGGCGTTCAGCGGTGCCTCCAGAATGGAGTACAGGGCAACTGACGCCCCGGACCTGTCAGGCGTGACCAGCCTTGGATACATGTTCCACGACTCCTCCTTCGACGGAGACGTCTCCTCCTGGGACGTGTCGGGCGTGACTGACATGTATTGGATGTTCGCAGGCGCCTCTTCCTTCGACCAGCCCCTTAACCCCTGGGACGTCTCCTCCGTCACCGGCATGTCCGGCATGTTCGATGGCGCGGACTCGTTCGACCAGAACCTGGGGGAGTGGTACGTAGTGCCGGGCGCCGCCGCGGTGTCCCGGGGAGGCCTCGCGGTAACCGCCCTGGCGGCGCAGAACAGCTTCCTTGACGGGCAGAACCCCTCGTACGGCGTGGCCCCGGGGGGAGACGGAGACCTGTTCGAGGTGCGTGGGAACGTGCTCGTGTCCCTGTCCGGCCAGTACGAAAAGGCGTCCTACGGCGTCACCGTGGTGTCCGCGGGAGGCTTTGGGAGTCACAATTCCAGGGCCGTCGCCGTCACCGTAGCCGACGGACCAGTGCCCGTTCCGGCGATCGTGGGGGGCACGGTGTTCTACGACACGGACGGCGACGGCGCCCGGGACCAGGGGGAGCCCGGGATCCCGGGGTACGCCATGTACGTGGTGGATCCCGCTAGCCCGCATGCCGTCCTAAGGGCGACCACGGGCTCCGGGGGCGCGTACACGTTCGGCATGAACGCCCCGCCCGGCCTGGCGCTCGTGCAGGCAGCCCACGCCCCGCCCGGCCACGTCGCCCTCCTACGCGTACGTGCACCCGGAAGCGGGCAAAACCGTGGCGTTCGACGTCGGGTTCCGACCCGTACAGCCGTCGGAGGCCGTGACGCTCGACGTCGCCGCGTACGCCGACTCCAACGCAAACGGCAGGATTGACGCGGGCGAGCCGGCCATACCCGGAGTGGTGGTAGCCGTGTACGCGTACTCCACCGGCGAGCGGGATTCCGTGACCACAGGACGGGACGGCACGGCAAGCAAGGCCGGCATCATCCCGGCCGACTTCTTGGCGCAGGTGGTGGTCCCCGACGGGTACGCCGGGGCGACGTCGCCGGCGGACCCGGCGTCCGGCGTCCCGGGAGCGCTGACCGTGGTCGACCCCGTGCCAGGATCCGCCGTCACCATGGAGGTCGGCCTGGCGCCCGCCCCGTGACGCGGGCCGCCGCTCCGCGGGCGGGCCTTCCGTGCCGGGAATGCCCCCGCGGTTCATAACATTTAATTCCGATCCGGCGGAGCCTGAGGCTGTGCGAATACTCCAACTCCACTGCGACAGCATAGAGTACACCCCGACGAAGAAAGAGATCAAGGCGGCGGAGGACGCGGAGCCGGCGACCGTGCGCCTCGAGGAGGTCGTCGTCGCGTTCGTCGCGGTGGAGCGGGGGGACGACTCCTCGGTGGCGAGGGACGCGGTGTCCCAGATCCGGGAGTCGATGGGGAAGATCGGCTGCAGGAGGCTGCTGCTGTACCCGTACGCCCACCTGAGCTCCGACCTCGCGCCCCCGCAGGAGGCCGTCGTGGTGCTGCGCGAGATGGAGTCTGCCGCCGCCGGCCTCGAGGTGTCCCGCTCGCCGTTCGGGTGGACAAAGTCCTACAAGGTGCAGGTGAAGGGGCACCCGCTGGCAGAGGCCTCCAAGGTGATCACGGCAGGCGGCGGGCGCGGGGGCGCGGGGGACCAGCGCGGGGACGAGGAGACGTCGGAGGCCCTGCGGGGCGAGTCGGGGATGACGTCGTCCTGGAAGATACTCTCGCCGGACGGCACCATGACCGACGTGTCTGACTATGACTTCTCGGGCCAGGGGGGCCTCGAGGCCCTCGCGAGGTACGAGGCCTCGAAGAACCGGGCGGTGGACGAGCCGCCCCCGCACATCGCGCTCATGAAGAGGATGGC
The DNA here is from genome assembly GCA_963662625.1 of Candidatus Nitrosopumilus sp. Classification (GTDB taxonomy): domain Archaea; phylum Thermoproteota; class Nitrososphaeria; order Nitrososphaerales; family Nitrosopumilaceae; genus JAPOPJ01. The sequence goes on along the minus strand of OY759726.1, from coordinate 1,849,603 downwards.
GGTCGCCGACTACGAGCCGGCGTCGGATCCGGGCAACATGAGGTTCTTCCCAAACGGCCGGCTGATAAAGTCCCTGATCGAGAGGTACGTCACGGACAGGGTCAGGGAGTACGGGGGATACGAGGTGGAGACGCCCATAATGTACGACTCCGGCCACCCCAGCATGATGAGCTACTTCAACAGGTTCCCGGCGCGGCAGTACAGCATAGACTCGGAGGGGAAGAAGCTGTTCCTGCGCTTCGCGGCGTGCTTCGGGCAGTTCCTCATGGCAAACGACTTCCAGATGTCTCACAGGAGCCTGCCGTACCGCCTCTACGAGATGGCCAGGTACAGCTTCCGGCGCGAGCAGTCCGGCGAGCTGGTGGGCCTGAGGCGCCTCCGGGCGTTCACCATGCCCGACTGCCACGCGTTCTGCAAGGACATGGGCCAGGCGATATCGGAGATCAAGGCCAGGTTCGACCTGTCGCGCGACGTCCTGCGGGAGCTGGGCGTCCCGGAGCGGGACTGCGAGATGGCGATCAGGTTTACCGAGGAGTTTTACGCCGAGAACCGGGCCGCGGTGGAGGACCTGGCCAGGAGGCACGGCAGGCCCGTGCTGGTCGAGGTGTGGAGCGAGAGGTTCTTCTACTTCGTGCTAAAGTGGGAGTTCAACTACGTCGACAACCTCGGGAAGGCGACGGCCCTCTCCACGGACCAGATCGACGTCGAGAACGGCGCCCGCTACGGGATAGAGTTCGTGGACGAGGACGGCGCGCCGCGGCACCCGATCATACTGCACAACTCGCCGTGCGGCGCCGTCGAGAGGGTGATCTACGCGCTCCTGGAGAACGCGGCCAGGGACTCGCGGGAGGGCAGGAAGCCGCAGTACCCCCTGTGGCTCGCGCCCACGCAGGCGAGGATAATACCGGTGAAGGAGGAGTTCGCGGAGTTCTGCGACGGCCTGGGGTCCAGGCTGTCCGGGAGGGGCATGCGCGTCGACATCGACGACAGGAACGAGAGCGTCGGCAGGAGGATCCGCGACGCGGAGAAGGAGTGGATCCGCTACATACTGGTCGTGGGGGAGAACGAGGCCGGCTCCGAGAACCTCAGCGTCCGCGACCGGCGGGCGGGGGGCGTCAGGGAGATCCCGTTTGACGACCTTGTCTCGGAGTTCGAGGGGGAGACGGCGGGGAAGCCGTCTTCCGGGCTGAACGCCCCGAGGCGCCTCTCGCGGCGGCCGCAGGTGATGGCGTGACGCCATGAGCTACCTTGACCTGTACCTGGGCGGGCGCCAGCTCGGCGCGGCGCCGGGAGGGGGGGCCGATCCCGTGGCCACGGTCTTCGGGGTGCCGTTTGACTCCACCCACTCCTACAGGCCGGGCTGCCGGTTCGGGCCCGACGCGATACGGGACGCCTTCAACAACATCGAGGTGTTCCACCCCGGGCTCGGGGTGGACCTGGGGGGCGCCGCCGTCGAGGACCTCGGAAACGCGGCCCACACCGCCGTGGCCAGCCAGATGATCGACATGGTCAGGAAGATCACGGGGGAGCTCGCGCCGAGGGGCAGGCAGCTGCTCATACTGGGGGGCGAGCACTCGCTTACCTACGGGGCGTACGCCGGCTTCCCGCGGGACACCGGCTACGTGGTGTTCGACGCGCACTACGACCTGAGGGACGAGTATTCGGGCACCCGGCTGGGCCACGCCTCGTACCTGCGCCGGATAGTCGAGGACAGGGGGCCGGAGAACGTCATGCACGTGGGCGCGCGGGCGTTCGCCAGGGAGGAGCTGGCCTTCCTGAAGGAGAGCGGCATCGTGACCATATCCGACCGGCAGGTCCGGGCCGGCGACGGGCCGGGGCTGCTGCGGGAGTTCGCGTCGTCCTTTGACAGGATATACGCCAGCTTCGACCTCGACGTGCTGGACCCCGCGTTTGCCCCCGGGGTGGGGAACCCCGAGGCCGCCGGCATGACGTCGCGCGAGCTGCTGGACCTGGTCCGCGCCCTCGAGGGCGCCGCCGTCGCCGGGGCCGACGTCGTGGAGCTAAACCCGCAGTTCGACAACGGGGCCACCGCCGTGATCGCCGCCAGGATAGTGTCCGAGCTCATCGCGATGAACGTGGCGAGGGGCCGGTAGGGCCGCGCGGGCCCGGCGCCGGCATTTTTCTTATATACGCGTGCATTGGGGAAAACTCGTGCTGAACAACCTTCGCGACAGGCTCCGCCCGGTCCTCGAGGGGATCGGGAAGTCGTTTGCCGCCACCGGGGTCCCGCCGAACGCGTGGACGTGCCTGGGGCTGGCGCTGGCCGCGGCGTCCGCGGCGGCCTACGGGCTGGCGATGGAGCTTGCACTGGTGGTGGGCGGCGCGCTGCTCCTTGCCTCCGGGTTCTTTGACGTGGTGGACGGGCAGGTCGCCCGCGTCACCGGGAGGGCGTCGAAGAGGGGCGGGTACCTCGACTCGATGTCCGACAAGATCGCCGAGGTGGCGGTCTTCCTGGGGATACTGGTCGGGGGGTACGCCGAGCCGTACGCGGTCTTCCTCGCGATCACCCTCTCGCTCCTGGCCAGCTACGCTAGGGCAAAGTCCGACGCCATCGGCATCGGGCTGCAGGGCGTCGGGATCGGCGAGCGGGCCGAGCGGCTCCTGGTGGTGGCGGTGCTGGGGATGGCCGGGCTCATGGAGTACGCGGTGATCGCGGTGGCCGCCATCGCGGCGGCGACCCTGGCGCAGAGGATGATCGTGACCGCCCGGCGCGCGGGGGGGTAGGGCTACCGCAGCTTTCCGCGCTTCCGCCTGTTGTCGGCGGACCTTATCTTCAGGATCTTAAAGTGGATCGCGCACGATATGCAGTACCACTTTAGCACCGTGGGCGACGCGATGTACGCGCCCTGGGCCCGGAGCTCCTTTGCAAGGGTGTGTTCCACCAGGTTCAGCCTCGAGGTGACCTTCTTCGCCTTGTCCTTGGGGATCGTCTGCCCGCAGTTGGTGCACTGGACCACGCCCGAGGAGCCCTTGCCCCCCTTCGTCCTGCCCCTGCTTGCGCGTTTTAGCGGCATGCACATGATCCGATTTTCCTACTTATATTCTTGCGTATGGCCTCAGGCACAAGTCCGGGTTCGCGCCTGATCGTGCGGCATCCGCGCGGGTTTGGCGCGCGCCGCGCCCATGGGCGCGCTTGGGCCCTCCCAAGAGCGCCCCGCGGGCGCCCCGGCGGCGGGGCCCGGGGGAGCCCGCAGCCAAGTGCGCGGAACGGCGCCCGGGCCGCCGGGATCCCGCCATGCCGCCGGCGCGTCCCGGCCCCGCGCCGGGGCGCGGGGAGGGGGCCGCCCCGGAGGGGGCCGCCCCGGAGGGGGCCGCCCCGGAGGGGGCAATGCAAAACGCTAAATCCGCGCGCCGCGCAGCCCACGTGATGAGGCTGGCAGTTTTCTCGCACTGCACCATCGACTCCATAACCGTGGGCGGCTCCACCTACGAGCGGCCGGGGGGGCCCGCGTGCTACTGCGGCATAACGGCGAGGAACCTCAAGTTCGACGTCGACCTGCACACCAGGTTCGGCGGCGACTTCCCGAGGCAGTACCTGGAGGAGCGCGGGATCGACCCCCGGGGGGCCCTGGCGCGGGCCCCTACGACGAGGTTCTCGATACGGGTGTCCGGCGCGCGCAAGGAGCTCAGGCTCGAGAGCAGGTGCGACGACATAGCGTACGGGGGATCGGACGCCGACGGGTCCCTCGTCAGCCCCGTGTGCGGCGAGATCTCGCCCGACACGTTCTCGAGGATCAAGGCCGACTCCGGCTTCGTGCTGGTGGATCCCCAGGGGTTCCTGCGCTCCGCGGGCCCCGGGGGGAGCGTCTCCCTCGCCGGATCCGACGTCCAGCTGTCGGGGGTCGACGCCGTCAAGGTGAACCCCGACGAGGGCCGCAGCCTGGCCGGCTGCGGCGGCGACGAGATGGCGAGGTCGCTGCAGAGGCGGGGGGTCGAGCACGTGATCCAGACCGACGGGGCGGAGGTCTCGATGCTGGCCGGGGACAAGGTCTACTCCATAACGCTCCCCAACAGGGAGATCCGCGACACGACCGGCGTCGGCGACATCTTCTGCGCCGCGTTCTGCTGCACGATGCTGAGGGAGCGGGACATGCTCTGGGCGCTGTGCTTTGCGGGGGGCGCCGCGCAGGCCGCGCTGGACTCCCGGCAGGTGGGCCTGCTGAAGATCCCCCGGAAGGGGGCGGTGGAGACGAACGCGTCGTACTTTTACAACCTGGTCAAGTTCCGCACCGTCTGACCTCGATCCTTTTTATTTGGCACGCGCCTTGTTCCCCTGTGCAAGCAGGCATATACGGCCCAGGACACGACCAGGCGGCAAAGTCGGTCCGGCGGATCCTGGACGACTCGGGGATAGGCTCGTTTGCGGTGTCCCACAAGTCGAGGCCGCGCCACGCCGACTGCGTCCTGGTGCTGGGCGGGGACAGGGGCGTGAGGAACTACTTCCACCGCATGTCCGGCCCCGCGTCCCCCGTCCTCGGGATAAGCGAGGGCGAGTCGAGCGGATTCCTGGCGCAGGTGGACCTGCGGGAGTTCCGCGCCTACGTCGGGAGGCTCAAGAAGCGGGACTACGCGGTGGAGGAGGTGCCGCAGCTGGGGGTCAGGATCGACGGCAAGAGCGTCTACCCAGTCCTCAACGACGTCGGCGTCTTCTCCTCGAGGAGCGCGATGCTCATGGAGCACACGCTGAGGGTCGACGGCGAGGAGGTGTGGCACGACAACAGCGACGGGGTGATCGTGGCCACCCCGATAGGCTCGTCCGCGTACTCCATGTCGGCCGGGGGGCCGGTGCTGTTCCAGGACTCCGGCGTGTTCGAGATAATCTCGGTGAACTCGCTTGACGTGACGCGGAGGCCGGTGATAGTGTCGGCCGACAGCGCCATCGAGATCGACGACGTCTACGCGAGGGTGCACTGCGAGGTGGTACTCGACGGCCTGGACAGGCGCAAGGTGACGAGGAGCGTGGAGTGCGCAAAGTTCCACTCGCCGGCCAGGATCATCCGGCTCAGGAAGGACTCCACCGCGATATCGGCGCTCGCAAAGAAGGTGCACCTGGCCGAGGAGCTGCTCAGCATGCCGCCAAGCTCCAAGCTGCTCCTCAAGACCCTGGAGTATGAGGGCGCGATGACGCAGAAGGACCTCGCAAACAAGACGCTGCTGCCGGGCAGGACGGTCAGGCTCGCGCTGAGCCACCTGCTGGACAAGGGGTACGTCAAGAAGAAGGTGTCCATCCGCGACGCGCGCCAGAAGATCTACGAGATATCGAGGATAGGGTGACTATTCCGACGCGGCGCCCACGAACGCCTCGAACGCGGCCTCCGGGAACCCGGGCCTGCTGTTGAACTCGGGGTGGAACTGGACCCCGAGGTAGAACCTGTGGCCCCTGACCTCGAGGATCTCCATCCTCTTCCCGCCGTCGCTGTGCGCCGAGAACGCCAGCCCGTTCCTCTCGAACTCCGGGATGTAGTCCCCGCTGATCTCGTACCTGTGCCTGTGCCTCTTGCTGATCGTGCCGGCGCCGTATATCCGGCGCGCCGCCGTGCCCTCCTTCACGCTGATGCTGTTTGCCCCCAGGCGGAGCGAGCCGCCCATGCCGAGCTCCCCCCTCTGCTCCGGCAGCAGGTCCACCACCGGGTTCGCCGCGTCCGGCTTGATCTCCGCCGAGTTGGCGTCCTCCAGGCCCAGCACGCTCCTGCCGTAGGCGATCGCGGCCAGCTGGAACCCGAAGCATATCCCGAGGTACGGGATGTCCTCCTTCCTGGCATGGTCGGCCGCGCTGATTATCCCCTCGGAGCCGCGCGTCCCGAACCCGCCCGGCACCAGGATCCCGTCGTACCCCGACAGGGTGCCGCAGTCGGATATGGCCTCCGAGTCCACCCAGTCGATCTCGACCGACCTGCCGATCTTCGCGCCGGCGTGCCTCAGCGCCTGGTTCACGCTGACGTAGCTGTCCGCCAGCGTGACGTACTTTCCCACCATGGCGATCCTGGTCCGCCCCTCCCCGGGGCTCACCATCGACTCTGCGATCCCGTTCCACCTGTCCCAGTTGGCCGACGTGTTGACCATCCCGACCTTGCCAAACTGCTTGAACACGGAGTCGAGTATGCTCTGGTCGTACAGCACCTGGGGCACGTGGAAGATGGACCTGACGTCGTGGCACGACAGGACGTTGCCCGCCGTCACGTTCGTGAACAGGGCGATCTTCTCCTTCGCCTTCTCCCCCAGCGGCGCGGTGCACCTGACCGCGAGAAAGTCCGGCTGTATGCCGATCCTGCGGAGCTCCTGGGCGCTGTGCTGGGTCGGCTTGGTCTTCTGCTCCCCCACCACGTCCAGCGACGGCGCGAGCGTCACGTGGACGAATATCACCCCGCCGGGCCCCTCCTCGGCCCTGATCTGCCTCAGCGCCTCCAGGAACGGGAGGGACTCTATGTCGCCTACCGTCCCGCCGCACTCCACCACCAGGAAGTCGAGGCCCCCCTCGCTGGCGATTCCCCTGATCCTGCGCTTGATCTCGTCGGTGACGTGCGGTATGATCTGCACGCACGCGCCGAGGTACTTGCCGCTCCGCTCGGCCTCGATCACCGCGGAGTACACCTGGGCGGTGGTGATGTTGTGGCTCTTCGGGATGTCCTGGTTGAGGAACCGCTCGTAGTTGCCTATGTCCATGTCGCATTCCCCGCCGTCCTCGGTCACGAACACCTCGCCGTGGGCCACGGGGTTCATCGTCCCCGCGTCGTAGTTCAGGTACGGGTCGATCTTCACGCAGGAGACCCTCTGGTCTGCCAGCTGCAGGAGCTTGGCGATCGAGGACGTGGTCACGCCCTTCCCGAGGCCGGACATGACCCCCCCGGTGACGAAAATGAACCTTGTCTGCACGTTCATGGGACGGGCGTCCGGCTTTTGTGTGTTTTGCCGATCACCAGTTGAGCGAAATGTGCCAGATCCCGCCCCCTCATGGCGGGGGCTTGGGCTCCAGCATCCGGGCCTGCTCCAGCTGGCAGGCTAACGCCCGCTGGGCCATCACGCCGTTCCCGCAGCCCCTTCCAGAAAGGACGGCCCGCACTGCCGCCCGCCCGTCGTACGCCGGCAGGGAACGGTAGAGGTACGGCATGCGGGCCCCATCGTCGGCGGCCCGGTCTTGGCCCCCATGGGCCCTGTCGCCCCGTACGGCGTCCAGGTGCCCCGCCTGCGCGGGCACCCCCTTGCGCTGGCTGCGGGGCGGCTGGCCCAAACCCACGTGATATCCTTTGGTGGGAGACAGCCAGCAGTTAAGCCCTTGCGCTGGCTGCGGGGCGGCTGGCCCAAACCCACGTGATATCCTTTGGTGGGAGACAGCCAGCAGTTAAGCCCTTGCGCTGGCTGCGGGGCGGCTGGCCCAAACCTGGCGCGCCGCTCCCCGGGGACGGAGGGATCGCCGCGCTCCTTCCCCTCCACCGTCTTGACGTGGTGCCCCGCGGGGTTCCGTCCCCCGGCCGCCACCGTGGACGCGCCGGGCCTGGAGTTGCGCGCGGATTCCCGCAGCGCGGCCACCGCGCTGCCGGCGTTCCTGCACGGCACGGGGTACCCGACGCGGGCCACGCCCGGCGCCCTGATCGTCCCCGCCGCGAAGGACTCCCTGCCCGGCAGGACGGGCCCGGGCCCGGGCCCGGGCCCGGCGTCCCGGACAGGCCGCGGCGCCTTTTCGATGAAACCGGGCACGGAACCGGGCATGTTCACGCGGTACGCGCCCAAAACCAGCGGGTGCCTGCCCCCGACGCACCGGGCCGCGACGTGCCTCCCGGACAGCCTGGTCCAGTCCTTGCTCCCGGGGCGGCCCCGCCCGTCCCGGGCGCGGACCGACTTTCCGTACAATTGAATACCAGAAGCGTTATTAAACACTCATATAGCTTCAGAAGCATTCTTAACATATGGTTCATATGACATGTTATGTTCGGGTTGCAGGCAATTCACATTGTGTACCATATAAAAGGTTTGGGTGCCACAGATGAGTTCCGAGCATGAAAAGGATCTTCAAAAAATCAAAGACATGGCTGCTAGGCAGGTTGGGGTAAATGACATGATCCATCTCCAGAAACGATACGATGAGGTGATGCAGAGAAACAACCGCATGTGGGGCACTCGTAGGTATAAAAGAATATTAGTTGCATCCAATTCGTCTTACTAATGCCGTTATGGGGCAACATCCTCCAAGAAGTGTCTAATTCCCCGCATGTGTCACCCGCACGCGTTGATGTGGTGCGGCGAAAATACCTCAAAAAGTTACACGATCATACGAAACGCGATATAATCCTATACGCGTCAAATTGGACTCAAGGAAACATTCCGTTTGTAGAAGACGCTTCTATCAACGATGAGGACATACAGGGATTCATGGAAGTGATGCCAGATCTAAAGCAGACATCGCTAGATCTGATTCTACACAGCCCTGGTGGGGTAGCCGAAGTAACTGAAAATCTAGTTTCCTACATGCGCAAAGAATTCGAACATGTACGGGTAATAATCCCGCAGGCCGCAATGTCTGCGGCAACAATGCTGGCGTGTTCTGCTGATCAAATTGTGATGGCCAAGCATTCGTCCTTGGGACCAATAGATCCACAGCTTGTGTTACAGAACCAGTACGGCGCACAAATGCAGCCTGCACAGGCAATCGTGGACAATTTTGAAAAGGCAAAGCAAATTTCTGCAACGTCACCAGAAAACCTTGGGGCGTACATCCCCATTCTCAACCAATACTACCCCGGCCTGATAGAACAGTGCCACCGTGCACAAGAACTGTCAAAAAGCCTCGTGTCTACGTGGTTGGGGCAGTACATGTACCAAGAAAAGCCAGATGCCAAAGAGAAGGCTGCTAAAACCGCAAACTCGCTGGCAGATCACGATCGTTTCAAAAGCCATTCTAGGCATATTGACAAAGAAATGGCGGCGGATCTTGGGCTCAACGTGATGTCTTTAGAGGATGATCCAGTCCTGTATGATCTGGTTCTGTCCGTATTCCATGCGGCGACAATCACATTCCAGCACGGAACCGTTAAAATCATCGAAAACAACCTGGGAAATGCGTTTATGAAACAGCTGCGGCCGGAGCCGCAGGCGTTGCCGCCTGCGCAATTTGGCGTCAGGCATCCAGTTTAGATCGTACTGAGCATGTGGGGGGTTCTTGGCACTCGTATGCGTCTTGGCGTGCCCGTTTTTTGTTGAATCCTACCGGCTTCGCCCCAGATTAGGTGTCCCAACTTCGCGGCTTGGCAGAAGGCGCGCCGGCCTGGCAAGCCGGGAGGCTCCGGGCCCGCCCCGGCGCGCGGCGGGATCCGGCGCGCCCCGCCCGGCCTGGCCCGAGGCCTAGGGGACGGTCTCCTTCTTCAGCGACCTGGCAAACGCCGCCACCCTCGACTCCAGCCTGCCGGGGGGCGCCCGCCCGATCAGCCTCAGGAACGCGCTGCCCACGATCACGGCGTCCGCGCCCGCCTCCACGTACCTCCTCACGTCTTCGGGGGTAGAGACCCCAAAGCCCACGCCCACGGGGATCCTGCCCCCGGCGTGCCTCTTTGCCTCCCTGACGGCCCTGATGGCGTAGTCCTTGATCCCGGACTCGGCGCCCGTGGTCCCGTACACCGCGACCAGGTACAGGAACCCGCTTGACGCCCCGGCTATCCTCTTCATCCTGGCCCCGCTGGTGTTGGGGGACGCGAGAAATATCGTGTCCACCGCGCCGCCCGCGGCCTCCAGGTACTCCGCCGACTCCTCGATCGACATGTCGGGGAGTATGATGCCGTCGATCCCGGCCCTCCTGGCCTCCCCGACGAACTCCCCGTAGCCCCTGCGGTACAGGACGTTGGTGTACGTCATCAGGACCAGCGGTATGTCCGTCTCCTTCCTGATCCTCCTGACCATGGCGAAGAACCTCTTGGCGCTGGCCCCGCGCTCCAGCGCCACGGTACCCGCGTTCTGGATGACGGGCCCGTCCGCTAGGGGGTCGGAGAACGGGAAGCCCAGCTCTATGATGTCCGCCCCGCCCCTTGCCAGGCCGCGCACGGCAGCAAGCGTGGCCTTCTCGTCGGGGTACCCCGCCATGACGTACGCGACGAGCGCCCTCTGGTTCCTGCCCGCAAGCTCCGCGAACTTGCGCTCAATCGCCGACATTTCCGTCCATGTACCCCTGCACCACCTCCACGTCCTTGTCCCCGCGCCCCGACAGCGTCACCACCACGGACTCGGATCTCCTGTACCTCCCCGCGACCTTCACCGCCTCCGCTACCGCGTGCGACGACTCCAGCGCGGGGATTATCCCCTCCGTCCTTGCCAGCAGCAGGAACGCGTCCACCGCCTCCGCGTCGGTGGCGGAGCGGTACGACACGCGCCCGCTCTCCTTGAGGTACGCGTGCTCCGGGCCCACGCCCGGGTAGTCAAGCCCGGCGGAGACGCTGTGCGTCTCGGTGACCTGCCCCTCCGCGTCCTGGAGGAGGTACGTCATCATGCCGTGCAGGACGCCCCTGCTCCCGGCTGACAGCGTCGCGGAGTGCCGCCCCGACCCGAGCCCGCCCCCGGCCGCCTCCACGCCGATCATCTCGGCGTCCGTGCCGGCCAGCGGGTGGAACGTGCCGATCGCGTTGGAGCCGCCCCCGACGCACGCGATCACCCCGTCGGGGGCCCTCCCGATCCTGGCCATCTGCGACTTTATCTCCCTGCCTATCACGCTCTGAAAGTCCCTCACCATCACCGGGTACGGGTGCGGCCCCACCGCGGAGCCGAGCAGGTAGTACGTGTCCCCGACGTTCGTTATCCAGTCGCGTATGGCCTCGTTTATCGCGTCCTTGAGCGTCATGGAGCCCGACCTCACCGGGTTCACCCTGGATCCCAGCATGTTCATCCTGAACACGTTCAGCTTCTGCCTGACGGTGTCCCTGTACCCCATGTATACCTCGGCCCTCATGCCTAGCGCCGAGCAGGCCATGGCCGTGGCCACGCCGTGCTGCCCCGCGCCCGTCTCGGCTATTATCCTGCCCTTCCCCATCTTCCTTGCCAGGAGCGCCTGCCCCAGCGTGTTGTTTATCTTGTGGGCCCCGCCGTGCAGCAGGTCCTCCCGCTTGAGGTATATCCTCGCCCCGCCGACCTCCTCTGTCAGGTTCCCCGCGTAGTAGAGCGGCGTGGGCCGGCCGGCGTAGGTCTTGAGGTAGTGGGCGAGCTCTTCCTTGAACTTCCCGTCGCCCCTGAACCTGAGGTAGTTCTCCTCGAGCTCCTCTATGGCGGGGACCAGCGTCTCGGGGATGTACCTTCCGCCGAACTCCCCGAACTTTCCGTCCCTCGGGTACCTCAAAACGCGTTCACCATCTCCCTTACCCGCGCCTCCACGTTATTACTCTTCATGATGCTGGAGCCGATCAGGAACGCGTCGGCCCCGCATTCCCTCAGGTACCTGACGTCCCCGGGCGTCTCCACGCCGCTTTCGGACAGGACGGGCCTCGTCTTCTCGTGCCCCTCCAGCACCGCCCCGGTGGTCCCCAGGTCGATCTCGAGCGTGTCCAGGTCGCGGTTGTTGATCCCGATCAGGTCCGCCTCCGTCCCCAGCGCGTTCCGGAACTCCTCCCTGGTGTGCGCCTCCAGCAGAACCATGAGGCCCCTCCTGTGCCCGTACGCTATGAACTCGTCGATGTCCTTCAGGTAGCCCCCGTCGTACAGCGACTGGATTGCCAGGATGTAGTCCGCCCCCATCTTCGCGGCCGCGTCGACCTGGGCGCGGTCCACCATGACGTCCTTCATCAGCAGCGGCGCGTCCACCGCCTGCCTCACCCTGATGAGGTGCTCGGGGCTGCCGTGGAACAGGTTGGGCTGGGTCAGGACGGACAGCGCCCTGGCGCCCCCCGCGATCATGTCCCTCGCGATGCCGCCGGGATCGGCGGGCGTGCGGATCTTGCCCAGCGAGGGCGAGGAGAACTTTATCTCGGTGATGAGCGTGGCGTGCGGGTTTGTCCTGATCGCCTGCATGAGGTCAGTCGGGGACTTTTGCAGCGCGCAGTCGACGTCGTAGACGCCGTCGCCCACCGCCGCCAGCGAGTTGTTGACCAGCCTTTCCAGCACGTTCCGCGCCATCATGCCGCCCCCGCCAGCCTTTCGGCGTCCCCCGTGTCCGAGACGAACTCCTCCAGCAGCCTGGACGCCCCCCCGCCGTTGATCGCCTCGAGCGCCATCTCCACGCCGTCGCCGAGGCCGTCGGCGGCCCCGGCCACCACCAGGCCGCCCGCCGCGTTGAGCGCCGCGGTCTCGACCATGGCCCTGCGCGCGGTGCCCCCCACCGCCCCGACGAACGCCGACATCGCGTCCTCCCTTGACCCCACCTGGAGGTCTGCCAGCGCGGACCTGCGCAGCCCCACCTCCTCGGGGGTCACGGTGAACGCCGAGGCCCTGCCGTCCCGCACGACGCACACCCTGTTGGCCGCGCTGGTGGAGAACTCGTCCATCCCGTCGCCGGACATGACTGCCATGACGTTGCGGGACCCGTTCCGCTCCAGGATGCGGGGGATCCTCTCGAGCATCCCGGCCGAGTACACGCCCACCACCTGGTTTTTCACGCCCGCGGGGTTCGACAGCGGCCCGAGCAGGTTGAACGCCGTCCTCCCCGGCAGGAGCCTCCTCGCCGCCGCCACGTGCCTCATTGCAGGGTGGAACCTCTGGGCAAACATAAACGCAATGCCGTGCCTCTCGAGCACCCCTGCGACCTCCTCCGGCCCCTGCCCCAGGTCGTACCCGAGGTACTCGAAGACGTCCGCGCTGCCCGACGCGCCGGAACTGGAGCGGTTCCCGTGCTTTGCCACCCTGGCGCCCGCGGCCGCCGCCACGAACGAGGCGGCGGTGGACACGTTGAACGTGCCGAGGCCGTCGCCGCCCGTGCCGCACATGTCGATCAGGGTTTCCCGGGACGCCGGCTCCACCCCCACGGCGAACCCGCGCATCCCGTCGAGCATCCAGAGCAGCTCGTCGTCGGTCTCCCCCTTGCCTGCCAGCCTGGACAGGAACTCCGCGCTCTCCGGGTCCGGGAGGTCCCCCGAGAGCATCCCTGCCATCGCGGCGCCCACGTCGCCGCGGCCCAGGTCCTCCCCCCTGGCGAGCTTCGCGGTGATCTCCTCGATCATCCCCTGCCGCCCACCTGCGCTATGAAGTTGGCCAGGATCGCCTTGCCGTCCTCGGTCATGATCGACTCCGGGTGGAACTGGACCCCCTCGATCGGGTAGTCCCTGTGGCTCACCGCCATCACCTCGCCGTCGTCCTCCGCGGTGGCGGTGACCCTGATGCTGTCTGGGATCGACGCCCTGTCCCCGGCCAGGCTGTGGTACCTGGTGGCCCTGAACGGGTTCTTCACGCCCCTGAACAGCCCCGAACCCGAGTGCCTCACGGGGCTGGTCTTCCCGTGCCTCACGCGCCCGGCGTTTGCCACCCTCCCCCCGAACGCCGAGATGATCCCCTGGTGCCCGAGGCAGATCCCGAGGATGGGGGTGGTGGGGCCCAGCTCCCTGATGACGTCGCCGCACACGCCGAAGTACTTCCTGTCGTCGGGGGTCCCCGGGCCCGGCGATATGACTATCGCGTCGTAGCCGCCCCGCCTTGCCTGGGGCACCGAGATCCTGTCGTTGCGGACCACGTCCGAGTCCACCCCCAGCTCGCCCAGGTACTGCGCTATGTTGTACACGAACGAGTCGTAGTTGTCTATGATCAGGAACCTCACGCCGATGCCTCCCTCAGCGCCTGCAGCATCGCGCCGGCCTTCTGCTCCGTCTCCAGGAGCTCGTTCTCCGGCACCGAGTCAGAGACGACGCCGGCCCCCGACTGCACGAACCCCCTGTCGCCGTCTATGAAGATGCTCCTGATGGCTATGGCAAAGTCGCAGCACCCGTTGTACGCAAAGTACCCCACGGCGCCCGCGTAGGGGCCCCTGGCGCAGGACTCCAGCTCGTCGATTATCTCCATCGCCCTCACCTTCGGCGCGCCGGAGACGGTTCCCGCCGGGAACACCGCCTTGAACGCGTCGAACATGTCCTTGCCCGGATCCAGCCTGCCGGCCACGTGGGTCACGATGTGCTGGACGTGGCTGAACCTCCTTATCTGCATAAGGGACTCCGGGCGGACGGTGCCGTACCTGCAGACCCGGCCTATGTCGTTCCTGCCCAGGTCGACCAGCATGGTGTGCTCCGCGAGCTCCTTCTCGTCCCCGAGCAGCTCGCCGGCGAGCCGCCAGTCCTCCTCCTCGTCCCCGGTGATCCTCCGGGTGCCCGCGATGGGGAACGTCTCCACCCTGTCGCCGGTGACCCTGACCAGCATCTCCGGCGACGCGCCGACTATGGTCCTGTCGCCGTGCTTCAGGTGGTACATGTACGGCGACGGGTTAAGGTCCCTGAGCGCCCTGTACATGGCCAGGACGTCGCCCCTGGCCCCGAACCTGAACCTCCTTGACAGGACCACCTGGAACACGTCCCCGTCGCGGATGTACCTCTTGGCGGCGTCCACCGCCCGCGCGAAATCCGCGCCGCCGGTCTCCGGGGCTATGCCCTCGGCGCGGAACTCCCCGAACGCGCCGCCGTCCATGCGGATCCTGTCGAACCTGTCCTCGTCGTAGTAAAAGTAGAACGGCCTGCCCTTCAGGTTGTCGTACAGTATGCCGTCGTCGTATATGCCGAACTCCATGATCGGCTGCGGCGCCGGGTGCCTGTCGGGTATGTCCTCGACCACCCGCACCGCGTCGTAGTTTATGACGCCCACGGCGCCCCCGAGGTACCTGTACTCCCGCCCGTCGCTGCGCCTCATGATCCCCCTCAGCTCCTCGAATGGCTCCGAGGTCCGGACTGTCCTGGTGCTGCCGCCCTCGGTGATCTCGACCCTGTCGTAGTACCCCCTGACCACGGCCCTCGGGTCAAAGCCCATCACCGAGGTCTCGGCCAGCGCCTCGGGCCCCGTGAGCGACTCGAACAGGAACGAGTGACGGTAGTTCCTTGAGATTTTGTTGTATATTTGAAACTGGTTTTCAGATAAATCTAGGGGCACTACTTTCGGACAGGACGAGCCAAATGCGTTCACCCATACAGGGGACTCCCGGGCTTGCTATTTAAACTGATGGCAGGGCGCCTGGACGGGCCCGCCAGCCTCGCAGCGGGGCTCACCGCCAGCCTTTTCTTGCCAGCGAAAGGGCGACCATCCCGGCCCCAGCCGCCGCGATCCCGCCCCCTATGGCCCCCTCGACGAGCAGCCTCTGGTGGACGCCCTTCTGCCCGGGATCGAGCAGGTAATACGACTCCGGCGGCATCCGCTCAAAGTACAGTATCTGCGGGTAGTCGAAGGTGACGATGAACGCCCCCAGCACCAGGGCGGTCACGCCAAGCAGGAACGCGACGCCGTTTTTCACCTCCACCCTGGCCACCCGCCAGTGAGGTGGCCGCGCGGCAATTCAAAGCTTCCCCCGGGCCCAGTTAAGCGAAAAGTAGACCAAATAGTCAACTCTCGCAATTCCAAACAGATCAACAGGGGATGGGCCCCGACAAGACTTGAATTGTCTCGAAACAAGACCCGCCAGGGCCGCGACATGGTGAACGACCCCCGCCTATATCAGGGTGTCGTCTCCGGCATGCGCGGGTTCCTGGCCCCGCTCATGCGGCCAGCGGGCCGCAACGCCGTGTTCGGAGTGGACGCCCTCAACCGGGGCATGCTTGGGGCCGCGCTCCGGGACTCGTCGGTCGGGGGGTGCGCCAACGCGGCCAAGGCCGTGCACGGCAGGGCGGCCCCCTCGGACAGGTGGTTCGCCTCGGCGCTCAGGGGGGCAGGCGGCGCCGGGATCCAGGATGCCCTCGGCGGCGCCGTGGGGAGGCAGGCGGCCGCGCTCAAAAAGGCCGGAAGGCTGCCCCGCAAGCCCTCCATCGCCATCGACATGCACCTGATACCGCGCTACGATTCCGCGCCGGGGCCCGGGCTGACCCGCTCCAGGAGCAAGAACGGGACCAAGCTGTTCGAGAGGTACATCACGGTCCAGTGCGTCGGGGGCAGGTACCCGCTGGTTTTGGGCGCGTACCGCGTGAACATGTTCGATTCCGTGCCTGGTTTCGTCGAAAAGGCGCTGCGGTCGGTACGGGACGCCGGAATCGGGCCCGGCCTCGTCCTGCTGGACAGGGAGTTCTTCACGGTGGAGACGATCAGGGCGCTGGACAGGGCCCGCGTCGGGTACCTCATGCCGTGCAGGAACACCGGCAACGTGGTGGCCGCGCTGCGGGAGTTCGCGCGCAACGCCAGGCCCGGCGTGTCCCCGGTGACGATCGAGGGGCGGAACTCCGCGGGGTACCACATCAAGATCGAGGAGAGGAAGAAGTGCGACGATCCCTCCGTCCCCGAGGAGCGGTACATCGGGTTTGCGACCAACCGCCCCGCAGCCAGCGCAAGGGGGTACCCGCGCAGGTGGGGCATCGAGACGTCGTACAGGGTTATAGAGTCCATGAGGGCCAAGACCAGGGTCGCCGACGAGGGGGCCCGCATGCTGTGCTTCTACTACTCGCTGCTGGCGTACAACGAGTGGGTGGTGGTGCGGGCCGTCCTTTCTGGAAGGGGTTGCAGGAACGGCGTGATGACCCAGCGGGCGTTCGCCTACCAGTTGGAGTCGGCCCGGATACTGGAGCCCAAGCCCCCGCCATGAGGGGGCAGGATCGGGTACATTTCGCTTAACTGGGGCCGGCCCCCAGGCCTCCCTACGCCCTGGTGGGATCGCCGCTCAGTATGTTCAGGACGTGCTCGATGATCTGCTTCTGGCCGCCCTCGCGGATGTCCATCCTCACGGTGTCCGACCCCATGCTCACGAATATGAGGTTGTCGTCCCCGAGCGGAAACGTCATCCTCGTGATCTTCTCGAACGCGGCCACCGCGTACATCCCCGCCCCGATCTTGGGGCTCAGCTGCTTTCTTGCCTTCCAGGCGCTGGCCGCCCTCTTCAGCGAGGCGGCGGTCTCTTCCGTGGACAGGAAGTTCGTCACCCCCTCCCTGTGGTTCACGTGCAGTATGTTTCCCTCGGCGTCCGTGATTATGCCGTGCCTGATGTTGATGTCCGAATCCATTATCCTCTGCAGCAGTCTGTCCAGGCCCATGGTAGTAGTACGGCCACGCATGGTTTTTAAGAATATCTTAGGGCGGCTCGGGGAGCCCGGCGGCCGCGGCAGGCCACGTTTATTACCCCCTGGCGCCCCCCATACGTGGCTTGCTCATAGGGAACGCCGACAAGGGCTCCGAGAGGATCAGGTTCAGCCTGGATCTCAGGTGCACGCGGTGCCAGAAGAGGGTGCCGGGAGGCATGGCCGCCGCGGAGCGGTACTTTGGCACGCACTCGTTCTTCCTCGAGGTGGACCGCCTGAAAAAGGCGTACCTCTGCGGCGCCTGCAGGGACCTGCGCCGGGCCGGCCGCTGAGGCCTACTCGTCCCAGATGGGCTGGCGCTTCAGCCACGAGATCAGGTCGCGGTACAGCCTGCTCTTCCGGACGTTGATCACGTTGACCTCCATGTTGGTGGACGACTTTATGGTCTCCGTGTACCCGTCGTGCCTCGCGAAGACCAGCTTGTCGAGGTACGTCTTGCCCTCCATCTCCTTCTTCGCGAGCTCCTCGGACTCTGTCATCGCGAAGCTGGCAAAAAGCACCCCGTCCGCCCAGTACGCGTTTCCGGATTCCAGCGTGGACATCATGCTGAGCAGGTCGTCCGTGCTCACCTTTATGATGTCCCTGATCAGGACGGTGCCGTACGGCTCGTGCACGAAATCCGTCATACGTGTTAGGACCGCCGTGACTTTATCAGTCTTGTGAAGCGGCCCCCGGCCGCCGCGCCCCCGCGCGTTCCAGCTCGGAGCAGCAGCTGTTGCACCTCTTGCCCCTTACGTACTCCTCGACCGACTGGCCCTCCCAGATCACCGCGTTTGAGGGGTGCCCCTTCCTGCAGACCAGCCTGAACAGCGTGAGCCCCACGTCCTATCCCCCCGGCTTTGCCATCCCGGCGCCGCTGCCCTCGTCGTGCTTCCTGAACACCCTGTACTCGCCTATCGTCCCGTCGCAGCCCCGGCAGGCGTACCTGCCCCGCTCCACCAGGACCAGGTTCTCCGACACGTCCTCGTTCGTGGGCTCGGGCCTCGTCTCGGGCGGGCCGTCAAACTCCCTGGCGCACTCCTTGCAAAAGTGCCCGAGCATCTTCTCGGGCCCCATCTTCCCGACCGGCGCCAGGAACAGCTTCCCCACCCCGAGGTCAGCCTTCCCCGCCTCCGCGTCGGTAAGCTCGGCCACCACGTGGCCGCCAGAGCCGTGAAGCGTGTATTCTGCCATCCCCGTTGGTTGCCCGCCCCTCCTTAAAATACCAAGCTGCGGGGCCGGCCGCGGCCGGCGGCTCAGCCCCCGCGGTGCCCCTCCTCGGCGGTCTTTTCGTAGTAGAACTCCTGCCTCTTCAGGCTGCCTTCCGGGATGATCCTGCACTTCCGCATGGCGACCAGGCGGGAGACCTGCTCGTACGTGTTCATGTCCCTGACGTCCTTGGCGTAAGCTATCTGCAGGAGCGGCGCCCTCTCCAGGATCAGCGGCTTCACCTGCTCGTACCCGCCTGCCTGGATCATCCCCGTCCTGTACAGGCCCACGCTTGCGCCGGCCTTGGAGACCTGCGGGTCCTGGTAGGCGCACAGCGAGTACTCGCCGCTGTCCTTCTCGATTATGGTCAGCCTGGTGAACCTGTCGTTCCACGTCTCCACATGCCTGACCGCCATGGCCGCCGCCTCCTTGTCCTCGAACACTATCGAGACGACCAGCCTGTCCTTCTCGTACGCCCACGATATCCCGTAGAAATCATCGTGCCACGCCATGCCAAAGGACATACGCACACCAATGCGGGCAATCAAATTAATACTTTGCAGGCGGCGCCGCCGGGACCGCCGCCCGCGGGGCGCCCGCCAGCACTCTTTCCCGCGCCCGCATTCCCTGCCGGTGGGCGGCCGCTTGAGCGCGTCGAGCCCGGGCAGGAACCATTCCGTACTGCCTTTTCCGACGATCCTGAACAGGATGATCCCTGTCTCCGCGCCGGCCCCCTCGGCGCCCACGCCCCGTCCTTCATCCGGTACGGGCGGGGGTCCCTCATGGCGGCCTTCCTCCCGGCCTTGACGTCGTACGCCTCGATCACCGGCACGCTGCCTTGCCCGGGGATGCCTATTACGCGGCCATGGTCGATCTTTTCACAGCTGCGGGTTCAAAGCCGCGCCGCCTCGCGGGAAACCGGCTTGTAAGCAGGTTCACATAATGCCAAAAAACCAGGCAAGAGATCATCCTGCTTACCCTTCACCACGCGCGCCGTTGCCTAAAAAAGACTCCGCATGATTTGGCAGCGCGCGCCGGCGGCGGCGCCCCCGGCTCACGGCCGCCCCCCGCCCTCGAGCCCGTCCCTCCACTCGCTCATGCAGCCGAGCACCTCCAGGTAGTCGGCGCCGCCGGCCGTGACGTGCACGTGCACGCCGGACTCCCCGCTGCGGCCCTCGAAGATCATCCTGGCCTCCTTCCTGAACATGGGCACGGAAACCCCGACCTTCCTTATGCAGTCAAACCTGTGGCCGGATATGAGCACGGCGCGGTCCCCGAGCGTCACGCGTTTCTCCCCCGCACCGTTCAACTCCTCGGCCATGGCGCTTGCGCGCCCGTCCCACCCGGGGCCGTCCCGCGGCCAGCGGTGGACGAAGACCCTGGAGGCCGAGAACGAGACCTCCCCCCTGCCCATCCACGGTTACACCCCTAGGTTACTTTTTAAATTAGCTGCGAGCCTATACGTGCGTTGGAAAAGTGGGCAGACTACCTCATCACCGGGGCAAGCTACGACGAGAACCGCCTGCTGCGCAAGATAAGGCGCCGCAGGGACACGGGCTCCGGGCTCGGCCCCGACGAGACGGTCGACAGGCTCACCCTCGCGTCCGACATCAAGAACAAGGTCTCCCACGTCACGGCCTACGACGGGGGCAGCTCGTGGAGGAGGGGGGACGCGGTGCGCGCCTACAAGCTTGGCGGCAACTACTACATCCGCACCGACGGGAACCGGATCAGGCTGGACAACCTCGGCGAGGTGGCCGATCTCGCGTGACGGCGCCGCGTTCAGTAGATCATGCGGTCGCTTATCCCGCGTAGCCCCCCGGCCAGCACGAAGTGGCAGTCGTCCCGCCCCGCGGCCTTGGCCCCGTAGAGCGGGAGCAGCTGCGAGTAAAACGC
Source organism: Candidatus Nitrosopumilus sp. (assembly GCA_963662625.1). Classification (GTDB taxonomy): domain Archaea; phylum Thermoproteota; class Nitrososphaeria; order Nitrososphaerales; family Nitrosopumilaceae; genus JAPOPJ01. The sequence goes on along the minus strand of OY759726.1, from coordinate 1,829,348 downwards.
GTAGAACAAGATCTTCGAGATCATGCTCCCAGACGCGGGCCCCGGAAGGAGCGCGCCGATGCCCTCGGACCTGAGGTGCCCCGCGAGGCGCCTGTTGTACGCGGTGGGATCGTCAAGCACGATCACGGTGTCGCCCTCCCTTGCCGCGAAGAGCTCCATGTGTGAGAACTGCTCGGTCCTGCAGTAGCGCGCGGCGGCCCCCAGCACCTCGCCGAACTTCGCCGCGCAGTACATCGCCAGCGGGTACGTGTGGAATCCCCCGAGCACGAAGACGCTCCCAGTGACGCTGGAGCCCCTCGCCGCGGCCTCGGCCCTGGCAAGGATCCTCCCGGCCCCCGGCAGGGAGATCCTGCTGACCAGGGAGGCGCACGTCAGCGCGCTTGCGAGGAAGCCGACGCTCCCCGCGGTGAGCGCCCCGGAGCTCGGAAAGTCGAGCTGGATCGACCTGGAGCACGCCCTGGCGAGGCGGCTGGAGGGGTCGGCGGTGACCGCGACGGATTCCGGGACGGCCCCCGCGGCCCGCACGTTGGCGGCGGTCTTCCCGGACACCGAGACAAAGTAGACCGTCTTCCCCTCCGCCAGCCGCGGGTTCCTGTACAGGTCCAGCGGATCCACGGCCCTCGCCCTGCCTCCGGAGAACGACTCGGCCAGCATGGACGCGGCCAGCGAGTCCCCGCTGCCGGCGAACAGGACGCGGGCCTGCCGCGCAGCCGGGATCATCGGCTGCCCGCGGAACGACCCGAGGAATCCAGGCTGGAGGCGTATGTCGCTCTCGTAGGCGGCGATGGTCCCCATGCGCTGGTTGCGGGCCCCGGGTAGAAAAACCATGCCCGCGGGGGGTTTTGGTTTTTATTACGACGCATTGGAGTGCACCTGTGGAGATCTCCGTGGGGCACACGCCGGATTCTGACGACGCGTTCATGTTTTTCGGCATGCTCACCGGCAGGGTCCCCTCCCCGGACTTTGACGTGAGGCCCGTGGTCGAGGACATCGAGGTGCTGAACAGGAGGTCGGCCCGCACGGAGCTGGACGTGACCGCGGTGTCCGTGCACGCGTGCGCGTACGCCCCGGGATACACGATCCTGAGGAGCGGCGGCAGCTTCGGGATGGGCTACGGGCCGATAGTCACCGCGAGGGAGCAGATGGGCATCGACGACGTCGGCAAGTGCAGGATCGCGGTGCCGGGGGAGATGACCTCGGCGTTCCTCCTGCTGCAGCTGATGGTCGGGAAGTTCGACTACGTGGCGATGAACTTCAGCGACATCCCGCGGGCCGTCCGGGACGGGACGGTGGACGCGGGGCTGGTGATCCACGAGACGCAGCTGTCGTACGGTCAGGAAGGCAACGCCAAGGTCCTGGACGTGGGGGAATGGTGGGACAGGGCCACCGGGGGGCTGCCGGTGCCGCTGGGAATCAACGTGATGAGGACGGGGCTGGGGGCGGAGGCAATCCGCAAGTTTGACGGGCTCCTGCGGGACTCGATAGAGTACGGGCTGGCGAACGCCGGCGAGGCGGTGGACTATGCCATGCAGTACGGCAGGGGGAAGCCGCGGGACCTCATCGAGAGGTTCGTGAGGATGTACGTAAACGACGTGACCGTGAGCATGGGGGACGCGGGGGAGGAGTCCATCCGGCGGCTGTTCGCGATGGCGCGTGACCGGGGCCTGGTCCCGGAGTTCGACCTGAGCATAGCCGGCAGGTAGTTATACCGCGGGGGCCGCGTGGGTGGTATGGGCGACGGGATAGCGGGTCCGGTAACGGGGGTGCTCTCCCACGACGCGTTCGAGATCCTCGTCACCCACTTTAGGAAGGACAACGCGGAAGAGTACGGGCGGTCCGAGAAGATCATAATGTCGGGGGACGGCGGGCCGCGTCCCGGGGGCGCCGCGCGGGAGGGCCTGGAGGCGGCGCTGCGCGGGAGGTTCGTCTCGTGCAGCGTGCGGTACAGGGACCCGAAGACGGACGCGCTGGTCTGCGACGTGTTCGTGCAGAACCCGCCGGAGGGGTTCTGACCCGTCCCCGGCAACCGCGCGCGGCCAGCGAGAAACCGGTTCCAGGCGGCACCCGTCATGAGCGCGTGAAAAGACCGGCAAGCAGATCGCCTGCCCCGCAGGAAGCGCGTGCCCCCGTGGCCGCCGCCGGGGGGGGGGGGATCGGCGCGTGGGCGGCACGGGATGCGCGGGGGCTGGCATGCCCTGCCGCGTGCATGTTCTGGTCCGATCGGGCCAAATTCGCGCAACCTGCCAGCGGACCCGACCCATGCCCCTTGATCCTGCCGGACGCCGGAAGAATGCCTAATATACGACAGGCCAAAATTACAAGCGATGGCGCTGGTGGACAGGAGGATCCTCGCGGGAGGCCTCGCCATGCTGTCCGTGGGGATAGCCATCTCCGCCGCGATCGGCGCGGCAGTGCCCGTTGGGCAGGCCGGCATGAGCGAGGCGGAGGCGGCAGATCTCCTCGTAAGGGAGCAGGAGAACCGGGACATGGGCACGCTGGCGGGGATACTCGTCGGCGTGGGGTTCCTGCTCGTGCTGATCAGCTTCGGGGCGGGGCGCAGGAAGGGCAGCGCGAAGAGGGAGGAGAAGAAGCCGGCCGGGTGACCCCGCACGCGGGGGCCCGGGGCCTAGAACCGCCGGAGTACGTTGAAGAACGTGTCGCGCTGCGCCGGCTGCCTCCCGGCTTCCCTTGCCATGGCCGCCAGCTCGTCGACCGACGACGCCGTGGGCTTGCCCGCCGCGCGGTATATCTCCTCGGAGAAGGCGGTCCCGACAAGGTCGTTGCCCCCGTTCGCGAGCGCCACCTGGGCCAGCTTCTTCCCGTACGCCACCCAGTAGACGGAGATGTTGTCCAGGGCCCCCCGGAGCATGAGCCGCGACAGCGCGATCACGCGCAGGTCGTACACCGCCGAGCACTCGCTGTCCACCAGGTTCTCCTTCTCCAGCTCCGTGTTGTCAAGGCTGAACTTGAGCGGGATCAGCGTGATGAACCCCCCCGTCTTCTTCTGCAGCTCCCGGATCTTGACCAGGTGGTCCACCACGTGCTCGGGCTTCTCGATGTGCCCGTAGAGCATGGTGACGTTGCTCCTGATCCCCATGCCGTGGGCCTCCTCCATTACGTCGAGCCATTGCTGGCCGGTGCACTTGCCCCTCACTATCCTGCCGCGGATCCCGGGGTGGAACAGCTCCGCCCCGCCGCCTGGCATGGAGCCGAGCCCGGCGTCCTTGAGCCTGCCGAGGATCTCCCCGGTGGAGTTCTTCGTGAGCTTGGACAGGTAGTACACCTCTGCGGCGGTGAGGGCCTTGACGTTCATCCCCGGGTGGTTCTTCTTGATCGCCCGCATCATGTCCTCGTAGTATTCCAGCGGGAGGCTGGGGTGGAAGCCGCCGACTATGTGGACCTCGGTAGCGCCCATCCCCTCCGCGGCTGCCACGCGCTGCTCTATCTGCCGGGGCGTCAGCACGTACGCGTCGTCGGCGCCCTCCTTCCTGTAGAACGCGCACATCTGGCAGCTCGCCGCGCAGACGTTCGTGTAGTTCATGTAGTATGACGCGGCGAAGGTCACCGTGTCGCCGGCCCTCCCCCGCCTCGCGGAGTCCGCGAGCGCCCCCAGCAGGTGGAGGTTGTCGAGGCGCATCAGCTCCATGCCGTCGCCGAACGTCAGCTCCTCGCCGGCGTACGCGCGATCAAGGGCCTTGGACTCCCCCACGAGCTGTTCCAGCATGGTCCTGCTGGGCCCCGTCGGGATATAGACGTTACACAGTGCCCCTCCGTGGCGGGATCGAGGCCCGGCGGCGCGCTTCCCAACCGTTAAGTATGGACGGCGCCCATCAGGCGCATGGTGCTGCCGCTGGTAGACGAGCACAAGCCCAAGTGCTTCCTGTGCCACGAGGGGTTCGACGACCTGGAGGGCCTTAGGGCCCACCAGGAGGCCGTGCACAAGGGGTCCCCCGGGAGCCGCCAAAAAGAGACCGGGCCCGCGCCCGGCGACGTCACGGTGTTCTAGCCGCTCCCCGCGCGGTCACGACGAGTCCCTGTCCCGCGGATCGATCTCCAGCGACCTGTTGAAGCACTCGGACGCCTCCTCGTACCTGCCGACGCTCCTCAGCGCTACCCCCTTGAGGTTCCACAGCTCGGGATCGTCCCGCCCCAGCAGCAGGGCCTGCTCAAAGCACCCCAGCGCCTCGTGGTACCTGCCTGCATCCATGAGGGCTGACCCCTTTTCGGCCAGCCGCTCGCGCTCTGACATGTGGAACCTCCGCCCACGTTCTATAAAAGGGATGGATCGGCGGCCGGCGCCGGGCGGCCCCCGGCGTTGAAAATTTAAATGCATTTTCGTCCGGACAGTACGCGTGGGCCTGGACGGGACGGACAAGAAGATAATGCGGCACCTGGCAGACGACGCGAGGCTGTCTGCGAGGCAGCTCGCGATGCGGCTGGGGATGTCCACCGCCACCGTCCTCTCGAGGATCAGGAAGCTGGAGGCGGGGAGGGTCATCCGCGGGTACGCCGCCGTGGTCGACCACGAGAAGCTCGGATACGCGCTCACCGCGGCCATCGAGATATCCGCAAGGAACGACAGGATCGTGGGAATCGAGAGGGAGCTGTCGGGGGTGGGGAACGTGTGCGGCGTGTACGACATCACGGGGGACACCGACACGCTGGTGATCGCAAAGTTCAGGGGGAGGGACGATCTGAGCGGCTTCGTGAAGCGTCTGTCGGCCACGCCCGGCGTGGAGGGCACGATCACGCGCGTCGTGCTGCGCACGGCGAAGGAAGACTTTGGGCTGGCGTAGCGACGATGAGGACCGCCGCCCTGCTCTTCCTTGCCGCCGCCGTCCCACTCGCACCCCACGCGGCGGCGCAGGCGGGGGGAGGCGGCCAGCTCGAGATGGATCTTGCCGTGTCGGACGGGGACCTGGCGCTGCTGTTCGGGGGGCTCGTGGCGGCGGTCGCCGGCATACTGGCCTTCCTCGCAAGGGACGTGATCCTGCGGAGGAAGACGCCGTACGACTCTGCGGATCTCGAGTCGAAGAGGGACAGGACGTACGAAAAGTACCACTCTGACTGGAACGACGACTACGAGGAGGTCGGCGGCAGGGGGGGCGCGCACCGCAGCGAGGAGTTCGCCAGGGCCGCGCGCGACTCTGCCCTCCCGGACTACTACGGGGTGATGGGGCTGCAGAGGGACGCCACGCCGGGGGAGGTGAAGCGGCGGTACAGGGAGCTCGCAAAGAGGTCCCACCCGGACAGGGCCGGCGGGGGGGCCGAGGACGCCATGGCGGAGATCAACGAGGCCTACGAGGTGCTGTCCGACAGGGACCTGAGGGCAAGGTACGACGGCTTCCTGGACCCGGGCGACGCCCGCGAGTAAGCCCGGGCGTCCCCCGCCAGGATGCGCGGGCTGCATGGGCGCGAAGAGGGAGGCCCGCGCGCGGGGATGCCGGGTCTTCCCGCCGCGGTGCCGGCGGGGCGGTTCCCCACCCGCGCCCCCGCCGGGGGACGCCCGGCAGGGCCGGGACGCCTTCTTGCCAAGCGCGCGCCGGGATTCGGCCCGCGTGGCGGGAGGGCAGCGCGGCCACGCTGACGGCCTCGCCCTTACCCTTGCAACGTCTTCCCATGCAATCCGCAGGCGCGTGCCCGCCACGCCGCGGATGCCCGATGGGATCTGGCGGATCCCCCCACGCGGCATCCCGCTTCCCGGGCGTCGAGTACAGCTTCGTGCCCATCCGGCGGGGTCTGGACATCCCGGCGGCTCCATCTTCCCCCGTTCACCGCCGTGCCACCCGGCACTATGGTAAAGCGCCCGCGCTCGCCGGCGGGCTCGGAGCGCCCTGCACGCGTGCCGCCCGCCTCAGCCGGGAACCCCGCGTGGCGCAGCGCGGCGGCGAACTTTTCCATGTCGCCCTCTTCCCCCTCGCACGACACGCGCGCCGTCCTGCAACCCGCGTTTCCCGCAGTCCGGCTGACGGAGAACCCCCCGCGGCCAGCCCGGCGGCGTCGCGGAAGCCAGCTCCATGGGCCGTCCCCGCGATCTTCAGGACTGCGCGTTTCGCGCAGCCATGTTGCGCATGCGCGCCATCAGACTTCGCGACCCCGTGGCTGAGCCCGGGCCTGCGCTAGACGCGGCAGTGGCCGGGGAAACGGCCGTCCCGGCACCGTGCCCGCCGAATCCCGGCAACCGGGGTTCGCGCGCAACCCCCACCCGAGAACCGCCGCGGATCCACTCGCGCCCAGGGACCCGGCGGCCTTTTAACGCCGTGCCGTGTGGCGCAGAAGGACCGCGCGTGGGGCGCGCCGCGGCCGTCCGGCCCTCAGGCTCCCGGCCCGACCGTCCCCGGGCCGCTTTCGCCCGCCGTCCCGGCATCGCCTTCGTGCGGGGGCCCGGCGGCGCGTGCCGCGCCGCCGCGGGCCTGCTCTATCCCCACCAGGATCATGCGCAGCTCGACCCCCGAGGGGCCCTGCACGCTGCTGGTCAGGTTCGCGTGCAGGTCCAGCGCGGGCCCGCGCCCCCCGGCCGGCGGCGCGGCGCGTATGAGTATGTCGCCGAACTCCGCGTTGGGCCCGAGCATGGCCCCCGAGAGCGACGGGACTATCCCCTGGTCGCCGACCGTGCCGGTGATCCTGTGCGCGTGCCTTCCCGAAAAGTACGCGCCGCCCCTGGTGGTGGGACGCGTGACCGGGGTGGGGGAACGCGCCACGGACACGCCGGCAAGCGGGTACGATCTTCCCCGCCACACCAGCGTAAATTCCAGGTCGGCCTCCGCGCCCGGCCCGGCCAGGAGGGCCAGCAGGCCCGCGTCAAGCGGCATCAAGTGGGGGAGCGCGCCCAAATCTATTGAACCTTTCTGAACGGGCGCGCCGCCGCCGGGGGCGCGGACGAGGGGGCCGCCGGCGTCCGCTCCGGGCGGCCCGTCCCCGGACGGCACCTAGTGCGGCGCGCCGTCCCCCATGCCACATGGTGATCGGCCTGGCGCCCGCCCAGTAGGCAAGGGGACGGGGCGGCCCGCCGGTAAAAGTTGCGGGCCGGGCCCCGCGCGCGTTGCCCGGGCGGGCAGGATCAAAGGCGCGCCGATCGAGGCCCTTGGATGAACCGCGCGAACCTGCCCGGGCCCGGGCGGGCCTGGACGCGCGCGGGGCGATCTTGGAAAACTAGTTATTCGGCTGCCGGGCAACGCAGGCCATGGACTTTATGCTGGAAGAGGAGCTGGTGGACCTGATGACGTTCTGCCTCCAGAACCCGGGATCGCCGGAGGTCGCCGGCAAGGAGCGGCGGATCGCGGAGATAGGCGGGGAGCTGTACGCCGACGGGGGGGTCGACGCGCTTGAGAACTTTTTCTTCGTGCTGCGGAACCGCATCATGGGGGAGATAGAAAAAGACCCGTCCCCTATGCGCGCGCTGTGGAACGGGCTTACTGACGAGTGGCGCTACTAGCGACTACCCCGTGCCGATCCTGAAGATGGCGGTGCTGCATGTCGGGCACGTGCCCTTGATTGCCGGCTTGCCGTTCTTCATGGTGTACGGTCTCGCGCCGCTGATGTCCCTCTTGTCGCGGCACTTGACGCAATATCCTATTGCCATGCCCTGGTATGGCCAAAGCCCTATTAGCGAGGACTTGTTAAACTTTTTTCACCATGAAGACAACGGCAGATCAGGTTTTACGCGGCGTCCCCGCGGCCACGCCACCCTAGGTTCCTGGTGACGGTGCTCCCCCGGGATATTATCTTGCCCGGGTTCAGTATGTTGCGGGGATCCAGCAGGCCCTTGAGCCGCCTGAAGACCTCGTAGTTCTCCGGCCCGTACTGGCCCCTGACGAACTCCGTCCTGGCGAGCCCGTCCCCGTGCTCGCCCGAGTGGCTGCCGCCCAGCTCCGCGACGCGCCCAAAGTAGTACCTGGCCATCTCCCTGATGTCCTCCGGCCCCTGCCTGCCGGCCAGCAGCCTCACGTGGATGTTCCCGTCGCCGGCATGCCCGTAGGTGACGGCGTCGGTGCCGAACCTCCCGTTGAGGTCGTCGATGGCGTCGAACAGGCCGGCCAGGTTCTCGACTGGGACGGCGGCGTCCTCGATGACGTGCGGGACCCTCTCCTCGAGCTTGAGCGACTTGAGGCTGTAGTGGAGCGACATGTCCCTGATCCTCCACCACCGCCTGATCGCGCTACCCGACCTGGCCGTCTCCCTGATGCTCCCCGCGGAGGCGCGCCTGATCCGCGCGCCCGCGCCGGCGAGATCGGAGTCGTACTCCACGAACAGCAGGCACCCGGCCCCCCTGCTGAGGCCCCGCTCGAAGCCCTCCAGGGCCCACGAGCCGACAAACTCCACCGCCGAGGGCCCGGTGCCCAGTATGCCGGGGCAGTCCTCCGCCGCCTCCCTCGGCGTGCCGTACTCGATCACGTACAGGGCCCTCCTCTCCGGGACGGGCAGGGTCCTTATCTTCGCCGACACCACCACCCCGAGCGTGCCCTCCGAGCCCACCAGCGCCCTGTGCGTCTCCGTGATCGAGCCCACCCTGTCGATCCTGTACCCCGAGGAGTTCTTCGTGACGCTGGGGATCCTGGACCTGTCGAGGCCCCCGGCCAGCTCCAGGATCCTCCCGCCCACGCGCCTGTCCCCGGGCAGCGTCACCACCCTCCCCATCCCGTCCACGAACGTGACCTCAAGGACGTTGTCCACGGTGCTCCCGTACTTCAGGCTCCTGCTCCCGCTGGAGTTGTTGCCGAGCATGCCGCCCACAGAGCAGTACCTGCCTATCGAGGGGTTCGGCGGGAAGAACGCCCCGTGCCTCCCGAGCTCCTCGTCGAGCCTCCCCTTGCTCACCCCGGGGCCCACGACGGCGAACCCCCTGCCCACCCTCACCGAGTCGAGCCTCTTCGTGTCCAGGATTATGCCTGAGTTCAGCGAGTTCCCCACGAGGCCCGTCCCGGCCCCCCTCGCCGTGACCGGCTTGCCGAACCTCGCCGCGAACCCCACCACGCCGGCCACGTCCGCGGCGTCCCTGGGGACCACCACCACCCCCGGGACCACCTGGTACGCGCTTGCGTCCACCGAGTAAAACCTCAGGACGTCCCTGTCCCACAGCACCTCCCCCGATACCAGCTCCCCCAGGGCCCTCCGCGTCTCCGCCGCGTTCATCAGGGAGATTCCAGCCTTACCCTGTAGTAGTCCCACTTCTCTGGGTCGAACTTCGCGACGAACTCTATGTCCTCCCTCCCGGCCCTCGCCTCGATCACGTCGCGCAGGGCAAAGCTGGTCAGGTTCTTGAACTTCTTGGCGTGCGCCTGCATGACGAACATGTGCCGTATCTCGCTGCCGCCGTTGAACCCCCAGTACCCCCTCTTCAGCGCGATCGGCTCCAGGAACACGGTGTTGCCGAGCCCGTAGTTGTCGTCCTTGATCTCCGGCCTCACGTGGTACCCCTCCAGCGGCCCGCCCTTGGCAAACCCGATGACCTCGCCGTCCCGGGAGTTCAGGCGCAGCGTGGTAAGTATGGTGTCTGGGTTCCTCACCGAGTCGCCAAAGTCCGATCCCATGAACTGGAGCGGCTTTGGCAGCTCCAGGAATATGGAATGGAGCGACTTGATGAACCCCTCGCCCCGCCTCGTGCCCATCGTCTCGATCGTGGGCACCAGCTTCAGGTTCTCGTAGGCGACCCCGGCCTGGACGGTGATCTCCTGCTGCCTGAGCCTCATGAACGACAGGATCGTGTCGTAAAAGTTCTTCCTCATGTGCCGCGGCAGGATCTTCAGGATCCTCTTCACCGCCCCCGCCTCCTCGCTGAACAGCTCCTCAAAGTACGCCACGGACCTCTTGGTTATCCACTCCGGCTTCCAGCCCAGGGAGTGGGCGTTCATCTTTGCCATCTCCATGGCCTTCGCAAAGTCCCCCAGCACGTACCCCGCCATCCTGTCTATCACCGAGAGGTACCGCCCGAGGCCCATCACGTGCTCCCGGAACGCGGCGTCCCCCCTGGCGCGCTCCGACCCCTCGAGGTACTCGGCGATCTTGGCCCCCATGTCCTTCCTTATCTTCCCCCGCCAGGGGTATGCCGTCCTCAGGATCAGCACCTTGAGGATGTCCAGGTCGATCCCCGCGTCGGCCAGCACCTCCTTTATCTTCCTGTCGCCGGAGATGAACTTCACGACCTCCGCCTCGTGCGGCTTGTCGACGCTCTTCTGGGGATCAAAGTCGTGGAACAGCGCCGCGGCGTACATGTACTTGGCGTCCTCCTCCGTGAACCCGTCCTCGGCGTTCGTGGCCAGCAGCGAGACGTACGTGACCTCCAGCTCGTGGTTGATGTTGTGGTACCCGTAATAGTCCTCCCCGAGCCCCTGCGTCGTGAACAGCTCCACGGTATAGTCGAGCATCTCAAAAAAACACCTGCCTCCCAGCCCCCTCTGGGCCAGCTGGTCCTTTATCTCGTTTATCAGCGCATGCGGGCTCGAGAATTCCTGCATCACGTTCCGATCCAATTTAGCGTTTTTAAACATGTTCTTGGGACCTGCGCGCGCCAGGGCCCGCGGCCGCCCGCCTACGCCGCGTACCCGGAGAACCGGCCCTCGGCGCCCTCCCAGTTGACCGTGTTCCACCACGACTCCACGTAGTCGTGCCTCCTGTGCTGGTGCCGCAGGTAGTACGCGTGCTCCCACACGTCCAGCCCCAGCAGCGGGACCCTTCCCGCGGCCCACGGGCTGCCGTTGTCCGCGGTGGCCATCACCTCGATCCTGCCGTACGACGGGTCGAGGACGAGCCAGCACCAGCCGCTGCCGCGGACGGCCCCGGCCCTCGCCGAAAACAGCTCCCGGAACCTCCCGAAGCCGCCAAAGTAGACGTCGATCGCGTCGGCCAGCCTGCCCCCCGGGCCGCCGCCGCCCCCGGGGGTCATGGACTCCCAGAACACCCTGTGGTTCTCGTAGCCGCCCCCGAAGAAGGCGACCCGCCCCCTCTCGCCGGCCGGCACGGATCCGATGTCTGCCAGCACCGACGCGATGTATCGTGGGTGAGAGGACGCCGAGATCCGATCCAGGGCGTCGTTCAGCCCGTCGTGTAGTGCCGGTGGTGCCCCAGGTGGTGGATCCTCATGGTCTGCCCGTCGACGTGCGGCTCCAGCTCGTCGTAGCCGTAGGGCAGCCTCGGCAGCTCGTACCGCGCCATGCCGGTACGGTGCCCGGACGGCAATATATCTCTCGGGGGCGCCCCGGGGGGCGTGGCCGGGCGGGACCCGCGCCGCGGCAAAGGAAGATAAGTGCGGCGGCCGGAGGGGGGCCATGGCAAGCCTCGGGACGGTCGACCTGGAGATGCTCCGCCTGGGGATCGAGGGCGGCGGGACGTTCGACGAGCGCGACATCGCCGGGTCCGGCCTGAAGCGGCTGGGGGTCGGCAGGACGCTGGACTCGCTGGCGTCGCTCAAGGACAGGGGGCTGATCGGCGTCAACGGGGACGGCTCGTTCCGCGTCACGGACGCGGCAAGGCGCCTCCTGTGGGACGACGCGGTGCCGGCGGAGGCCAGGGTGCTGCGGCTGCTGGAGATAAGGCCGTGCACGGCCGAGGAAGCCTCGGGGACGCTGGGGATGCCGCACGGGGGCGCCGCCGGGGTGCTGGAGCGGCTGAGGCGGGACCGGCTGGTCATGGCGTCCCCGGCGCGCCGGGGGGAGGCGCTGGCCAAGGTGTACGAGATCCTCCCGGAGGGCGCCGGGGCGATCGGGAGGATCCTGGAGGGGCGCCCCCCAGGCGCGGATCCCGGGGACGGGGGCCGGCGGGAGGCGCTGGACCTGATCGACGAGATCGCGTCGGAACTCGGCGGGAGCGAGCCGGACGCGGGGCTGGCCCTCAGGAAGCTGGGGCTGCTCAGGGAGAGGCTGGGCGGCTAGCCCGAGCTGATCCTGTCGTGGATCTGGGCCAGGATCATCTCCGCCTTGCCGGCGTTGTCGTACGCGTCGGCCGACTCGTCCATTATGGCGTCTATCTCGTAGCCCTTGTCGACCAGGACGCCCGCCACGTGGTCGTCCAGCGTCCCGTGCCCGATCAGGTAGTACGCGAACACCGTGCTCTTCTGCCCGATCCTGTGCAGGCGGTCCTCGGCCTGCCTGTGTATGGCCGGGCTCCAGTCCAGCTCCGCAAAGACGACGTACTTTGCGCGGGTGAGGTTGATCCCCACGTTCCCCGCTCGGATGCCGGCGATCATCAGCCTGGACTCGCCCCTCTGGAAGCTGTCTATCTGCCCCTGGCGCTCGCCGTCGGACTGCCCCCCGATTATGGACGCCGGCGAGAACTCGGCCAGGCTCTCGTGCAGCAGCCTGTGGATCAGCTTGTGGTGGCAGAACACCACGACGCTCTCCTCTATCTCCATGATGTTCTTGACGAAGTTTATCACGTGCGGGAGCTTCGCCACCCCCGCCACCTGCCTCTCGCTCCTGATGGCGCGCCTGTACGACGCGAACTTGTCCACGTTCGACGTGGCGGCCCTCTGCTCCTCCTCCAGGAGGGCCCATATCTTGTTCAGCTCCTCGATGTAGTACTCGGTGTCGGACTCGATCACCTCCTTGTAGCGGACCTTGTCCTTCAGCTCCTTGAGCACGTCGGACTTTTTCCTCCGCAGCATCACGTGCTTTTGCAACTCGTTCCGGAGCGACGCGCGCTTGCTCCTCAGGACGATGGCCTTTCCCCTGTCGTTGATGTAGCAAAAGTACTCGCAGAACTCCTTGAAGCTCCCGAGCAGTCCCGGCCTCAGTATGTCCACTATGGGCCAGATCTCCGACCCGTGGTTGTAGATCGGGGTGCCGGACAGGCCGATCCGGAACGAGGTGGTGGGCAGCGCGGCCAGCCTCTTCACCGCCCTGTACTTCTGGGTCGTCTTGGAGCGTAGGTTGTGCACCTCGTCGCAGACCATCGTCCTGAAGCCGATCCCTGCCAGGTCCCCGAGCCGCTTGTGGAGCAGCTCGTAGTTTATTACGTAAAAGTCGGCGCGGGGCAGCTCCTGCCTCTTCCCCGTCCGGATGACGGTCGAGGAGGGGGACTCGGACCCTATGATCCTGCCGTTGCGGGACTTTTTCTTCACGAACTTCGCGATCTCCCTCTCCCAGTTGCTCAGGGTGACCAGCGGGGCCACCACCAGCACCGGGAACGCCTGCTTCTCCGTGGACACGTACGCCAGGGTCTGCACCGTCTTTCCCAGGCCCATCTCGTCGGCAAGCAGGGCGTTTCCGGACGACTTTATCAGGAAGTCCAGGCCCTCCTTCTGGAAGTTCATCAGCCTTCCGCGGAACTGCGGCCCGGGCTTTGCGCGGCTCAGCTTGTGCTCGACGGGGGGCGGGGCCGGCTTTGGGGAGGCCGCCTTGCTGATCTTCCTGTGCCAGGCCGACTTGGACAGGATCCCCAGCGGGTACCTGTCCATGATGAGCTTCAGCTGCTTCACGTTGTCCGGGCTGTCGGGGATTATGACCTCGTCGACCGCCTCGCCGTACCACGCCTCGGGGATCAGCCTCGACACCATGCTGACCGCGCGGGAGCCCGTCACCTTCCAGCACCAGATCTTCGAGTACCTGTCCAGGGCGTACTCGAGAGTCCCAAAGTTCCCCACGGTGGTTGCCATAAATTGTCGGTAGGGGGTTTTTTTGCCTTATGAATCTTCACGTTTTCCCCGATCGAGGACGCCGGCGCCGGCGGGCGGCATTGGTTAAAATATGGCTGCCCCCGGGCCGGCGGCCCGGGGGCAGATCGAGGCGGCGCGGCTACATGTTTTAAGTGGGTACCACAAGCAACAGTATGGAGTTTCTGCAGGCCGGCGAGCCGAGCATCAGCAAGCCGATCATGATCGCCGCGATGCAGGACATGGGAAACGTCGGGAGCATCGTGATAAACTTCATCAACAGCAGCCTGCGCACGAAAAAGTTCCGGTCCGTGAGGGCGGAGCAGCCGTCGTACGTGATCGACAAGGGGGGGTACGTCGACGTGCCCGACGAGGTGTGGGAGTACCGGTACGCCGACGGCCTGATAGTCTTCGGGGGCGGCAACGGGCAGCCCCAGGGAAGCGAGGACATCGGCACGGTCTGCCAGGACGTGATCGAGGTCGCGAAAAGGCACTCCGCCAAGTTCATCTACACGGCGGGGGGATTCCACACGAGCAGGGAGCTGCAGAAGATGCCGAAGGCGTACGTCACCACCACGTCGCCGCAGCTGACGAGGCAGATGCGCGAGCTGGGCGTGGAGACCACGCCGCAGAGGTCGATAATAACCGGGTTCAACGGCCTGATCCTGGGGTTTGCCAAGCAGAACGGCATCTACGGCATCGGGATGTACGGGGAGCTCAACGACCCCGAGGTCCCGCAGTACCGGGCGGCCATCAGCATCATCAAGACGCTGGAGAAGCTGACCTACAGGAAGATGGGCAGCACGAACAGGCTGGAGGCGATGGCCCAGGAGATCGAGCGGAGCTTCGAGGGCTAGCCGCGGCGCCCGCCGCCCTAGTGGGGCCTGCCCATCGGGTGGGGCTTCGTGTCCTCGTCGTGGCAGTCGCAGCTGCATAGGTGGGTCTTGTGGTTGTTTACGCAGTCGATGCACTCGTAGTGCTTGCGGATCTCGCATGCGGCGCAAATCATACCAGCATGGTCAACGCGCAGGGTGGATTTGAGTTTTTGCAAAACCCGGGAGCCGCAGGCCTGCCGGGGCGGCCGTGGAAGGCGGGCGCGCTTCCCGCGCAGGGACGCCGCGGGGCGCGGGGATGGGCTAGCTGCCCCGGGCAAAAACAGTTTTAATCGGCAAGGCCCACCGTCCTCCGTGGACGTCTACTACAAGGGCTCGTGCGTCACGTGCAAGAGGGTGCTGGCTGGGCTGGACGGGGCCGACGTGAACGGGAGGGATCTTTTCAAGGACCCGCTCTCGGAGGCGGAGCTGGGGAGGATCATCGGCATGTCGGGCATGAGGCCCAGGGAGCTGCTGCGCAAGCGCGACAGGATGTACAGGGAGCTTGACATGGGGAACAGGGAGTACACGGACTCCCAGCTCATAAGGCTGATGGCAAGAAACCCGGGCCTGATCGCGCGGCCGATAGTAGTCGAGAACGGCTCCGTGCGCGTCGGCAAGGCCGCCGCGGGCTGCCCGTAGGGGGGGGGGGCCCGCGTCCCGGGCGTCACCCGTCCCGCCGCGTGAAGATCCTAGCCGCCCCCGTGCGGGGGCAGCATGCCCCCGCGCCCTTCCCGTGGCGGGGCCAGGAGTTCCTGAACCCTGGGCACCGGCGGGAGTCGGGGGTCGCGAAATGCGGCTTGGCGGGATCGGGAGGAGACCCTGCATGGCAGGGGCCGTCGCCGGCCTCAGACACGCCGCCCGGCCCTGAGTGCCCCCTCGCCTTCCGCAGCGCGCCCGCGCTCATGGCCCGCCACGCGCGGGGGTCATTTTTTGCTCTTCAGCCCCCTCATGACGCCCGCCCAGTCGACGTCGCCGTCCTTCGCCTGCGCCAGCGCGTTTTCGTACATTATCTCAAAGGACCACTTGACTATCTCGCCCCAGATGGCCTTGAGGGACTCGTCGTCGGTCCACATGACCCCGGCCCTGACCGCGTTCATCGCCATGATGCCGTGCGCGTTCTTTGCCGGCTCCTTGCCCCACCTGGCCAGCACCCTGTCGCAAAACCCGACGATCTCGGGCTTTGTCAGCTCCAGTCGGTCCGGATCAAACGTGCTGCGGGGCAACGCGGATCCTGCGGCCAGCCGTAATTTAGGACTTTCCGGCGGGCCTGGCGCGGGCGCGCCGCACCTATTATAACGCGGCGCGCGTGAGAAACCCTGATGGGTCTGGGAAGGTACGTCGCGACGCGCCTGGCCACGATGTTCGGCGTCTTGATCATCACGCTGCTGCTCACCATATCGCTAGTCGGCTCCAACATGGACGCGATCCTCAAGCAGGGCGTGGCGTTCCAGGTGAGGGCCGAGATCACGGACAACCCCGCCATCGCCGAGGGCTTCTCGTCGGTGGATGAGTTCGAGGGGTACGTCCGGGAGCAGATCGAGCACAGGATCGCGGTGATGGGGCTGGACGAGCCGTGGCACTCGCCGCAGAGGCTGGGGCTGACAATGTTCAAGATCCTGACGCTGGACTTTGGCCACGCCACGTTCCTCACGAGCGATCTGGGATCGTCGGACATCCGGGAGATAATCATGGAAAAACTCCCGAGGACGGTCCTGCTGTTCACCACGGCCACGGTCATAATCTCCGTGATCGGGATATTCCTGGGCGCGCTTTCGGGCAGCAAGGTGGGTTCCGTGCTGGACAGGATCACGTCGAGCTTCGCGGTGATCAGCTCCAGCTTCCCGGTGTGGTGGATCGGCATGATCATGATATTCGTCTTCGCGTTTGCCTACCAGGTGTTCCCTGCCAGGGCGACCCCCACGGTCCCGCCGTCGGATCCGTCGTACGCCGTCGTGCTGCTCTACCACATGGCGCTGCCGCTGATCACGATAGTGCTGATCGGGTTCGGGGCGTGGGCGTACCTGGTGAGGAACTTCATGGTGGGCATCATGCAGGAGGACTTCATATTTGCCAAGAGGGCGATAGGCGTGGGCCGGAGGAGGATAATCTACAGGCACGCGCTGAAGAACGCCGCGCCGCCCATCGTGACGATCCTCGCGCTGAGCCTGTCGGGCTCGCTGGGGGGCGCCATAATCACGGAGGCCGTGTTCGACTGGCCGGGAATGGGCAGGCTGTACTTCGAGGCGATCACCGTGATGGACCTGCCGGTGATCATCGGCGCGACCTACGTCCTGACCGTGTTCTTCCTGGCGAGCATATTCGTGGCGGACCTGCTTTACGGGTACTTTGACCCGCGGGTGAGGGCCGGGAGTTGAGCAGCGCCACCCCGCAGGAGATCCGGGCGGAGTTCGCGAGGAGCAGGATCGGGATGGCGGGGGTGGCGATCCTGGCCGGCCTGGCCGCCACGTCGATCCTCGCGGTGGCCGTGATCCCGGCCGAGACGCTCAAGGAATGGAACGACCCGAGCAGCTGGCTCGGGTACCCCAAGGCCGCGGTCCCGGCGTGGGTGAACGCGTTCCTGGGGGAGAAGATCCCGGAGCACAAGATCCTCGACTCCCCAGAGGTCCTGTCCGACCGGCGTGGCGGCGTCACGCTGTCGTCGCACCAGTTCGCGACCATCTTCGACTACGACGACTTTCCAAACGACTTCATCTACGAGATCACCGCGCGGTACTCGGGCTCGCCGCTGCTGCAGCTGTCGGTCGTGCGGCCCGACTCCCGGGAGATCCTGCTGCTCTCGGCGCCGCTGCCGTACTCCGAGTCGCCCGCCGTCCACGGCGAGAGGGTATTCTCCACCGACGAGACCGTCAGGAAGAACGCCGCCATGCAGGGCGCCGGGTTTGCATTCGACCCGCGCGGCATGCCGGCAGAGGACGTAGTGTTCTCCAAGGAGGGCGCCCACGAGCCCCTGAAGGGCAGGTACGTGTTCCTGGTGAACCTGTACGGGGCGGGGGGCGAGGCCGAGATAACCGACTCCAGGGTCATCGTGGGGGGCAAGGCCTTCGGGGTGATGGGCACCGACGAGCTGCGGAGGGACCTGGCCCTGGGGCTGCTCTGGGGGACGCCGCTTGCCCTGTTCATAGGGCTGGCGGTCGCGATCGCGTCCGTGATGATGGGCCTGCTGTACGGGATATACGCGGGATACCGCGGAAGGAAGACGGACGAGGCCATGATGCGCTTCAACGACGTGATCTACGCGCTCCCCGCGCTGCCGTTCCTCATAATACTGTCGGTCACCATAAGCAACAGCATATTCCTGATGATCGGGTTCCTGATGATGTTCGGCTGGGTCGGGATAGCCAAGGTGTCAAGGAGCATGGCGCTCCAGATCAAGACGCGCGGGTACGTGGAGGCCGCAACCATGATGGGGCAGAGGGACTCCAGGATAATCGTGAAGCACATACTGCCGCAGCTGCTCCCGTACGCGTTTGCAAGCATAGCGATCTCGGTCCCGGCCGCGATCACCACGGAGGCGGGGCTGAGCTTCCTCGGGCTGGGGGACCCGTCGTTCCCCACGTGGGGGCAGATCCTGCACGACGCAAACGTGTACGGCGCCGCCGCGAGGGGCCTGTGGTGGTGGATCACGCCCCCCGGGATGATGATTGCCGTCACGGGGCTGGCGTTCGTCTTCATCGGGAACGCGCTCGACGCGATCGTCAACCCGAAACTGAGGGGGTGAGATCACCGGCCGAACCGGCGGATCGTCTCCAGCGCCTGGTCGCTGAGCTTGATGGTGTAGATCGAGGAATTCGGGTCGTCCCCCGAGCCTGCCAGCGACTCCGCGAACCTCGTCCTTTCGGCCTCGTCGTCGCCCGCCTCGTGCGCGCACAGGGAAAACGCCTTCATGTTCAGGCCGTTCTCGAGCAGGAACGCGATGAACCCCCTGTAGCCGTCCGTGTCCGTCCAGTCGCCGCCCCTTTCGGCGCACGACGCGATCCAGACGTCGACCGAGTTGTGGAAGATCACCTTCTTGCGCAGCTCGTCCAGCGACATGCAGGCGCCCCCCTAAAAGTCCGCCCTTTGCATCTTGGAACCGCAGCGAGGGCAGGCGCCCCCCTTGTGCTTGTTGTTGCACACGAGGCACACGTACCTGACCGAGCTGCCGCCGGACGAGCCGAGCCCGAAGAACCCGCCGCCCCCGGACGAGCCGGAGCCGGAGCCTCCGTATCCGCCCCTCATGCGGTTCATGTACTTTCTCCTGAGCAGCAGCGGGAACGCGATGAACAGCGCCAGCGCGACCCCGAGGCCGTACGGGAACGGCAGGACCATCTGCAGGCCGATGCTGACCGCCAGTGACACGAAAAGGAAGATCAAATAAGTCTTGTAGCTGAACAATCCACTGCAACTACCGTCAAAAACCTTATAAAGTTTTGTCGACCGCGCCGTTCCCATCTGATCCGGCTTGGATGGTGAGGGCGATGATGATGCCAGTGAGGGCGATGATGATGATGCCAGTGCCGACGCTGTACTCCAGTGAAAGTCTGACATGGCGCAAATGATGAGACATCTTCAAGCCGTGACAACTGAGCCCCCACCACCGGATGTTGGATCCCCGAGTATTTAATTTTTGAACGACGGCCAGGCAGCCTGCCTGATGAGACCTGAATGGTCGAAACGCCGCGAGCGGCGTCGCATGGCAGAACAAACAGTCATGAAGCAAATCTCCATAGGAGGTAGGACGTTCTTAACCAAAAGCGTCTGCAAGCACGTACAGGAGAGGCTAGGCCTCGACGACGCCGTACGCGCCCAAGCCGGCCCAGAGGGCCGAACCCGCAAATTTTATTGCAAGAACGATGTTGTCGCCATAAGTGACGGCGACGTACTGACGGACGTAGGCTCCGGGAATCCAATCGGCACCGGATGGGGGAACTCCCATCGGCTCGGGTGGTCGAGCACTACCTGCTGGCCGCCAAACTGATCGAAAAGGATCAAGCGGACGCGCACGACCACGTCAATCCCCGCGGGGACGAGTACGGGGAGGAGTGCCAGTTCTGCAACCCGCCGGACTTCCACGGTTCCGATTGGTACAGGGAGCAATTCCAAGCCATGGGGCCGGCCAAGTGCAAGGCGGTTCTGGAGCAGCTGCTCCGGGGGAGTCCAGGTCTGACCTGGAAGAGTGCCTCCCCCGCGGGGTCCTCCGGCGGCTCGAGTTCTGCGCCAAAAAGGTCGTGGGACCTAAAAGGCCCACTGGCAAAGGCTCAGGGACGGCATGGGCGGCAGGCGGTAGCCGCCCCCTTTTTTACCAAACGAAGCCATGCTGAGGAGCCCTGGATGGGCGAAACCCCCGGCAGGGGATCCATGGCAACTTCAGTGGCCGAGAGCCACTCTCAAGGGGATGTCGCCCGCATACTGCAGGGCATCGGGAGATACGTTCCGGGGAAGGGCATCTACCTTCCGGAACACGGCAGGTACGTGTCAAACATGTGCTCCGAGACCCGCGAAGCCCCACGTCTTACAGACAGCCAGCTCTACAGTCTGTTCGACTGACGGTCCATGTCGTTCAAGGAGCGCCGCGGGCGCGGCCGCGCCGGCAGCCAGTGGCCCCGTTGGCAACCCCGGGACGGCGCGATCCATATACCCTGCGGGGGAGGACGTCTGCGGGCTCCGACAAAACCCGAACTCCCTAGTATCCTTCGCGGTTATGGTGGGCGTTCCAACCAAAACAGGAACAAAACACCAAACACAAAATCGGACCCTAGTAAACCCCCATCTAACATGCCAAAGTGTCACCATGGCGCCGCGTCTTATGCCACACGAGACATCCTACGTGCCTTCTTCCATGTGTCTTGTCTCACGCAAGACGTCTCCTTTCACGTTTTCACGCCGGAATTGGTCCGGCAGTCACGCCGGTTGGCGGCATTTCCCGGCAAGTGCCGGGTGAACCGGGCGAGGGGGATGATGAGAACGGCTTCTGATCATCATTGTGATGATGACTGTCAGATCTGACCCCTCGCCACCTTCAGGAGGCCCCGGAGTTATTTTAGTGTTCGATTTGGGATGGCCGTCCCATGGGACTGGCTTGGATGGTGAGGGCGATGATGAAAACTTGGCACTGCTAATCCCTTCATCTGGAGATGAAGAGTAGGTGGACTAAAGTCCAGCTGAGCCCCCACCACCTGATGTTGGACCCCCGAGTATTTAATTTTTGAAAGACGCCCAGACAGCCTGCCTGATGAGGCCCCGGTGGCCGAAACGCCGCGAGCGGCGTCGCATGGCAAACGACGACCGCTTCCAGGACGGCCCGGAAGCTGCTGGGAAACTATGGCCTGACGTGGCCACGGACGACGTGCGGGAAGCACTCGATGCCCACGGTTTGGAGCACGAGCGCCCGGAGGAACGCTTCGTAGGAGCGGCCGTCGGGGGGTGCGAGTACCCAGCCAAGGGCACGTCCGCCAGCGCGTCGCGGCCACGCTGTTCCACTTTGGCGCCCCAAGGACGCACGACGGGGCCGTCAGACTATGTCGATCCTGATGGGCTTGCCCCCGCTGTCCCACGCAAAGACGTCCTCATCCTCGTACGGGGCCTTGACTATGACCGACACCAGCCCGAAGAAGTTGTGCAGGTCGGTGATCGAGGGGTCCGCAGAGCCGCTCGGGTGGGAGTGGACGCTGCCGACGTAGCTCATGTCAAACGGCAGGAACGAGTGCGGGAAGCCGGCAAACGTGGGGCCCGTGTAGTTGAACGGGGGGATCACCAGGCCGTCCACCCTGATGTCGCCCTTCTTGGACTTGCCCTTCAGGATCAGGATCCCCTCGTTAGGGTGCTTCATCTTGCAGTATGACAGTATGCTGTCTAGGACGTCCCTCTGCAGGGAGACCTGCCGTTCGAACTTCTTCCCGAATAGCATACTGGGTTCTGGTACGCGCATGGCCTAATTAGTCTTCAGTGGTTATGGAGTACCTGGTGCTGGTAAAGCGGCGTAGCCTCGACTCGATCTCGCCCACGATGCGGGGTATCCTGGCCTCGTTTGCGGATACCTCGCCGCCCAGGGACCTGATCCTGGACTCCGCGGAAGACTCGTCGAGCGTGGACTTTGCGAGATCCTTCTCCAGCACGGCAAGCTCCGGGGGGGTCAGCTCCTCGATGGCCGCCCTGGCCGATTCCTGCCCGGAGGCGTTCTCGGCGATCTCGGAGATGATGCCGCCGAGGGCGTCCTCCAGCTCGGTGATGTGCAGGATGGCCTTCTCGCGGTCCTTGACCGATATGGAGCCCGCAGAGACGCCCTTCTTGACGTTCTCCAGTATCACGATGATTGCCCTCTCGTTGCCCGGGGTGAGGACCTCGAAGGGCGACTGGATCAGGCCGGAGAGCAGCGCCTTCTGCTCCTTGTCGAGCGACGAGGCGTACTCGTACCTGCCGAGGGGCCTGGACACCCTCGTGAACCGGTCGGCCACCCTGCCGCTCATGCTGGCCCTCTGGGCGCGGAGCCGCTCCAGTGCCTCCTTCGTCTCCAGCAGGCGGGCGTATCCCTGGGATGACTTTATGCCCGCGATGGACTCCCTGCACGCGGCGATCCTCCCCCGGCACTCTGCGAGGCTGCCTGCCAGCGACGAGGCCTTCTGCCTCGACTCAGCGTTAAAGCCCTCCAGCTCGGCAATCTCGCCTATCAGGCCGTTGATCGCCGCGTTCTCCGAGTCGGAGCGGGCGAAGTTCTGCAGGATCTTCCCGACGTCGTCGTTGATGGACGCCACCTCGGCCAGGATCTCCTTGAGCTTCGAGGCGTACTTCTTCGCGAAGATGTGTATGACCCGCGTCTGCCTCCCCAGGACGTCCCCCACCTTCTTCAGCGCCTGGTTCAGCGCGCCGTTGAGCGCCACGGCGTCGTCGTAGCTGGATATTGCCGGCAGGTCCGTTATCTCCTTCCTGATGGTGTCGATCACCTGCTTCTTCCCGCGGACGACTATCACGCGGATGTTCTTGTCGATGTCCTCCACGTTGAGGTCGTCCTTTTCGAGCTCCCTGCCTATGTAGGATACCTCGCTCAGGAGCGGGACGGCCCGGTCCCGGCACAGCCTGACCTCGGAGACGGCCTGGGACCTGCGCAGCTCGAGCAGCTCGGAGGCCACCCGCGGGACGTCTGACAGGGGGATCTCCCTCGCGGGCATCTCCTGCAGCCCGGGCTCCTCCTCCTTCTTCCTGCCCCACCCGAAGACCATCTGTAACGTTACGCCCATGGGGATTAAATGTGTTAGATCACCAAAATTTAAAATCCGGCACGCCCAGTGGTACTCATGGCACCGAAGGCGTCGTCCCACACCGGGATCCTGAGGAGGACGGTGACGATCAACGCTCCGGCGGGCCGGGTATGGCGGAAGGTGAGCGACATCGCGGGCCTCCCGGGATGGGCCGCCGGCGTGAGGGAGACCTCGCTCCTGTCCGGGAAGAAGAGTGGCGTCGGCGCGGTCAGGCTGATCACGTTTGACGACGGGAACGAGGTGGAGGAGCACGTCGTCGCCTGGGAGCGGGGGAGGAGCCTGACGTACGTCGCGACCGAGGGGCTGCCGCTGCGGGCGTACGTTGCCACGATCTCGGTGGCGCCCGCGGGCGAGGGATCCGCCAGGCTGACGTGGCAGTCGTACCTCAACAGCGAGAGGATGCCGGCACGGCGGTTCGCGGAGTTCCTGGAGTCGATGGGCTCGTTCTACGGGGAGTCGCTGGAAAACCTCAAGGGGGCGCTGGAGGGGCGCCCGGGATCAAGGCGCAAACGAGGCGCCGGGGGGACGGCGGCGTGAGCGACACGCGGTTCACCATCCTCGGCGTGGCCCTGATCTTCGCGGGGTTCATAGTGCTAGGCGTGCTCGGCGGCGACCACCGGGCGTCGTCAATAGAGGCGGAGGAGTTCGGGGACTGCTACGCGTATTCCGAGTCCGAGGCGCCGGTGAGGGCCGACTGCGAGGCCAAGACGACGTGGCAGTGGGCCTTCTTCGGGCTGGTCGCAGCGCTGATAGCCTCAGGGGTGGCCGTGCTGGTCAAGGGAGCCCGGGGGAGCTGGGACAGCGAGGTAAGGCCGGAGGACATGGTGGGCCCGGGGGGGGACGCCGGCGGGAAAGACGCCTCGAAGGACTAGCGCCGCTCGCCGTCCTCGTCGTCTTCCGACCTCTGTATGTACACTTCCTCGTACGGCATTTCACCGTACCGTCGCAAAGTTCGCATTTAAGCTTAAGGGCGCGCGGGCCCTTCACGCCAGCTCAACCTGCAGCCCGCCCGGGCCCCGCGCGCGAGTCCCGCCGGGCATCCTGTCCCGGGGGCGATCATGCGGCAGGCCGGGCGCATGAAACCATTTTTAACGTGCGGGGTTGATGGTAACCCGTGGACAACTCGCAGGCACTGCAGGCCCTGAACGTAAATTCGGGCGCCACCCTTGAGGAGATCAAGCTCGCGTACAGGAAGCTGGCGCTGGAGTTCCACCCGGACAAGAACACGGACGAGAGGGAGGGGGAGCAGTTCAAGAGGGTCACGGAGGCGTACAACCACCTGAAGAAGAACCACCCGGAAGGCAAGCCGGCCGCCGGGAGCCGGCGCGGGGACGGGAAGGCCGGCGCGGGATCCGGCTTTGCGAGAAAACCCCAGTGGGGGGCCCCTCCGGGGGGCAGGTCTCCCGAGGAGGACTGGGGCAGGTATACCAAGGAGTTCGAGGAGGGGGATCCTGACTTTTGGAGGGACTATGAAAAAAAATTCTGGGAGGAGTACAACGCCCGCGTCAGGCCGGACGGAAAGAACGGGGAGTATGACAAGGCCAGGGAACCCAAGGAGCAACCCCACCTCAACGTCAGCGTGGACAAGACCCTGTGCATCGGGTGCTGCAGCTGCGAGACCATCGCGCCGCGGGTCTTCCAGATTGACAAGAACACGAACCTGAACCCGAAGTCGTCCGTGATCAACCCGCGGGGGGCCGGGGTGAACAAGATCATGAATGCCGCGGAGACCTGCCCCACGAAGGCGATCATCGTCGAGAACGAGGACACCCGCGAGAGGATGTACCCCTTTTAGTCGCCCAGCCTGCGGCGCACATCTTCCAGTTCGCCGTCGGACATCTCCACCGCGGGGCCGAACATGCCGTGTATCGCCGTCGCCGAGTCGCCGGTCGAGCGTGGGACCATGTGCACGTGGAGGTGCGGGATCGCCTGCCCTGCCTCCTTGCCGTCGTGGATGGCGATAAGCGTCGCGCCGGTCAGCCCGTCGACCCGGGGGGCCAGGCGGTGCACCATGGCGAAAAGGTCTGCCGACTCCTCGGGGGACATGTCCTGCACCTTTACGCGGTGGCTCTTTGGGATTATCAGCGTGTGGCCCCTGGCAAGCGGGAACGCGTCCAGCAGGGCCATCGAGTGCCCCGTCTCCGAGAGGATCCTTGCGGGCTCCTCCTCCTCCACGATCCTGCAAAAGACGCAGTCCACGCCTCCCCTGCCACCGCGCGGTATAAAAACAGCGCACCGTGGCGCGCGCTGCGGGGGACCGCCCGCGCTGCCGCGGGGAACCCGCGCCCGCGCCGATCACAGTCAAGCGAAATGTGCCGGACGGGCGGGACGAACGCCCATTCGCATGCCCAAACGCCCCGCCATTGCGCCTGGTGGGGGCCGCATTTCGTTTGGCTGGATCAGCCAAAAAACCCTATATGGCAGTACCCGTACTCTACTCATGGTTCCGCGTTTCTGCGCCTTAGCAGCGGCATGCCTTCTTGCGTTCTCCTGCACGACCGCGGTGGCGCAGAGCGACGGCCAGGCCCCCGTCCCGCTTGACGGGACCGTCCAGATAGGGGCCCTGGTGCCAATCACGGGCGACGGATCCGTCCACGGCCAGGACGTGCGTGCGACGCTGGATCTTGCGGAATCCGACATAAACCTGTACCTTCAGGAGAGCGGGGCCGGGTGGCAACTCGACATAGTGATGGAGGACAGCGCGTCAACCCCGGTGGTGGCACTGGACAAGCTCACGTCTCTCAAGGCGCGCGGCATAGACCTGGTGGTGGGCACGTACTCCAGCGCCGAACTGCGCAACGTGATGGGGTACGCGACGTCAAACAACATGGTGCTCATATCATACGGCTCGATCGCCCCGTCCCTAGCGGTCCCGGGAGACAAGATATTCCGGTTCATACCGGATGCCACCACGCAGGCGCCCGTGAATGCGCGGCTGTTCGAGGCGATGGGGACGTCACACGTGATACCCTTCTGGAGGGGGGACGCCTGGGGCGACGATCTGGTCAAGATCACCAAGGAGCGCTTCGAGGAGCTGGGCGGAACCGTCCATGACGGAGTCAGGTACAACCCGGAGGCAATCGAATTCTCGACCGAGGTGGCGCTGCTCTCAGATCAGGTGGACGAGGTCGCCGCCAGAGCCGGCGGTGACAACATAACCGTATTCCTGCTCACGTTCTCCGAGGGGATCAACATAGCCCAGGCCGCATACCAGTACGAAAACCTCTCAGACGTCGAGTGGGTGGGAAGCGACACCCTCCTCAACGTGGGCGGCCCGGGAAGCGACCGCATATCCTCGGAGTTCTTCGAGTCCCAGATCACCGTGACGCTGTTTGCCCCGCCGGAAAACCCCGTGCAGGACAGGGTCGTGTCATACATGCTTGACACGGTCGGCAGGACGCCGATAGTGTACTCCCTTACCGCGTACGAGGCTGCCTGGGCGCTGGGCCTGTCAGTCCAGGCTGCCGGTTCCACGGATCCGGACCTTGTGGCCGCCGCACTGCCAGGCGTACTCGAGGAGCGCAGCGGGATCTTCGGCCAGATCGTGCTCAACGACGCGGGCGACATGAAGACCGGCACCTACGAGATATGGCAGCTGGAGGGCAACGAGTGGATCCGTACCGGCACCTACAGCCTAGAGTCGGACAGCATATCGTGGTTGGAGGGCGTTGCCAACGCGAAGGCGGAAGGCGACGCGGCCGATGCCGCGGAAGGCGACGCGGCCGATGCCGCGGAAGGCGACGCGGCCGATGCCGCGGAAGGCGACGCGGCTGGCGGAGGCGGTTGCCTCATCGCGACTGCTGCCTTTGGGAGCGAGCTTGCCCCGCAGGTCCAGTTCCTGCGCGAGGTGCGCGACGGGACGCTGCTCCGGACAGGCGCCGGATCCCACTTCATGGAGGGGTTCAACGCGTTCTACTATTCCTTCTCCCCGGCGGTAGCCGACCTCGAGAGGGAGAGCCCCGAACTCCGCTGGCTGGTCAGGACCGCAGTCACGCCGGCCCTGTACGTGCTGGGGATCATGTCGGCGGCGGATCCGGGATCCGAGGCGTCCGTGGTGGCGCTGGGGTCGCTGGCGATGGCGGCGATAGCGGGCCTCTACGTGGCGGCCCCGGTCGTTGCGGCATGCTGGACCGCGGGTAGGATTCGGGGCCGCGCGGCGCCAGGCGGACGGCGGATCCGGAACGCCGCTGGATGAGACGTTCCTGCCCGGGAGAATGCCGGAACGGCGCGGCGCGCCCGGCGTTCCCCGAAATTCATTCTACGGGCTTGAAATGAATCTCGGATTTAAATAGTATTTTCAGGTCTACATGATAAACCCCGATGTCATCTGCAAGGATCCCCGCAATGTTGGTCATTTTTGCGGTGTCCACGCTGGCCGCCGGGGAGTCGCTGGGGGATCCCGGCGACGGCACGGTGAGGACCGGCGTCGAGGTCACGTCCGTGGCGCTGGAACTGGCGCGGGACAGCCTGCTCGCGGGCGACACGGAGGACGCAAGGGATTATTCGGGCTTTGCCGCCGGCTACTTTGGCAAGCAGGTCCAGGCGCTCCGGACCGCGTCCGGCTCCCCGAACGTGGACGAGGCACACGTCATGCTGCTCGACGCCGCCACGAAGATCGGCTCCGGCTCCGGCGAGACATCCGACCTGGACGGCGTACTGGAGCTGCTCCGAGAGATCCCCTACGACGAGTCGGCGCCTCCGGACATGGCGATCGTCGGCCTGCTGGCGGTGGCCGACGAGCAGTACCAGGAGGGGCTCCTGGAGGGAGAGGAGACGTCCTACCTCCTTTCCAGGGGCATGATCCAGAGGGCACACGCCCTGCTCCCGCAGACCGACTTTGACGGAAGGCTGACGCTGGAGATCGAGTCGTTCTTCGCCGACCTGGACCTGCAGACCGCGGAAAGGGAGGAGTTCGCCAAGGTGGGCGGGCTCATAACCGCCATACAGAAAGACGTACTCGGCACCGAGTCGGTCGCGTTTGACCAGCAGGAACTCTACCAGACCATCCGCGAGCTGTACGGCGAGATGCTCGTGTTGCTGGACGAGGGGGACTATGCCGCGGCAGAAGAAAGGGCCATAGTGGCCTACCTGGACAACTTCGAGTACCTGGAGCCCGCGATTGACAAGGTGGACAAGGACCTGCTGTACGCGCTGGAGATCGACATGCGCGAAAACCTGCGGGGCATGATACGGGACGGGGATCCGCCGGACGAGATAAGGCTGTTCCTCACGGGGACGATACTCCCCGGACTTGACCGCGCAGAAGATCTGGCGGCGGCGACGCTGGCCTCGAACCCCGGCCTGCCGAACCCGGCGGACGCCGCGCCGGCGGACGCCCTGAGGCAGATGGGGGACTCCACCGAGGAGGAGAAGACCGGCGTGAGGGCCGAGGTGGACTATATCAGGAACTCCCTGACAGACGTGGTGGCGTTTTACGAGGCGGGCGACCACCACGCCGCGTACACGACTGCCAGGTCGGCATACCTCGACAGCTACGAGTTCGTGGAGATCCCGCTGCGCGAGATAGCCCCGGACTTCACGCTGGAGGTGGAGTACCAGTTCGCCGAGCTCCGCAACCTGATCAACCAGAGGGACGATCCGGCGAAGGTGAGGGAGGTCGCCACCGCCATCAACAGGAACTTGGACGAGTCGGAGCGCCTCGTCAGCGGCACGGGCACGCTTGCCCCGTCCATAGCGTTCATCTCGTCGTTTGCCATAATCTTCCGGGAGGGGCTCGAGTCGGTACTGATCCTCGGGGCCATACTCACCTACCTCGAGGCATCGCGCAACGACAGGCTGAAGAAGTACGTGTTCTACGGGGTGGGCGCCGCCGTGGCGGCGACGGCCGTGACGTGGGTGGTCGCGTCGTACGTAATCGAGATCTCCGGGGTCAACCGCGAGCTCATCGAGGCCGTCGCCGCCCTCTCCGCGACGGCAGTCCTGTTCTACGTGAGCTTCTGGGTGCTGAACAAGATCGAGCACAGGAAGTGGATGGAGTTCGTAAAGGCCAAGGTGTGGCAGGCGACCACCACCGGGAGCGTGATGGTGTTCGTCATGCTGGCGTTCTTCACCGTGTACCGGGAGGGGTTCGAGACGGTCCTCTTCTACCAGGCGATGTCGGGCTTTGCGAAATACATGGAGGCCTACGTGGGCCTGGGGTTCGTGGTGGGGATGGGATCCCTCTTCGTCGTATACTACGTCATGAGGAGGCTGGGCAGGAGGCTGCCGCTCAGGGCGCTGTTCGGCCTGACCATGGGCGTGGGGGCATACCTTTCCATAGCCTTCCTGGGAAACGCCGTAAGGGAGCTCCAGATACTGGACCTGCTCCCGTACACCAGCATGCTGGGGACCGTGCCGAGGCTCGACATCAACATCGCGACGATGACGGGCATATACCCCACCCTGGAGACGGTGGTGGCCCAGGTGCTCCTGCTGGGGGTCTACCTGGGGGCGGCCTCGTACGTCCTGGTTCTCAGGCCGAAGAAAGAGAGGAAGCTTGCCATGATGAGAAAGTCGAGGAAGAAGAATGGGTAGCGGGGGCAGGGTCCGAATCGGTATCGACGTCGGGGGGACGTTCACCAAGGCAGTCGCCATCGACGTGCGGACCGGGGACGTCCTCTCAAAGTCGACGGTGCCCACCACGCACTTTGCAGAAAGGGGAGTCGCAGAAGGGATACTCCAGGCACTGCGCAACATCACCGCCGAGTCAAGGCTCGCGGCAGGGGACATCGAGCTGATATCGCACAGCACGACGCAGGCAATCAACGCGCTTTTGGAGTCGGATACCGCCAAGGTCGGGATAGTCGCAATGGGGGTGGGCCCGGAGAAGAAAGACGTCGTCAAGCGCACCAACCTGAGCGGCACCGGAACCGGCTCCGGGCAGGACATCAGGTCGTGCCACGTGTTCCTGGACACGGCCCACCTCATCTCGGAGGGGGAGGTAAAGGCCGCAATACGGCAGATGCGGGACCTGGGGGCGGAGGTCATAGTGGCGACCGAGTCGTTCGGGGTGGACGACCCGTCAAACGAGGAGTTCGTGATGGAGAACGCCTCGGACATGGGCATGTTGTCCACGGCGTCACACGAGATCTCGGGCACGTACGGCCTGGAGATCAGGACCATCACCGCGGCGATAAACGCCAGCGTGCTGCCCAAGACGTTCCAGGTGGCCAAGTTCGTGGAGGACGCGATCCGGGACTCCCAGATAAGCGCGCCGCTGATGATCATGAAGGGGGACGGGGGGGTGACGAGCATGGACACCTTCCGGACAAGGCCCATACTCACCATCTTGTCGGGGCCCGCGGCAAGCGTCGCGGGCGCGCTCCTATACCTGAGGGTGACAAACGGCATATTCGTAGAGGTGGGCGGCACCAGCACCAACATCTGCATCATAAAAAACGGCCGGCCCGAGTTCAAGTACGTCACCATCAAGGATCACCCCACGTGCGTCCGCTCCATGGACGTGAGGGTGCTCGGGGTGGCGGGGGGAAGCATGGTGATGATGCGCGACGACAGGGTGTGGAAGGTGGGCCCGAGGAGCGCGCACATCGCCGGACTCCAGTACGCGTGCTTTGCGGACCCGGACGACATAAGGACGGGGAAGGTGGTCAAGGTAAGGCCGCGCGAGGCGGACGCCGACGAGTACGTCGCGATACGGTGCGAAAAGGGAACGTACGCGGTCACCAACACGTGCGCCGCAAACGCGCTGGAACTCGTCGAGGAGGGCGACTACTCGTTCGCGAACCGTCAGTCTGCCAGGCTGGCAATGGACCTGCTGGCAAGGGAGACCGGGGTGACGTCCTTTGCCGAGGTCGCGCAGTCCATAATACACACCGCCTCCTTCGAGATAGTGCGCACGGTCAGCAAGATAATCCGGGAGTTCGATCTGGATCCCCGGGACGCCAGGATAATCGGCGGGGGCGGGGGGGCGTCCGTCCTGGCCCCGTCCGTGGCAAAGGCGCTCCAGCTGAAGTACGTCAAGGCACGGCACGCGGAGGTGATATCGTCGATAGGCGTGGCGTCCTCGATGCTGCAGGAGGAGATGGAGCAGTCCGTGTCAGACCCGACGCCGGAGCAGTTCAGCCAGGCACACAAGAAGATCCACGCAATCCTCGTCGGCAAGGGCGCGATCCCGGAGTCGATCGTGATCGACAGCCAGTACATCCCGGAAAAGTCCATCCTGCGCGTGACGGCCTCCGGAAACATCGAGCTTGACAGCGCCGAGACGTCAAGGAACGTCTTCACGCTCGAGGATCTGAGGGGGAGGGCCCGCGAGATCCTCCGCATATCGGGCGACCTGGTGGACCTCAGCTTCGAGTCGGACCACTACGTGGTGTTTACCGGGCACGTCACGGAAAAGCGCCTGCTTAGCAAGAGGAACCGCCACCCGGTACTGGTACTGGACAGGTTCGGGAAGATGAGAAAGTCCCTGGACAACGGCAAGATATTCCAGGGGGGCAGGATCTCGATCCTCGAGGAGGTCGACGACTACCTGGAGTCCCGGCACAACGACATCGTCCCCCAGATCTACCTGATCAACGACCTGAAACTCGTGGACTATTCCAGCCTCACGTCGGCCCCGCAGATCCTGGATGCCGTGAGGCAGGAGCTTGAAGAGAGCGAACGCGCGGCCATACTGATCAGCGCCTAGCGGGATCCCGGCGGCGCGTCATTCCAAATCCATGTAACAGTGCAAAGTAACCTGCCCTATCTTTAAATGAATACCGCGTGGACAGTCACCATAATGAACAAACTGATAGCGTTGGCAACGCTCGTGATGCTCACTGCGACTTCGACACAGCTGGCATTTGCAGGATCTTATGACGAGAAGGCCGACCTCGCCGCCAACCTGGAGGAGACGCTCGGGCACTTTAGGGCGCTCGAGCTGAACCTGGACGCCGGCAACGCGTCCCTTGCGCTAACCCACGCGACGCACCCCGTCGCCGAGCTGTACGACGTGATGAGGCCTGTGCTAAGGGCCGCCGATCCCGAGCTTGACGCGCGGGTGCAGGCCACGCTGGTGGAGCTGAAGGACAAGGCGACCACGGACGTGCCGAGGGCGCAGGCGCAGCAGGCCATAGACGACGCAAAGCAGGCGGTGGAGGCTGCCCGCGCTGCCATAGTCGGCGACCGGCTGAGCAACGACCCCGAATTCAAGCTAAACCTGATGCGGGGCCTGCTCGAGACGTCGGTCGCGGAGTACGGCGAGGCGGTGACCGGCGGCGCGATCACGGAGATGGCGGAGTTCCAGGACGGTTCCGCGTTCGTGTGGAGATCCCAGCAGATCTTCGACACGGTAAGCGGCGACCTTGACCCGGGGGACGCCACTGAGATCGCGTCATACTATGACCAGGTATGGGCGTCCTACGGCTCGCTGGCAGACCCGTCCGCCGTGGAGGCGCAGGTAGGCGGGATCCTTTCCAAGATCGACCAGATCGCCGGAGACGATGGCACGGGCGACGACCTGCTCGCATACGTCGAAAACATAAGGACGCTTCTTGCAGACGCCAAGCAGGCGTACGGCGACGGAGACGGTGACCTGGCGCTGAGCCTCGCGACAAGGGCGTACCTGGACAACTACGAGTTCCTCGAGGCACCGCTGATTGATCTCGGCAAGGAAGACCTGATGGCCGAGGTCGAGATCATGATGAGGGAGGATCTCCGGAACATGATCAAGTCCGGCGCGGCGCCTTCGGCGGTGAACGCGCAGATCGACGCGATACTGGCAAAGATGGACACCATAGCGACGATAGTCCCGGAGTTCGGAACCATAGCGATGACAGTCCTCGCCGTCGCGATCACGAGCCTCATAGCGGTCTCTGCAAAATCCAGACTGGGCACCCGGGCGTAAACCCGTTCTTTTTTTTTGCGCTTGGCGGCCAGCCGCCGCGCGAGTCCGGCCGGCGGCGCGGGCCTGCTGTTCCATGCCAGGCCGCGCGTACGCCTGGGGAGTCTGGAATGCCGAAAAGCCCGCGGTGCCGCGCCGGCCCTGGGGACGCGGCCTGGATCCCGCGGGGCGGGACGTCCTACCCGAGCAGCTTCTCAAGGGCCTGGCTCGCGTTGAGCATGCCTTTCCTCTTGGCAAACTCCTCGATCATCTTGTACTGTTTTTCCGTAAAGCATACGGGAACCGTGCGTCTTTCCATGTGCTGGCTTTGCGCCTTTATCTAATATCTCTTGCGTTCGGGCAGACGCTCGCAGCGCGTGCAAAGCCGGCCCGCCGGCCGCCCGTGCGCGCCCCCCGCGGGAAGATGGCGGCGGGGCCTCTGGGGGGCGCCACTCGAAAGATTTTTGACCGCGGCCGGCCATGATCGGGCGTTGGCAAGGAAGCGGCAGATCCTCGTAATCGGGAACAACGACAACGGGTGCACCGAGGAGCACCGGAGGGTGGCCTACGAGGTGGGCGCCGAGGTCGCAAGGTCAGGCAGCGTGCTGGTCACCGGCGGCATGGGAGGGGTCATGAGCGCCTCGTCCCGGGGCGCGCACGAGGCGGGCGGGACGGTCCTCGGGATAATCCCGCAGGACGACGCGTCGCTCGCGAACCGGTACTGCGACATAGTCGTCCCCACCGGCATGGGCCTGACGCGGGACTTTCTGAACGCGCTGTCTGCCGACGGGGTGGTCATCGTCGGCGGGGGCTCTGGTACGCTGTCCGAGATATGCGCGGCCTACATGCACAGGAAGCCCATGGTCGCGGTAAGGAACATGGGAGGAGTCACGGCCCAGTTCGTCGACGGCTACGTGGACCACAGGCGGAACGTCAGGATCGTGGGCGCCGACACGGCCAAGGGCGCGGTCGGGGCGATCCTGGGCCTCATCGCCGCATAGACTCCAGGAACGGGTCCGGCTCGTAGAACGCCCCGTGCTCGGCGGCAAGCCCGTTCAGCTCGCCGATGATTTTCCCGATCCCGGCCTCCCCGGCGGTCTCGAAGAGCGGTTTTCTCAGCCCAAGCCCGAGCCGGGCGGCCTTCTCGATCTCCTCGACGTCGCTTGCCCCGTTCGTGACGAGCCACGCCGCGTTGTTCATGATGTTTGCGAGCAGCTGGACGGGGTCGAACCCCCTCGCGAGCTCCTCCGACAGCGCGACCCTCTCGTAATTCTCGTCCGAATACCTGTAAAACCCCTCGCCGGACTTTTGCCCCAGCCTCTTCTCCTCGAACATCCTCCCGATCTCGGGGTGGGGCCGGACGACCTTCTTGTCGCGCATGTGCATCTCGACGGTCGCCTTGTGGACGACGTCCATGCCGGTAAAGTCGGCCAGCTCGAATATCCCCATGGGGAAGCCCAGCCCGAACTTAACGGCAGAGTCGATCTCCTCGATCGCGGCGCCCGTCCTGTCCCTGGCGTGGCACGCCTCGTGTATAACCGGTATGAACAGCCTGTTGACTATGAATCCCGGGACGTCGCGCCTGCACAGCACCGCCTCCTTCTTCACGGACCCGACGTAGTCCAGGGTCGCCTCCACGGTGTCCCGGGACGTCTTCTCTCCGGGGATAACTTCCACCAGCCTCATCAGCTGCGGCGGGTTGAAGAAGTGTATCCCGACGAACCTGTCCGGCCTGCTGGTCGCGCCGGCGATCTCGGTGATCGGCAGCGTGCTGGTGTTCGAGGCGAATATCACGTCCCCCCCGGCCGCCTCGTCGAGCTCCGCGTAGACCTTTTTCTTCAGCTCCATGATCTCCGGGACCACCTCTATCACCAGCTGCGCCCCCCCCACGGCTTCCTTGAGGTCGACTGCCGGCGTGATCCTGGAGTATGCCGCGTCTGCCTCCTCCCGCGAGACCTTCCGCTTCTCCACCATCTTGTCCAGGCTCCACCGTATCTTTTCCATGGCCCTGTCCAGGAACCCGCGCTCTATGTCGCGCAGGACGACGTCGTACCCCGCAACCGCCGACACCTGGGCAATCCCGTGGCCCATGACCCCGGAGCCCAGGACCGTGACGTTCGATATCGCCATGCTGTGCTATGGCCGGAGTCCCTTATAATGTATGGTGGGCCCGTGGCATGAACGTGTGATGACCGCCCGGGCGTAGTTGCCGCAACGCATCCCGTGACTTTTCCGATCCGTGCCTAGGGTGACGCTCACAAATGATCTCCCCCCTGGGAGGTGGCACCAGAAAAGCCTGCCGGACGCAGGATCGCCGAACCATCCACGGGCGGGGCCGACGGGAAACCGCGGGGCCTGGCGGAGGCCATGCGCGCAGGGAGGGGCGCCGGGATCCGCGGCAGGATGATGGCAGTGCGCGGGGTGCCCGGCGGATACCACGCGAGTGGCGCCGCGTGCCTTGCGGACGTGGAACGGCGCACCGTCCGCCTGTGGGCGGAACGGCCAGGCGCCGGCGGCCCC
Source organism: Candidatus Nitrosopumilus sp. (assembly GCA_963662625.1). Lineage (GTDB taxonomy): Archaea > Thermoproteota > Nitrososphaeria > Nitrososphaerales > Nitrosopumilaceae > JAPOPJ01. The sequence goes on along the minus strand of OY759726.1, from coordinate 1,794,287 downwards.
CGGGACACTCCCTGCAGGGGAAGGAACCCGCGCGTTCGGCACGGCCACGTCGGCAGGCTTGCCGACAGGCTCGGCCGCATGGGCATGCCCGCGCCGGGGAAGCTCCGCAACGCGGTGCGCCGGAAGCCCGGGCGCGCGCACGGCCCGCGCCACGGGGACGGCGCCTCCAGGTTCGCCACCGGGTACGGCATGTCCGACGGGGCCGCCGCCGCGAACGCCCCCGGGGCGCTGGAGGGGGCCGTCGGGAGGCACGGGAAGCCCGCCGCCGTCATGACCGACCGCGGCCCCCGGTTCCATGCCAACGAGAGGGAGGCCCAAGGGATGGGCGTGAGCACGTCCGGGAGGGAACTCGCGGGGTTGGGGATGCGCCAGGCCCTGGCCGGCGTCGGGATTCCCGGGCTGGAGGCCCACCCGAGGATCTCAAAACCGGCCCCGGAAGGCGCAAAGGCCCGCCGTGAAAAAAAGCCGCGGGCGCCGCGCCTTTCAAACGATTTATAAAATAATCCCTCCCCGTTGTACCATGAGACTCTTCAAGAAGAAAAGCGAGAGCCAGACAAAGTGCAAGGAGTGCGGCCTGGATCTTCCCACGCCCGAGCGCCTTGCCAGGCACGTGAAGAAGGCCCACGGCAACGTGCCCGAAAAGAAACTCGATCCCAACGCCGGGGCGGGCGGCACCTGGTAGCTTGGAGCTGTCCTCCGGCAGGAAGGCGGCCCTGGCCTTCGGCGGCGCGTTCGCGGTGGCCGGGGTGGTCCTGTCCATGATCGTGTTCCCGTTCTGGAACCTCATCCGCGAGGACGTGTACGAGGAGGCCGTGATCCTGTCAAACGACAACGGCGTGTGCTACGCCGAGACCGCCGACATGATCCCGAAGACCATCGCCGGCTGCACGCTCTCCCCGGGGGACGCGGCCACCATAAAGTTCGGGGAGGGGCTCGCGTGGGCCACGGTGGTCGATCCTGGCGGCTGAGCGCGCCCGGGGGCCACGGGCCGCGCCGGCGCCGGGGCGCGGCCATTCTGGTTCCATGGGATTGGAATGAGACCATTCTGTTTAAATAACTTGCAGGCGCCTTCCATTGCGTATGGCGCGCCGCCTGACCCTGCCCCAGCTAAAAAAATACGACATCACCCAGAAGGTGATCGAGGCGCTCGCGGACCCGGAGTCGCGCGCGATACTGTTCTCCGTCATAAGGCGCGGCAAGACCGCCTCGGAACTGTCCGAGAAGCTCAAGATCCCGCTCAGCTCCGTGTACAAGAAGCTGGCCGACCTGGAGGAGCTCACGCTCATCGAGGTCGAGCGCTGGATGATATCAGACAAGGGAAGGAAGTTCAAGATATACCGCAGCCGGATCAGCAAGGCCGACATCGTGATCCGCAAGCCCGATCCGGTGCTGATCCTGGTCCCCAACTAGTGGTATGCATGCCAAAGCCTAACATAATACAACTGGGCGAGTTCGACGTGACCCAGAGGATAATCGAGTCGCTCAGCAGCGTGTGCACCAGGGCAGTCCTGTTCTCAGTGAAGGACAGGCCGAAGGACGCGACCCAGATCTCAGAGGAGCTGAAGATATCGCTCTCCACCGTCTACAAGACGCTCTCGAACCTGGAGGACCTGGCGCTGGTCGAGGTCAGCAGGTTCGTCATATCCCCGGAGGGCAAGAAGGTGAAGCAGTACCGGAGCAGGATAGGCAAGGTGGAGATCACGCTTACCGACATGACGCCCCGCCTGAGCCTGTACCGCAACGCCCCCGACGGCCGGCGGGGCTGACCACGGGGGGGGGGGCGCCGTTCAGGTGGTCACGGCGTCCAGCCTGCCCGCGCCGGCGGCGTTCTTCACCTCCCTGGCGATCCTCCTGCCCATGCTCATCTTCTCCCCGAACAGCAACGAGTAGTACGGCGAGCCGTCCATGTAGATGTTGGTGCCCGCCACGATCCTGGCCGAGAACTCGAACGAGGTGAACCCGGCGTCCTCGTCGTACACGCCCTCTATGCAGAACGGGCCGTTCATCCCGGGGCTCGCGAGCCGCCTTGCCGCCTCCACGAACCCGTCCCCCATCGCGTATGCCTGGTCGAGGAGCGACTCGCGCAGGACGATCGGGCTGTTGCCTATCACGTTGAACGACGGCACCCCGCCCATCTCCAGCTGCGACGCGGAGGGGATCCTCGCGAGCCCCTCGATGTCGGACTCGTGCCGCTGGTCTGCCCCGAAGAACTCGAGCTCCCCCCTCAGCGGGGAATAGAAGAACTGCAGGTATGCCAGCACCCCGGCGGCGTACTCCTGGATGTACAGCGGCTCGTCCTCGGATATGGTCCCGTCCCCGACCAGCTGGGACCTCTTCTCGTGGTACTCCTCCTCGGACGACGCCAAAAAGTAGCCCTTCCCGCCGGCCGCCCCCTGCCTCTTTACGATCACCAGCCCGTCGATCTCGGCGGGGTCCCGCACCGGGGCCGGGACGGGCAGGCCCGCCTCCCGCATCATCCTCTCCTTCATCCCCCTGTCGGACTCCCACCTAAGGATCCACTTGTTCCCGAAGACCGGCGTCCCCAGCGACTCGATCTCCCCCGGCGACATCTGGGCGATCAGCGTCCCGTGGGGCACCAGGACGGCGCCGTTCCGCTCCAGGGCGGACTGGCACCTCCGATCCAGCACCTCCTTGAAGGAGTCCACCAGGATCATCTCGTCGATGAACGGGAACCTGCGGTAGAGCCGCTCCCTCCTCCTCTCGCATACCAGCAGCGTCCCCAGCCCCTCGTCCTTTGCCCCCTTTAGCACCTGCAGCGCGCAGTGGGACCCGAGGGTTGCGACGGACGCCATGCCAACGGCTGGGCCCCGGCACCTTATGAACTATGTGCAGACGAGACGCACTCGAACACCTCGTCGACCAGCGCGGCCGTCAGCTCGCCCCTCGCGTCCCCCGGGACCGCCCTCGTGATAAAGTCGTACATCGTCGCGCCCTCCGGGAGGGCGCCCCTCTCCTGCAGCAGCGAGTAGACCGCGATGCCGTTGGCGATCACGGCCACCGCCTTCTCCCTCGGCGTCAGGGCCATGGGATGCCTGCGCGGGGGAGGCAAATTAATGTAACACGGGAGCCAGCCCGGGCGGCCCGGGCCCCCGTGCAAGAATTAATTACACCGTGGGGGCATGATCAGGCATACGATGATCGAGACCGAACTGGGCGACATGCGCAGATCCCACTACTCCAGCGGGCTCTCCCCCTCCATGGACGGCGCGCAGGTGACAGTCATGGGGTGGATCCTGACGGTCCGGGGCCACGGGAACATAACCTTCGCCACCGTCAGGGACAGGGACGGTGACGTCCACGTGGTGGCCAAGAAGGGCGGGTGCCCAGACGAGGTCCGCGAGGGGATATCGTCCCTGAAGCCGCACTCCTCGGTGGCGGTACGCGGCACGGTAAGGGCGTCGGAAAAGTCGCCGGCCGGCCTCGAGGTGATCCCCGGCGAGCTGCGCGTCTTCTCGCGGGTGGAAAAGATACCGCCATTCGAGCCCGTCGCGAGGACCGTCAAGAACATAGACACGCGGCTCGAGGTCCGCCCGATCGACCTGAGGCGCGCGGCGCTGCAGCACGTGTTCAGGGCGCGCAGCGCCGTCCTGCAGTCCGTCCGGGGCTACCTTGGCGGGGAGGGCTTCACGGAGGTCAGCACGCCGAAGATGATCGCCACGGCCACGGAGGGCGGGGCCGCGCTGTTCCCGATATTCTACTACAACAAGGAGGCGTTCCTGGCGCAGAGCCCTCAGCTGTACAAGGAGCAGCTGACCATGAGCTTCGAGAAGGTGTACGAGATCGCGCCGATCTTCCGCGCCGAGCCGTCGAGGACCAACCGCCACCTGGCCGAGGCGATATCCGTGGACTTTGAGGAGGCCTTCGTGGACTACAACGACGTCATGGACAGGGTGGGGCGGCTGGTGGGCGCCGCGGCCTCCGCCGTGGGCAGCTACGCCGAGGCCAACCCGGACGCGGGGTTTGCCGTCCCGGACGCCGGGGACATACCGCGGCACTCGTACTCCGACCTGGTGGGGGTCATGCGGGACGCGGGGGCAAAGACGGAGTGGGGCGACGACCTGTACCCGTCAGACCTCAAGAAGGCCGGCCTCGAGGGGTTCTACTTCGTCAAGGACTGGCCGCTCGGCCCCAAGCCGTTCTACGTCAAGGCGAGCCGCGGCAACCCGGACGTCTCCGAGTCGTTCGACCTGATGTTCGGCGACCTGGAGATCTCCTCGGGCAGCACGAGGATCGAGAAGCGCGGCGAGCTGGCCGAGCGGATGGGCGCCAAGGGGATGAACACGGACGCCTTTGGGCACCACCTGGGATCGTTCGACTACGGGGTGCACCCGCACGCCGGGTGCGGGATAGGGCTCGAGCGCCTGATGATGGCGCTCACCGGCACGGAGAACATCCGGGACGTGACGTTCTACCCGAGGGACGTGGACAGGCTGACGCCATAGGTGTGGATGATGGTCACGGAGGAGGAAATCCGGCGCGTCTCGGGGCTGATGAGGATCGAGATCGAGGACTTTTCGGAGTACGCCGACAAGGTCCGCGCCATGATCGAGTACTTTGAGATCCTGGACTCTGCCAGCGTGGAGTCCGAGGAGATCTCGATGCCCGAGACCGACGTCGCCGGCCTTCGCGACGACGAGCACGTCCCGTTCGACGGCGACCTGGCCGGCGCGCTCAAGCTGTACAGGGGCGGCTACGTCAGGGCCCCGAAGATGCCATGACCGACCTCAACATCTCCGCGCTGGAGTTCGCGCGGGAGGTGCGCGACGGGAACCTCTCTGCGGAGGACTTTGTGGCCGCGACCATGGAGCGGATCGCCCGCGTGGACGGGAGGCTGCACGCGTTCCTGTCGGTCGACGGGGGGGCCGTGGACCGGGCCCGGGACGTGGACAGGAGGGTGAGGTCGGGCGGCAGGGTCGGCGCCTGCTGCGGCCTGCCCGTGTCCGTCAAGGACAACATCTGCGTCCGCGGCCGCAGGACCACCTGCGCGTCGAGGATGCTCGAGGGCTTTGTGGCCCCGTACGACGCGACGGTGATCTCGAGGCTCGGGGAACAGGACGCGGTGTTCGTGGGCAACACGAACATGGACGAGTTCGCGATGGGGCTGACCACCGAGTTCAGCGCGTTCGGGCCCAGCAGGAACCCGTGGGACACGGAATACGTCCCGGGCGGGTCCTCCGGCGGCAGCGCGGCGTCGGTCAGCGCGCTCGAGTGCGCCGCGTCGCTCGGCTCCGACACGGGCGGCTCCGTGCGGAACCCGGCGAGCTTCTGCTCCGTCGTGGGGTTCAAGCCGACCTACGGCCTGGTGAGCAGGTACGGGCTGATATCCTACGCCAACAGCATCGAGCAGATAGGCCCGCTGACCAGGACCGTGAAGGACGCCGCGTTCATGCTCAACGTGATCTCCGGGAAGGACCCGCACGACGGCACCACGGTGGACCGGGGCGGCCTGGACTACCTGGAGGGGATCGACTCCGGCGTGGAGGGCAGGAGGGTGGGGGTGATCAAGGAGATGCTGGCCGAGGGAACCGACCCGGCCGTGCTGTCCGCCACCAGGGACGCGGTATCCAAGCTCGAGGGCATGGGGGCCCGGTGCGAGGAGGTGTCGCTTGACATGGTGGGGTACTCCGTCGCAGCCTACTACACCATCACGTCCACCGAGGCCGGCAGCAACCTGGCGAGGTACGACAACCTGAGGTACGGGTACGACCTCCCGGTGGACGGCTTTGAGTTCAACTCGTACATACGGAAGGCCAGGAGGAGGTTCGGCCCCGAGGTGACGCGCAGGATCATACTGGGCGGGTTCGTGCCCTCCGCGGGGCACGCCGGCAGGTACTTCCTAAAGGCGCTGAAGGTCAAGAGCAAGCTGTCCAGGCAGGTCGCCGAGGCGTTCAGGGAGTACGACTTCCTGGTGTCCCCGACGGTCCCAGTGCTGCCTTTCAAGCTGGGCGAGAAGATAGACGATCCAGTCGCGCTGTTCCAGATAGACATCAACACCGTCACGGCGAACCTCGCCGGCATCCCTGCCGTGACAGTCCCGTTCGCGATGTCGGGCGGCCTGCCGGTCGGGATCCAGCTCCTGGCCGATTCCATGCACGACAGGCAGCTGCTGCAGGCGGCCCGCGCGCTGGAGCAGGCGGCCGGCCTCAAGGGGGTCCCGCCATGACAAGGATCGGCCTGGAGATCCACTGCCAGCTCACCAGCCTGAACAGCAAGCTGTTCTGCCCGTGCAGGGCCGAGTACCGCTCGTGCGCGCCCAACACGAACATATGCCCCGTCTGCGCGGGGCTCCCCGGGAGCCTGCCGGTGCTGAACCGGGAGGCGGTGAAGGCGGCCACCGTGCTGGCGATGGCGCTTCACTGCGAGACCCCCGGCAGGATCGCGTTCTTCAGGAAGAACTACTTTTACCCGGACCTTCCCAAGAACTTCCAGATAACGCAGCTGAACATCTACGGGGACACGAGCATCGGGACCGGGGGCTACGTGGACGCCGGCGGGAAGAGGATCCGCATCGCCAGGATCCAGCTGGAGGAGGATCCGGGGCGCCTGAGCTACGAGGGGGCGTCGTCGCAGAGCACGGTGACGCTGGTGGACTACAACCGCGCGGGCACCCCGCTGGTGGAGATAGTCACCGAGCCGGACTTTGAGGGCCCGGGGCAGGTGCGGGCGTTCCTCAACGCGCTGTCCGACCTGCTCGAGAACGCCGGGGTGTCAGATCCCGGCCTGGAGGGCGCCATGAGGGCCGACGCCAACGTGTCTGTCCGGGGAGGGAACAGGGTGGAGGTCAAGAACATAGGCTCGTTCCACGACCTGGAAAAGGCGGTCCGCTTCGAGGCGACCCGCCAGGAGAGCCTGCACTCCCGCGGCATACCGGTGGCGCAGGAGACGCGGCACTGGGACGACAGGAGGAGGATCACCGCCCCGTCCCGCTCCAAGGAGGACGCGATGGACTACCGGTACTTCCTGGAGGCCGACATCCCGTGGGTGGTGATGGGCCAGGAGGTGCGCGACGGGCTGCGGTCCAGGGTCCCCGAGAGCGTCGCATCCAAGAGGGAGAGGTACGCCTCGAGGTACGGCATCCCGCCCCAGGTGGCGGACGTGCTGTCGTCAGACAAGTTCTACTCCGACCTGTTCGAGGAGGCGCGCGACGGATCAAACGCGAGGGAGGTCGCGAACATCATCACCACCGACCTGATGGGGATGGCCGACACGCGCGAGAAGAGGGGGGCCGCCAGGATCACCGCGGCCCACCTCGCTGACCTGGCCGGCGCCGTCCTGTCCGGGAGGCTGTCCCGCGCCTCGGCCAAGGCGGCGCTGCACGAGGTCGTCAGGACGGGCAAGCCGGTGCGGGACGTGGTGGACGAGCTGGACCTCGGGAGCGTCTCCGACGAGTCGGAGCTCTCCGCGATAGTGGTCCATGTGGTGGCCGAGGAGGCCCAGGCGGCCGAGCAGGCCAGGTCGAACCCGCAGGCCATCAACTTCCTGGTGGGGATGGTGATGAAGAAGACCAACGGGAAGGCAGACCCGGGGCTCACGCTGGAGCTGCTCAAAAGGGAGCTCGGGACGTGACGCGCGCACGCCCCGGGGCGGTGGGGCTTGGCCGGCTATGAGTTCGTCCCGACCGCGCGGCAGCGCAGGGACTCGAACATCCACAGGTTCATGCGGAAGCACGGCGTCGGCTCGCTGGACGAGCTCCGCAGCCGGGCGTCGGCCGACCCCGGGTGGTTCTGGGGCTCGGTCGAGCGGGACGTCGGCATCGTGTGGCATGCCCCGTACCGGGAGGTGATCGACCCCTCCGGCGGCCCGCGGCACGCCGCGTGGTTTCCTGGCGGCAAGACCAACGTCTACAGCTCGTCAGTGGAGAGGTTCGCGCGCAGCGATCCCGGGAAGACCGCGTACCACTTCGCCTCCGAGGGGGGCGCCCGCTCGAGGGTCACCTACTCCGGGCTGGACCGCGGGGCGTCCAGGTGCGCAAACGCGCTGCTCTCCCTCGGGGTCGGCAGGGGGGACGTCGTCGCGATCTACATGCCGATGATCGAGGAGGCGTTCCTGGCGATGCTGGCGGCCGCGAAGATCGGGGCCGTCCAGACCGTGATATTCTCGGGGTACGGCTCGGAGTCGCTGCACGTCAGGCTGCGGGACTGCGGGGCAAAGGTGCTGTTCGTCTCCGACGGGTTCTACCGCAAGGGGAGGCCAGTCTCCCAGCGCGGCGCCGTGGAGTCCGCGGTGCGGGGGACGCGCGTCGAGAGGATCATAGTCGTGCCGTACGGGGGCGTGGACTCGTACCCGCGGTCCGGCCGCGCGGTCCGCTACGACGAGCTGGCGGCGTCCCAGGGCGCCTCGTGCGGGACCGAGGCCATGGACTCCGAGGACCCGCTGTTCGTGCTGTACACGTCGGGCACCACCGGCATGCCCAAGGGCGCCGTCCACGTGCACGGCGGGTTCTCGGTGTTTGCCGGGCACCAGTCGGCGTACCTGGTGGACACCACCAAGGACGACGTGGTCTTCTGGCCGGCCGACGCGGGCTGGATAACCGGGCTCGTGTGGAACGTCTACGGGCTGCTGCTTGCGGGATCCTCCGCGGTGATCTACGACGGCGCGCTGGACGCCCCGGACCCGGACGCCGCGTGGAAGATACTCTCGGGGTACGGCGTGACCATATTCGGGACCTCCCCCACGGCGGTGCGGATGTTCAGGAGGGCCGGCGCCAGGCCCGCGGAGTCGTTCGGCCTGGGGAGGCTGAAGAACATCCCGTGCACGGGGGAGCCGCTAGACGAGGACTCGTGGCGCTGGCTGTTTGAGGAGGTCGGCTCCCGGAGGATCCCAGTGGTGAACCTGGCCGGCGGCACCGAGGCCGGCGGCGCGATGCTGTCCGTCCTTCCCGGGATGAGCCTGAGGCCGTCGACCGTGGGCATGCCCGTGCCCGGGATGGACCTTGACGCCCTTGACGACGACGGGAATCCAGTAAGGAACGGGGACGGCTACCTGGTAGTCAGGTCGCCGTGGCCCGCCATGACCCGGGGGCTGCTGAACAACGAGGAGCTGTTCGTGGAGACGTACTGGTCGCGCTTTGAGGGGGTGTGGTTCCACGGCGACCGCGTGCGCGTGGACGACGACGGCCTGTGGTACATGCGCGGCCGCGTCGACGACGTGATGAACGTCGCGGGCCACAGGATCGGCACGGCCGAGATCGAGCACGCCGTAATGTCCCACGGCAGGGTGTCCGACGCCGCCGCCGTCCCGGTCCCCGACGCGCTGACGGGGGAGGCGATCGCGGTGTTCTTCGTCGCGGACGGGCCGGCGGCAGGGCTGGAAACGGAGATACCCGACCTCGTCTCTGCCAGGGTCGGCAAGATCGCCCGTCCCCGGCACGTGATCCGGCTGTCCGACCTGCCGAAGACCCGGACGGGCAAGGTGATGCGGAGGCTGCTGAGGTCCAGGCTGCTCGGCTCGGACCCGGGCGACCTCTCCTCGCTGGAGAACCCCGGCGTCCTGGGCGAGTTCGCGGGGCCCGCGTGACACTGCGCCGGGGGCCGCCGTCACCCGAGCTCCTTGATCTGCTGCACCACCAGCGGCAGGAATGCCCCCACGTCCGAGACTATCCCCAGCGCCTGCCAGGTCCCCCTGTCCACCAGCTTGGTCACGGTTGGCTGGTTGATGTCTATAGCTATCACCTGGACGTCAGCCGGCAGCATGTTGCCCGTGGCGATGGAGTGGAGCATGGTAGAGATCATTATCACCATGTCGGCGTCCCTGAGGACCCTCTTGTACTGCCTCTGCGCCTCCACCACGTCGGTGACCACGTCGGGCAGCGGCCCGTCGTCCCGGATGGATCCCGCCAGCACGAACGGGACGCCGCCCTTCACGCACTCGTAGAAGATCCCGCTCTTCAGCCTGCCTTCCCCCACCATGCCGGCGATGGATCCTGCCCTGAATACCTCGTTTACCGTGTCCATGTGGTTCCTGTAGCCGCGCTTTGCCAGCGTCGCGTCCCGGACGTGCATCCCCAGGGACGTCCCGAGCGTGGCGTTCTCGATGTCGTGGACCGCCAGCGCGTTTCCGGCCAGGACGCCGTGGATGCAGCCCATCCTGATCATCTCTGCCACGGAGCCCGCGGCCCCGGTATGCACTATGGCGGGCCCCCCGACCAGCACTACCTTGCCCCCGTTCCCGGCGGTCCGGAGTATGTCCTGCGCCACCTTCCCGGCGATGTGCTGCGTCGGCCTCTCGCTGGAACTGCTGCTTCCCATGAACGCGAAGATGTTTGCCTTGTCGCGCGGCCTCTCCGGCGGCTCCACCCTGACCCCGGAGTCCCCCACCACGACCATGTCGCCCCTTTTCACGTCGCGTATGGGGACGCACGACGCCCCGCCGTCGTCCACCACGATGCACTTGTCCATCATCTGGCCGCCCACCCGGATCCACTCCCCCCCGTGGAATATCGCCGTCCTGTTGTTGGTGGTGCTGTAAAACCCCCTCGGCAGCGTCATGTCCTTGGGCGCCCTCTTGAGCCTCACCGGGGTCTCGTTGACCGGGATGGCCCCGTCCCGGTGTATGTCGTTTATGATCTCCTCGAGGTGCCCCTGGCTCCTCCCGGAGATGCGCAGCCTCGCGCGGCTGTGGTCCGTCTTCCTCTTCCCGACCCGGAGCTCCATTATCTCGAACTCCCCCCCTCTGTTCATGGCCTTGTCGAGTATCTTGGCGAGGATCATCGAGTCGATCAGGTGCCCCCTGACCTCCACCTCCCGGGAGTTTTTCTTCATTGGGTACCTTCCACGCCGTTCCCTCAAAAACGTTTGGGACGCCCCCGCGGGCCTGCACTACACCGGGAGTATGACCTTGCCCTTGAACTCCGGGACGCCGTCTTCGCCGAACCTCTTCTCCAGGTCGCCCCTCTGCTCCCCGGTCACCCCCTGGACTATGGCCTTTGACGCGCCGCTCTTGTCCACCAGTGCCAGTATGTACCCGCTGTCGTCGGTCAGGACGAAGCCGGACGACTCGTCCACGAATGCGTACATGTTCTCCTCGCCCACGGCCTCCCAGGCGCCGGAGCTGCCGTCGGCCAGGGCCAGGGCGGGCATCGCCCTGCCCCCCGTGAGCCCGTTGAGGTACTCCCTCGCCTCCGCAACCCTCTTCTGCCCGAGCTTCAGCGCCCTAAAGTACTGCACGGATACCAGAACGGCGGGTCGCTATAAAAACAATCTCTCCTGGCCCGGCGCTATCCCCGGAGCTGCTCCAGCAGCCTGCCCACCACCCTCGCGTTCTCCTTCCTCTCCATGATGATGCTGTCTAGCCTCCCGGCGTCCACGCCCGCCCCGCCCGACGCGACTATCCGGAGGTACTCCTCGTCAAGGTCGTTGTTGGCCATCAGCCTCTTGACCGCCTCGAGGAGCATGCCTATGACCTGGTTCTGGGCCCTTATCAGCTCGTCCTTGTCCCCGTCCATCCTCCAGTATCTCCGTGAAAATTTCTTTTATGTTTTTGTCGGATATCCCGTCCCTCGCGGAGTCGAAGAACGGCTCGATCTTCCCGGGCGCAAAGCCGTCGCGGAGGTAGGCGCTCGCCTGGAGGGCCATCTCCAGCCTGTCAAGCTGGTGGGCAAGCCTCGCCTCGGGCGACGAGTCGCGCCGGAACTCGTCCCACAGGAGCGCGTACTGCCCGGAGAGGCTCCCCGGGAGGCTGGCGAGGATCCTCCCCATCGCGCCGTCCTCGAGGCCGGCCTTCTCGCCGCCCGGCATCGCGCCGGGGGTTATGTCGCCCACCTCGGACTCGGCCAGATCGTGCAGGAGGATCATCCTCAGGATCTTCCCGGTGTCCATGCCTTCCAGGTCAGAAAAGACCATCCCCATCACCGCCATGGAGTAGGAGTGCTCCGCGACCGTCTCCGGATCCCCGTGGCCCAGCCTGTCGATCCACCCCTGCCGGCGGACGCCCTTCAGGCCGGCTGCCGCCTTCAGGAAGTCCAGGATCAAGGCCCCGGGCCGGCCCGCCGCGGCCGCGCGTGTCTTGGCATGCGTCAGATCCCACGGATCGATAATTAAACAATCCGAATGACATAATAGATCAGCCCGCGGACTGGTACGCTGTGAAGATATACACCAGGACCGGCGACGACGGGACGACCGGGGTGCTCGGCGGGACGCGCGTCCCCAAGACCAGCCGGCGCATAGTAGCGTACGGCGCGGTCGACGAGGTCAACGCCGCCCTGGGGGTGTCCCTCGCGTGCGGGCCCGACGGGGACGTCTCCGACGTCCTGACCCGCGTCCAAAACGACCTCTTCGTGCTAGGCGCTGACATGTCGAACCCGGATCCGGACGACGACTCGAACCGGGTGACGGAGCAGATGGTGCGCGGCCTGGAGTCGAGCATCGACGGGTTCGAGGGGGAGCTTCCCCGGCTGGAAAACTTCGTGCTGCCGGGGGGGAACGCGCTGGCGGCCCACCTCCACCACGCCAGGACTGTCGCCCGCAGGGCGGAGATCCGGGCCGTGCTGCTAGGGGAGGGCGAGCACGCAAACCCCCTCTGCGCCGTCTACCTGAACAGGCTGTCGGACCTGCTCTTCGTGCTGGCCCGGATTGCCAACAGGAGGGGGGGCCGCGGGGACGTCGCCTGGAAGGCAAAAGACACACTTTAATTCCTCAGGCGGAAGAAAACCCCTGTGTGCCAGGGTAGCTCAGCCCGGGAGAGCACTCGGCTGAAGACCGAGCTGTCGCGCGTTCAAATCCCGCCCCTGGCACCTTCCCAGTAACGCGCATGGGCGCCGCCGGAACCGGGTTCCCCCGCGCCACGGCAACAGTCTAATAGCGCGCACGCCGATACTGCCGCATGAAGCGCGCAAACATAACGGTCTCCGGGCTGGTTCAGGGGGTCGGCTTCCGCTACGCCGTGAGGAGCATGGCAAGGCAGCACGGCCTGAATGGCGAGGTCGTGAACATGGAGGACGGGTCCGTCCGCATCGCCTGCGAGGGGGAGGATGGCAGCATCGAGATGTTCATCGAGGCCGTGCGAAACGCGGAAAGGCCAGTCGAGGTCGACGACATACGGGCCGACTATTCCGAGCCCACCGGCGAGTACCGGACGTTCAGGATCGTCCTGGGGGACTTTCTTGAGGAGATGGTGGAGGGCCACGCCACGGGTGCCATGTACCTTCACGGCATAATGAAAAGCCAGGACAGGATGCTCGAGAACCAGGACAGGATGCTCGAGAACCAGGACAGGATGCTCGAGAACCAGGACAGGATGCTGGGGGAACGGGACGCGGCGTAGCGTGGGCGCCGGGGGATCCTCGCGCCGCCTCTCCCGGGACGGGTTTTCCGGCGGCCGCGGCCAACACCGGCCCGCGGGGTTTGGGCACGCGCGTCCAAGCCGCGTCCGGCGCGCCGTCGTGGTTGCAGGCGCAGGCCGTTTCCGCGGCTGGATCACCCGCCGGGGGCGCCCGCACCTCGTCTGCGGTGCCCCGCGGCGGGGCAAGGGGCGACGCGGTGGCCGGGGCGACGCCGGCGTACAACAGGCGCGATGCCACGATCAGCGATGATCGAGCGATCGGCTGCCACGTGGCCGCCGCCTTTCGGCCCGCCTCCGCCGGGGGCGGCACGGCCAGGCAAAACGCGCGGGTCAGTCCTTGGCAGTTTCGCCGCTCTCTGACCCGAGTATGGTTATCGTGTCGTTTGCCAGGACCTTCGTCGGGATGACCACGCTCTCGTTCTGCTCGTTGGCCAGCACTACGTGCAGCAACTCCACGGAAGTTATCGTCCCGGTACGTTCCCCTATCCTCACCCTCTGGCCCACCTTTAACACGGAGCTCTGCTTTGACGCCGAGCTGATCACCGCCGGAAATATGTCCTTTAGCGCAAACCCGAGCCCTATGGCAACGGCGGCGCCGACGCCGATGGCGAGGCTCCACGAAAACGCGGAAACCAGGATCGGTATGATCTCCTGGCCGATCCCCAGCTGCGTCAGGGCGATGGCGAAGATTATCGCGTAGATGATCACCTTGATGCCCAGCGTGACGTACTTGGAACCCCCGAGATCCTTCTTGATTAGCTCCTGATCCAGCCACTTCCCGACAAAATTCGCGACGATCAGTCCCACGACGACTATCAGGATGAATGCCAGGAGGTTGGGAACCCAGAGCCACAGGTCCGTCAGCGCCGATGACAGCTGCTCGAACTCCAGCGCGTTAATCGCGGCTATTATGAAGAACAGGTATACGAACCACCTGACCGTGGCGGATATCAGATTCGACGAGTCCTTCTGATCCGTGGCCTGGGACAGGACGTCTTCACCGGCAGACTTGAGGCTGGTCTTCTTCAGTATGGTGGCGGCGGTCTTTTGTACCACCTTCCCGATCACCTTCCCTGCTATCAGCCCGATGATCAGCAGGATGACCGCGGCCATTATCTTCGGGGTGGCCTCGGCGATTTCGGTTACAAAGGCCTTCAGCGCCTCCAGTCCGGGCTCGTAGATGTCTTCTGCCGAGATCTCCTGCGCCTGTGCCAGCGGGGCCGACGATGCAAGGAAGACCACGGCAAGCGACAGCGCAAGAAACCTCGGGGAACCGGGGCGCCGTGCCTTTTCCCCGCAAACCATGCCGCGCGCACCATCTGCCAAAACAGCTAACCTCCCAAACCCGCACACGCCAGGATGGCGTCACCCTCCATGCCTTTGCGGTCGGGTCTCTTGAATCCATACATGTTGTGTCGAGTCGCCCATCATATAGCCCGTGGCTATATAAGCATTTGATCTGGAGGCCGTCCCGGATCCTAGCGGGGTCTCCCAACCGCCGCATTTCGCGGTATCCGCCTCCGCGTCACCCCGCCTGGACATGGCCTGCTGCTCCGCGGCGCATGCCGGGCCGTCTTCCGTGGGGCCGCGTGGTGGGCAGGGGACCCGCCTTCTCCCGCGCCGGGACCGCCACCCGACGCGGGCATCTGGCGGCCAGCGGGAAATTCGAGTGCGGGAAGTGCTTCCCGCGCCGGGGGGCCGCAGCGTTCCGGGCACCCCCGGCAGCGGCCAGCGCGGCGGATCCCAGCGGCCCTCCACGTCGCCCGCCGGCGCGCCAGCCACGGCGAAGCCGTAGCGCGATCCACGGACGCGTCCCCGGCCGCCTCGGTACCCGCCGCAGTACCCGCAGCCGGCGGTTCCCCATGCCGCCGGCAGGCGGCGCACGTGATCTGCTTTTCCACCGGCCCGGGTTTCGCCCGCCTTCTTGATCTGCAAAGCGGTCATTTGCAGGAATCCCTAAACCAACGCGGCCTGGTTTTCGCACGCTACGGCATCTAAGAATTCGCAAAATATTTAATAATATGGCTAACTCTTGTCATTCGACACTCATGGTTGACGCAACCAAGAAGACGGGCAAACCCAAAGCAAGCGGGTCAAAGACAGCAAAAAAGACAGCCAAGCCGAAGTCCAATGCAAGGCCGAAGTCCAATGCAAGGCCGAAGTCCAATGCAAGGCCGAAGTCCAATGCAAGGCCGAAGTCCAATGCAAGGCCGAAGTCCAATGCAAGGCCGAAGTCCAATGCAAGGCCGAAGTCCAATGCAAGGCCGAAGTCCAATGCAAGGCCGAAGTCCAATGCAAGGCCGAAGTCCAACGCAAGGCCGAAAACAAAGCCGAAGGCCAAGAAGGTTGCAGAAGAGCCGATCGACGACGTCGGGATCGTAATCGTGGACGACGATATCACGATTGACATGGAAAAGGTGAACGAGGAAAGGCGGGCGTACCTTGAGGAGGCCCGCTCGCAGGAAGCCTTCGACTAAGGCAATACTTATCCGATCCAACTGCGAATGGTTATCATGAGAGCGCTATGCCTGATTGGCGTCAAGCCGGGCCAGGTGGACAACGTAGTCCGCATATTGAGGAAGAAGCACAAGGTAGTCAAGGACATCCTGGTAGTCACGGGGAGGGCCGACATCAGCGTCATAATGCAGGGCAACATCGACGAGATAAACAGCATGGTGATAGACTTTAAGAGGATCAAGGACATAGTAACCACCGAGACCCTGATGGAAGTGGAGGTGAACATGGGTTGGTAAGGGCTATAGTCCTGGTAAAATCACCCAAGAAGCTCATTGCCGCGCGGCTTCGGAAGGTCGACTCGGTATACGACTCGTTTCCCACAAGCGGCCAGTTTGACGCGGTGGCCATCATAGAGGTCGACGACCTGCCAAAAATCAAGGATATTACCAACCAGATACAGAGGATCAACGGCGTGGAGCGGACCGAGACCATGGTCGAAGTGCAGTAGCAAGGGCACCGCGCCTTTTTCCCGCATTCGCTTTGGCAGAAACCCCGAGGGGCGGGATTGCTGATGGGCCAAAAACCGCCAGTCTAGGGCGTCCCGGGCCGCCGCAGGGATCCGACATGTTGCAGGATCCGCCACGCGCGATCTCAGCGCCCTCGGAAACCCCAGCATCCGGCGTGACGGCTACGGCTTGCCGTCGTGCCCCGCATCGCCGCGGTGGCGCTGCCGCCATTGACGCCTGCTGGAAGCAGGTTCCATGCCTCCGCCGCCGTCCTCCCCCCGACGGGGCTCTCGTACATTCCAACCTTCCACCGTGCTTTGCTACCTGTTCCAAGGAACCGCCCCCGGTGATCCGTTGTCCTGCCGTGACGGCAGTGGCTGCCGCGGTTCCGCGGCGGGGGCCGGGCGGCCCCCGGTCTCGTCCCCTTCCGGCCGCGCTTGGCGGCCAGTCCCGGCAAGTGCCGGCCGGCGCATCTACGTTTCGGGGCCTTGGCCCCTTCCGGCCGCGGGCCCGCCAGTGGGCGGGCCGCCCGCAGCCACGCCTGGGGGGCTTTCCCCAGACCTGAGGAACTCGATTAGTTCCAGGTGGTTTTTTCGCATGGAGGACTCGAGCGAGTTGAGGAGACTGGCAGTCTCCTTCCTCGAAGCCTCGAGCGAGTTGAGGAGACTGGCAGTCTCCTTCCTCGAAGCCTCGAGCGAGTTGAGGAGACTGGCAGTCTCCTTCCTCGAAGCCTCGAGCGAGTTGACGATGCGCTCATTAGACTCCTCAATTGAAGCCCCTAGCGCGTTGATGGCCCGCGTATTCGCCACGGCTTCCGCCATCAACTCCTCGTTCCCCCTGATGACCTTCCCGAAGTTATCATTGATGTCCTTGGTGATCTGCTTCGTGGTGAACTTCATCACTAGACCTACCACCCCCATCAATATAAAACTCGACGAGACACCGAGCAGCGGCGGGTGGAACGTGTGGAGGCCCATGATGACACACCCCGCCACGATCACGGGCGTGTGGAACCTGGAGTCCCTGAACACGGCAAGGAAGGAGCTGAGTTCCTTCCTATCCATGCCGGCTCACATTCCCACCGCGCATGGCCGACGACACGTACCCGCGCAGCGACGTCGGGCAGCACCTCAGCAGCGGCCCGGCGTTCCCGCAGCGCCCGTGCCCCGGGGGCTGGGCACCATCTGGCAGCCGTCGGGCAGCATTTCCCGGGATCCGGCGCCGCCTTGCGCGCGGCCTTCCGGGCGCCCCCCTCCCAGCGTCGCTGCCCGCCGGGACGGGGACGGATCCGCGTCCGGGGCGCAGGGAACCGCACGCCCCAGCGCTCCTGTTTCAGGAAGGCGCCTTTTCCGGGACTTGATCCGGGAAGAAAAGGATTTAACGGACTTGGGGTGAGTAAATACCGTGAACATCAAAAAAGTCGGCAACGTGATCCTGGCCGTAAAAGACCTCGACAGGTCCATGCACTTTTACCACGAGCTGATCGGCCTGCCCATAAAAAACCAGCGCAGGTCGTGGATCGACCTAGGGACCTCGGGGGCCCTGCTGAGCCTGCATCCGGCGTCGCTTACTGCCGAACACATCGGCAGTTCCATTGACAACGGGATCACCATCGGCTTCCTGGTGGGTGACGTAAAGTCGGCCGTCGAGGAGCTGAAGGGGCACGGCATCAAGGTCTACCGCGACATAGTGGACAGGGAAGCCGGAAAGAACGCCATAGTGCTGGATCCGGACGACTATCTGGTTTCGCTGTTCGAGCCCAGTTTCGAAGACAAGGACCAGCAGACGGGCGGGTACCACGGGTTTACCCCGTCCTAGATCGTCTTCTTGACGCTTGAGATGATCTGGTCCAGATCCTTTTCTTTTTTATCCACCGAGACGTAGTACACCACGTTGCCCTTGTACAGGGCGATTATCGAGACCTTGCTGTGTTGCAGCAGCATGTGGCCAAGGCTGCCAAGGGTCTTGGACGACTCCTTCCTCATGTTCATCAGCATGTGGATCGCGAAGAACTCGTTCTTTACGGGCTCCGGGCCCAGCAGCGGCTTTACCTTAGGGTTGACGATCCCGGCCAGCGTCCTCCCGTACGCGTTGATCACCCCCACGTACCGCACGTTCTTCGACAGGGCCAGTATCGACTGGCACTGCTTCCTGTACTTTACGACCATCTGGCTCCACTTCTCCGACGGGGTCTTCCCCATGCCGCGAATTCATGCCGGCGTGATATAAAGGATTCTTGCGTGGTAGTCTGTTGCACAACTCGGCACGATCCCCGGGCCGTGGCCAGGCCGTGCCGCTTGGAGTCCCTACGCCCCCGCCTCCCCCGCCCACCGGTCGTGCTGGGCCGCCATGGGCCTTGCCTCCTGCACGATGTTCTCCCACCTGCGCGAGCGCGCGTGGTCCCCGGACGTCCCCTTGAACGCCGACATGGTTATCCCGGTCAGCCACCTCCTGCCGTACCCCTTCCTGGCCTCCCGGTACCGGGCGTTCTCCTCCCTCTCCCTCGTGCCCATCCTGCCGGCGCGCGCCTCCGGGCCGCCCCCCGGCCGGTCCCGAGCCGCCTCGCCCCACGCGCCGCCGGCGCCCTTGCCCCCGGCGGCGGGCGCTACCCTGGCCAGGATGATAGGCCCCACGCCCATGTCGCGGCACCTCCGCATGTTGTCCCGCGACGCGCACGCCCCGTCCGCGATCAGGCGCGCCCCGCGGGAGCCGGGCGGCTGGCCGCACTGCAGCGCGAGCGGCGCCACGCCGCTCGCGAGGAGGTTGGGCGGGGGCGAGCCCGCGCGCGGCAGGGGATCCCCCGCCGCGGCTGCCTTCCCGCGGATCAGCGCCATGCGCCTGTCCTGCTTCCCCGCCGGCTTCCCCTCTTGCCGCTTCCCGCCACGCGGCTCCACCACGGTTCCCAGGAGCTCCTTCAGCATGGGGGAGTCGCCCGTCCTGTCGTCGGTCACCACCGCCGCGGGCATCTTCTTCGTGTCGGCGTCGGCCAGCAGGTGCAGCCTGGCGAACCCGCGCTTCACCTTCCACTTCTTCCGTATCCACTCGCCCCGGTTGCACTGCTTCAGGCCCGTGGCGTCGGCCAGCAGGGTCATGGGCTGGCCGCCGCCGGAGACGCGGACGACTCCCCCGCCGGGGCGCGCCATCCTCCTGGCCAGCACCGGGCTGTGCGGCGCGCCATGCCCCCCAGCATCCCAGCGAGGAGCCCGGACAGCTGCCTGTACCGGGCCCCGGGCGATGTCCTCACCGCGGCGGCGGCCATGACCAGCGCCCAGGCGTACCTGAACGGGGCGCCCTCCTTGCCGGCGTTGGCCTCCCCCAGGCCGCCCCCCAGCCGGGGCCATGCGACACCGCCAGGCCCCTCCCGCACCTGGCGCATTTCTCGTTGTCGGTCGCAGCCAACGGGGACGGTGCGCGGCCGTGATCCAAGGCCTTTTCGGTTTGGCGTGGTTGGGCTGGGGGCTCAACTGTTTAGGCCCGGCAATTTCTGGCAGTTGCGCGCCATCACCCCTGCGAACTTCGCCGCGCCGTCCCGGGTGTTGGGGTACTGCCCCCTCTCGAGAACCTTCCCGTTCCCGTCCACCACGCACGCGCCGCGCTTTCTCTTCCCCATGCCTGTCCCCATGCTTGTCTTTCTCATCCTTTCCTATCACCTCCTTTCGGATGCCTGACGGATCGGAAGCTGCACACACCTATCAGGGCGCGAAGCCCAGTGACACGGCAGCTCGGATTGCCCCATTCAACAGAAAGGGCGCCAGGCCCACGCGCTACCAGGGGCCGGTCCATCGGGGCAACTACGCCTGGGTGGTTATCATGTGTTCAACAGACTATTGCGTGGGATGCCCCGGGCGGGCGGGCTGCCCCGCCTTATGGCGCGCGTGCCGACGTGGAATGGGATCTGGAATCCTCGAGCCTCTTGCGCAGCTCGGCATTCTCCTTCAGCAGTTTGTCGTTCTCGGCCCTCAGCGAGGAGACCGAGTCCCGCAGGGTGTACAGCGGGTGTCCCGGGGGTACGACCATGGGGCCCGCGGTGAGGAGTCCGGCGGCGCGCATCTGGTACGCGTGCTGGAAGCCCTGGAGCCCGCCGCCGATGCCCCCGGCGTCCTTCAGCATGCCCTCCAGCGCGGGGCCCGCTCCCGGGTCGAACTCCCGCCTCGGGCCGGGGGGGAGCCTTGGAAACTGGAATGCCACGTGCGGCACGTCCGGATCCGCGCCGTAGAGGCCCCTCAGGTGGTTCAGAACGTGGTCGTCCATGCTGATGCCTGGCATTGGGCTTATTTTTGCCTTGCCATGGGGCCGGGAGGGGGCCGCCGGCGCGCGGCCGCGTGCCTGCCACGCGTGGGCGCTCAGGCGTTTGATAAATCAGGATGTAAAATCGGAGTTGTTTTTACTCAACTTGAGCTGATCGCCGATCCTTATAATTCCTTGCTGGATCAACTATTCCAATGCCACAGACCAAGAGGACGTGCGCAAAGTGCAAAAAGCCCATCAGCTACGAGGACCTGCACAAGATAGTGATCTACGTCGTGCAGGAAAAATTCACCGAGCACCACTACGAGCACGTAGAGTGCCCCGGAAGGTTCACCGTTTAGGCACCAGCTCGTAGACTTTGTATATCTCGCCCGTCCTCCTGGAACGGTACTTCCACCTTTCCGCGTCCATGATGACCTCCCTGAACGACTCCTGGTACTCCGGGTGCAGCATCCGGTAGACGTCGTTGCCGATGAGTATCTCGTTGGGCTTTGCCATGGACTGGATCTTCGCGGCCATGTTCATGACGGACCCTATCAGGTCTATGTGGGACGCGGAGGGGTTTGACCCGTAGCGGATCACGATGCTCTGCCCAAAGTCCATCCCGATCTTTACCATCAGGTCCGGGTAGTCGTACTGGTTAAGGACCGGGTTTATGGCCTCCTGGATGATCTTGTTCATGGACCGCGCGCAACTGACCCCGTCGCGCGCCGCGCGCAGCTTGTCCCCGCCTGCCACAAAGTACCCTATCACGGCGTCGCCGACGAACTTGAGCACGAACCCGTTGTGCTGGTGGATCATCGACGCCATCTCCTGGGAGAACGAGTTGATGATCTTCGCCAGCTTCTCCACCGGCAGCTCGAGCGTCATCGTGGTGGAGCCGACCAGGTCGACGTACAGGACCACCATGTCCAGCTTTGCAAAGACGTTCTTCCGGAGGAACTTCTCCGAGTCGTCGGTGATCCCGGCGTACGTGTACCCCTTCTTCAGCGCCGCCCACACCCTCTTCTGCGTCTCCAGTATCATGGTATCGGAGTCGAGGATCTCTGTCCCCCTCTTGGCGAACATGGCGTCTATCACGTTGGAGGACGGCGCCGGGGCTTCCTGGTTGGCGCCGCCGGGGTCGTCGGATCCCTCAGGCATTCGCGGCACCGCCGATCCGCGTGGAAGTTCTGTCCATCAGCCGGAACATCCGTTCGCGCTTCCCTTATACGTTTCGGCGCAGTTCGCGGCCGCCACGTCCAGCCGCAACCATGCGCATACACGTTCTGGGGGATCTGCATATTTAAGGGCTATACCGCCGGATCCCGCGGCGGACTGGGCGGCCGCCCCGGGGCGGACGGGGCCGCGCACGCCGCCAGGCCCGCGGGCCCGGACCAGTGCGGGACGGCACCTGTAAGGTTTAATGCCCGCGGCGGCGCACCAAGGCCGTGCGGCTGGTTCCAGGCTCGACCGACGGGTTCCTGCGGGATCTTGGCGGGAAGGTTGACGAGATACAGGGCTCATACCTCCGGCGGATCGCGGATCTCGTCCGCACCGCCGGCGTCAGGGTCATGCTGGGGGACTCTACGGTCACCGGGCAGGAGACGTTCGATCCGGCGCGCGTAGGCGACTTTTACCGGAGGGTGGCTGGGAGGCTGGACGGCTGGGCGGTCCAGGACGTGTCGACCTCCAACAACGAGGACGTCAGGAGGATCTTCATCAAGTTCGAGAGGATGGAGGGGAACTACCTGCTCTCGGGGCACATGTCGGTGCAGTTCCACGTCCTGCTGTACTACCGGCCCGACCAGAGGGTCGTCGACTGCCAGAAGGAGCTGTCGGATCTGGTAGACCTGACGAAGGACAAGGAGCGGCAGATGGCCGACGCCGGAGACCGGTTCGTGCTGGCCAAGCTGAGGGAGATGGGCTACCGGGACTTTGACCACCAGAAGCTGTTCGAGATACTGTACGAGGACGACGAGCTGAGGGAAAGGGTCTACGGCGAGATCGAGGGGGGCGCAGACGCGGACCTAGAGGGGCTCTCCGTGAAGAAGGCCGCGCTGTTCGACGAGCTCGACTCCCTGCTGCTGGAGACATACCGGATGGAACCCGTGCTCATCGACGACGCGAGGCTGGTCACCGGCGAGGAGGGGTGCCTGGTGGCCCTAGACCTGGAGTTCGTAAGGGACGGGTCGAGGGAGGGCGCATTCGACTCCCGGAAGATCCCCGACAGGGTAAGGCGGAAAATCGCGGAAGACCTGGACCTGATCCTCTCTGCCCTCGACGCGGGCTGAGGGCGCCGGAGGCGGGCGGGCCTGCCGCAATGGAATGAATCAAATATGCCGCGCGGATAGCAAGGTTCCCATGGCCGCCACGTACGACGACGTTGTGAAGGCAAGCCTGCTGCGCACCGACGCCGTAAGGAAGACGCCGCTGTTGCACTCCGCCGCGTTCAGCGAGCTGAGCGGGTCCGACGTCTACCTGAAGGCCGAGTTCCAGCAGAAGACAGGCGCGTTTAAGATCCGCGGGGCGTACAACAAGATCGTGTCGCTGGGCCCGCAGGAGAGGGACAGGGGCGTCATCGCGGCCTCCGCGGGAAACCACGCGCAGGGGGTGGCGTATGCCGCAGACCGCGAGGGCATCCCGTGCACCATAGTCATGCCGAAGAACGCCTCCCCGACCAAGGTCGCCGCGACGAGGGGGTACGGCGCGAACGTCATCCTGGAGGGGATCAACTACGAGGAGGCGGCGGCCAAGGCCCGGGAGATCTCTGGGGAGACAGGGGCCACGCTCATCCATGCGTTTGACGACCCGGCGATCATCGCGGGGCAGGGCGTCATAGGGCTGGAGGTGCTCGAGCAGATCCCCGACGTCGAGGAGATTTACCTGCCCATAGGCGGCGGCGGCCTGGCGGCAGGCGTGCTGCTGGCAGTTAAGGAGAACCACCCCGGCGTCAGGGTCGTCGGCGTCCAGTCGGCGTCGCACCCGTCGATGTACGAGTCGTGGCGGTCAGGCTCCCCGGGGGGCGCCGGCGGGGACAGGACCATCGCCGACGGCATATCCGTCCGGGTGCCGGGGAAGGTGACGTTTCCCATAATCAGGGACCTGATAGACGACATAGTGCTGGTGGACGACTCCGAGATCATAAAGGCGATGTTCCTGCTGATGGAGAGGATGAAGGTGGTGGTGGAGCCCGCCGGCGCGGCGGGGCTGGCCTACCTGATCTCGCGGAAGCCCTCGCCGGGCAGGAAGGTGGTGGCGGTACTCGCCGGCGGAAACATCGACATGTACCTGCTGGGGCAGATCGTCGACAAGGGGCTGGCGGCCATGGGCAGGCTGCTCAAGATCTCGATCCTGCTGCCTGACATGCCGGGGGCATTCAAGGAGATAGTGGACGTGATCAGCGCCGCCAACGCCAACATCGTGGAGGTGATCCACGACAGGCTGAGCTCCGACATAAAGGCGGGCTCGGCGTCGGTCACGCTGAGCCTGGAGACCCACGGAAAGGAGCAGGCAGACGCGCTGCTCGAGGCGCTGCGGAAGAGGGACACCCGGTTCAAGCTCCTCACGTGACCCGCGTGGCGGGGCGCGCCCGCGGCCCGTGCCGCCTCCCGCCCGGCCCGTGATCAGCCCGGACCCGCGGGGGCGAACTTGCCCAGCCCCTGCGACTCCATCTCGGCGGACTCGGCGAGCACCGACTCGCGCCTGTCCGACTTGATGCGCTTCAGGCGCCCCCTCAGGCGAGCCGACCCGTTGGCGAGGATCCTGGCAGCGTAGATCCCGGCGTTTGCCGCCTTGTTGACCCCCACCGTGGCCACCGGGGATCCTGACGGCATCTCGGAGATCGACAGCAGCGAGTCGAGGCCCCCGAATGCCGAAAAGCCCGTCCCGTCCGGCCGCCTGTCGTTGTAGACCATGATGGGCACCCCTACCACCGGTATCACGGTAAACGACGCGATCATCCCGGGCAGGTGCGCCGCGCCGCCGGCGCCGGCTATTATGGCCTTGAAGCCGGACCTCTCGGCGTGCTCGGCGTACTCTGCCAGCATGGACGGGGTCCTGTGCGCCGAGACGATCCTGTCCTCGTGCGCTATGCCTAACCCGTCGAGCGCCTCCGCCGCCCCCCTCATCACCCTGCTGTCAGAGCTTGATCCCATGATTATGCCGATCACGGGCTTTCGCGGCGCGGCCATCACACTGAAAAAACGCAGCACGTTATTATCTATACCGGGGCCGCCCCGCTGGCGCCCCCGCGCGGCAGTAGGTATTTTTATCCACGCCGCGCCTAGTATCCGATGGGAAGGGCGCTGGGCATAATTGGCGGGGGCCAGCTGGGCATGATGCTGACCGAGGCCGCCATGCGGATGCCGGGGGAGGTGTCCAAGGTCATCGTGCTGGATCCGACCGAGGGGTGCCCCGCCGCCCAGAAGGGCGCGGAGCAGATCGTCGCGGGCTTCAGGCAGGAGGACGCGATCGTGGAACTGGCCGAGAGGTCGGACATCATCACGTACGAGATCGAGTCCGGAGACAGCGGGATACTCGAGTCCGTCCAGGACAGGGCCCGGGTCAGCCCGTCGCCCGGGACCCTCAGGATAATCCAGGACAAGTTCCTGCAAAAGTCGTTCCTGGCGGAGAACGGCCTGCCGGTGCCGGAGTTTGCCAGGATCGAGTCCCTGGACGGACTGAAGGCCGGCCTTGGGAGGTTCGGCACCCCGTCGCTGCTGAAGGCGAGGCGGGACGCGTATGACGGGAGGGGGAACTTCAAGATCCTCTCGCCCGGCGGCGCCGGCGAGGCGTACGACCGGCTCGGGGGAAGGGGCCTCATGCTGGAGCGCCTCGTCCCATTCAAGATGGAGGTGTCCGTCATCGCGGCGCGCGGGACCGGGGGCGAGATCAGGACGTTCCCGCTGGTGGAAAACGTCCACGAGGAGAACATACTCCGCCAGACGATAGCCCCCGCCAGGGTCACGGGCGCCGTCGCGGCAAAGGCGGAGAGGATAGCTGAGGACACCATGGGGCTGCTGAAGGGGGCCGGCGTCTTCGGCATAGAGATGTTCGTGACGGGCGGCGACGAGATCCTGATCAACGAGATCGCCCCCAGGGTCCACAACTCCGGGCACCACACGCTGCAGTCAAGCGAGACGTCGCAGTTCGAGCAGCACCTCCGGGCGATACTTGGGATGGAACTTGGAAGCACGCGGCTGAACCGCCCCACGGTCATGTGCAACATACTGGGCCCGGAGGGGTTCGAGGGGGAGTACGAGGGGCCCGTGCTCGACGAGCCGGGCGTGTTCCTGAAGATGTACGGCAAGCGGGTCTCAAAGCCCCTTAGGAAGCTCGGCCACTACAACATCGTGGGAAGGGACGGCCAGACCGTCGGCCAACTGCTTGAGAGGGCGTCCGCGCTCAGTGGCAGATCCGTGCCGCGGCCCGGGACCTAGCATGGCCGCGCCGCCCCCAGGGCGCCCTGCCGGGGATCCCCGCGCAGGGCCGCGGCCTCAGCCGGATCAAGGCGCGGCGATCGGGGCCCGTGGGCTGCCTGCGCAAGCCTGCCTGGACCCGATCCGGCGGCGTGCCGCAGGGATCCACAATGGTTTATTAGTTGTCTTGGAAAAACCCAACCCATGGCTTTGGCAGTGGCCCTGGTGCTCGCGGGGATCGCAGTGGGCTTGCTGCTCGTCTACGGCGCCGACGTGGCCGCCGGGTACGGCAACGAGGACGGCCAGGGGTTCCTGCCGTTCGACCACATGGCGCGCGGGCTGGGGCTGGGCATGCCGGCGCTGGTGCTGCCGTTCATAGCGTTCGCGATCGCGAGGAAAGAGCCGTCGCTGGGGCTCGGGGCGCTGATCGTCGCCTCCGGGATACTGATAATGGCGGGCGGCGCGGCGGTGGTGGGCACCGCCGCCCCGGCCGAGGCCGCCGAGTCCGGCCGCGACGCGGTGGCCGAGGCGATCCCGCTGCTGGCAGCCGGGGCGGTCCAGGTCGGACTGGGGGCCATAAAACTAAAAAAATCGGCGTGACCCAGCCAGTGCATGCCCGACTGCGCCAAGTGCGGCTCTGAATCCAAGAGGGTCTACGACTGCGACCACACCGGCTACGAGGGGTACTGCAAGGAATGCTACACCGAGCTGCACTACTACCTGACCGAGGGGGACGGGGACCGGTGAGGGGCCTCCCGCGGGACGCCGCGCGCGGCGCTCCGCGGGACGACGCGCCACGGCTGGTTGGAGTCCCCCCTCCCCGCCGGCGTGGCGCGGGCCCGTAGGTTTATTTTTATTGTGACGGGTGCGAGGAGAACCCGTGAAGGCAGTGATCCTGGCCGGCGGCAGGGGCAAGCGCCTGCGCCCGGTCACCGACTACGTCCCAAAGCCCCTGGTCCCCATAAACAACGCGCCGATCATAGAGTGGCAGATAGGCTACCTGCGCGGCAGCGGCATCCGGGACATCATAGTGTGCACCGGGTACAAGTCCGAGATGATATCGGACTTTCTGGACAGGAGGGGGATCCGCGGGGTCGTGGTGTCCCGCGAGGGGACCCCGCTGGGGACCGGGGGGGCAGTCAGGAAGGTGGCCCCGATGATCACGGGGAAGGCGTTCCTGGTGATGAACGGGGACGTCGTGACCGACATGGACCTGGGACGGCTGGCGCGCGCGCCCAACTCCGTCGCCACGATACCGCTCCGCACGAAGTTCGGGATCATGGACGTGAGCGGCGGCAGGGTCGCGGGGTTCAGGGAGAAGGGGAGCGTCCCCGGCACGTGGATGAACGCGGGGGTGTACTGCCTGGAGAGGGGGTCGCTGGCCGACATGCCTAGGAAGGGAGACCTGGAGAAGACGCTGTTCCCGGACTATGCCTCGCGCGGGATGCTGAACGCCGTGGAGTTCCCCGACGCCATGTGGCACTCTATAGACTCGTTCAAGGACGTCGAGGAGTGCTCGGCGGATCTCGCCGGCCGGGAGCCGTAGCGCCGCGCAGGCTACGCGCTGGACCTGTACAGGGTGACCATCACGTACGCCAGCTCGCTCACGAACGGCTCGTCCCGGCCCGCCCTCGCGTACGCCGCGGCGCGGCCCCAGAACTCGCAGTTCCCCGCGGCGGTCCCCGCGCAAACTTGGTTGCTCAACGGCCTTCCCTCGCCGGCGGGTCTCATAACACCCGGCCTCAACCATAATTCACACGGAGCTAATAAGAGATACACTAGAATATGCGGCGGTGGCATGGAACGCATGCGGCTAGGATACAGCCTGGGCTCGCTCCTCTCGGTGGACGAGGTGCTCGAGTGCGCCGGGGCGCTCTCGGGGGCTGGCGCCGACACGGTGTGGGTCCCGGAGACGTGGGGGATGGAGAACTTCTCCATGCTCGGCGCCATATCGCAGGCCAACCGGACCAGCAGGATCGGCTCGTCCATAGTAAACGTGTACTCGCGCAGCCCGGCGGCCGTGGCCATGGGGGCCGCCACGCTGGACACGCTGTCGCGCGGGCGGCTCGTGCTGGGGCTGGGGTCCAGCAGCGTGCCCATAGTGGAGGACTTTCACGGGTACCGGTTCGAGGATCCCGTGCGGCGGGTGAGGGAGTACGTCGAGATAGTCAGGACGGTGCTCTCGACGGGGAAGGCGAACTACTCGGGGGACATCTTCAGGCTGAAGGGCTTCTCGCTGCTGATAAGGCCGTACAGGCGCGAGATCCCGGTGTACCTGGCGGCCGTGAACAGGAGGATGGT
Source organism: Candidatus Nitrosopumilus sp. (assembly GCA_963662625.1). GTDB lineage: Archaea > Thermoproteota > Nitrososphaeria > Nitrososphaerales > Nitrosopumilaceae > JAPOPJ01. Next base: position 1,766,074 of record OY759726.1, on the reverse strand, counting down.
GGACCTGGCATGGGACGTCGCGGACGGCGTGATCTTCTACCTGCGGCCGGTAGGCGAGATCAGGAGGACCGTCGCGCGCATGCAGCGGGGCCGGAGGATCGACGTGGCGTGCCAGCTGATCACGTGCGTCTCGCGCGACAGGGACGCGGCCGTGCTCAGGGCGAAGAAGACGCTGGCGTTCTACGTGTCCGTGGGGAAGGTCTACAGGGAGTTCCTCTCCAGGAACGGCTTTGCGGCCGAGACGGGGGCCATCTACGGGGGGTTCAGGGAGTCCGGGCTGGCCTCCAACCACGAGATGGTCACCGACGAGATGGTGGACGCGCTTGCCATAGCCGGCACCCCGCGCGAGTGCAGGGAGAGGCTCGGCGCGTTCCGCGAGGCAGGCGTCGACATGCCGATAATCCAGTTCAACCCTGTGGGGGACGTGGGGGAGTCGTTCGGGCTGCTAGTGCGGACGTTTGCGGAGGGGGGATGAGGAGGGTAGCCGTCGCCGCCTGCGGCATGGCGGGGTTCTCGATGGACGACGCGCCGGTGGAGTCCGTCCTGGCAGAGTCGGCCAGGGACCTCCTCGGATCGTGCGGCGGCGCCGGCAGGGACGCCGTGGACTCCGTGGTGGTGTCGACCAACAGCGACTCAAAGTACCTCTCCCAGATACTCTCGGAGAAGCTCGGGATTCGGCCGCGCATGGCGCACTCCGTGGAGAGCATGTGCAGCTCGGGGACGAGCGCGCTGGTCTCGGCGTACTCGCACGTCGCCTCCGGGCTAGCCGACGTGGCCCTGGTCTCGGGCGCCGACAGGCACGACTGCCCGGGCCGGGTGCTGGACTGGGACGACTCCCGGGGCGAGTTCCGGCACCCGGTGTACTGGGCATCCATATTCACCAGCGCGTACAAGAGGAGGCACTCGGTCACCGACGAGGACCTGGCCATGGTGCCGGTGAAGAACCGCCGGCAGGCGGCCGACAACCCGCACGCGCTGCCGGGGAGGCCGTGCACCGCGGGCGACGTGCTCGGCTCCAGGAGGCTCACCGACGACGTCAGGCTGCTCGACTGCTCCAGGCCGTGCACCGGCGGCGCGTCGGTGCTGCTCGCGTCAGAGGAGAGGGCTGGGGAGATAACCGACGTCCCGGTGTGGGTGACCGGGATCGGGCAGAAGACTACCTCCGCCGCCTTCGCGGGCAGCGCGGCGTTCGACTCGATAGAGTCAGCCGGGATCGCGGCGCGTGACGCGCTGCGCATGTCGGGCCGCGCCCCGGGGGACGTCGGCGTGGCCGAGGTGCACGACGCGTTCTCCGTGTGCGAGCCCATGGCGCTGGAGTCCATGGGCCTTGCCGGGGAGGGGCGAGGCGCGGCGCTTGCCAGGGAGCTGTACGAGACCGGGGACCGCAGGATCAACCCGAGGGGCGGGCTGATAGGCTCGGGCCACCCGCTGGGGGCGACGGGGATCGCCCAGGCCGTGGAGGTGGCGCGGCAGCTGCGGGGGGAGGCCGGACGGCGCCAGGTGGACGGCCCGCGGGTGGGCCTGGTGCACAACATGGCGGCCGCCGCGACGTCGTCGACGGTGCTGGTGCTGGAGCGATGACCTTCGAGTCCGAGCTGGAGAGGGGGAGGCTCGTCGTGCCCAGGTGCCCCGAGTGCGGCGCCGTGGCGTGGCCGCCGTCGGACTTTTGCGGCAGGTGCCTGCGGCCGGCGGCGTGGGAGGACGCGCCCCGCGAGGGGACCGTCCTGGAGTTCTCGAGGCAGGACGGGCGGTACTTCTGCGTCGCCGACATGGGCGGCTCGTTCCGGATCCTCTGCGGCGTGGCGTCGGGCACCCCCGCCAGGGGCAGCAGGGTGGAGCTTGAGAGGTGCGGGATCAGGGACGGGAAGTGCTTCTTCGAGGTGCGCGTGCTAGGCGGGCCTGGCGAAGATGTACGGGGTGTCGGAGTCCTGGTCGAAGGTCCAGACGGTGGGGAGGACGACGGTGTCTGACACCCTCAGGCCGCGCTTCCTGATCAGCGGCCCCCACCCGCCGTCCCCGCCGTCCCAGCCTCCCCCCGCAAGCGGCCTCCTGGCGTGGGACCCAGCGAGGACGAAGGTGGCGTCCCTCCCGCGCGGGCCCCCCCGGAGGACGCTTCCCACGACGGAGTCCGCGAGGATGTCCCCGCCCATCTGCGGCAGGCCCCCGATGACGAACGCCGAGGGGCCCGGGCCGATGGCCGAATAGTCGAAGGCCGTCGCGTCGGCGCAGACGGGCCTGAATGCCGGGCCGGACGGATCCGCCATGGACGACTGCAGCCCGACCAGGTCGCCGTCGATCTCTATGCTGTGCGAGTCGAGCCCGAGCAGCGCCCCGCAGTACGCGATCCTGCCGTCGCCCGAGCCGATGTCCACCAGCCGGCGGCAGCCGAGGGAGCTCGCGCGCGCCGCCACGACGTACGCCGAGAGGATCCACGTCGGGTAGAACGGCTGGCAGCTGGAGCCGTGCTTGATGCTGCCCAGCCAGTACCCGCTGATGTCCCCCTCGTACACGACGCACGCGGATCCCGACACCTCCTGCTCGTAGGAGCCGTGGTATATGGGGTTGCGTTCGGCGAAGCGGTGCAGGGACGCCAGGTGCCCGCCGTCGATCGGAAAGTCGCCCCGGGTCTTCGGGAGGATCTCCTGTATGTGGCTGCCCCCCGAGTAGGAGCCGGCAAACTCCCGCTTCAGCGAGACGAGCCTCTCGGCCATCCCGCGGACGCCGACGCCACCTCCCAGGGCCATGCATAACACGCCGGGCAGCGCGCATAAAACCCTAGCTGGCGGGCGCGGCGCCGCGGGGTGGCAGGCGCCCCGGTCATAGTGTAATTACCAACCCTACTAAACGGGCGGGATGCGCACCAGACCATGGGGAACGCGATCGCGGTGGCCGGGGTGGCCATGGCGGAGAAGGACAACAGGAAGGCCTCCAGGACCAGGAGGCAGAGGGGGTACCAGTGGGAGGACGCAATCGTCAAGCGGTTCAACTCCGCGGGGAACTGGAGGGCGTTCAGGCTGGGATCCCCGACCACGGGGCTGCCCGACGTGCTTGCCGTGAGCACGGCCCGGAAGGCCATGTTCGCCATAGAGGCAAAGTCCGGCACGGCGACGTCCCTCCCGGTGCCGGCAGACCAGATCAGGAGGTGCCAGGACTGGATCGACACGTTCGGCCTCTACAGGAGGCGCCGCGTCGTCCTCGCGTTCAAGTTCCTCTCGAAGAAGCGGCTGGGGATCGGCGTGTACGAGAGCAGGGAGCTGAGGGAGTTCTTCAAGGCGTGGGACGGGGGGCGGCCCCCGGCGGACTGTTACTGCACGTACGAGGGGAGGGTGTTCACGAGGGTCGACGGCGAGAAGACCGAGCTGGACCTCGAGGATCAGGAGATGCCGTTCGAGACGAGGCGGCCCGCGGCAAGGCGCAGCAAATGATTTTTTAGTGATGGCGACGCACGGTACCCGTGGACAGCGAAAAGTCGCCCGAGCAAGCCGAGTCCGAGCTGCCGCAGGACGAGCCGAGCAGCGAGTCCCTCCTGGAGGCCGTCTCGGAATCCGAGCCGCGCTCCGGCTCCCGGATAAGCTTCGAGGAGTTCACGGACGAGCGCACGCTGGTGAGCCACGACGCGTTTGGCAACAAGCAGATGAAGATCAAGGTGCTGGAGGTCTCCGACGAGGTGCCCCCCATAAAGTGGAAGTTCGGCGACCGCGTAAAGGTCACGAAGATACTGGTGACCATAAAGCACCTCGCCACGCAGGAGGTGGAGGAGGGCGAGTTCGACATAGAGGCCATAGAGCGGGAGCTTGCGGAGAAGAGGCACTACACGTCTACCAACAGGTGGGTGCCCGCAACCGACATCAAAAACGGCTACGTCGTGGGCTCGAGGCACACGTCGCTGATCAGCGACGCGTCCGCGCTGGACTACATCGTGTTCTAGCGGGGCCGGAGCGCCGGGGGATCGCCCGGCCGGGACCGGCCGCCGCGCGGCGGCGCCGCGCCGGTTTGCTAGAAACCTTTTAAGGGCTATAGCCTGAAATCTCAAACATGATCTCGAAACTCATAGAGGTCAACGGGACGGAGTTCCGGCTGACGCTGACCGACCAGGTGGTAATCCAGGTGAACCACCTCAAGGCGCTCTACAACGCAGCGTACGAGGACCCGGAGAGCTTCGAGGAGGTGAGCTCGGAGATATCCGGCACCATAAACGACATCGCCACGGCCGTGGAGCCGGCGGCGTCGGACGGCGACCTCGACGGCCTGATACAGGAGATAATCAAGGTGGTGGAGGACAAGGCCGCGGTGGAAAGGGAGCTCGTCGGGCGGGCCGAAAAGCCCTCAAGGAAGGCCAGGTCAGGCAAATAACCCCCATTTGACATGCAGATCAGATAAATTTTCGCTACTAGTTATATGGTAATGGCTGCAACCATCCACATGGCCAGGAGTTGCGAGTGCGGCATATGCGGTCACCACCGGGAATCCGAGTGCATCTCCAACGAGTGCCGGTGCTGCCTGAACTTCCACGTGAGGTCGGGCCCAAAGTCAAGGTGACCGCCCGGTCCGGCCTCACTCCCTAAAGCAGCTGCACCTCTTTGCCGCGTGCCTTGCGCAGCCCAGCAGGCGGTGATCCCGGCAGCCGCACAGCACGCATCCCCCGCGCCGTCCCATCTACAGGCCCTCCGCCACCTCGGAGATATATTCCATGAGCCTCCTGTCGTCGAGGGAGTCCAGTATCGTAAGCCGGAGGTTCCTGAGCCTGCTCGGGTCGTCTGCGTACAGCGGGGACAGCCTGTCCATCTCCTTCTCAAAGTCGTACGACTCCAGGTACGACGCTGCCCGCGACTGGAGCCCCGCCACGTCGATCGAGGGGTACTTCCCGGCGTCGATCTTGTGAGCCAGGACGTGGAAGAACCCCCTGATCTTCAGCAGCTCCACCCTCATGGCCTCCAGGTCGCCCGGCCTGTCGCCCATGCCTGACAGCGCCCCGTGGGACTCCATGACCCTCTCCAGGATCCCCCTGAGGTACTCGTCGTAGGTCACCATGATCCCAGTGCCGCGGCTGCCAATCTAAAAGTTTGGGGGGAGACTCTTAGCTTAAAATATCGCGGGCCCCCCCAGATGCCATTGCAAGACGGGGCATATCTGAAGTGCATCGGCGCGCGGTGCGGCATGGAATACCCGATCGCCAGCACCCGCCTGGCCTGCGAGCGCGGCCACCTGCTCGACGTGAGGTACCGGGACTCGCCCCCCGCGTCGCTGAAGGAGCTGTTCTACAGGAGGAGGAACCCGCAGGGCAGCATCTTCAACGAGAGCGGGGTGTGGAGGTTCAGGGAGCTCCTGAACTTCTGCCAGATCGACACCGGGGACGCGGACCAGTGCTCGAGGTTCCTCGTGTCGCTTGACGGGGCAGAGGGGCGGCTGTCGAAGCCGTACCACATGACCCGGGTGTCCGAGTTCGCTGGGATGCCCAACGCGAACCTGTGGCTGCAGCCCGAGGGCTACAACCCGAGCGGCTCCTTCAAGGACAACGGGATGGCGACGGCCGTGACGCACGCCAAGATGGTAGGCGCGAAAAAGATAATCTGCGCCTCGACCGGGAACACGTCCGCGTCTGCCGGCATGTTCGCGGCAAACGAGGGGATGGAGTGCGACGTCTACATACCGTCCGGGCAGATCGCGCCGGGGAAGCTCAGCCAGGCGTACCAGTTCGGCACGCAGATCGTGGAGGTGGACGGCAACTTCGACGACGCGCTGAAGCAGTCGCTGGGCGACGCGGGGGAAGGCGGCGGCTACACCGTGAACTCCGTGAACCCGTTCAGGATCGAGGGGCAGAAGGCGATCCCGTACAGGGCCCTCGAGCACCTGAGGTGGGAGCCGCCCGACTGGATAGTGTACCCCGGCGGGGCGCTGGGCAACACGTCGAGCTGCGGCAAGGCCCTGATGGAGCTGCACGAGTGGGGGTGGATCAAGAAGGTGCCGAGGATCGCGGTGGTGAACTCCGAGAGCGCGTGCACGCTGTCGGACCTGTACAACGGCAGGTTCCGGGGCGCGGAGCTGCGGTGGAACGGGGGACGGCCCGACACGGGGCTGATCGACGCGTACTACGAGGGCCTGGGCGCGGGGGGCCCCGGGCCCAAGACCAAGGCCACCGCGATCCAGATAGGCCGGCCGGCCAACATCCTGAAGGGGCTGCGGGCGCTCGAGTTCACCGACGGGGTGGTCACCACCGTCTCCGACGCCGAGATGCTCGACGCCATGTCGGTGGTGGGGCTGAACGGCTTTGACTGCGAGATGGCGTCGGCGGCGTCGGTGGCCGGGATCAGGAAGCTGCTGGAGGAGGGGACGATAGGAAGGGACGACACGGTGGTCGGCATCCTGACTGGCAGGCAGAAGGACCCGATGCTGCCGGTGGAGTACCACAACAGCCCGGCGAACCGGTTCGCGAGGCCCCCGAAGCGGTAGGATCGGCCGCGGGGGAAGGCGCTATATCCTGGCGACGCAGACCTCGATCCACCAGGACCCGGCGCCCCCAAAGTGCGCGTTGCCGCCGGTCCTCGCAAGCTCCATCTCCCCCATGCCGTACACGGCGTCGACGGCGCCGCCGGGGCCCAGCAGGCGGGCAATCCCGCCCCTGTCGTACCTGGCAGGCGGCACGCCGTACGCGTCGCCTATCGCCCCGAACACCCCGTCGGGTATGCGGGCCCTGTCCCCCGACACGCACCTGCCGGGCAGCAGGTACTCCAGCACGGCGCGGTTCCGGCCGCCACGCCCGAACGCGCGGAGCAGGCCGGACATCTCGCCGGCGCCGAGGTAGTACGACACGCCCTCCATCACGACGAGCGACGGGCTCCGGGCGTCCCACCCCCTGCCCTCCAGCGCGCCCGCGAGGCCGGCCGGATCCCCCAGGTCCGCGTCCACGCAGTGGATGTGGCGGGCCGGCCCCGGGCAGGCGTCCCTGACGAGCCGCTCCTTGAGGGGCATGTTCGCGGAGTCTGCCTCGTAGACCTCGAGGCCCCCCTCCCCGTGGAGCATCTCGACGGACAGCGCGTCAAAGCCGGCGCCGAGTATGACCATCTGGCCGATCCCGCGGTCCCGCAGCATCCTCCTGGAAGCCTCCAGCACGCAGTGCTTCCTGTTCTTTATAACCTCGCCGTAGTGGGCCCACACCCTGTTGCACCTCCCGAGGATCCCCATGCCCGCCTCCAGGTCCAGCGACCCCAGGTACGCCCTGGCGTCCCGGCTGGTGTGCACGGCGCCGTCTGCCCACAGCAGGACCAGCGCCGACGTGTCTGACAGGCCCATGCCACCCGTTGTGGCGGCCGACATACAAGGATTGTGCGGCCGGGGCCCCCGCCCGCCGCGCTTAATCCTTAAAAACAAGCTCCGCTGACATTAATCACCTGAGATGGTGTCTAAAAAGTAAAATGGACGGCAGCAAACGCCCCCATGAAGTTTTCGGGGGGGCATGATGGCAGAACTGTGGGTCGAGATGACCGCGCTTGCCCTGCTCCTCGGGACGTCCGGCTTCTTCAGCGGGCTGGAGGTCGCGCTGGTCGGGGTGCACAAGGCCAAGGTAGTGCAGCTGCTGAAGGAGGGCAAGAAGGGATCCAAGGCCCTGCACAAGCTGAAGACCAACCCCGGGTGGATGATGTCGAGCGTGAACCTCGGGAACAACCTCGTAAACGTGGGGGCGTCGGCACTCGCGACCAGCGTGGCGCTCCGGCTCTTCGGCGACGAGGGGCTGGGGATCGCGGTGGGGATAATGACCTTCCTGATCCTGATCTTCGGCGAGATAACGCCGAAGACGTACTGCAACGCCAACTCCACGAAGATCGCCCTGCGCTACGCGCCGGTCCTGCTGGGGTTCAGCTACGTGTTTTACCCGGTGGTCAAGTTCTTCGAGATGGTCACGAAGGGGGTGGTGAAGGTGACCGGGAGCAGCTACCTCCCGCCGCCGATCACCGAGGAGGACATCAAGGGCGTGATCGCGCAGGGGCTGGAGGAGAAGGCGCTGGAGAAGGAGGAGATGGAGATGGTCCACGGCGCCCTGAAGTTCGACGACACGGTAATCCGCTCGGTGATGACGGCCAGGACCAGGATGTTCTCGCTGCACTCGAAGCTCCTGCTCTTCGAGGCGCTTCCCCAGATAAACCAGAGCGGGCATTCCAGGATCCCGATCTACGGCGCCAACAGGGACGACATAGTGGGGTTCATCCACGTGAGGGACGTCCTCAAGGAGCTCGAGAGGGACAACAAGATGGCGAGCCTCGAGCAGATCGCGAGGAAGCCCGTCTTCGTGTCGCAGGAGAAGATGGTCAGCTCCATGCTCAAGGAGATGCAGGGCAGGAAGACGCACATAGCGATAGTCATAGACGAGCACGGGGGGGTCGAGGGGCTCGTCACGCTGGAGGACCTCCTGGAGGAGATAGTGGGGGAGATCGAGGACGAGACGGACGTCTCGAGGCCGGTGGAATACGAGAGGATGGACCAGAACACCATCGTGACGAACGGCGAGATCAAGATCACCAGGATAAACGAGATCTTCAAGACGGACGTCCCCGAGGGGGACGACTACGCGGCGCTCAACGGGCTGCTCCACGAGAGGCTGCAGGACATCCCGCAGGAGGGCGACAGGCTGGAGGTGCGGAACCTGAAGATAACCATCGAGAAGGTCCTGAAGCACAGGGCCGTGAAGATCAGGATCGAGAAGAAGGCCGGCGACGGCGAGTGACCCCGGCGCGGGCCGCGGGGATCACGGCGGGCCGCCCCTCCTGGCAAAGTGCGATTCCAGCCTCTCCTTCTTCTCCTTCATGTGGAACACGGATTCCGTGTGGGCGAACGCCTCCTCGTAGGGCCTCCCGAACAGCATGGCCTGCATCAGCATGTGGTTCTCGGGTATCACGATCCCCGTCTGGTCGTCGGAGTACATGATCTGGACGGTGTCCCCCGCGGATGCGGTCATGTTGGCGTGGATGTGGATCATGTTGGTGTCCGTGAAGCTGAACCCCATGGACGCCGCGCAGTCCCTCACCTCCTTGGTCCCCCCCGCGGTCCACAGCGTCGCCACGCCGAACTCGTCTGCAAACACCCCGTGGATCTCGGACGGCTCCGGGGCGTCGCCGGCGAACCTGACGTCCATCACGTGCAGGTGCATCTGCCTCGAGGGGACCTTGACTGCCCGCACGAAGAGCGGCGCGTCCTTCCCGAGGTACGCCTTCACGTCGTCGCCGTGGTGCGGGCTTTCGGTGATCTCCACCGTGTCTGCCAGCTGCTTGTCCGTCTGCTCGATGTCGGCCCAGCGCCTGATGAGGGTGACGTCGAACCTGACCAGCCTGCCGCCATACCTGTCCCGGAGGGGCTCCAGCACCCTGCCCATCCCGGTCACGTTGCAGCTCCCCTGCATGACGTGGCTCCTGCCTGCCGCCATGCCGTAGTTCGAGCGCGAGTTGAAGAGCAGGTCAGACACCGCGGCCTCGCCCTCGGTGGTCTCGCCCCCCTGGTAGATGGCCTTGATGCCCCGGGGGGCGTAGAGGTCCAGCTTGTTCCTGAAGCCGCGGCCCCCGGGCGAGGCGTCTATCACCAGGTCGCAGTCGTCCAGGGCCGACTCGACGGTGCCCGAGACGCCCAGGCCGCCGAACTCGGCGAGCCTGCGCTCGGGGACGAACACGTCAAGGCCCCTCGACGCCGCCTCGCGCACGCCGCCGTCGGGGGAGTATTTCCCGACGCCGGTCACGGTGACCTCGGGATCGTCCCCCAGGAACGCCGCGATCCTGCGCCCTATGGAGCCGTACCCGTTCACGAAGACCTTCTTCATGGGTCTTGTAGGATGGGCCCGCTTATTTAGATTGGTCTGGCCCCCGGCGGCCGGATCCGCGCGCAGGAGGGGGTGCCTGGCGGAGATTGACAAAATTCCAACAGATTGTGAGATAGTGCCCGCCCCATTATCCTTATATGACAATAGACAGAGGCAAGCTAGATGGCAGCAGGAATCGACGACATGGCGATATACATCCCCCGCCTGTACGTGGACGCGGCAGACTTTGCGGACGCCCGGGGGCTCGACCCGGCGAAGCTGCAGAAGGGCCTGGGGGTGTCGCAGATGGCAATCGTGGACACGAACCAGGATCCCGCGTGCCTTGCGGCCAACGCGTGCCTGCAGATAATGCAGAAAAACGGGCTGTCCCCGGAGGACATCGGCAGGCTGTACGTCTCGACGGAGTCCTCGTTTGACGAGTCGAAGGCGATGAACTCCTACGTGGTTGGGATGCTCGAGCAGGTCTACGGCCACGGCACGTTCGAGCACTGCGGGGGGGTGGAGACGAAGTTCGCCTGCGTCAGCGGCTCATACGCGCTCTACGACAACGCAAACTGGATCAGGGCCGGGGAGTCGGAGGGGCAGCACGCGCTGGTGGTGGTCTCCGACATCGCAAAGTACGACCTCGGATCCAGCGGGGAGATGACCCAGGGCGCCGGCGCCGTGGTGATGCTGCTCAACGACGACCCGAGGCTGCTGGCGTTCGACCCGCGCGCGACGGCGACGTCGATCAAGGACGAGTACGACTTTTACAGGCCGTTCGGGAAGGAGACCCCGATAGTCCACGGGCAGTACTCCAACCTGCTCTACATGATCCAGGTGAGGAAGGCGTTCGAGGCGTACAAGAAGAAGGCGCTCGCCTCGGGGCTGATCGGGCTGGCCCCCGGCGAGACCATCCTGGACCACATCGACTACCTGAACATGCACCTGCCGTACAGCAACATGGGGCGGAAGGCGCTGGCATACCTGCTGAGGCACGAGTGGAGGCAGCTCCCGAGGTGGGAGGGGATAACCGCGGACATCGGAGCGGAGCCGGCCCCGAAGGACCAGCGCGGCACGATCGAGTCGGTGCTGGGGGACGACGAGTTCCAGGCCAGGGACCACGAGTTCACGAAGCTGTTCACGCAGACGCCCGAGTTCCGGGAGTTCTACGAGGCGAAGCTCGCGAGCTCGCTCGTCGCGTCAAAGATGATCGGGAACCTCTACACCGCGTCGCTGTACCTGGGGTTCCGGAGCAGCCTCGAGTTCGAGTACCAGAAGGGGATCGACCTGGGCGGGAAGCGCGTGGGGTTCGGCTCGTACGGCAGCGGCAGCAGCGCCATGGTGTTCAGCGGCGTGGTGCGGCCCGAGTACGAGGACATCGTGAAGAACATGAACCTGGAGGCGGAGCTGGGCCCCCGGAGGCGGCTCACGCTGGACGAGTACGAGAGGATCCACGAGAACATGCTGACGCCGGAGCAGTCCCTGCTCCACCCGAGGAAGGAGTTCATCCTGGTGGGCGTGAAGACGGACGACGAGTCGAGGGGCGAGAGGAAGTACGCCTTCAACGGGTGATGGCGGGCCAGGACCGGGCCAAGGAGCTCCTGTTTGGCTACATAGGGGAGAACGAGGAGAGGCTGTCGCGGATGATGTCGCGGGGGAGGCTCGGGGACGCCATCGGCGACATGGTGTCGGGGTGCCACGGCGCCGTGGAGCGCCTCGGAGGTGGGTGGGCCGCCGGGATCCTGGCCACTGGCATACTGCACTACGTCCTCACCCGCGCGATGATCCCGAGCCAGAGGAAGGTGGAGTTCCGCGGGGCGGAGATAGACGTCGTCGTGCCCGACCTGAAGACGCTGGGGGCCGATCCCGGCAGGGCGCTAGTGCTGTTCATCCCAGCCGACCGCGACAGGGGCGCCGCGGCCGGAAGGATGGAGCTGCTGCGGCGGGCGCAGCCGGAGGCGAGGAACATCTGGGCGGTGCTGCCCGGGGACATGGGGCTGGGGTGCAGGACGTACGTCGTCTCTGCCGACGGCGGCTCCTTCCGCGGCATCGCCGACGACATCGCGCGGTTCGCGGCCGAGCACGGCCACGGGGGGTTCAGGATCCTGGGGATCTGATCCGCGCCCCTAGCAGCGCCTCCAGGTCCACGTTCCTCCTGAACGCCCGGTAGAGGGACGGGCCCCCCAGGTCCCTGATGGCGGGGATCGTCCCCACGACCCTCTCCCCGGTTAGGCCCTCCAGGTCCCGGGCGAGATCCGCGGCCCGGTAGCCCCCGCCGAACGCGTTGATTACTATCCCCCTCAGCGGGATCCCGCGCTCCCTGCACGCGTGGCAGGTCATGACGGTGTGGTTGACGGTGCCTATCCTGCTGCCCGCCACGACCACCGCAGGGATGCCCATGTCCCTGATCAGGTCCGCGACGTAATAGTCCCCCAGGATGGGAGTCATGACCCCGCCCATCCCCTCCACGACCACCACCTGGTGCATCTTCTGCAGCCTCCTGAAGCGGGACAGGACGGTCCTGACCCTCGGCCTCGTCTTCAGGCGCTTCCACGCGGTGTACGGCGACGCGGGGATCGGGAAGAACTGGGGGTTCACCAGGGACTCGGGATCGTCCGACCCGGCGGCCTCCGACAGGATCCCCGCGTCGTCCGACGCGTACCTGCCCCGCCCGGCGGAGCCGGCGGCAAACGGCTTCATGACGCCCACGTCGGCGCCCATCATGCGTGCCGCAGCGGCCAGCCCCGCCGCCACGTACGTCTTGCCCACGTCGGTGTCCGTCCCGGTGACAAACAGCGAGTCCATACGGTGGTGTGGGCCGCTTGGTTGATTAACCCGTCGGTGGGGGGCCGGGGCGCCGCGCGCGGACGGCGCGCCACCGCGGGCCCGGGCCCGCACGGGGATGCTGGGCCAGAAAGCCGGTCCGCGGCGAGGCGGCCGGCAGGCGTACCGGTATCCTTTTCTTTCATTATGCGAAGGCCAAAAAATGCGGGTTTTTGCCCCCGTGGGCAACTTGCATCCAAGGACGCAGGGGTGGTTTTTTCGCCGATGACTAGGGCTTTTTAGTTTTGAGGATTGGGCTGGTGCCGATATTGTATATTGGTTCTCCCTCTCGCGTATGATATCTGGATTTGACTATTTGGCCTGCAACAGTTTTTACGCTTAACAGCATGCCGTTGCTGAGATCGTACACGCTAAAGTTTTCACGCAGTACTTCAAACTCAACGTCCTCATCTACAGGATCTTTCATCAATTCTGCCGGATCGAAGTGCTGGAACAACTCCGGGCGTCTTTTTTCTTTTGGTACGAACGCACTTATTAAGTTTGTAGAATTCACGGTAAATCCTTGAGGTGTTTGAGGGTCCAAAACCAAATGATGGACATTAATTAGTGCTCTAACTATGGTTCCGTCAGTTAGTTTGTAATAACTGGGATACAACACTCTTGGCTTTGCTAGAATATATCCCATGTCAACTAATTTTTTTTAATTTCTTCTTCTGGGATCATGACTGTATCGCCAGAATGTTGCCTATATGTGCTATGCTTATTCACCATTCCGCCAAGAAAGGAGATCATCTTTGCTACTTTGTACCTCTGCTAGAATTGTTGAGAGTAGTCCTTTGCCTACCTCTTTGCGTCGAGGAACCGAAAGTCTCCTGAAACCGTCTTTTTTAAAATAACATGATCGCCCTTTTGGTGATCGTGTTGATAACCTAATGTGGCTAAAAACTTGATTAAATCATTCGAAGAAATTGCTGGGAATTTTGTCACATGAGTTATCCGGCAGCAATCAACATAAACACTTTTTGCTGCCCCCGCGACTCCAACATGGCTTCAACCGCTTCGTGAACATTGGTTATTGCCTCATCCTTCGTCGCACCGTCAGAAACCGCCCCCTGTAATTCAGGAACCGTGGCCACAAAGCGTCCGTCTTCGTCTTGCGCTAACTTTACGTGATAGATTTCAGCTTCAGGTGTATCGGTCTGGGATGTACTTGAGCCATGTTCAGAGACGTTAGACAAGCTAGTCAGCTGTCCTTGTGGCATGGCCGACATCATGTGATCAATTCTACAGGTGCCTTATAAATAATTATTTTGTCAGGGAGTGCTGTTCGTGGGCCCAGCCCCCCGTGCCCCGGGAACGTGGACGGGTGGGGCAGCAGAGCCTGCAGCCTGCCCGCCACTGGGGCAGGCGCGGTGCCCCCGGTGTCCCCGTGCCCGAACGGCAGGTTGCGTAGTAATCCCAACTAATAATCGCCCACAAAACAGCCAACGATACCAGGCCGAAAGGCCCGGATCGCGGCAAGCCTGACGCTACACATGAAAGACATCATCATGCCAACAGGTAGGGTGTTCCTTCCCAAGACCGGGGCTGGGTACCCCGGGAAGATCCACAGGACGGAAAAGGATCCAAAGGCACGCGCGCGGCTGCCCGCGCACGTCATGCGCAAGGGGGGCGCGCCCATGCGCCCGGCAGGCGGGGCGCCGGACCGGCCCTACACGGTGCGCGGGTGGCCCGTGCGCGCCATGCAGACGGGGACCCGCGGCAGGCACGGCGAGAGGAGGCCCGGCGCCCCACCGAAGCCGGGCGGGCCGCAGCCGGGGCAGCCCGGGAAAGACCTCCTCGCGGGCCCGCAGGGGTTCGGGTTCGGGTCTGGCCCGCGGGCCGCCCGCCTCCTGGCGGCCCGCATGGAGAGGAGGTTCGGGGCGCGGCACGGGACGCCGTGGACACGCGAGGCGCCGCGCAGGATCGGCTCCCCGGGGCAGGCCCCCCGGCCCAGGCACCCCAAGCCGGCCCCGGGACCAGGGCGGAGGGAGCTTGAAAAAAAGCAAGGCGCGTCGTCTCGCACTGCTCCCCGGGGGGTACGCCGTCGTCGCCCAGGACGGGGCGTCCCACGTGACCGGGCTGGTGCAGAAGAGGGCGCGGGCGCCCCGGGGCGCCGGGGCCACGGCCCCGCCCGCGCTGCCGGGGCAGGGGTCCTGCCCGCTTGGCGCGCCGCGCCGGGACGGGTTCCGCCTCTCGTCCTGCTACAGGGCAAACGGGGACATCTTCTCGGACTTTCCCGGCAGGCTCCGCAGGAAGTTCGGGAAGGTGCCCGTCCTTGCGGACAACGCGGGCTGCCACAAGTCGCGCAAGGTGACGGGAGCCGTCAGGGGCCACGGCGGGGACGTCGTGCCCGGGCACTTTCCCGCCCACGCGCCAGACCCCAGCCCGGCAGGGGGACAGTGGCGCAACACGGGGCTGCACGCCGCCAACGGGCCGTGCGGGTCGGCCGACGAGATGAAGGAACCAGTAGGGACGATGCCATGCACGGGGGAGATCAAGGCCGCCAAGATGAGCGATTATCTAATGTGATCACTACGCATCCACGGCCAGGAAGCGCGGCGCACATGCGCCGAGTGCCTGCCCGGGACTGCTACCGGCTCCACGGCGCGCGCCGCAGCCCCTTCCTCTCCACTGCGCGCCGTAGCTCCCGCGGCCCGCGGGCCCGGCACGGCCGGTGGCGCCCCCGGGGCCGGATCTCCCGTACGCGGAGGGCCTGTAGGACGTGACGGCCCCACTGTACCCGCCCGCGTGCCTGCCGGGCACCCGGTCCCCCAACCCACGCAGCTCCCGCACGTACGCCCGCGAGAACGGCGCCCCGGGGATCCTGGCCCGCCCTTGCGTGAGTATCACGCGCGCCGGGTCCCTGAAGCGCGTCCCCTCCTGCGCGGTCCCCCCGTCCGGGACGTGGCACGCCGCGGCGTACCCGCCCCGGGGCAGGTCCGCCGGTATTGTCACGCCCGCCCTGCCGGCCTTCTTCCTCGGCCGGGCCATGGGCCGCGCTGCCGGGGGGGGGGGTCGGAGGGCGCCGCGCCCGGCTCCGTCCAGCCCACGGGCGGACGGTGCGCCGTTCCACGTCTGTAAGGCACGCGGCGTCCCCCGCGGGGTATCCGCCTAGCACCCCGCGCACTGCCATCATCCTGTTGCGGATCCTGGTGTCCCTCCCTGCGCGCATGGCCCACGTCAGGTACCGCAGTTTCCTGCCGGTCTCGCCCGTGGGCGGTTAGGCGATCCGGCGATCAGCAGGCTTTTCTGCAGTGCCCCCTCTCAGGGGGAAATTATCTGTGAGCGCCACTCTAGTACCACGCACCCGCGTGGCAGAACCACGCCGGGCTAGTACCCCAGCAGCCTCTGCCGCAGGCTGCGCCACCTTCCCGGGGGCTTTATGTCCAGGGCGAGGCGATCCCAGTCGCTCCAGTCGGTAAAGCCGTTGGTGGCCAGCGCCTTTATCGTCTCGGCCTTCTTCCGCAGCAGCTCCGCTATAGGGATCCCGAATTCCGGGGGCATCTCCCTTTCGACGCGCTCGGCGGTCAGCAGGATGTCCCGGTACTTGAAGCGTATGAGGATCCTGTACTTGACCGGCATGTATGACGCCCATTCCAGGTCGTCGGACTCTGCAGCCTTTCCGGACTTGCCCATCAGGCATGACTCCGGCCCCATGTTATATAAGTCCGGAACCGCGTGTCCCGCCCGCGCCCCCGGCCCGCCGGGCGGCCCCCGGGCGCCGCCCGGGCCACCGGTTGGTTATTAAGATCAGCCGGCGTACGGAACCAGTTGGAGAGTTCGGTCTGGCACCCAAACACCCAGATGGGGGAGTGGGGCTCCTTTGACAGGATAGTCAGCGCCAAGGGGATGTGGCTGACGGACTCGTCCGGGCACCGGATGATCGACGCCGTGGCGTCCATGTGGTGCAACGTGTGGGGCCACTCCAGGCCCGAGCTCGTGCGGGCGCTGCGCGCCCAGGCGGAGAGGCTGCAGCACTCCCCGATGTTCAACCTGACAAACGAGCCGGCAGAGCGGCTGGCCTCGTCGCTTGCCGCGATGAGCCCCGGCATGCACAGGGTGTTCTTTTCTGACAACGGCTCGACGGCGATGGAGGTCGCGTTCAAGATCGCGCTGCAGTACTGGAGGAACGAGGGCCGCAGGGGCAGGACCGCGATCGCGGCGCTGGAGAACGGCTACCACGGGGACACTTTCGGGGCCATGTCGGTGGGGTACGTGCCAGAGTTCTTCGGCGGGTTCAGGGACCACCTGTTCGGGACGATCCGGTTCCCGGTTCCCGGCAGGTACGGCGCGCCCAGGGAGCTCTCGTCCCAGCAGTGCCTGGGCATGATCGAGGCGGAGCTCGGCAGGAACGACGCCGTCGCGGCGCTGGTGATGGAGAGCGGCGCGCAGGTGGCCGGCGGGGTCGCCATATACCCGAAGGGGTTCCAGCGGGAGGTCTCCAGGATCTGCAGGAGGCACGGGGTGCTGCTGGTCCTCGACGAGGTGGCCACGGGGCTGGGGCGGCTGGGCTCCATGGCAGAGTACGCGGCCCAGGGGTCCAGGCCGGACGTCGTGTCGTTCGGGAAGATGCTGACCGGGGGATACGTCGGCATGGCCGCGACGCTTGCCACGAAGAGGGTGTACGACTCGTTCCTGGGGGACTTTGGCGACCGGAGGCACCTGTTCCACGGGCACACGTATACCGGCAACCCGCTGGCGGCGGCGGTGGCAAACGAGAACCTGGGGATGTACGAGAGGCACGGCCTCATCAGGCGGGTCCGGAGGACGTCCAGGGTCCTCGGGGAGCGCCGCGCCGAGATCGAGTCCCTGGACGGGGTGGCAGACGTGAGGCACGCGGGGATGCTCATGGGGATAGAGCTGGCCGGCGGGGCGGCCGCGGCGCGCTCGAGGCGGTCGCCCAACAGGGTGATCTACGAGCTGGGGCGCAAGAACGGCATATACCTCCGCACGCTGGGCAACATCGTCATGCTGGTTCCGCCGCTTGCCATCTCCGAGGGCGAGCTCGGCATGCTGGTGGACAGGGCGGTCCGGACGGTCAGGGCCGCGGCGCGCGAGCGCCGTTAACCGGCCGGCTCGCGCGGGTTAACCTTTCCAATAGTCTTAATTAGCGGGCGCGGCCGACTGGGGTCATGGGCAGCGTGCTGGGACTAGTCATGCATTGCCAGGCAAAGGCGCTCTCGGGGGAGGGGATATCCGCCGGGGAGGCCGAGGAGCTGTTCTGCCTGCCCGAGGGGGACCTGGGCCTGCTGGCCGGGGCCGCCGACGAGATCACCCGCAGGGTCAACGGGGACAGGGTCGACGTCGAGCAGCTGAACAACATCAAGAAGAACGGGTGCAGCGAGGACTGCTCGTTCTGCGGCCAGTCGGCGTTCTTCGACACCGGCGTCGGCTCGTGGCAGCTGCCGCCGCCCGAGGAGGTGGTGCGGAGGGCCGAGAAGGCAAGGGACGAGGGCGCCGGGTCGTACTGCCTGGTGGCCGCGTGGAGGGAGCCGTCCGCGGGGGACTTTGAGAAGGTGTGCGGCATCATCGAGGAGGTCAACCGCAGGGTGGGCATCGGCATAGAGTGCAGCCTGGGGTTCCTGACGCGCGGGCAGGCCGCGAGGCTCAAGGGGCTGGGCGTCAGGCGCTACAACCACAACCTGGAGACGGCGCGGTCAAAGTTCGCCGAGATCTGCACGACCCACGCGTACCAGGACAGGGTGGACACCCTGAAGACGGCGAGGGAGGCCGGGCTGGAGCTCTGCACCGGGGGGATAATAGGGCTGGGCGAGACCAGGCGGCAGCGGCTGGAACTGTGCATGGAGATCGCCGCGCTGCGCCCCGAGGAGGTCACGATAAACATACTGGTGCCCGTGCCGGGGACCCCGCTCGAGCTGCAGGCGCCGCTCCCGAAGCAGGAGATCACGAGGATGTTCTCGACGATGAGGTTCCTGCTGCCGGGGTCCGTGATAAAGATCTCCGGCGGCAGGGAGGCCGCCCTGGACGACTCCGGCGAGGAACTCCTCCGCAGCGGAGCGAACGGGATCATCACGTCGGGCTACCTCACCATGGGCGGCAACGAGCCCGAAAGGGACATGCGGATGATAAGAAAGGTGGGGCTTGAGGCCTAGCTTCGGCTTCGTGGCCGGGCAGCTGCGCGACGCGAAGCGGGACGGCCTGTACAGGAGGATGCGGTACGGCCGCGTCCGCGGCGCGCGCATCACCATCGGCTCGAGGACGCTGCTGAACCTGTGCTCCAACGACTACCTGGGGATGCCGGCCGGGTCCGGCCGCGCGCGCCAGATGCAGTCGAGCTCGAGGCTGGTGTCCGGGAACGACGAGTCGTACAGGGAGCTCGAGGGGCGCCTCGCGAGGCACAAGTCGTTCCGGGGCAGCCTGGTCTACCCGACCGGGTACATGGCAAACACGGGGGTCATCCCCGCCCTGGCCGGGAAGGGCGACCTGATCCTCAGCGACGAGCTCAACCACGCGAGCATCGTGGACGCGTGCAGGCTCTCGGGCGCGAGGATCGAGGTGTACGGGCACAACGACATGGGCGACCTGGAGCGGAAGCTGGGGCGCGGTTCCGGCAACAAGTTCGTCGTCACCGAGGGGGTGTTCAGCATGGACGGCGACTATGCGGAGCTGGGGAGGATAACGGAGCTCGCGCGGGGGGCCGGCGCCATCACCGTGCTGGACGACGCGCACGGCGACTTTGCCGTCGGGCGGGACGGCAGGGGGACCCCGGACCAGCTGCGCGTGGCCGGCAGGATCGACGTGTACGTCAGCAGCCTGAGCAAGGCGCTGGGGTCCTTCGGGGGGTACGTCGCGTCCCGCGCCGACGTCATAGACCTGTGCGTGAACAGGTCGAGGCCGTTCATCTACACGTCCGCGCTGCCGTCGTTCCTGGTGGAGCACTCGCTGGGGAGGCTCGCCGCGGACAGGGAGGCCTACAGGGGGAGGCTGCTCCGGAACACCAGGGCGCTTGCCGGGGGGCTGAGGGACGCCGGCTACGACGTGGGGTCGGAGACGCACATCATCCCGCTGGTCGTGGGGGACGAGAGGAGGGCCGTCGAGGTGGCCGGCTTCCTCTACCGCAACGGCGTCTTCGTCCAGCCGATAAGGCACCCCACTGTCCCCCGCGGGTCGGCCAGGCTCAGGATATCCGTGACGGCGCGCCTGTCGGGAAAGGACGTCGAGTTCGCCACGGGCGCCTTTGAGAGGGCGGCAAGGAGGTTCGGGATCGGCAGGTGACTCCCGGGGGGCCCGCGAGTCACCTCAGGGCGTCAAAGCCGCCGAACATGGGCGAGCCTATGAAGAAGGCCAGCGCCACGGCCCCGCCGAGGATCACGCCCACTATGACGAAGCGCACGTTCATGGGGGGCGTTTGGCCCGCCCGGATAAAAATGAAATGGCCCCCGTTCCGGCAACGCTTTAATGCCAAAAACCGCCAACCCAGCGCATGGCGGAGATCACGTTTGCGGTCGCGGCCGCCGCGGGGCTGGGATCCTTCCTGGCCCCGTGCATACTGCCGATGGTCCCAGCGTTCCTCGCGTACATCTCGGGCACCACGCTGAGCGAGCTTGGGGCAGGTGGGGCCTCGGGGACGGTCGCCATAAACAGGGCCCGCATAATACTGAACTCTGCGTTCTTCGTCCTGGGCTTCTCGGTGGTGTTCTCCCTCCTGGGGGTGCTGATAAACGGCGTCCTCTCCGGCTCCACCGCCGAGGTGATCGGCCTGATGAACCGGGCAGGCGGGGTGATAATAATCGGGTTCGGGGCGTACCTGCTGCTGTCCTCGAGGATCGGCCGGCTGAACATGGAGCGGAGGATCTTCCCGGGCAGGGCCGCCGCGGGGTACCCCACGTCGTTCGTCTTCGGCCTGGCGTTCGCGGCGGGGTGGACCCCGTGCGTCGGGCCAGTCCTGGGGACCATACTGACGCTTGCCGCCACCACCCCGTCGATCGCGTTCAACCTCCTCCTGGTGTACTCCCTGGGGCTGGGCGTCCCCTTCATACTCATCGGCGCGTTCTACTCCCGGGCGGCCGGGGTGATAAGGGCCATGAGCAGGCACCTGAAATACTACAACGCGGCGCTCGGCGCCTTCATAATCGCCCTGGGGGCCCTGGTGTACACCAACCAGCTGGCATACGTGGCGAACTTCCCGCTGCTGGGGGGGCTGCTGCCCCTGGGGTGATCGTGTGAGGTCCGAGTTCAAGACCGCGCTGGCCATGGGGGCGGTGGTCCTCGCCGTGGTGGGGATAGCCACCGTGGTGCTGGCGTCAGTGGGCGGCGGCCCGGGAACGGGGCTCGTTGGCACCGCCTCCGACAAGTCGGGGCTCAGGACGGCCCCCGAAATCACGGGCATCGCGCACTACATCAACGCCACCCCGGGGGAGCTGGCCGAGTCCATCGAGGGCAGCGTGGTGCTTTACGACATCTGGACGTACAGCTGCGTCAACTGCGTCAGGACGCTCCCGTTCATCACCGCGTGGAACGACAGGTACGCGGGCGAGGGCCTCCTCATAGTCGGGATACACTCGCCGGAGTTCGGGTTCGAGAAGGATCCCGCGAACGTGCGGGCCGCGGTAGACAGGCACGGGATCACCTACCCGGTGGTGATGGACAACGACTGGGAGACGTGGAACGCCTTCGAGAACAGGTACTGGCCCAGGAAGTACGTCGCCGACCACGAGGGGTACATCAGGTACGACCACATAGGAGAGGGGGCGTACCGGGAGACGGAGGCCGTGATACAGGGCCTGCTGGAGGAGAGGGCGGCGTCGCTGGGGGTGCAGGCGGCGCCGGCGCGGCCGCCGGTGGACATCGAGGGGTTCGAGCACTCCGGCCCCCGGACTCCGGAGCTCTACCTGGGGTACAAGTTCGCCGCCGGGAGGAACCACCTGGGGAGCAGCGAGGGCTTCTCCCCTGGGGAGACGGTGGAGTACGGCAGGCCGGGCCCGCTGGAGCTGCACAGGTTCTACATGGTGGGGGAGTGGGCCAACACCCCGGACAGCATGCGGCTGGAGTCCGGGGCCGGCTCCGTGGAGCTGCGGTACCACGCGAGGCAGGTGAACGTGGTGACGGCCGGCAGCGGCCAGGCGGAGGTGTTCCTGGACGGCGCGCCGCTCCCCGCCGAGTACGCCGGGACGGACATCGCGGGCGGGAACAGGCTGTCGGCCGCGGGGCCCGGGCTGTACAACGTCGTCAGCGGCCAGGCCCCGTCGGAGCACACGCTGGAGCTGAGGATAGAGGGCAGGGGGTTCCAGGTCTTCACGTTCACGTTCGGGTAGGGTGTAACCGCGGCCCCCTGTCACCGGGGTTACCGCCGCGGGGGTCACACCCCGCTTTAAAGCAAAGTAGATGAGGCTAACCGGGAAGCGCTTGATCGGAAATTCGTGGAACAAGGCAGAAGGGGAAACCATCTCTCAGAAAGTGATGGGGAAGATAAAGCCCGACGTTCCGTTGCGGACGAAGATCGAGTTTGCGCAGAAAAAACTGCGCTTCCAGATATCAAAACTCGAGACGATCACTGAGAAGCTGCAGAAAAAACACGATGTCCTTTTCGACAAGATAGTGAGCGCCCAGAGGGCACACAACAACGCGTACGCCAAGGCGTACGCCAACGAACTGACACAGGTACGGAAGATGAAGAACATGGTGAACGGCGCAAGGCTTTCCATGGAGCAGATCCAGCTCCGGCTCAACACGGTGTCGGAGCTTGGAGACGTCGTCGTCACGCTCAGCCCGTGCATGTCGATAATCAGGGGGCTGGGACCGACCCTCAGCGGGATAATGCCTGAGGCAAACGCGTCCATGCAGGACCTCTCGCACGTAATGGGGGACCTCATGGAGGGCTCGGCCCTCGGGAGCAACGACATGATGAACGTGGATTCCGAGGCTAGTGCGGACACGCTTGCGATCCTGGAGGAGGCCCACTCCATAATCGCGGGGCAGGCGCAGGAGTCTATACCGGACATCCCTGACAACCTCAAGCGGCAGACGATCGTGGGGCGGCAATCTGGGATCGCCGGGTAGCTACCCGGCGCCCCTGCTCTTTTTTACCAGGATCTTCTTGATCCGCGATATTGTGGGGTAGCTGTACCCCCTGCGCCGGTAGTTCGCGATCATCACCTTCCAGTTCTTGATGCGCCACCTGGCCTGCTCCGCGGTGACCGCGTGGATCTCCTTCTGGATTATGCTCTTCCTCCCGACCTTCAGGACGCCGGCGTCCTTTGCGGACCAGCGGTTCCTGGCAAACTTGAGGCCCGCCAGGATCTCCTCGACGGGCATCTCCCCAAAGTACCCCCTGAGGGCCGCGAGCTCCCCCGGGCTGGGCTCCCTCGACACCGGCAGCTCCACCACTGGCCTTTCCACGAGGCAGGTGCGGCCCGGTTGCTTAATAGGATCTCGCTGGACGGGTTTTTACCCGCTGCCTGCTTTTCTGCGCCCCGTCCGGCCCCCCAACCCGCCCTCGCTCCCGCCATGGCCCCCGCCACCCAAACCCGTCCCAAGGGACGGCCGCCCCGACTTGGACACTGCAATGGTTCCGGGGGCGCCCGGGGGGTCAGATCTGACAACCGTCACCACAATGATGATCAGAAGCCGTTCTCACCATCGCCCTCGCCGCTGGGATCTCGGGCCCGGATCGTCCCGCGACCGTGCCCGCGGGGGCGTCCAGCCTTTCGGGCCCCGGCCGTGGCGAGGGGGACGGCCCGCCACAACTAATAATAGGATTACGGGGCCATGCCATACCAGATGGCTGCAGAGATGGAACACGACCGCAGGCTGGCCATGCTGATAGACGGCGAGAACGCCCAGCCCAAGCTGCTTGGGAGCATGCTGCGGGAGGCGTCCAAGTACGGGGTGGTGACCATACGGCGCATCTACGGCGACTGGGCGAGCCCCGGCATGGCCGGGTGGCGCGACAGGGCAAACAAGTACGCCTTTGACACGCGCCACCAGCTGAAGCACGCCACCCGCAAGAACTCGATCGACATATTCCTGATCATAGAGGCGATGGACATCCTGCACTCCGGCACGGTGGACGGGTTCTGCATAGTGTCGTCGGACAGCGACTTTACCGGCCTGGCCAAGCGCGTCAGGGAGGCCGGGCTGTTCGTGATGGGGATCGGCAGGACCAGCACGCCCCAGACGCTGCAGCACGCGTGCGAGGTGTTCACGTTCGTGGACATACTGTCCGGCCCCCCGAAAAAAACCCCCGGCCCCAAGGCCAAGCTTCCAAAGTGGAGGAAGGTCGTGCTAAAGGCGATCGACGCGGTGGACGCGACGGAGTCGGGGACGGACAGGTGGGTGCACCTCGGGGTGGTGGGCCACAACATAAGGAAGATAAGCCCGTCGTTTGACGTGCGCATGTACCGCAGCAAGAACCTCGTCCAGCTGCTGATGACGGCAGAGGACTATTTCGAGGTGCGGGAGGAGAAAACGGAGTCCGGCCACTCCGTCTACTACGTCCGCGCCCTCCGCAAGTGACGGCCCCGGCGGGTTTTGTTTCTGGGCAATTCAAATCTTGTCGTGGCCCGTCCCCCGCCGATCCGTTTGGAATCGCGGGGGTTGGCCATCTGGCCTATTCGCTTAACTGGCGTTTAACGGTTATATTAAAAAGCGGGCGCGTGGGGTCTAGGCAAAGATGAAGGCGGCACTGTTGGCCCTGGCCCTCGTGGCGGTTCTGGGCGCGTCTCTGATCGTGAACTTCCTGCTGTACCAGCAGAACGGGTACCTGGTCGCGGCGCTTGACCGGGCCGCGAGGGACAACGAGAGGCTTGCCGGCGAGCTCGCCGGCGCCGCGGACGGGCCGCGGGGGCAGGCCGGCGGCCCGGGTGGCGGGGAACCCGGGGCGGGGCCCGGCGCCGGGTACGGGGGGCCGCCCGACGGGGGCCAGTCGATAAACTCGGTGGGGGTAAGGCCGCTGGTCGTGCGTGACGGGTTTTTCGAGAGGACGCAGTACGAGGGCACGGTCATGAAGATCCTGGTATCCGTCAGGGATCCCGGCGAGGGCCTCGTCCTGGTCAACACCGAGGTCCCCACGGGCATCGACTTTCAGGAGTCCGCGAGGGTGGCAGCCAAGGTGGCCCAGGACTACCTCGGCGAGGACCTGTCGGGCCGGGACGTCGTGTTCTCGATCACCGTCGACGCCGACAAGACGCGGCTGCAGACCGTCGACGGGCGCAGCGCGGGCGCCGCGATGGCGGTGCTGCTGATATCGGAGCTCCAGGGCAGGGGGATCAGCGGCGACATGGTGATCACCGGCTCGATCCTGCCCGACGCGAGGATAGGGGCGGTCGGCGGGATATCCGACAAGGCGAGGGCCGCGGGGGCGCACGGCGCCAGCGTGTTCCTCGTGCCCTCGGGCCAGAACGTGGCCCAGGTGGAGTCGTGCGAGGAGAGCAGGGCGGGGAACTTCGTCTACAGGTCGTGCGCCCTGGAGCAGAAGCCCCTATCCCCCATGACCGAGGAGGCGTACGGAATGGAGGTGCTGGAGGTGGCCGACGTCGGGGACGCCCTGGGGCATTTCCAGGCCGCGGCCGCGCCGGGCGGCGGTTCCTGACTGCGGGCCCGGCGGGCGCGCCACGGCCCCACATGGCGGCCGCAGTCAGGCCGCCTTGCTCGCGTCGCAGATGCCCGTAAAGTCGCAATACTTGCAGTTTTTGTACGAGGGCTCGGCGGGGAACCTCTCGCCCAGGATGGATCCCACCATGGCCTCGATCGATTCCCTGGCCTCCCTCACGCCGGCGGGAGAAACCTCGTACTCGACGCGCTTGTCCTTTGCCAGGTAGAACAGGACGGCCTTCTCCGGCAGCCTCCCGTACAGCCTCTCGGCGGCCATCGCGTAGACGTTCATCTGGATGTCGTCCTTGATGGTCCTGCCGGTGACCCCGTCGTGGCCCGTCTTGTAGTCGATCACGACGTACCCGCCGTCGGGCGTCCGCTCCACCCTGTCTATGTACCCCTTTACCGCCACGCCGGCAATCTCCAGCCTGAACTCCTTCTCTGCGGCTACGGGGACGTTCCGGTTGGCCCCGTCCCAGGCAAGGAACGTCCGCAGCCACGATCCAGCATCCTTCCTCTTCTGCCTTGGCACGGCCCGGGTGCCGGACGCCAGGCCGCCCCACTTCTTCTCCAGCATGGCCAGCGCCTCGTCATCCGTCACGTCCCTCCCGGCCATCCGGTACCTCGTCACGGCCTCGATCACCCTGTGCACCGCCGTGCCGGCGGCCGCGGCGGGGCCCGGGAGCACGGGGACCCGCAGGGCGTACCTGAACTTGAACTGCAGCGGGCACCTCTCGTACGACTCGAGGCTGGACTTGCTGAGCGTGAGCGACTCCCGGTCGATCAGGGGCTCCCTCTCACCCCTCAGGAGGTGCCCGATGCCGGGCTCGCCGGCCCCGGCCGCGAGGATCTCCCGCGGGTCAAAGCCGTCGAGGCTCCCGCGCTCCTCGTAGTGGAGGATCTCCGCCAGATCCCGTATCTTCCTCACGGCCGACCGCAGCTGCATCCTGTCCACCGCCTGCCTGGCCTGCTCCTGCCTTTCCAGCTTGACCGCCTCGACGGCGCCCGGCTTCCTCGGCACGGCCGCCGGGCCGGTCCCGCCAAAGGACGTGCAGCTGATCAGCGGGTTGTCCTCGAACCCAAGCTCCTGCAGGAACCTCGACGGCGCCGCCTCCCTGGCGCCCTGCCCGTACCTCGCGCAGTACGTGATGAACAGCCGGTCCCGCGCCCTGGTCATGGCGACGTACAGCAGCCTCCGCTCCTCACGTACGTGGATCTCCCTCGGGTCCGCGTCTTCCCGCGCGAGACGGGACAGGCCGTCCGGGACGCGGAATTTCTTCTCCCTGTGCCTCAGCGGGAGCCTGTTCGCGGCGACGTCGGCCACGAACACTACCGGGAACTCCTTTCCCTTGCTCTGGTGGATGGTCGTCACCAGCACGGCCCCCGCCGCGCCCCCCTCCGGCGCGGCGTCCGCCTCAAACCGCCGCGCCTCCAGGTACCTGGCAAAGTCCCCGGGCGTCGCGCCTGGGCTTACCCTCTCGTACTCCATCGCCGCGTCGCATGCGGCCCTGAGGGTGCCCAGTTGCCGCCTGCCACTTCTGGAATCGTCGGCGGCCGCCCTCCGGGCCAGCCCGGAGATCGACATGACCACCTCGTGGACGAACTCGCCCAGGCCGTGCGCGTTTGCGGCGCCCTCGAGCCTCCCGACGTGGCGCGCTACCTCCGCCACGTCCTCCCCGTGGGCGACTCCCAGCCCCGGCGCCCCCCGCAGCGTTTCGAGCACAAAGTCGACGCCGGACTGCTCGCGGCGGGCCCTTCCCCTGGCGGCGTGGCATATCCTGGCGATGTCGGCGTCCGGCACCCCCTGGTTTTTGAGCAGCCTGACGATCTCCGCCCCCGCGGTGGACGGGGACTGCGCTATCCTCAGGTTGGCCAGCAGGTCTCGCATGATCGGGGACTGGGGGGCGCCCGGCTCGCCGGTGAACTCCGCCGGGATCCCGGCGCCGGCGAGGGCGTCGGCGAACTTTTTCCCGTCTTCCCTGCGCCGCGTCAGCACGGCAAAGTCGCCCCAGGCAAGCGGCCTGCCGCCGCCCTTCCCGCCTGCCGGCTCCCCCGCCATCTCCCTGATCGTGCCAGCGACGAACTCCGCCTCGGCATGCTCGTCGGCGCACTTTGCCACCATGGCCTTCTCGCCGTCCTCGTTCTCCGAGTAGAGTCTCTTCTCCGGCCTGCCCTCCTGCTTCCCGATGCACGAGTTTGCGAGCCTTACGATGTTTTTGGTGCTCCTGTAGTTCCGCTCGAGTTTTACCGTGGTGGTGCCTTTGAAATGATCCTCAAAGTCCCGGAAGTTGGTGTGGCGCGCCCCCTGGAAATGGTAGATGCCCTGGTCGTCGTCCCCCACGGCCGTGACGTTCCCGTCCCTGGCTATCGCCTTGACCAGCATTATCTGGGAGTAGTTGTTGTCCTGGAACTCGTCGACGAAGACGTGCCTGTACCTGCCCTGGTACCGCTTCCGCAGCGCGCCGTTTGATGCCAGCAGGCGGATCGACTCTGCCACCATGTCGTCAAAGTCAATCAGGGAGTGCTTCCGCTGGTACTGCTGGTACCTGCGGTAAACCCTGCAGAGGTCCGCCAGGGCGTCCAGGCCGTCCCTTTCGTCCCCGGGCGCGTCCCTGCACTCGTCCTCCCCCAGGTACGCTTCAAGCCTGTCCGGGCCGATCAGCTCCTTTTTGAACCCGCCGATGCCCTCCATTATCGACTCGACCGCGCGGGCCGGGTCTTGGCCGATCTTCACGTGCTCCAGCCCGCAGCCGTCGATGTTGTTGATCCCCCAGACGACCTGCTCGGCCCTGCCCACGATCCCCGACGACGCGTCGATCCCGGATTCCAGCACGTTGTCCTCCAGCACCTGCCTGCAGAATGCGTGGAAGGTGCATATGTCCATCTCGGATGCCTCGATCCCCTTGTCCCTCAGGCGTTCGGCCATCTCCCTTGCGGCCCTGTCGGAGAACGTCAGGCACAGGATCTCGGACGGCTTTGCCCCGCCGCCTATCATGGATGCCGCCCTCTCGACGATCACCCTGGTCTTGCCGCTTCCGGGGCCCGCCACCACCAGGAGCGGCGAGCCCTCGTGGTCGATCGCCCGCCTTTGGGCAGGATCCGGTTCCATGTAACCCGGCATCCCGCCTGAACTAATAGACCTTGTGCGCGGGGCCGCGATCCGGGGCACGGGGGCGCCAGGGGCCGGCTCAGCACCCGAGCTGGACGTTGGAGTTCTTGCACAGCGTGTTGTACAGGCCGAACCCGAAGATCACCGCCGCGAACACCGCCAGCGGAATCACGACGAAGATCTTGGTCTTGAGGCCCACGGGTCTGCTGGCCGCTTTTGCATATAAAATTGTCACAGTCGGCAGCCTGCCGCATGGCTCGGTTTTCAGGCACGAGAAGCGACCCCGCGAAGGCGGATTCGGGCGGGGTCACGCGGCAGGCTGGCAGCCGGCCCGGATTACCAAGGTCCCCCTCGTGCCGGGATCCTGCAGCAGGCGGACCATCTCCCGCGGAAGGACGTCCGATGCCTTGTCGCACCGTACCGCGAGCGTGCGGGGGCAGACAAAGCCGCTCTTGCGGATCACGATGTCGTCCTCGTGGGACAGGGGCAGGTCCGCGTGCCCCCTCCCGTTCACGACAAACTCGTGCCGCCCCACCCTGAACGTGAGCGATACCGCCGAGTCGGGGCTCCTCAGCATCTCCTTTAGCCGGTCCGGCAGGTCGGAGCATGCGGATGATGCGTTGACTCCCACGATGCAGTCCCCGCTCGGGGTCAGGTCCGGGTCCTTCGTGATCTCGATCGTCCTCTGGTGGTTCGACCGGACGTTCTCGTGGCCGGAAAACTCGATCTCAAACATCATTCCGGGACTGGAATGCCTGGCCCAAATTAACCTTGCCTGCCGTGCCCCGGTTCCAGTCCTGCCGGGGACGGCCGCGGCGGGCCCGCCTCCGGAAGTAACCGCGCCGGGGGTCGGCCCATTCGGGCCGGGGCGGGCCCCTTCCCCGCGTGGCGGCGGCCGCAAAACGAGGCTTAATAGCATGACGTGCCCTACATGCCCCGTGGTTGCAAAACCGGTCCTCGGGCTACTGATCGCGCTGTCTGCAAGCGTGGCGGCGATTCCAGCGTTGGCAGAAAACCCGCCGGCTCCGGAGGGAACGGCCGGTGGCGCGGGTGGCCCGGCAAGCGCTGAGACGGGCGCGGCCGCCCCGCAGAGTTCTTCCGGCGTCCAGCCCGCCCCGACACTCGTGTCTGTCAACGCAAACGCGTCGTCCTATGCCACGCTTAGGTGGGTTGTGCCCGCAGACCACGGCGGCTCGCCGATCACCGGCTACGTAGTCCAGTACAGGGAAATGCCGGATGGCGCGTGGCGCGCGTTTCCCAGCTCGCCTGGGCATCCCGCAGGAATTGCCCTCGGCCTGCACGCTTCCACCGAATACCAGTTCAGGGTGGCCTCGGCAAACCCTTTTGGGACGGGCACGTATTCCAACATCGTTTCTGCGACCACTCTGCCCGCCGTCCCATCAGTCCCGTGGGAGGTGCGTTCCAATACGACGACGCAGTCGTCTGCCACGCTCGCGTGGCGTGCGCCCGCCAGCGACGGCGGCCTTCCGATCACCGACTACGCCGTCCAGTACAGGGAGGTGCCGGGCGGCCAGTGGGCCGCCTTTGGCGACGGGGAGTCGCCGGACACCTCGGCGACGGTCACGGGGCTGTCCGCGGGCACCGGGTATGTTTTCCGCGTGGCGGCGGCAAACTCCGCGGGGACCGGCCCGTACTCGGACACCGCCTCCGTGACTGTCGGCGTCCCGACGGCCCCGCAAGGGCTGGCGGTGTACGACTATGCCACAACGCCGTCGTCTGTCACGCTCGCGTGGTTCGCGCCCGCCAGCGACGGCGGCTCCCCCGTTACCAGCTACGCCATCCTATACGCAAAGACCGCCAGCATAACCCAGCGCCACCACGGACCCGCCATCATAGAGTTCCCGATCGCCGACGACGGCGTGGCTACGGCCGGCGCCATAAACGCGACTGTTCCGGGGCTGGACTCAAGCTCGGAATACCTGTTCGGAGTGATAGCGGTAAACTCCGTAGGGCCCGGTGGGTACTCTTTGATCTATGCGTCCACAAGCTCGCCTTAAGGCGGCGCCGGCTTGGACGCGTAATGTGGAAGGCGTGGGGCCGCGGCGCGCCCTGCCGGCCGGGAAGCGGGCGCAGCGCTGGCAGGCCGGCGTTCCGTGGCATTGCGGTCATGGCGGGCCACGCCCGGCAACCGCGCGCGTCCCGAAACGGCCAGGGTTCGGGCCGTACCAGCCACGCATGCGTCCGGCAACCCGCGCCACCGGGGGGCGCGCCGCGCCCCGGTTCCTTAGGCTTATATTAAACTTTTAAGGCACCTGACCCATATGCTTCCGGCACAACAGGGCTACGACAGGGCCATCACCGTATTCTCGCCTGACGGCAGGCTGTACCAGGTGGAGTACGCCATAGAGACCGTGAGGAGGGGCACCATAACCATAGGCCTGAAGTGCAAGGAAGGCGTGATAATCGCGGTGGAGGAGAAGCTCAAGAAGCTGCAGATATCGGACAACGTCCAGAAGATATTCCAGGTGGACGACCACGTGGGCGTGGCGGCTGCCGGGTACATCCCGGACGCGAGAAGCCAGGTGGACAACGCGAGGTTCTTCTCGCAGAGCAACAGGATGATCTACGACGAGCCAGTCGACGTGGAGACCATCGCCAAGCACCTGGCCGACCAGTGCCAGCAGTACACGCAGTACGCCGGGGTGAGGCCGTTCGGGGTCGCGCTGATCCTGGGCGGCGTCACGAACGGCGCCCCGGAGCTGTACCTGACCGATCCCAGCGGCACGTACATCGCCTACGACGCGATCGCCATAGGCTCCGGCTCCGACCGCGTGACGGAATTCCTGGAAAAGAACTACAGGGACGACATGTCGCTTGACGACGCCGCCGCGATGGCGGTGGCGGGGATCTACATAGCCAGCGAGGACAAGGAAGGCACTGACCACATAAGGATGGCGCAGATCAGGACGGAGACGGGCTCCTACGAGACGGCCTCGACTGGGCAGGTCGCAGGCTACGCGGGAAGCGCCAAGGAAAAGTATCCCCAGGACGGCAAATGACCGCTTCCGGTTCCGGCGGGTCGCGTGAGCGTTGAGGCTGTCGGTGGCCATACCGGACTCGTCGCTTTCCGACGAGGCGACGAAGATGGACAAGACCCGGAAGGTCTCCGTGCTGGCGAGGGCCTGCGCCATATTCATGGTCGAGACGATCTACGTTTACAGGGAGGGCGGCAGCCGGGAGGACGGGAGCCTCCTCGCCACCGTCCTGAGGTACCTGGAGACGCCCCAGTTCCTCCGGAAGAGGCTGTTCCCGAGGATGAACGACCTGAAGTTTGCCGGGGTGCTACACCCGCTGAAGATCCCGAGCCACGTCACCCCGGCCAACCCGAAGAGGATCTCCGCGGGCGACGCCAGGGACGGGATAGTGGTCAGCGTCAAGGGCAGGCGCTTCGTCGACGTCGGCGTCAACCGGCTCATGCCGTACTTTGGCAGGGAGCAGGTCGGAAGGCGCGTCACGGTAAGGTTCAGGGAGGGCTACCCGGGGCTCTCGATCAAGGAGATCCCAAAGTCCGAGGCGGGGAGGTACTGGGGCTACTCCGTCAGGGAGAGGGCAAGCCTGCACTCGCTGCTGGCAGAGTGGGAGGGGAGCGCGATCCTCACGTCAAGGAAGGGCAGGAACGTGACCGGGGATGACGTCGAGAGGTGCGCCCAGGGGGGGCCGGTCCTGGCGGCGTTCGGGTCGCCCGACAAGGGCGTGCACGAGATCCTCGGCAGCGGGATGAGGAAGCTCCAGAACGCGAGGACGCTGAACTTCTTCCCGGGGCAGGCCACGGAGACCGTCAGGCTGGAGGAGGCGCTGCTGGGAACGCTGTCGGTCATCAATGCATATAGCACGGGCCGCCGCACACCATGAGCATGCCCGAAAGGAGGAACTTCCTGCTGCTGGCGATGGGGGTGGGCGGCGCGTGCGCGGTGATCGGGGCCATCACGATCTGGGACGCCGCGTCCAGGGCGCTGGCGCCGTGACCCAGGAGAAAGCATCGGTTAACCTGTAAAAAAACGGCGGTTAACGACATCTCACATGGTTTATTAGGCGGAGTGCAGGGATTCCGAACTACCGATGGGACACAGAAAGCACGGCCAGCCGCGGAGGGGGAGCCTGGCATACCTGCCGAGGGGGCGCGCCAAGAGCATGGAGGCGAGGATCCGGGCATGGCCCGAAGCCGGCGGCGACGAGCCTAGGATACTGGCGCACTGCGGGTTCAAGGCCGGGTGCGTCCAGGTGGTCAGCATAGACGACCGGGACAAGACCCCGAACGCCGGAAAGCAGCTGGTGAGCCTGGGAACGGTGCTCGCGACCCCGCCGGTGCTGGTGCTGGGAGTCAGGGGGTACTCCAAGAACCAGGGCGGCAGGCACGCGGAGTTTGACGTCTATGCCGACGACGTGCCGAAGAGCATCTCGAAGGAGATCACGCTGAAGAACAGGGACGGCGCCCTGGAGGCAGCGGAGGCCTCGCTGTCCAGGATCGTGGAGGTCTACGCCATCATAGCGGTGTCGCCGCGGGCGGCCGGGCTGGAGCAGAAGAAGCCGTACGTCTTCGAGGCGATGGTCAGCGGCGGGGACGTGCGGAAGCAGTTCGCTCACGTCAGGGACCTGCTCGGCAAGGAGATAAGGGTCGACCAGATATTCGAGACCGGCGCTAGCGTGGACGTCGCGGCCATCACCAAGGGCAAGGGGTGGCAGGGCGTCATCAAGAGGTACGGCGCGAAGAAGAAGCAGCACAAGTCGAGAAAGACGGTGAGGGAGCTCGGCTCGCTGGGCCCGATATCCCCGCAGTACGTCATGTACACGGTCCCCAGGGCGGGGCAGATGGGGTTCCACCAGAGGACAGAGTACGACAAGCGGATCATGATAATCGGAAACACCGAGGACGGCAAGATCAAGATAAACCCCGACGGCGGGTACAAGCACTTCGGGCTGGTCAAGGGAGACTTTGTGGTCCTCAAGGGCTCGGTGCCCGGCACGTACAGGAGGCTCATCAAGCTGCGGAGCCAGGTCAGGAACGTCCCGGCAAGGGTATCGAAGCCCAACATCCTGGAGGTGGTCGTATGACGAAGGTCCAGACGCTCACCACCGCGGGGGAGCGGGATGGGGAGATCGAGCTGCCGCCCGTGTTCTCGACGCCGTTCAGGAGGGACCTGATACACAAGGCGTTCACCAACCTGAACTCGCACAGGTTCCAGCCCCAGGGCAGGCACCCGACCGCCGGCATGGACGTGGTGGCGAGGTCAAACGACCCGCCCACCGGCCAGCACCGGTCACGCATCGCCAAGATGCGCGGCGGCGGGGGCGGAAGGCAGGGCCAGGCAGGCGGCGTCGCATCCGTGAGGGGCGGCAGGCAGGCCCACCCGCCGATAGTGGGCAAGGTGATCCGCAAGAGGCTAAACAAGAAGGAGAACAAGCTGGCGCTGTGCTCTGCCATAGCCGCCACCGCGTCGAGGGACCTGGTCGAGGCCAGGGGGCACAGGACCGGCGGGATAGCGGAGTTCCCGCTGGTGGTCTCCGACGACATCGAGGCCGTGTCCAGGGCCTCCGACATGGAAAGGATCCTGGAGTCGCTCAGCCTGGCGGGCGACGTCAGGAGGCTGGAGTCCCGGAAGCCCAGGACGGGCAAGTCGTCCCTGAGGGGCAGGAGCAAGAAGGTGGGAAAGAGCGTCCTGTTCGTCGCTAGGGACCCGGCGGAGCTGAGGAAGGCATGCGGGTCGTTCCCCGGGGTCGAGGCCACGTCTGCAAGGAGCCTCAGCGTGCTGGACCTGGCGCCGGGATCCGATCCGATACGGCTGACGGTGTATTCGAGGGGGGCGATCGGCGAGATTGCCAAGATCAGGTCCACGCACCTGGAGGTAATGGTGAAGACAAAGTGAACGTGGGCCAGGCAAACAGGATAATCCTGAAACCGCACATCACCGAGAAGACGTTCGCGATGGTGGAGGACGAGAACAAGATCTGCTTCATCGTGCACACGTCCGCAAGCAAGCCGGAGATCGCCGAGGCGATACACACGCTCTACCACCAGAAGGCGGTCAGCGTCAACACCGCGAGGACGATCTACGGCAAGAAGGCGTTCGTGCGGTTTGAGACGGACGAAAAGGCGCGGGACCTGGCGACCAAGATAGGAATGCTATAATATGGACCGCAAAACCCCAATACAGGCAATGGTGGTCAGGATTGGTTAGGGAATTCGTGTACAGAGGGATCCCTATGGAGGATCTGGAGAAGATCTCGCTGGAAAGGCTCTTTGAGCTGTTCAACGCGAGGCAGCGGAGGTCCCTGACCCGCGGGATCACCGACGGCAAGAGGAAGCTCATCGAGGAGATAAAGGCGGCCAAGGCTGGCAAGCTGAAGAACCCGATCAAGACCCACCTCAGGGATCTCATCGTCCTGCCGTACATGGTGGGGGTTACCGTAAACGTCTTCTCCGGCAAGGAGTTCGTCCCAGTCGAGATCAGGGCCGAGATGATCGGGCACTACCTGGGGGAATACGTCATAACAAACAAGAGGGTTTCGCACGGCGCGCCCGGCGTGGGAGCATCAAGATCCAGCCTCTACGTGCCGCTAAAGTGATCGATATGGGGAGGTTCGGCTACGCTTATCAGGACTACGACCCGACGAGGCACGCCCGCGCCTCGATAAGGGAGATCGACATGTCGCACAAGCACGCGCGGGAGGTGGCGGTCGCGATAAAGGGGCTCTCGATAGAGAAGGCCAGGGACTACCTCCAGGCCGTGATCAACGGGGAGAGGGCCATCGCGTTTGGCAGGTACAAGAAGCAGGTGGGCCACAAGTCGGATCCCGGCATGATGGCCGGGAGGTACCCGCAGAAGACCGCGGCCGAGTTCATCAAGGCCCTGGACAACCTGGAATCGAACGCGGAGTACAAGGGCATGGACCTCGACAGGCTGAGGATAGTGAACGCGACGGTGCACAAGGGAGTCCTGGTGAAGAGGTTCATCCCGAGGGCGATGGGAAGGTCGTCGCCCAAGAACAACGTGCGGACGCACCTGGAACTGGTGGCCCGGGAGGTATAGCATGTCGTCGGTCAAGAACGTCATCAGGGACAACTACAACATGATGCTGCTCAAGGACTACCTGGGGCAGGCCATCAAGGACGCGGGGTTCTCGCACGCCGAGATATCAAAGACCCCGATGGGGACGAAGGTGGCGCTGTACGTCACGAGGCCCGGGATAGTGATCGGGAGGAAGGGGGCAGGCATAAGGGATCTGACTGACAAGCTCGCGTCTGACTTTGGGCTGAAGAACCCCCAGGTGATGGTAAACGAGGTCGGCAAGCCGGAGCTGTCGCCGAGCGTCATGTGCAACAGGATGGCGTCCCACATCGAGCGCGGGACCGCGTTCAGGAGGGCCACCATGTGGACGCTGAAGCAGGTCATGGACAGCGGGGCGATGGGCGTCCAGATCACCATATCGGGGAAGCTCAGGGGCGACCGCTCGGCGTTTGAAAAGCACACCGCGGGGATCCTGCCGAGGGCGGGGCACCACGCCGAGACGACGTCGACGAGGACATAGCGCACGTGCAGACGCCGATGGGACTGATCGGGATAAGGATAAGGATTGCCAAGAAGGAAAAGTTCGTGCCCGAATTCGAGCTAAAGGCGGTGGAGAAGCAAAAGGCCGGCGCCAAGGAGGGACAGGAGGGCGGGGAGGCGCCCAAGTCCGATGGCGGGGAGGCGCCCAAGTCCGATGGCGGGGAGGCGCCCAAGTCCGATGGCGGGGAGGCGCCCAAGTCCGATGGCGGGGAGGCGCCCAAGTCCGATGGCGGGGAGGCGCCCAAGTCCGATGGCGGGGAGGCGCCCAAGTCCGATGGCGGGGAGGCGCCCAAGTCCGATGGCGGGGAGGCGCCCAAGTCCGATGGCGGGGAGGCGCCCAAGTCCGATGGCGGGGAGGCGCCCAAGTCCGATGGCGGGGAGGCGCCCAAGTCCGATGGCGGTTCAGGTAATGAAGAAGACGCCGAGCGCGTTGCCGGGGTGGAATCCGAGCAGAACGCACTGGAAGCGGAAAAGATGAAGAAAAACGAGACGCATGAAGGCGCGGAGGAGTCAAAGCAATGACCCGGATCAGCATGAAGACGATCAGGGCATTCAACGAGAAGGACCTCAGGGAAAGGATCCAGGAAACCAGGACTGAACTCGCAAAGCTCAGGGTGGACGGCTCCCAGGGAACGCTGAAGAAGGAGAGCGGGAAGATAAAGGCGATAAGGCGCGACATCGCAAGGATGATGACCAGGCTCAACGAGATGAAGAAGGAATGATCACGGCAGGAAACATCGCACTACACGAGCTGATCGGGTTGCATGCCAGGGTGGTTGACTCGACCAACCAGCATGTCATAGGATTAAATGGGACTGTGATAGACGAAACAAAATCAATGCTGAGGATAGATACCGCCAAAGGGACAAAATCGGTGCCAAAGGACACCAGCACGTGGGAGTTTTTCACCGGATCGGAGCGCGTCACGGTTCCCGGCGCCAAGATAGCAAAGAGGCCGTTTGACAGGCTCAGGGGCAAGGCATGACCGTGAACATCGGTTTGAACGTAAAGGCGCCGGAGCGCGAGTGCGGTGACGTCCACTGCCCGTTCCACGGCAGGATGCCGATACGGGGCAAGCTGTTCGACGGCAAGGTGACCAGCAACAAGGCAAAGCAGACGATAACACTGCAGAAGGAGGCGCCGGTGTACTTTAACAAGTTCAAGAGGTACGCAAGGAGCAAGAACACCATACACGCGCACGTTCCCGAATGCATGAACGTCGAGGTGGACGACCGCGTCCGCACGGCAGAGTGCCGGCCCATCTCAAAGGCGGTGTCATACGTGGTGGTGGAGGTAAGAAAGTAATGGCAAAGCAGGCAGGGAAGGGAGTGGCCGAGTTCCGCCCGTACGTGACCAGATCGATCCCCGTGGGGGCCGAGATCACCTGCGCCGACAACACCGGCGCGAAGATCCTGGAGGTGATAAACGTGCAAAAGCACAAGACGAGGGTCTCCAGGCTCCCGGCCGCCGCCGTGGGGGATTTTTGCAACGTGGTCGTAAAAAAGGGCCCCGCAGAGCTGAGAAAGCAGGTATACGGCGCCGTGATAATCAGGCAGAAATACGCAGTGCGCAGGCTGAACGGCGTCCGGGTGTGCTTTGAAGACAACGCGGCAGTCCTGATCACCCCCGAAGGCGAGGTCAAGGGGACCGACATCAAGGGGCCGGTAGCCGCGGAGGCCTCGGAGAAATGGCCAAGGGTGGCCAACCTGGCATCGATGGTGGTATGAGATGAAGCCGACAAAGATGCGCAACAAGATGATCTACCGCGCCACGCAGAAGACCAAGAGCAAGCAGCTCAGGGGCCTGCTCTCAAAGGACCTGCGCGGCAAGTACGGCAAGAGAAGCGCGAGGGTGATCGAGGGGGACTCGATAGTGATTATCAGGGGGGAGTACAAGGGGCTCGACGGCAAGATAAGCAAAATCATGACATCGGTGGGCATGGTCGCGATAGAGGGCATAAAAAAGGAAAAGAGCAAGGGCGAGAAGTTTGACGTGCTCATCCACGCGTCAAACATCATGATTACCAGCCTGCAAGACGACAAGTGGAGGGCGTCCAAGCTTGAAGGCGGCAAAGACAAGCCGGCAAAGGCCAAGCAGGCGCCCGGAGGGCGCGCAGGATCAGAAAAAGAAGAGAAGGGGCCGGAGGCCGCAGAGGGGCCGGAGGCCGCAGAGGGGCCGGAGGCCGCAGAGGGGCCGGAGGCCGCAGAGGGGCCGGAAGGCGGAAAGCCAGAGGGCGCGGGTAAAGACTCAAAAGAAGAGAAGAGGGAGGGTGAGAGCAATGGGTAGCATTTCCGGAAGCAAGAAGCTCAAGAGGCAGATGGCCCCCATGTTCTGGGGCATTTCAAGGAAGGACAAGAGGTTCGCCATCACGGTGATGCCGGGCCCCCACAGGAAAGCCGCCTCCGTGCCCACCGCCGTGTTCCTGAGGGACATGCTGAAGGTGGTGACGACCCTGAGGGAGGCCAAGGCCCAGATCTACTCGGGCAAGGTCAAGGTCGACGGGGTGGTGCGCAAGTCGCTCCACCACGCGATAGGGCTGATGGACGTAGTCGAGCTGGAAAACGTCGAGGACGTCTACAGGCTAGTCCCGAGGAACGGGAAGCTGCTCCAGCCACTGAAGATCGACGCCGGGGAAAAGTCAAAAAAGATGGTCAGGGTGAGGAGCAAGACCACGATCGGCGGGGGGAGGACCCAGGTGGGCTTCCACGACGGCCGCTCGGTCATATCGGACGCGGACGTGAGCATCGGCGACACGTGCCTGATCGAGGTCCCGGGGCAGAAGATCATCGAGGTGATAAGGCTCGAGGCCGGGTGCCAGGCGCTGGTAACGCGCGGGATAAACGCGGGGCAGGTGGGCAAGATCGAGGCGATCGAGGAGGGCACGTTCATACTCCCGAGGAGGGTCGTGCTTACGCTCGGCGAGAGGAAGATACAGATCCCGTCGGACATAATCATAGTGGTCGGAAGGGAGGAGCCGGCAATCAGGATAAAGTGATAGGATGTCGCAGGAAACAGAATCCACGATGAAGAGGATCTCCCTCGAGAAGATCGTCCTGAACATGGGCGTCGGCAGGTCCGGCGACGCGATCGAGACCGCCAAGAAGGCGCTGGAGCAGATATCTGGCAGGAAGCCGGCCGTGAGGGAGGCGAGGGAGTCGCAGAGGGACTGGGGCGTCCGCAAGGGCGAGCCCATCGGCGTCGCCGTCACGGTCCGCGGCGAGGACGCCAGGGTCCTGCTCAAGAGGCTGCTGGACGCGAAGGGGAACCAGGTGAGGTCCAAGTCGTTTGACGGGTTCGGAAACTACTCGTTCGGGATAGCCGAGCACATCGACATCCCCGGGGTAAAGTACGATCCGCAGATCGGGATCCTGGGCCTGGGGATCTCCGTGGCTCTGTCCAGGCCAGGCTACGGGATCAGGAAGAGGAGCAAGCACAAGGCAAGGGTGGGCAAGTCCCACATCATCGGGAGCCAGGAAGCAAAGGATTATCTAGTCAGGGAGTTTGGGGTGACTGTGACATAATGGCGAAGGACAGGTCATACGAGTTTACCGGGAGGAAGAAACACGACTTTGGCAGGGGCTCGAGGTGGTGCAAGAGGTGCGGCGACTACACCGCCGTGATCCAAAAGTACGACCTCATGCTGTGCCGGCGGTGCTTCAGGGAGGTCGCGGTGTCCCTGGGGTTCAGGAAGAACATGTGAGTGGACATGCCGGCTTCAAACGTACTAGCAAACCTGTTCGTCACACTGTACAACAACGAGACGCGCAGAAAGTCCGACTGCGTGATACTTCCCACGTCTAACCTCGGGATAGAGGTGCTAAAGGCGCTTCAGAAGGACGGCTACATCGGCGAGTTCGAGCACGTCGACGACAAGAGGGGAGGCAAGTTCAAGATCCAGCTGCTCGCGAAGATCACAAAGTGCGGCGCCATATCCCCGCGGTTCAAGGTAAAGCACACGGAGTACACGGCATGGGAGCAGCAGTACCTGCCCGCATACGACAGGGGGATGCTGCTGGTCACCACCAACAAGGGCGTCATGTCGCACCACGAGGCGGCAAACCACGGCCTGGGAGGGTTCCTGATAGGGTATGTCTACTGAGCAGGTCGACAAGTTCAAGGTGGTGCTCGACGTGCCGGAGGGTGTCAGCGTCACCATGAAGAAGCGCATGATGCAGTTCGACGGGCCGCTCGGGAAGGCCTACAAGAACTTCCGCAGCATACCGGTGGACGTGGAGGCGGCCGGCGGCAAGGTCACCCTGATGGCGCGGGGCAAGAGGAAGAGGGACTATGCCATACTCCACACCGCGAGGTCCATAGTCAGGAACATCTGCGAGGGGCTGGTCCACGGCTACACCGTCAAGATGAAGGTGGTGTTCGCCCACTTCCCGATCACTGTGAAGGTGGAGGGGGACACGGTCCTGATAGAGAACTTCCAGGGAGAGCACGCCCCGAGGACGGCCAGGATAGTAGGGGACACGAAGGTGGCCCCGAAGGGCGAGGACGTCGTGCTGACCGGCAGGGTGCTGACGGACGTGACCCAGACCGCAGCCAACATACAGCTCCACACCAAGGTGAAGAACAAGGACCACAGGGTCTTCCTGGACGGCATCTACGTGTACGAGAAGAAGAAGGGCATCGAGTAGGGCCGGCGGCATGACCCTGGATCCGGAGTTCGCAAGGCAGACGCGGGAGCTCGTCGGCCAGACCCTGGATCTGTACAAGAAGGCAGGCGCGTCCCCCCGCGTGGGCCAGGTGTGGGAGTGCCAGAACGTCGGCGACTTCCTGTGCGGCTTCTTCGTGGGCGAGATGGTGGGATCCGCGCTCAGCGCCTTCCAGATCGTGCACAAGAGGGAGCCCACCCCCGAGGAGCACCTGGAGATAGTCGACCTTGTGGAGTCCCGCGCGGGCGAGATCAAGGAGTTTTTTGCCAGGTTCAACTGACGGCGGCGCCGGATCCCGCCATTAGCAAGGATTAAATCGGTTTTGAAGAGGGTACAACTTGTGCCGCCCTAGCTCAGCGTGGTAGAGCGTCGGACTGTTAATCCGTTGGTCGCCAGTTCAAGTCTGGTGGGCGGCGCCACTCCCAGTAACGCGCTTCCCGGCATGCCGCACCCTACGGCGCCGGCGCCAGGCCGATCTCCATAGAGTGGGACGATCCCGGCTCCGGGGCGATCACGAGGAGCGTCCCGATCACCCCCGTGGCGGGATCGTCGGGGGCGGTCTCCACGTAGCCCTCGGGGCGCACCACCTGCGCGAGCCAGTCGGCGGGGACGAGGTCGGCCTTCGTCGCGGCGCCCCCGGGCCCGGTCACCACCGCCTCGAGCTCCGCCGTCGTGTACGTGTAGGTGTGCACCGTCACCCCCGGGAACGGCGGCTCCCCGGGATCCCGGGACCCGTCGCCGTCGTCGTCGCGGTATGCCGTGACGCTCAGGGTCACCGCCTCGGACGGCAGGACCTGGCGGAACCCGACGTCCCACGTCGCGGATCTTCCCTGCGCCGGGCTCAGGTACGCGTAAAAGTTCCCCGTGGTAAGGGTGTGGTCGAACGGGAAGTAGTACGTCTGCACGAGTGTGACGTCAGGCGCGGGCGAGACGCCGTCAAACGCGTACGTGCCGTCCGGGCCGCTCTCGGCGGTCCTGACGACGCCGGTCAGCAGGTCCACCGCGATCATGGTGTACCCCGGGAACGGCGGCTCCCCGGGATCCCGGGACCCGTCGCCGTCGGCGTCGGCGAACACCGTCCCACGTATCGACGTGGTCGCGCCCCCGACTGACGCCCCGGAGCCGTCCGTGGTCGAGGTGACCCGGGATCCGGCGTTGCCCGCCGCGTCCCCGAAGTCGATGGAAAACGTCACCGGGCCGGCGGCGTCGGTGCCGTCTATCGTGCGGGTCGCGCTCCAGGTGTTGCCCGAGGTGTTGGCAGGCGCGTAGGCGTTCCCGTTGATCGTCGCGGCCACGCCCGCTATCCGCTCGGAGGCGGTAAACGTCAGGGTCACGGCGTCCCCCGGCACCGCGTTGCCCGGGACGGGGTTCGACGACGCGATGGAGACCGAGGTAAGCGACGGGGCCTGGCCGTCGGCCACGGGCGCGCTGAAGGGGCCCCGCACCGGGCTCCCGTCCAGGCCGCGGATCCCGTCCCCGACTGACAGGGTCCCGGTGGCGTCGGCTGGCACCGGCGGGCCCTTGAACTCAAGCGTGATGGTGTCGGTCCCGGAACCCCCGAGCCCGTCGAATGCCCTCGCGGTGGCCTCCCCGGCTATCGAGACGCCCTCAAAGTCCTCCGGCCCGGCTTCGACCGCGCCGGAGAAGACCGCGGTGACCTGGTTGGGGCCCGTGATCCTGGCCGAGGACAGCTCTGCCCCGGAGGATCCTGCCCTTACGATCACCTGCCCCCCTGCCCACACGTTGGTCGTCTCGTGGTACCCGTAGATGCCCTCCTCCACGAAGGTCTGCGAGAAGCTGCTCCCGCGCGCAAGCGTGCCGGTGGTGAAGTGGTCCCTGCTAGAGCTGTCGCTCTCCAGCACGACGGGCCCCGTGTCCACGTTGGTCCAGGTGACGGCGTCCCCCGCCAGCGCGTCCACGCTGGCGGGGAACACGCACGTGTCGCAGCCGGCGTTCCTGGCGTCCAGCACCAGTATGTCCGCCGGGGCAAGCGCCGACACGTCCAGGTTCCCCGTCCCGTCCAGGTTTGACCTGGCGTGGCGCGGATCCACGGTCGATTCCAGCAGGAACCTGACCTGGCCCGTCGTCGCGTCGGGGTACTTTTCCATGACCAGCGCGGCGGCACCGGCCACGTGCGGGGCGGCGGCAGACGTCCCGCCGAACGCGCCTCCCCCGAACGCCGCCGTGCTGACCTGCGTGGGGCCGGATATGTCCGGCTTGATCCTGCCGTCCATCGTGGGCCCGCGGGAGCTGTAGCCCTCGAGTGTTCCGCTGCCCCAGTCGAAGGCGCCCACCGCCATGGCGCCCGGCGAGTCCGCCGGAATGGCTATGCTGGATGCCGGCACCGCGTACTCGCCGAGGTCATGGCTGGCGAAGAGCTGAAAGTCGACGTCCTCGGTAGCGGTGACCTTCTTGATCACGATGTGCGCAGTCGCGTCGTGCTGGAAT
Organism: Candidatus Nitrosopumilus sp.; assembly: GCA_963662625.1. Taxonomy (GTDB): domain Archaea; phylum Thermoproteota; class Nitrososphaeria; order Nitrososphaerales; family Nitrosopumilaceae; genus JAPOPJ01. The sequence continues at coordinate 1,723,126 of OY759726.1, read as the reverse complement.
GCGTGGGCGACCTGTTCGAACGGGTCGTAGCCGGGCTGGAACCAGTCGGATCGCGCCAGCAGGTTCTGGCTCCCGTCATACAGGGCCAGCTCGTAGTCTTGGGACGGCGAGCCCCACCAGCTGAGCGTCACGGTCAGCACCTCCCCGGCCCCCACGCTGACGTCGAGCGTCTCGTCGCTTCCCGCAAAGTCATGGGTGCCGTTGCCGTCAGGGTCGGAGAACCTCCCCTGCCAGTGATGCTGCCCGTCGTTGCCTGCCGTGTTGACCCAGAGTATCCCGCTGTTCTCGGCATAGTTCACCTTCTGCGCCATCCAGGTCGTCCTGCCGTCGGCGGGGCCCAGGTCGTTGTGCCAGTTCAGGGACATGGACACGATGTCGATGTCGCCCCTGCCGATGATGTAGTCGGCCGCGTCGTAAAACTCCATCTCCGTGCTGACGTTGTAAAGGTACAGGTCGGCCCCGGGGGCCACGTCCGCTATGATCTCGGCCACCGCCGTGCCGTGGTCGGCGTCAAGCCCGGCGATCCCGCGGGTGGTGTCAAAGGACCTGGACTCGGCGATCCTGCCGGAGATCTCTGGGCTGGCGGGATCGAATCCCGCGTCGATCACCGCCACCTTGATCCCCTTGCCGGTGTACCCCGCGGCGTTGACCAGGTCGGAGCCGATGGCCCCGGCGCCCTCCGTCACCACCTTCCCGTAGCCATGCGCGGCGGGGACCCATTCCGGGAAGGCGCCGTCTGGGGAGTGCGACAGGCCTGCCGCCACGAGGGCGGCGGCGCCGGCCACGAGGAGCGCCACGGCGCGCATGTCGGGGCCCGCGCGCCGCGCCCCGCGTCCCGGTCTGCTATGCCGGTTTTTGCCCATGTCGTACTGCACGCACGACGGCATTTAAACGATCACGGGGCGGGCTGACGGCGCGCTGCCGCGCGGGGCAAAGAAAAGTGAGCAACGGCTAAAACGGATTAGACAGGTCAGATCTAATAACCCGCGGCGGATACCATGCGATGCCGGGGGTTTGCGTTGGCCAGGAGGAAGAGAGTCAACAGGTACTGCGTTGACTGCGGGGCAAGGCTGGTCTACTACCCGAGGCTGTCAAACCCAAAGGCGCCCAACGAGCACAGGGTGCTGGTCTACGCGTGCCCCGACTGCACGGAGGACTTTGAGAGGCCGAAGATGCTGTCAATCCGGCGCAACCACGCGGAGGATCCGCTGGAGGCAGTCGAGATAGAGATCACGCAGCTGCAAAAGGGGCGCCCGGGGTAGGCCCGCGCGCCGCGGGGGACGCGGGACATTGCAACAAACGTTAAAAACATGTGGCGGGTACAACTGCCATGGACTACGCCCTGCAGAGCGTGCCCGTGTCAAGAATCGACGTGTGGGACGAGGCACAGGCCAGGAGGCTTGACAGCAGGGGGGTGGAGTCGCTTGCAAAGTCGATACGCGCCGACGGGCTCCAGAACCCGCCGCTCGTGCAGAGGGACGGCGACAGGTACACCCTCATCTCAGGGCAGCGCCGGCTCGCGGCGGTAAGGTCCCTGGGAAGGACGTCCATCCCGGTGCTGGTCCTGCAAAGCAGGCGCGCGTCGGTGGAGGACGCCAAGGCGAGCTCCCTGGTGGAGAACATGCACCGGCTGGGCATGAGCCCCGCCGAGACCTCAAAGGCGACAAGGTTCATCGTCAGGCAGAAGGGCAAGAGGGAGGCGTGCAGGATCCTGGGCATGTCGGCGAGGACGCTCGAGAGGCACCTGGGGTTCGACGCGCTGCCAGACAGCCTCAAGGAACTCGTGCCAGAGAGCCTGTCGCGCGATCACGCGATAAGGCTGTTCAGGAGCGCCAAGAACGCGGCAGACGCCCTGGAGATAGCCGGCCTGGTGTCAAGATACGACGAGTCGAAGAAGGACAGGTACCTCAAGGCGCTGGCGGACAACCCGGACGACGCGCACGCCGACCTGCTCCGCAAGTCAAACAGGTACTACGCGGGGACGTTCAGGCTCGGGCTCCCGCCTGCATCCATGAAGAAGCTCGCCGCAGAGTCAGAAAGGCAGGACGTGACGTCAGAGCAGCTGGTCTCCATGATAGTGAAGGAGTGGCTGGCGGGCAGGTAGCCCCGCCCGGGCGGCGCTCCAGGCCGACGCGCGCGAGGCGGGCCCTCCGTGCCGGGGATGTCGGCGGCCGCGCCGCCTCAGCACCGGACGAGTTGGAGGCAGGCGGCCAGGATGATGCTGGCGCCCGCGTGGCCCGCCAGGACGGCGGCTGCCGCGACGGCGGCCTTTTTCAGTGGCCCATCTGCGGATCCCAGCCCCCGCGGGTGCCATGACGTTCCGTGGACTGCAGGCATCCAAGTCAGTTTCGGCCGCTGGCGTACAAGCCCTCCCCCGCGGCCCTGCCCGGAACTAAGCTAACTTTTTAACCCCCGTCAGCCAAAGTGGCTACGTGAAGATCCTAGCGTTGTCCGCGTTGCTGGCAGTCGTCCTCATGGGGACCGGCTATTCCTTCGCATACCAGGGCAGCAACGTGGACAGCATAACGTTCGTGGAGCACACGGACGAGAGCACCGTTCTGGCGAAGATCCAGAACGGCGACTTTGACATATACTACTACCCGGTGCCCTACAGCGTGACTGGGGACAGCCCCCCCAGCGGCGTCCAGGTGTTCGATTCTGCTGGCGGGACGCGGTACGACCTGTTCGTAAACCCCGCTGACGCCACGGCGCAGTTCAACCCGTTCGCGTACAGGGACGTCAGGTACTCGCTGAACTTCCTGGTCGACAGGGACGCCATAGTGCGCGATATGTTCCAAGGCCACGGCCAGCCGATGTTCTCCAGCTTCGGGCCCACGCACCCGGACTACATCCTGGTATACAGGCAGCTGGAGGCCGCGGGCATACGCTACGACCCGCAGCTTGCGGACAGCATGATCAGCGGCGCCATGGCCGCAAACGGCGCCACGAAGGCGGACGGCAAGTGGTACGCGGGTGACAGTCCCGTCGCCGTCACGATATTCGTGCGCAACGACGATCCCGTGAGGGAGTCGATCGGCCGCTCCCTGGAAAAGGAACTGAGCGCGCTGGGCTTCGAGGTGAGCATAAAGACAGGCAACCTGCTGGAAGCGTACAACACGGTGTTCGGGTCAGACCCCGCTGACCTAAAGTGGCACGTCTACACGGGGGGGTTTTCCGGATCAAGCGTCACAAAGTACGACAACTCCAACCTGGCGGCATTCTACGCGCCGTGGGCGCTGAACATGCCCGGGCAGAACAACCCCGAGTACTGGAGCTACGAGAACCCCCAGCTGGACGAGATTACGCGGAACATATACGACGGGAGCTTTGCAAATGTCTCGGAGCGGGCAAACCTGGTCAGGCAGGCGACCGCGCTGGCAACGCAGGACGCGGTCAGGATATTCCTGGGAACCGAGGACAACAGGTATGTCGCAAGGGACGGCATCACGGGGCTGGTAAACGCGCAGGGCCACGGGATCACCAACAGGGCCACCCCGATCAACGCCGACAGCCCAGACGGGAGCCTGACCATAGGCGTAAAGTACATCTCCCAGAGCGCGTGGAACCCAGTCCAAGGGCTCGCGGACACGTACAGCAACAACATATGGAACATACTGAACGATCCGGCGGCAGTCAGGGACCCGTTCACGGGCGACCTGACCCCGGTGCGATCCACGTGGAGCGTGGACACTGCCGGCCCCGACGGCACGATGGACGTCCCGGACGAAGCGGTCATGTGGAACCCCGCCAGCCAGGGGTGGGACGCCGTGCGGCCGGACGCGCAGGCCACCAGCAAGGTCACGCTGGACTTTACCTTCAGCAGCTGGCACACCGGGTTGCCGATGACCATGAACGACGTCCTGTACCCGCTGTACCTCGTCACGGAGTGGAGCACGGATGACAGCGACAACCCCGACGACAAGAGAAAATACAGCGACCAGATCATCTCCGCGGGCAAGGAAGTGAAGGGGATCAGGGTGACGAGCCCGACGTCGGTCGAGGTATACGTCGACTATTGGCACTTTGACGACACGGAGATCGCCTCCGAGGCGATCGTCTGGAGCAGCATACCGTGGGAGATATACGCCGCGATGGAGCAGGTGGTGCTGGACGGCGACGCCGCATTCTCGAATGCCAACGCGGTCGCGAACGGCGTGCCCTGGATCTCGCTGCTTGACAGGGGCGACTCCGGGCTCGTGAAGGCCGCCCTGGACGGCTTTGCGGCGGACGGGACGGTCCCGGCCGGCCTGCACGGCAACCCCACGTCCCCCGGCGCCAGGTACGCCGCGTCGTCGGGGTGGATAGATGCGAAGGGCAACGCGGTGATAAGCAACGGCCCGTTCTACCTTGACGGGTACGACCCCGACGCGAAGACGCTGGTGGCAAATGCCTTCGACGACTCCTCGTACCCGCTGAAGCCTGGACACTGGAAGTACCTCGCGGAGGACAGGGTGGCCCTCGACGGCACGGTCACGATCGGCGCGATCGCGCCGGTGACCGGCGGCGCGTCGGGGTACGGCGTGGAGATCAGGGAGGCGTCAGACCTCGCAGTGAGCGACTTTAACGAGTACCTTGGGAGGATCAACGCGTCATGGACGCTGGAGGCGGACAGGCGCGACTCTGCCACGGATCCGTCCACCGCCCTGAGGGAGCTTACCGCGCTGAACGACGCCGGCATCAAGATAATCGACGGGCCCGCCCTGGACTACACGCAGGACGTGCTGGACTTTGGGGACAGCAACGGCATGCTCCTCATGAGCTGCTGCAGCGTCACGACCGAGTTCGCCAAGCCCGGCGACTCGATGTTCAGGCTCACCGCGGGCCACCCCCACGACGCCGCAAGGCTGGCGGGCCTCATCGACGGCGCCGGCATAACCGCCATGGTGCCGGCCGGGCGCGACATAGGGTGGGTCAACAACCTGCTGGACCTAACCGGGACCGCGTTTGCAAGCCTCGACGGGGCAAACGTCGTGGCAGACAGGGTGAGTTACACCACGGACATGGCGGCCGGCGCGGCGGGGCTCGCCGCCGCCGTGCAGGCACAGGTGGACGCGTACGGCGCCGACAGGGTGGCCGTGGCATTCATAGGCTTCGAGGAGAACGTGGAGTTCGTCAAGGCGGCAAGCGCGCACGGCGTGCTGGACGACGTGAGGTGGTTCGGCGCGGAACTCAACACGGTCGAGCCCAACGTGACTGGCGACCCGGCCACGAGGGAGTTTGCAAGCAAGGTTGGCCTGACTTCCATCCAGCCCACGGTGCGCGACAACCAGATCACCGCGTACATCAACAAGCACTTTGCGGGCCTCGACGGGTTCAGAAGCCCCCCGAGCGTCTACGCCAACATAGAGTATGACGCGGTATGGCTGCTGGGCCTGTCCATGCTCAAGGCGCAGAGCACCGACGTGGAGGCGGTGAAGGGCGCCCTCGCAGAGGTGTCGAGGACGTACGTCGGCGCGTCCGGAAACACCGAGCTGAACGCCGCGGGAGACCGCGCCGGGGGCATATACGCGACATGGAAGGTCGTGGGCGGCGAATGGGTCGAGGTGGTAGACATAGGCGGGCTCGTGCCAGTGACCAGGGCAGACGGCGCAGGGGTCCACAGGCAGGTGGCCAAGGAGATAGCCATATCGGACTTTAACGATTACCTGGCAGAGAAGGGCGCGAAGTGGCGGATCGGGCTCGACATCAAGGACACCATAGCCGACGGGTACTCCGGGCCGATCAAGGAGCTCAACGACGACGGGATCATCTACGTGTCCGGCCCGTCCGCAAGCTCCGGCATCGGCAAGATAAGGGACTATGTCAACTTTAACAACATGCTGCTCCTCAGCTGCTGCTCCACCGCCCCGTCCATGGCGATAGCGGGCGACAACGTGTTCCGCCTGGCGGCGGACGACTCCCTGCAGGCGCCGGTGCTTGCCAGCATCATGACGGACAACGGCGCGGAGGTCCTGGTCACGGTCTGGAGGGACGACCTGTACGGGAACGGGCTGCGCGACAGCACGACGGCGGAGTTCGTGAGGCTGGGCGGAACCGCCGACGACCTTGGAAGCTACCCCACCTGCGACACGGACGGCTGCTACGACGCCACTTTCACTGAGATGGCGCGGCAGCTGGCCGACAAGGTCCAGGGCCACGTCGACACGTACGGGGCGGACAAGGTGGCGGTGCTGTACGTGGGGCTTGGGGAATCGCAGTCGTTCTTCGGCAAGGCGGCAGACCACCCGGTGCTCAGCACCGTGCAGTGGATGGGCGCCGATTCCAACGTGCTGAACGGGAGCCTGGTGAGCGACCCCAAGGTGTTCGCGTTCCTGAGGGACGCAAACTTCAGGGCGAGCATATTCGACAAGGACGCCACGGGCGAGACGTACAAGAAGCTGCACGAGCGCCTCCTCGCGGATCCGCGGATAGTCGGCACCCCCAACGTCTACGCGTACTCGTCGTACGACTCGGTGTGGGTGCTGGGCCTCGCGATGGACGCCGCCGGCGACGGGGGATTTGAGGAGGTAAAGAGGCAGATCCCGCCGATCGCCGCGGACTACAGCGGCGCCCTTGGCAACATCAGGCTGAACGCGGCTGGAGACCTCGCGGCCGCAAGCTACGCGGTGTGGGGAGTGGAGTCCGGAGGATGGGAGCAGGTGGGCACGTACGTCCCGGGCGTGGGACTGGTGCGCCCAGACGCCGTCATCGGCGGCCTCCTGAACCTCCAGGGCTCGTGGTCCGGCGAGAACGTGCGCCAGAGGGTGATGGAGATCGCGGTAAACGACTTTAACGCGCAGAACGTGCAGACGCCGCTGGTGCTCTCGGTGGCCGACATCTCCTCCCAGAGGACCCACACGGCCATGCAGAACATACGCCACGACATGGACGACGACGGCAACCGGGACAGGCTGCGGCAGGCGATAGACGCGGCCATCGCGGCCTACGACGCGAGCGTCGCGGCGGATCCCGCCAACGGCGCGGACGCGTACTTTGACACCATATCCGGCACCGGCCAGGGATCCCCGTCCAGCCCGTTCGTGATCGACGGCGCCACCGGCATCATGGTCGCCCACGACGACGGCGGCGCGAGGGGGGCCAACATAGAGGCGTTCCGGGCCACGTACAGCAAGGATCTCGGGGAGATCAACGGCGACGCGGCCGGCGGCGAGACGTGGTGGCAGCACATGGTGTCCCAGGCAGGCGCGTACCAGCTTAAACGGTCCCTGCTCGTGGCCTACGACGGCTACATCTTCGGGTCAGGGTACTATCCGGAAAGGAACGGCGTATCGTACTTCATAGGGCCGTCTTCCAGCTCGAGCCTCGCCATGGCAAAGGCGTACGCTGACGTGTACGCCACGGACGCGGTGATGGTGTCCCCGTCGTCGACCGCGCCGTCGCTGGCCGTGGCAGATAGCGTGTTCCGGCTGGTGCCGCCCGACACGTACCAGGTGCCCGCGATAATATCCAAGCTTGACGGCGACGGCAAGACCATGGTCGTGGCCGTATACAGGGACGGCCCGTGGGGCAACGGGATAGCAGGAACCCTCAAGGACAGCTACGGCGGAACCATCGCCTCCATACCGTACCAGATAGCGTCACCCGACCATTCCGGCGTGGCGGCGGAGCTCGAGAGGCAGCTGGCGGCGGCCGTCCGGTCGGCAGGCGCCACGGCCACCGCGGTGGTGTTCATAGGGTTCGACAACGAGTTCATAGACCTGGTGAAGACGATCAACTCCAACCCGGCGGCCGGGGCGTTTGGCGTCAAGTGGTACGGCACCGACGGGATTGCCACGAGCGGCATCATAGCGGCAGACCCGGCGGCGGGCCCGATCGCGGCAATGGTCGGCATCTCCGCCACGATATTCGAGGTGCCCGACAACGAGGTCAACTCCGGCCTCTCGGCGCAGCTGCTGGGCGAGGGGTTGGACGTCGTACCGTACTCCTTCGGGTACTATGACGCCGTGCACCTGCTGGGCAACTCAATCATAGAGGCAGAAAGGCGCGGCACGACCGTGGCAGGAGCGATACCAGGGGTGGCAGAAAGGTCGTCCGGCGCCCTTGGCGACTATTCCTTGGACGGGGCCGGCGACCTGGACAGGCCCCTGTCGTACGCGGTATACAGGGTGGTGTCCCAGCCAGGCCCCGCGCCGCAGTGGGCCAACGAGAGCGGGTTCGGGGCCATCGCCGGCACGGTGTCGGTAGTCGCCGACGGCCATCTGCCGCTAGCATCCGCCGTGCAGATCAAGGGCAGCGACATGGCCGACGCGGCCAAACCCGACTTTACGTTCGGCACCTCGACCGAAGGCGTCGGCGACCTTGACGGCGACGGCACGACCGACGTGGCAGTCGGCGCACCAGGATCCCCCACCTGCGAGTGCACGGGGGCGGTGCACGTGCTGTTCCTCAACCCCGACGGCACCGTAAAGCGGACCGCCACGGTCGACGGCACGGTGCCAAATGGCCCGTCGCTGGCAGACGGCGACCAGTTCGGCACCTCGGCGGCAGGCGTCGGCGACCTCGACGGCGACGGGACTCCGGACATCGCCGTAGGCGCGCCGGGCCACCTCCTCATGGGCGCCGCAACAGGCGACCTGTACGTGATCTTCATGAACCCCGACGGCACCGTAAAGCGGACCGCCGAGGTCAACGGGACCGTCCCCAACGGCCCGTCCCTGTCCGCGGGAGACCGCTTCGGCGCGTCGGCGGCAGGCGTCGGCGACCTCGACGGCGACGGGACTCCGGACATCGCCGTAGGCGCGCCGGGCAACATCTTCGGTAGCGCCGCAACAGGGGACCTGTACGTGATCTTCATGAACCCCGACGGCACCGTAAAGCGGACCGCCGAGGTCAACGGGACCGTCCCCAACGGCCCGTCCCTGTCCGCGGGAGACCGCTTCGGCGCGTCGGCGGCAGGCGTCGGCGACCTCGACGGCGACGGGACTCCGGACATCGCCGTAGGCGCGCCGGGCCACACGGTCGGGAACGCCGCCACAGGGGACCTGTACGTGATCTTCATGAACCCCGACGGCACCGTAAAGCGGACCGCCGAGGTCAACGGGACCGTCCCCAACGGCCCGTCCCTGTCCGCGGGAGACCGCTTCGGCGCGTCGGCGGCAGGCGTCGGCGACCTCGACGGCGACGGGACTCCGGACATCGCCGTAGGCGCGCCAGGACCCGTCCCCTGTGACTGCACGGGGGCGGTGCACGTGCTGTTCCTCAACCCCGACGGCACCGTAAAGCTGACCGCCACGGTCGACGGCCAGACGCCCAACGTCCCGTCCCTGTCCGCTGGAGACCGCTTCGGCGCGTCGGCGGCAGGCGTCGGAGACCTCGACGGCGACGGTACGGTGGATATCGCCGTTGGCACGTTTGGGAACGACACCATGTACGTGATCTTCATGAACCCCGACGGCACCGTAAAGCGGACAGCGGAGATCGCCGGCGGGGACATTGCGCCCCCGTCGTATGTGAACCACTTCTTTGGGCAGTCGATCGCGGGCATCGGAGACCTCGACGGCGACGGCGTGGCGGATGCCGCCGTGGGCGCCCCGGGACACAGCCGCGACAACGTCTTCACGGGCGAGGCCTACATCATGTTCATGAATGCGGACGGCACCGTAAAGCGCGTAACCGTAATCGACGGTACGACGCCCAGCGGCCCCGTGCTGGGGCCCGCCGACCGCTTCGGCGCGTCGGCGGCAGGCGTCGGCGACCTCGACGGCGACGGGACTCCGGACATCGCCGTCGGCGCTCCGGGCCACCTCCTCAGGGGCACCACCACCGGGGACCTTTACGTGATCTTCATGAACCCCGACGGCACCGTAAAGCGGACCGCCGGGGTCGACGGCCAGACGCCCAACGGCCCGCCCCTGTCCGCGGGAGACCGCTTCGGCGCGTCGGTGGCAGGCGTCGGCGACCTCGACGGCGACGGAACTCCGGACATCGCCGTCGGCGCGCCGGGCAGCATCTTAGGTAGCGCCGCAACAGGCGACCTGTACGTGATCTTCATGAACCCCGACGGCACCGTAAAGCGGACCGCCGAGGTCAACGGGACCGTCCCCAACGGCCCGTCCTTGGCAGGAGGCGACGTCTTCGGCCAGTCCGTCTCCGGCCTGGGAGACCTCGACGGCGACGGGACTCCGGACATCGCCGTCGGCGCGCCAGGACGTGTCCTGGGCAGCGCCGTGTCGGGCGACGCATTCGTCCTGCTCATGAACCCCGACGGCACCGTAAAGCTGACCGCCGGGGTCGACGGCCAGACGCCCAACGGCCCGCCCCTGTCCGCGGGAGACCGCTTCGGCTCCTCGGTGGCAGGCGTCGGAGACCTAGACGGCGACGGGACTCCGGACATCGCCGTCGGCGCGCCAGGACCCGTCACCTGTGACTGTACGGGGGCGGTGCACGTGCTGTTCCTCAACCCCGACGGCACCGTAAAGCGGACCGCCACGGTCGACGGCCAGACGCCCAACGGCCCGCCCCTGTCCGCTGGAGACAGCTTTGGCACCTCGGTGGCAAGCATCGGCGACCTCGACGGCGACGGCGACGCCGACCTGGCAGCAGGGGCATTCACCTCGCCCTCGGTCTACGTGATGTACACCGCAACGGTAGTCGCCGGCGGCACGTACGGCATAGGGAACGTTGGCATAACCGCGATAGACTACTCGAACATGCAGAGCGTCGGCACTGTCACCGCCGCGGACGGCACGTACAGGTTTGACAACGCGGGGCTCGGGCCATACCTGGTGCAGGTGTCGCCGTTCCCGACAGGGTACACCGTGGCCGACGGCACCGTGCACTATTCGCAGGTCACCCTGGCCCCCGGGGGCACGTCCGCCGCGGACTTTGGGCTGGTAGCCATCCCGCAGCAGGATTACGCGACGCTGTCAGGAACCGTGTTCGCCGACGCCGACGGTGACGGCGCCATGGACGCCGGCGAGCCTGGCATCGCGGGCCACGCCATGATCGCGACGGACCTGCTCACCGGAACGGTCACCATGGCCACGACCGGCCAGGACGGCACGTACTCGTTCAGCGGGATCACGCCGGATCCGGGGGTCACGCTGGTGCAGTCGTCGTACTTCCCGTCAGGCCACACACTCACCACGGGGCAGGCGTACACGTACGTCCAGGCCCCGGACAGTGGAAGTTCCCTTACGTTTGACGTCGGGTTCCGCCCGGCCCAGCAGTCGGAGCTCGTGACGCTGGTAGTGGTGGCATACGTGGACGCCAACTTCAACGGGATCCTGGACGCGGGCGAGGCCGCCGTCCCGGGAGTCAGCGCCACGACGTACCAGTACGCCACGGGCGAGTCCGGAACCGTCACGACCGGCTCGGACGGGGCGGCCGGCACGGCATACCTGGTGCCGTCCAGCTGGGTGGCGCAGGCGGCTGTCCCCGACGGGTATGCGGTCACATCCCCGGCGGATCCAGTGACCGGCGTCATCGGGGCGCTCACCGTGGCGGATCCGGCGCCCGGCTCCACGTACGTCATGAACGTCGGCCTGGCCCCGGTCCCGTAACCCCACGGACAAGCATCCAAGCGAAACGCGGCCCCGCGCCCGGCGCGGTGGCCGGGGTTTGGGCGCGCGCGGGCATTCGCCCGCCCCGGCCAGGCGCATTTCGCCCGGCTGGCCGAGAAGAGACGCTTAAATCAGCTTCGTTCAGAGGGGTATTGGGATCGTAGTCCAGCTTGGCAGGATGCTGCGTTCGGGACGCAGAGGCCGCGTGTTCAAATCACGCCGATCCCACCAAGCCCACTCGCATGGCGGCGTCCTGGCGCTGCCGGGAGGGTCACTGCCCCGCGGCCGGGGACCCGGCGCCGTGCAGGCCGTCGTACCACGCGATGGCCTCCTGAAGCTTCGCCCCGGTGACGATGCCCCCGTCCACCATCTTCCTGTACAGTTCCGGGTAGACGAACTCCCGCTCCGAGTATTCCAGTATCCTGTCGTATTCCCCCAGGAAGTAGTGGTCGATCTCCTCCGAGCCCAGCGAGTCCTTGGCGGGGAGCCCGTACGCGTGTGCCAGCACGTCGTGCTTGAGCCCCTTCGTCCGAAAGCCGTTGAGCGGCAGGTGCACCTGCAGAAAGTCCACCACCTCGGGCTTGTTTATGATCCGCTGGTAGACCCACTTGTCCTCCTGGAACCCGTAGTGGCACATGCGGTGGTACAGGAAGAACAGGTCGAAGCCGAGTATGTTGTGGCCTATGATCTTCAGCCGGTCGTCCCCCTGCCCCTTCTGCAGGTCTGCCGCCAGGTCGAAGAACTTCCTCAGTATGGCCTCCTCGCCGTCCTCCCATTCCTTGAGCCGGTGGGTGTACCCGCCGTTGATCTTGTACGTGATCAGGATCACCTTGCCGTCAAATGGCACCAGCCCTCCCCGCTTGAACCTCCAGAACCTTTCCCTGTCAGCAGAGTCCCGGGTGAGCCGCCCCGAGTCCACGTCCTCCTTGGTCCCGAGGTACTCCTCGCGCGTCATGTCCGGCGCGGTCTCGATGTCGACGAAGAGATCCACCATGGTACCCGTGGGCGCGCGTGGCTAAAAAACCTGCGGGCGATCCCGCGGCGCGGCGCCGGGAGCGGCGCGCCCCCTCCAGGGCCCCGCCCCACCACGCGCCACGACGTAATCCTCAAATAATACCCGTGCCCCGAAATGGCATGGTGGGCAGCCTGCCGCTTATCATGGCCCTGTCCGTGGCGGCGGCCCCCGGGATCCTCGCCGCGCACGGCGACGGCATGGACGCCATCTCCCCCAGGGCACAGATGTCAGGCGGCATAGCCGCGGAGGACGTGGCGTGCCGCGAGGGCCTGCAGCTGATGGTGCGGGGCGGCGGGGACGCAGTATGCGTGCACGAGCAGTCCGTACGGCGGCTCGCCGACGCCGGGATTGCCGCGGAGGCCGGCTCCCAGGACGGGGGGGCCACCTACGGGCTCATGAGGGACGCGGTGCTCGCAGTCAGTAACGCGCTAGCGCTGTACGACGCGCACGGCAGCGGCGCGTTTAGGATGATCACCGCGATGAACGTCGCCGTGGAAACGTACCCGTTCGTGATCACCTCGGATACCGCGGTGGAGGTGGCAGACGGCTCCACGCTGGACCGGAGGGGGGCGAAGATATGGTCCGACATCCGGCTGGAGGCGACGGTGGGGGGGCTGAGGGACGCGCTGGACAGGGGGGACGGCATGTGGGTAACGTACGTGTTCAACGACCCGGCGACCGGCGGGGACCTGGCAAAGGCGTCGTGGATGGTGCAGCGCGACGGGTACATATTCGGCAGCGGGTTCCACCTCGAGGGCCAGAGGGCCGCTGAGGTGATCTCGGGGTGGCCTGACAGGAACGCCACCGCGGCGTACGTCCTGCTGGAAAGGGGAGGGGCGTTCGTGCCCATCATCAGCATGGAAGTCAAGGAGGTCGAGTTCGGGGCGGTGCGCTGGGAATGGGCAGATCACCTGTGCGTGTCGCTCGCATGAAGCGCATGCGGGGGGCGGCCGCCTGGCTGGCAGGGCGCCGGCGGCACGAAGCCGGCCCGCGCGTGATCGGACGGGGCGGCCCTGCCACGCGGCCGGGTCCCGGCGCGGACCGACTTTCCGTACGGTTGACGCTCTGCGCGCATCCACAAGCCTCAAATACCATCCGCGGGATGGAATCGCATGAATGCGGTCCCGTTGCTCGTGGTGTTGCTGGCCGCGGTGGCGGCTGCCCCCGGGATCCTCGCCGCGCACGGCGACGGCATGAGCGTCCTCTCCCCCAGGGCACAGATGTCAGGCGGCATAGCCGCGGAGGACGTGGCGTGCCGCGAGGGCCTGCAGCTGATGGTGCGGGGCAACGGGGACGCCATATGCGTGCACGAGCAGTCCGTGCAGCGGCTCGCCGACGCCGGGATTGCCGCGGAGGCCGGCTCCCAGGACGGGGGGGCCACCTACGGGCTCATGAGGGACGCGGTGCTCGCAGTCAGTAACGCGCTAGCGCTGTACGACGCGCACGGCAGCGGCGCGTTTGAGATAATCACCGCGATGAACGTGGAGGAGAACGCGTACCCGTTCGTGATCACGTCGGATACCGCGGTGGAGATGGCAGACGGCTCCACGCTGGACCGGAGGGGGGCCAAGGCGTGGTCCGACATACAGCTGGAGGCGGCGGTTGGCGGCCTGAGGGACGCGCTGGACAGGGGGGACGGCGCGTGGATGACGTACGTGTTCCTCAACCCGGCGACCGGCGGGGACCAGGCAAAGATGTCGTGGGTGGTGCAGCGCGACGGGTACATATTCGGCAGCGGGTTCTACCTCGAGGGGCAGAGGGCCATGGCAGTGGGCTCGGACTGGTCCATCAGGAACGCCATCGCGGCGTACGACCTGCTGGGAACGGACGGGGCGTTTGCTGCCATCACGTCCATGGAGAGCAAGAAGGAGTCATACCCGTTCGTGCTGGACACGGACGGGACGATAGTGGCCCACGGCGCAAACCCCGCCCTGGTGGGGAACGCGACGCTGATAGCCGAGCTGCTAGAATGGGACGACGTGCTGGACGACCTGGCGGAAACGGGCAGGTCCACCGCGGGCTACGAGTTTGCCAACCCGGCCACCGGCACCGTGGAGCCGAAGCAGTCGACGTTCGTCCTCCATGACGGGTACGTGTTCGGCAGCGGATCGTACAGCCACGGGACGTGGCAGGCAGGCGCGGGCCCGGCCGGCGCGCCCGCCCTTACCGACGCGGAGGCGGCGTGGCTCGACGACAACGGCGCCATACGGGTGGCGTACGACCCCGCGTGGCAGCCCATAGAGTACCTGAACGACGCGGGGGACGTCGACGGCCTCACGGCGTGGTACATGGCAAGGGTGGGACAGTACACCGGCGCCGACCTGGTCGGGGCGGAAGGGTTCTCCACGTGGGCAGGGGCGCTCGACGCCGCCAGGAACGGCGGGGCGGACGTGCTGATGATGATTGCGGACACGGAGGGCAGGCACGAATTTCTGGACTTCACCAGGCCGCACACGACGCTGACGGCCGACATGGTGACGCTGGGCGAGAGGGACATCGACAACGGCGACCTGTCAGGGTTCCGGATAGCCACGGTGGGCGGGGACGCGCTGGAATCGTGGCTCGACCAGGCGCACCCGGGGGCCGAGTACGACTCCTTTGACGACGTCCAGGGGGCACTGCGGGCGGTGGCGGCGGGCGACGCCGACATGACCATCCTGCCGTGGGCAAACGCGTCATACATAACATACACCTCTGGCATAGGCGGGCTGGCAAACTCCGGCCCGTCGGGCTACGCGTACGACCTGGCGATAGGGGTGAGGAACGACATCCCGGTGCTGAAGCAGATCATGCAAAAGGCGCTCGACTCCATACCGGACGAGGAGAAGGCGGCTGCGCTGGAGGGGCTCTACGACCCGTCCGCCCTGACGTACGGGGAGGAGGCGTGGCTTGCCCGGAACGGCACCATACGGGTGGCGTACGACCCCGGGTGGGTGCCCATAGAGTACCTGAACGACGAGGGGAGCCTCGACGGGCTCACCGGATGGTACGTCGCGAGGGTGGAACGGTACACCGGCGCCGACCTGGTCGGGGCGGAAGGGTTCTCCACGTGGGCAGGGGCGCTCGACGCCGCCAGGAACGGCGGGGCGGACGTGCTGATGATGATTGCGGACACGGAGGGCAGGCACGAATTTCTGGACTTCACCAGGCCGCACACGACGCTGACGGCCGACATGGTGACGCTGGGCGAGAGGGACATCGACAACGGCGACCTGTCAGGGTTCCGGATAGCCACGGTGGGCGGGGACGCGCTGGAATCGTGGCTCGACCAGGCGCACCCGGGGGCCGAGTACGACTCCTTTGACGACGTCCAGGGGGCACTGCGGGCGGTGGCGGCGGGCGACGCCGACATGACCATCCTGCCGTGGGCAAACGCGTCATACATAACATACACCTCTGGCATAGGCGGGCTGGCAAACTCCGGCCCGTCGGGCTACGCGTACGACCTGGCGATAGGGGTGAGGAACGACATCCCGGTGCTGAAGCAGATCATGCAAAAGGCGCTCGACTCCATACCGGACGAGGAGAAGGCGGCTGCGCTGGAGGGGCTCTACGACCCGTCCGCCCTGACGTACGGGGAGGAGGCGTGGCTTGCCCGGAACGGCACCATACGGGTGGCGTACGACCCCGGGTGGGTGCCCATAGAGTACCTGAACGACGAGGGGAGCCTCGACGGGCTCACCGGATGGTACGTCGCGAGGGTGGAACGGTACACCGGCGCCAACCTGGTGGAGGCGGGCGGCATCTCGTCGTGGCCGGGGGCGCTGGACGCCGTCAGGAACGGCGACGCGGACGTGCTGATGACGGTCGCCGACACGGAGGACCGGCGCGGCTTCATGGACTTTACCGGCCCGCACACGGTAATCTCGGCCGACATGGTGACGCTGGGCGAGAGGGACATCGACAACGGCGACCTGTCAGGGTTCCGGATAGCCACGGAGATTGACGACGCCACGGAGTCGTGGATCGCGCGGACGCACCCCGGGGCAGGCCATGCCACGTTTGACGACATACGCGACGCGCTGCGGGCGGTGGCCGCGGGCGACGCAGACATGGTCATCATGCCGTGGCCGAACGCGTCGCACATCATCGGCACGCTGGGAATCGAGGGGCTGGCAAACTCCGGCCCGTCCGGGTACACGTACGACCTGGCGATAGGGGTGAGGAACGACATACCGATGCTGAAGCAGATCATGCAAAAGGCGCTCGACTCCATACCGGACGAGGAGAAGGCGGCGGCGCTCGAGAGGGTCTACGGCGCGCGGGGCGGCTAGGCCGCCGGCCGCCTCGGCGCGGCCCTCGATCCCCGGGCGCGCGGGGCGAAACAAAACCAACATAAGGGATCGGGCCCGCTCTACGGCAATGACTCCCCTGAAGATACGGGACTACCTGTGGTACGTGCTCCCGCTCCTGCTCGGGGTGATCGGGGGCCTCATCGCGTACTTTGTCCTGCGCCACAGGGATCCATGGAAGGCAAAGGCGTGCCTCGGCATCGGGATCGCCATCACCGCGGTGTCCTTCGCGTTTGCCGCCCTGGTCACGCTCTGACGCCAGGCGGGGCGCGCCCCGCCACGGCGGGTTTCGTTCCAGCCCAACCCGGATCCTTGCCGGCGTCCCGCCCGGCCGGGATTTCGCGCGGGCCGCAAGGCAGGCCGGCCCGCGCGGGACACCTCCGCCGCCGGCGCCACCCGAAGCTGTCCCTCCCCGGAAGCTGGAAGACTTCCTTTATTACCATGCCGCCCGCATGTATGCCCATGTCCGGAGAAGACCCAGGGGCCGCGGGTGGCCGCGCGGACGGCCAGGGGCGCGACCTTGACGAGCGGGTGGGCCGCCTGGAGCGGATCCTGTCGCTGCAGATGGAACAGGCCAGGCTCCTGAAGAGGATCGCGCTCGAGGAATGACGCCGCGCGTGGCGGCGATCAAAGGATCCCGGGGGCCTCCAGCCGACACGCCCCACCAAGGCCCGGCGTGGAACTGCCCCGGGCACCCCGACATGGCGCGCCCCACCTCCCCGGACGTCCCGCAATTCCCCTGCGCCGGGGCGCCGCGCCCGGCCTGCGCCGGCGTGGCGGCGGGAAGGTACGTGGCCCCAGCGCCCGGGTTGCGCGAGGCGCGTCCGCTGCGGCCATCCCGGTTTCTGCCCTCGGGTACTCTGTACGCCTTCCCGGGATCTTCCCGTGCCGTTGCGGCATGTGGCTCCCGAAAAGCCGCGATCAGGATTTGTCCCGGTCTGGCAAGATCGATCTCCGGAGCCCGTGCCCGGCGCCATGTGGTTATCCTTCTGTGCAGGCAGTTCCCGTTTTTCAGGATTATGGGGCTTCCAGTCCGGTGATCGACTGGATGCCCGATCTTGCCAAGCGCCTTCGGCAGTTCCCCTGCGTGGGCGGCCGGGGACTTAGACGGGTGCCTCTACGGCATCTGCGTCAACCGCAGCGGGATCGGTTCGCCGTGCCTCTTCAGACTGGACATGTGTCCTGAAATGGCATCCTTGATGTCGGTTATTGCACCTTCCCTCGCATCACCCTAGGCTAAGCATCTTGGCAGCCCCAGAGCCTCGGAGACGAAAACGCCATCCTCGTCCCGCCTTATGAAAACCCGGAATCTCACGCGCTTGGGGGCATTCGTGTTAGGTGTAAAAACATGGCACGGCGCGGCCTGTCGCATGGCCTGACTTCCAGGCACGAAAGACAGCCCCGCGGGGACGGGTATGGACGGGGTTGTGCGACATACCAAGTGGCTCAATTGTTCAGACCCGGCAATTTATGGCAATTGTGCGGCAGGCTAACTCCGTCACAACCTTTAGATTCCGTCCGCGCTGGCAACATGGCAATGGGCAGGAAGGTGGCTGTGGTCGTGGCAATCGCGGCCCTCTTTGGCGCCTTGGCCGTGTTCGGGGCGCACAATTCAGGGCCCGGACCGCAGGATCCTCAAGATTCCGGTACGGGTGTCCGCCCCGGCAGTGGCGCCGGGCTGTCTGCCACGACCGACCCGCAGGATTCGCGGGATTCCGGCACGGGTGCGGCTGTGGACAGCCCAGGGACGATAACGTGGGACGCTACCGCATTGCCGGAGATCCAGTACAAGGAAGTGGTCATTTCAGGAGTCGAGGAGGGCTTTGAAGCATGGGAGCAGGAAAACGAGGCGCTGGACTTTGAGAGGTCCGACGGTAGCGCCGACATCAACATACGGTGGGAGACCGAACCCGCGCTGGATCATGTCGGCCTGGCAGAAAGCACTGGGAGAAACAGGGGCACGATAACCATCCACCTTGGCGATTACGACTGCAACGGCAGGTACGTGCAGTGGGGGAAGGACGCGATAGCTGAGACGACGATGCATGAAATAGGCCACATGCTGGGGCTCGAGCACCACTCAGACGAAGGCCACCTGATGTACGGCGACGACGAATTCGTCCAAGATGACTTTCAGACGCTGGGATACAACATACCAGGTAGCTCGGAGACGGCGTATTTTGTGGGCGAGGGGCCGCTCCGGGACAGGCTGGGCGATCTGGACGCGGCCATGGCCCCCTTGGAGGCGAGGCTGTCTGCGGTGGATGCGGAATACGTCGGCACAATAGAACAGTGGGGCATGACACGGGGGGAATACGAGTCTGGCGAGTATTCGCCAAGCTCAGTCAGGTTCAACAGCACGATGGCCCCGGTGGTCGACGAGTACAACAGGTTGGTTAGCAAGCTGGATCCGATGGTCAACGAGTACAACGACTTGTCTGACGCCGTGAATTGTTACTGGCACGGATCCTGATCCGAGCGGCCCGAGAGCACCTCCCCCTTCCTGTAGCCGGGCTGGCTGGAAACAGAGCTGCAAGGCGGCCCGCGTCTGGCCCCTCAGGTCGTCCCCCTTCCCCGACACGCAGAATTGGGAAGCCCGGTTCCGGGCATGCTGCGGCAAAGGCCACCCGCGGTTAGGGCGGCCGGCCCGCGCGCGATCATGGAAGATCCGCGCGCGGCCCCCGCAGAAAATCCCAAGCGGCGCGTCGCCGGTACGTTACGCCCTGCTCACGCGATCGGGCATCGCCACGTGCCCCCTGAGCCGCGCCACGATCCTCCCGACGTCCACTTCGGATATCTCGTCCCTACCGCCCTCCAGGAGCCTGTTTATGTTGCCAAGGTCTGCTACGAAGACCGCCCTGTGATCCGGGTCGTACCTGATGTTGCCCCGGATCGACAGCACCACGCTGGTCACCCTACCCGGCACGTTCCTCCACGACTTTAGGACGTGCCACAGCAGCCGGCCCGCGCGCCCGGCCTGCTCGTGGGGGCTGAAATAGCCCCCCCTGCGGACGTAATCGTCGCTCCAGTTCTTCACCTCCACCACGAACACCCCATTCCTAGAGACCACGACGAAGTCGATCTGGGCCGACCCGAGGTTCTTCCGCCCGCCGTACGAGATAAAGTACGGCAGGTTGATCCTCACGCCGCACAACACGTGGTATCCGTCGCCCAGCCGCGACAGCACGCCGATGGCCCTGTTCTCCCCGACGGCCCCCGCGTGGTACGGGGAGGACCTGTTCCTTTCAAGCTGGACATGCTGCCGCTTCAGCCGCCACCGCCTGATCCTCGCCAGCAGCCCAGCCGCGCCTTCCCCAAGCCCCTCCCGCACCCTGGCCTCGGCCCTGGCTATGTCGCCAATCCCCCTGATGTGCCCGGGGTACAGGCCGAGGAGTCGCACCTCGCTGTCCGCGGCGCCATATATCACGGCCATGCCCTGCGTGCGGGGGCATCCGAATTAAGGGTTGGGCGGGTTTTGGGGGCAAGTATTTTAAACATGGGGCCAAACCTGATCCCTGAGCCTTTCGGACAACTTCCCTCCGCAGTTTCAGATAAGGGACTCCCAAAGGGAGATACTCGACGAGATACAGCAACGCCTAAAGTCCGGGTACAGGAGGATCCTGCTCTCAGCTCCCACCGGGATAGGCAAGTCCGCCATCGCCATGGCCCTGGCGAGGAGCTACCAGAGGTCCTTCGTCGTCACGGCGTCGAGGCACCTCCAGGATCAGTACGCCAGCGACTTCGAGGCGGTGCCGGCAAAAGGCAAGGCCAACTTCCCCTGCTTCAAGGCGATGGAGCAGGAGGGGATCGACCTGCAGGAGTACGGGACGGCTATGGCCCGGGGGCTGACCGGCGACAAGGGCGAGTGCGAGGAGGCGTCCGAGGACGGGCGGCGGAAAAACTGCAAGTTCAAGCCGCACATAGTCCAGTACAAGGACGGGACGTTCGACGAGATCGTCTGCCCCTACTACGAGCAAAAGTTCTCCGCGCTGCTGGCGGACCACTCGGTGTGGAACTATTACTCATACTTCCAGGTAGTCAAGCACAACCAGGGGCCGTACGGCGACTACCTCAGGGACAGGGTGATCTCGGTGTTCGACGAATCCCACTCGATGGAGGACCAGATCATGCGGTTCGTCGGGATCAGGGTGTGCCGGGGGCACGCGGGCGAGTGCGGGATCAGGGTAGAGCCGCGCCGCCTGTCCGACACCGATTCCGTCGCCGCGCTGCTCGACGACATGGCGAGGCCATACGCGCGCAAGGCCATGGAGGTACGGGAGAGCGAGGCGTTCCGGAGGCGCCCCGACTACGGCGCGGTGAGCCGGCTGGACAGGATGCACGAGGCGTTCGCCGACGCCAGGTTCGAGGTGTCCTCCGACCCGGGGAACTTCATCATCAACGAGGCGGCCTACGACGGCGGGAGGTTCGAGTCGGTCGAGATAAGGCCCCTGGACATCTCGCGGTACGTCGAGCGCTTCATCGTCACGCCGTACCAGATCTTCATGTCCGCCACGGTGGACAAGGAATCGTTCTGCCAGAACACCGGGATCCAGCCAGACGAGGTGGCGCTGGTGGAGACCCCCCGCTCGCCGTTTCCCCCCGAGAACCGCAGGGTGGAGTTTGTGAACGCCGCGAAACTCAGCCACCGGAGCCCCCGCGGGGTGGAGGGAATCGTGTGGGAGAAGATCGACCAGATACTGTCAAGGCACGGGGACCAGAGGGGCCTGATCCTGACTTCGTCGGTTGCCAGGTGCGTCGACATCTCGGAGAACGTGTCCCCGGGGAACCGGGAGCGCGTCAGGATCTGCCACGCCACGAACCCCGGCGGGAGGACGCAGAGGGACATCATCAGGGAGCACGCAGAGTCGGACAACGGCGTCCTAGTGTCGTCGTCCCTCTGGCAGGGCGTGGACCTGAAGGACGACCTGTCCAGGTTCCAGGTGATAGCCAAGGCGCCGTTCCCGAACCCGACTGAAAGGTGGGTGGCGGCCAAGATGAGCAGGTACCCGCTCTGGTACCGGTCGCAGGTGGTCACGAAGATCCTGCAGGGGCTCGGCCGCTCCGTCAGGGGCAGGCGCGACTGGGCCGTGACGTACGTGCTGGACTCGGCCGTGGAGCCGCTGCTCAACGACTCGAGGGATCTGGTCCCAAAGCCGTACCACGACGTCCTGGGGTGGGGGTAGACACGGCTGTACCGCACGTCCAAGCCTGCCACTCGTAGAACAAGATCTACGTGCAAGATACCCAAGATCCCACATCCTGCGCAAGGCAGAGTGGCGCTCCTATGTTAACCACCCAGGCGTAGCTGCCGCAATGCATCCCGCGGCTTTTCCGATCCGTGCCTGGGTTGCATGGCATGGGATTCATGGCCAGCGCCGGCAAGACGGTCCGGGATGCGGGCAGCACGGGGGGCCGCCCCCGGCGCGTCTTCCCCGTCCCGGCCAGCTTGCTCCGGCACGGCCCCCCGTTGCGGGACCCATGGAGCGTCCCGGTGGCCGGCACATGCCACATCATGGCGACCATCTTGTGGGCCGCCACGATTATGGCCGGCCCGTGCTCGTCCGCGTGCATCCGGCGCGCGGACGCGTACACTGCTTCCATCCTGGCGTCGTGCCGCGCGGCGGTGTTCGCGGCCCCGCGTATGGCCCGGCTGGCCAGGCTGCCGGGATCGATCTTCTTGATCCTCCCCGCGCGCAGCCGGTTCCCCGACTGGCAGGCCGCCGGGAACGTCCCGGCCCACGATGCCTCCTGCCTTGGCCCCCCCCCGGACCCGGGGACGTCCCCCGATCCCGGGGGCCATCAGCACCGCGGTGAACGCGCCGACGCCGGTCATGCCGACCGGCAGCCTCGCGTCGCCGCTGTGGGCGGCCCCCGTCCCGGGGAGCCCCCCGTCACGGAGATCTCCACCGTCAGGTGCCCCGCCTGCCGGGCGCGCCGGCCCAGGACCGACCCGTCGTGCCCGGGGCCCGGCCCCGCGGACTCCGGCTGCCCCAGGGCCCTTTCGGAGTGCATGACGGGGGCGTCAATTTTGGCGTCGTGGCGGCCCGGGAGGCTGCGGGCGCGGCTTGCCACGCGCGTCCTGTCCCGGGCCATCCCGGCCCCCTGCCCGGCCATCGCGCGCATCCCCCTGGCGTGGCCCGTGGGGACGCAGCGCTCCGGCACCATGCCCGTCCCCGGCACCTGCGCCATATTCTCTGCGTCAATCCTGCCGGTCTTGGCGGTCCAGGCTATCAGGGCCGTCCTGTGCGTGTTGGCCGGTTTGATGCCGGTCCCGGCCGTCCCGGAGGCACTAGGCGTCCTGTCCCGCGTGTTGCCAGTCGTCCCGCGGGCGGCCTGCAGGGGCCGCCGCCCAGGTACCTGCGCTCCATCGCCCCTGCGAACTTCCCCGCGCCGTACCGGGTATTGGGGTACTGCCCCCTCTAGGGGAACTTCCCTGTATCGTCCACCACACACGCTCGCACTTTTTCTTCCCCATGCCCGTCCCTATGCTTGGTTTTCTCATCCTTTCCTACCACCTCCTTTCGGATGCCTGACGGGCCGGAAGCTGCACACGCCCATCAGGGCGCCCGGCCCAGTCACACAGCATCTCGGATTGCCCCATTCATGGCGAAGGGCGCCCGGCCCACACCATACAAGGGGTCTATCCATCGGGGCAACTACGCCTGGGTGGTTATCATGTGTTCAACAGACTAATATTTGCAGAACACATTTAGGCTGGCCGGCGCCACCACGGGGCGATGCCTGCCAGCGGAAGGGTCAACCTGCTTTTCCAGACGCTGATCGTCCTGGTTCCGGTAGGCGATCTCTTCGCGTCCTACAGGATCAAGAAGCTGAGGAGGTACCTCGCGCTGGTGTGGATCCCGGTCATCGCGCTGGGGAACCTGGTGCCACACCTGATGGGGCACACCGACCGCGCGTTAGTCGATCTGGACGGGTGCGAGCCCAACTGGGCGCTGTTCCTCTTCCTCGACACGTGCGACACGGTCGACCTGCAGGCATTCACCCTGGCCCTGGCGGCAGGGACGTGGATAGCGGCGGTCTTGCTCATCAGGCGCTGGTCAAGGCGGTGGAACGCGCGGTTTGATCAGGCGCCGGACGTCCCATGAACGCGCGGTGCCGCCGGGCCCCCGCCGGCACGCCCCGGACTGCCCCCCGCTCCGGCCCGCGCCGTCCGGGCGCCCTGCAGGGCGGCGGCCGCCCCCAAAAGGCGCGCTCCCAGACCGGGATCCTGGAACATGGCTGGTCCGGGCGGGGTGCAGGCCGCGGGCTGCCCCGGCGTGCGGCCCGCGGCCCGATCCAACAAAGGTAATATACGGCGCCATGGCACGAAAGCCGTGAACAAGTACGCCGCCATGGCGGCCAGCACCATAGCCGTGTCAGCCGCGGCCGCGCTGGTCGTGGGGTTCTACATAGTCCAGACTGGGCCGGAAAGCGGGCCGGACGTTATGGCCGGCAGCGACAAAGGGGCCGGGTGGCCAAACGTCCACGAGAACGTGCTGACCGACTTTAACAGCTCGACGACCATGCCGGGCATCGAGTCGGAGGCGTTCATACACCCGTTCGCGGTGGTGATAGGGAACTGCTACATCGGCAAGATGGTCTTCGTGGCGCCCACGGCGGTGTGCCGCGGCGACGAGGGCACCCCGATCCGCGTGGGCGACGGGAGCAACATGCAGGACGGCGTGGTGCTCCACGCTCTGGAGACCACCAGCGAGGGCGTGAACCTCGACAACCGCCGGTTCTCTGCCGACGGCGACAGGCTGATGGGAAGCGACCCGGCGTTCGCCGACGGCTACGCCGTATACGTGGGGGACAACACCAGCCTGGCGCACGGCGCCATGATCCACGGCCCCACGTGGATAGGGAGCAACACGTTCATCGGCATGGAGACCCTCGTATTTAACGCGAAGATAGGAAACGACGTGGCGGTAGGCGTGGCGTCCACGATCACCGGCGGAGTTACCATACCGGACGGAAAGTACGTGCCCCCCGGAACCGTGGTGGTGCTGCAGGAGCAGGCAGACGCGCTGCCCGCGAGGGTCGGGAGCCCGTACGAGGGCACCAACAAGGCGGTGCTGCACGTAAACCAGAGCCTGGCAGAAGGGTACGACGCGGCGGACCTCGAGAGGATGATCATGCTGCGAGAGAAGATGATGGAGGAAGGCATGCTGGAGACCCAGATTCCGGCCCCCCAGCCCTGATCCGGCAGTCCCGCGCGCTTCTGGCACCACGCCGCCACCGAGACTATTCCCAGACCACGCAAGAGGCAGGCGCGGCCCCGGCCCGCGTGGGCGCGGCGGCCGCGCAGGCACGCCCCACGCCGCGCCGGGGGCCCCGAGGCCGCGGCACACGCCATGCATGCCTTTCATGGAGCTGCAGGAGGCAGGACGGCGGCGGGATCCTGGAGTCGCGCTCACGCCGCCCGCCATTAGCCATGCTACGTTCAGCATTTTTTGCTGGTTTATGCCCATTGTGACTAGCACGCACATAAACAGCAGAGAGGCAGGGAGATCATGGCAGGAAAGCCGTGGCTTTACCTGTCGATGTGCCGATCCAGGGCATGTCCTGGCCCGTGCCGGCTAGTATGACGTACGCGGCAGGTCCGGGGCGAAGGCATCAGGGGCGCAGGCTTGGAGATCCACGCGATGGCCATCTAGGCGCGGCACGACCCTGCCTGCCCGGCTTGCGGCATCTCTACACAGCAAGGCCGTCCCCGTTATTTGGCTTATATATAAAGAAGTTAACCCTATCATTTGGTTTACATATAAAGAAGTTAACTGTGTTCTAACAACAACTATATAAAAAACTTATACGAGTGGGCACCATGGTCACGGACACCCAGATAAGGGAGGCAAACCCGTGGTGGAAGACGGGGAACGGCATAAAGGAAGATGCCAAGATAGTCCAGTGGCAAGGATCCACCATAAGGTACGACCCGCGGCTGAGGCACCAGATCAGGTACGACTTTGAGCCGGACAACACGGTAATCTACACGGTACGCGGGCCGAGACAGGTGGGAAAGACCACCATGATCAAGCTGCAGATAATGGACTTTTTGACCCGCAGGCACGTCAACCCATGGAACGTCCTCTACTACTCCTTCGACCTGTCGGGATCAAAATCCGAGCTGGTCGAAGTGATCGAGTCGTACCTGCGGTTGGGCAGAAACTACAGGAAGGGCCCAAGCAGGACGTATATCTTCCTGGACGAGATAACTTCGGTCGGCGACTGGCAGAAGGGGATCAAGTGGCTGGTGGACTCGGGCAAGGTGGAGAACTGCACGATACTGGCCACGGGCTCGCAGGCGGCAGGCATCCTGCGCGGGGCAGAACGGCTGCCAGGCAGGAGGGGAAGGACGACGGATCCCTACGACAGGGTCCTTGCCCCGATGAAGTTCTGCGAGTTTGTGATGATCCGAGACGCGGAGGTGCGCGGGTTTGTGCAGGAGCACCGCTTGCTCGCGCCCGGGAGGCAAAGGGACGGCTTTCTGCAACTGTCCGCCGGGGACATCCCCGAGGGAGCGGACCTGCTGCACGGCAGATTCGTGGACCGGCTGAACGAGCACCTGCACGAATACCTCATGGTGGGCGGGACGCCGAAGATAGTGGACGAGAAGATCAGAACCAACTTCGTCTCGTCCGATCTTTACCTGAGCTACCTCAACGGGATCAGGGGGGACTGGGGCCCATCAAGAAACGACGTCCTGCTAAAGCAGTTGACGGGTGCCATAATACGAAGCATGGGATCCGGCACGTCCTGGAACAGCCTGAGGCTGGGGGCCGAGCTGAATGGCGGTGACGCTGCACGGGACTACACGTGGCTACTAAACGATCTCTCGCTGGTGTACGTGATCCACAGGTACGGGGAGAAGAGAAAGGCGCCGCGCATATCCAAGGAAAAGAAACTGTATTTCCGGGATCCGTTTTACCTACACGTGTTCAACTGGTGGCACAACACGAGGGACCCATTCGAGGCATCCGAGGAGTTTCTTGCCAGCCAGGCCAACACGGGAGGCGTGGTGGAGGGCGCGGTGGCCGACCACCTGGCAAGGCTCTCGTTCGATCTGGCCGCAAACAAGCAGGGGTTTGACTATACCAACCAGGTCTTCCACTGGAAGGACGGGAACGGCCGGGAGGTGGATTTTGTGATGTACCAGGAGAAAGGCTTCGAGGTCCCGGTGGAGGTCAAGTACAGGAACAGGGTGGCCCACAGGGAGCTCGGCGGCATGACCCACTTTCTGGACAAGTCGGGCGCAAGACGCGGCATCGTGCTGACCAGGGACGAGCTTGACGTAAGGACGGACTATGCCATGGTGCCGGTTCCAGTCTTCCTGATGCTGGCATAGGCGGCGCGTGCGCGCGGGCCAGGCCCCCGGCGAGCCGGCCGCGCCTGCGCGGGCTGGTGCCGGGTCGCACTTATTTAGCACTGGCCCGCATGGACATGGGTGAGCATGCCAAAGATCGGCGGCCCCGATCTCGTGCCAGTCAGGATGCTTTCGCAGTACGCGTACTGCAAGCGGCTGGCGTACATGGAGTGGGTCCAGGGGGAGTTCGCGTATAACGCAGAGGTGGTCGAGGGCAGGTACGGCCACAGGAACGTGGACAGGAAGTCCGGGGCGGGAAAGCCCGAGGGCGGGGGCGAAAGGATCCACGCGAGGTCCATCACGCTGTCAGACGCCGGGCTCGGGATGATATCCAAGATGGACCTGCTCGAGATCGAGGGGGACGTGGCCACGCCGGTGGAGTACAAGCGCGGGACGGTCCCGAAGAACCCGGGCAGGACGCACGAGGATCACGTGGTGCAGGTGTGCGCGCAGGGGCTGCTGCTCCGCGCGAACGGGTACACATGCACCAAGGGGATAGTCTACTATATCGCATCGAGGCAGCGCGTCGAGGTGGACCTGGACGAGGGGACCGTGGAGAAGACGCTCCTGATGCTAAAGGAGATGAGGGAGATGGCGGGGAATGGCGCCATCCCGCCCCCCTTGGTAGACAGCCCAAAGTGCCCGCGCTGCTCGCTCGTGGGGATATGCCTGCCTGACGAGACCGCCATGCTCTCGGGCGGCGGCGGGGATACCGACCGGGGGAGGGTGCGCAGGATGTACCCTGCCAGGAACGACGCGGTCCCGATGTACGTGCAGGAGCAGGGATCGTACGTGTCGAAGCACGGCGACTGCCTGCACGTGAAAAAAGACGAGCAGGTGAGGAAGGTCAGGCTGATCGACGTCTCCGAGCTCACCGTCTTCGGCAACGTGCAGGTGACCACGCAGGCGGTGCGCGAGCTGTGCAACAGGGGAATCCCCATATGCTACATGACGTACGGCGGGTGGTTCACCGGCATGACCACCGGCATGGCTCACAAGAACGTGGAGCTCCGCGCATGCCAGCACAGAAAGCACGCGGACGGGGCGGCGTCCGTGGCCATAGCCCGCGAGATGGTGTTCGCGAAGGCAAGAAACTGCGCCACGATGCTGCGGAGAAACCACAGGGATCCCCCGAGGGACAAGATAGGCGAGATCGACGGGCTCGCCCAGCGCGCCCGTCTTGCCAGGCATTACAAGACCCTCCTGGGCATAGAGGGGATGGCGGCACGCATGTACTTTTCGGAGTTCTCGGGCATGGTAAAGTCCGGCTCCATGGACTTTGACTTTGCTGGGAGGAACAGGAGGCCCCCGCTAGACCCCGTCAACGCCATGCTGTCGTTCCTGTACTCGATGCTGGCAAGGCAGGCAATGACCACCGTGAGCGCGGTGGGCTTTGACCCGTACATGGGGTACCTCCACATGCCAAAGTACGGCAAGCCCGCGCTCGCGCTGGACCTGATCGAGGAGTTCCGGCCCATAGTGGCCGACTCGGTCTGCATCACACTTATCAACAACGGCGAGATCACCACATCTGACTTGGTAAGGACTGGGTTTGGCGTCAGCCTCACTGACGGCGGGAGGCGGACGGTGATACGCGCGTACGAGAGGCGGATGGATTCCTCCATAGCGCACCCCGTCCTGGGGTACGCCGCAAGCTACAGGCGAATCATGGAGACGCAGGCAAGGCTGCTGTCGAGGCACGTCCTCGGCGAGATCCCGGCATACCCGGCGTTCAGGACGAGGTGAGCGGTTGCGCAACAGGTACCTCGTGTGCTACGACGTGGCAGACCAGAAGAGGCTGGCCCAGACGTACAAGAAGATGAACGGGTACGGGGATCCCGTCCAGTACTCCGTGTTCGCGTGCGACCTCAGCGACAAGGAGGTGGTGATCATGAGGGAGGACCTCGAGGGGCTGCTCAACCTGGCAGAGGACAGGATCCTGATAGTCAACGTGGGCCCCGCGGACAGGAGCGGCGGCAGGATCAGCACCATCGGGGCCGCGTTCGACATGCAGAGGGAGGCCGCCATAGTGATATGAGCCGGCCGCGAGAAGCAGCGGCCCGCCCCGCGCAGGCGCCGGCGCTCGCAGGAATCTTATATAGGAAGGCCTGGAGCGCGGCCCCGCGCTTCCCCGGCTGGCCGAAACCGCCGCCGCCGGGCCTGAACCGTCCGAAAACCAAAGGCGCGGCGGCAGATGTCGGCGCGGCGGCAGGATTTCCGTAACGTAGAAGTTACGGCCCCATTGAAGCTTTCCCCTCACCTCGTACACCTGCGCGAGGTCGAGGGATTTCCGTAACGTAGAAGTTACGGCCCCATTGAAGCAAGCCAAGGAAACCAGGGAAGACTGATGGATAATTTTGATTTCCGTAACGTAGAAGTTACGGCCCCATTGAAGCCTTTACCTCCCCCTCCGAGATGAGGTGGGCCGTGTCCAATTTCCGTAACGTAGAAGTTACGGCCCCATTGAAGCTGACGGGCAACAAATGAAATACTGCCCCTCCTGCCGATTTCCGTAACGTAGAAGTTACGGCCCCATTGAAGCTCATACGTTGCGCCCATGACCGATAGACACATAACCATTTCCGTAACGTAGAAGTTACGGCCCCATTGAAGCCCCGGGGGGATGCGTATCCCCTCCGGGGTCTGCTGATTTCCGTAACGTAGAAGTTACGGCCCCATTGAAGCAATTTGGCCCAAGTTGGCATACAGGCCCGCCTGAATCATTTCCGTAACGTAGAAGTTACGGCCCCATTGAAGCGCCAACATCTCGACGGAGTCGCCCCCCTCCGGCGGATTTCCGTAACGTAGAAGTTACGGCCCCATTGAAGCACGGGGTCTGTCAGGCCGGCGAATGGCCCGGCCAGCATTTCCGTAACGTAGAAGTTACGGCCCCATTGAAGCCGCGCGCCGCCTGGTGGGCAAGGCGCACCATGCGTTATTTCCGTAACGTAGAAGTTACGGCCCCATTGAAGCCGGGTACTCGGCATCCAGCATCATGCGCTTGCGCAGATTTCCGTAACGTAGAAGTTACGGCCCCATTGAAGCCCTTACGGGGCAATGAGTCCACAAGAAATCCTTCTCCTGATTTCCGTAACGTAGAAGTTACGGCCCCATTGAAGCGCCGCGCAACGCCGCGGCGTAATCACTTGCCTCCACAATTTCCGTAACGTAGAAGTTACGGCCCCATTGAAGCCCCCACGTCGGCGGTACCCGAACCAACCACTTGTCTAATTTCCGTAACGTAGAAGTTACGGCCCCATTGAAGCGGATACTCGCGCTGGTAGATATCTGCGATCTGCGCGTCATTTCCGTAACGTAGAAGTTACGGCCCCATTGAAGCCCACCAGTCGCAAACAGGCCTTCCATGTGGAGGGGATATTTCCGTAACGTAGAAGTTACGGCCCCATTGAAGCCTTGCCACCATGACGTTGCCGCGCCGGTGGTCCCGGCGATTTCCGTAACGTAGAAGTTACGGCCCCATTGAAGCGATGCCGAGCCGCGCCATCGCGTCAAAAAACGCGGCCATTTCCGTAACGTAGAAGTTACGGCCCCATTGAAGCGGATGAGCGTCGCGACAAAGTTCAGCACTGAGCTTGGCATTTCCGTAACGTAGAAGTTACGGCCCCATTGAAGCTGGAAGGTGCGCGAGGAATGCACGCACCTGATTGGACGAATTTCCGTAACGTAGAAGTTACGGCCCCATTGAAGCCGTAGCGCCTTCTGCTCACGGGTGAGCCGTTTTTTGATTTCCGTAACGTAGAAGTTACGGCCCCATTGAAGCCGCCAACAGCATCGTCGAGCGCGTGTTGCATCTGGTCATTTCCGTAACGTAGAAGTTACGGCCCCATTGAAGCATGTCGTGGTGCCGGGATTCAGGGCCGCGACGGGCGGATTTCCGTAACGTAGAAGTTACGGCCCCATTGAAGCACCGAACGCCTGCTCCAGCATCTTGCCTATCGTCGTGATTTCCGTAACGTAGAAGTTACGGCCCCATTGAAGCGATGAATACGCCCAGGAGCAGAAGGAGCGCATGGCCAATTTCCGTAACGTAGAAGTTACGGCCCCATTGAAGCGAGGGGGCGGCGTCCTGGCATGAGGATTGCGACGTGATTTCCGTAACGTAGAAGTTACGGCCCCATTGAAGCATTTCTTGTGGTGGTGGTGCCTTCGAGGCGATCAGCCGATTTCCGTAACGTAGAAGTTACGGCCCCATTGAAGCGAGGAACCGCTTGTGGGCGCGCTGGTAGGAGCGGATATTTCCGTAACGTAGAAGTTACGGCCCCATTGAAGCCGGCTCCGGTGGCGCGGGCAACGCGGGTATGGCGCGGATTTCCGTAACGTAGAAGTTACGGCCCCATTGAAGCGATGACGGGAACCTCGACTCCATCTTGTAAATGTGATTTCCGTAACGTAGAAGTTACGGCCCCATTGAAGCCGTCCGTGACCAGAGACTCCCAATTTTCAACCCCCCATTTCCGTAACGTAGAAGTTACGGCCCCATTGAAGCAGGCTCAGCTTGCCGAGTTTGACGGACTTCAGGGCGATTTCCGTAACGTAGAAGTTACGGCCCCATTGAAGCAGCAGCACGCGGACGTGCTCGGGCCGCACGACGGAAATTTCCGTAACGTAGAAGTTACGGCCCCATTGAAGCGTCGGCGAGCTGATAGCGTACATGCGTGCCGGATGCCCATTTCCGTAACGTAGAAGTTACGGCCCCATTGAAGCGACGCCGGGAAGGTCACGAATGCGGACCTGGTGAAATTTCCGTAACGTAGAAGTTACGGCCCCATTGAAGCTCACACTCTGGGCCGACGTGGGTGCACCCCGTCGCGGATTTCCGTAACGTAGAAGTTACGGCCCCATTGAAGCGAGCAATACTACCCGCCACTCGTATGCGTCGAGGAGATTTCCGTAACGTAGAAGTTACGGCCCCATTGAAGCCCGTGCCTGAGCACCCAGGCCCTCCACGTCGTCATGGCATTTCCGTAACGTAGAAGTTACGGCCCCATTGAAGCTAAAGGTGAAACTGTTTGCTCACGTCGTCACGCAGATTTCCGTAACGTAGAAGTTACGGCCCCATTGAAGCGCGGCGGCACGACGCGGTCATTCCCACGCTCACCCCAATTTCCGTAACGTAGAAGTTACGGCCCCATTGAAGCCGTAGTTCGGGGGAATCCAGTTGGCACCCGTCCATCACATTTCCGTAACGTAGAAGTTACGGCCCCATTGAAGCTATTACGCGATCGCGTTGTTCCGTTCCCCGTCTGGTGATTTCCGTAACGTAGAAGTTACGGCCCCATTGAAGCATCCCGATTAGGCTCGCATTTCCAGAAGATTATGATGATTTCCGTAACGTAGAAGTTACGGCCCCATTGAAGCTAGCTACGGCGAGCATTGCCAACGGGGCCCCCGCGGGATTTCCGTAACGTAGAAGTTACGGCCCCATTGAAGCTGGCACAACCGAATATATTGGATTATTGTGATATTATTTCCGTAACGTAGAAGTTACGGCCCCATTGAAGCCAGAGTCGGAGGGGTGCACTAGGCACCCTCCTCCCTATTTCCGTAACGTAGAAGTTACGGCCCCATTGAAGCATCATGCCGAGCGCCCGCACGGAGATTCCCAGCCTTATTTCCGTAACGTAGAAGTTACGGCCCCATTGAAGCCATGTAGCGGAACCCGGCGGCGTATTTTTCCTGTCATTTCCGTAACGTAGAAGTTACGGCCCCATTGAAGCGAGCACGCGCGACGAGGACGGGCACGTCACAAAGTCATTTCCGTAACGTAGAAGTTACGGCCCCATTGAAGCGACGGAGCCAGCACCTGCACCGTGATGCCGTTGCCGATTTCCGTAACGTAGAAGTTACGGCCCCATTGAAGCCATGTCCATGCCGTCGGAATACCGGGCGCGGGCGAACTATTTCCGTAACGTAGAAGTTACGGCCCCATTGAAGCGGCATCAACTCTCACATGCATATGGAAAACGCGACAGAAATTTCCGTAACGTAGAAGTTACGGCCCCATTGAAGCTGCCCTTCGCCAGCCGCCGCGACTCCTTCCTGTCTAATTTCCGTAACGTAGAAGTTACGGCCCCATTGAAGCGGCACCGCGGTCAAGGTCCCGGTGTTCCAGCACCAGATTTCCGTAACGTAGAAGTTACGGCCCCATTGAAGCTGTTCCGACTTGGTGTCCTGGTCGGGCCTTAGCCTATTTCCGTAACGTAGAAGTTACGGCCCCATTGAAGCCTGGCGCGCGCCGTGCAGAGAGGCGATGCCTGACGGCATTTCCGTAACGTAGAAGTTACGGCCCCATTGAAGCCACATTTACCGGATGGAGTCAAGGTTCCCAAGTTCAAATTTCCGTAACGTAGAAGTTACGGCCCCATTGAAGCTGCCAAGACGCGGCGTCTGCCATGTTCCCGCCGGCGTGATTTCCGTAACGTAGAAGTTACGGCCCCATTGAAGCCTGTACGATGCCAACGGCGCGCCCGGGAACGGGACGATTTCCGTAACGTAGAAGTTACGGCCCCATTGAAGCGTCGCGGTGACGGTGACGGTATACACCACGCCCGACATTTCCGTAACGTAGAAGTTACGGCCCCATTGAAGCGTACGGGCCGGGGACGCGCTCCACCGGCATGTCGGTATTTCCGTAACGTAGAAGTTACGGCCCCATTGAAGCCCAGCTCGCCCGACCAGTGCGGGGCCGGGTCGCGGCGATTTCCGTAACGTAGAAGTTACGGCCCCATTGAAGCACTTGCAGTGATTCGCCAGCGGACAGCGGCACCGGCGCGATTTCCGTAACGTAGAAGTTACGGCCCCATTGAAGCACCTTCCAACCGAGTTATGAGCAGTTGATGGGTCAGATTTCCGTAACGTAGAAGTTACGGCCCCATTGAAGCCGCGCACCTGGACCGCGACGGCGAAGAAAAAAAGGACATTTCCGTAACGTAGAAGTTACGGCCCCATTGAAGCTAAATGTGAAACTGTTTGGTGACGTCGTCACGCAGATTTCCGTAACGTAGAAGTTACGGCCCCATTGAAGCAAGGAGGGTGCTGACCCACGCGCCAATGTCGTCTGCCATATTTCCGTAACGTAGAAGTTACGGCCCCATTGAAGCTTGCCCGTGGTGATGCTGGGCTGGATCGCCGTGTGGGATTTCCGTAACGTAGAAGTTACGGCCCCATTGAAGCTTCCGACTCGGTCAGCTTGGGAAGTTTTGGGCCGCCATTTCCGTAACGTAGAAGTTACGGCCCCATTGAAGCTTCACGGCGCCCGACGGGTATGTCGCCAGGCGGAGATTTCCGTAACGTAGAAGTTACGGCCCCATTGAAGCGGCGGCCCCGGAGACGAACACCACGACGTTTGCCGAATTTCCGTAACGTAGAAGTTACGGCCCCATTGAAGCCTCCCGAGCTCGCCCCCCAGCGCGGTGTCGGCCAGCGATTTCCGTAACGTAGAAGTTACGGCCCCATTGAAGCTCCGCATCGGCGTCGAGCTCCGCCCGGCGCACTCCCAATTTCCGTAACGTAGAAGTTACGGCCCCATTGAAGCGGCTAGTACGCCGTCGCGCTCCGCGTCGGTCATGAGATTTCCGTAACGTAGAAGTTACGGCCCCATTGAAGCCGTCAGGACCCGCCCGCTCTGGATCGGGCCGCGCCCGATTTCCGTAACGTAGAAGTTACGGCCCCATTGAAGCGGTCCAGTTCGGCCTCCCCGCCAGGCATGGCGGCCAGATTTCCGTAACGTAGAAGTTACGGCCCCATTGAAGCCAAACCTGAACGGCTCGTCGGCATGGTCGTCCTCGTCAATTTCCGTAACGTAGAAGTTACGGCCCCATTGAAGCCGCAGGCGGCTCAGTTCGTCCAGCCAGAGGCGCTTATATTTCCGTAACGTAGAAGTTACGGCCCCATTGAAGCTCGTCCTGGACTCTGCCGGGGTGCCCGCACCCCCGAGATTTCCGTAACGTAGAAGTTACGGCCCCATTGAAGCATCAGCACCGCGTTCAATTGCTTCCGGGCCGTGGTATTTCCGTAACGTAGAAGTTACGGCCCCATTGAAGCGCACCCCGGCTGCCCTCGGTCCCCCACGCGCCATGATGATTTCCGTAACGTAGAAGTTACGGCCCCATTGAAGCTGCGACGACTCTCTCCGCTACCTCGGCGCGGAGGACATTTCCGTAACGTAGAAGTTACGGCCCCATTGAAGCTATGTCGTTTAGCGTCTTTTGGATGGAGCTGCTCGCCGCCATTTCCGTAACGTAGAAGTTACGGCCCCATTGAAGCCCCCGCAGTTCTTCGTGGAGGGCCACGCGATATCGGAATTTCCGTAACGTAGAAGTTACGGCCCCATTGAAGCAGACCATGACTGATCTCCTTCGAACCATGAAGATTGACATTTCCGTAACGTAGAAGTTACGGCCCCATTGAAGCATCAATACGCGGACGTGCTCGGGACGCACGACGGAATATTTCCGTAACGTAGAAGTTACGGCCCCATTGAAGCGACTCCAACACTTGCGGGATCACGCCGTACTCGCACGATTTCCGTAACGTAGAAGTTACGGCCCCATTGAAGCAGCAGCAGCTGCTGGCCGCCCGGGGACCTGGGCGGATTTCCGTAACGTAGAAGTTACGGCCCCATTGAAGCGCCGCTTCGCGCGAGCGGGCCACCGCCGACTTTTTCACAATTTCCGTAACGTAGAAGTTACGGCCCCATTGAAGCCTTGGAGTTTGGGCTGGATCTCTGCTATGATGTCAGATTTCCGTAACGTAGAAGTTACGGCCCCATTGAAGCTCCACCACTATCTCGCCCCGGTCACCCTGGACCGTGGATTTCCGTAACGTAGAAGTTACGGCCCCATTGAAGCGACCCCCGCCCTCCAACGCGCCTCAAAGTCCGCGGATTTCCGTAACGTAGAAGTTACGGCCCCATTGAAGCAGCGTATGTCAGGGCCGCGTCAACGGCGATATTTGATTTCCGTAACGTAGAAGTTACGGCCCCATTGAAGCGGCGTATTTGCGCGGCAGGCCCTGCCGCTGGTGCTGGATTTCCGTAACGTAGAAGTTACGGCCCCATTGAAGCTAAGTGGGGCGGAGTCCGGGTCGTGTGCCTGCACAAGATTTCCGTAACGTAGAAGTTACGGCCCCATTGAAGCTCCGCCGTGGCGGCGTACTGCTTGCCGTCCCACTCCAGATTTCCGTAACGTAGAAGTTACGGCCCCATTGAAGCATCACTTTCTAGCGCCGCCTCGAGGCCCAAGAGCTCATTTCCGTAACGTAGAAGTTACGGCCCCATTGAAGCCGCCGCCCGGTCATGGTGGCGGATCCACTTGCGTAATTTCCGTAACGTAGAAGTTACGGCCCCATTGAAGCGGCGCCGGACACGGCTATGGAGCCGCGGCCCAGCGAGATTTCCGTAACGTAGAAGTTACGGCCCCATTGAAGCTGCCATGCCGTCCCTGCGCGCCGGGGATAAAAAAGGGATTTCCGTAACGTAGAAGTTACGGCCCCATTGAAGCCATTAGTTAAGACCTGCGGCTTTGAAGAGCGTTGAGATTTCCGTAACGTAGAAGTTACGGCCCCATTGAAGCCGCCCACCATCATCGCGTCCAGCCAGCGCTGGACGGATTTCCGTAACGTAGAAGTTACGGCCCCATTGAAGCCGCCTCAGCCGCGCGCGGAGGGCGCCCAGCACGGTCATTTCCGTAACGTAGAAGTTACGGCCCCATTGAAGCATGTCCAAGGCCAAGGCCATCCGATATGGCAGCTATGATTTCCGTAACGTAGAAGTTACGGCCCCATTGAAGCGTATCCCCTCCGGGGTCTGCTGCACGGTGTCGTCGGGATTTCCGTAACGTAGAAGTTACGGCCCCATTGAAGCCCCTCCTTTTTCAGTAGTTGTTCAAAGCCTTCAAGAATTTCCGTAACGTAGAAGTTACGGCCCCATTGAAGCTCCACTTCGATCGTGGAGTATACCAGGAGCTCCTTGATTTCCGTAACGTAGAAGTTACGGCCCCATTGAAGCATGGAGTTGATGCAGAGGCAGTTTTTGGACGCCATGAATTTCCGTAACGTAGAAGTTACGGCCCCATTGAAGCTATTTTGGCATTACGGAAAAAAGGCATGGTTGGAACATTTCCGTAACGTAGAAGTTACGGCCCCATTGAAGCCGGCCTTTCTCTTCCTGAAGTGACACCTGCTTTGAGACATTTCCGTAACGTAGAAGTTACGGCCCCATTGAAGCGTCTTGCTTCCATGCCATACCACCGTTTGCGCACTATTTCCGTAACGTAGAAGTTACGGCCCCATTGAAGCGCCTATCGCAGGCGGCGCAGGAGATCCCGGCGGTATTAGATTTCCGTAACGTAGAAGTTACGGCCCCATTGAAGCCATCCTCCCCTGGGGGTCGGTGCCTGAAGGTGAGGAATTTCCGTAACGTAGAAGTTACGGCCCCATTGAAGCGAGAAGTCGGGATAGATGGCCATGCGCCGGACATTTTATTTCCGTAACGTAGAAGTTACGGCCCCATTGAAGCGAGATGCGGTTGAGCTTGGTCTTCACCGCCCGCACCCGGATTTCCGTAACGTAGAAGTTACGGCCCCATTGAAGCTGCTTCGGGGCGCGGTGCAGCTCCGCCGTGACGTTATTTCCGTAACGTAGAAGTTACGGCCCCATTGAAGCGAGGACTTCATGAACACCCCAGAAGTAAAATTGTTCATTTCCGTAACGTAGAAGTTACGGCCCCATTGAAGCCCTGTATCACGTCACATTCCCTCTGCCCCAGCCTCTATTTCCGTAACGTAGAAGTTACGGCCCCATTGAAGCGCCCGTTTAGGGGGCCGCCTCCACCCAAGCGTGGTATTTCCGTAACGTAGAAGTTACGGCCCCATTGAAGCGCCGGGCCGTCCGCGCCCCCGGACAGGTTGGTCTCGGATTTCCGTAACGTAGAAGTTACGGCCCCATTGAAGCTGTTCTTATTCCCCCATGCGTCCCACCACGCGCAGATTTCCGTAACGTAGAAGTTACGGCCCCATTGAAGCTTGTGCGGGCCCGGGCAAAGCGCGAGACGCTCAACGATTTCCGTAACGTAGAAGTTACGGCCCCATTGAAGCAGGCAGGCGAGGGGAATAGACGCGGACCGGTGCTACGATTTCCGTAACGTAGAAGTTACGGCCCCATTGAAGCCCACGCGGCGAAGTCCAGGATCTCGCGCGGATTCGATTTCCGTAACGTAGAAGTTACGGCCCCATTGAAGCTATGCCTGCGTACTGATCCGTTATCCACTGCTCCCGGATTTCCGTAACGTAGAAGTTACGGCCCCATTGAAGCTAAAGGAAGCAGTCGGGGTGCACGTCGTTCTTTTCCAATTTCCGTAACGTAGAAGTTACGGCCCCATTGAAGCTGCTTGGGCTTCTGCTTGAGCTTGGGCTTCTGCTTGATTTCCGTAACGTAGAAGTTACGGCCCCATTGAAGCGGTCGGAGGGCGCTCAGCTCCGGGACGGATCCTATGATTTCCGTAACGTAGAAGTTACGGCCCCATTGAAGCGCGAGCTCGGTGACGACTACATCGCCGGACTGATATTTCCGTAACGTAGAAGTTACGGCCCCATTGAAGCCGGCACCGGGGGCACCGGACCGGGGAGTCGTCGGGATTTCCGTAACGTAGAAGTTACGGCCCCATTGAAGCACTGCCTGGTAGAGGACCGCTCCGCCCCAGCCGTGGATTTCCGTAACGTAGAAGTTACGGCCCCATTGAAGCTCGATTTCGGGCGACTGCCTCTGCGGCGCGTACGGATTTCCGTAACGTAGAAGTTACGGCCCCATTGAAGCGTCTGTCCTACCGAGTAACCGCGCTTAACGTTCACTTATTTCCGTAACGTAGAAGTTACGGCCCCATTGAAGCCACCGGCCCTCCTGGGACGTCGCGGCCTGTACCGCCGTATTTCCGTAACGTAGAAGTTACGGCCCCATTGAAGCCGCTCGAGACTCTTGATTCGAGGGTGTAGATATGGTACCTTTCCGTAACGTATAGCAACGATCAAAAGTCCTTGAGTACCAAGGACTTTTGATCGTTGCTATACACACATGATTACAGCAGAACAGACTGAACGAGTCTAGATCTTTTAAATACCTATAAAAGAACTCGATGTATGAAAATAATTGATCAGGACAGGTTACTAATTGAAGTAGACTTGGAGCCAGTACAGGGCTCACGTTTCCAACCCACCGGATTTCCAAACCTCGGTGCGGCCGAATTTACTTCGGGGTCGGACAGCCCTGTAGACTGCCTTTTAGTAGAATCGTCCCAATCCATGGCGAACGGGCTTGAGGCAGTTTGTTGGGACAGCAAGTCATCAAGCCTGGCAAAACCGCTTGTCGGACTGCCGGTAATTACAGTGGTTGATAAGAAGGGCGAATTCTTGACAAATTCGTTGCTCGAGGCGCACCGCATGAACTCCTCATACATATTGGAGGGCACGGACAAAACATTCTTCGACATGATAAAGGAAGAACTGAACATTACAGACGACAAGGAACACAGCGTAGACATTGAAAAGTTTGCGAGCTTCGCACTGCGTTACGATCCAAACTCCATAATCCACGGGGTATTCCTGAGCAAGAAAGACATAGCGGGCGGGCGTTACAAAATGACACGTTCCTTGTCAGCATTCATCGAGGCCAGGGGCGTAAAACGCGCGGTAAGCGGCGGAGTCAAAATAGACCACCTGGATCCAAGCGGAGGCGAGGAAGGAGCAAAGTCGGGGTTTGGCCACATCCCATACAACAAGACAGAGTATACGGCAAGCACAATCACTGCATTTTTCAGCATAGATGTGGCCCTAATCAAGTCATATAACCTGGGGGATGCCGCAAACGACCTTTTGTTTACACTGGCATTGTGGAAGATCCAGTCCTTTTTGAGCGGCGGTTTGAGGTTACGTACTGCGTGTGACTTGAAGACGAAGGGAAAGTACCGAGTCTCAGGCCCTATAAAAATACCGGATTCGGAGACGCTGACAGGCCAAGTCCAGGTGTGCATAAAAAAATGTAAAAGCAACGGGTTGTTCGGGGATCCAATAAAGGTGAAGTATCAAAAACCTAAGAATACAAAAGCCAGCAAATAGGTGGTCGTACTGGTTGCCATCTCGATACGGTTTCTAAATGGCGCGTATCATGCAACGCCTTGGGGAAAACATGTCAACGAGGGCATTCCAGAATGGCCGCCCTCGTCATGGCGACTATTGCGTGCCATAATAGCGTCCTGGAAAAACACACTCCCGGACTTGAGGCACGACGAGGTCTGGCCCATCATCCAAAAGCTGGCAGACAAGCCACCAAAGTACAACCTTCCAGATGCCAGTGTGTCCCACACCAGGCATTATATGAAGTCGAGCGGCTATACCAAAGCCAACGGTGACGTAAGCCTCATAATAGACACGTTCGTCGTGACGGGGGACAGGCCGGTGGAGGTGATCTGGGACGGCACGACACTGGGCGCTGACGAGATACTACTGCTTGGCAAGATACTGAAAAACCTCCATTACTTTGGCAGGGCAGAATCGTGGTGCGATGCCACCGTATCAAACGACGCTTGTGAGCATAACTGCGAACCCATAGGCGACGCAGGCACTGCCGAGAACGATATCGTGCGTGTGCTGACGGCAAACAAAGACATACAGTTTGTGGACATGCACGGTCCGGGATTCGACAAAAGCACCAATTCCCTAACTGTATCCACAAGTGTACTGCACGACAAAAAATACATAGACCCGCCATGCGGGACGTGGGTGAAATACTGGAGGCCCAAAAACTGCTTTATGCAGAAGACGGCCGTCGGGGCCAAAAGCTCCACCCTTACCGACATTACGGTGGTCAGGTACGCCATAGCAGGAAGGGTAAAACCAAGGATTGCGGACGCGCTACGGGTGGGAGACACCGCCCGCAGTGCCTGCATGTCAAGGTACGGGAAACGCAAAAATGGCGATGTATCTACCACATTTTCAGGAAAAGACGGGAAGGGCAAACCGCTGACAAACCACATGCATGCGTTCTACCTGCCCACCTACGAAACCCAACAGCGCAACTTGGATCACCTGACCATCATAGCGTTTGGAAAGTTCGACAAGGACGAGCTTGACTCGATGTTCTCGCTTAGAAGGATCTACAGGTACAACTCGTTCACCGCCAACCTGTCCTTCCAGGGGTGCGGGACCGTGGAGAATTTTGCAGACATACCGATACTGGGAAAGAGCATGACATGGGTATCGTCCACACCGTTGGTCCTCTCAAGGCACACCAAGTACCGCAAAAACACGGCGCGTGTAGTGGACGGGCTCGAAGAACAGATCCGCCGCGAGGTGCAAAACAGGTACGGGCCGGAATACGAGCTGGAGGCTATAGAACAACTCCAAACAGACATACGGGGCACGGGCCTGAAGACAATAGATTTTTTCAGGTGGAGGCGGCACGGCAGCATGGGCGACGGCACTGCCTACAACCTGAGGCTAAAGTTCAAAAGCGCCGTGAGGGGACCCATAACCCTGGGCTATGCCGCACACTACGGGCTCGGCATGTTTGTGCCGGAGGGCGAGGAATGAGCCGGGCATACAAAGACTTTGACGCGTTTTTCAAGAAGGCTACTGGCGAGAAACCATACAGGTACCAGAAAATACTGTCCAAGTCAGACATGCCCTCCGTAATCAACGTCCCCACCGGAGCAGGCAAGACAGAAGCTGCCATACTCGGCCTGTGGTTGTGGAGGCGCGTAAGCGGGCACGACGTTCCAAGAAAGCTCGTCTACTGCCTCCCCAGAAGGACACTGTCAGAGCAGACGCAAAAGCGGGTCAACGAATGGCTCCAGAACCTGGGCCTCGAAGGCAGGATCGGCGTGGAACTGCTGATGGGCGGGAGCGAGGACAGGATAGAGGAGATGCTTCCAAACAAGGAATACGTCATAATAGGAACGCAGGACATGCTCGTGTCCGGTGCGCTGAACCGCGCATACGGTAACAGCCCATACACATGGCCAATCGTGTTTGGCATGCTCAACAACGACTCGATGTGGGTCATGGACGAGGTCCAAATAATGGAAAACGCCCTCCCCACGTCAATACAGCTGGACTATTTCAGAAACCGCTTCAAGACTTTCGGTCCACGCAAATCCGTATGGATGTCAGCCACGGTCGACCAAGGGTGGCTCAAGACAGTAGACAGCAGTGAGGACAAGCCGATGTACAGGCTGGGCGACGAAGATGCAGACGAGCCACTTAGGCGGCGCAACAGGGCCGCAAAGACGCTCCACAGATCCAAGACTGCCGTGAAGAACACCTACTCGGAAAGCGACATCCAGAACCTGCTAAGCCTCCCAGGAGTCAAGGAAGGCCCCACGGCGATAATCGTCAACACCGTAAAAAGGGCCCAAGACGTGTATAGCATCCTCTCAAAAGAGAGGGACGGTTGCAAGCTAATCCATTCCAGGTTCAGGGCAAGGGAGAGGGAGCAGTTGAACGAATGGCTAGGCAAGTTCAACGTGAAGGGAGGGCAGATCGTGGTCGCTACGCAAGTGCTAGAAGCCGGGGTGGATGTTTCGTTCAAGACGCTGGTGACCGAGATCGCCCCGTGGCCGAGCATGATACAAAGGTTCGGCAGGTGCAACAGGACAGGCGATGATACGGACTCAAGGATATACTGGGTGGACTTGGACGACAAATCATACGGCCCTTACGAGTCCGACGACATTGATCTATCGCGCTCAAAGCTCAAGAAGCTTGAAAAAAAGTCAGTGTCGCCTGCAGACGTGGGACAAGTCGATGGTGAAAGAATATTTGATGCCGTGCTGCGGCGAAAGGACCTTTTGAGCATGTTTGACACCACCCCTGACTTGTCAGGCAGCCACATCGACGTGTCTAGGTTTGTCCGCACCTCCAAGCAGCAGCTAGACGTCTCCGTGTTTTGGAGACATGTGGATGACGTAAAGGACGAACACAAGCCCGACGCGGCTGAGATCTGCAACGTCCACATAGGACGTTTCAGGGAGTTCCTAGGGAGAAAGCACGGGTACATATGGAACCATGCAGACCGCAAATGGGATAAAATACGCGCAAAGGACGTGCTACCTGGCCAGACGATCATGTTGGAAAGCAAGTTCGGGGGGTATTCAGAGGCGCTGGGCTGGGACGGCGGGGAGGAAAGCGTGGCCCCCGTGACTGCGTCGCGCCAGGTGCCAGACTCGCACGATGGCGATAAGAGCACATCGTCTGTCCCCGTGGAGTT
This sequence comes from Candidatus Nitrosopumilus sp., assembly GCA_963662625.1. Classification (GTDB taxonomy): domain Archaea; phylum Thermoproteota; class Nitrososphaeria; order Nitrososphaerales; family Nitrosopumilaceae; genus JAPOPJ01. The sequence goes on along the minus strand of OY759726.1, from coordinate 1,679,680 downwards.
GGACGACCACACGGCGCATGTGTTGCACGAGTTGGAACGGTTCTTGTCGCAAGATAGGTTTTTGGACAACGGTCTCAAGGAAGCCCTGCTCACTGCCGCCAGATACCATGATGTCGGAAAGGCGCACCATGTGTTCCAGAGCACCATGCAAAAGAGCATGACGGACGCGAGCACATCAGGCAAATTGTGGGCAAAGCCGAAGAGTACCGGCAAAAACCCACGCCACGAGAGGCCGGGCTTCAGGCACGAGGTGGCCAGCACACTGGCATACCTCAAGCAGGACAGGGACGACGAGTTGCGGGACCTTATAGCATACCTCATAATGTCCCACCACGGCAAGGTCAGGATGGCCCTGCGGAGCGTGTCCAAGAAGGAACGCCAGCAAGGCCGATACCTGCTCGGGATGGACGTAAAGGGCGATACACTACAGGGGTTCAAGGGCAAAACCGTGTCAATCAAAGGATGCAAGATGGACATGTCGCTTGCCAGTATTGGGGGAACAGAATCGGGCGCCTCGTGGACGCAAAGGGTCTTGGCGTTGTTGGAGCGGTACGGGCCATTCAGGTTGGGATACCTGGAGGCATTGCTGCGGCGCGCCGACTGGCTTGCCAGCCAGAAGGAAGCGGAGGGGAAATACTGATTGCACAGACATTCCCTTGACGGGTGCAGGGTAACGCCGATATCCAACTACGTCAAGGCGATTGGCGTTTTTGGGGTGCTGCACAGGGAAGACCCCAAGACCACAGCATGCTGGAAGAACGACGGTTTCGTCATAAAGACCGGGCTTGACAGGGAGGGCCTGCTCCAATACATGCTAGAAAGGTACGATCCCTCCCCCATAATGAACCCGTGGAGCTACAACACGCATAAAAAAACCGTCAAATTGCTCAAAGAGTTAACATCAAAAGACAGATCAAGGTATGCCATGTACGGCAGCGCATTGACGGGGATGGACATGGTGCTTTCAAAGTTTAAGATGTCACTGGGGGTGGAGAAAGTGGAAAAGAAAATCGTCGATGAAAATAAGGGCGCCCTCCTGAAAATGTGCAGGAACTACATGCCGGATGAGTTCATACCGTGGCTGGATGCGGTATGTGTCATAGGTGAAAAGTATGACTTTTCACCAATACTAGGCACAGGTGGAAACGACGGGCATTACGACATGGCAGAAAACTTTGCCAAGTCCATCGTGGACGCGCTGGAAGGGGACCATGAATCATCAAGAAGGCTATTAGAAGCATCGCTGTTTGGTAGCCCGACAGAGCTCCGCAAGAACACCAACCCGGGGCACAACACGGAGGGAGGCGGAGGCCCCAACTTTGACCACACTGGCAAGGGCAACACAAAATCCATGTCCAACCCGTGGGACAACATCCTCATGATGGAAGGCATGCTGCTCTTTGCAGGCAACACATCCAGGCAGCTGTCGTCAAGCACGAACAAGGCCATGTTCCCGTTTACGGCGGGCACGTCCAACATAGGATATGACACACCATCTATGGCAGACACGGGAGAAGGGAAGCCTCCAGAATCCAAGGGAGAGGTTTGGGTGCCAGTGTGGGAGAATTTTGCGCCATACCCCGAGATAAGGCACATGTTCAACGAGGGGAGGATACAGATGGGCAAAAGGCAGGCAAGGTCCGGAACGGAGTTTGCCCGGGCCATAATGACGTTCGGCTCGCAGAGGGGGGTATCAGCGTTCCAGAGGTTTTGCATCCTGAAGAGAAAGGGAAAGGCATACTTGACAGTCAGTGCGAATAAAATACGCGTAGAAGACAAGCCGACTGCGAACCTGTTAGAAGACATCGACGGGTGGTACGACAGAATAGACCGTAAGATCAAAAAAATGAAGACCCCGCCAGAGTCCCTCCTGCAGTTGAAGCAAAAGCTGGACGGGGCCATCATGGAGTTTTGTTCCAGCAAGGATCAAAGACTGGCAGGCGTGCTTGTACACATAGGGAGGCTCGAGAGGTATGTGTCAACAAGGAAGGACTACCAGGCGTTGCCGTACCTGAGCCGGGATTGGCTAGAGGGCGCTTATGACGGATCCGCCGAGTTCAGGTTGGCGGCGGCCATGGCGTCCATAAGATCCGAAAAGATAGGCGACATAAGGTGCAACCTGGAATCGGTAACTCTGGAAAGAGGGCAGCACAAGCACGCACAGGACTCTACTGGGTTTGTCTGGAACGAGGATGCTGGCCTTTTGAGGAACGTTGCAAAAGTAATCCAAAGAAGGAGCGTGGACGGACATGTAAGATCAGCAGGATCCCTCCAAATAGAAGGCATCATAGACGCAAGGATCCCAGACGTGATGGAGTTCCTTTATGGGAACCTTGACATGCAGAAGATATCCGACCTGGTCCTCCCGCTGTCCATGGTACGAATTGACCGCGGCATGAGGCGCCCGTGGGGGGATTACAGGGCAGACGAGGAACATGTCGTTCAACTGCCCGAGGCGTACAGGGTCATCAAGCTCATTTACCCCCCGAGGAAGGAAGAGTGCATACCATACGATACGACAGTATTGTCATTACTTCATGCGGGTCGCACGGGGGAGGCCTTTTCCAGGGCAACGGCCATATTGCGTGCCCACGGGATGCCGCCCCAATCCAACAACGAGGAAAACCCGACAACGGTGATGCCAGATAACGTGAAGGAAAACCTGCTGGCCGCATTGATTTTTCCCATACCCGTCCATGACAGGAAAAAGATGATCGACTACATGATGGGGCAAGATGGGAGCTGATACCTGTCCAGTGTACAAGGCCGCCCCCACCCACGGCGCCTGCGGATCATCTCAGCCGTCACTTGGCGGGTCCAACACGCTAAGTTGAACCGCGGCTTTTACGGCTCCAGTTTCTTTTTGGCTTTGCCAACAATTCTTTCTGCCCACATTACAGAGTCTTGGGCATCCTTGAGTCCCATGAGATCCGGCTGGTATCCCGCAGCATTCTTTTTGTTTATTATTGAGGTAAGCTGTCTCTTGATTTCCCCGTATTCCTGAGGGGGGAAGATTCCGCGTACAAGCGACAGCACCTCGGCGTGATAGTCGGAGCCACGCCTTCCCCTGTACGACGTGGTCAATGCTTCCAGTGCACTGATGGCACTGTGTACGGCATTGGTGGCTGCACTGTTGTACTTTGCATTTTGTACTGCAAGTTTGGCCATTTCCAGGAATTCCTCGGATTTTGTGATGTAGTTTGCCGCCTCGCTGGGATCAACACCCCTCATTTCAAGAGATCCTCCAAGCTTCTTCCGTGTATCATGATGTGGCTGCCCAGAATGGAGCGCACAAGGTCGCTTCCCTTTTTCGACATGAATTCTGACTCTGAGAATACGATGGGGGAGACTTTACCGTGGAATTTTGCAAAGACATCCTCCCCCGCGTCTGACGCCGCCGATATGGCACCGTCAAAATCATTCGATATGACAAGGACGTCAATGTCGCTGCCTTCCTTTTCTTGGCCTTTTGAGACGCTACCAAAAACTGCGGCCGAGATGTTTTTTTCTATGCCCAGGTGCTTTTTGAGAACCAGGATCATTTCTCCAAACGTCCGCTCTTCGGCAGCAAACATCGGCACTATGATTTTTTTCAGGACGTGGCTTTTTTCATTTAATGAGACCTGGTGGGACCTGCCTATCGGCTGGATCTGCACGACCCCGAGCTTGTCCAGTTCTCCAACGGTTTCAGACGCGCTGGGATGCGAAACCCCGGCATCGCTCGCCAGCCTCCTTATGGTGAAGATCTTGCCCCTGTGCCTTACCAGGGTGCGAAGCACGCTGATCGAAGTCCTGTGACCAAGCAATTGCTCCAGATAGCTGTGTAGTTTCATGTACGGTAAATAATACTTCTATGTGGTATTAATTTTTTCCATACTGCCGCAAGGCGATCCAGCCGCATGGCGGCGATCAAATGTGCGTGGGGATCAGAGGCTTCCCTCCGGCGTGCCTTGCCACGCAAAACCCGGCGCAGGGTGTCCCCCTCGAACCCGTGGCACGCCGTGCACCCCGGCGTGTGCCCACAGGACGCTCCGCGGTGCCCCGGCTGCCCGCCGGGCCTCCCGGCGGGGGCCCTGCCGCCGCCCCCTTCCGGCGCCACCTTCCGGGCCTTCCTCCTCGCCCGCAGGGCTTCCTTCCATTCCAGCGACTTGGGCGGCGGCGGGGAGTGGGCGTTCCCGTGGTGCGCGAGGCGGGCCTGGAGCCTCCTGGCTTCTGCCACCGCCTCCTTGTATTTTGACTTGAGTAGATATAGTAGAGCGCTCATGCCAGCAGGCCCTCCAGCTGCTTGGTCGTTCTGCGCCTTGCCACGCACGTACTGACACCTCCTGCCATACGGATCAGCATGATCGCGCCGTGTTGATTAAAAGGTCAGCATACGTGACCCCATACCTGAATACTGTCAATTGTACGGAAAGTCGGTCCGCACCGGATCAAGAGGACGGTAGCCGACTATTTTAGGCTGTACCGATCACGGAAGGCCATGACAGAAAGACTTGCTGGGGGGTCCCGGAAGTACCTGGTCAGGCAGCGAGAGAGGAACGTGCCGTCATCCCAAGTGGCGCGGGATCTGGGAATCGCCGCCAGGCACGTGCGGGGGCCGCGGGCGAGGTTCCCGGGGACCGGAGCGGCGGCGGCGAGGATGGGCAGGCCGCGCGCCTGCATGACCGCCGCCATGATACGGCTGGTCACCGGCGCCCACGGGAGGCGCCCTGCAGGCGTGGTGCGCACCGCGAGGCGCCTCAGGAGGGACCATGATATAAGCTACTGCTCCGTATACCGGATATTGAAGAAGGCCGGGGCGGTGGCCGCGTCTGCCGCAAAATCGAGGAGGCGCAAGTGGGTGCGCTACGAGCGCAAATACTCGAACGCCATGTGGCACGTCGACTGGCACGAGATGAAGGACCCCCGGTTCAGGGGCCTCCAGCTGGTCGCGTACCTGGACGACGCCTCGCGGTGCGCGGTGGCCGCGCGCGTGTTCACGCAGGCCACGTCGGAGAACGCCGTGCTGGCGCTCAGGGACGCGATCGGGCGGTTCGGCACGCCGGCCACCGTGCTCTCCGACAACGGCTCGTGCCTCGTGGGCCGGAACGGCCGCAGGAAGGCCCCTCCCCGGCCGTGGAAGCCCACCGCGTTCGAGGCGGAGCTGCCGGGCCTCGGGATCGAGCTCATAAACTCCAGGCCGCACCACCCCCAGACCAACGGGAAGATCGAGAGGTTCTTCCGGAGCGTGGAGGACGAGACATGGCACTACGAGAGCATGTCCGAGTACATGGCGTACTACAACGAGGACAGGCTGCACTTCTCCCCGGACATCGACAACTACCAGGCCCCGCTGAAGGCCTTCCATGACAAGGAGGCCGTGGCAGCGATCAGGGAGAGCAACCCGGGATGGATGGAGGCGGAGGCGGATGACTAGCGGACCGACTTTTCATATACTACACATACCCGAATACTGTAGTCTGTTGCACAACTGCCAGAAATTGCCGGGTCTAAACAGTTGAACCCCCGGCCCAACCATGTCAAACCGAAAAGGCCTTGGATCACGGCCGCGCACCGTCCCCGTTGGCTGCGACCGACAACGAGAAATACGTCAGGCGCGGGAGGGGCCTGGCTGTGTCGTATGACCCCGGCTGGGAGGACGACCTGAGGGAGGCCAACGCCGGCAAGGAGGGCGCCCCGTTCAGGTACGCCGGGGCGCTGGTCATGGCCGCCGCCGCGGTGAGGACCTCGCTCGGGGTACAGTACAGGCAGCTGTCCGGGCTCCTCGCGGGGATGCTGGGGGGGCACGGCGCGCCGCACTACTCGGTGCTGGCCAGGAGGATGGCGCGCCTCGACGTGGACATCGGCGGGGGAGTCGTCCGCGTCTCCGGCGGCGGCCAGCCCATGACCCTGCTGGCCGACGCCACGGGCCTGAAGCAGTGCAACCGGGGCGAGTGGATACGGAAGAAGTGGAAGGTGAAGCGCGGGTTCGTCAAGCTGCACCTGCTGGCCGACGCCGACACGAAGAAGATACTCGCGGCGGTGGTGACCGACGACAGGACGGGCGACTCCCCCATGCTGAAGGAGCTCCTGGGAACCGTGGTGGAGCCGCGTGGCGGGAAGCCGGACGGGAAGCCGGACGGGAAGCCGGACGGGAAGCCGGCGGGGAAGCAGGACAGGCGCATGGCGCTGATCCGCGGGAAGGCAGCCGCGGCGGGGGATCCCCTGCCGCGCGTGGGCTCGCCCCCGCCCAACCTCCTCGCGAGCGGCGTGGCGCCGCTCGCGCTGCAGTGCGGCCAGCCGCCCGGCTCCCACGGGGCGCGCCTGATCGCGGACGGGGCGTACGCGTCGCGGGACAACATGCGGAGGTGCCGCGACATGGGCGTGGGGCCTATCATCCCGGTCAAGGTGGCGTCCACCGCCAGGGGCAAGGGCGCCGGCGGCGCGTGGGGCGAGGCGGTGCGGGACCAGCTGGGGGGCGGCCCGGAGGCGCGCGTCGACAGGATGGGCACGAGGGAGAGGGAGGAGAACGTCCGGTACTGGAAGGCCAGGAAGGGGTACGGCAGGAGGTGGCTGATCGAGATAATCATATCGGCGTTCAAGAGGATGTTCGGGGACCACGTGCACTCGCGCAGGTGGGAGAACATCGTGCAGGAGGTAAGGCTCAGGGTGGCCCAGTACAACCGGTGGGCGGGGGAGGCGGGGGCGTAGGGACTCCAAGCGGCACGGCCTGGCCACGGCCCGGGGATCGTGCCGAGTTGTGCAACAGACTAGAATACTGCATAAAGATTATAACTACATACATCCACTTAGTATACGTATAAATGAAGATCGCCGAGTTTATGGAAACTGTATCAAATTCAAGTGCTATACGTCGCGTTCGTCGTTTACAGCCGATTAATAAAACAGGCAGTTACGTTTCACCACCAACTTATCTTGGAAATGATAAAAAACCAATACATATTTTTGAGAAAAGACGAATTGATGGCAAAGACACAGTATGTGTTTTGCTTGACAGTGTGCAATCACAAGCTAACAGATTTGAAATAGCCTTATCAAACGCCTTACAGGCAGGGGAGTTAGAAATTCCCAACATAGGTGTAGACTTTAGTGATCATATAGATGGAATAGGCACAGTTTCCGTTTTGACAGCCCCGCACAGAATATTTGATGCGATCATACGCGATTCTCAGCTAAACAAAGTGGACTTTCCTAAAACAGATATTGGTGTTGCGGTAGACAAAGCCACTCCATCAAACGCTACAGAATTGTTTCACTACTCTCCCACCACACTAATTTTTGGCGGATGGAACTCCAGTGGCGACAGAGGTGGAAACGGGCCCAGATTTCAACGATGCGTGGTTTCAGAAATCGTCGGAGTCAATGTTCCGGTCAAGAATGAACATGACCAAGCTGGTAATCATCACTATACGGCTGAGGGCAAAAAGCCAGGGAGCAGAATCGATCCGTTAGAGATAGAGAAGGTTGAAATTTTCAAGTCAAAGTCTTCCGCCAAGTGGTCGCTAGGCAAGTTTGCAGACAGTAAAAATGCCAAACCGTCAGATGTAATGCACGGAAACATCCCACCGATCATATCAGAGCAGGGTGTTACAATGGATTATGCACAGCAAACCACAGCTATAACGTTTGCAGGGCTCAGACGGCTATCATTCCCTAACGAGGATAATACCGTCACCCACGAAAGGAATCTAGCTGCATGGACTACACTCGCAGCATTATCGCTTTGCGCAGTGACACAACATGACAAAAATGGTTTTTCGCTTAGGTCAAGATGCGATTTGTATCCAGAAGAAAAATCATGCTTTGAAATCATCGAGAATGACGGTGACATAAAAAAGATGCAATTAACTGCAGATGGCGCAAAAATGTTGCTGGTAGATTCCGTAAAAAACGCAAAAAAACGGGGGCTTCGTTGGGAAACCGAATTCATAAAACTAACCCCACAAAAAAAACTTGTCGATCTCATAAAAAAATCAAGAGAGCCTAAAGCAGACTAGCTGGAAATGTTTTCAATTGAAATCGAGTATCTTAATCGTGTCTCATTTGCAGCACGGCATGATAAAAAAAACCAGGCAGAGTGGCCCCCACACCCAGACAGAGTGTTTTTAGCATTTGTTGCAGCATGGGGTCAATCAGGCAAAGATTCTGAGGAATCCAATGCATTGCGATGGCTTGAGGCTCAGAATCCACCAGACATACTATTCCCAGACACGAATCTACGTGATTCATTCACAAATTTTGTTCCGACATCAAGCAACAGTGAAAATCTACCAAAGTACCTGAAAAATATTCCAATATACGAGATGGAGAACAGCATAGCGAGAAAAGAGAGGGCGTTTCCGGCAGTTATACTTCCAAATGATCAGTGTTGCATCCATCTAGTCTGGAATAACACAAGCATCCCAGAGAAAACATACGGCTCATTGCAGAACATTGCAAATCGAATATCATGGTTAGGCCATCCCGCATCGCTGGTAAGGGTTGTATTAAAGTCCAATACAAACTACGCATGGGAAAACAAGTATGTCTGTGATGATGATGGGATGATCTCCATGCGGTGCCCATACAAGGGACGCTTTGATAACGTGAGTCAGGAATATGAATCCCATTCTAGTACTGGCGGACGGTTTGTGTGGAGACCAAATGCGGCACCCACTTGCCAGTATCACGAATTCGTGCCAGAAGACATCCCAAACAACATGGGGGGTGACTGGATCATTCTTTCATGTGTGAAAGGCGACATCAATCCCCCATTGGAATCATTTCCTATAATAGCAAAAAAGCTCAGGAACGCCATAATGTCACACATAGATGACCCCATACACGAGGTGATCTCAGGACATGGCCGGAACAAAGGTGTCCTTCAAAAACCACACATGGCCATAATCCCCATGGCGAACGTCGGATGGAAAGAGTATTCTGACGGCAGGCTTGTTGGAATTGCGCTGGTATTACCTAGCAGATCATCATATGGAACGGATGAAAGGATCCAATTAAAGCGCTCTGTGTTTAGGTTCCTGAATTCAGATCATGACAAATCTGATCGCGACGATGTGGGAACACTTTATCTTAGCGAACATGCTGTCATAAAACTCAAAAAATCCAATGAGGACAAGATGTCCTTGCAGTCGCAACGGTATACCACTAAGAGCAGTGTATGGGATACAGTCACCCCCATTGTGTTGGACAAGCACCCAAAGAAAAACAAGAGTGCAGAGACCATAATATCCGACAGTTGTGAGAATGTTGGGCTCCCAAGGCCGGAACGCGTAAAAATATCCAGGTATTCTCAAGTGGCCGGTGCACCTGCGGCATTCGTGTCAAAATCAAACAGGGGGTGGAAATCTCCCAAGGCAGGAATGCTAGATAACAAATTCATCTGTCATGCAGTGTTGGAATTTAAATACAAGATACGTGGTCCGTTGTTGCTAGGTTCAGGGCGGTACTACGGATTGGGTTTGTGCATGAGTGGAGAGCCATGAGACTCGCTACGTCTGATTTCAGTACCTTCTTTGAGGAGACGCACGGGCACCCCCCATTCAAGTGGCAATCTAAGCTTGCAGAGCAGGTATGTACGGCCGGGGAATGGCCCCAAGCATTAAACCTTCCCACCGCGGCCGGAAAGACATCAGTGATCGACATAGCGGTATTTCATCTAGCGCTAGAGTCCGCCAAGAAGCAAAACAGAAAAGCACCCATGAGGATAGTTTTTGTTGTTGATCGTCGCCTGGTGGTGGATGACGCCTTTAGGCATGCGTGCAAAATTGCTAAAAACATACGAGAGTCACAAGGGCGCGTGTCAAGACAGATAGCTAAATTGCTCAAAAACACTTCATTTCACGGCGTGCCATTGGAGGTAGTCAAGATCAGGGGCGGCATGCCACAAGAAAATGACTGGGTTAGAACCCCCACACAGCCATCTGTGATTATTTCTACCGTAGACCAGGCAGGCTCTAGACTGTTATTTCGAGGGTATGGTGTGTCAGACTCGATGAAGCCCATCCACGCAGGCTTGCTTGGATCGGATGTGCTATATATTTTGGACGAAGCCCACACGTCGAAGCCCTTCTGTGACACGCTGAAGAGCATCCAGGCCATGCAACCTGAGAACGCAATGCTGCCGTTCAAGTTCGTGTTTATGAGCGCCACGCTTGCAGACAAGAGTTCATCATGGCCCAACAGCAAGGATAAAATGTTCAACGACGACAAACTGCAAAAGAGAATATCCGCACACAAGTATGCGGAACTCATAACCACTAACATGGATAAGCAGCGTGAAAAATTTGTCGAGTCGGCATTCAAACTGGCCGAGGGCGACAGTGTGAAATCCATAGGCGTGGTGGTGAACAGGGTGAAGATGGCAAGGGATGTATTTTCACTGATAGGAAGGCGGATCGAGCAAAACAGCAGGTATAAAGGATGTGTTGTTCATCTCCTCATAGGCAGGGCAAGGCCGCTTGAACGTGACACATTTGTAAAAAATAGCATCGAAGCCATACGTGGCGAAGCCGAGATTATGCCAGGGAAAAAAGTTTTCTTTGTAGCAACACAATGCGTCGAGGTAGGCGTAGACGTGAGCTTCGATGCCATGGTGACGCAGATTGCACCTGTTGATTCATTATGCCAACGTTTTGGCAGGCTGAATAGATTTGGAAACAACAATTCCAGCAACGCAGTGATCATAGCAATCAAACAGGAACTCTCTAGCAACAAACCGGATCCTGTGTATGGGAAGGTGCTACCACATGTGTGGAAGCATCTTGAAGAACATGCAGACGAAAACATAGTGGATTTTGGCATAAAATACTTCAAACTGCCTGAGGGCGAAGACATCATTGCGCCAAGGGCAGACACTGTAACCCTGAATCCCCTATATCTGCAGTTTTGGGCACAAACTAGGCCTCCCCCCAACCCAGATCCAGCCCCACAGTTCTTTTTACATGGAAGGGAGTCCAAATCCCCAGACATACAGTTGATTTGGCGCGTCGACATTACAGGTGAAACAGAAACTGATCAGACACTGGTCAACCCACCATCGCCGCTGGAGGCCGTATCGATCCCTGTCTGGACCGCTAAGAAATGGCTCTCAAGCGAAACGGATTACTCCCTGAGCGACATGGAGGGAGTTCTTGAAAGCGAAGGAAGTGGATCCGATGGCAGAGTTGTGCGGTGGGCAGGTAACGGTACAGAACACATAGATTCAGGAAGCATAAAGCCGGGTGATGTCATATTGGTACCTTCCACGCGTGGCGGGTGTGACAGATACGGTTGGGATGACAACAGCAGAGTACCTGTTTCAGATATCGGAATCGAGGCCAACATCATTCATCGAAGGAGATTGGGAATACGATTAAACGAAGAGTTTGTAAAATCTGTGTGTGGTTCTGATGTGTGCGATCAAGTCAAAAAAATTATTGCGGAATATTCAGAATCAGGAAACACCGGCGATCTATTAAATGGAATCCATTCCATAGAAGGAATTCCCACAATGTGGAAGGGTATGCTCAACATAATGAAACGCAACATTAAATCCACAGATGTAAAGATTGTGGTTAGCGGTGACGCTGCATTGGTACAGGGTGTCACATACAAACGAAAAGTCACGCTGGAAGAGATCAAAGAAATATTTTCAAGCGATCCAGACTCAGACATGTATGGCTATGCACAAAATGAAATCCACGGAGGGGAATCTACCACGGAGGAAGAATACAAATCTGCCATGGGCACCAAGCCCATCGATTTGCTGCGGCATTGCAAGGGCGTGCAAGAACATGTAGAGGCGTTTGGAACCAGTGTAGGAATGAATAAAAAAATTCTGAAGGACATAGAGTTGGCCGCGTTATTACACGATGCTGGAAAGGCAGAGAAAAGGGTGCAGGCACTGTTGCGCAAGCAAGATCCGGATGAGTTGTTAGATGACAAGTTGATTGCAAAGGGAACATCAAGCATAGATAGCAAAAAAGAATATGAAAAATTCCTAGATTTGGCGCGGCTCCCTTCAGGATATAGGCACGAATGCTGGTCGGTAAACATCGCAAGGAGCCATCCCAGCATGAAAAACTCACACGATCATCAGCTTGTAGAATACCTAATAGGAACGCATCATGGGTATGGCAGGCCAGTGTTCCCGATTGTCAGTGGGAAGTACGCGGACTATTCCAGAACATTCCGGTTTGATGGTGTAAAAGCGGTATCAAACTACGACCTCATGCGGATAGATTCTGGGTGGATAGAAATGGTAGAACATTTATGCCAAAAATACGGGTATTGGCAACTGGCGTACATGGAGGCCATGATCCGCTTGGCAGATCACCGCCAATCTGAAAAGGAGGCATCCTCATGAATAGCGAGATCAGGCTGGCGGGATTTGAACACGACAATCTTTTAGCGTTTCTTGCGTTGCTAGGCCTGCTCAAAGTGCTGGACTACTCGCGTCCAGGATGGAATGCGCAGGCATCATGGGATGGGGTTGTGCCACATTTGCACTTGTCTCATACCACAAACAAGGCAGACATGGTTGACGCAGTGGTGGAGGGGATTGCCCATGTCGGATCGTTGATGCAGTTTGAGGAAAAAACACTAAAACTTTCGCCTGAGAAATTCCAAAAGCTTCAAGAGAAAACGCCTCATGAAATAATGGCGTCTCTGGGATCAGACGGCGCATTGCGTAAAGAACATGTTCAATACCCACCACTGTGCATGTTGTTGGGTGCAGGACACCAATACTTTTTGGAGAGGTTGATGAAGGCCACAAATTTCAGTGAAGATACTGCAGAATGTGTGAAAGAAGATGTTTGGAATGTGTTGTTTGAGAAATGGGAATACAAAGACGATTCTGACATAGGGTTCAGGTGGGATCATAGAGAGTACAGGCCTCATGCGTATAGAAGTCGCGACCCAACAAAAGATAGATTCCTAGGGGTCGACGGTGCAAATCGCCTTGCGGCGGTAGGGTTTACCAACTATTGGTGCGTTCCTGCAAACAAGGGACTGGAAACAGTGTCGTGTGAACACGGGGGCGGGAGTACAAATAAGACGTTTTGGCCCATCTGGAACAAAAAACTGTCCCTCAAATCAATATTAACTATCATGAGGCACCCACTTATTAAATCGATGCTGCATGGGAATAAAAAAGGCGTTAGAAAAAAACTACGTAGTATAGGGATCAACTACATCATGGTAGCAGAAATATTTTGGGACGGGCAATATCGTAATGTTACACGTGGGTGTGAAGCAGGCACGTTATCCAAAAAATGAGGAGTTTTTACGATTGCGTGCATAGTCAGCTTGGCCGGGTTCACCGATCATTATGTAACACAATACTGGACTGAACCACGCTAGAGTGAGACCGATCAAAACCGAATGCTTAAGGGCCAGAGTAACGCTCACAAATAATTCCCCCCCCCTGGGAGGTCGCACTGCAGAAAAGCTTATTGATCGCCGGATCGCCGAACCATCCACGGGCGAGACCGACAGGAAACTACGGGACCTGACGGAGGCCATGCGCGCAGGGAGGGACGCCAGGATCCGCAACAGGATGATGGCAGTGCGCGGGGTGCCCGGCGGATACCCCGCGAGTGACGCCGCGTGCCTTGCGGACGCGGGACAGCGCACCGTCCGCCTGTGGGTGGAACGGTCCGGCGCCGGCGGCGCCGGCGGCCTCCGGGACATTCCCGGCAGGGGAAGGAACCCGCGCGTCCGGTACGGCCCCATGGGCAGGCTTGCCGGCAGGCCCTGCCGCATGGGCGTGCCCGCGCCGGGGAGGCCCCGCGACGGGACGCGCCGGAAGCCCGGGCGCGCGCACGGCCCGCGCGGCGCGCGCGGGATCACGGGGGAACCGGGGTTCTCCCCCAAGGGGCCCACGACAGGATACGCCGCAGCCGCAGACGACGACGCGGTGCGGCGGCGGCGGGCCGGTGCGGCAGGCGCGGTTGCGCGCGCAAGGAGGCGCAAGATGATGATGGTGGTGCAGGACGGGCCCGTCATCGCCGGGACGGGCACCAACGGCAGGAGGCTCTGGTCCCGCGTCGGGGAGGGGGTCGCCGCCGGCAGGTCCGGCAGGGGGGACGGGGCAGTCGCGCGCGGCTCCCTCGCGGCAGACGGGACGGGGCCGGTGCGGCCGTGCGGCAGGTCCGGCGGGGACGCCTTCCTGGCGTGCCCCGGGGAGATCCGGCGCGAGCGGGAGCGCGCGCTGGTGACAGCGGGCAGCGCGGGGCAGCACGGGACGGCGGGCGCGGGGGAACGCCCGCGGGACCGCCGAGAGATCGGGGTGCCGTGCCTTCCCGCCGCCACGCCGAAGCCCGGCGCGGCGGGGGCCGTGCGGGAGGGGGCAGAGCACGGGCCGGTCGCGCCCGGGCACCACGGGACGCCGGATGACTTGAGGCGCTCAGTCTCGGGGCATTTCAGGACGTGCCCGATCAGGGCGGGTACCTGCAAGTTCCCGTACCGCTCCATATGAGGGGAAATTTTCAATGATCGTCACTAGTCCCCTCCATGAGGGGCGGGATCGGGCATATTTCGCTTGACTGAGGGTTAAGGTAGGGTTATAAAACAGACTCGCCCATGGGCACCATGGGTAAAAAAGAGTACAGCATCATGGTTAAAGAAGACGGAAAGTTTTTTGTCGGACACTGCCTGGAAATCCCGCAGGCCAGGGGCCAGGGCGGAACAAAGGAGGAAGCAATCACGGATACAAAAAAGGCGATAAAGTTATGCAGATCGTACCTTGAGGCCAAAAAGGACTCGGCATCAGAACTGGTCACGGTTTCGATTTGAGCCTCCCCGTCATCGGGTATTTGGAAGTGCTCAAGGCATTGCAAAAAGTGGGTTTTCGCCCAGTCAGGCAGGCCGGAAGCCACATCATAGTTGAGGACGGCAAGGGGGCGTGGACCTCGATTCCTAGAAAAAAAGAACTTGGCAAGGGGTTGCTGCTGCAGATAATCTCTGACTGTGGCTTGACAAAAAAGGAATTCATCGGATTGCTGTAAGCGGTTTCCTGCCATCGCCGCCGGCGGCAACCCCCCGCATGGCGGCGATCCAAAGATCTTGGGCGCCGGGGACCTCCCGCCGACACGCCCAGCTGCCGCCGCATGTCCCCGCGGAGCCTCTCCTGGGCAGCGGTGCCGCCCGTGCCGCCCCGCATGCCCTGGATCTCCTCAAGCCTGGCCTTTGGCGGCCTCCCGCCCTTGGGAAGGCTCCCGGAGGTCGCCGGTGCCGCCCTCCCCGAGGCGTCCCGCCCAAGACAGCACCCGGCCGGGGCACTGCATGGGGGAGCCTGCCGTGTGCCGGATGCCTTCATCGCTCATGCGCGCCATGCCCGCCGCGGCCATCCGGGTCCTGGCCCTCGGGCCCTTCTCTTTCTTGTGCGCCTTCCCGGGATCTTCCGGCGTGCATTGCCACGCAAAGCCCGGCGCGTGACGCCCCCAGGCACTAGGATCGGGCGCGCCCCATCACACAGGCCCTCCCAAAACGCCGGCGGCCCCGCGCGGCGCGGTGGAACACGCCCTTTCCGGGCAGACGCACTCCCCGCGCCCACGGCAATCCGTGGGCATGGCCTCGCGCACCGTCACCCGCCGGGCGGGGCAGGTACACGTCGGACGACGCGGGACGGCAATCCGTGGGCATGGCCTCGCGCACCGTCACCCTGTCGCGATTCCCGTCACACCCAGTTACGAGCCAACCACCCAGTGGGACCAGCACAGTCCGGATCCGGGCCGTGGGCGAAGAATGATCCGTCCCGCGTTGCCACGGCAAAGCCCAGCCTTTCCAAGTGCAAAGTCGCACCTCCCGCTCCCCTCTACCACCGGCACCACTAAAACGTGCCTTCTAGGGATGTCGCAATATCCGGGTACCGTAATAGACGCCGTCCAAGATTCGGGTTTACTAGAAAACCATCCTTATACCAGTCATGCTGGAGGCGGTGAGTCCTATACCACCTGCGCATCTGAAAGATAATGGAAAGGGTGAACCAAATCAAAAAGCATTTAAACTAAACAACCCAGTCCACACATGGATACGAATGAGGAACGTCTTCCACGCCGTGGAGGCCATGCCGAAAAGACCAGAGCCATCTTGGGCATTGGTCTCGGCCTTGGCCTGGTCATCCTGGCGCTTTTTTCCATACCCGCAGACGTACACGCCGACGGCATACCGGGCTGGGTAAAGGGAGTGGCCGGGTTCTGGGCTGAGGGGTCGATCTCGGACGCGGAGTACGCCGCCACGTTGACGTGGCTGGCCGGTGCCGGGATCATCGAGGTGCCTGCGCCGCCGGAACCGGAACCGACGTGCCACGACCTGGTGGAGGAGTGGGCCCGCGACAACTTCGCGTATGTCGGTACCATATTCACCATATCACAATACCCGGAAAGACTGCATGCGGTAGAGCCGTTTTCCCGTGGCTATGAGAACTCCATGCGTCAGTCCACCGCCGAGCTCGTCGCGGCTGGGTGCATAAACGATTCGGGGAAAACGCTGGCGGGGGTCATACTCGGGGCACTAGACGCGGCAGTCGCGCTTCTGGGAGAGGTGGCCACCGCGTCCCAATGCGCGCTGTTCTGCGATTCCGACGGCTACGAGCCGGAATGGGCAAAATCCATGGGTGAAGAGCAGGCAAAGAACAAGTGCATTAACCTGGTGGTGGCGGATTATTCGTCCCGTGACGCAAAATGGTGCGTGGAATACGCCGGGTACCAGCTGGACAGACTCGACCCATAAAAGCCAAGCCCCGAAAGTTCATTATGGCGTAAAGCCAACCATAGTTCGAAAGAAATTCTAATACAACAAAGATTGAAACTGCATGGTCACGGTCATTCGGGCGGGTCCGGCCCGTTCTGGGTTCTGTGCTGGGGCATGCCAGGTTGCCGGCACTGCGAAAAGGAAAACAACCGCAGCCTCGTGGGCTTCCCCGGACACCCCGCGGGAAGTGTTTGATGCTCGCCCACGACGCAAGGGCCCACAATCCCTGGAAGGCGATAGGGGTTCTGGGAGTGTTCGGCGGCATAGTGCCAGGCAGTTTTCCTCACACGCACCTGGGATGAATCTGGTCTGGATGCGGCAGAGGGGCCAGGCACGGCACGTCCGCCATGTTGCCTGCCCGGCCGGGCGGAATATGAATATGCGCAGGACGCGACGGCTGTGGCCGGGCACTCACGGGGCGCACGTCCGGCCGCAGCCCGGCGCGCGTTCCACCCGACCGCCGCCGGGGCCGAAGCTATGCGCTGGCGCCGCCGTGGCCAAGCCGCCGTAGCCACTCCGCGAAAAACGCATCCGAGACGGCGTACCTTTTGCCTGATTTTTCTACCAAGCCCCTGCCCTCCAGGGATCTTACTGCCCTTGCAACGGTGGATGAGGGCCCCAAGCTGTAAGCCTCCCTGAAACCGTGTGAAAAGATCCCGCCCCCTCCGGATGTGGCCATGGCGACAAGTATCGACCGCTGTCTGTCACTGACAGAGTCCCACATGGCCGCATAGGCATAGTCTTGGTTTTTCATCAGCTGCTCCTTGGCGTCTTCAACATAGCCTGTCTCAGCACGGCGTGATTTTTTTGAGATGCACGCCACCCACACCTCATGGCAGAGCTGCTGGGTATAGTACGGATGGCACAGAGTCAATTCAAGGATGCGGGATATCGCCTGGTTCGATATCTCCACTCCGCAAGATTTGAACCGCGTTTGGATGAATTCCGCAAAATCGATTTCGCTGATCCTGCCCAGATCGAACAGTTTCCCCACATGGTACAGGGGGCGGTTTGCGCCTGCAAACATCTTAGCCACGAGATGGTGTTGGCTGCCCATGAACACGTACGACACACTCTCGTGCTGTTGGATTTTTGAGCGCATTTCAACCTCGATCTGGCCACCGTCAAGTTTTGAGATTTCCTGAAATTCGTCAAACACCACAACCATCTTCTTTTTTTTCTTTTTTGCGATTTTTTCGGGGAGATCATACAGTCGTGCCAGGGTGGCGTCAATGTCGGTTTTGCCTTGGGACAGCTCCAGCTCAAGCCCGCTGTTAAGGCCCAAATCATCACCGGGCCGGATGACCAGCTTTACAGGCGGGATGTGGTTCCGTATGATTTGCATTATCTCGTCAATCTTGCCTGCTTTTGCCTTTGCAATGGATAATGCCAGAACGTTTGCAAACTTTGTCTTATTGGTAACGGCGTAAAGATCTGCATACACGCATATTATCCCCTTGGTCCTCAAGTGGCCTATGATCTTAGCCATCAAGGAGGTTTTTCCATATCTCCGTGGAGAAAACATAATGATGTTAGTCCCACTTTGTAAATCCGCTGTCAATTCACGAAATTCTTCCTTTCGATCCGCAAAGTTCTGGCCGCGGACAACTGTTCCAAACGAGAATGGGTTTTTTTACATATCCTTAATACAGTCAGGAACACTTATAATTTTTCGCAAATGTGCGAAACCATGGGTGCGAGTCGCAAATGTGCGAAACCATGGGTGCGAGTCGCAAATGTGCGAAATAAGCAGCAGTGACAGCCAGAACGAGGCACCGAGTCAGGAGGTAACTATGGCACGTTATGCATGCTGACAGCCCAAAAGCCCTGTCCATCCAAACAGGGGCACAGAACGGCAAAAGCGGCACGGCAGCTACGCGAACCACGCATGTCTCCATACGGTTGTTTTAGAATATTCCTAAATTCGAGTTTAGAAACAATGATGGCAAACGTGCCGGATCCGGTTCCTGGGACACCGTTCCGGGGACGGCCCTATGGCACTGGTCACGCGAGCCGCGCCGACGTCGCCGCGGCCATTCCAGGCATGGCCATCATACTGCCATTCCGGCATCCATGGCAACGGAACGCTGTGAAGGGATTGCACCGCAGTCCAGACATGCAAAAGTGGCAGGGATTAAGGATCAGAATGGCCGGATTGTGTCCCACAACGTGTCATGGAGGTCAGATCCTGTCCCAAAAAGATATCTCGTCATGCGTGGAGACCCGAGCAAATATTTTGTGTTAAAGTCATTCAAGAAGGCCAGAAATCAAATCGTGCCCCTGGCGCGGAGACCTGGCGCGGCCCGTTCCGGTGCAACGTAGTCAACGTATCATCTATCCGTTCATTTTGGGCGTAATGGGTTCCTTTTTGAGTACGGTGGTGGGCGTGGATTCACCCACAATGCGTGTTTTGGCGGCTCATTGTTGAGCGATTTCATAAGGCGTTGACTACGGCACCCACGCTGCCAGGCGGCCCGGAAAAGGGTGCCGAAAAGCCGGGGCGCGGTGGCCGCGCGGTCAAGGGGGACCGCCCGACGCGACATAGCATGTTTCTAAATTCGAATATGGAAACATCATGGTCCGGGATGGGCTGCAGTGCCGGCAGGATGCATGGCACATGTTTCAAAACTCGGGTTTAGAAACATGGCCGTTCAGGACGCGGGCCGCGGTTCCCACGCGTGCCAGGCCGCACGGCGCGAGGCAGGCGCACCGCGCGCCCAAGCCGGGCGGCACGCACACAAGAATGCCCCGGGGAAGCGGACCGGCGCCACGGCGGCCTTTTTCGCTGGGGTGCACGGCCTTATGGCCGCGCCTTTGGGCAAAAAAAAGGGGGGGTTCTTCGCCCAAAGTGCGCGCCGGGCGCCGCGCGCCCGTGCCCTGGCGCCCGCGGGGCCCGCCGGCGGCAGGGCGGGCCGCGGCCATGCCCCGGCGGCCCCCGGAGGCCGGCTTCCGGGTTTCGTGCCTGGGAGCTAAACCCCCCTCCGGGCCCCCCCGGTTCGCGCACGATGACATCCCCGCGAAAAACGCGGTTTCGGCGGGGGGTTTAGCTCCCGTGCCTGATTCCGCGGGGCAACCGGCAAAAGACCCCGGTGGAACAGATTGATCCCCGTGATCATTCCATGTCAGGCACGAAAGCTAAACCCCCCTCGGAGGCCCCGCCGGGTGCTGGAAAACGCGTTTTCATGGCAGGCCGGGCCGCCCAAACGTGCCACTTCCCGGCCGGCCAGAAAATGGCCGCGCGCACGTTCCGGCCGGGGACGCCGTGCCCGGCGCGGGTGTTCCCGCCACCCTGCACCCATCCCCGCGCCACGGGCAGGACCGCGCCCGGAGCGTGCCGTAAGGCGCCGGGGTTTCCTGGTCGGCGTCCGGCGGGCCCACCCCGGCAGGACCCGTACCAGCATCCGGCAAGCCGCGGCCCCTCCGGCCCGCGCGGCAGGCAGCCCGTGCGCAGTTGCACGGATCCCGCAATGCGGCATCCCCCGTACCGCGGGAGCGCTTGGTCACGGGCTGTCGCCAATCCGGCGATCCGGCCAGAGTCACGCCGCGCCGGTGCGGCTTGTGAAAAACGCGTGCGGTCGGACGCCTGCCCCCGCACGTCCGCGCGCGGCGAGTGCGCAGCCGCATGCCTGCCGTGGGACGGGTGCCGTCCCGGACGTCCCGCAAACCAGCATGCTCGACGCGTCGCGCTCGAGCCTCGTTATCGCGTGACGGGCGCCGTACGAGGCATCCCGCAAATGCATCCGCCGCATGCGCGCACTGCATGCAATCCGGTCATCTGGCTTGCGTTGATCGCCTGCGATCGGCCGCATGGGGCATCGACGTCCCGCGATCCCGGGAGCTTCGCCCAACCGTGGCGCGGATTTGGGAGCAAGCAGCCACCACGCGTACGGCACCAGGGGCAGACGGGACGCGTGCAGACTGCAAGGCGGTGCCCTCGGCGGGAATGATGCCCAGGCACCTCAAGGGGCGCGTCCCGGAGGATCCGGGGGAGACACTGGGAGATCGCGCCGAGAGCTGGATCCTGCAGCGAGGGCTGGACGTGCGCCGGGACTGACGGATCGTCCACGCTTGAGAAGCTCGGCCCCCTTCCGAGGGTTGTGTGGCATGAATGCCGCGGACTCCCGGGCCACCTGCGCGCCGACGGCATTGGCCACAAAGCCGACCATGAAAGCGGCGACGCCTTTGTGTGCATGGCTGCCGCGGAGTGGCATCAAGGCGCAAGGCGCCACGGGGAACGGGCTGTGGTTCTCCCGCGACCGCGGCTTTGGGGCCACTCCGGGCCTGGCATGCCGGTGCACAACGAATGCCGCGACGGCGCACCGTCAAAAAACCTGCAAGGGGGCCGGCAGAAGACAACATGGCGTGACGCGCGTCCTCCAAGTGCAGTGGGAATTCGGGCGGCACGTGCCAGGCGCGCGCGGGACGGTGACGGCCTGTTTTTCTGCGAAAAGTGCTGGAAAGGCCACTGGGGGACGATCACTTTGCGGCGCCAGCCGCAGGCACCCTGGATGGGCGTACACGGTTACGCGTGCCAGGCGCGCGTGCGCTCCGCCGCGTTGCACGGGCACCATGTTTCAAAATTCGAATATAGAAAGATAGTTTTTTCACACCCGGGCTGCCTTCCCGCGCCCGGCACTGGATGGCCGGGACGTGCGTTGCAACTATATACCAAACTGCCCCACGGCATGCATGGCAGGGATTGGCGCGGTGGTTGTGATTGCCGCAGTGATAGCGTCGATGGCAGCAGCCATGTACATGTACACCCAGTACCAGACGAACTTCGTGGAGGTTGCAGAGGGGGAGCCGGTAACGGTCGGCCCCGTGCAGTACTCGGTGTTCTTTGACGGGACGCACATGGGGAACAAGGAGAAGTCCCCCGCAAACACTTTTGTCAGGATCAAGATCGACGCGGAAAACATAAGCGGCGAAAAGACGCGGATGTCCGGCGGGCAGTTCTACCTTGTTGACGAGAAGAACCAGAACCACAGGGCAGTCTACGGGGAGTTCACGGCTACGGACCTGCTGGACGACGTCCTGGAACCCGGCAAGCCGGTAAGCTGGACCACCCAGTTCGACGTGCCGTACGACGAGGAAGCGCAGTACAAGGTTGTGATCAGGCCGACAAAACAGCAGTCGAGCGTTGACACTGCAAGGATCTGCATTGCAAATTGTTGATCGCGCGGGCGGTTTTTTTGAAAATATTGTCAAATTTTATTATTGCTTGCACAATTATGTATGACTTTAACCATATAACCGGTATGAGAAGGGAAAAAAACCATGGCAACAGCTAAAGCCAAGAAAGCTACGGCTAGAACGGCAACCAGGAAAGCTACGGCGAGGAAAGCCACTGCTAGAAAAGCTACGGCTAGAACGGCAACCAGGAAAGCTACGGCGAGGAAAGCCACTGCTAGAAAAGCTACGGCTAGAACGGCAACCAGAAAAGCTACGGCTAGAACGGCAACCAGGAAAGCTACGGCTAGAACGGCAACCAGGAAAGCTACGGCTAGAACGGCAACCAGGAAAGCTACGGCTAGAACGGCAACCAGGAAAGCTACGGCTAGAACGGCAACCAGGAAAGCTACGGCTAGAACGGCAACCAGGAAAGCTACGGCTAGAACGGCAACCAGGAAAGCTACGGCTAGAACGGCAACCAGGAAAGCTACGGCTAGAACGGCAACCAGGAAAGCTACGACGAGGAAAGCCACTGCTAGAAAAGCTACGGCTAGAACGGCAACCAGGAAAGCTACGGCTAGAACGGCAACCAGGAAAGCTACGGCTAGAACGGCAACCAGGAAAGCTACGGCTAGAACGGCAACCAGGAAAGCTACGGCTAGAACGGCAACCAGGAAAGCTACGGCTAGAACGGCAACCAGGAAAGCTACGGCTAGAACGGCAACCAGGAAAGCTACGGCTAGAACGGCAACCAGGAAAGCTACGACCAAAAGGGCAGCCAGGCGCCGCTAGGCTGCCCCGCCCTTTTTTTATTTCACCACGTTTCCCAGGGATCCCGGGCCCCTCATTCCGGGTCCATCTTCAGTTCCGGCAGCACGAAGACGCGGTCGGGCCTTATCTTCAGGATCACCCTTTTCTCCCCCTCGCGCCTGAACGGGTAGCGCTCGCGGCCCATGTACTGCCGTGTCAGCTTGTCTGCATGGGCGTAGTCATAGTCCGGGACCAGTTCCACCACCACGCCGCGTATCGTCGTCATGTCGAGGGGGTTCTCGCTTGAGACCACCGACACCGCGACCCGGGGGTCGCGCAGGACGTTCTTGTGCTTGATCCTCCCCTCGGCCGTGTTGACCAGTATGTGGCCCCCCTCAAAGCTTGCCCACACCGGCGACACCTGCGGGGCGCCGTCCCCCATCAGCGTGGCCACGAAGACCAGGTTCCTTCCACGGAACAACCGCTCTGCCTTTTCATCCATGGCCGTCCCTCCAGATCGTCGGGAGCCCCTCGATTCCCGCTATGATCTCAAGCGCCCTCTCGTTGTCGCGCTCCTGCAGCGCCACGGAGAAGTCGTACCCGAGCTTGATCGCCTCGGGGGACAGGTCCCTGACCGACTCCATGTCCCTTCCCTCCAGCATGACGCGCTCCCCGATCGCGCACATCTTCCAGTTGTCGGACATGTCCTGGTGATCCCGGGTCAGCTCGCCGCTTACGCGCCGGCGCCAGCCCGCCAGCAGCACCTTTTCCACGAGCTGCTCCGTCTTTTGGCCGTAAAAGACCCTCGCCATGCCAGTGCATACGGCGCGTCTCTACTTAGGTTTTGCCGCCCACCTCCCGGTTCTCCAGCACGTTCGTCATGGCGCGGTTCACCACCTCCATGGTGAGGTACTGGAGGTACGCCTCCGGCGTCTCGTGCTTCCCCCTCTTGCCCTTCGGCGCGTCGATCTTGATGCCCTTGATGACCTTCGCGAGCTTGGCCGACGCCGAGTCGATCGCCTTGGAGTACCTGGAGTCAAAGTCCTTGGGCGCGTCGTAGCTCAGCAGCTTGGTGGAGGTGCTGTAGAACTTTGTGATGGCGCCGCGGGACTCGTCGATCCTGGACACCTCTATCAGGCCCGACCCCTTGAGTATGTCGAGGTGGTGCCTGACCGTGGTCACTGCCTTTTTGTGCCCCGACTTTTTCAGCTCGCGGGTGATCTGCTCGGCGGACAGCGCCCGCCTGTAGAGGATCTCCATGATCCTCGCGCGCGCAGGGTCGTCGATGGCCCTCGCGTGGCTGCTGCTGGTCGTGACGATCCGGTTTACCCTGACCGGGTTTTCAAGGATGGTGGACATGCGTGGGACTCCCGCCGTGGGTAAAAGATCTGCAACATCATATTTTTTTGTCCAAACGCATCAATTTTTTTCCGCTACCGCCGTTCCGGTACCGGCGGCCGCCTGGCCGTCCCGCTGCGGGGGCCGCCGTGTCGTCACCGCGTACCCGGTAGCGGCGGCAGGGATTCCGCGGCGGCGGCAGTGATCACGTAGCGGCTGTACGTTGCCGGTAGCGCCACGGCCCTGGCAGTCGCGGTATGGTGCGTCCCGTACCGGGACGGGGAAAGTCGTAGTGCAAAAAGGGCCAGGGGATTTCCGGGGGTGCCGGGGGTGCCGGGGGTGCCGGGGGTGCCGGGGGTGCCGGGGGTGCCGGGGCAGTGGGCACCCCCGCGGGTACGGCTGCGGGTACGGCTGCGGGTACGGCTGCGGGTACGGCTGCGGGGACGGCTGCGGGGACGGCTGCGGGGACGGCTGCGGGTACGGCTGCGGGGACGGCTGCGGGGACGGCTGCGGGGACGGCTAGACGGGGAATTCGAGTCGGGCGCGGCCTCGCGCGGCGGGAGGCCACCATCCGGGTCAGATCGGCAGGCCGGTTATCCTACGGTAGGCGTCGACGTACCGCGCGGTCATCTTGGAGGATATCTCCGGCGGTATCGCCGGCGGCACGGGCTCCCGCCCGTCCTTCCGGGCATCGTCGAACCCCCTGGCGTGGCCGTGCTCCGTCAGCCAGTCCCTGAGGATCTGCTTGTCGTACGCCTCCTGCGTCCTCCCCTCCTCGTACGACTCCTTTGGCCACAACCTGCACTCGTCGGGCCCGATGGAGTCGCCCAGCACGATCCGGCCGCCCTCCACCCCGAACTCCAGCTTCAGGTCTGCCAGGATGAACCCCGCGGCGTCGGCGATCGATGCCATCCTGTTGTAGATGCCGACCGACGCCGACGACAGCCAGTCAAACTGCCCCGCGGTGACTAGCCCGGCCCCCAGCGCCGCCTGCCGGTCCACCGGCGCGTCGTGCTCCGACTTTGTCGTGGGATCGAAGACGGGCTCCGGCAGCTTCGCGGCCAGGACGGCACGCGTGCCCCCGGGAAGCCTCGCCTCGCCCCTCTCCCACCTGGCCGCCAGGCTGCCGTAAAAGTAGCCCCTGACGACGCACTCGATCGGGAGCATGTCCAGCCTCCTGACGACGATCTCCGTGTCCGACAGGCGCCTGACGAAGTGGTTCGGGACGCCCAGGGCGCCGAACCAGAACTCGGCGAACCTGCAGAGCACCTCCCCCTTCCGCGGTATGCCCTGGCCGAACTTGACGTCGTACGCCGACACCCTGTCGGAGAACCGGAACAGGAGCTGGCCGTCCCCGTAGTCGTAGATGTCCTTGACCTTGCCAGACGCGAGAAACTCCAACGATCCGCCTCCGGCCGCGCGGGATTTAACTGCTGGGGCCCGGCCAGCCTGCCGTATTACTTGGCACGATCCACGGGCCATGGCCCGGCCGCGCCGCCTGGCGTCCCTGCGCCCCGGCCGCCCCCACCCGTCGGCCGTACATGTCCACCATGTGCATTACCTCCCGCACTGCGTTCCCCCACTTGCGCGGGTGCACGCGGTCCCCGGACTTCCCCTTTAACGCCGATGCGGTTGTCCCGGTCAGCCGCCTCCCGCCGCGCCCCGGGCCGGGTCTTTTATAAAAAAATAATGTTTATAAAAAAATTCCCCGTTTTTCGTTTTTATGATGCGGGGGGCCGTTCCGCCGCGCGCCTGGCCCCCGCTCAGGCGGGCGGGTTCCCCGCGCGGGCCGGGCGGTTCCCCCGGCGGCTGCCGGCGCGCGGCTTCGGCATGCGCAGTCCCCCCGCCGGCCCCGCCCTAGGAGCCCATCATGCCCACCATCTTGGGCAGCTCGCGGTACGCCTTGCTCACGAACACCCCGTTGTCGGCGCTCACCATGACGAACTCCATCGGGTTCTCGGGCGGCGGCGAGATGATTACCTTCTGGCCCACAGGCATGTCCCCCAGGTCCAGGGCGTCGCCGGCGCCAAAGTTCACGCGGACGTTGGTGAGCGGCTCCGAGCCCGTGTTCTGGACGGTCACCCTGCCGGTGACGAACAGGCTCTGCTTGTCGATGATCGGGTCCACGAACACGTCGTACCCCTGCGTGGAGACAGACATCTTCAGGACGTCCATCCCGAAGAATATCGCCATGGCCACTATGGCGCCGGCCCCTATCGCGATGATGGCGGTGTACGACTGCACAGGTAACGGATCGCGCCACTGATAATTAAGATGACCGCTCCCGGCCGGCCGCCGCGTCGCGCGCGCGCCGCGCCGCCGCCCCTCGGGCCTTGAACTCGGGGACGATCCCCAGCGGGGCGTAGTCCCCCGTGGAGCACGTGAAGCACATCGAGTCCCGTGGGATCCCCACCGCGTCTGCCAGGTTTTCGGCGTCGTTGTACCCCAGGAAGTCGGCCCCTATGTCCCTCCTCACCATCTCGGTTATCTCGTCGGCGCCCATCTCCTTCCCGCCGGAGTACGTCGCGAGCTCCTGCTGCGACGGGAAGTCTATCCCGGCGTAGCACGGGAAGTTGATCTGCGGGTAGGTGATCAGCATGCTGATCCTCTTGGCCCCGGCCCGGCGCAGCGCCTTGATTATGGCCTTCGAGCTGGTGCCCCGGACGAGGCTGTCGTCGATCACCACCACGTGCCTCCCCTCGATTATCTCCCTGATCGGTATTATCCACCTGTTGATCTCCACCCTGTCGGACTGGTGCGGCTCGATGAAGCTCCGGAGCGGGCCCTTCTTGCTGTACCTGTCCTTGAGCAGCCCCTCGTCGAACGTGACGCCGAGCTCCTGGGCGTACCCCAGCGCCGCGGGCCTCGCGGAGTCGGGCACCGGGATCACCAGGTCCGCCTCGCGCATCGGGAACTTCCTGGCCAGGAGCTGCCCGATGCGCTTCCTGGCGAGGTAGACGTTCCTGTCCTCCATCTTGCTCGACGGGTGCGCAAAGTACGTGAACTCGAAGGAGCAGTGGGCGTGCTCCGACGCGTCGGAGAAGCGCTCGGACTCCAGCCCGGACCCGCCGAACCTGATGAGCTCCCCGGGGGCCACGTCGCGCTGCAGGGCCGCGCCCACCGCGGACAGCGCGGCCGACTCGGAGGCGACGATGAACGTGTCGTCGGATTCCTTGCGCCCCAGCACCATCGGGCGGAACCCCTTGGGGTCGCGCGCGGCGTAGACGGACCCGTCGTCGGAGATGAACGTGAAGCAGTACGACCCGGCCATCTCGTTCTTCAGCACGGCCAGCGCCTTGCCCATCTGGCCCTTCTCGGAGATGAGCGAGACTAGCCTCTGGGCCGCCACGAGGGTGTCGCTCGAGTTCTGCGGGGTGAACGAGCACCCGCCGACCATGTTGGACAGCTCCTGGGCGTTGGCGATGGTCCCGTTGTGGGCCACGCAGAGGTCCCTCACCTTGAGCGGCTGGGCGTTCTCGATGGAGCTCCTCCCCATGGTGGAGTACCTGACGTGCCCTATCACGGCGTGCGAGCGGTACGCGGCGGCTATCCTCTTGAACTCCGACGAGGACGCGGACACCAGCCCCAGCCTCTTGAACGGGGGCTTGTTCGGGACGGCGATGCCCCACGCCTCCTGCCCCCTGTGCTGCAGGGCGCGCAGGGCGTCGATCGCCATCGGGACCACGTTGGTCCCGCTGAGGCTGAATATCCCCACCACCCCGCAGTTTTCCTTAACCACGGGACGCCAGCCTCCCCAGCGAGTTGAGCCAGGCGTCCCGCGCCCTGCCGACCCCGACGTCGGCGACGTCCCTGCCGCCCTCGCGGAACCGCATCCCGCCACCGGTGAACTCGCCCACCAGCCGGTGCGGGGCCCCGCTCCTCCGCAGCAGCCCCAGCAGCGGCTCCAGGTCCCCCCTCTCGGCCACCAGGACGTACCTGGAGTGGCTCTCGGAGAACATCGCCCTGTCCGGCCCGAGTCCCGGGCCAGGGACGTCCCCCACCGACACGTCGCAGCCGGCGCCGCCCGCCATGCAGAGCTCTGACACAGCCACGGCCATGCCCCCCTTGGAGCAGTCGTGCGCGTTCTTCGCGAGGCCCCCGCCGACCGCCTCGATGACCGCCCCCATGTTCCTGACCGACTCTTCAAAGTCCACCGCGGGGCACCTGCCGCCCACGAACCCGTGGACGTACTCAAAGTACTCGGATCCGCCCATCTCGTCGCGCGTGTCCCCGACGGCCACGATGCAGTCCCCAGGGGAGGCGGCCCGCGGCACGTGTGCCCTGTCTGCCAGCCCCAGGACCCCGACCAGGGGGGTGGGCTTGATCGGGCCCGCGGGGGTCTCGTTGTACAGGCTCACCTTGCCGCCGATGCACGGGATCCCGAGGTGCCTCGCAAAGTCGGCCAGGCCGCGGACGGACTCCAGGAACGTCCAGAATATCTCGGGATCCTCCGGGCTCCCGAACTGCAGGTGGTCGAGCATCCCAGCGGGCTTGGCCCCGGTGCACGCGACGTTCCTGCACGCCTCCTCGAAGCACCCTATCGCCCCCTCCCGCGGGTCGAGGTAGCAGTGCTTCGGGTTGCCGTCGATCTTGACCGAGAGGAACCTCCCGTTGTCGAGCCTCAGCACCGACGCGTCCCCGCCGGGCCTCACCACGGTGCGGATCCCGACCTCGTGGTCGTACTGGCCGTAGACCCAGATCCTGCTAGCGATGTTCGGCGCCGACAGCATCCGGAGCAGCGTGGCGGCATAGTCCGACGGCGGCCCTATGCCGTCCCCGCTCCCGATGCCGTCCAGGTACGAGGGCCTCCGGGACGGCCTGTCGAGCAGCGTGGCGTTAGCCACGACGCCGGTCGGCAGGCGCGCGCACGTGGCTCCCCCCTTGGTGACGTGCAGCGTGTTGTCGGAGGTCACCGTCCCGATCACCGACGCCGCGACGCGGAACTTGTCGCATATCGCCCGGAGCGCAGGCAGCTTCTCCCGGTCGGTTATCACCAGCATCCGCTCCTGGGACTCGGACACCATGATCTCCTCCTGGCGCATCCCCTCCTCGCGCGTGTGGACCATGTCCACGTCCATCCGCATCCCCACGGACAGGGAGTCGGCGGTCTCGGACACCGCGCACGACAGGCCCCCGCCCCCCAGGTCCTTTATCGCGTGGATGAGCCGCGCGTTCCTGGCCTCCAGGACCGCCTCGATCACCAGCTTCTCGGTGAACGGGTCAGGTATCTGGACCGCGGAGCGGTCCTCGGACTCCAGCGGATCGGAGGCGAACTGCGAGCCCCCGATGCCGTCCCGCCCGGTATGGCCGCCAAGCAGCACCACCAGGTCTCCCTCCCCGGCGCGGTTCCTGATCAGGTTCTCCCTCCTGCCGAACCCCACGGCCGCCACGTCCACCAGGGCGTAGCCGGAGTAGCAGGCGTCGAACTCCACCTCGCCGCCGACCGTGGGCACTCCGAGGCAGTTGCCATAGTCGGCTATCCCGGCGACCGCGTTCCGGAACAGCCACCTGGCGTGCGGGTCGCTCTCGACGTCGCCAAAGCGCAGCCCGTCGAGTATGGCGATGGGGCGGGTCCCCGTGGAGAGTATGTCGCGTATCACGCCGCCCACCCCGGTGGCCGCCCCGCCGTACGGCTCCACGGCCGACGGGTGGTTGTGGCTCTCGATGTGGGCGGTGACCACGTAGCCGCCCCCGACGTCCAGGACCCCCGAGTCGTAGCCCCTACCCGAGACCACCGCCGGGCCGTCCATGGGCAGCACCCCGAGGTGCTTCCTCGACGACTTGTACGAGCAGTGCTCGGACCACTCGGCGGCGACGATCTGGAGCTCGGTGGGCGTCGGCTCCCTGCCGATCCTGTCCACGAGTTCCCGTAACTCCCGCGGTTCCAGGCTCAATTCGCCGCACCCGCCGATCCCATCAGCGACTCGAATATGAGCGACGAGGGCCCGCTGTCCGCGGGGTTGATCTCGGCCTCCGCGGCGCGCTCCGGGTGGGGCATCATCCCCACCACGTTCCCCTCCTCGTTGCAGACTCCCGCTATGCGGGAGGTGGATCCGTTCACGGCGTCCTCGTACCTGAACACTACCTGGCCGTTCCTCTCGAGGGACTCCAGCGTCGGCCCGTCCGCGTAGTACCTCCCCTCCCCGTTGGCGACGGGGATCGGCACCCTCTGGCCCGCCCTGAGCCTGTTCGTGAACGGCGTGCGGTCGTTCTCCACCACGAGGGAGGTCCACCTGCACATGAAGCCCAGCGAGTCGTTCCTCAGCAGGGCCCCCGGAAGCAGTCCGGCCTCCACCAGTATCTGGAACCCGTTGCAGACCCCCAGGACAGGAACCCCCTCCCGGGCCAGCCTGCGGACGTGGCCGATCGCCGGGCTGCGCGCGGCGATGGCCCCCGCGCGCAGCCTGTCCCCGTAGGAGAACCCCCCGGGGAGCACCACGGCGTCGACGTCGCCGGGCACGGGGCTCTCGTGCCAGAGGTACCGCGCCTCGAAGCCAAAGACGTCGGACAGCACGTGGTACATGTCGCGATCGCAGTTGCTGCCTGGAAAAACCACGACTCCGACCTTCACAACCGGGTTTACACGGGGTCGTATTTAATTTGAGTCCAGCCCCCGCCGCGGGCGGGCCGGCGTGGGCACCCGGAGGCCCGAATTTGTGCCCGCCGCCATGCGCCGCGCTTGCTTCCATCGCCGCCGCGCGCCCCGGCCTGACCGGGGCGGCGCCGCGCCCGCCATGCAAGGACGCGGCCATGCCGCCGGGACGCATGCCATGCCGGCGGCAGCCGTTGCGTTGGCCGGAACCGTGGCCAAATGGCCTGCCGGGGATCAGGGCTGCGTTACGGTGATGGTAATTTCCATCGGGTGGAACACCCCCTCTGGCAGGCCGAGCACGTCCTTGGCCAGGATGGTGATGTCGTACGTCTCCTTTGCGTAGCTGGGGGAGATCGACTTTAGGAGGTGGCCGCTTATGGTGAAATGGGAATAGTCGTCCTCTGGTGCCAGCGTGTACGAGGCGCGGTTGCCGATGTAGGAGTTCTGGGCGGAGATGGTCGTGACCACCGCCTGGCCCGGCTCCACCTCGGTGTCTTCCGGTATTATGTACCAGGGCGCGAGGTTCTGGGCGAAGGGTGTGGCGAACAGCATGTCCTTCATGCCGTCTATCCTCGACACGTTCCAGTTGTCGAGGGGCTGGTTGAAGGACGACGCCTTCTCAAACATGTGGTTCACGTTTCTGAGTGAAGAGATGTACCAGGAGTTGAGGGGCTGGTTGAAGGAGGTGGCTTGGAAGAACATCCCGGACGCGTTGTCCAGGCGCGAGACTTCCCAGGAGGCGAGGGGCCGGTTGAAGGACGTGGCGTTGTGGAACATGTAGGACATATCTTCTACGCTTGAGACGTTCCAGGAGGAGAGGGGCTGGTTGAAGGAGGTGGCGTTCTGGAACATGCTGGACATGTTGATCACGCCCGAGACGTCCCAGGAGTTGAGGGGCTGGTTGAAGGACGACGCCTTCCAGAACATGCTGTACATGTCGGTGACCTTGGAGACGTCCCAGGAGTTGAGGGGCTGGTTGAAGGACGTGGCGTTGACGAACATGGCGGACATGTCGGTGACCTTGGAGGTGTTCCAGGCGCCGATGGGCTGGTTGAAGGACCTGGCGTTGACGAACATGCCGGACATGTCGGTGACAGACGAGACGTCCCAGGACGACACGTTGCCGTTGAAGGCAAAGGCGTTGCGGAACATGTTGGACATGTCGGTGACAGACGAGACGTCCCAGGACGAGGGGTCTCCGGTAAACTCGTAGGCCCCAAGGAACATGGATCCCATGTCGGCCACGCCGGACAGGTTGGGGGCGTCCGTTGCGCGGTATTCCATGTTTTGCGCGTAACGGAACGCGCTTTCCATCGTATCCCACTGGGTGGATCCCCACTGCTCTATGGAGCGCATCTTAGCCGCGTTGGTGCTGTCGCTGGCCAGGAAGATCCTGGTAAAGTCGCCCGATATCTGGACGGTGTAGGTGCCGGCCGCCGCGTACGTGTGCGTAGCATTCCCCGCCTGTGTGGTGGTGCTGCCGTCCCCCCAGTCCACCGTATAGCTGCCGGTGGCACCGCCGACCGGAATTGTTATGGTCTCGTTGGGGTATGCTGTCTTCCAGGTGGTCACGAACGAGCCGGGGGTAAAAGCCGAGCCATATGCCACGTCAAGGCAGCCTGCGGCCACTACGCACGCGGCCACCAACAGCACGGACAACGCTACGATTGCCATGCGATACCATGGGGGGGGGGTTAAAAAGGCATCGATCTAGTTAGCCTGCTTGTAGTGTATGAAAAGTCGGTCCGCCAGCCATCCGTGCCCGCCGCCCTGCCGGTTTTTGCCCATGCCGCACGGTACGGTATGAAAAGTCGGTCCGCCAGCCAGCCGTGCCCGCCTCCACCCGCTTGGGGTCGCCTTTCCTGATCGCGTCCGCGGCCTCCCTGTCGTGGAAGGCCCTCAGCGGGGTCTGGCAGTTGCCGGTGCCCGGGGAGAGGTGCAGCCTGTCCCCGTTGCAGTGCCCGGCGTGCCCGGGCATGCCCCCGTGGCGCCGTGTCCCGTCCCCCGCGCCCCGGAAGGGCCTCCCGGCCTTCCCGTTGGCCCGGGGGCGGTGCGGCCTCAGTAGATCGAAATGTACCCCTGTGGGGCGTTGGCCAGCATGTATTGACCTGGCACTGGAACGTTTTGGACAGAAAAACCAATGGATCAGGCGCCCCTGTCATCCGTCATGTACAACCAAAACGAACCGCAGGGGCACCGACTCAGGGTGGCCGGCAAGGCGTTTAAAATGTTGCCCGGGCTGCTGGAGAGGGCGGGCATCGGGTTCTCGGGCCGGCACAACGCCGTGTACGGCATGGCCGACTTCGTGCGCGTTCTGGTGTCCATGTGCAGGGACCGCGCGTGCGCGTCTGGCGCCACCGGGACGCTCGCCGTGCGCCACGGGCCCCGCCGCGTGCCGTCGTCGGCGTGGGTGCTCTCCAGGATACGGGGGGCGTGCCCCGAACCGGACGCCATGCGGGAGCGGTGCGCCGGCGCCCTCGCATCCACCGTGCGGGATGCCGGGCGGTCGAGGATCCTCAGGCGGATCCGCTGCGTCGTGGCCCTGGACTACCACCTGATACCCAGGTACGACAGGGATCCCGCGACCAGGGAGGAGCAGCTGGTGCGCGCGAGGCACAGGTCCGGGACGTCGCGCTTCGAGGGGTACGCCACCGCCCAGATGGTGGACGGGCCGGGGCTGAACCTGGCGTGCAGGCCCAAGGGGGGGAGCACGGGGGCCGGAATCGTGCGCGAGCTGCTGCGTGACTGCGCTGGCGTGGGCGTCCGCCCCAGGCTGGTCCTGCTGGACCGGGGATTCTTCTCGGCAGGGGTCGTCGGGGAGCTGTCCGGGTCGGGCCACAGGTTCATCATGCCCGCGTCGCGGACTGCCGGGATAAAGAGGGCCGTGGGGGAGCACGCCCGCGGGGAGAGGGCCGCGGTGTCCCCGCACGCCCTGACGCCCCAGGACAGGAAGGCCAGCGAGCCGTTCACCCTGGTGATAGTCCCGAAGAAGGAGGGCGAGGACGGGTGGGACTCGGGGGACGCGCAGGAGAGGTACCTGGCGTACGCCACCAACGCGGACGCCGGCAGGGCGGTGCGCGCCGCCGACGTCCCTGACGAGTACCGGAAGAGGTGGGGGATAGAGACCGGGTACAGGGACGCCGAGAAGGCCAGGCCCAGGACCACCAGCCCGGACGCCTCGGTCAGGACGTTCCTGTTCTTCATGGCGCTGGTGATGTACAACCTGTGGATGATGTCGGTGGAATGGTCCGCCGGGTGGTACGGGAGCCGCGACACCGCCTCGATCCGGCTGGCGGTCATGCTGGAGTGCATGGTGGGGATGGCTGCGGGCGGGACGGATGGCTGCCGGGCGTGGCCCAACCAGTCGTCTGGCGGCTAGTACATTTCGATCTACTGGGCCTGGGGTTCATGGGCCCGGCGCCCCGGTCCCAGTAGTTGAAAATGTACCCCCGCGGGGCACCGGCCAGCATGTTTTGACACGATCCGTGAACGTTTTGGACAGAAAAACCAATGGATCAGGCGCCCCTGTCATCCATCGTGTACCACCAAAACGAACCACGGGGGCGCCGGCTTGAGGTGGTGGGCAAGGCGTTTAAAACGTTGCCACGGCTGCTTGGGAAGGCGGGCATCAGGTTCTCGGGCCGGCACGACGCCGCGTGCGGCATGGCCGGCCCCGTGCGCGTGCCGGTACCGGCGTGCGGGAACCGCTCGTGCGCGTCGGGCGCCACCGGGGCGCTCGCCGTGCGCCACGGGCCCCGCCGCGTGCCGTCGTCGGCGTGGTTCCTGTCCAGGATAGGGGGGGCGTGCCGGGATCCCGGCACCATGGAGGGCAGGTGCAGGGACGCCCTGAGCTCCACGGTGCGCGGGGCCCGTCGCGCCGGGATCATCGTGGGGGGGGCGTCCCACGCCGTGGCCCCGGCCTGCCGCCCGATGCCCAGGCACGGCAGGAACCCCGCCACCGGGGGGGAGCAGCTGGTGCGCGCGAGGCACGGGAACGGGACGTCGCGCTTCGAGGGGTACGCCACCGCCCAGATGGTGGACGGGCCGGGGCCGGACCCGGCGCGCGGGCCCAAGAAGGGGAGCACGGGGGCCGAGACCGTGCGTGAACTGCTGCGTGACTGCACTGGCGCGGGCGTCCGCCCGGGGCCGGTCCTGCCGGGCCGGGGCTTCTTCTCGGCAGGGGCCGTCGGGGAGCTGTCCGGGCCGGGCCACGGGCTCGTCATGCCCGCGTCGCGGACGGCCGGGGCGAAGGGGGCCGTGGGGGAGCACGCGCGCGGGGAGAGGGATGCGGCGTCCCCGCACGCCCGGCGCCCCGGGACGGGAGGGCCAGGGAGCCGTCCGCCCTGGCGATGGTCCCGAAGGAGGGCGAGGACGGGCGGGGCCCGGGGGACGCGCAGGAGGGGCACCTGGCGTACGCCACCAACGCCGGCGCCGGCAGGGCGGTCCGAGCCGCCGACGTCCCCGACGAGTACAGGAAGAGGTGGGGGACAGGGACGGGGCACGGGGACGCCGAGAAGGCCAGGCCCAGGACCACCAGCACGAACCCCTCAGTCAGGACGTTCATGTTCTTCATGGCGCTGGTCATGCACGACCCGTGGATGATGTCGGCGGAATGGTCCGCCGGGTGGTACGGGAGGCGCGACACCGCCCCGGTCCGGCTGGCGGTCATGCTGGAGTACATGGCGAGGCTGGCCGCGTGCGCGGCGTATGGCGGCCGGGCCTGGCCCAACCAGGCGTCTGCCGGCTAGTACATTTTCAAGTACTGGGTCCAGGGGCCCCGCCCCGGACGCGGTGGGCTTCCGGAACCCGGGAGGGTCCCCGCCCATGTCGTTCCTGCCTCCAGGAACCTCGCCCACGGCCCCCGCACGTGCCTTGCGGCGGTTCCGGGGCCCGCCGCCACCCTGGCGGCCGGCACGCCCTTCTCTCGCCGCCTGGCCGGGCACTCCAGGAACCCCCCGGCAGGTCTCCCTGTCATGGCCTTCCGTGGCCGGCACGGCCCAAAATGGCCGGCCGCCGTCCTCCTGATCCGGCGCGGACCGGCTTTCCGCACAATTGAATACTGGGCAACGCCCCTTGCAAGCTCCCTGCGCAGAACCGTAGCCTCGGAATCCGCCATGTGGTGGCTTGGGAGGGGCAGGATCAATGCGTAGCGATCTAGGCTTGTGGGTTATTTGCGTAAATTTGCCTGAGCTGCGCCTGATGGCGTACGCTACTTCCAACCAAAAAAATTTAAGGCGAGCGGGGCCGCCGGTAGGCATGGCACACGTCCGCGACATCATGGTGAGGGACGTCGTGAGCATAGGAGACGACAAGACCGCGCTTGACGCGGCGGCCGTGCTCAAGGAGAGGAAGATCAGCTTCCTGGTGGTGACCAGCGACTCCGAGCCCGTCGGGCTGGTGACCGAGAGGGACTTTGTCCACAAGATCGTGGCGAAGAACAGGGTTCCAGGGAAGGTCAGGCTGGGCAGCATCATGACCAGGAGGTTCAAGTGGGTCGCCCCGGACAGCACGGTGGAGGAGGCTGTCCGGAAGATGCTCAACGGCAACGTCAGGCGGCTCCTCGTGCTTGATGGCAAGAAGATGGCGGGGATCATAACCCAGACCGACCTGACGGAGTTCCTGCGCAGCAGGCTCCTCATAGACGGCACGGTGGAAAGGGCGGCAAAGGGCTAGCCCGGGACCGTGACCGTCACCCGGCTCACGAGCGGGTTGTAGATCCTCAGCTCGTCGCATATGCCGCGCACCTTCTCCACGGCGTCCCCCTCGCCGTCCCCGTCCACGGTAAACTTCAGCATCTTGGCCGCCCGTATCTCCGACACGCCGGCGGCCCCGGCCTTGACCACGAGGTCGTTGAGGATCGTCTCGCCCTCAGGATCCCTCATTCCCGGCTTGTTCTCTATTACGACGTGGACGCGGTACGTTCCCATGTACAGGTTGCAAGTCCCGGCCGCCGTTAATCTACCTTCCGGCGCTGGTGGGGATGCTCGCGGGCATGCCTCCACACAACAACAACACCAAGCGCGAGATGCGCGACGTGGCAATGTCGCAGCGCAACGCGCGGCACAAGACGGTGGCCCTGGAGGGCAGGGACACGCTGTCGGTGCTGCCCGCGGTCACGCGCACCTGCAACAGGCATGGCCTGTCCCCCGCCAGGGCGCTCCCGGGGCACCTGCTGGACAGGAAGTGGGACATGTTCGGGAGGGCGCGCGACATGCCGTTCTCGCTCGTGAGCCATGACGGCACGGGGAACGGCGTGCCTGGCGCGCCGGGCCCGCTCCCGGAGCCGCGCGGCCCGGTGGCCGCCTGCAGTACCCGCCCTGCCCGGGCCGCCTGCAGTGCTTGCGCCCCCTGCCGCTGCCGCATGAGGGGCCAGGCTGGTCGGGACGGCGTCAGCCCACCGCATCACCCGTGTTGACTACCCAGGAGTGGCTGCCATGTGCCCTGGACCTGATGATGTACCTGGCCGACATTCCCGGGCCGCCCGGCTGCCATGGCCGCGCGCGGGCGCAGCTGCGGGCCCGCTTGCAGCTCCGCGGCCGCTCGGGCCGTCCCGGCCGCGCCGGGCAGGGGCGGCGGGGCGCCGGATCCGGGCCGCTCAGGGCCGGTATCTCTTGATGCCCTCGGCGATCACCAGGTTCACCACGCGGGAGAAGCTGACCGAGCCCGACGAGGACCTTATCATCTTCGCCTGCACCGCCCTGAGCTTCTCGGAGAGCGCCGGATCAAGCATTATGGTCGTGCGAATAGCCATGGACGGTATGCGTGTTTTTCATATAAAAAGATGGTATGAAAATAAGGATGGCGGCGGGCCCTTCCGCGGCTGGGCCCGCCCGCTGGAGGGCGCGTGTGCCCCGTCCCGCCCCGCCGCGGCCCGAGCGCGCCGCGGCGCATTGGAATTTATAACAGGAGGCCCGGATCCTACGCGTTGGCAAGGTCAAGGTACTGGAAGATCACCCCCGAGGAGGCAGGCGGCTTCTCGTACGACGAGGCCAGCCTGCTGAACTGGGAGATCAAGTGCGTCAGGGAGCCCGAATCCGAGGCGATCTTCATAGGGGTGTTCCTCTACAGGAACGGCACGCCGTTTGACTACGAGTCGGTGAAGGGCATCACCTATTTCCACAACAACATCCCGAGGGGCGAGCTGCCCGCGATCACGAAGTTCCTCCACGACAGGTACGGCGGGAAGCCGATGGAGAAGGGGGAGAGGGTGTTCCTGAGGGGCTCCAGGGAGGTGTACTCCGGCGCGGAGCTGGCGGAGCTGGCCGCGGCGCTGGAGGGGGAGTTCAACGTGAAGGCGGTGATGTCGCTCGAGTTCGACGGCCCCGGCCACGAGGAGCTGAAGGAGGCCGGGCTCCCCGAGTCGAAGCTGCTCCCGATTCCCGGCAAATAGATAAGAGGCAGTTCGCGGTAGGGAGTCCAGATGTCGGAGTTCCAGGAGATTTACGCCCACCTGAACGAGCTCAGGAGGAGGATCCTGCGCATGGTGATCGTGATCGGGGCGGTGACTGTGTTCCTGCTGACGTTCCACGCCGAGCCGGTCCAGGTGGACCAGTTCACCCTGTACTACCCCGTCCCGGAGCCGCTTGACAACATGGCGGCGCAGATAACCGACCACATGCGGCAGAGCCTGGTCCCGGAAAACGTCCAGATGATCCAGACGGCCCCCGGGCAGGCGTTCTTCGCGCAGGTGTACATCGCGGCGCTGGTGGGGATACTGGCAGGCATGCCGGTCATGGTCAGGGAGTTCGTCGGCTTCATAAGGCCCGCGCTCAAGGAGAACGAGATCCACGCGGGCCGGTCCATAACGCTCCCGGCGCTCGGGCTCTTTGCCGCGGGGTGCGCCTTCTCGTACAGCCTGATAATCCCCTACGTGCTGGAGTTCCTGTACAGGTACGGAGAGTCCGCCGGCCTGGTCACGTTCCTCAACGTGATGGACTTTGTCACGTTCGTCCTCCAGTTCCTGCTGGCGTTCGGGCTGTCGTTCCAGCTGCCGCTGGCCATGTACGCGGTGACGCAGTCAGGCATGGCAGGCGCGGGGTTCTGGAGGAGGAACATCAGGTACGCGGTGATCGCCATCGTGGTATTCGGCGCGGTGATCACGCCAGACGGGAGCGGCGTCACGATGTGGTTCATCGCCGGGCCCATGATAGCGCTGTACGTGGCAGGCATGGTGGCCATCGAGCGCAAGGACCGCAGATCGTAGCCCGGCGGGGCGCCGCCGGCGTCCGCGGGATCCCGGGGCGGCTAGCCGGGGAGGAGGGCGCCCCCGACCGCGGGCGGGCCCCGGATCCGGGCCCACGGCGGGTCAAATGTATTTAAAATGCACGGATCAAGCATTCCCAATGCCGCTGTTCCGGTTTACCATGCCAGGAAGGTACTGGTTCCTCGTGGCGGGTTTTTGCACCCTTGGCAGCGCCATGATATTCCTGGTGAAGGTGTTCGAGGAGTACCACGAGTTGGCCGGGACGATCGTGATGTTCCTCGTCCTGACGCTCCTTTCCCTCATGTCGATCGTCATCGGCCTCATACTGTCGAACAACCCGAGGGTGACGTACCGCAGGGACGGGTAGGCGCCTGGCCGCTGCGGCGCCGGCCGGAGCCTGCCCGCCTTGGCCCGGGGGCAGGTTTCCGCACTGGGGGGGCCCGTGGAGGCGATGTTGAACACTTAAATCTAAAATCCGCAAAGTAAAGGCGTAATGTTCGGAATGGATTTTGCGGGATTTATAGCCGGCCAGGAGTGGATATTCATCATAATCATCGCCGTCATATTCATCTTCGGCGCGAAGAAGATCCCGGAGCTGGCAAAGACGTTCGGCAAGGCCAAGGGCGAGTTCGAGAAGGGGAAGATAGAGGGCGAGAAAGAGCTGAAGGACTTCAAGGACAAGGAGACAAAGCAGGGCTAGCGTTCCGCGGCCGCGGCAAGATCGTCCACGATCTCCGAATAGCCGTCCACGACCCTGCCCCTGCCGAAGAGCCCGGCCAGCCTCGACGCGGCGTCCAGCCTCAGGTCGGCGTCTACCTCGACCCGGGTGGCCTGCCCGGCCGGCGAGTACCTCTCCACTATGTGGCTGCCCTTCGCGTTGCCGCCGATCACGAACACCTCGTGGGTGCGGGGCCGGTCGGCCACGTGCTTCGTCATCATCACTAGCTCCTTTCCGGCAAGGACGAGGTGCACCTCTGCCACCGACACGCCTCCCCTGGCAGACAGCACGCGGACCGAGGTGAAGTGCCGCGGCGCCGCATCCTGCAGCCCCCGGGGGTCGGCGAAGGCGTCGAACGTCCTCTCGACGCCGGCCCCCACGATCTTTTCCAGGGAGAACTTTGGCAATGCAGCTTAGCTGGATCCCCACCTCGGGTATAAAGTGTGCTCCAGGCCGAACTGGTCCAGGCACTTGCCCACGCAGTGGTCGATGATGTCGCCGATGGTCTTGGGCGACGTGTAGAACTCGGTGACCGGGGGGAGTATCACCACCCCCAGCCGCGCCAGCTTCAGCATGTTTTCCAGGTGGATCGCGGATAGCGGCGTCTCCCGCGCCACCAGGACCAGCCTCCTGGACTCCTTGATGGCGACGCCCGCCGCGCGCGCTATGAGCGTGTCGTCGTATCCGTTTGCGATGGCGGAGAGGGTCTTCATGCTGCATGGCACCACCACCATCCCGTCCACCCTGTGCGACCCGCTGGAGACGCTTGCCGCCATGTTACCGTCGTCGGAGGACGCGGTGGCCAGGGACCGCGCATAGTCCGCGTCGCGCCCCGTCTCCATGGCGATGCACTTCGCGCCCCACGCTGACATTACCAGGTGGGTCTCCACCCCCATGTCCCTGAGCACCTCGAGCATGCGGATCCCGTACGCCGCGCCCGTGCTGCCCGTGATCCCGACCACTAGCCTCAACACACTACGTGTACAGTCACGGTGCTTTATCTATTGCACGGAGCCGCTGGCGCCGTTGGCATCAGGCGTTACTGGGATCGTCGCCGGGCGCGCCTGGCCCGTCCCGCGCGTCGAGTTCGCGCTGGGCCCGCCTGCGCCTTATCCACAGGGTTATGCCCCCCACCAGCATGGCGGCAAACAGGATCGCCCCGGCCATCTGCAGCTCAAAGTGGTACAGCATGCCCCATGTCGCACCCAGCCCAAGAAAAATCTTGCGCGCGGCGCGGTCGGGGTGGAAGAGCGCGCCTGCTGGCCAAGCCTCGAGGCTCGTCGAGTCCCTCTCGGAAAGCGGGAGGTTGTATGTGGAAGAGCGCGCCTGCTGGCCAAGCCTCGAGGCTCCAAAAGACGGGCATGGGGCAGGTCCCGGCATGCGCCGGATCGGGCATGAACAGGGCCTGCCGGGGACGCGGCACGGCGGGATCCGGCGCGTTCCACCCGGATGCGGGTGCGCGTGATCCCGGGGAGGCGCCACCGGCAAAGTGCGCGCTAGGCGATTCTGGCGCCCCTGCCGCACAGCGTTCCAGTAATCTTTTTTACGTTAAATCGGGCAACACGGTCATGGAAAAAACCGGTGCCAAACCAGAGGCTACTGCCAAAAAGGAGAGGCATTCAGATGAGGAACTGGACGAAATCATCAACAAAATGCTGGACAGGCACTCCAGGGTCTATGATCGGCTGGCAGAGATCTAAACGTTTTATCCGGATTTGCGATACGCCGAACGCATCGTCCGGTACCTGAACAGGCGTTACAGCATGAACGTCGTGATTGTGAAAAAAGGACAGTTGGGGTTTGCCTTAGAAAAGCCAAAAATGGCGGCCTGTGGGCACGAGCAGTACCCGGAACTGCACCAAAAGGCGGCCGCCCTGATGGAGGCAGTCACAAAGATCCATCCCCTAAGCGACGGAAACAAGAGGATGGCGATGATGCTTGCCGAACTTATGATTAACGCCAACGGGGGTGGGACTGGTGCTGCCATTGAAATCCGTCCGGATGTCGGTAGACATGGCCATGGATAAAAATGACAAGCTGTCCGAAGCCATCCAGAAATGGTTCAAGGTCCACACCGCAATGAATGACGACCAGCTGTGCTTCATGCTGGAGGAACTGATCGAGGAGGAATCCATAATCGAGCGTTTATGGAATAAAGAAAAACACGATGACGTGAAAGCCATCCTTGCCAAGTGGATGGCTTTTGACATCTACCCCGAAAAGGAAAAAGTCTGGGACGAGCTTGATTCACGATGGCGACGCAATGACGGAGCCGCCGATGCCAGGCACGAATACGCAGGCTCCGCAAGCCAGTGGCCGGGCATGTGGAAGTCAATCACGGGTTTGGCCATACGCAATAGTCCCGGCAACAGCTTAGAATTCACCGTAGAAAAGACACGCAACCTGGTCCACTATGACAACTCAGGAGAGGAGCTGACCAAAGTAGAGTCGTGCTTGGCCGATGCTGAAGCCACCTTCGCAAACAGCAACGATCCAGGCACCATATATCGAAAAGGCACCATCCTTCAATACGGCTCCAAGCACGTGAAGGCGGCAAATGAGTTCCAACGCCTTATCAAAATTGACAAGAACGCCACAGGGGCCATGGACAGCATCGCATACTCGTATTACAGGTTGAAGCGGTATGACGAGGGGCTGGCATGGTCAAAAAAATACCTCACAGCAAACCCCGGCTCAGTGAAGGCACTACTCCGTTACGCATGCATGGTAGCAGCCAAGAAGCGCTATGCAGAAGGAATGGAGATCTGTGAAAGAATACTCTGCAAAGAAGAGTACAACGCCGGCGCCCTGTTGACCAAAGCAGCTTGCCTGAGCGGCATGGGCAAGGATAACGAGGCGGTGAAAACACTAAAAAGAATACTCGAAAAGGATCCGAACGACAGCGCCTGCTACGACATGCTGGGAGCCATCGCATTCAAAGAACGCGACTACCGGACAGCGGCCGAGTGCTGCGACAGATACGTCCGGCTGGAACCGGGTGACTTTGAAGGGCATTGCCACAAGGCCCTCGTCGGCCAACTTGATCGTGAAAGCGAGATCCCTGACGACGAGGTGATCAAGCTTTACGAAAAAAGCCTGGAGATCAACCCCGAGCATGCAGAAAGCTGGAACGGAATAGGCTCAATTCTATCCAAGAAAGGCGCGTATAAGGAAGCCGTATTTTATTTGGAAAAAAGCCTGGAGCTAAAACCTGATCTGGGCATGGTGCTGTCCGGCCTAGGCGTGGCCCGCACATTTCTGGGCGATTGTGACGGCGCCATGAGCTGCCTCGACAAGGTGCTGCAGGCCAACCCCGGCCACGGCTATGCGCTATTCTGCAAATCGGCCGTTCATGCAATGAAAGGCTCGATCCAGGAATGCCTCGACTGCCTGGAAGGGGCCATCGCGTTGGATCCGGAATTCAGGAAAATGGCCAAGGACAGATCCGGGGTGTTGTTCGGGAACGTCGCAGGCACCCAGGAGTTCCGGAAACTGACCGGGCGAGGCGCCAGGATGCTTGGGTTCTGGGAAGGCGCCCTCCGGCAGCTGCCGCGCCGGAAAAACTAGCTATATTAGAACC
Organism: Candidatus Nitrosopumilus sp.; assembly: GCA_963662625.1. GTDB lineage: Archaea > Thermoproteota > Nitrososphaeria > Nitrososphaerales > Nitrosopumilaceae > JAPOPJ01. The sequence goes on along the minus strand of OY759726.1, from coordinate 1,636,593 downwards.
GGCGCGGCATACCATGTCGTGATCGGCAGGGACGAGATAGGCGAGATCGTGGGCGGGTACCGGGACGTCCGGATAGGCGTGCTCGGTAGCCACTCGGCGCTCGAGGTGATGGACGGCGCCAAGGACGAGGGGTTTCAGACCACGGTCTACTGCCAGAGGGGCAGGGAGACGCCGTACAGGCGGTTCGGAAGGATCGCCGACGAGGTCGTGGTCCTAGACCGGTTCGGGGACATGGCGTCCGCAGGGATGCAGGAGAGGCTCCGGGAGAGCGGGACCATAGTCGTGCCGCACAGGTCGCTTACCGTCTACCTGGGGTACGGCGTGCTCGAGGACGAGTTCAGGGTTCCCATATTCGGCAACAGGGGGCTCTTCCGCGCAGAGGAGAGGGACGCGGAGAGGAACCAGTACCACCTGCTGGGGAAGGCCGGGATCAAGTTCCCCAGGCTGTTCGCGGATCCCGGGGAGATCGACGCGCCGTGCATCGTCAAGGTCCAGGAGAGGGACAGGCCGCTGGAGAGGGCGTTCTTCACGGTGTCCTCGCCGGCCGACTACGAGGAAAAGTCAGAGGCCAGGATAAGGCAGGGCCTCATATCCAGGGAGGACCTGGAGAGGTCGAGCATCGAGGAGCTGGCGATCGGGACGTACATGAACTTCAACTTCTTCCACACGCCCATATCGGACCAGGTGGACTTTGTGGGCATAGAGAGGCGGCTGCAGACCAACCTGCACGACTTCAACGCGCTCCCGGCCAGGCAGCAGCTCGACACGGACGTGGACCTGCAGAACATTGAGGTGGGGCACACCCCCGCCAGCGTGAGGGAGTCGCTGCTCGAGAAGGTGATGGCTATGGGCGACAAGTTCGTGGAGGCGGTCAGGAAGGAGTACCCGCCTGGGATCATAGGGCCCTTCTCGCTCCAGAGCGTGATCACCAAGGACCTCGAGCTGGTGGTGTACGACGTCTCGCTGCGCGTGCCCGGCAACCCGATCGTGGCCACCACCAGCCCGTACACGAAGTACCAGTACGGGCAGACGTTCGGCGTGGGCAGGAGGATAGCCATGGAGATAAGGCGCGCGCGCGACGAGGGCAGGCTCGGTGAGGTCACCACGTGACGCGGGCGCGCCGCCGAGGCGGCCCGCGCCTACGCCTCCAGGGGCTCCTTCAGCAGGCTCTTCCTCACCAGTATCGGTATGTTGTAGAACGCGCCGAGCGCCAGCGCGTCTGAGGCGCGGTAGTTCCTCAGGACAAGGTCCTTCTTGCCCGTGAGGTAGAGGTTGGCCCGCAACACCTCGCCGCTGTCGTATATCTTGATCTTCACCAGGACGAGCTCGTTCTCCTCGCAGATCTCCTCGATCATCTTGTAGACGGACGGCACCGCCTCCCTCCCGTCCTTCAGGAAGACGGCTATGAGGTTGGCGACCTCGCCCGAGAACGCGGTCATGTGGAACTCCCTCCCGTCGTCGGACTTTAGGACGAGCAACCCCTGCACGTTGTAGGGGTCTACAGACCCGACGTACCCGATCCGTACCGACTCGTAGTCTGGATCCTGGTCCTGGTTGATCTCCATGCGGCTACGCACGATCCCCGCGCCCAGCGCTTATAAACATACCAAGCCGCCCCGGGCACATGCTCAGGTCCAAGCATACGGCAGGTACGAAATCAGTGCAGGCATTCTCCGGCCAGGCACGAACCCGGGGCGGGCCTGAACTTGTACCGCCCCGGGAATGGCCCCGTGCATAACCCTAAATTGTTCGTGTTGGGCAGAAGAGTGAGCGCCCAATGTCCACCAACCCAGGGAGATCGGTATCGTACGTCCTCTCAAAGCAGGTCTCGACCTACATGGACAAGGACGTCCTGATGCTGGAGCAGAACACGCTGACCAGGGTGGCAGCCAGGATGCTGCAGAGGTACGAGACCGACGACATAGTGGTCACGGACGGCGGCGACAGGCCCATAGGGATCGTGACCGACCAGGACATCCTCAGCAAGGTGAGCGACGTCACGGTGTACGCCGAGGCCACCGTGCTCAAGGACGTGATGAGCGCCCCGCTGATCACCATCCACGAGAACGCCACCCTGCAGGAGGCGCTGCACATAATGCGGGACCACAGCATCAGGAAGCTGCCAGTCCTCTCCAAGGGCGGCATGGTGGCCGGCATAATCCTGCAGGTGACCATAGCCAACGTGATCAGGGACGCCACGGCCACCCCGCCCAGGCTGCTCAGCCCCCCGGTGAAGGCCATACTGGGGAACCTGGGGTTCGTGCTCCAGTTTGCCGGGGTGCTGCTGCTGGCGCCGGCGATCCTGTCGACCATACTGGGGGAGACGGTGACGGCCACCGGGATCTACCTCACCACCGTGCTGCTGCTGGTGACTGGGTTCTTCCTCAACTCTTACGGCGAGAAGGCCAGCCTCAACCTGCAGCAGGCCTCGGTGCTGGTGTTCGCCAGCCTGTTCCTGCTCTCCCTGTTCGGCACCGTGCCGTACCTGTACGTGGCCCCCGTGGAGGCCACCGGGATCGAGGTGTTCGCAAACGCGTTCTTCTCCAGCGCCGCCGGGTTCACCACGGGCGGGATCTCGCTGTTCGACGAGCCGGAGAACCTGCCGCAGAGCTTCACGTTCTACCGCAGCTTCACGCAGCTGGTCGGGGGGATGAGCTTCATCTACCTGGTGATCACCGCGTTCTACCCCGAGTCCAAGCTGCAGTCGATGAGGGGATTCATATCCGGCAGGACGCTCCACATGAGGGAGCTGTTCGGGACGATCACCGTGATCTTCATCCTGTACATAATGATCGTGGCGGGCCTGCTGTTCTTCTTCGGCAAGGACAACATGATCGACAACATATCGCTCTCCATGAGCACGCTCGCCACCGGCGGGTTCCTGCCGTCCTCGACGATCCTGGACGGCATGGCGTGGCAGGAGCAGCTCATCCTGATGAGCGCGATGATCCTGGGGGCCCTGCCCTTCACGTTCCACTACGCGTTCGTCAGGAAGAAGTTCCTATCGCCGAAGCTCGGGAAGGAGGTCCTGACGTACTTTTCCATCCTGGCCGGGGCCACCCTGCTGTTCATGTGGGTCAGCGGGCTGGATCTGTTCGAGGGGGCGTTCTACACGGTGTCGGCCGGGACCACCGCCGGGCTCCAGTACGAGAGCATGGCGGGGCTCAACTCGGCCTCGCACGCGATCCTGGTGGTCCTGATGTTCGTCGGCGGGTGCGGCTTCTCGACGGCCGGCGGGTTCAAGGTGTTCAGGCTGTTCCACCTGAAGGACTGCGGGAGGCTGCTGCGGCGGGCGTCCAGGAGGGCCATGTCCGCGCAGGCCAGGAAGGAGGCCGTGTCCACGGGGCTGATCATAGGGCTGTTCCCGGCGATCGCGCTGGCCGCCGCCGGGCACCTGGCCGCCTCTGAGGGCGTGGGCTACGAGGACGCGTTCTTCGAGTCCGTGGGCGTGATCACCACAGGGGGGCTGTCCGCCGGGGTCATCGACTTCGACACGGATCCGGCCACGAAGGTGGTCCTGGGCTTCCTGATGATCTTCGGCAGGCTCGAGATAATCGCCATAATCTACATCTTCGTGCCCAGGCTGAGCTGAGCCGGCGGGGGGGCGGCGCGGGCGCGGCAGCCGTGATTAAAATCGGATCAGGCACGGCGCGCTGTGTTTCCTGCACGACTGCAATGGGTGGGCGCAGGAACCGATCCGGGCCATGCTTGGCAGCGGGGAGGCCGGGGCAGTCAAGATGGCCCAGCGTTTGACACCGCCACCGCGTGCCGCGGCCGGGCACGTCGATCCGGAACGCTGCACGGCTGGGCGCCTGCCGGCATTCTTGGCCCGGCGCCGGGGAGCCGACCCAAGGGGGCGGGGCGTCCGGAATGTCGCCCGGGACGTACGGCCCGTTGATGGTGCCGGCGCATGGTCCGCCGGGCGGCACGGGGGGCGCTGCACCGCCACGGTCCGGCCGGCGGCCATGCCGGATGCGTGGGGAGGATGGCCGCGGGGGCGGTCGGGCATGGTCCGGCCAGGAGCGTGGCGGGCGGCGGGTTTCCAGCTGCCGGGACCGTGCGCGGGGCCGCTCGCCGCCATCCCAGGACCGGAGTGGCGCGCCTGCCTGCGCGCGGGAGGAACGCGTTCATGCGCCGGGCATGCGGGCCAGGTCCGCGGTCATGGGGCAGGAACCAGGCCCACCACCATGGAGACGCTGGAGCCGGCCGGGGGGCCGATCACTGTGAGCGCGCCCGCCACCCCGGACTCCGGGTCCACGGGCGACGTGGCCATGGCGTATCCCTGCGGCACCACCACCTGCGCCAGGAAGTCCGCCGGGGCGATGCCTGCATTGCTTGCCGTGCCGCCCTGCCCGGTGGCCACGGATTCCATCTCGCCGGTGGTGTACGTGTACACGGTTACCGTCACGCCAGGTATCGTCGGCTCGCCCGCGTCGCGCACGCCGTTGGCGTTGGAGTCGGCGTACGCGGTGACGTTGAGCGTGACGAGATCCGGCTGCCGCACCGGGTAGAACCCGACGTTAAACTCGGCCGTGTCCCCCAATGCAGGGCTCACGTACGAGAAGAACTGCCCGGTGGAGACGGCGTGGCCGGACGGGTAGTGGGCGGCCTGGACCAGCGTCGTGCCGGACGTGTTGAGGCCGTTGAACGTGTACGTCCCGTCAAAGTCCGTGGTCGTCTCCACGACCACCTGCGGGGCGGCAAGGTCTATCGCGTACATCGTGTACCCCCCGGCGCCCGGCTCGCCGGGATCCATCACGCCATCGCCGTCCGTGTCGATGAAGGCCGTCCCGCCGGCCGACCCGCCGTACGAGTACAGGACGTCGTCGTGCTGGTCGACCACCCAGAGCTTGCCGTTGGCAAAGGCGATCCCGCGCGGCTCGTTGTTCTCCGGGTACAGATTGAACTGCGGGGACGCGTCCGGCGTGCCGTCGGTAGCGTAGCCCGTGACATGCTTGGCCCTCAGATCCATGATCCAGAGCTTGTCGTGGGCAAAGGCGATCCCGAAGGGAGCGTTCTTGGCCACGGGTGTCGCGAAGCCCGAGGACGGGTCGGGGGTGCCGTCAGGGCCGTAGGCGTAAACGTAATCACCTCCCACGTCCACCACCCAGAACTTGCCGTTGGCAAAGGTGATGTCTACAGGACGGTGGGTGGCGGTGGAGAGCGCAAAGCCCGAGGACGGGTCGTGGGTGCCGTCGGAGTTATAGGCGTAAACGTGGTAGTTTACCGAATCCACCACCCAGAGCTTGCCGTTGGCAAATGTGAGTCCAATCGGGGTGGCGCTGGCCGGATCCAGCGCGAACCCGGATGACGGGTCGAAGGTGCCGTCGGCGTTGTAGGCGTAGATCATGCCGTCTACCAGGTCCGTGACCCAGAACTTGCCGTTGGCAAAGGTTACACCGCGCGGGTCGGCGTTGGCCGGATCCAGCGCGAGCCATGTGGCGTGATCCGGCGTTGCAGACGGCGCGTAGGTGTAGAACCTTTTGTTGGAGCTGTCCGCAGTCCACAGCTTGCCGTTGGCAAAGGCGATCCCGCGCGGGTCGGCGTTGGCCGGGTCGAGCGCGAACCCGGACTGCGGGTCTGGCGCGCCATCCGTGCCGTAAGCGAAGGTGGCGCCGGCGGCGCCGTCCGCCACCCAGAACTTGCCGTTGGCAGCCACAATCCCGCGCGGGTCGGCGTTGGCCGGGTCGAGCGCGAACCCGGACTGCGGGTCTGGCGCGCCATCCGTGCCGTAAGCGAAGGTGGCGCCGGCGGCGCCGTCCGCCACCCAGAACTTGCCGTTGGCAGCCACAATCCCGCGCGGGTCGGCGTTGGCCGGGTCGAGCGCGAACCCGGACTGCGGGTCTGGCGCGCCATCCGTGCCGTAAGCGAAGGTGGCGCCGGCGGCGCCGTCCGCCACCCAGAACTTGCCGTCGGCAAAGGCGATCCCGGCCGCGTTGGCGTTGGGGGCGGCCAGCGCGAAGCCCGAGGACGGGTCGTGGGTGCCGTTGGGGCCGTAGGCGTAGACCCGGTCGGATGTTATATCAGCCACCCAGAACTTGCCGTTGGCAAAGGCGATGTCTGTGGGTTGAGAGTTGGCGGGGCCGAGCGTAAAGCCAAATGACGGGTCGTGGGTGCCGTCGGCGTTGTAGGCGTAGACCCGGTCGGCTGCCCGGTCCGTGACCCAGAACTTGCCGTTGGCAAAGGTGATGTCTGTGGGTTGAGAGTTGGCGGGGCCGAGCGTAAATCCAGATGACGGGTCGTGGGTGCCGTCGGCGTTGTAGGCGTAGACCCGGTCGGCTGCCAGGTCCGCCACCCAGAACTTGCCGTCGGCAAAGGCGAGCCCATGCGGGTCGGCGTTGGCCGGATCCAGCGCGAACCCGGAGGACGGGTCGGGGGTGCCGTCGGCGTTATAGGCGTAGATCATGCCGGCTGCCAGGTCCGTGACCCAGAACTTGCCGTTGGCAAAGGCGATCCCGCGCGGGTCGGCGTTGGCCGGATCCAGCTCGAACCCGGAGGACGGGTCTGGGGTGCCGTCGGTGCCGTAGCCTAAGACGTGCTTGCCAATCAGATCCACCACCCAGAACTTGCCGTCGGCAAAGTCGATCCCGGCCGCGTTGCTGTTGGGGGCGGCCAGCGCGAAGCCCGATGACGGGTCGTGGGTTCCGTCGGGGCCGTAGGCGTAGACCCGATCGGATGTTAGGTCAGCCACCCAGAACTTGCCGTTGGCAAAGGTGAACCCGGCCGGGCCGGGATTTGCAGCATCCAACGCAAAACCGGGCGCGTTTGCCTGTGCGTACGCAGCGGGTACCAGGCCCGGAATCGGATGAGACGTTGCCAGTTGCTCTGCAGGCAATGGCGTCGCATCGGAGGCACCTACAGCAATTCCATGTCCAGTATACCCGGTTACCGTGATGGCAGCATAAAGGTACGCATGGTCTGCAATGCCTAACCCAAAAAGGACAGAGATCGCCGCAAATGCCACTGCCAGCATCACGTGATTCGCCCTCATCATAGTACCATAGTGGAGTGCTGGATGTATTAAGCATATTGGCCGGGCCACGGTACATCAATTGTACGGAAAGTCGGTCCGCGCCGGATCAAGAGGACGGTAGCCGACTATTTTAGGCTGTACCGATCACGGAAGGCCATGACAGGAAGACTTGCTGTGGGATCCGGAAGTACCTGGTCAGGCAGCGAGAGAAGGGCGTGCCGTCATCCCAAGTGGCGCGGGATCTGGGAATCACCGCCAGGCACGTGCGGGGGCCGTGGGCGGGGTTCCTGGAGGCCGGAACGGCGGCGGCGGGGACGGGCAGGCCGCGCGCCTGCATGACCGCCGCCACGATACGGCTGGTCACCGGCGCCCACGGGAGGCGCCCTGCAGGCGTGGTGCGCACCACGAGGCGCCTCAGGAGGGACCATGACATGAGCTACTGCTCCGCATGCCGGATATTGAAGAAGGCCGGGGCGGGGCCGCTCGCCGCCATCCCAGGACCGGAGTGGCGCGCCTGCCTGCGCGCGGGAGGAACGCGTTCATGCGCCGGGCATGCGGGCCAGGTCCGCGGTCATGGGGCAGGAACCAGGCCCACCACCATGGAGACGCTGGAGCCGGCCGGGGGGCCGATCACTGTGAGCGCGCCCGCCACCCCGGACTCCGGGTCCACGGGCGACGTGGCCATGGCGTATCCCTGCGGCACCACCACCTGCGCCAGGAAGTCCGCCGGGGCGATGCCTGCATTGCTTGCCGTGCCGCCCTGCCCGGTGGCCACGGATTCCATCTCGCCGGTGGTGTACGTGTACACGGTTACCGTCACGCCAGGTATCGTCGGCTCGCCCGCGTCGCGCACGCCGTTGGCGTTGGAGTCGGCGTACGCGGTGACGTTGAGCGTGACGGCATCCGACGGCGCCACGGGCCTGAACCCGACGTCGAACGTCGCCGGCGTTCCCGCGGCAGGCTGCACGTACGCGTAGGGCTGCCCGGCGGTGGTGGTGTCAAACGGCAGGAACGAGGTCTGCACCAGCGTCGTTTCGGACGGCGTGAGGCCGTCAAAGAAGTACATGCCGTCGGAACACGTGACCGCCTCCAGGATAACCTGCGGGTTCGTCAGGTCTATGGCGTACATCGTGTAGCCCATGACGCCGGGCTCGCCGGCGTCCTGCATCCCGTTGCCGTTGGCGTCCGTGAACACGGTTCCCGTAGCCATGCCCGCGTTGCTGGCGGCTCCACCCACGGTAACCGTCACGTCCTTGGAGTTGGGTGGCGCAAAGCCGCCGTCTGACACTATGGTGATTCCGTAGGAGGGCTTGGCGTACGCGGGGGACGCGGACCTCAGGACGTTGCCGCATGCCTCGAACAGGTCCCCGTCCCCGCCCGGGGCGACGCTGTACGCCGGGTGCTGGCCGTCAAGGAAGGCATTCTGCGCCGTTATGGTGGTGACCATGACGCTGCCGCTGTTCACCGTGGTACCGGCCGGCACCACGTACCAGTCCCCCAGGTTCCGGCTGAAGGAGGCGGCGCCGTCGAACATGCTGTACATGGCAGCCACCCCGGAGACGTCCCATGAGCCGAGGGGCCGGTCGAAGGAGGAGGCGCCGCGGAACATGCCGGACGTGTCGGTGACGGACGAGACGTCCCAGGCGCCTAGGGGCCGGTCGAAGGAGGCGGCGCCGTCGAACATGTGCGTCATGTTGGTGACGGACGACACGTCCCAGGCGCCTAGGGGCCGGTCGAAGGAGGCGGCGCCGGAGAACATGCGGTGCATGTCCGTCACGTTGGAGACGTCCCAGGGGGAGAGGGGCCGGTCGAAGGAGGCGGCGTCTTCGAACATGTAGGCCATGTCCGTCACGGAGGAGACTTCCCAGGGGGAGATGTCCTGGTTGAAGGAGGCGGCTCCGTGGAACATCCGGGACATGTCCGTCACGGAGGAGACGTCCCAGGCTGAGATGTCCTGGTTGAAGGCGGCGGCGCCGTGGAACATGCGGTGCATGTCCGCCACGGAGGAGACGTCCCAGGTAGAGATGTCCTGGTCGAAGGCGGCGGCGCCGTGGAACATGCCGGACATGTTGGTGACGGACGACACGTCCCAGGAGTCGAGGGGCTGGTCGAAGGAGGCGGCGCCGTAGAACATGCGGTACATGGCCGTCACCTTGGAGACGTCCCAGGAGTCGAGGGGCTGGTTGAAGGAGGCGGCGCCGTCGAACATCCAGTGCATGTCCGCCACGGAGGAGACGTCCCAGGAGGAGAGGGGCTGGTTGAAGGACGACGCTGCGTCGAACATGCCGGACATGTCCGTCACGGACGACACGTCCCAGGAGGAGATGTCCTGGTTGAAGGCGGCGGCGCCGTAGAACATCGCTACAGTGTTCACTACGGACGACACGTCCCAGGAGTCGAGGGGCTGGTCGAATGCGGCGGCGTTTTCGAACATCCAAGGCATGGCCCTCACGGACGACACGTCCCAGGAGTCGAGGGGCTGGTCGAAGGCGGCGGCGCCGTTGAACATGCCGGACATTAGCCTCGCGGACGACACGTCCCAGGAGTCGAGGGGCTGGTCGAAGGCGGCGGCGCCGTAGAACATGCCGGACATGTTGGTGACGCCGGAGACGTCCCAGGGGGAGAGTGGCTGGTTGAAGGCGGCGGCGCCGTAGAACATGGCCAGCATGTTGGTGACTCCGGAGACGTCCCAGGAGGAGATGTCCTGGTTGAAGGCGGTGGGAGTGTATGTGCTGCCGCCGGATAGTGAGTAGCGCGGGGTGGCGGAGAACATGCCGGACATGTCGGTGACCGACGAGACGTCCCAGGGGGAGATGTCCTGGTTGAAGGAGGCGGCGCCGGAGAACGTGCGGGACATGTCGGTGACTCCTGAGGTGATCCAGCCGGATATGTCGCCGTTGAATTTTGACGCGCCCTCGAACATGCGGGACATGTCGGTGACCCCGGACAGGTCCGGCGGGTCGGTCGCGTTGTACTGCTCCAGGCCGGTCGCCCCCTTGAAGGCCGACGCCATCGTGGTCCATCTGGAGTCGCCCCACTGGTCTACGGAGACCAGTTTGGCCGCGTTGGCGCCATCGCCGCCCAGGTTGATTTGGGAAAGGCTGCCGGTTACCGTGACGGTGTAGGTTCCGGCCGTGGCGTACGCGTGTTCGGGGTTGGGCGTGCTACCGTTGGTGCTGGTGCCGTCGCCCCAGTCCACCGCATAGTTGCCGCTGGCGACCGTGATCGGGAGGGTCACGGACTCGTTGGCCGCGGTCGTCTTCCACTTGGTGACAAACGGGTTGGCATTCTGGCCGTGCGCCTCATCAATGATTCCGGCGCCGGCCGTGCACGCGGCAATCACCAACATGCACATGGCGCACGTGCTGTAAAATGGCATTCGCCTCACCGCAGACTTGGCGGCATGCTGCGGCATGTCCCAAAATGGATTTCCATTGGAAAAACGTGGCGCGCGGGGTATTTATTTGAGTCGCGCGGTCTCGACCTTCCGAGTGGCGGAAAGCAGCCCAAACCGCAACCGGCCAGCGGCGCAGTCCCAGAGGGCCCTCGCGCACCGCCGATTGGGCCAACCTGGACGTGGCCCGCTTGACGGCCACAAGGCATGTCAGGAGGCATGCGGCCGCGTGACGGACACGGTGTCGCGGCAGCTGCGCACCCCGCGGCGTCCTGGCCCCCAGGTGGCATTCGGCAGGCCCGGGATCATCGTCACGACCCACATCCCCGTGCCCAGGCCGGGATGGGCAGGGTTTAATGCGCGGTGCAGCGTAGGCATGCCGTGACTGGGCACGTTGTAGGTTCGCGGAACGGCGGCAGAGCGCTGATCGTCCTAGGCTTTGCCAGCATCGCCGTCCTGTTCCTGATCTATTCCAGGTACCAGGATCCAGAACTGCTCACGCCCGGGGCGATCGACTCCGTCCAGAGGATCGCGTACGGGTTCTACGCCGCGCTGCTGGCCGCGTTCGGCTCGATCGCCTACGGCGGGTACAGGTACCACGCCGAGAAGGTCAGGCGCGGGGGGAGCGGCCTGGCGTCGATCGTGGCGCTGGCCACGTGGAACCCGAGATCCCGCAGGGTCTTTGCGGCCGCGTTCGTGGCGTACGGGGTCGTCTTCTCGCTGGCGTCCGGCACCCTGGTGTACCAGCCAGAGGTGAACTTTGCCATCCACTACGGGGCAGAGATCCCCTCCGGCTTCATCGCACCGTGCTGCGGCGACCCGGGTTACATGCCGAAGGCCATAGTCTACCTGACCGAACACGTGGGACTGCAGGTCATCCCGATCAACCTGGTGCTGCAGTTGGTCGTGGCGTACCTGGTGGGGCTGAACGCGGCCGTCGCAGTCAGCGCGTACTCGGTCTCCAAGAAGGGGAGGGGCCTCGGCGCCGTGGGCGCGGTGACGGGTCTGTTCATCGCGTGCCCCACCTGTGCCGGGGCGTTCTCGTCGCTGTTCATAGGCACTGCCAGCGGGATCGCGCTGGCGGTGGCGCTGGCCCACCTGCAGACGCTCTTCATAGCGGTCTCGATCCCGGTGCTGCTCGCGACCCCACTCATCATGGCAAGGAGGCTGAGGAACGCAGACGGCAGCTGCAAGGTCGGCCCCGCCAGGTGATCCCGCGGGCGCTCGGATGCACGCCCGGGGGCGCATGCGGTAAAGCCGTAGGCCTACCGCGCGTTCGGCAGCCTTGTCCCACGTGCGAATCCGCGGCCGGCGGGGGCGGAAATGCGCGCCGGACAGCGCCGGCGCAACGCGGCCTGCCACGCGGCCGCCGCGGCGTCCGTCTCCTGCGATGCCGCGTCCCTGAAAATGCCCACGGCGTTCCCTACTCCTGTGGGGCCAGCCCGATCACCATGCGGTACGTGGATCCCGGGGCCGGGTCGACCGCAAGGAACGGCCAGACCACCCCCACTTATGCTGCATCATATTCCTCCCCGTCTGCCTGTCTGTGACGGTCTCCCCTGCTCGGGCATCTTCCTGGCGAACGCCTGCGCGGGGGCCTCCTGCCCCTCCCAGCCCAGCGACATGTGGGACCGCTGGTTGTAGTGCCACTCCATGAACGGGTCTGTCGGCTGCCATTCCTCATCGTTATATCCCCGGACCCGTGCGGCTTGCGCCGGATCTCCCAGTGGAGCATCTCCAGCTTGCAGTTGGTCTGGGGGCGCCAGACGCCGGCCAAGACCTGGCGCATGTCCCGCCTCGCGAGATCCCTCCCGGACAGGCTCACGCCCCTCTCCTGGGCACGGTCAGGCTGGCGCACTTGTCCCTTGCCGACTTTGCATGCTCGGACAAGTGGCGAACTGCTTTCCGGACTAGAGATTCGTTTTGGTGGTACATGATGGGTGGCAGGGCGCCTGATCCATTGGTTTTTCTGTCCAAAACGTTCCCGTATCGGGTCAAGACATGCTGGCTAGCACCACGCAGGGGCGCATTTTGATCTACTAGGCCCGGCCGCGGGATCCTCCCCCGCCGCGGCCGTCAGCCGTACGGCGCCACGTGGTCGTGGGGCCTGTACCTGTGCCACAGCGCCCCGAGGGCGAGCCCCACCGCGGCCCAGAACGACGAGACGCCCACCACGGTCATCGCGCGAAACCAGTTCAGCGCCTCCGGGGACCCGGATCCGCCTTCGGGGTTTCCCGGCATGGCCGCAAACGCCGCCGCGACGAACGCCGCGTAGCATGCGAGGGCGAGCAGCTTGCGCCTGCCCCGGAGCCTAGTGGACAGCCTGTACGCCCCGACCGCCGCGAGGCCCGACATCGCGACGAGCGACAGGTACAGGATCGAGCGCAGCACCACGGTCTCGCCGTCGCCGGCCCCGGGCAGGGTGGCGGGGTATTTCAGGAAGGGAACCAGGTACACGGTGGCCCACATCATCCCCGCCAGCATGAGCGCCTTCCTGACGTCGCCCCTCGCGGGCAACGCGCCGCGCGACAGCGCGTAAACGATCCCGAACAGCGAGCCGGCCGAGACGCCCAAGATCACGCCTGCCAGCACCTGGCCGCCCTTCTGCCACGCCCTGTACTCGCCGTGCTCGGCCCAGAATACCGGCGTGTCCTCCTCGAGGCCCGACGCGATGAGGCCCCGCGCCTCCATCTCGATCGCGTCGTCAAGGTAAGGCTCGACTATGAGCAGGTTCGCAGAGCCGTGCACCAGCCCGGCCAGCGCGCCGGACGCCAGCACTATGGCGACAAAAAGCGCGGTCCTCACGGAGGGGCACCCCTAGTGGCACGGGAATCCGGCGGCATGCCTCATGTCGTGGGTGAACTCGTGGATGACGCGGTCGTCGAACGCCTGCTCGCCGTAGACCAGGCTGAGGACGTGCCCCTGGTCGAACGCCGCCACGAACAGCCCCAGGACGAACACGGCTGCAAGCATGGCGATCCCGACTGCGGGCACGCCCCTGAACGCGCTTACCTGAATCGAATGCAACATACGGCACTAGGTCACCCGAATCTATTTAAACCGTTGGATAAATTATCCAATTTATATAGGAACGCGCCCATCGGGAGATCTGAAAAGGCAGGTAAGGCAGATGGAGGGGATCGTCTCGAGGAGGGGATCCGGCAGGATGGTGACGTTCGGCATGCCCCACGTGCTAAAGGCGTTCCAGATGCTCCGGCGGGACGGGTTCGTCAGCCGCGCGTCGTTTGGCGCGGAGCTCCGCCTCGGCGGGGGCGCCGTCAAGACCCTCGTGTCCCACATGAAGGGCGCCGGGATGGCGGGCACCGCCAGGTCGGGGACGTTCCTCACCGGGAAGGGCAGCGGCTTCTTCGCGTGGTTCGAGGCGGCGGTGGGGGCCGAGTGCGCGGTGCCGAGGTGCGGCCTCTTCCGGGGGAGTCACAACCACGCGGTGATCCTGAGGGGCCGCTGGAGGGCGGTGAGGACCGGGCTGGAGCAGAGGGACCTCGCGATAATGTACGGCGCGGCCGGCTGCGCCACCCTCCTGTACAGGGGCGGGAGGTTCGTGTTCCCCGGGGACGGCAGGGACTGCCTCAGGGGGGACGCCGCCACCAAGGGGCTGCTCTCGGACGGCCTATCCCCGGAGGAGGAGGACGTCGTCATAGTCGCGTCGGCAGACGACCCGCTGGTCGCCGAGCTGTCCGCGAAGAACGCCGCCCTCGGGACCATCGCGGCGGGCTAGGCTGCCGCGCGCGCCCGGGTCATGGCACGCGGCAGGCGCGAAACCGGCGCGGGCCCGAACTTGCGCGCCGGGCCCCGACCAAACTTAATATGCGCAGAATGGCGACATGACGCAGATGGGCAGGATCAGCGTGGAGAAGCAGGATTCCGTGAAGATGTACAGGATAAGGAAGACGCTCGACGAGCTGTCCCAAAAGTCCGGCCGCGGGACGGAGCTGATCACGGTGTACATCCCCAAGGGGAAGCAGCTCCACGAGATAGTCGGCACCCTGCAGCAGGAGCAGGGGACGGCGGACAACATAAAGTCGGACCTGACCAGGACGCACGTGGTCGACTCGCTGGGCAAGGTCCTGCAGCGGCTGAAGCTGTACAAGAGGACGCCCGACAGGGGGCTGGTGATGTTCTGCGGCGCGCTGCCCCCGGAGGGCGGGGGGCCCCTGGGCAGCGAGACGGTGAGGGTGTGGGAGATCGAGCCGCCCAAGGACCTGAACCAGTACCTGTACAGGTGCGACGACCACTTCCACGTGGACATACTCAAGGACATGCTCAAGGACGACAACCTGATAGGGTTCCTGGCGATCGACGCCAAGGACGCCGGGTGGGGGCTGCTGCACGGGGACAAGATCGAGGAGATAGACCACACCAGCTCCGGGGTCGCCGGGAAGCACCGGCAGGGGGGGCAGTCCGCGAAGAGGTTCCAGAAGCTGAGGGAGATGGAGCTGAGCTACTACTACAACAGGGTGGCCGAGGTCACCAAGGAGTACTTTATCGACATATACCCAGTCAAGGGCCTGGTGGTCTCGGGGCCCGGGCCCACCAAGGAGGAGTTCGTCAACGGCGGGTACCTCGAGTACCGCCTGCAGAACATGATCATATCCACCATCGACTCGTCCTACGCGGGGCGGGAGGGGATACGCGAGGCGTTCGCAAAGTCGGCCGACGTGCTCTCGGACTTTAGGATGGTCGAGGAGAAGAGGCTCGTCGACGACCTGTTCAGGGAGATCAACACGCAGTCGGGGCTGGGGGCGTACGGCATGGCGGACGTGATCGGCCTGCTGAAGAACAACGTGGCGAAGACGGTGCTGGTCACCGACGACACCGGCATGTACAGGGTCGAGGGCAGGTGCGGCAGGTGCGGCAACGTCCAGGAGGAGATCCTCGAGAGGGCGCAGGTGATCCCCGGGAAGACCCGGCTGGCAGGCTCCCCGTGCCCGGGCTGCAGCGCGATGGAGGTGGCCGCCTCGGAGCAGGACATCGTGGACTATCTCGAGCTGCTCGCGGCCAAGACCGGCGCCGGCCTCGAGGTGGTCTCGGGCAAGGCCGAGCACGGGTCCTACCTGGCGAGCCTTGGGAACGTGGGGGCGCTGCTCAGGTACAACCCGGGGCACGCGAGGTAATCAGGGCGCGCCCATGCTGGCGCGTATCCTTCCCGCCAGATCGGCAAGGTCCGCGTCGTCTGCTATCTCCCGCTTGGTCCACACCGTCCCCCTGTGCTCGTACCGCGGTATGATGTGGACGTGGACGTGCGGCACTATCTGCCTCGCCGCCGCCCCGTTGTTCTGGCCCACGCTGAACGCGTCGGCCGCCGTCGCCTTTAGGACGGCGCGCGCGATCCCCGGGACCACGGAGTACAGCCTCCCCACCTCGGCCGGCCCCATGTCCGTGATCAGGACGTGGTGCCGCCTCGGCACCACCAGCGTGTGCCCGCGGTCGATGGGGTACCTGTCCAGGAACGCGACGTGGTGGTCGTCCCGGTAGACAAAGTGGCCGTCCCGCTCGCCGCAGAGTATGTCGCAGAATACGCAGTCCACGGGATCAGCTGGTCCCGGCTCTATATTTTGATATCCCACGCGGCCGGGCGCGGCTAGTGCCAAGGGCCCCCCGCGCGGCCGGATCCCTAATATCCCGAGGCCGCCAACCCCAGGCATGCCCGACGTGATCTGGGGGCACGGCTCCAGGGTGCTGTCCGAGAGGTCGTTCGTGCTCAACGTCACGCACAGGAAGGACGGGAACAGGCTGGAGTACTCCGACACCGAGGAGGTCGTCATGACGTCGGCCGACCTGCCAGGGTTCCCCGCCGACGAGGGCGGGTGGAGCGAGGGGGCCCTGGCCGAGTGCGTGCTGGGCGCCTTCCTGAAGTGCGAGGTGGACGGGAGGGACGCGTCCGGATCCCTGTCCGGAAGGGTGTCCCACTCCGGGGTGGGCGGGTACTAGTGCGCCGGCCGCTCTGCGTGGACGGCCCAGACCCCGCGCGGGTCGACCCGCGGGAGCTGTTCTCTGGCAGGGCGCCCGGCCTGGTGGTCAGGGGGTTTTACGACGAGGCGCGGTGCCGCGAGCTGGCCGGGAGGATCGCGGCCAGGCTGCGCTGCCTGGGGGGCGCCCCGTCCCACGTGGGCCCGTCACTCGCGGCGCACGCCACCGACAGGGAGGGGTACTTTGGGGCCGCCCGGGACGCCCGTGGGGAGTTTGCGGGGATCTTCCGCGGGGTGGGGGATCCCATGCCGCGCATGCGCGCCGCCGTCGGCCGCATGTTCCGGGGAAGGGTGCGCGTCGCCAGCGAGCGGGGGAGGGCATACTCCCCCGGGTCGATACGGATCCACCGTGGAGGGGACTCCGTCCCCGTCCACAGGGATCACGCGGGGTACGAGGGAAGGGAGTACGCCGTGTCCGGCATCGACCACCAGCTGTCCTGCGTGCTGCGGGTACAGGAGCCCGAGGGCGGCGGCGACCTGATCGTGTACGGCAGGCGGTGGGAGGTTGGGGACGAGAGGTTCCGCAACGTGGACTTTGGGTACTCGCCCCGCGTGACGGGGAAGGCGGCTGGCTGCCGGATCTCCGGCGCGGGGAGCGGGGACCTGGTGATCATAAACCCGGCGTACTACCACAGGGTGACCACGGTGGCCGGCGGCACCCCGAGGATCACCCTGGGCATGTTCCTGGGGTTCCGCGCCGGGGACCCGCGGATCGTCGCGTGGTCCTGACGCGGAAGGCCGGCCGCGATGCTTCATTTAATTAGGGCAAATCCCCAGACCACGGTATTCCATGGGTCGAAAAGAGAGACGCGAACGGGAGCAGAAGCGCGAAAGGTATGCCTCGAGGCTCTCGGCAGAGAAGAGAACCCAGAAGCTCATCACGGCGGGGGTCCTTGGCGTCATCGCGGTCATCGTGGGGTACGCCGGGTACCTGTTCGTCAACCTGGACGACGCCCCGGGGGTGCCCGAGGGCGCCGGCGACCTCGGCAGCGCCCACGCGCACGCGGCGATCCTGGTCAAGATATTCGGCGACGAGTTCGACTTTTCCACCCCGGCGTACCAGATAAAGTCGCCCTGGATACACTTCGAGGGCAGGGACGGCACCACCATACACAAGCACGCGACGGGCATCGACATGGGCTTCCTGTTTGACAGCCTGAGCCTGGAGGTCGACGACAAGTGCTACATATTCCAGGACGGCAGGAACTTCTGCACCAGCGACGAGTTCTCGCTAAAGTTCTACGTCAACGGGGAGAAGGTCGACGACATCAGGGACTACGAGATAATGGAGAACGACAGGATCCTCATATCGTACGGCGACGAGACCCAGGAGGAGATAGCTGCGCAGCTGCTGCAGCTTGAGAGCCAGCCGATAGTGAGGTAGCGGGGCGCGTCCGGCCCCAGTAACCATATGTGCCCCGAAAGAAGCCGGTTTCAGACGGTGCCTGCCATAAGCGCGCCAGGAAGCAAACAGACAGGCTACCGGTTCCGGCAAGGAAGCGCGTGAAGGCTTCCGGGGCGTGGAACCAGTGCAAGGACGGCGGGGAGTACGCGGGGATTGACCTGCTGTGGCCGATCGTGTGGGGCGGTTGCTACGTGCCGCCCGTGACGGTGATGGTGACGTCCTTGGTGTGGGACGCGGACAGCCCGAGCTTGTCTGGGACGGAGATGGTGATGTCGTATGGGCCCGTTGCCGGGCTGGTAGAGGCGTACTGGAGTTGGGCACCGCTCACGGTGAACTTGTCGCCGCCGGACGTCACCTCGTATGTGGGGGTCGGGGCGCCCAGGTAGGTGTTCTGGGCGCCGATGGTCGTGACGACGGTCTCACCGCTACCCAGCGTGGTGTCGGCCAGCACGATATACCAATCCCCCAGGTTGCGGTTGAAGGATGCGGCGGAGTAGAGCATGTTTTCCATGTGGTCTACGTTGGAGACGTCCCAAGAGGATATGTCCGCGTTGAAGAAGATGGCGTCATAGAACATGTTGGACATACGGGTTACGCTTGAGACGTCCCAGGAGGATATGTCCGCGTTGAAGGAGCGGGCGTTGAAGAACATGGATTTCATGCTGGTTGCGTTTGAAACATCCCAGGAGGATATGTCTCCGCTGAAGGCGCGGGCGTCAGAGAACATGTTGTCCAGATTGGTTACGCTGGAGACGTTCCAGGAGTTGAGGGGCTGGTTGAAGGAGTTTGCGTCTAGGAACATGCTGTCCATATTGGTTACGCTGGAGACGTTCCAGGAGCCGAGGGGCTGGTTGAAGGAGCGGGCGCCGTCGAACATGTGGGACATGGAGGTGACGCCGGAGGTGTTCCAGCCGGATATGTCGCCGTTGAAGTAGGAGGCGCTACGGAACATGTGCGACATGGAGGTGACGCCTTCGGTGTCCCAGGATGGCATTGGCCAGTTAAAGGAGGAGGCATACTGGAACATGTGGGACATGTCGGTGACCGACGAGACGTCCCAGGAGCCGAGGGGCTGGTTGAAGGCCGATGCCCTCCAGAACATGTAGGACATGTCGGTGACCGACGAGACGTTCCAGGAGGATATGTCCCCGTTGAAGGATCGGGCACCGACGAACATGTCCTGCATGTCGGTGACCGACGAGACGTTCCAGGAGTTGAGGGGCTGGTTGAAGACGTCTGCATGGTAGAACATGCTGGACATGTCGGTGACCGACGAGACGTCCCAGGAGCCGAGGGGCTGGTTGAAGTGGGCGGTGTTCTTGAACATGCTGTCCATGCTGGTTACGCTTGAGACGTCCCAGGAGCCGAGGGGCTGGTTGAAGTAGGGGGCGTTCCAGAACATGCTGTCCATGCTGGTTACGCTTGAGACGTCCCAGGAGGATATGTCCGCGTTGAAGGCGTAGGCGTACTGGAACATGGAGGACATGTCGGTGACCGACGAGACGTCCCAGGAGGATATGTCCGCGTTGAAGTAGTAGGCGTTCCTGAACATGGAGGACATGTCGGTGACCGACGAGACGTCCCAGGAGTCGAGGGACTGGTTGAAGTAAGTGGCGTTGTTGAACATCTTGGACATGTCGGTGACCGACGAGACGTCCCAGGAGGAGATGTCCCCGTTGAAGTACCAGGCGCTCCTGAACATGGAGGACATGTCGGTGACGCCGGAGAGGTCGGGGGAATCCGTTGCATTGTATACTATATTGGACGCCCCCTCGAATGCAGACTGCATCGTGTCCCACTGGATGGAGCCCCATTGCTCTATGGTAGCCAGTTTGGCTGCGTTGGCAGAATCTCCAACCAGCTGGATTTTGGTAAACGCGCCTGATATCTGCACGGCATGGGTGCCGGGCGTGGTATACGCATGCGTGGCATCGCCGGTCTGAGTGGTGGAGCTGCCGTCGCCCCAGTCTACCGTATAGCTGCCGGTGGCCCCTCCGACCGGGATGGTTATGGACTCACCGGCGCTGGTGGTAGTCCAAGTGGTTACAAACGAACCGGGCTGAAAGGACTGACCATGTGCCACGTCAAGGCCGCCGGCAGCTGTCACGCATACAGCCATCATCACCCACGCAAGATGTGCTTTATGCGACAGGTTTTTTCGTTCCCCCCCCCCATTAACACGGCTTTGCCAGGTGTTGGCCGCCAAGCGTGGCTTATAAAATGCAATATCCACAAGCGAATCTTGGTCAGCATCATGGTTAGTCCCACCATACTAATGGTCAACATAGTTTATAAGGGTTTTATCAAAGTTCAGGTATTGTGGGATCCAGAAAGTATCATGTGCAATGTTAATAAAGACTGCGCCGCTTTTGGGTTGTCTCAATTGTACGGAAAGTCGGTCCGCGCCGGATCAAGAGGACGGTAGCCGGCCATTCTAGGCCGTACCGATCACGGAAGGCCATGACAGGGAGACCTGCTGGGGGGTCCCGGAAGTACCTGGCCAGGCAGCGAGAGAATGGCGTGCCGGCCGGCCGGGTGGCGGCGGATCTGGGAATCACCGCCAGGCACGTGCGGGGGCCGTGGGCGGGGTTCCCGGAGGCCGGAACGGCGGCGGCGGGGACGGGCAGGCCGCGCGCCTGCATGACCGCCGCCATGGTACGGCTGGTCACCGGCGCCCACGGGAGGCGCCCTGCAGGCGTGGTGCGCACCGCGAGGCGCCTCAGGAGGGACCATGACATGAGCTACTGCTCCGCATGCCGGATATTGAAGAAGGCCGGGGCGGTCGCGCCGCCTGCCGCAAAACCGGGGAGGCGCAAGTGGGTGTGCCACGGGCGCAAATGCCCGGATGCCACGTGGCACGCGGGCTGGCACGGGACGAGGAACCCCCGGTTGGCCGCGTACCCGGGCGGCGCCTCGCGGTGCGCGGTGGCCGCGCGCGTGCTCGCGCAGGCCGCACCGGGGAACGCCGTGCCTGCGCCCAGGGGCGCGATCGGGCGATTCGGCACGCCGGTTACCGCGCTCCCAGGCAACGGCTCGTGCTTCGTGGGCCGGAACGGCCGCAGGAAGGGCCCTCCCCGGCCGTGGAAGCCCACCGCGTCCGGGGCGGGGCCCCTGGACCGGGGCGCCGGGCCCATGAACTCCAGGCCGCGCCACCCCCAGACCGACGGGAAGGCCGGGGGGTTCTTCCGGAGCGTGGAGGACGGGACATGGCGCCACGGGAGCATGCCCGAGCACGTGGCGCACTGCAACGAGGACAGGCCGCACTTCTCCCCGGACACCGGCAACTGCCAGACCCAGCTGAAGGCCTTCCATGGCAAGGAGGCCGCGGAAGCGATCAGGGAGAGCAACCCGGGATGGACGGAGGCGGAGACGGATGACTGGCGGACCGACTTTTCACATACTACAGGCGCGGGCGTTCCCGACAAAGACTAAATTATGCGGGGCGCGCCCGACATGTCATGGAAATATCCAGCAGGAACGTGGTCGGCGGCACCGCCAGGGCCCCCCACAGGGCCATGTACAAGGCGATGGGGCTGACCGACGACGACCTCGGAAGGCCGTTCGTGGGCGTGTGCCACACCGGCAACGAGTCGACGCCGTGCAACATCCACCTCCCCGGGCTGGCCGAGAAGGCGAGGGAGGGGGTCGCCGAGGGGGGCGCCACCCCGAGGGTGTTCTCGACCATCGCCGTGAGCGACGGCATCGCCATGGGCCACGAGGGGATGAAGTCGTCGCTGGTGTCCAGGGAGGTGATCGCCGACTCGATCGAGCTCATGATGCGCGCGCACCAGTACGACGCGCTGGTCGGCATCGCCGGGTGCGACAAGAGCCTCCCGGGGACGATGATGGCCATGGCCAGGCTCAACCTGCCCTCGGTGTTCGTGTACGGCGGGACCATCATGCCGGGGGTGCTCGACGGCGACGAGCTGACGGTCGTGGACGTCTACGAGGCCGTGGGCGCCTACGACTCTGGGCAGCTGTCGCTGGAGAGGCTGAAGGACATAGAGAACACCGCGTGCCCCGGAGCCGGGTCGTGCGGGGGGATGTTCACCGCAAACACCATGGCGTCCATATCCGAGGCCATAGGGCTCGCCCTGCCGGGGAGCGCCAGCCCGCCCGCCGAGGACGGCAGGAGGGAGGAGGCGGTCCGCGCCGCTGGGAGGGCGTGCGCGGGGCTGCTGGAGCTCGGAATCAGGCCGCGCGACGTCCTGACGTTCGAGGCGTTCGAGAACGCGATCACCATGCTGAACGCGGTGGGCGGGTCGACCAACGGGATACTGCACCTCTTGGCGCTGGCGCGCGAGGCCGGCGTCAGCCTGACGTACGACGACTTTGAGAGGATCCGCAGGAGGACGCCGCACATGGCGGACATGAAGCCCGGCGGCAGCTACGTGATGAACTCGCTGGACAGGATAGGCGGGATCCCGTTCGTGATGAGGAGGCTTGCCGCGGGCGGCCTCCTGAACGAGGGCTGCGTCACGGTGACCGGCAAGACCGTCGGGGAGAACCTGAGCCCGCCCGGCGGCCCGGAACCCGAGCAGCGGGTGGTGAGGCCCGTGGACAGGCCGATCCACCCGTCCGGGACGGCCGTCATACTGAAGGGGAGCCTGGCCCCCGACGGGGCGGTCATCAAGACGGCCGGGGTGGAGATGGCCAGGTTCGACGGGATCGCCAGGGTGTTCGACAGGGAGGAGGACGCCTTTGGCGCGGTGTCAAGGGGGATGATCGAGGAGGGCCACGTGCTGGTCATCAGGTACGAGGGGCCCAAGGGCGGCCCCGGCATGAGGGAGATGCTCGCCACCACCGCGGCGCTCGTGGGCCAGGGCCTCGGGAAGAAGGTCGCGATGGTCACCGACGGGAGGTTCTCGGGCGGCACGCGCGGGTTCATGGTGGGGCACGTGGCGCCGGAGGCGTACGTGGGGGGGCCCATCGCGCTGGTCAGGGACGGCGACAGGATAACCATAGACACCGAGTCAAACTCGATCGAGCTCCACGTGCCTGCGGCGGAACTCGGGGCCAGGAGGGCCGGGTGGAAGGCGCCCGAGCCCAACTACGGGCACGGCGCGCTAGCAAAGTACGCGGCGCTGGTCGGCTCGGCCTCAGAGGGGGCCGTCACCGCCCCGCCGCCCCGTCACCCCCTGAGCCCGGAGAACCTCGCGTCATAGGCCGACTGGGCCTCGCGGTCCTGGCCAAAGTCCGTCCGGCGGTCGTACTCCGACTGCGCCTCCTCCATGCGCGCCTGCCACTTCTTCAGCTCGCGGCCCAGCAGCGATCCGGTGTGGTCCCTTGCGAACTGCTTTCTCTGCTCCTCGTTGTGGCCCCTGGCCGCGTACCTCCTGCCGCAGAACTCGCCCCTCATCCCCGCCGCGGCGTCCCGGCGCAGCATCTCGGCCAGGTCAAAGTGCCCCTGCTCGTGCCGCAGCAGCTCGGGCGTGGCGTACATCTGCCGCACCCACGACAGCCACGGGAAGAACTCCGCCTCCAGCCTGACGTCCGCGACAAAGTACTCCACCCGCCCCCCGGAGCTCTCAGAGTCCACGGTCCACGAGATCCCGTACCTGACGACGCACGAGGCGTCCTCAAAGCCCGACGGGCTGGGCTCGGCCCTAAAGTCCGACCACCGCAGGAGCGCGTCCCTTGACCACGGTATGGTTTCGTCGGCCAACGCCATGGATCCCCCCGGAACGGAATAAAATCATTGAGGTTGGGCCCCGGCGGGCGCGGGCGTCAGGATCGCTTGCCGTCCCGCCCGCTGTGCGCCCCGAACGGCTGCGGGAGATCAAAGCCCAGCCAGGCGCGGCCTGGCCGGCGCGCGGACTCGTGGAGCCTCTGGTGCTCCACCAGCTCGCGGTCGCCCCACTCCCCGTCATGGGAGAACCTGCATTTCTGGATCCTCCCGTCACTGGTGGCCCCCCTGCACACGATGATCAAGGCTGTACTGCGGGGAACGGGGCTGAAAAACATTGCGGCGGCCGCAACGTACATCAATTATACGGAAAGTCGGTCCGCGCCGGATCAAGAGGACTACAGCCGGCCATTTTGGGCCGTGCCGGTCACGGAAGGCCATTGCAGGGAGACTTGCTTGGAGTCCCGGAAGTGCCCGGCCATGCAGCGAGAGAATGGCGTGCCGGCCGCCCGGGTGGCTATAGCAACGATCAAAAATTCTTGAGCACCAAGGACTTCCTGTTGATGTACTTCATCACGTCCAGGTTGGAGTGGGACGTCCTCAGGTACTCGGACAGGGTGCGCCCCGTCTCCCCGAACGTCCCGTAATGCCCCGACACCAGGACGTCGCGCTTTGACTGGCGCCAGTACCCCCCGTGGCGTCCGGCTCCGGCGTGGCGGTGGGAAGGTACGCGGCCCTCACTCCGGGGCTGCGCGAGACGTGCCCCTTCACGACGCCGGCGGCGTGGGGAGACGCGCCGTCCTTCATGACGTGCACCCTCCCGAGATGCCGGCGCGGCCCCTTGAGGTACGGCAGGAACGTGTCCTTGCCGGACCCGTCGCGCGTCCTGAAGTGCCTGCGGCTGTCCGCGGCCGGCGCCCCGTACGCCACCGCCTTGCGGCGGTTCCCGTCGTGCCCCGCGACGATCCGCCCGCCCCCGGGGGACCGGCACTTCCTCCCGGCCGCCGGGCTGCGGGCGCGGGACGCCCCACCCGGCATGACGGTGGCAAAACCCTGCCCTTCCAGGCGCGAGATCTTCCTCCTTGCCCCCTTCTGCCACCCGCGTGTCCCGCCCGGGCCCGCCTTGCTGGCGCGGGCGCGCTGCGGCGCCTTGGGGGACAGGCCGGTGTTCCCCATGATCCTCCTGATCGACGTTATGTGGTGCGCCGCGCCCGGCGTTCTCCGCATGTCATCGCGGAGCCTCCCGGGGGTGGCGGTGCCGCCCGTGCCGTCCAACATGCGCCGGATCTCCCCGAGCTTGGCCTTTGGCGGCCTCCCGCTATTGGGAAGGCTCCCGGAGGGCGCCGGTGCCGCCCTCCCTGAAGCGTTCTACCCATAACGACACCCGGTCGGGGCACTGCATGAGGTAGCCTGCGGTGTCCCGGATGCTCTTGTTGCGGTTGCACACCATGCTCGCCGCGGCCATCCTGATCTTGGCCCTTGGGTCCTTCTCTTTTTTGTGCGCCTGCCCGTAGTCAACGCCTTATTAAATCGTTCAAACCATTGTGACAACATTGCCTGGCCGAAAGATCCAAGCCATGCGCGTGCCGACTGTCACCATGGAAAGAAAAAACATGCTGAAAAAGGGGCCAGCGTCCCTTCCCGGCACCGGCATGCCGTACCTGAAGGCATACCACGGGAAGGGGGAGACCCCAAGGCCCGCGAGAGGCTGCTGGCGTGCATGACGGGGAAGGAGGGGCCCGCGGTGCGCCAGGCAGCGCCGGGGCCGGACCGCAGGCCCACCACCATGAGGGACTGGCCCGCGGGGGCCGGCCCGCGGGAGGGGCGCGACGACAGCAAGGAGGGGAGGCCGTGCAGGCTCAACGGGCCCCAGGTCAGGGGGCCGGCAGCCGACATGGAAAGGGGCCCCGGGGAATTCGGCTCCGGGTCCCCGCTGCGGGCCCCCAAGACGGTGCCGGCCCACGCCGGGAGGGGTCCGGCGCGGGGTACGGGACAGGCGGCGCGCAGAAGCTCCCGGCCAGGGTCGGCATGCCGCGGGAGAAGGCGGGGCCAAGCCGCCCCAAACCGGCCCCGAAAGGGGCACAAGGCGGGCCCAAAAAAAAGCGGCGCGGCCGGCCCGCGGGTACGGCAGGCCAGGGCACGCCGCCCCCGCGGGGGACGGGGCCGCCGTCGCGCCGGGCGGCAACAGGGCGCGCTACGGCCGGCACGGGAGGGGGACGGGGAAGGCCGCCCCCGTCACGCCCTCAAGGGACGGGAAGCACGCGTTCGGCGTCCCCGGGGACGGGGAATCCTGCTGCATGTCCCGCGGCCAGAAGGATCCCGGCGTGTCCATGAGGACCCCGGGCAGGGTCCGCAGGAGGTTCGGCAAGGTGCCCGTGTCCGCAGGCAACGCGTCGTGGCACAAGCCCGAGGCGGTGCTGCGCCACGCGGGGGGTGCGGGGACGTCCGGCCGGGGCACTTTCCCCCGCACGCCCCGGAGCCTGACGGCGCCGGGGTGCAGCGGGGGGTGACGGGGAACCCCGTGGGCAACCGCCTGTACGCGAACACCGGGGAGGCCGTGGGGCCCATGCGCGCCATGATCCGCAAGAGGGAGATCGTTCCGGTCAAAATGAACGATTACTTAAGGCGTTGACTACAGTGCGCCCGGCAGGCGGGGCACCTGACGGAGGAGATCTCCGTGACGGAGGGACTCCACGGGACGGAGGCCGCCCACAACGACTACGCGAGGCTGCTGGCCAGCATGGCCGGCTTCGTGCGCGTGCTGGCGTTCATGTGCGGGGACCGCGCGTGCGCGTCGGACGCCACCGGGACGTCCGCCGTGCGCCACGGGCAGGACCGCATGCCGTCGTCGGCGTGGGTGCCCTCCAGGATACGGGGGGCGTGCCGCGGCCCGGACGCCATGCGGGAGCGGTGCTCCGGTGCCCTCGCCGCCACCGTGCGGGAGGCCGGGCGCTCCAGGGCACTCAGGCGGATCCGCTGCACCGTGGCCATCGACGACCACCTGATGCCCAGGCACGACATGGACCCCGCCGCTAGGGAGGAGCAGCTGGTGCGCGCGGGGAACGGGAACGGGACGTCCAGGTTCGAGGCGTACGCCACCGCCAAGATGGAGGCTCTTCCGGGGCACGGGGGACTGGACATGGCGCCACGGGAGCATGCCCGAGGACATCGAGTGCGGCGGGGACGGGCTGCACTTCTCCCTGGACGCCGGCAACTGCCAGACCCCGCCGGGGGCCTTCCATGACAAGGATGCCACGAACACGATCAGGAAAAACGACCCCAAGTGGATGGATACGGAGACGGGTGGCTAGTGAACCGACCTTTCATACACTAGTGGCCGCAACGTACATCATCAGGTCCAGGTCACACGACGGCCACCCCTGGCCGACACGTGCGATGCGGCCGACCGGCGTCGCCCCGTTAGGTTCTCATGCGGCCACGGCTGGGAGGGCAGGCACTGCCGGCGGCGCGGGAAAGGCGGCCACCGGGCAGGGCGTCCCCATGTCGGGAACAGGGCGGTGGCAAGTGGATCCGGCAGAAGGAACGGGATCGTGGCGTGCGGCTCCCTCGCAGCAGGCGGGGCGGGCAACACTCAACAGTACCAGTGCATCTGGCGTGTCTTGTATGTGTCGACGTTCCAGGTATTCCACGTGTCCTTTATGGCCGACTTTTCCACCTTCAGCCTTACCATGTAATCGTCAAGGCACGGGTTGCCGAATGACGCGGTTACCGTCTTGCCCCCCGCGGACACTGAGTTGGCGCACACGGTCGTCGTTATACTACTGTCGAACATGTTATTTCCCACCAGGCATATCTTTGACGCGTCCGCGTCCTTTATGGGCTCGCTGGCATTTATCGTCGCGATACCGTTGTCCGCGTTGTACGAGGCGGAATTGACATGGGGCCTGCTGTTGCCTATCGAATCAAAACTGATGACCTTCTTGTGGCAGAAGCCGTACGCACTAAGCCAGCATTCATCAAACTTGACCTTCAAGGTCGACGCATCCCCCATGATTACCATCTTCGAATAACTCATGGTTCTGACGACCTCCTCGCCGCTGGCGTATCCCGTCCCCATGTACGCCTTGGGCGAATTGCTGTTGTCCGCGTCGTACGCAAATACCTTGCCCACGTTCAGGGTTCCCGAGTACCCGAGATCCACGCGCCAGCTGCCCGTGTCGGAGTTATAGTACGTGGAGTGATCCGCGTGGGCAGAACCTGCCAAGAGCATCGCCGTGGCGCACGAGATGGCTGCGAATGTCAACGCGCCGACATGGATTTTGCCGCTTAGGTGCATTATACTAACAATAAACGGATAAGTCATATTTAACCTTTTAGTAAGGTCCAGTGTACATGCTCAGGTCCAGCTCAGGCAAATTTACGTAAACAATCCACAAATCTAGATCGCTACGCTTTGATCCTGCCCCTCCCAAGCCATACCAATAGCGGATTCCGAGGCCACTGTACTGCGGAGGGAGGTTGCCAGGTTGTATGCCAAGGTTACGGCGCTGGAAGGGAAGATCGCCACGCTGGAAGGGAAGATCGCACGCTGGAAGGGAAGATCGCACGCTGGAAGGGAAGATCGCCATGCTGGAAGGGAAGATCGCCACGCTGAGGGCGGAGAACGCCACGCTGAAGGGCAAGGAGGCGTTCTACGAGAGCCCCAACATGCCCACGTCCAGGCCCTCGCTGTACAACGGCGCCAGGAAGGGGTTCAGGGAGAGGAGGGGCGAGGATCCCGGGGGGAGCCCCGGGGACGCCGCCAAGGGCAGGAAGCGCGACCCCCCGGCAAACCACGCCGGGGCGTCGCACTCCAACAGGCCGTCCGTGACGCTGCACTACCGCCTCGCCACCGGGAGGTGCCGGTGCGGGTGGGGCCTGGAGCCGATGAGGCCCGTGAACAAGCTGGTCAGTGACTTTGACTCCTCCATGCGCATGGTGACGGCGTGCGCCGTGATACACAGGGCCTCCTGCGGCGGGTGCGGGACGGTCGCGTGCGCCGAATCGCCGTTCCTGGAGGGCACGTCGCTGGGGCCCGTGGCGCTCGGGGTGGTGCTCACGCTGTTTGCCATGGACTGCACGGACGCCCGCATCGCGTGGTTCTTCCGCGCCGTGTTCGGGTTCGCGATGGCGGCCAACACGGTGGTCGCCGCCCGCCGCGCGATTGCCGCGTCCCTGGCGAACCTGATCCTTTCCATACGGGAGGCGATACGGGCCCAGTACTTGAAAATGTACTAGCCGGCAGACGCCTGGTTGGGCCAGGCCCGGCCGCCATACGCCGCGCACGCGGCCAGCCTCACCATGTACTCCAGCATGATCGCCAGCCGGATCGAGGCGGTGTCGCGCCTCCCGTACCACCCGGCGGACCATTCCACCGAGATCATCCACGGGTCGTACATGACCAGCGCCATGAAGAACATGAACGTCCTGACTGAGGGGTTCGTGCCGGTGGTCCTGGGCCTGGCCTTCTCGGCGTCCCCGTGCCCCGTCCCTGTCCCCCACCTCTTCCCGTGCCCGTCGGGGACGTCGGCGGCTCGGACCGCCCTGCCGGCGCCGGCGTTGGTGGCGTACGCCAGGTACCTCTCCTGCGCGTCCCCCCCCCCCTTCTTGGGCCTGCACGCCAGGTTCAGCCCCGGCCCGTCCACCATCTGGGCGGTGGCGTACCCCCCGGAGCGCGACGTCCCGTTCCTGTGCCTCGCGCGCACCAGCTGCTCCCCCCTGGTCGCGGGGTTCCTGCCGTGCCTGGGCATCGGGCGGTAGTCCAGGGCCACGGCGTGGGACGCCCCCCTGATGATCCCGGCACGCCCCCCCCTACTATCCTGGACAGGAACCACGCCGACGACGGTACGCGGCCCTGCGCATGGCGCACGGCGAGCGTCCCGGTGGCGCCAGACGCGCATGCGCGGTCCCTGCACATGGACACCGGCACGCGCACGAAGTCGGCCATGCCGCACGCGGCGTTGTGCCGGCCCGAGAACCTGATGCCAGCTTTCCCAAGCAGCCGTGGCAACGTTTTAAACGCCTTGCCCGCCACCCTGAGTCGGTGCCCCCGTGGTTTGTTTTGGTGATACATGACGGGTTATGGGGGCGCCTGATCCATTGGCTTTTCTGTCCAAAACGTTCCAGTATCGGGTCAAGACATGCTGGCCGGCGTCCCGCTGGGGTACATTTCGATCTACTGGGCCCGCGGGTACGGCAGGCTAGGGTACGCCGCCCCCGCGGGGGACGGGGCCACCGTCGCGCTGGGCGGCGACAGGGCGCGCTACGGCCGGCACGGGAGGAGGAAGGGGAAGGCCGCCCCCGTCACGCCCTCAAGGGACGGGAAGCACGCGTTCGGCGTCCTCGGGGACGGGGAATCCTGCTGCATGTCCCGCGGCCAGAAGGATCCCGGCGTGTTCATAAGGACCCCGGGCAGGGTTCGCAGGAGGTTCGGCAAGGTGCCCGTGTCCGCAGGCAACGCGTCGTGGCACAAGCCCGAGGCGGTGCTGCGCCACGCGGGGGGTGCGGGGACGTCCGGCCGGGGCACTTTCCCCCGCACGCCCCGGAGCCTGACGGCGCCGGGGAGCAGCGGGGGGTGACGGGGAACCCCGTGGGCAACCGCCTGTACGCGAACACCGGGGAGGCCGTGGGGCCCATGCGCGCCATGATCCGCAAGAGGGAGATCGTTCCGGTCAAAATGAACGATTACTTAAGGCGTTGACTACGTCGGCCCCGGCCCTCTCGGGCCTCCTGGCGCGGCCCACGATGTCCCGGAACTGCCCGCGCATCGCGCCGCGGGCGCGCCCCGTCACGCTTATGGCCGTAGATTTCGCGATCCTCACCCCCGTGATCTCCCGCGCGGCGCGGCCGCCGCGGCCGCCGCGTTCTTGCCGCGGCTCCCGCGCGCCGGGAGGCCGCTTGGCGCCACGTGCCCCCTGCCGCACTTGGGGCACGCGGCGGCCCGGACGGCGTGGCGCGTCTCCGTCACCACCGCCCCAAAGCCCGGGATGTCCCGCGCGGCGGGCCCGCCCGGCACGGTCCATTCTTCCCAGAAGTAGCAGAAAGCAACCCAAACCGCAACAGATCAATTGGGGCAGTCCCAGAAGGCCTTCATGCACTACCAGTTGGGCCAACTGGGACGTGACCTGCTTAACAACCCGCGCATGTATCAAGATGTCTTCGGAGCCGTGGAGGACGCCATGTCCGGCTACGGCAGGGTGGCCGACGGGCGCAACGCGGTATTCGGGATTGCCGATTTCAGCAGGCGTGTGGTGCACGCCGCGGCCTGCGGCGGACAGGTGGCGGGGTGCGCAAGGTCTGCCAGTGGGATCGGCGGCGCGGCCTGCCCGCCTACCCGGACGGCACGAGGCCGATGGCCATTTGGATGGTCGACCCGGGCTCCGGGCCCGATGCCGTGAGCGCGCCCGCGACGCCCGACGCCGGATCCACCGGCGAGGTAGCCCGGGAGAATCCCTGCGGGAGTATTACCTGCGCGACAAAGTCCGCGGGCGTGATGCCTGCCTTGCTTGCGGTGCCGTCGGCGCCGGTGGTCACCAGGCCCAGCTCGCCGGTGGCGTACGTGTAGACGAAGACGGTCACGCCCGGTATGGCCGGCTCCCCCGCGTCCGGCGTCCCGTTTGCGTTTCCGTCCAGGTATGCGGTGACGCCTAGCGTCACGGTCTCGGACGGCTGGACCTGGCGGAACCCGACGTCGAACGTCGCCGGGGCCCCGGCTTCTGGCAGGACGTACGCGTAGGACTGCCCGGTGGTGATGGTGTGCCCGGGCGGGAAGTATGCCGCCTGCACCAGCGTCGTCCCGGACGGGGTGAGGCCCTCGAACGCGTACGTGCCGTCAGAACACGTGGTGGTCCCCAGGACGGCTTCGGGGTTTGCAAGGTCCGTCGCGTACATAGAATAGCCAGCGATCCCGGCCTCGCCCGGGTCGCGCACGCCGTTGCCGTTGGCGTCGCCGAACACGGTTCCCCTGACTGCAGCCGCGCCGCCGCCCGCGTCGCCCCGCACGGTGACCGTGACGTCCCGGGAGTTGGGGGACGAGAACCCGCCCTCGGACACCAGGGTGATGTCGTAGGAGGGCTTTGCGTACGCGGTGGACGCGAACTTGAGCGTGCTGCCGCACACCTCGAACAGGTCCCCGTCCCCGCCCGCGGCGATGCTGTATGCCGGGGCATGCCTGTCAAGGTAGGCGTTCTGCGCCGCGATGTCGGTCACCACGGTGTCCCCTACGCCCAGCGAGGTGCCGGCGGGCACTATGTACCAGTCGCCCAGGTTCTGGTCAAAGGAGTGGGCAAGGCCGAACATCCCGCGCATGTCGGTGGCCGACGAGACGTCCCAGGAGTTCAGGGGCTGGTCGAAGGCGAAGGCGTATAGGAACATGCCGGACATGTCGGTGACCGACGAGACGTCCCAGGAGGAGAGGGGCTGGTTGAAGGAGGCTGCCAGCGAGAACATCCGCGCCATGCCGGTGGCCGACGAGACGTCCCAGGAGCCAAGCGGCTGGTCGAAGGAGAGCGCGCTGCGGAACATGTAGGACATGTCGGTGACCGACGAGACGTCCCAGGAGCCCAGCGGCTGGTCGAAGGACATCGCGTTGAGGAACATGTAGGACATGTCGGTGACCGACGAGACGTCCCATGTCCCGATGGGCTGGTCGAAGGCGGCGGCGTGGGTGAACATGCTGGACATGTCGGTGACGCCGGAGGTGTCCCAGGAGCCGATGGGCTGGTTGAACGACTCCGCGTTGAGGAACATGCCGGACATGTCGGTGGCCGACGAGACGTCCCATGTCCCGATGGGCTGGTCGAAGGATATCGCGTTGAGGAACATGTAGGACGCGTCGGTGACCGACGAGACGTCCCAGGAGCCGATGGGCTGGTTGAAGGCGTGCGCGTGGAAGAACATGTAGGACGCGTCGGTGACCGACGAGACGTCCCAGGAGGAGATGTCGCCGTTGAACGCGGTGGCGAGGGCGAACATGCGCGTCGTGCTGGTGACCGACGAGACGTCCCAGGAGGAGATGTCCTGGTTGAAGGTGGTGGTGCCAAACAGCATGTAGGACATGTCGGTGACCGACGAGACGTCCCAGGAGGAGATGTCGCCGTTGAAGGAGATGGCGTCGTCGAACATGCTGGACATGTCGGTGACCGACGAGACGTCCCAGGAGCCAAGCGGCTGGTCGAAGGATACCGCGTTGAAGAACATGTAGGACATGTCGGTGACCGACGAGACGTCCCAGGAGGAGATGTCGCCGTTGAACGCGGTGGCGAGGGCGAACATTGCGGACGCGTCGGTGACGCCGGAGAGGTCGGGGGCGTCGGCGGCCCTGTACACCATGTTGGACGCGCCGCTGAAGGCGGACTCCATCGTGGTCCAGGACGCCGTGCCCCACTGCTCTATGGAGCGGAGCTTGGCGGCGTTGGAGTGGTCGCCCCCCAGTTGGATCCTGTTAAAGTCGCCGTACACCTGCACCGTGTATATCCCGGGAGAGGCGTAGGCGTGCGAGGCGTCCCCCTCGTGCGTGGTGACGCCGCCGTCGCCCCATTCCACGGTGTACCGGCCGGCGGCTCCCCCTACCGGGATCGTGATCGACTCGCCCGCCGAGGACGTCTCCCACGTGGTGATGAACCTGTTGTGCGGCGCGGACGCGAACGGTTCGTACGACGGGGTGGGCGGGGGGACTGCAAAGTCCTGCGTTACCGCCCGCCCGTCCCGGACCGTCAGGTAGCTGAACAGGTCCGAGCCGTCCACCTGGACCAGGTAATCCCCTGCGGGTATGTCGGCGAAGGCGTACTTTCCAGAGGGGTCCGTGGCCACCCTGCCGGTTTTTGAAAAGTCGGCCACGTCGACGTAGAGCACCGCTAGGCCGGCGCGCCCGGGCTCGCCCGGATCCTGCGCCCCGTTGCCGTTGTCATCGGAGAAGACCGTCCCCCCGAGCGACGTCGGCGCCCGGCCGGCATAGCCCGCCACCGTGATGGTCACGTCAACCGAGCTGGGCGGCCCGAACCCCCCGGTGGAGACTATGGTGACGTCGTAGGACGGCATTTCGTATTCCGGCGAGGTTGACCGGAGGACGTTGCCGCTCATCTCGAACAGGTCCCCGTCCCCCGTGGCCGCTATGCTGTATTCCGTGTCCTGCCAGTCAAGGAACTGGTTCTGCGCCGATACGGTGGTGACCACGCTGTCGCCGCTGTCCACCTCGGTGTCCCCGAGCACGACGTACCAGCTGCCGAGGTTCTGGTCAAAGGAGAAGGCCGCGCGGAACATGCCGGACATGTCGGCGGCCGACGAGACGTCCCAGGAATCCAGGGGCTGGTCGAAGAGGGCCGCGAAGCGGAACATGTGGGACATGTCGGCGACCGACGAGACGTCCCAGGTGTGCAGGGGCTGGTTGAAGGAGTACGCGTTGTCGAACATGTTCGGCATGTAGGCGACCGACGAGACGTCCCAGGAATCCAGGGGCTGGTCGAACGACACCGCGAGGAGGAACATGCCGGACATGTCGGCGGCCGACGAGACGTCCCAGGTGTGCAGGGGCTGGTTGAAGAAGGTGGAGTTGGCGAACATGAAGCTCATGTCGGTGACCGACGAGACGTCCCATGTGTCGAGTGGCTGGTTGAAGGAGGAGGCGTGGGCGAACAGGCCGTACATGTCCGTGACCGACGATACGTCCCATGTCCCGATGGGCTGGTTGAACGACTCCGCGTTGAGGAACATGCCGGGCATGTCGGTCACCCCCGACACGTCCCAGGGGCCCAGCGGCTGGTCGAACGACTCGGAGTTGAGGAACATGAAGCTCATGTCGGTGACCGACGAGACGTCCCAGGAGCCTATGGGCTGGTCGAAGGCGTGCGTGTGGGTGAACATGTAGGACATGTCGGTGACGCCGGAGGTGTCCCAGGCGCCGATGGGCTGGTTGAACGAGGGGGAAAGCGAGAACATGCTGCCCATGTCCGTGACCGACGAGACGTCCCAGGAGCCTATGGGCTGGTTGAATTGCAGCGTGCCGAAGAACATCCAGGACATGTCCGTGACCGACGAGACGTCCCAGGAGGAGATGTCGCCGTTGAAGGATATCGCGTCGTCGAACATGTGGGACATGTCGGTGACCGACGAGACGTCCCAGGAGTCCAGCGGGCGGTCGAAGGATACCGCGTTGAAGAACATGCGCGACATGTCGGTGACCGACGAGACGTCCCAGGAGGAGATGTCGCCGTTGAACGCGGTGGCGAGGGCGAACATCGACGACGCGTCGGTGACGCCGGAGAGGTCGGGGGCGTCGGCGGCCCTGTACACCATGTTGGACGCGCCGCTGAACGCGGACTCCATCGTGGCCCAGGACGCCGTGCCCCACTGCTCTATGGAGCGGAGCTTGGCGGCGTTGGAGTGGTCGCCCCCCAGGTGGATCCGGGTAAAGTCGCCCGATATCTGCACGGTGTAGGTGCCGGGGGAGGCGTAGGCGTGCGAGGCGTCCCCGCTGTGCGTGCTGGTGCTGCCGTCGCCCCAGTCCACCGCGTACGCGCCGGTGGCCCCGCCCACCGGGATGGTGATCGACTCGCCGGGGCTCTCGGTCTTCCAGGTGGTGACAAAGCTTCCCCCTGGCGCCGCCGTGACAGCCGCCGACATGACGTACACCCGGGAGGAGCCCGACGCGCCGGCAGCCACCTCCACGGTGCCGTCGCCGTCGAGGTCGCCCATGCTTGCGACAGAGAACCCAAAGTAGCCCCGCTCCACGAGCGACGGGCCGTTGGGGGTCTCGGAGTCGATCGCGGCGGTGCGCTTCACGGTGCCGTCGGGGTTGAGGAACAGCAGGTAGACGTCGCCCGTGCTGACGCCGCCCAGGAAGCGGCCGCTCGCCCCCACCGCGATCTCGGCGGAGCCGTCCCCGTCGAGGTCTCCCATGGCGGCTATGGACGTGCCGAACTTGTCCCCGGGGGCCAGCGACGGGCCGTTGGGGGTCTCGGAGTCGATCGCGGCGGTGCGCTTGACGGTGCCGTCTGGGTTCATGAACAGTATGTGCACTGCCCCGACGCTGGCGGGGCTGCTGAGGTGGCCCGTCGCCCCCACCGCCAGGTCTGTGACGCCGTCGCCGTCAAGGTCGCCGATGTTCTCTACCGAGATCCCGAAGAGGTCGCCCGGGGCGACCGACGGGCCGTTGGGCGTGCCGCCGTTGATCGCGGCCGTGCGCTTCACGGTGCCGTCGGGGTTCATGAGCATGATGTACAGGTCGCCCGGGCTCGTGGCAAGGTTGGCGTGGTCGGGGGCGCCGACTGCCATGTCGGTGACGCCGTCGCCGTCAAGGTCGCCCAAGCTGGCCACCGACGAGCCGAACAGGTCGTTCCACGTCAGCTGGGGCCCGTTGGGGGAGGAGCCGTTGATCTCGGCGGTACGCTTCACTGTGCCGTCCGGGTTCAGGAAGAGCACGTGCAGGGTGCCCGTGTTGGCGCCGTCGACGAAGCTGATCGTGGAGCCCACCGCCACCTCGGTGACGCCGTCGCCGTCCATGTCGCCCACTGCCTCCACGGACGTGCCGAACCTGCCGCTTGCCGCAAGCGAGGGGCCGCCCGGCGTCTCGCCGTTGATCTGGGCCGTGCGCTTCGCCGTCCCGTCGGGGTTCATGAACAGGATGAAGAGGTCCCCGGTGCCTATCCCGCCCGAGAACGCGCCCGGGGCGCCGACGGCCATGTCGGCCACGCCGTCCGAGTCGAGGTCGCCCAGGTTGGCGACGGCGGCCCCAAAGTGGTTCACCGGGACTACCGAAGGTATCCCGATGGACTTGCTGGTGAGCTCGACCGTCCTCAGCACGGTGCCGCCGGGGCCCATGTACATCACGTAGAACGGCTCGTCGTTGAACGTGCCGGCGGCGATGTCCTCCAGGCCGTCGCCGTTGAGGTCGCCCAGGTTGACCACCGACACCCCAAAGTAGCCCGCGGGCATGAGGGATTCCGGGCCGTTGGGGGTGAGCGAGTTTATCTCGGACGTGCGCTTTACCGTCCCGTCGGGGTTGAGGAACGCCACGTGGATCGTCCCCGTGGGGATCCCGGCCACGGACGCGCCGGTGGCCCCGACCAGCAGGTCCGAGTTGCCGTCGCCGTCTAGGTCGCCCGTGGCTGCCAGCGAGGCGCCGAAGTGGTCCCCGTTTGCCAGCGGGGAGCCGTCGGACCTCTGGCCGACCACGTCGGCCGTGCGCTTTACGGTGCCGTCCTGGTTCATGAACATGACGTGGACGCTGCCCGTGCTGGTGGTGTTGCCCAGGTTGCGCGGGGCCCCGACTGCCATGTCGGGGACGCCGTCGCCGTCTAGGTCGCCCGTGGCGGCCAGCGAGGCGCCGAGGTTGGCGCCGGCCCCCACCGCCGGGCCGTTGGGGGCGCCTCCCGTGATCTCGGCCGACCCCTTCACGGTGCCGTCCGGGTTGAGGAAGATGACGTGGACGTCGCCGGGCACCAGGCTGAAGTAGTAGCTGCCCGGGGCGCCGACTGCGAGGTCGGCGTTGCCGTCGCCGTCGACGTCGCCGATGCCGGCGGCAGACGCGCCAAAGTTGTCCCCCACCGCGAGGTGTGGGCCGTTGGGGGTGCCGCCCGTGATCACGGCGGTGCGCTTTACGGTCGCGTCGGGGTTGAGGAAGATCACGTACACGTCGCCGGTGCCCACGCTGCCCAGCAGCTGGTCGGGCGCGCCGACCGCGACGTCCGGCACGCCGTCGCCGTCGAGGTCTCCCAGCGCCGCCACGGAGCTGCCAAAGCGGGCCCCCTCCCTCATGTCGGGCACGTTTGGCGTGTCCCCGTTGATCTGGACGGTGCTCTTTATGGAGGCGCCCGGATCCATCAGGAGGACGTACAGGTTGCCGGTACCGGCGCTGCCGTGGACGCTCGGCGCGCCCACCGCGATGTCTGGTACCCCGTTGCCGTCAAGGTCCCCGATGACGTCGGCCGAGAGGCCGAAGCTCGTGTCCGCGAGGTCGCTTATGGCCGTCCCGTCGATCTCCACCGTGTATTCCAGCGACACGATGGGCTGGCCGTCGGCGTACGCGGCGGGCGCCGCGCACGATGCGGCCAGCGCGGCGGCCACCAGGGCCGCGAGGAGGCGCGGGTGCATTACCCGCTGCACGCGCGCCCCGCGGCCACCCTGGCACGGGCCGCCTCGGGGGCGGATCCTCTGGCGATCGTCGCTGCGCGTCATTTTGACTGGATCGTGGTGGGCGCAGAGCATATTTAATGTTAGATCAGCCGGGCCGCGCGCCCGCGCCCCGGCGGCCCGCACGTGCCGGCGCGCCGGCTTCCGCAGTCAGGGACCCTCTATGTCCTTGCCGCAGTGGGGGCACCTGCCAGCTTTTCCGGCCTTTTTCTTCCTCAGTTCCTCGGTAAACGCCGAGGCCATGATGCCCGTCGGGACGGCATACACGGCTATCCCGAGTATCGAGACCACCGCGGCTATCACCTTCCCGAAGACCGTCACCGGGTAGGTGTCCCCGTACCCTATCGTGGTAAGCGTGATGACGCCCCACCACATGGAGTCTGGGATGCTGGAGAACACCTCGGGCTGCGCCTTGTGCTCGGCGTGGTACATCAGGCTCGACGCGAAGATCAGGACTATGAAGAGGATGAAGAACGCGACTGCCAGGTCGCCCGACTTTGCCCTGAACACGTCCCCCATGGTCTGCATGGGCTTGGAGTACCTGGCAAGCTTGAATATCCGGAACAGCCTCAGCAGCCTGATTATCCGTATGAACCTGAGATCCGCCACCACGAACGGCACGAAGAACGGCAGTATCGCGGCCAGGTCGACCAGCATCAGCGGGGTGAAGGCGAACCGCAGCCTCGCGTGCCTGGCGTCCCGGTACCTCGGGTCCATCTTGCAGAGCGCCAGCCTCGCGGCGTACTCCACGGTGAAGACGGATATGGAGAAGACCTCGAACGGCATGAACAGGTAGCCGTACTCTTCCAGCACGGACACCTCCGTCTCTATTATGACCGCGAGGACGTTCGCGGAGATCAGCGCGACCATGAATGCCTGGAAGGCCTTGGCGAACTTGTCACTGGAGGTTCCTTCAAGGATTTCATATGCCCGTTGGATGATCACGTTTGCCATGGCCGCTGCCGCCCTTTTCCTAGGCCGCCTGGCCATTATAACTGCAAGCATCTGCGGCGGCGCGGCGCGCGCGCCCGGCCGGGCGCGCCGTTCGGGATCTTGGCCGCGTAGGCGCCCGGTCTCCGCGGATGCCGCGAAGGCGATCTCAGATCATGGCCCTTTCCGGCAGCGCCCTCACCCGAAGCCCAGGACGGACCCCTGCCTCCTGTCGGAGAACTCCAGCTCCCCCATCCCGAGCATCGACCTCAGCGCGTTGGCTGTGCCGGGGGCAAAGCCCTCCAGGTGGTTGTTGACCATCACCCACGAGAACCCGATCCCGGGGGCTCCCCCGATCCCCAGCAGCCTGTCCCTCCATTTTTCCAGCGCCCCGGTCGCGTCCCGCACCCTGCAGCCGTAGGCGTCCCGCGGGAGGCCCCTGTCCCCGATCAGCCTCGCGTACACAAAGTCCGTGGTTACCGGCGCGGGGTTCTCGACCATCGGGACCTCGTTCCACACGAGGCACAGCCCGCGCCCCTCCAGGAAGTCCAGCGCCTCGGGGGAGAACCAGCTGTCGTGCCTCCCCTCCACCGCGAACCTGCAGTAGTGCGGCAGGTGCCCCGACAGCTCCTCCAGCCTGGGCCTTGCCTCCCCGAACCCCAGCGACGGCGGCAGCTGCATCACAAGGACCCGCACCTTCTCCCTCAGCGGCTCCAGGCCGGAGAAGAACTCCGCCAGATCGTCCCTCGATCCCCCGTAGTCCAGCCTGCGGTCGTGCGTGATCGCCCTCGGGAACTTCAGCGAGAAGCCAAAGCCGTCCGGCGTCTCGGCGTTCCACTTGCCTGCCACGCGCCTCGGGACGGCGCGGTAAAAGCTGGAGTTCACCTCCGTGGAGTCGAAGACGGAGGAGTAGTGCCTGAGCCAGTCCCCCCGCCTCACGGTCCTCGGGTAGAACGTCCCGCCCCACTCAGGGTACCCCCACCCCGTGCACCCGATCCTCAGCTCCATGCCCACCGGGCGCGCCGACGGTATTTAACTCGCCGGGGCAGGCGCGGAATAACTCTGCCGGCGGCTGTAAAGTACTGCCCGGTCACATATGCTAGCCACCCAGGCGTATTTGCCGCAATGCATCCCGCGGCTTTTCCGATCCGCGCCTGGGTTGCGCGGCATGGGATTCATGGCTGGCGCTGGCAAGATGATCCGGATGCGGGCAGCGCGGGTGGCCGCCCCCGGCGCGCCTTCCCCGTCCCGGCCGGCCTGCGCCGGCACGGCCCCTCGTTGCTGGATCCTCGGGGCGTCCTGGCGGCCGGCCCGTGCCGCATCATGGTGACCGCCTTGTGGGCCGCCGCGATTACGGCCGGCCCGTGCCTGTCCGCGTGCCTCCGGCGCGCTGACGCGTACGCGGCCTCCGTCCCGGCGTCGTGCCGCGCGGCGGTGTCCGCGGCCCCGCGCACGGCCCGGCTGGCCAGGCTGCCGGGGCCCATCCCCTTGATCCTCCCCGCGTGCGGCAGGTTCCCCGGCCGGCATGCGGCCGGGCACGGCCCGGCCCACGACGCCGCCTGCCTTGGCCCACTGGACCCTGGAGGCGGCCCCATCCCGGGGGCCGTCGGCACCGCGGCGAGCGCGCCGACGCCGGCCGTGCCGGCCGGCAGCCCCGCGTCGCCGTTGCGGGCCGCCTCCGCCACGGGGGGCCCGCCTTTTCTCAAAACCCGCACGTCACCGTCCCCGGCGCGATGCGGCGCCTCGGCGTCACGTGCCCGTCCGCAAAAAACGCGGTCATGAAACCGGTGGACGCGGGGATGCTGGAACGGGCAGACGTGCGCCACAGGGGCAAGGCGTTCGTCGCGGGGGAGATCGATGGGGCAGTCAGGGGCCGGCCCCGTGGCCGCGTTCCCGCCCGCGGCCGCGCCGGCCTACCGGAGGCACCTGATCGCAAGAAACGCGGTGATGCCGCTCAGCGCGTACGCCGCGATCAGGACCGGCATGGTGCCGGGCGGGACGCCCCCGTGGATCCCGTGCGGTTCCGCCGTCCAGCCCAGCCCGTAAAACGTCGGCATGGCGCAGACCGCCGAATAGGCCAGTCCCAGGAATTTTTTTCGTGCCGCCCACCTTATTCGCCATGAACTCCCGCCGGTGCCGCTTGCGGCCCCGCGCCATGCCGACGTACCGTGCGGCCCCGGGCCCCTCGGGCCGTCTTGGAATGGTATGGCGCCAGGTAAGGGATTCGAACCCCTGCACGCTTGCGCGTAGCCGTTTTCGAGACGGCCGCCTTACCGCTTGGCTAACCTGGCAATGCTAGTCTGGGCAACACCGTAATAAAGCAGATCACGGGGGCCGCCGGGGGTCACCCAGCCGCTTTTGACGGCTTCAGGACCAGGCCGGCTGCCAGCAGCACCGCGCCCGCCCCCATCCACCCCAGGGCGTACCCCGACACGTCCGCCTGGAACCCGGGGCCAGGGACTGCGAGGGCCATGGAGTAGCTTACCAGCCCCCCTATGACGAACCCGACCCCGGCCCAGAACAGCCAACCCCTCACGTCATGGTGTTGGGACTGGAGGTATTTGTACTGACTCGATCCGGCGCAAACACAAAATAGCGCGCCGTGCGACACACAACGCGATGGGGCTGAATCTCAAGCAGCTGGTGGCCAGGGAGAAGACGAGCCTGGAGTCGTTTGCCGCCAGGGTGGTGGCGATCGACGCGTACAACGCGATATACCAGTTCCTGGCGACGATCCGCGGCCCGGACGGCCTGCACCTGTCCGACTCGGAGGGAAGGGTCACGAGCCACCTCAGCGGGCTGCTGTACCGGAACGTCAACTTCCTGTCCCTGGGGATAAGGCCGCTGTACGTGTTCGACGGGAGGCCCCCGTCGCTGAAGACGGCGGAGATAGAGAGGAGGAAGCAGGTCAAGAGGGACGCCACCGTGAAGTACGAGAAGGCCGTGGCCGAGAAGAACTGGCCGGACGCGAGGAAGTTCGCGCAGCAGACGACCAGCATGAGGGACTCCATGGTGGAGGACGCCAAGATCCTGCTGGGGCACTTTGGGATCCCGTACGTCGACGCCCCCTCCGAGGGGGAGGCCATGGCGGCCCACCTCACCAACACGGGGCACGCCTTCGCGTCCGCAAGCCAGGACTTTGACTCCGTGCTGTTTGGCGCGAAGAGGCTGGTGAGGAACTTCACCAACAGCGGCAGGCGGAAGCTCCCGAACAGGAACACGTACGTCGAGGTGGAGCCCGAGATCATAGAGACCGGCAAGACGCTGGCCGCCCTGGGGCTGTCGAGGGAGGAGCTGGTGGACGTGGGCATACTGATCGGGACCGACTTCAACCCCGACGGGTTTGACAGGGTGGGCCCCAAGACGGCGCTGAAGATGATAAGGCAGCACTCGAGGCTGGAGGACATACCGCAGATCCAGGGGCAGTTGGAGGGGGTCGACTATGAGCAGATCAGGGGGATATTCCTGAGGCCCGACGTGGCAGACGTGGGCGAGATAGAGTTCGGGGATGCCGACTACGGGGCCATAACGGACTACCTG
Organism: Candidatus Nitrosopumilus sp.; assembly: GCA_963662625.1. Classification (GTDB taxonomy): domain Archaea; phylum Thermoproteota; class Nitrososphaeria; order Nitrososphaerales; family Nitrosopumilaceae; genus JAPOPJ01. Next base: position 1,594,608 of record OY759726.1, on the reverse strand, counting down.
GCAGGGGAGAGGAGCTTCTCCGAGGACAGGGTGAGATCCTCGCTGAACAGGCTGAAGAAGGCGCTGGAGAAGAAGAGCCACAGCCTGGACCAGTGGTTCGCCTGAGGGCCTAGCCGATCCTCGACTCGATCACGCGCTGGAACGACTCGAACGGCTGGGCGCCGGACAGCAGCACGTACCCGTCCCTCTCGTTGCCGATGAAGAACGCGGGGGTCCCGCGGACCCCGTACTGGACGCCGTCCTGGTAGTCCTTTTGGATCTCCTGCGCGGGCGCGGCCGATCCCAGGCACGACTCAAAGTCGGCCGTCCGCAGCCCCAGGCCGTCTGCGAACCGCACCAGCTGCTCGGAGATCGCGCCCGGCGACATGGACTTCCACGAGTCCTGCGTCTCGAACAGGACGTCGTGGTACGGCCAGAACGCGCCCTGCTCGTCGGCGCACTCGGCCGCGATGTGGGTGGGGACGGCGTTCTGGTGGTTCTGCAGCGGAAAGTCGCGGTACACGAGGTTGACCTTGCCGGTGTCGATGTATTCCCGCTCTATCAGCGGCAGCGTCTGGTCGTAGAACCTGAAGCAGAACGGGCACTGGAAGTCGGAAAACTCCACGATGGTCAGCCCCGCATCAGGATCGCCCTTCATGGGGTCGTCGTCAACCGAGACGCGGACGGTGCCGGCGCTGCCGTGCTCGTCCGGCGCGGCGGAGGGGGCCGTCATCTTGGAGTCGATCGCCGACAGGATCGCCTGCAGCTGCTCGTCGGACATCCCGCCGGAGTCGTCAAGGGCGCCGGCGGTGTACCCCGCAAAGAACGCGGCTGCGGCGATTGCGACCACCAGGCCCGCCACCAGTTTGCCGGAGGACCGCCTCGCGGGCCCGGAGTCCGCGGCGTTCCCCGGCGCGTCAGCCGCAGGGCCGCCTGCCGCAGGTTCCCCTGCGGCGCCACCGACCGCGCCGGCACGATCGTCGCCGACCGCGTCCGGGCCTTCGTCGCCCGCGCCGGTTTTGTCCCCGGCTGCTCCTGCGGCGCCACCGCCCGCGCCGGCACGATCGTCGCCGACCGCGTCCGGGCCTTCGTCGCCCGCGCCGGTTTTGTCCCCGGCTGCTCCTGCGGCGCCACCGCCCGCGCCGGCACGGTCGTCACCCCCGCCGGGGGCTTTGGCTCCACCGGCATCGCCGCCGCCTGTCCCGTCGGGGGCGCTGGCGTCCCTGCCGTCGGGATCCCCGCCAGCGTCACGGGCTGGTGGATCCTTGCTCATGCTAGAACCTGCCCGCCGGTTTCTATATTACCTTTGTCCAGCGCCCCGGATATTTCAACTTAATAACCAGGCACGCGGAACTAGAAAAATGGAGCAGACGGAAGCCAGGAAGACCCTCAACGACGCCCCGATAATGTGGCGCCGGATCAACTCGATAGGCGTCATCCTGGACTGCAACTCCACGTATGCCGCCTACCTGGGCTACGCAAAGTCCGAGATCCTCGGCAGGGCCATCTTCGAGCACATCCCCAAGGAGTCGTGGGGGCTGATGAACGACTCGCTGAAGGCGTGGTTCGAGACTGGCATGGTCTCCGACAGGAAGATCACGTTCAAGAGGCGGGACGGCACGGTGTTCCCGGGGCTGCTGCAGGCCACCAGCGCGTACGACGAGAGCGGGGACCTGGTCGGGAGCAACACGGTGATCTTTGACGCGGCGGGCCTCACCGAGGAGAAGATCTCGGGGCTGGAGTCCTACTTCAGGGACTCGAAGGAGAGGCTGGACAGGATCAAGGAGGCGGAGTACGGCTCCATGGACGCGGCCTCAAAGTCGGAGTACGACGGGCTCAGGGACATGTTCGAGATGCTGCTCGGGATCGACCTCCGCGGGATGAGGGAGCGCTAGGGGCGCCCCACGGAGTCGCGCAGCTCCTCAAAGGCGGACTGCACCTCGGACACGGCCGCCCCGTCCTCGAGCGTGCTCACGTCGCCCACATCCCCGCCGCTCGCGATCGCCTTCAGGAGGCGCCGCATGATCTTCCCGCTGCGGGTCTTCGGGAGCCTCGACACGAAGTAGATCTGCCGCGGGGTGGCGATGGGCCCCACGTCGCGCCTGATCTTCTCGCGGAGATCCCCCTCGAGGCCGCCGGTCCCTTCCGCCCCCTCCCTCAGCACTGCAAACGCGATTATCGCCTCCCCCTTTATCTCGTCGTCCACGCCGCAGACTGCCGCCTCGGCCACGCTGCCATGGGACACTATGCAGCTCTCGAGCTCGGCCGTCCCGATCCTGTGCCCCGCCACCTTCAGGACGTCGTCGGCCCTGCCGAGCAGCCAAAAGTACCCGTCCTCGTCCCTTATGGCATAGTCCCCGGGGTAGTAGCACCCGGGGTACTTTGACCAGTACACGTCCCTGTACTTCTCGTCGTCGCCCCAGAGCCCCAGGAACATCCCGGGCCAGGGGTTCCTGATGACGAGGTATCCCTTGGTGCCGGGGGGGACGGCCCTGCCTCCCTCGTCGACCACGTCGATGTCCACCCCCGGGATTGCCAGCGTCCCGGAGCCCGGCTTGAGCGGGATTGTCTCCAGCCCCGGCAGCGGCGATATCAGCATGCCTCCCGTCTCCGTCTGCCACCAGGTGTCTATGATCGGGCACCTCCCCTTCCCTATCACGTCATAGTACCACTTCCATACCGCGGGGTTTATCGGCTCGCCCACTGTCCCCAGCAGCCGGATCGAGGACAGGTCAAACGAGTTGGGGACGTCGTCGCCGAACTTCATGAATATCCGCAGGGCGGTGGGGGTCGTGTAGAATATCGTCACGCGGTACTTTGATATGATGTCCCACATCCGCGACGCGTCGGGGTGGTCGGGGGCCCCCTCGTACATCACCTGCGTCGCGCCGTGCAGCAGCGGGGCGTACACTACGTAGCTGTGCCCCGTCACCCAGCCGATGTCCGCGGTGCAGAAGAACACGTCGTCGTCCTTGATGTCAAATGCCCACCTGTACGTGGAGCGGAGGTGGGTGAGGTAGCCCCCCGTCCCGTGCAGGACTCCCTTGGGCTTGCCCGTGGTGCCCGACGTGTACAGGATGAACAGCGGGTGCGTGCTGGGGAGCTCCTCGGCCGGGCACTCGGCGGGCGATCCCCCCACCAGCTCGTCCCACATCCTGTCCCGGGGGCCAAGCTCGATCGCGTTCTTGGCGCGCTCCAGCACTATGACGTGTTCCACAAAGTCGAGCCCGCGCACCGCCTCGTCGACCACCGGCTTTAGCGGCACGGTCTTCCCGCGGCGGAACCCCCCGTCGGCCGTGATCACGACCCTCGACTTGGAGTCGGCCACCCTGTCGCGTACCGACGAGGAGCTGAACCCGGAGAATATCACCGCGTGCGTCGCGCCGATCCTCGCGCATGCGAGCATCGCGATCGGCAGTTCCGGCACCATCGGGAGGTAGATCGTCACCCTGTCCCCCCTGCGCACCCCGAGCGACTTTAGCGAGTTGGCCAGCTTCTGGACCTGGATCCACATGTCGCGGTACGTCAGGACGCGGGATGAGCCGTCCTCGCCCTCCCACAGGATGGCGGGCTTTTCGGCGCGGTCCTGGTGCACGTCAAGCGCGTTGTACGACGCGTTTATCGTCCCCCCGACGAACCACCGCGCAAACGGCGGGTCCCAGTCAAGCGTCCTGTCCCAGGCCGAGAACCAGTGCAGCCCCTTGGCCTGCCCGTCCCAGAACCGCACATAGTCCTCCCCCGCCTGCCTGCGCGTGAGCGAGTCGTTGTTCCCCAGGCCGATCTCGAAGGCTTCAGGCATCGGGGCGCACCCCGTCCTCGCCGCGGCCCCGGGCGGCGGCCGTCCGCGCGGCCCCTCCGGCAGGCGGCGCGGCGCTCGATCCGGTCGGCCCGCGCGGGCGCGGGGTCTCAGGCGGGGACATTTACCGCCATCCCTTGTATTGCTTGCGCTATAATATTTCCGCTTGGCCCGGCGCGCGGCGGGCGGGACGCCCGCGGCTGGATGATCCCCGGCGGCGGATCCGCACGGGGGGCTCCCGCGTCGCTCGGAGCCGGCATGACGCCCATTGTGCCGGCGACGCAGCGCGGGGCATGGGGACCGCGCGCGGGGGCGGCCGGGGGCCGCAGGCTGGAAGAAGGCGGTTCTGGGAAGGGAGGTCCGGCACTGGGCCCCCGCCAGACGAGGCGGCGGTCAGGTTCGCCGGTTCCATGTCGTCCGGCATGCGCGCCACCGACGCGGACGTGCAAGGCGCAATTGGCGCGGCCGACAACGCGTGGGTTAAGAAACCGCGCCGCTGGGGGCCTGCGCCGGGGCAGGCGTCTTGCGCGACGGCCTTCCCGGATCCGGCGGCCAGCCCCGTCCGCGGGATCGTTGAGGGACGGCTTGCGGGGTTCCCGGCGGGGCCGCAATTCAGCCCCGGGCATGCGGGGCGGGCGCGCCGCCCGCACTGCCTCGCGGCGGCATCAGTTGCGCCCCGCCGCGGGACGCATCCCATTCATCCGCCGCGCCGGCTCCGCGGGACAGCGTGGGAAAATCCGGCGCGGCGCCGACGGGGGCGCCGTGCCCCGCGTTTGATGAAAAAATAGAGTGTGGAGTCTACTGCGCTTCCATCCTGGAGAGCCAGTCGCCGTCGCCCTTCCCGGACTTTTGGGCGTCCTTGCCGGGCTCCGCGGAATCCTTCGCGCCGTCGGCCCCCTGGCCGAACGCAGGCACCTTCGGCAGCGTCTCGTGCCCCGCAGGCGTCTCGCCGGCCCCCTGGCCGAACGCAGGCACCGCGGACAAATCCTCGGGCTCGGCGGCTGCCGGCTCGCGGATCGGCTCGCGTGAGCTGACCGGCTCCGTGGGCGCCTCGGGCAGTATGCTCTGTACCGCCTGCGGCCCGCGCGAGTCCAGGTACGACACCGCGGATTCCTGCAGCGGCTGCGATGCTGCCTCCTGGACCTCCGCGTCCAGGTCCGCCAGCCTCTTCTGCACGTTCTGGAGCTCCGCCACCTCGTGGGCCGTGTGCTCCAGCATCTCGGACGTGCGCGCCTTGACCGTCTCGAAGGTCTCGGGCGATATCTCGTCCCCCTTGTGCTGCACCTTGGCGTCGAACAGCAGCATCTTGGCCGCCTTTGCCTGGTCTTCCAGCTCGGTCAGCCTGGCCTCGAGTTTGGCCTTCACTATGTGCTCCGCCTCGTCCAGCTCGGCAAGCTTCGACCTGTACTTCGCGTGGATCATCTCCGCGTCCTCTTTCACGTCGTCGTCCTCGGATATCACGTCAAGCAGCGCCTTGAGCCGCCGTAGCGTGAGCTGCTTCTCGCGCCATAGCCTCTGCGAGTCGAGCCTCCACTTCGGGACGAAGATCACTACGTCCGGCTGTATCACCAGCTGCTCGTACGGGACGCTGTCCAGCCCCCGGAAGCCGCAGTCGACCCCCACGGTCTGGATGCTGCCGTCGATGTCAGTCGACGTCCCTATTATCCTGCCCATGGGCGTGCCGTACATGTCCTTGACGTTCTTTCCGATGATGTCGATGTTGTCTTGGGTCATGCGTAAGGGTTGGGGGATTCGTATAACCGACATGGTGTTAGAAAGCTTTCCAGTTTTGGTGAGATAATTTTTACAAGCTGGGAACGTGACGCGGGGCGGCTCCCGGGCCCGGCTGGCCGACGCCGGGGACGGCCTGACGGGGGCGCCGAGCCCCGGCGGGCGGCCCTCCCCAGGATCCGGCGGGCGATCCGAGGGGAAGAGGGCCAAACACGATCTGGCCGGAACGGCATCCGTGAAACCCGCAGGGTTTGGCGGCACGTGGCCGGAAAGGGGCAGCCTGCACCCGGGGGCGTCCGACCTGAAGGGGGCGGCAGGCAAGGGCGCCTCGTCTGGAAAGTGGGCCGGGTCTTTGTCGAAGAGCGCCGCGCGTTCCTGCCCATAGGCGAGGCCGATGGGACGCCGTCTGGCATGCAGGCCGCGGCCGCCCGGACCGCGACCAAGTCAACCACGCGGAAGGACAGATAAGAGAGGGCGGCAAGCCGGTGATCGCGGCGGCGCTGAAAAGCTGGCCCTCTGCTTTGCGCCCCGAATAGGGCGCGCCGGCGCGGGGGCGCCCGGCCCGCCCGCGTGGCGCTGCCGGCCCCTTGGGAAATCTTAAAACCGGGCGGCGGGCACCGTACAGTGTGATCCAGAGGCGCGAGATGGAGCAGATAATGGGCTTTGTCGCGAAGAGGTGGGCGGACCTCGCGAAGGACCCGGACAGCAGGGCGATGCGGACGCTGCCGAGCGACTTTTGGATGAACTCGGTGGGCGGCAAGACGGCCAACAAGGGGTACTGGGTCACGACGCTGTTCTACACGGAGAACGAGGCCGACGCCAACGCGTTCAAGGACGTCCTGCTGAGGTGGCAGTCAAGGGGTGCGCGGGGGGACCGCGACGGCGGGCCGGACCTCATACAGATCGGCAAGAAGAAATAAAATATAGTCATGCGCCCCCAGCAGAAGGTATTGCCAGAGTTCACTGCCGGCGAGAAGAAGATCCTCTCGCGGCACTTTTCAAACGTGTCGGGGAACGTCTTTGCCATAACCACGCCGCGCCAGGTGGACCGCGGCGCCCTGATGTCCAGGTACAGCAGGACCGACAAGAGCATGCGCCGCGTCTTCCTCGACGAGTTCGCCAAGAACAGGAACCGCGGGGAGGAGTTCTACGACAGGGTGCTGCTGGAGTACGGCGACGACTCGGTGGCCGAGCTCGGCGAGGCCCAGATCGCGATCGAGGGGATCTCGAACATCGCGGTGAAGAAGATCGAGGACAGGCGCATCGGCCTGTCGTACCTGGAAAAGTCGTCGCGGTACGTCCGGTGGGACAGGAAGGAGGGCGGCAGGTACAGGTTCTACAGGGACCCCGCCATCCTCGGCTCCGGCCTCTCCGGCCTGTACGAGGAGTCGTGCAACCTCTCGTTCGACGTCTACTCCGAGAACGTAGACGGCGCCATGGACCACGTGAGGGAGAGGTACCCCGTGTCGAGGTACAGGTTCAGGGACTCCACGGACGGGAAGGAGAAGCCGATCAGCAGGCTGCGGCTGGAGGGCGACGTCAGGTCGGCGGAGGCGGTCTACAGGGGATCCACCAGGGCAAAGGCGCTGGACATCCTCAGGGGGCTGCTGCCCGCCTCGGCCCTCACCAACGTCGGCATCACGGGGAACGGCCGCGCCTTCGAGTACCTGCTCACGGTCCTGGGATCGTCGGGGCTCGACGAGGAGCGCGGGCTGGCGGGCCAGATCAGGGGGGAGCTGGACGCCACCATAGGCCCCTTCGTGAAGAGGTTCGGCGGCAGGTACGGCGAGGAGTACCGCAGGTACCTGCGCGGGGCGAGGGCGGCGGCGGCGTCGGCGGCTGGGAGGATCTCCCCGGGGAGGCGCGTGGGGGCCGCGACCGCGCTGGCGGAATGGGAGCCCGAGCGCGCCGCGATGGACAGGGTGGTCGCCGCCGCGATGTACGGGGAGGCTCCCGGGGCCTCCTACAGGGACGTCCTGGCGCAGGTGAGGAGGATGCCCCCCGCCGAGAAGGCCGGGATCATCGACTCGTTTGCGAGGATCAGGTCGAACAGGAGGCACAGGCCCCCGAGGGCGTTCGAGGCGACCCACTACACGTTCGACATGGTGAGCAACTTCGGCATGTTCAGGGACCTGCACAGGCACCGCGTCCTGACGATGCAGAGGCAGCTGCTCACGACCGACCACGGGTACGCCGTGCCCGGCGAGATCAGGGAGATGGGCATCGAGCGGGACTACAGGGACTGCATGGAAAGGTCCAGGGAGGCGTTCGAGAGGATCCGGGAGGGGCACCCGGAGCAGGCGCAGTACGTCGTGAACTTTGCGTACAACTACCCGTACTACATGAGGCTGAACCTGCGGGAGGCGACCCACCTCATAGAGCTGAGGACGGTCCCGCAGGGCCACTCCGACTACAGGCGCGTGGCGCAGCAGATGTACCGGCGGATCAGCAGGGTGCACCCGGGCCTCAGCAGGATCATCAGGTTCGCCGACATGGGGGAGTACGACCTGGAGAGGTTCGAGTCGGAGAAGAGGGCGGGGGAAAAAAGAGAGAAATATGGCCGCCCCTGACCCGTACCATGGCGCGCGAGATCGACAGGGCCCCCGAGGAGTGGAGGGGGCTGCTGACCCCGGAGCAGTACGAGGTGTGCATAAACAAGGGGACGGAGCCCCCGTTCACCGGCGCGTACTGCGACACCAAGGAGGACGGCGTGTACCGGTGCGTCTGCTGCGGGCAGGAGCTGTTCGCCTCGGGATCGAAGTTCGACTCGGGCTCGGGATGGCCGAGCTTCACGGAGGCGATCGGCGGGGGGAAGGTGGAGTACGTGGAGGACCGCTCGCTCGGGATGGTCAGGACGGAGGTCAACTGCGGGCGCTGCGGCGCGCACCTGGGGCACGTCTTCGACGACGGGCCCGGGCCGACGAACCTCAGGTACTGCATCAACTCGGCCTCGCTGGACCTGGAGCGCGGCTGACGCGCCGGCGCCCATCCAAACTGTTAATAAAACGCGACCGGCCAGAACAAGACCGTATGGACTGTTCGCGGGGGTGCGCCCGGAAGTGAGGATAATCCTGTGCGGCTTTGGCGTGGTGGGCCAGAGCCTGGTCAGGCTTTTCGACTCGCGGGCCGACGACCTGTACGCGAAGTACGGGCTAAAGCCCCGCGTGGTCGGCGTGTTCGACAGCGGCGGCGGCGCCGCGAGCCGGTCGGGCCTGGACCTCGGGGACCTGATCCGGTCCAAGCGGGAGCGCGGGACCGTGCGCGGGCGCCCCGGCCACGGGGACAGCATGTCGGGGATCGACATGATAAGGGGCCTCGAGGCGGACGTCCTGGTCGAGACCACCACGAGCAACTACAGGGACGCCGAGCCCGGCATGACCCACATCACGGCCGCCATGGGGGAGGGGATGCACGTGGTCTCCGTGAACAAGGGCCCGCTCGCCCTGGCGTTCCCGTCGCTGACGGAGCTTGCCGCGTACAACCGGGTGATGCTGAGGTTCAGCGGGACCGTTGGAGGGGGCACGCCGATACTCAACTATGCCAAGAACAGCCTGAAGGGGGAGCAGATCACGTCGTTTGCCGGGATCCTGAACGGGACCACCAACTACATCCTGACCGGCATGGCGCGGGGGATGTCCTTTGGCGCCGCCCTCAAGGACGCGCGGGGCAGGGGGTACGTGGAGGCAGACGAGTCCCTCGACCTGGACGGCCTCGACGCGGCGGCAAAGCTGGTGATCCTGGCAAACTGGGTGATGGGCATGAAGGTGACGATGCCGGACATCGACTGCACTGGGATACGCGGCGTCACGGCCGCCGACGTCAGGAGGGCCGCCGGGAACGGCGCGGCCGTGAAGCTCATCGCGTCGTGTGACGGGGAGCTCAGCGTGGCGCCGAGGGAGGTGCCTGCAGACGACCCGCTCTGCGTCAACGGGACGCTCAACGCCATCGCGTTCACCTCGGAGCACTCTGGGACTCAGACTATCATCGGCAAGGGGGCCGGGGGGATGGAGACGGCAAGCTCCGTCCTCAGGGACCTGCTGGACATCAGGCAAGAGATCGCGGGGAAGTGAAGTCCAACCCGCTCTCAAAGAAGGACACCGCCGCCCTCCTGCAGGCCGTCACCGCGAGGTGGGGGATGGACCTTCCCATGGCGAGGAACCTCATGGTGTACCACGTAGCCGACGGCGCGCGGCTCTACACCGGCGCCGGGATCCGGATCCTGGAGCACGGCGGCGAGTACCTGCCGTTCCTGTCGGAGGCGGCCCTGCTGGAGCGGTTCCCGCGCGTCGTGGTCGACATGGGCGCCGTGAAGTTCATGTGCAACGGCGCCAACGTGATGAGGCCCGGGATCAGGTCACACTCGGAGTTCGGGGAGGGCGCCATAGTGTGCGTCGCCGAGGAGTCGAGGCTCAAGTTCCTCGCGGTGGGGAGGGCCCAGGTGGCCAGCTCGGAGCTGGGCGGCATGGAGAGGGGCGAGGTGGTGGAGAACCTGCACTACGTGTCCGACAGGTTCTGGGACGCGGCAAAGGCCATCCGCGGCTAGCGCGGGCGGCTAGATCTTTTCGGTGAACTCCCGTGCCCCGTCTGCCGTGATCACCATGGCGTCGAGCCCGTCGCCGCTTGCGGAGTCGCGCAGCGACGCCGAGCGCACGGCCTTCTTTGCCAGGCCGACCGCGTCGTCCTCGCCCATCCCCTCCCGGAACCCGGGATCCAGGACCCCCAGAGCCATCTCGGCGCCGGTGCCCACCGCGGCGTACCGGTCCGGGAGCACCGAGCCCAGCGGGTCGAGCGTGTACATCACGGGCTGGCCCACGACCCCGCCCACTATCACCTGCGTGAGCAGCGGGAAGTACCTCCTCTCGTACATCATGTTGGACATCATCTTGGCGACGGTGTTGGGCGGGATGTCGCGCTTGAGCTCCATCTTGCGTATCTTGGCCAGCGCGGCTATCTGGAGCGAGAGCAGCTGCATGTCCGCCACCAGCCCCGCGCATGTGGCCCCCACCCTGGGGGTGATCGGGAACGTCTTCTTGGCGGACTTGCTCAGGAGAAAGTTGCCCAGGGCGATCCTCTTCTCGCTGGCAAGCACCAGGCCGCCCTCGAACGTGACGCCCACGGCCGTGGCGCCCGGGAAGTACATTGACATGGTTGGAATCATCCCGGGGCATAATAAAGGGCTTTCTTTCGCGCCGGCGTACATCATCAGGTCCAGGGCACACGGCGGCCACCCCCTAGCCGGCACGGGCGATGCGGCCGGCCGGCGCCGCCCCGTCCGGTCCTCATGCTGCCACGGCGGGGAGGGCATGCACTGCAGGCGGCGCGGGGAGGGTGGCCACCGGGCAGGGCGGCCCCAGTACTTGAAAATGTACTGGCCGGCAGACGCCTGGTTGGGCCAGGCCCGGCCGCCGTACGCCGCGCACGCGGCCAGCCTCGCCACGTACTCCAGCATGATCGCCAGCCGGACCGGGGCGGCGTCGCGCCTCCCGCACCGCCCGGCGGACCATTCCGCCGAGATCATCCACGGGTCGTGCATGACCAGCGCCATGAAGAACATGAACGTCCTGACTGGGGGGTTCGTGCCGGTGGTCCTGGGCCCGGCCTTCTCGGCGTCCCCGTGCCCCGTCCCCGTGCCCCGCCCCTTCCCGTGCCCGTCGGGGACGTCGGCGGCGCGCACCGCCCCGCCGGCGCCGGCGTTGGTGGCGTACGCCAGGTGCCCCTCCCGCGCGTCCCCCGGGCCCCGCCCGTCCCCGCCCTCCTTCGGGACCATCGCCAGGGCGGACGGCTCCCTGGCCCTCCCGTCCCGGGGCGCCGGGCGTGCTGGGACGCCGCGGCCCTCTCCCCGCGGGCGTGCTCCCCCACGGCCCCCTTCGCGCCGGCCGTCCGCGACGCGGGCATGACGAGCCCGTGGCCCGGCCCGGGCAGCTCCCCGACTGCCCCTGCCGGGAAGAACCCCCGGCCCGGCAGGACCAGCCTGGGGCGGACGCCCACCCCCGCGCAGTCACGCGGCAGTCCGCGCACGATTCCGGCCCCCCTGCTCCCCTTCTTGGGCCCGCGCGCCGGGTCCGGCCCCGGCCCGCCCGCCACCTTGGCGGCGGCGTGCCCCCCGGAGCGCGGCGTCCCGTTCCCGTGCCTCGCGCGCACCGGCCGCTCCTCCCTGGTCGCGGGGTTCCTGCCGTGCCTGGGCATCGGGTGATAGTCTAGGGCCACGGCGTGGGACGCCCCCCCCCCCCGATGATCCCGGCGCGACGGGCCCCGCGCACCGCGGGGCGCAGGGCGTCCCTGCACCTGCCCTCCATGGTGCCGGGGTCCCGGCACGCCCCACCTGTCCTGGACAGTAACCACGCCGACGACGGCACGCGGCGGGGCCCGTGGTGCACGCCGAATTCACGCTTGCCATGGGGAAGCTGGGCGCAGTTTGTGTGCCTGCAACACCGGAGCCCGAACATGCACTAAATGAAATGTGCCGGAATCCGTCTCCCACAGAGCGGGCTTGGGCACCGTATCATGATCCCGGATCGACTGTCCGCGGCTATGTGCAAGTGATTGGCAAGCATTTTATAGAATGCGTTGGGAGCATGACCCATGGCAGGGGCAAGCATCAGGCAGAACGCGCTGCACGACGCCGCGAACTGGGGGCTCAGGGCCGCGGTGGGCGTGATCTTCATACTGCACGGCTATTCCAAGATCGGGAACGAGGGGTTCGCGGGCTGGCTCCCGACCCTGGGGATCCCGGCGGAGATGGCCGGCCTGATAGCCATGGCCGAGGTGATCCCCGGGATCCTCCTGGTGGCGGGCGTGCTGACGAGGGCGTCGTCCTCCGTGCTGGCCATAATCATGGTCGGGGCGATCTTCCACGTCAAGGGGGCCGCCAGCATAACCGGCGACGGCGGGGTCGAGCTTGACCTCATACTGCTGGCCGCGTCGCTGCTGATCATCGTGGCCGGCCCCGGAAGGGCGTCCATCGCGCACGTGGCCAAGGCGATCCCGAGGCCGCTCCACTAGCCGCTCCCGAGGCCCCCCATTATCCCGCAGACGCACTTTGCGGCCTTCTTGAGCAGGTCGATCCTGGCGAACTCGTTGGGGGAGTGTATCCGGGAAAAGACGTGGGTGCTGCCCACCGACACGCACGGGGCGCCGAGTATGCCCGAGAAGGAGTCCATCGGCCCGGTCCCGGCGCTCGAGACGCTGAGGATCGATGAGCCGAACGCCCTGTCGGCGGCGTCCCTCACGCGGGCCACGAAGGGATCGGACGGGGGCGTCCTGGAGGCGGCCACGCTGTGGAAGGCCCTGACGGAGATGTCTCCGAACCCCTTCGACGCCAGGTGGTCCTTGAGCCGCCCGAGCTGCCGCGCGGGATCCATCCCCGGGACCAGGCGGAAGTCCAGCTTGGCCACCGCGCTCCCCGGGAGCACCGTCTTCGCCCCCTCCCCGGAGTACCCCGAGGAGAGCCCCGCGATGTTGCACGTGGCCCCGCCCGCCAGGGCCTTCTTCGCGCCCATGCCGCCGACGCCCCCGACGAACTCCCTTATCCCGAACTCCCTCCTGAACGCGGCCTCGTCGAAGGGCTCGGCGGCGATGATCTCGAGGTCCCTCTTAGAGAACGGCCGGGCCTCCCTGTACCAGTCCCTGATCAGGATCCTGCCGCCGCGCCCCGTCAGCGTCCCCAGGGCCGACACCAGCCTCCACGCCGGGTTCCTCACCAGCACCGCGAGGCTCGAGTGCGCGTCGCGGACGGACTCCCTGGCCCGCAGCTCCACGTAGAGCAGCCCCTTCATGCCCAGCCCTATTATGGGCCTGCCCCGCGTGTCCACGTACCCGAACTCCCAGACCACCCCGTCGCAGGAGAACTTCCTCCGGTGCCTCCTCAGGTATGCGGCGATGTGCCCGCTGCCGGTCTCCTCCTCCCCCTCGACGACGAACTTGACGTTGCACGGGACGTCGCCCGTGGCCTTCAGGCACGCCGAGACGGCCCTCATCCTGGTGACTAGCTCCCCCTTGTCGTCGGCCGCCCCCCTGCCGTATATCCTGTTGCCCACCCTCGTCGCGCTGAACGGCGGGTGGTCCCACTGGTCGAGCGGCTCGGCTGGCTGCACGTCGTAGTGGTTGTAGAACAGCAGCGTCCTCGACGGGTTCGACGCCGACCGCACCTCCCCGTATACCAGCGGCGCGGCGCCCCTCCCGAGGCGGAGGATCTCGGCGTCGGCCCCGGACGACTCCAGCATCCCGGCGACCAGCTCGGCGCACTCCTCTATCCCCTCGTTCCTCGCCGAGACGCTGGGCTGGCGGACGAGCCTCTGGAGGTCGGACACCATCCCGGGCACGTGCGAGTCTATGTACGCCTCCGGCCCCATCTCACTCCATCCTGTCAAGCGGCATCATCACGGCGGGCAGCGCGTCCAGGAGGTCCGTGGCGGCCATGTGAAGCCCGAGCCTCCCCTGGGCCTCCGCCCCCGCCATCCCGTTGACGAACGCGGCTGCGGCGGCGGACTCTGCCGCGTTGCGGTTCCTTGCCAGCATCCCGGCCACCAGCCCCGACAGGACGTCGCCCGTCCCGCCGACCGTCATGCCGGGGGCCCCCTTCCTGTTGATGAACGTAGAGGCCCCGTCCGATATCACGTCGGACGGGCCCTTGAGCAGCACCGTGACGCCGCTGTCCGCGGCGCACCTCTCGACCATGGAGGCGCGCTCCCCCTCGGGGCCGGGCGGCTCCTCCCCGAACAGCCTCCTGAACTCCCCGGCGTGCGGGGTGACCACCGCGTTCCTGCCCCGCAGAGGCGGCAGCACCTCTGGGACCAGCGCGCTGGCGTCCAGGGACAGGCGGACGTCCCTGTCCAGCAGGGACTCCACCAGGCGCAGGAGGGCGCCGCGCTCCTGCACGGCCAGCCCCATCCCTATCGCGGCCGAGTCCAGGTCGCGCGGCGCCGCCCCGAGCAGCTTGTTCGCGGCGCCGCGGGTCAGCTTCTGGTCCGCGAGCGGTATCACTATGAGGTTGGGCGACGCGGAGCGGGTGGCGGCGACGTTGATCTTCGGGACCGCCGTGTACACCAGGTCGGCGCCGCACCGGAGCGCCGCCAGGGACGAGAGCACCGGCGCGCCGTGGTAGACGTAGCTCCCGCCCACCACCAGCACGGAGCCGTTGTCGCCCTTGCGCGAGTCCGCCCTCCGGGCAGGTATGAACCCGCGCACCATGGGCTCGCTGAGCGTTTCTGCTGCCAACAGCATCTGGATCGCAGGTCCACGGATAAACCTTGTTTCCGGCTCAGTCCCTGCCCCCGGCGTCCCCGCCGGCAGGCGTCCCGGCGCCCCTCCCGAAGAACGCCTTCCTGGCGTAGCAGAGGTACGCCGTGTGCCCTATCCCCTGGAACGAGTGCCTCGTCTTGCCCTCCCGCGCCTCGATCGTGCGCAGGACGTGCTCGGTGCACTCGATGTCGGTGAACTCGTTTTCCACCAGGGCCGCCGCAAGCTTTTCCAGCTGGTTCATGGTGGGGCAGACCGCGAATAGCGAGCCGCTCCCCTTGAGCATGCCCCTCGCCTGCGGCACCACGGTCCACGGGTCCCCCAGGTCGATCAGCGCCACGTCCATGCCCTCGAGCGGGAGCTCCCCGGCCGTCTTGATGTCGAGGTTCCGCTGCGTGACGTACTTTGACATGCCGGCCTTGGCGATGTTCTTCTCGGCGACCCCCATGAAGCCGTCGTCGACGTCGAACGTGTACACGTGGCCGCGGGGCCTTACTATCCCCGCCACGAATGACGTCAGCGCGCCGCTGCCCGTGCCGATCTCCACGACCTTCTGCCCGCTGCCTATCCCGGCCCGCGCCACGATGTACCCCAGGTCCTTGGGGTAGACGATCTGGGTGCCGTGCCGCAGCTTCATCACGTAGTCGTACATCGTCGGCTTGAGGAGGTAGACGTACTTGCCCTTGCTCGTGTCCACCCGGGAGCCGTACTCCCTGCCGATCGCGTCGGCGTGCCGTATCACCCCGATGTGGGTGTGCAGCGTCTCGTTCCTAGACACCTTGAGCAGCCACTTCTTCGAGTTGTTGTACCAGAACAGGACGTGGGAGTTCTGCTTTATCTTTTCCACAGGCTTCCAGAAAAAAATTTTAGATAAGAATCTACTGGTCGGCCCGCGGGGGGCGGATCGCTCCACCGCGGGAGGGCGGCGCCGGGGAGAGGCGCCGTACATGCCCAGGTCCAGATCAGGCGAATTTACGCGAACAGCCCCAAGTCTAGATCGCCGCGCCTTGATCCTGCACCCCCCCAAGCCACAGCGTGGCGGGTTCCGAGGCCACGGTCCTGCGCAAGGAGCTTGCAAGGGAGGCTGCCCAGTCGATCAAGAAGGACTAGAGGATCGCGGCGCAGGACGAGAGGATCGCGGCGCAGGAAAGGGAAATCGCCCGGCCGTCAGTGACGCTCCACTGCCGCCTCGCCGCCACGAAGTGCCGGTGCGGGCGGGGCCCGGGGACGATGGGGCCCGGACGCCTCGGTCAGGACGTTCCTGTCCTTCATGGCGCCGGTGGCGCGCAACCCGTGGATGATGTCGGTGGCGCGGTCTGCCGGGCGGTACGGGAGTCGCGGCACCGCCCCGGTTCGGCTGGCGATCATGCCGGCGGGAGCCCCGGCCACAGCCAATCCCAGAACAGGGCGCGGCACCGCCCCGGTACGGCTGGCGATCATGCCGGGGCGCATGGCGGGGATGGCCGCGGGCGGGGCGGATGGCGGACGGGCGTGCCCAACCAGCGTCTGGCGGCCAGTACATTTTCGACTAGGGCCAGGCGGGCGGCGCCGGCCAACCGCATCGCCCATGTCGGCTAGGGGATGGCCGCCGTGTGCCCTCGGGCTGATGGTGTACCGCGGCACCATCTCAATAGATTATATTTAGCCGGTAACCCCCAGACGGTGATGACAAGCGCCAAAGTCGACCTCCTGGCCACAGTCGAGGCAATCATCGGCCTGGACCGCAAGATGAGGTTCGCCGCCATCATCGATCCGAAGGGCAACATACGCGAGGCCATCATGAAGGAGGGCAAGACGTCGCTAAAGTCGCAGAGGGAGGAGGAGCACTTTTGCATGCAGGTAGCGCAGAGGCGCTCCATGAGGAGGGAGTTTGACCGCTCGCTCGGCAAGGTCAGGTACGTCCACGTGGAGCGGGAGAAGGTGACCCAGATGGTGGTGTACACCAGGAGGAACATCATCTACTTCACGATGGAGCCCGAGATGCCCATAAGCACCAAGATCCGCATCATCACCAGGATCAAGAGGATTACCGCCGGCATCTAGCCCCGCAAGACGTATCTGTGAGGCCGCAGACCACACTCCATGGAGAAGTTCATCGCCGACTCGAACGCGCCCGAACGCGACAGGTTCTTCCGCCGGTGCTCCCACCTGGGCGTCCCCTTCGTGAAGGCCAGGCGCGATCCCGGCACCGGCAACTACGCGGTCCAGGTCGACATGGCCACGTGCGGCGCCCCCCTGTCAGCCGGCCAGATGGAGGGGATAGCCGCCCTCTTCGAGGCGGAGGAGTCGCGGCTCCGTCCGTCCGGAGCCCCCCGCGCCGGGAGCCGGGTGGACGGGGAGCTGACGTGGTTCGACGGCGTGCCGCCCTCCAGGCTTGACTCTTTCTGCGGCGCGCTCTACGACATGGCAAGGCCGCCCGGCGGCGGGCCTCCCCCGGCGCGCCGCGCACCGCCAATCTAATATAGTGACGCGGGGTTATACGGGTTGGCTAATTGAGTGACAAGACTGGCATTCCGGCGGGGCGCGAAGGCGCGTCCGGGGGGGACGACGCTCCGGAGCGGGACGATGGCGGCGAGTCCCCCCCGCGCCTGACGACGGGGCTGTTCGACATAGCCGGGACAATCAGGGAGCTGAGCACCCTGGGCGTGGCCAAGACCAAGGTGAACCCGGCCCAGGGCCTGATCATGGGGTGGCAGGCGACGGCCTACCTGGCCTTTGCGGCATTCCTGGCCTGGGCCATAATGTTCTCGGTCGCCGAGGACCTGTCCCTCGGGCTGGGCCAGTTCCTCTCGTTCATGGTTTTCGGCTTCTCTGCCCTGGTCCTTGTGATACTCTACGGCTCGAACCTGGTGACGGGCGACTACATGACCGCCTCGATCGCCATGATGACCAACAGGGTCAGGTGGAGGGAGGTCCTCTGGGAGTGGTCGATCACGCACGCGGGCCACTGGATGGCCGGGTTCGTCATAGGGTGGATGATAATAATCGGCGCCGGCCAGGCCGGCGCCATAGGATCGGACCTGATGACCGTCATCGCCGACATCGGCAACAAGAAGGTCAACGAGCACACGTGGGAGGAGCTGCTGTACCGCGGGATCTTCGCGAACTGGCTGATCGCCATGGGCGTCTGGGGGGCGTACAGGACCAAGGAGGTCATCTCCAAGATCCTCCTGATCGGGATCCCGGTGTCCGTGTTCTTTGCCATAGGGTTCGAGCACAGCATAGTGAACCACTTCGCGCTGTCGGCCGGGATATGGGCCGGCGCCGACTATACGTGGGGGGAGGCCTGGTTCAAGAACCTCGTCCCCGTGACCCTCGGCAACATAATAGGCGCGATGATACTGCAGGGGATGGTGTACTGGTACGTCGGGGGCATGCAGACGTGGGTCGGCCCGGGCAGGTGGAAAAAGCCGCACGGGTCGTACCGCGACCTGCTCAGGGCCATCAGGGACACCGGCACCCTCATGCTGTTCTTCGTCGGGATGGCGCCGCTCATGGCGGGCGTCGTGTTCATGTACGTGGTGGAGCCGGCGCTCGGGATCACGGCGGGCAGCGGCAGCCAGAACTGGGTGGAGCCGGTCGGCATCATGGTCTACCTGACCGGCACGGCGCTGGTCGTCAAGCGCTTCCTCATGCCGAGGAAGTGGTACAAGGTGCCCGACACCTGAGCGCGGCGCCCCGGCCCCAGGCGGGCTATACCGGGACGGGGTGTATGGTGATGATCGCGTTCTTGATCTCCTTTATTATGTCGTACTCGATGGAGGTGAGCACCTGGTGGGTCTGCGTGATCGTGTCCTCGCCGTCGAGCATGCAGTCTATGTCTATCTTGTAGACGTTGCCGAACTTCAGCGATATTATCTTTATCGTCCCCAGTATCTCCGGATGCTTGTCCAGTATGGACCTGATCAGCTGCTCCGTGTCCAAGTCCTCCTGGATCGGCTTGTCTGCCAGGTCGTCGTGCGGTTCCAGGCGGATGGTCGTGCGCTCGATCCCCGGCAGCCCGTCCTTTATCCGCGCCTCGATCCTGTTGGAGATCGCGTAGGTGGCCGCAAGCGAGGTGTCCTTGTCCACCTTGACGCGCAGGTCCGCGTATATCTTCTCGTCTATCTTGTGCGTGCTGGCGTGGCTGGCGTCGAGCACCTCGTCGACGGTCTTCGCGATCTCGACGATCTTCGACTCTATGGGAACGTCCGTCCAGTCGGGCTCCACGCGGATGGTGATCATCGCGTCCTTGATCTCCTCTGCCAGGCCGTGGCTGTGATCCTCCTCGATCGGCCCGGTGGTGACCTTGTCCTTGACCCTGCGCTCGATCTCCTCGCTCAGGTCGTGCGCCGCGTCCACGCTGGTGTCACCCCGCACGACCGCGGTGGCGTCGGCAAACAGCTTGTCCCCGGACCGCCGCAGCATCACGGGCCCCACCCTGAGGACCTCGGGCATCGACTGTATGATGGTCTTGATCTCGTTGACCATGGTGGGCGACGTCACGTCCAGCAGCTCCTGCGCCGCCTTGTACGAGATCCTTATGCTGATCAGCCCGAGCAGCACGCCCAGCACCAGCGTCGCCACCGAGTCCATGTAGTAGAAGCCAAAGAACGTGATCGGTATGCTGGATATGGTCAGCGTCGTCGCGGATATGTCTATGAATGAGTGCTGCCTGTCCGACTTGAAGGTGGCGCCGCCGAACCCCTTGATGGCCCTCTGCAGCACGTAGATCTTGAAGACGTCCGTCAGTATCACGTACACCCCTCCCCACACCCCTATCAGCGACAGGTGGATCCCGTCGGCTGGGGCGAACAGGGCGGCCACGACGTCCACGTGCGCCCACTCGTCTATCATGGACTGGGGCGGGATCACGGGCGGGGCCTGCAGCCTGTTGGCGGACTCGTAGATGAACAGGCCGGAGAGCACGATTATGGCGATGCCGCACAGCATGTAGCCCAGGGGCTCGATCTTCCCGTAGCCGTAACTGTGCTTCTCGTCGGCGGGCCTCATCGCCACCCTGGCCGCGATGATCGAGACGAACACTACCACGGCGTCCATCAGGGTGTGCACGCTATCGACTGCCAGCGCCATGCTGTTGGAGATGACGCTAAAGTACATCTCTACGGCAAACGCCGACATCGTGCTGAAGACCAGGATGAGCAGGATGCGGAACCGGCTGTCTAACAGCTTCATCATGACAGACACCGCGTCGTTAGAATAAAACCATTTATCCCGCGCGGGCGCACCCGCCGCTTCCATCCCGCCGTCGTGCCGCGCGGCCGCGTTTGCGGCGCGGCGGATGCGCCTGCCCGCGCTCCCGGCTCGCCGCGGGGAGGGGCCCACGGGAAACTCCCCGATGGCGCGGGGTGGCGGCCTCACGCGCAGCCCGGGGTGTAATATTTATAATTGGCACGATCCAACCTGATTCAAATGAAGATAAGGGCCGCAATACCCATCATGTACAGGTCAATCGACCTGGACGGCGTGATAGAGGACTGCAACGAGTACTATGCCGTCAGGCTGGGCTACACGATCGAGGAGGTGATAGGCGCGTCCATACTTGATCACACCACCGACGAGTACCGCCAGGAGTCAGTCGACATGCTCAAGTCGTGGAAGGTCGAGCCTGCAACGCACATATCCCGCAAGACCCAGCTGAAGACGAAGACCGGCGAGGTCATGACCGTGCTGAGATCCGTCAGGAAAAAGTATGACGGCGAGAAGGTCGTGGGCATAGACACCGAGCTGAGAGACGTCGCGTCGATCAGGAAGATCCAGAATATCTACAGGATCGACGAGAGGACGGACTACGAGGAGCCCGACGTCATGCGCAGGTCCGTGGACTACATGGGCACGATCGTGGCATGCAGCGAGTCGTACCTGAGCCACATGGGCTACACGAAGGACGAGGTGATAGGAATCAGCCTCTACGAGCACACCGCATCCAGGAGCAAGGGAAACCTCCACGCGAACATGGAGAACTGGAGGGCCGGGTTCCGGGACAAGGCAGTCATATGGATGCGCAGGAAGGACGGGAGCGAGTTCCCGACGATACTCACGTCCACGGACGAGAAGGACGCAAACGGCAACATCGTGGGAAGGACGGTCGCGCTGCAGCCGATAGACCCGCGCCTCGCCCCGCAAGCGCACGGGACCGATTAGCTGCCAGGAAGCGCGTCCCCGGGTTTACCGGTCATGGATGAGGCCCGGTTCGTGCAAGGGGCTGAGTCGGCGGCGGCCGCCAGCAACTGCGCCACAAAGCCCCGGGGAAGGACGCCCGCGGGCTGGCCATGGCACGGGATATGGACGGCGCCATGGCGGGCGCCCGCGGCAGGGGCATTATCAGCGGCTCCTCCAAGGCCCGCGACGTGCGGGTTTAGGATGGCAGGCCCGCGGGCTGGGGTAACGCGCTGCCCCCAAGCCCGCGGCGGAAAAACTTGGCTCCCCGCAAGAACGCGCCCACGGTCCCGGCGAAGAGATGCAGGCCCCGAAAGGCCCGCCGCGTTTTTGCCGCGTTGAATTCCGCGCCGGCGGCGGCCCCGGATCCGGCGCGCCCACACTAGATATTAGGCCGCGCCAGCCACAAGACGGGAATGGAAGGCGACGGCATATCGAGGGTCCTCGGCAGGCTCGGCAAGAGATCCGCCCTGGAGAAGGCCCGGAAGGTGGACGTGCCGGCGGGGGAGCGGATGCTGGCCATAACCAGGGAGACGGGCGAGCTGATAGACGTGCTCCTGACCGTCATGGGGGCGAAAAACGTCCTGGAGGTAGGCACGTCGGCGGGGTACTCCACTCTGTGGTGCGCCGGCGCCGTGAGGCGCGGCCACGGCATGATCGTCACCGTCGAGAGGGACCGGGCCAAGATCGACCGGGCCCGGAAGAATTTCGCGGACGCGGGCGTCTCCGAGATCATCGACGTGGAGGAGGGCGAAGCGGCGGACGTCCTGGGCAGGCTTAACGGGGACGGGGGGTTCCTGGAATTCTTCGACTTTGCGCTGATCGACGCCGACAAGGAGAACGCCATACGGTACTTTGACCTGACGGTCCCGCTGGTCCGCAGGGGCGGTGTGATCATGACCGACAACATGCTGTACCCGGAAAAGTACAGGAAGGACATGGGGAGGCTCGCCAGGCACATAAGGGGGAAGCCCGGGATCAAGACGATAACGTGCCCCGTCGGAAACGGCGAGGAGATCTCGGTCAGGGCGTAGCACCTCGCCGAACACCCGCGCCCGCCGCCCGGCCGCGGGGGTTTTTTAGGCAGGGGCGCGGACGAAGGTGGATGGAGATCGGGAAAAAGACGATCCTTGTTGGCGTCGCGATGGTGGCGGCTGGCCTCGCGCTGTTCTATTCCATCCAGGCAAAGCCCGACATGGAGCCGGGGCTCCGCATGGTAAAGCACTCGGGCACGTTCGTGGGGCTGATGGGCATAGGGGTGTCGATCGCAGGGATGCTGCTGCGCCTGATCAGCGGCAACCGGGTGGTGCCGGACGCGGATCCGGGGACGTAGGGCCCGCCCCGCGCCCCCGTGTCGCGGGTACATGCTCAGATCCAGCTCAGGCAAATTTACGCGGACAAGCCACAAATCTAGATCGCTGCGCTTTGATCCTGCACCTCCCAAGCCACGGCATGTCTGGTTCCGAGGCCACGGTCCTGCGCAGGGAGGTTGCCAAGATGCATGCCAGGGTTGCGGTGCTGGAAGTGGAGAGCGCCACGCCGGGGGCGGAGAACGCCACCCAGGACGCCCCGCGGGTCCCGCAACGAGAGGTTCAAGCCACCGGGGGCCCAAAAATTATAAAACGCCGCGGGCAGACCGAAGGGGTTGGCTGGACGGGTTTGGCTGGGCGGCATATTCCTCAAGCACGAGGGCGGGTACGAGATAGCCATAAGGGCCCTGAGGCACTACAGGAAGAGGCTCAAGACGCTGGGCCGGAGCCCCGAACTGAGCGGCGCGGCCGCCATGTTCGCGTCGGTGCTGAGCCAGGAAGCCGCTAGGACGGTGCCGAAGATCGACGAGGCCATAGGAAGGATCCACGGCGCCCTGCACGACGGGGGACAGATGGAGTCGCTCCGGGGCGACTGCGGGTTCCTGGACAAGGCCCTGTCATGCTACGAGTCCGACATCCGGAAGGCGCTGGACGCCGGGAACGGGTACTTTGCGGGCCTGGTGGGGGACGCCGATGCCGCGAGGGGCGACCTGGCGCTGATCGAGCGCGCCAGGAAGTCGATCCCAATGGGCGCGTGCGGTTAGGTGCCCCCTGCGCGTGCAGGTCGATCCGCTGGCGGCAAGCGGCCCTAGTAGTTGAAAATGTACCCCGGCTGGACGCCGGCCGACATGTCTTGGCCCGATACTGGAACGCTTTGGGCAGAAAAACCAACGGGTCGGGCGCCCCCGTAACCCACCATGACTCACCAAAACGGACCGCGGGGGCGCCGGCCCAGGGTGGCCGGCAAGGCGCTTGAAACGTTGCCCGGGCTGCCGGGGAGGGCGGGCATCGGGTTCTCCCGCCGGCACAACGCCGCGTGCGGCACGGCCGGCCCCGTGCGCGTGCTGGCGCCACCGGGACGCTCGCCGTGCGCCACGCGCGGGGCCGCATGCCGTCGTCGGCGCGGGTGCCCTCCGGGATACGAGGGGCGTGCAGCGGCCAGGACTCCATGCGGGAGCGGCGCTCCGGCGCCCTCGCCGCCACCGTGCTGGATGCCAGGCGGCAGGGGATCCCCGGGCGGATCCGCTGCGTGGCGGCCACCGGCGACCGCCCGATGCCCAGGCGCGGCAGGGATCCCGCGGCCCTGGAGGGGCAGCTGGTGCGCGCGAGGCACAGGTCCGGTACGTCGCGCTCCGGGGGGCACGCCGCCGCCAAGGTGGCGGTCGGGCCGGGGCAGGACCCGACGTGCAGGCCCAAGAAGGGGCCAACCGGGGCCGAGGCCGTGCGTGAACTGCTGGGGGACTGCGCGGTGTTGGGCGCCCGCCCCGGGCTGGTCCTGCCGGGCAGGGGGTTCTTCCCGGCAGGGGCAGTCGCGGAGCTGTCCGGGCCGGACCACGGGCTCGTCATGCCCGCGTCGCGGACGGCCGGCGTGAAGGGGGCCGCGGGGGAGCACGGCCGGGGGGAGAGGGACGCCGTCTCCCCGCACGTCCCGACGCCCCGGTACGGGAGGGCAAGGGAGCCGTCCGCCCCGGTGATCGTCCCGAAGGGGGAGGGCGGGGGCTGGCGGGACCCGGGGGACGCGCAGGAGGTGGCACCTGGCGTACGCCACCAACGCGGACGCCGGCTGGCGGTACGCGCCGCCGACGTCCCAGACGGGTACGGGAAGGGGCGGGGGACAGGGCCAGGGCACGGGGACGCCGGGAAGGCTGGGCCCGGGACCGCCAGCCCGGACGCCTCCGTCAGGACGTTCCTGTTCTTCATGGCGCCGGTGACGTGCAACCCGTGGACGGTGTCGGCGGCGTGGTCTGCCGGGCGGTACGGGAGCCGCGACACCGCCCCGGTCCGGCTGGCGATCATGCCGGGGCGCATGTCGGGGATGGCCGCGGGCGGGGCGGATGGCGGGCGGGCGGGGCCCAACCAGGCGTCTGGCGGCCAGTACATTTTCGGCTACTGGGCCCGGGGACGTGCGGCTAGGAGCTTCCCTGCGCGTACCAGTCCAGGTACGGGAGCAGCGTCTTGCACAGCTCCTTCCTCGCGTCCTCGTCCACGGCCTCCTCGACCCGGCGGATCTTTCTCTCCAGGTAGACCTTGGTGTGATCGCTCCGGAACATGGGCTGGATCTGCCTGAGGAGCCCGACTGCCATGTCGGAGGTGGCCGCGTCAAAGTCGCGCAGCACCGCCTCCACGTCCTCCTTGAGTGCCATGCGTATGGTTACGGTGCGGCCCCTAATATTGTTATTCGGCCAGGTCGTCGTCGTCCCACGTCAGGCGGAACTTGCCGACCACCCGGTACACCCGTATCCTGCCGCCCTTCCTGAACTTCAGCTTGTAGGAGTTCTGCGACGTGTCGCTGATCTCCAGGCTTACCCCGTCGCCGGCGGCCTCGAACACCACGGGCTCGGTGGAGAGCTGCCTCCATTCCGCTGGCTCGAAGTCCAGGTAGAACTTCGTGTAGAGCAGCCCCATGGGGTATGGTTGGATCAACTGCTACAAAAACGGCTCGGCCGGGGCGGCGCCTGCCGGGGCGGCGTCCTGGACGGCCCGGGATCGCATCCCACTCCTCACAAGATTTAATAGATAAAGGAATTCGTTGCCGGATATGGCAAAGTTCAAGTCCACCACCGAGGTGCTGAAGATCATCAAGAACAAGGACCAGATCAGGAACTTCGGGGTGATCGCGCACGTCGACCACGGCAAGACCACCATGAGCGACAGCCTGCTGGCGTACTCTGGGATCATCGCGCCGTCGGCGGCCGGGAAGGCGCTCGCGATGGACTTTGACAAGGAGGAGCAGGAGAGGGGCATCACCATATACCAGGCAAACGTGACGCTGCACTTCACCCAGAAGGACAGGGAGTACGTGATCAACATGATAGACACCCCCGGCCACGTGGACTTTAGCGGCAGGGTCATCAGGAGCCTCAGGGCGATAGACGGGGCCGTGGTGGTCTGCGACGCCGTGGAGGGCATCATGACGCAGACGGAGACCGTGACGAGGATGGCGCTGGAGGAGAGGGTGAAGCCCGTGCTGTTCATCAACAAGGTGGACCGCCTCATAAAGGAGCTGAGGCTGACGCCCGAGAAGATGCAGGAGACGCTGGC
The DNA here is from genome assembly GCA_963662625.1 of Candidatus Nitrosopumilus sp. Classification (GTDB taxonomy): domain Archaea; phylum Thermoproteota; class Nitrososphaeria; order Nitrososphaerales; family Nitrosopumilaceae; genus JAPOPJ01. The sequence goes on along the minus strand of OY759726.1, from coordinate 1,569,135 downwards.
GGGGGTCGTGTCAAACTTCAACCAGCTGGTGGAGACCTACGCCGAGCCGGAGTACAGGGACAAGTGGAAGGTGTCCATACAGGACGCCAGCGTGACGTTCGGCTCCGCCAAGGACAGGTGGGCCATCAACGTGGACAGGATGAAGGAGAAGGGCATCACGTTCAAGGACGTGATCGACGCGTACCAGAACGGGAAGGTGCCCGATCTAGTCGAGAGGGCCCCGCTGGCCGACGCCGTGCTTGGCATGGTGGTAAAGCACCACCCGCCGCCGCACGCGGCCCAGACATACAGGATCCCGCAGATCTGGAAGGGCGACCTGGACTCCGACGTGGGCAAGGCGCTGCTGGCGTGCAGCGACGACGGGCCCACCATCATGATGATAGTCAACATGGTGCTCGACCCCGCCGCCGGGCCGGTGGCCATAGGGAGGCTGTTCTCGGGCACCATCAGGGACGGGCAGACCGTCAGCATAATCGACGAGAAGCGCGAGGGGCGCGTCCAGTCGGTGAACTTCTTCATGGGGAACCAGAGGGAGCAGGTCGGCGAGCTCGGCTCGGGCAACATCCCCGCGCTGCTGGGCCTCACCGAGGCCCGGGCGGGCAACACCGTCTCGACCGTCAAGGGCATGCCCATGTTCGAGGGGGTAAAGTACGTCTCGGAGCCGGTGGTCCAGGTCGCCGTGGAGCCGAAGCACCCCAAGGACCTGCCGAAGCTCGTGGACGTCCTGAAGCAGCTTACCATAGAGGACCCCAACCTGGTCGTGAAGATCGACGACGAGAGCGGCGAGACCATCGTGGCAGGCATGGGCGTCCTCCACCTGGACGTCGCGACCCACCGCATCCAGGACGCCAAGGTCGAGATAGTCACCTCCGAGCCGCTCATCAACTACAGGGAGACCGTGAAGGGATCCTGCGAGGCGGTGATGGCAAAGTCTCCCAACCGCCACAACAAGATATTCATGAGGGTGGAGCCGCTGGAGCCGGAGATCGCGCACATGCTGAGGACCGGCGAGATCAGCGACATGAAGGACAAGAAGGTGGTGGCCGACCTGCTCAAGGGGGCGGGGTGGGACACCGACACGATAAAGAGGGTCATGAGGCTGGACTCCAGGGGCAACGTGCTGATCAACGGGACCAAGGGCGTCCAGTTCGTGCAAGAGTCCACCGACTCGATAAACTCCGGCTTTGACGAGGTCATGAAGGAGGGGCCGCTGTGCAGGGAGCAGATGAGGGACTGCAAGTTCGTCTTCACGCACTTCGTCCCCCACGAGGACACCGCCCACAGGGGGCTGTCCCAGCTGGGGCCTGCCTCGAGGCGCGCGTGCATGGGGGCCCTGCTGACGGCGGGCACCACCGTGCTGGAGCCCATGCTCGCCATAGAGGTGCGCGTCCCCACCGACCTCGTGGGCAGCGTCGCGACTGTCCTCTCAGGCAAGCGCGGGAAGGTCATGGACATGGTCCAGAAGGGCGCCGCCAGCATAGTGACCGGCGAGATCCCGGCGTCCGAGACGTTCACCCTGTCCGAGGAGATGAGGGGGCAGACTGCCGGCCGCGCCACGTGGAACACCTCGTTCAAGGAGTGGACCGAGGTCCCAAAGTCCATCCACGCCGCCGCCATAGCGGACATCAGGAAGAGGAAGGGGCTGGCCCCCGAGGTCCCGGGCGCCGGCGAGTTCATAGACAAGGAGTGAGGCGCGCCACGGCGGCCGATACTGGCGGGGGCGGGGGCGCCGCGGGCGGCACGGACGGCGGGAGGGACGAGGACAGGTCCGCCGCGTCGAGGGAGGAGCACGTCAGGTACTACAGGTCGCTGAACGCGGTAATCGCGGGCGCCGAGGAGGAGCTGGCCGCCGAGGCCGACGGGAGGCTGGCCAGGCACCTCAGGGACAGGATCGACGCGGTGAACAGGGACAAGAGGAGGATAGAGGGGATGTTCCCCGAGGTAGACTGGGACGGGGTAGGGTGAGCGCGGACGCCTAGCGAGAGTCGGCAACCGGCGGCCCTACGAGGATCCGCCGCGCCGCCCTCAACTGAGTACATCATCAGATCCAGTGCACGTGGCAACCACGCCTGGGTGGTCAACACGGGTGAGTAGCGGGCTGACGCCGTCCCGACCCGCCTGGCCCTCATGCAGCAGCGGCAGGGAGAGCGGGCACTGCAGGCGGTGCGGGAAGGGCGGCCACCTGGCAGGGCGTCCCCGGCAACGGGCCCGGCGCGCCAGACACGCTGTACCTGGCGCCGTCCGGGTTCACGAGCGAGAACGGCATGTCGCGCGCCCTCCTCCCGGCCCTGCGCGGCGCGTGGGGGGCGCCAGTCATGACGAATTCTGCGTACGGCCTCCGGGCGTGCCTCACGGTCACCCCGATCTCCGCCGCAATGTCCGCAGCCGGTCTCCCCTCCTGCCTCTGGGCTACGGCGTACCTGATCTGCCTTCCGGTCAGCCTGGTTACCATCGGTTTTCTTGATCGGTAAAGTGTAAAGTAATCCTTTGCAAGCCTCCTCAAGTTAGTGCGACCTAATTTATGTACAATAGAGAAGACTAGAATTGACACAATGTTTATTAGGCTAGCATACAGTTACCGAAGATTTAATTAGTAATTTTTTGAATATTCAACATGAGTGAAATTAGCGAGCCGCCATTGCTATCTTATCAAATTATGGAGTATATTTCTGACCATGGGGTTTCATATTCCACGCTGATTAATAACGCTAAGCTTGTTGAAAGGTATGGAGATGTAAATAATATTTCAACCGAGATCAGAAAGTTATTGGTACTGAAAATTATTGAATCAAACAAGGTGTATAGTGATGAAGAGGGCGATGATTTTAAATTGACTTTAACAAAACGAGGAAAATCTATTCTTAAAAATCCTCACAGATGACATTGTCTTATGAAAAGGTCATCCCACACCTCTTAACCGAAGTTGACATTACTCTACAAAATAATGAAAGAGTACGCGTGGTTAAAACAAAAAAGGAGGTTCTTTTTGAATCGTTTAAAGGTTTAGAAAGTATTAGTTCTAAAATTGTTCTCGAAGTAGCAGATAATCCAATATTGCTGAAATTTTTATTTCTTGAGTCCGATTCTAACTTGACAGGTTATGGGCCTTCTGGCATTGTTATGAGCTATCCTTTCTGTTTAGATCCTTCTTACAATTTTGCGCAAAGCCTGGAAGAAAGAGCTGACTACAAACAACAAAACGAGAAACTATAGTGACGATCATTGAAAATTTCCCTTCAGATGGAACGGTATAGGAACTTGTAGATGTCCACCCTGATCGGGCACGTCCTGAAATACTCCGAGACCGCACGCTTCAGTCCATCCAGCGTCTCGTAGTGCCTTGACGTGACCAGCCCGTACTTTGCCTCCTTCCACACGGCCTCGACCGCGCTGGGCTTCGGCGTGGCGGTGGGAAGGCACGGCACCCCGATCTCTCGGTGGTCCCGCAGGTATTCCCTCACGTCCGCCGCCCTGTGCTGCCCCGCGTTGCCCGTTATCACCAGCGCGCGCCCCCGCTCGCGCCGGATCTCCCTGGGGTACGTCAGGAAGGTGTCCCCGCCGGACCTGCCGCACGGCCGCACCGGCCCCGTCCCGTCGGCCGCGGGGGAGCCGCACGCGGCTGCCCTGTCCCTCCTGCCGGGCCTGCCGGCGGCGGCCCCCTCCCCTGCGCGGGACCAGAGCCTCCTGCCGTCGGTTCCCGTCCCGGCGGAGGCGGGCCCGTCCTGCGCGACTGTCGCCGTCTTGCGCCTCCTTGCGCACGCAACCGCGCCTGCCGCGTCGGCCCGCCGCCGCCGCACCGTGTCGTCGTCTGCGGCCGCGGCGTAACCTGTCGTGGGCCCCTTGGGGGAGAGCCCCGGTTCCCCCGTGATCCCGCGCGCGCCGCGCGGGCCGTGCGCGCGCCCGGGCTTCCGGCGCGTCCCGTCGCGGGGCCTCCCCGGCGCGGGCATGCCCGTGCGGCCGGGCCTGCCTGCAGGCCCGCCCATGGGGCCGTACCGGACGCGCGGGTTCCTTCCCCTGCCGGGAATGTCCCGGAGGCCGCCGGCGCCGCCGTCGCCGGGCCGTCCCGCCCGCAGGCGGACGGTGCGCTGTCCCGCGTCCGCAAAGTACGCGGCGTCACTCGCGGGGTATCCGCCGGGCACCCCGCGCACTGCCACCGTCCTGTTGCGGATCCTGGCGTCCCTCCCTGCGCGCATGGCCTCCGTCAGGTCCCGTAGTTTCCTGTCGGTCTCGTCCATGGATGGTTCGGCGATCCGGCGATCAACAGGCTTTTCTGCAGTGCGACCTCCCAGGGGAGAAATTATTTGTGAGCGTCACTCTAGAGAAACGAATGAGCATACACCAAAAGGAAATTTTTGAAGTATGGAAAAATATCTTTTCTGCCACTTTTGATACCATATCTTCAAATTCTGAAGTTTCACGCGTGTTAAAATCAAGAACGTCCACTTTTGATGATTTTACAGATAGTGTTCAAAAAGCTCTGAAAGATAATCAAAAATTAGAAGACATTAACACCGATACGTATCAGACATTTAGTGAATATGCCTACGAACATCAGATCCTAGCTGATGTGGAAAAATATGCGAGTTTATCCAAAAAAGCAAGACAAAACTCCATTTCCATGAGCAACAAATTCTTGAAATTGCCTGATCAGAAGCAACAAATTTCGACGGCGCTGGGTAAGTTAGCCAAACATGTTACTTTATCTATCGAATCCAAGTGCCTTGATTGCTGGTACGAACATAACCAACTGCCGTTTAGCTACCAGGTGTCCCGTATTCAGAAATTGGACTTGATTTCTGAATGTAAGCTGTGCGGAGGCAAGGGCGTTATACATAAAATCGATGTTAATTATCCCAAGATATTAGAAGGGCTATTAGTTTTTGACAGCAGTTGGATTTATGAAGTGTTCATTGGGTTTGCGTTAGCAAAATTAGATTTTATTGAAAAGATATATGTTCATAAAAAAATTCAAATGTACGAAAACGGCGAAATTCGACCCGGTTTAGAAATTGATGTGATCGCCGTAACTACAGATAAACGCTTAATTCTTGCAGAAGTCACCAAGCAGGGAGACAGCTCTAACATTCTTGAAGTAATTAATCGCAAAATCAAAAATTTGCAAGCGGCAAATATCCCATACGATAAATTAATGTATTTTACTTCTGACAGGCAGGAGCAGTTTTATGATGTCCCAGGCAACGGCCGCGTGTTCTGTTTAAGCCACCTCGCAGAAGTTGAAAAATTCGTCGCCGATTATGTCGGACCGCCTCAACCAAGTAACGCTTAAAAAATTTAATGGGTAGGCCCTACGTGCATGCTCAGATCCCATGGCGCCATAGGCACAAAATCAGCGTGGCCGTTGCCCCAGTAGGCATGAATCCAACTGGGATCTGGGTTTGCGCCGGGGCGGCGCCGCGCCCGCCTGGCGCACGCTGCCGGCGGCATGCGTAGCAAATATTATTCGGCTCCTGGGTACCGGATCATGGCAAAGACGTTCGCGGTGGACATCGACGGGACGATCACGGAGAACGGCGGGGGGCGCATCCACCTGGGGGCGCTGGCCGCGCTGCGCCACCTGGCCGACTCGGGGCACAACGTGATCTTCGTCACGGGGCGGTCGTCGGTCGAGGGGTTCCTGCTGTCCGTCTTCGGGGGCACGACCAAGGCCGCCGTGGGCGAGAACGGCGGGTGCATCACGCTGGGCGCCAACGAGCACGTCCTGCTCGGCGACATGAAGGAGTGCAGGGACGCGCTGGAGATCATCCGGGCCGGGATCGACGGGGTCGTCGAGAAGCCGGTGTTCCCCAGGATGACCGAGGTCGTGCTGCAGCGCACGTTCGACCTGGACCTGGCCCGGGACCTGGCCCGGGAGAGGGGCCTGGACGTCGCGCTGTCCGACAGCCGGTACGCGTACCACATCAACTCGCGCGGGATAGACAAGGGGGCGGGCCTCAGGGAGCTGATGGGGAGGATGTCCATACGGGAGGAGGACGTCATCGCCATCGGGGACAGCGCCACGGACGTCCCGCTGTTCAGGGCGGCGGGCACCAGCGTGGCCCTGGGAAACGCGCCAGGCGGGGTGCGGTCCGAGGCCACCATGGCAGTCTCCGCCGGCGCGGGGGACGGGGTGCTCGAGGCGCTCGACGAGCTGGCGCCGTCGCTCGGGGGCGGCAGGGGGTGACGTTCCAGGCGTTCCTCGACGAGATCGAGGGCGGCGTCAGGGAGGTCCTGGCAGGCATGGGGGCCGGGGACGCCGGCTTCTCGGTGTCGCCCTCGAGGCCGGGGTTCGGCGACGCGAGCTGCAACGCGGCGTTCCTGCTGGCCAAGCGCCTCGGGAAGGGCCCCGGGGAGGTGGCCCGGGAGATCGCGGCCAGGTACCGCGGGCGCGCCGGCCCCCTGGTGGCGGGGGCCGAGCCGCACGACTCGGGCTATGTCAACTTTCGGGCCGACTGGGGCAGGCTCTGCGGGCTGATCCTGCGGGGGTCTCGCCTCGACGGGTTCGGGGACGTCGACCTGGGGGGCGGCTCACCCGTGGTGGTGGAGCACACCAGCGTCAACCCCAACAAGGCCCTCCACATAGGCCACGTCAGGAACATCGTGGTGGGGGACACCGTGGCCAGGATCCTGCGGAAGGCCAACTACAGGGTGAAGGTCCTGAACTACGTCGACGACTCGGGGCTGCAGGTGGCCGACATCGTGATCGGCTTCAGGCACCTGGGGTTCCCCGAGGAGCCCCCGGACGGGAAGAAGTTCGACCACTACTGCGGCGACGACGTCTACGTCCGGACGTCCGCGAGGTACGTGGAGGACCCGGGCCTGGAGGCAGTCAGGAAGGACACCCTCAAGGAGATCGAGGACGGGGGGTCCGAGACCGCGCGGTTCGCAGGCAGGGTGACGGGGAGGGTCCTGGCGTGCCAGCTGGAGACGTGCTGGAACCTCGGCGTGACGTACGACTGCCTCAACTTCGAGTCGCAGATAGTCCGCTCCGGGCTGTGGCGCGGCGTCTTCGAGAGGCTAAAGGGGATGGGCCTGGCGGAGCTGGAGGAGGGCGGCAAGAACGCCGGGTGCTGGGTGATCCGCGGCCGGGACGGCGAGGAGGACAAGGTGATAGTCCGGAGCAACGGCACCGCCACGTACATCGCAAAGGACATCCCGTACGCGGCGTGGAAGATGGGCGTCCTGGACGACCCGTTCGGGTACGCCCCGTACGAGCGCGGGCAGCCCGGGGGCCGCGCGCTGTGGCAGACCACGCTCGGCGGGGGCGGCGGGCCCGGCGGGGGCGCGACGCGCTTTTCTGGCGACAGGGTGATCACCGTGATAGACTCCAGGCAGGCGCGCCTCCAGAAGATCATCGCAGACCTGATGTCCAGGTTCAGGCCGGGCGGCGCGTACGTCCACCTGGGCTACGAGTCGGTCACCCTCAGCCCCGACACCGCCAGGACCCTGGGGCTGGACACGCGGGGGAGGCAGGCGCAGATGTCCGGCAGGAAGGGCCTGTACGTCAACGCCGACTCCGTCTACGACCTGCTGAAGGGCAGGACCGCCGAGGAGACCGCGGGGCGCCACCCGGGGATGGGCGGCGCGGAGGTGGAGGAGATAGCCCACCAGGTGTCCGTCGGGACCCTGCGCTACGAGATGGTGAGGCAGGACCTCGACAAGGTGATCACGTTCGACCTGGCCAGGTCGCTGAGCCTCGAGGGGGACACCGCGTCGTACATGCAGTACGCCAACGCGAGGGCGGCCCGCATCATGGAAAAGGCCGGCCGCGCGCCCCCGGAGGACGCCGACTTTGCCCTGCTGGCCGAACCCGCGGAGCTGGGGCTGGTCAGGGGCATAGGGATGTTCGGCATGCACGTGGGCGACGCCGCGAGGAACCTGTCGCCCAAGGTCATTGCCAGGTACTGCCACGGCCTGGCCGTCTCGTTCAACGAGTTCTACGAGGGGGTCCGCGTCCTGGGGGCCGGCGACGCGCAGCTGGAGGACGCCAGGCTGTTCCTGGTGGGGTCGTTCAGGGCCACGCTCGGGGGGGCGCTGGGCCTGCTCGGCATATCCGCCCCGGACAGGATGTGACCCCGCGGCGGCCCGGCTCAGTGCCCGTGGCCGCAGCCGCAGGAGCCGTGCCCGGCGTGCTCCGCCTTCGGGACGCACCTCGAGCACCTGTCCGAGCCCGTGGGCGAGAAGAAGCTGATCCCGCACGCGGTACATTTCATGCTTGGCATGGGTTAAGTGGCGCGCGCCGGTATTTAATGACTGCGGGCGGCCCCGCGCGCGGCTGCCAACCCCGTCCGGCCCCGGCAGCCTGCACACGCACACGGACTCGGCTTCCGGGCACACGGCCGGCCTGCCGGACGGCGCGGTCCGGCAACGCTGGCGTTTTTTATATCAACAAAACTTTACAACGCCGGCAACGACGTTTTCCATTTATATTGAAAACAGATCAGGATGCTTGTCAATATGGAGACGCTCACCAAGATCAAGGTTAAAAGGTTCAAGAGCCTGAAGGATTTCGAGATCCCGCTCAAGCAATTCAACGTGCTGATTGGGCCAAACGGGTCCGGCAAGACAAACGTGCTTGAGCTGATTAAATTTGTGAATTTATGCGTGTCGCCGCAAAAGACTCCCGCATATCCTTTTGCGGACTGGGGAGGGTACCGAAACATAGTGTGGAGAGGTGACGAATCCGAGACGATCCACTCGCAGATCAGTTATGTTGTGGACGGCCGCAACGTCATTTATGACTTTACGGTAACGGGCTCAAACAACGGCCGGTTGGGGATACTCGAAGAGAGAATACAGATTGAAGATTACCTAGACGTGGCGCTTGATGTTAACAAGGTCGGCTATCACTTCAAGCCTCCCATCATCAAGGAAGTCAACTCCGTTGGCGAAAAAACACGGCTTAGGCGAATACTGGAGAGGGATTCGATTGATTTGGAAAAAGGCTTCACGGTGCCACATAATGACAGCGACGTGTCTATTCTCAACGCCACAAAGTGGCACGAACGCATGGGGAAAACTGCCATTTTTCTGCTACGAGCTGGCATGTTTGATGGCGACGAGCTGAAAGTGTACAGTTTTCCGTCACCCCCCATCAAAAATAACAGGATTGCTAGATCACTGTATGCGCTAGCTGCAAGCTATCTGGTTGATCCACGAAACATCATCCTGCTAAGGCAATTAAACTATGATTACCTGCGTAAATCAACTCCCGTCAACTATTCTGACGAGCTAGATGAGGACGGAGACGGTTTGGTAAACTTGTTGTTCAAATGGTTTAACGAAAAACGTAAGCTTCCTGATATCTTCACACTTGCACTTGAAGCGTTGTTTCCCAACTGGCAGATATCATTCCAAATTACTCAAGAGGGAAACATAATAATGGAAGTAAATGTGGGCACGATGACACTTGCCCCAACCTCCATACCCGATGGGTTTTACAAGTTACTGGCAATTCTTGCAGCCATTGAACTGAAACCAAGGATTATTCTGATTGACGAGATAGAGACATCACTGCACGCGAGGATTATAGAATACGTTGTGGATTTGTTAAAAAACACAGAATCCACCGTGATAGTCACGAGTCATTCGCCACTTGTCGTAGATTATGTCGATATTGGCGACTTGGTTCTGTTGGAAACGAACAAGGAGGAAAGCACATGCCGCAAGGTTGAAAATCCAGGCGAACTGAGAAAAGAATTACAAAGCAAGGGCATTACTGCTAGCGAATCGTGGCTGTATGGTGAGTTATGAAACTCTGTTTTCTGGTAGAAGACTGCTTTGGCCAGGTGTTTTTTCCAAGGTTTTTCCATAAAAAGAATTCCGAGGGGGTTCTTGGCGGCAGGCTGGAACGCGTTATTCGCTGTCCAATAGGAAGCAAGATGGGCAGGATGATTAGCGCAAACGTGGGAAAGGTGGATCGGGCCATAGTGATTGCGGATGCGGATGGCGAAAGCCTTGAAGAGAAGATGAAGAAAGTGCTCAAACATGTTAAAGACGAGGATAAAGAGTTCGTCAAAGTGGTACTGCTGGACCACGAGATAGAAGAATGGATATGCCATTCAGAAGGCATCCGGTTTGGTGACCAGAAACCATCAGACGCCCTAAGGCACCATAAGAACTACACAAAGAACCAGTTGCCCAGATATGCAGAAAGGCTGGACTGCGAAAAACTGCAAGGCTACGCCAGTTTTAAGCGGCTTGTGGCATCACTCAAGTCCAGTTCATGGCTAGATCTGCCAACCAACCTGCTTGCGGGGCTCTTGCGTATGCTACAGTTTGGGAAAGGCCGCCGGCTCCCACGCAGGTCAGTTGGCAGCATTCAGAAGCACCAGAGAACAACCCGAGATGTGGCAAAACAGTCAGGGCGAGTGCCGGTGATGGCCGGCCGGGGAATCCGCGGGTGCTGGAACCCTTCTCGGGGCATACGTATTGCAAACCCACGCAGGTCTTGGCCGTGAAAAGGGATCAGCCAAGGTGCCGGATGCGCCCCGAACAAGTACTGCAGGGCGAAAGGATGTCGGGGCCGATCTTGCGCCAGTCGTGTCCACTGGACTGGCGCTGGACGCTTGGGCCGTATTATACAAAGGACCTTTCAGTGGGTTCGCGACCAATATATAAAGGACATTTCAGTGGTTTTGTGCCCAATATATAAAGAACCTTTCAGTCAACATAAATATGACTCGAGAAAGGAAGTACGGGATTCGAATCCTTGGTGGAAAGATCCTGCAAGCATAAAAAATGACCCGAAAATCAAGGGATGGGGAGACTCGGCAATAAGATACATTCCCAGGCTCAAACACAATGTTACTTTTGATTTTGAACCCTCCAATACTGTGGTGTATTCACTTCGTGGCCCAAGGCAAGTAGGCAAAACAACTCTGGTTAAATTGCAGATAGGGGATTTGTTGGACAAGAATGTCTCTCCGTGGAACGTTCTATACTATGCACTGGATCTAGCCAGTACGCGGCAGGACGTGGTTGATGTTATTGAAACCTACCTGAGAATAAGTTCCAGGCAGCGCAAGGATAATCGTTGCTGCCTATTCTTGGGTGGGTTTCATCAGTGCCTGAATGGCAGAAAGGCATCAAGTGGCTAATTGACGGCGACAAGTTAAAAAATTGCACAGTCATGGCCACTGGATCACAGGCAATCAACATAAGAAATGCCGCAGAAAGACTGCCAGGCCGCAGGGGCAGGGTTGCCGACAATTACGACAAGATTTTACTCCCGATGAAGTTTGCAGAGTATGCATCGGTGGCGAGTAGCGACATCAATGATTTAGTTATGGAAAATCACGTGCCTGCCTTGGATCACAGAAAGGACATATTCATGAAACTGCTGAGCGGGGAAATTGGCGAGACCTTGGACACCTTTTGCGCATGCCAAAATGAACTAGGCGGACTCTTGGAAGAATACATGCTGGCCGGGGGAACTCCAAGGGTGGTAGACGAAAAGATCAAGGCACCTGCCATAGGCGAAAGCCTGTATACGAGTCATTTGGAGGGGATTACAGGCGAATGGAACGCACTTTCAAAAAGCGAGACTATGCTAAAGCAGTTTTGCGGGGCCGTAATCAAAAGCCAGGGAAGCCATACGTCGTGGAATAACCTTTCCAAAGAGGCAGATCTGGGTAGCCCAAACACAGCTCTTGGTTATGCGCATGCCCTAAAGGACTTGTTTGTCTTGTCAACCATTTGCAGGTATGGCGGGGGCAGGAAAATACCGATGGCGAGAAGCGACAGAAAAATCTACTTTAGCGACCCCTATTTTTTGCACATATTCAATGGCCTGATAAGCACGGATGGCAGCTTTGATGCCAGCTTGGAATACGTCCACGATGAGGGCAACCGGGGCAAGATCGTGGAGGGCATCATGGCAGATCACCTGAACGGGTGGGCCTTTGCACTGAGTGACAAAAAACAGACATTTGACCATTCCAACCACGTATTCTACTGGAAGGACGAAAAAAAAGGGAGGTGGACTTTGTCCTGTCTAAAGTAAACGGCATGGAGGTCCCAATCGAGGTGAAATACAGGGGGAGGATCAACCCCAGGGAGATGGCAGGGCTGGCCAGCTTCCTTGGCAAGACCGGCGCCAAAAGCGGGCTGGTTATCTCAAAGTCACGCCTAGAGACAAGGCAGGAATACGTAGTCCCGGCCTCGGCATTCCTGCTTTTGACGTAAGCGGGATTGCGCGGCTGCCGGACGGATCTCCCATCCGAGGCGCCTGTCCGCGCCGGATCCGGGCATCGTTCCAACCGCCGCGGCCAGATCCCAGCTGCCGCCTACGGCAGCCAGGTGACGTGATGCGCCAGATCGGCCAAGGGGATAAGCGGCACTGCGGGGCGCGGACGCCCCTGTGACGAGCTGGTGCGGGACGTGGCGTCCAAGGCCATTCCCGGGGCGGCATGCTGCCACATGGCTGGTGCGGCAATACGGCAGCTGCGCATTAGGATAGCACCCCAGATTCAGAGCCTGGTGGACGGGCCACATGGCTGGTGCGGCAATACGGCAGCTGCGCGTCCCGTAACGGCTGGGGCTGGCCGGCGGGGCCGGAAGCTCTGCGTGGCGGCGAACATGCACGTAACGGAACGGTACGGCGGGCTCTGCCGGAGGGAGCCTGCGCGCGCCAGGCACAGGAACGATGCGCGCGTCCTTGGGCGATGCGTTGCGATCCGGCGCATTGTGGCGAACGGGTGCATGACACTGGGCCCCGCATGCCCGCGCTGGCTTGCAGGCAAGGCCGGTTTCGTGCGCAGGATCACGGGTTCTGCGCTCCGCGCCAGGCGCCACGTCACGCGTGTTTGGCTGCGGGGTGCCGCGGGAACCCCCGCCGGGGCACCAGCTGGGCGCTCCTGGGAAGGCCGCGGCAATCAAAAAAAATAATACCGCACGGGAAAACGAATACGGAGAGGACGACATGGGGATCCCCGAGAAGATCAAGGCCATCCAGGACGAGATGGCGAAGACGCAGCTGAACAAGGCCACGGAGCACCACATAGGGCTCCTCAAGGCGAAGATCGCGAAGCTCAAGCGCGAGCAGGAGGACAGGGAGGCGAAGAAGGGCGGCGCAAAGTCGGACGGCTTCGACGTGAGGCGGTCGGGCGACGCGACGGTCGTGTTCATCGGCCTCCCGAGCGTCGGCAAGTCGACGCTGCTCAACAGGCTGACGGACGCAAAGTCCGCCGTGGGGGCGTTCCAGTTCACCACGCTGACGGTGGTGCCAGGCATGATGGAGTACAAGGGGGCCAGGATACAGGTTCTGGACCTGCCGGGGATAATCAAGGGCGCCTCCACCGGGAAGGGCCTGGGCAAGAGGATACTGTCGGTGGCCAGGAGCGCGGACCTGGTGCTGCTGGTCCTGGACGTCTTCCAGCCGTACCACGAGGGCGTGCTGGTGACCGAGCTGGGAAACATAGGGATCAGGCTGAACCAGCTGCCCCCGAACATCACGATCGAGAAGGCCGCGATGGGCGGGATCGCCGTGGCCCAGCAGGCGCGGATGGAGAGGATCACCGAGAAGCACCTCAAGGACATCCTGCACCTTTACGGGATAGTGAGCGCCAGGGTGGTGATCAGGGAGGACGTCACCTCGGAGCAGCTGGCGGACCACATCGCCGGGAACGTGAGCTACTCCAAGGCGCTGACCGTCCTCAACAAGATCGACCTGGTGGACGAGGGGTTCCTAGAGGACCTGAGGTCGAAGCTGGCGACCGACGTCGTGGAGGTCTCGGCGAACTCCAACACCAACATAGGCCTGCTCAAGGAGAAGATCTACGAGAAGCTCAACTTCATCAGGGTGTACATGAGGCCCAAGGGGGGGGAGACGGACTACGAGGAGCCGCTGATAGCGCGCGAGGGCGACAGCGTGGAGGACATCTGCAACAAGCTGCACAGGAGGATGAGGAGGGAGTTCAGGTACGGCATGGTCTGGGGGAAGAGCGTCAAGTTCGGCGGGCAGCGCGTCGGCCTGGACCACGTGCTCCAGGACGAGGACGTGCTGACCATAGTCAAGACCCGGGGCGTGTGACCGGCGCCGGCCGCGCGGCTAGCTGAACATCTGGTCCGGGGGGTGCGGGTTCTTACCCTTGGCGGAGTTCTTGTGCACCGTGAACCTCTTGCCGGGCGGCATTATGGAGAGCTTGACCGCCGTGTTGATCGCGTAGTGCGGCGTGCCGTCGGGGTTCGTAAAGTTCACTGCCTTCCCGACCCTGTCCAGGTCGACCTTGACCTTGACCACCGTCCCGTCCTCCAGCTCGAATGCCACGAAGTCGTTCTCGAGCCTCCTGTAGTCCAGCATCTCGAACTCGATCTTTTCCCTGTTTTCGCTCATCCCGCATGCCCTCCTAGTACAGGTTGCTCATGAGCTTGATCTGCTCCTCCGTCGTGATGACGTTCTTGTCGGTGAGAATCTCCAGCAGGTCCTTGAGCAGCGCCTTCTGCTCCGCGGGCATCCCCCCGCCCGCGCCCTTCTCGCCGGGCGGCCCGGGCGGCCCCCTGGGCCCCGCCGGGCCCACCGGGCCCTGGTTTCCCTGCAGGCCCTGCTCCCCCGCGGGGCCGGCCGGGCCCACCGGGCCGCGCTCGCCCTGCGGGCCCTGGATCCCCTGCGGGCCCTGCGGGCCCTTCTCTCCTGCCGGGCCGGCCGGGCCCCGCTCGCCCTGCGGGCCGGCCGGGCCCTTGGGCCCCTTGTCCCCCGCGGGCCCGACCTGGCCTGCGGGGCCCTTGCTTCCTGGCGGGCCCACCGGCCCCGTCTCGCCCTTCCCGCCGGAAGGTCCCGGGACCCCGGTCAGGCCCTTCTCGCCGGCGGGCCCCTGCGACCCCTGCGGGCCCTTCTCGCCCTGCGGGCCGGGCACCCCGGTCAGGCCCTTCTCGCCGGCGGGCCCCTGCGACCCCTGCGGGCCCTTCTCGCCCTGCGGGCCGGGTACCCCGGTCAGGCCCTTCTCGCCGGCGGGCCCCTGCAGTCCCTGCGGGCCCTTCTCTCCCACCGGGCCCTCCTGGCCCTTGGATCCCTTTTCACCGACCTGGCCCTGCGGGCCGCGCATTCCCTTGTCGCCGGGGGGGCCCTTGGCTCCCGCCGGCCCCTTGTCGCCGGGGGGGCCCTGCATGCCCGCGTGGCCCTTGTCGCCGGGGGGGCCCTGGTTGCCCTTCTCGCCCTGCGGGCCGGGCTTGCCCGATATGCCCTTCTCGCCCTGGACTCCGGCATGTCCCGTGGGGCCCTTCTCCCCCGCCGGCCCCCGGTCGCCGGCCGGGCCCTTGTCTCCCGGGGCGCCCGTCATCCCCTTGTCGCCGGGCGGGCCCCTCGGGCCCTGCTGGCCCTTCTCTCCCGGGGGGCCGGTGATCCCCTTGTCCCCCTTGTCTCCGGGCGCGCCGTGGAGTCCCTTGTCCCCCTTGTCTCCGGGCGGGCCGGTCAGGCCCTTGTCCCCCTTGTCCCCCTTGTCGCCGGTAATCCCGGTGGGGCCCGGGGCTCCCTTGTCGCCGGACGGCCCGCGCTCCCCCACCGATCCCCGGTCCCCGGGAGGGCCCTGCTCTCCAGGCTGGCCCTTGGGGCCCTGCTGGCCCTGCATTCCCGGGTGGCCCGCGGGGCCGCGGTCGCCCGGCGGCCCCTGCGGGCCGGGGGAGCCCTTGGGGCCCGGCGCGCCCTGCAGTCCGGGCTGGCCCGTGGGGCCGCGGTCGCCCGGCGGGCCCTGTTCTCCTGCCAGGCCCTTCTCGCCCTGGCGCGCGGCACCGTCTGAGACTGCCTTTGTGGCGCGCCCGGACTGCCGCCTCGGCGGCCCCTCGCCGGCGCCTTCCTGGGCGCGCTTGGGGGCAGGCGCCTGCTCTTCCGCCGGCGGGCGCGCCTCCGCGGCGGGGGGCGGCGGTGCCGGCCGTTCCTGCTCCGGCGGGCGCGCCTCCGCGGCGGGGGGCGGCGGTGCCGGCCGTTCCTGCTCCGGCGGGCGCACCTCCGCGGCGGGGGGCGGCGGTGCCGGCCGTTCCTGCTCCGGCGGGCGCACCTCCGCGGCGGGGGGCGGCGGTGCCGGCCGTTCCTGCTCCGGCGGGCGCACCTCCGCGGCGGGGGGCCGATCCCGCCCATCCTGCCCGCCTGCAGGCCCGGGCTTTGGCTTGGCGCCCGTCGGCGCGCTGAAAACGGAATATGCCGGGGAAAGGACGTCTGACACCACCACCCAGACCTCCGGCGCCTGCCCGACGGAAGGCGGGATCGGGTTGTCGCCTGACCCGAGGACCTCGGAGAACGTCCCGTCGCTCACGCGCAGGTGGAACGAACCCTTCCACAGGGGCCGGAAGCCCTTGGCTTTTATGGCGCCGTCTGACGGCCTGGAGCCCGCAAGGGCGATCTCCACCTCGTATACGCCGGACTTTCTGGACGGGGCCGGCCCCCTGACGCGCAGCTGTGGCGAGGACATAAGCATGTATGCAAATTTCAGGTATTTCTGTATTTTCAACAGATCGCCCCCCGTCCCGGCGCCCCGCCCCTCCCCGGGCAGGCGCGGCCGCCTCCCGGGCAGCAGGCACCCGTTGGGGATAGTATTTATCTAGATAAATCGTCAGCTTTTACCTAGTGAGGAAGCCGTTTCAGAGAAAACCAAAGGAACCCGGGGCCGAGCCCGCGGGGGGGAAGGAAGAGCGGTCCCTGGTCGACTCGGACTATAACCGCAAGAAGCTGTTCAAGAAGGGCATCAACCTCATGGCCGACGAGAAGCTCGAGGAGGCGGTGGCCGTCTTCGAGCAGGCCCTGAGGATAGACCCGGACAGCGTGGAGACCCTGATGAAGCTGGGGTACGCGAGGTTCCACCTGGACGAGCACAACGACGCGCTGAAGGTGTACGACAGGATACTCGACATCGACGTGACCAACCCGGAGGCCTGGAACCTCAAGGGCCTGGTCCACTACGAGCAGAAGAACCACTCCAAGGCGCTCAACGCAGTGGAGAAGGCCATAGAGTCGGACCCGACCTACGGGATGGCGTGGTACAACAAGGCCTGCTACCTGTCGCTGCTCAACCAGGTGCCCGAGGCCCTCGAGGCGCTCAAGCGCTCCATAGAGATCGACGTGAAGAACGCGAGGAAGTCGATCAGGGACAAGGACTTTGTAAACGTGAGGATCGAGGAGGGCTTCAAGAGGATAGTGGAGGTGGTCGTGCTGGAGTCCGTCAGGCAGGGCTACCACAGCATCGGCTCGATAGTGTGGACCACGTTCCTGGACAAGGCAGACGTGGACAGGTCCCTGAACAAGCTGCTCGAGAAGGGGCTGATCGTGAAGAACGAGAAGCGCGACGGCCTGAGCAAGATCCCCGTGTACGACCTGGCCCCCGACGTGGCCGAGAAGATCGGCAAGGAGAAGAAGGGCCTGTTCGGGATCACCCGGAAGAGGCTGCCGGCCCCCGTCAAGAACCTCAAGGAGATAAGCCACGCGATCCAGTCCGTCAAGGAGGCCATCTCCGAGGAGGACGTGGACAAGACGATCGAGGTCTTCGACGAGTTCATCGAGCCCAAGAGGTCCGGCGAGCAGATGATCGAGCAGTTCTTCGACGAGCACAGGGAGATCAGGCTGTGGAAGATCAGGCTGAAGGACCGCGGCAGGGACTACCTGGTCGAGAACAAGGAGAAGATGCTGGGCCTCTTCGACGACGTGGAGGCGACGATCACGAAGAAGCTCCGCAGCCAGATATCCTAGCTACTCGGCCGACAGGTCCCAGTAGCTGGCGTCCTCCTGCCTCGCCGTGGGCTTTGCCAGGCCCTTCCACTCCCTGAAGGACCTCACGTAGAGCCTCACGTCGCGCAGCCCCGCCTGCCGCAGCGCGTAGTACGCCAGCCCCGACAGGGTGCCGACGCTGCCGCAGTAGGTGATCACCTCGGAGCCCGGCCCTATCCCGCGGTTCTCGAGCAGCCGCCTCATGTCGGCCCGCGGGCGCAGCACCCTGCCCGCCGACGCCAGGGTCCGGTACGGCAGGCTGACCGCCCCGGGTATGTGCTGCTCGAGGTAGTTCAGCCTCTCCCTGTTGTCCAGCAGCACGACGCCGTCCCGGGCCCTCGCCGAGTCGAGGTACTCGTGCGTGGCCAGTATGCCCGGCCGCAGGCTGACGGAGTGGCGCTCCTCCCTGACTTCGGGGACGGCGTCGTCGCTCTCCAGCCCGAGCGACTTCCACTGGCCGTACGTGGTCTCCAGCAGGGAGACGTCGGAGTGCCCCAGGTACTCCAGCGTCCACGCCATCCTGGACGCCAGCGCGCCGAAGGTGTCGTCGTACACCACCACCGGGGTCTCGTCGCCGATCCCCGCCGAGTTGACCATCCCCAGGACGCTGTCGGTGCTGTCGTCGGCGAGCAGCGACGCGAGCGGCAGGTTCACCGCGGTGGGGATGTGGCCGCGCCGGTAGTCATCCTCCCTCCTGACGTCCACCACCCGCACGCTCCCGTCCCGCGCGGCGGAGCGCACGGAGTCGACGTCCGCGGTGGGCTTGGCTGTCATTCCCCGGCTCAAGCCGCGCATTCGCCCTTTCCGGTCTTCGTGTGGTAGCTGGTGTCGGCGCCGTAGTCGGCGTAAAAGTCGGGATCCTCGTCGATCGCCGGCGGGGCGGCGAGCGGCGCCAGGATCCCCTTGAGGTCGGCCACCGACGCCACCGGCGGGCCCTCGTGGCCCGTGACGACCCTGTGGATCCAGTCCCTGAGCGTGTCGCCCTCCCCCCTGTTCTGCCTGAACGTCTCGATGATCTTCAGTATCACGGGTATCACCCTCTTTGCCGGCACGCGCATGCACGTGACGCCCAGCATCGTGCCGCCGTCGGAGCGCCCGCCGAGCGACATCTGGTAGTTGGGGTACATGTCCTTGCCCATCCTGGCGCCGCCGCCGAAGAACCCGATCGTGGCGATCCCGTGCTGGCCGCACGAGTTGGGGCACCCGCTTATCTTTATGGAGGAGCCGTCCAGGTCGCCGTCCTCGTCGAGCTTCAGCTCCAGGAACTTGCGCTGGATTTCCTTCGCCAGCCGGTGCGAGTTGGTCAGCGCCAGGTTGCACGAGGTGGTGCCCGAGCAGCCTATCGGCGAGGACATCGTCAGCGCGCCGGACTTTGCCAGGCCGGCCCGCAGCAGCGCCGAGTACAGGCCCGGCAGGTCGTCCTCGTGGACGTGGCGCAGCGCGATGTTCTGGTTGAAGCCCGTGCGGGCGCGGCCCTCGTGGGAATAGTCCCTCACCGCCCCCGCGAGCGCCACCAGCTGGCTCGCCGTGACGTCGCCGGCCTCCAGCGCCACGAACGCCGAGCGGTAGCCCGGCTGCCTCTGCTCGACGGTGTTGGACCGCAGCCACCTGGCGTAGCCGTCGGGGGCGGCCGCCGGCCCCCCGTCCGACACCCGGACCGGCCTCCTTATCGCGGCCGGCTCCAGGTCCACGGACAGCCGCGTCACCACCGACTGCGTCGCCCTGACTATGGCCCGCTCCTTGAGCACGAGGTTCCGGAACTTGTCCCACCCCATGTCGTGGACGAGGTACCGCATCCTGTTGCGCGCCATGTTCTTCCTGTCGCCCAGCCTGTCGAATATCCTCAGCACGGCGATCGACGTGTGCAGCAGGTCGTCCTCGCTGGTAAAGTCCTCCAGCTGGTGGCCCACGAAGGACTTGTTCCCGAGCCCCCCGCCGAGGAACACCCTGAACCCCCTCCGGGCGGCGCCGCCGTCGCCCTCGACGTGGGGGACCAGTCCGACGTCGGTCATCCTGGCCATGCCGTGCTCCTCGCAGCACGTGAAGTTGAACTTGAACTTCCGGGGCAGGTTCTGCGCCATCGGGTTCCTCAGGAAGAACCTGGCGGTGGCGAGCGCGTAGGGCGTGGAGTCGAACGCCTCGGCGCGGCACACGCCGGACAGCGGGCTGCACATCACGTTGCGCACGGAGTTCCCGCACGCCTCCCTGGACGTGAGCCCGACCTCGGCCAGGCCGCGGAACACCTCCGAGACGTCCTCGAGCACCACCCAGTGCAGCTGGACGTTCTCGCGCGTCGAGACGTGGGCGCTGCCTATCGAGAACTGCTCGCTGAGCTGGGCGATCTTCTCCAGCTGGTGCGGGTACACCTCGCCGGCGGGAAGCTTTATCCGCACCATGGCGTAGTCGCCGGTCATCCTGGTGCCGTACGCGCCGTGCTGCAGCCTGAACCTGCGGAAGCTGTCCTCGTCGTACCCGCCCTGGCGGAACATCTTCACGGTGCGGGCAAAGTTGTCGGCCTCCTCGGCCCGGGACCAGTCGGTCTTCGGCATGGCGGGGTCGGGGCGGGACTGCCCGAGATCGGGGACGGTCAATACAATGAAAGGGGCGTGATTTTGGTTATAAATTTTTCACGCGGGGCCGGCGGGTTAGGGGATCCTAACCCCGGCCCCCGCGCCTTGTGACAAAGTATTAATGGGCTCGGCGGCCCTTGGCACGCATGCAAGAGGCAGCCGTCGCCGAAAAGCCTGCAAAGCTGTTCGCCGACGTCCGCGAGGTGGAGATAACCCGCGCGATAGCCGACGAGTTCCACGCCGTCCTCATGGACAGGGCCGAGTCCGACGTGATAATCATCGGGGCGGGCCCCGCCGGCCTGACCGCGAGCAGGGAGCTCTCCAACATGGGCTTCAAGGTGCTCGTGATCGAGCAGAACAACTACCTCGGCGGAGGCTACTGGCTCGGCGGGTACATGATGAACCCGGTGACGGTGAGGGACCCGGCGCAGAAGATCTGGGACGAGCTCGGCGTGCCGTACAAGAAGGCCGGCGAGGGGCTGTACCTCACCCCCGGCCCGCACGCGGTCTCGAAGCTCATCGCCGGGGCCTGCGACGCCGGGGTGAAGTTCCTCAACCTGACGAAGTTCGACGACCTGGTCCTGAAGGGGGGCAGGGTGAGGGGCATCGTGGTCAACTGGATGCCGGTGTCGGCGCTGCCCAGGAACATCACCTGCGTGGACCCCGTGGCGTTCGAGTCCAAGGTGGTCATCGACGCGTCGGGGCACGACTCGGTGGCGGTCAAGAGGCTCGTGGACAGGGGCCTGGCGGAGTGGAAGGGCATGAACCCGATGTACGTCGACGAGGGCGAGGAGCACGTGGTGTCGAAGACGGGCGAGGTGTACCCGGGCCTGGTGGCCGCGGGCATGTCGGTCACCGAGACCCACGGGCTGGCCAGGATGGGGCCGACGTTCGGCTCCATGCTGTTCTCCGGCAAGAAGGCCGCGGAGATCGCGGCCGAGAAGGTAAGAGAGCTAGAAAGATAAGCCGCGGCGCCGCACGCCAGCCGTTGAAGACGTCCAGGGTCATACTTTACGACGAGCCCGCGGTCCCGGAGATATGCCTCGACGGCGCGGCGGCGTTCGTGGAGGAGACGTTCGGGGTGCCGGCCGAGAGGAGGGGCCCCATCCTGCGGGGGTGCGGCGAGGGCGTGCTGCGCCGGGTCGCCGCGTCCAGGATATCCAGGCTCGGCTCCCCGTTCGAGAGGCGCGAGCCGTCTGCCGGGGAGGTCGAGTTCGAGAGGCTCTGCGCGTCGGATCCCGGGGCCGGCGGCGGCGCCTACTACGACGGGTTCGAGCTGCAGGGCGCGCTGGGGGGCGCCGTCCCGCGGGACGAGCTGGGCCAGGACGTGTTCCACGTGGTGTTCACGGCAAAGATGACGTGCACCTACGACGAGTCCGACGGCAGGTACCACGGGAGGGCCGTCATCGGGTCCAACCCGTCGGTGATATCCACCACGGGGATCGTGGAGGCGCCGGCGAAGCCCAGGGCGTACTACCTGGGGATGGCCGCGCGCGCCAGGACCGGCGCGGACGCGGAGGCGATCAGGGAGAGGTTCAGGGGGGAGTTCCTGGAGCGCCGCGACCCGAGGCTTGCCGGGGTGGTGCAGGGGTACGTCATGCAGGCCCTGTTCTACTACGAGACGCAGGAGGCGTTCTGCGGCGACCCCGACTGCCGGCTGTACAACTCCCACTGGCAGAGGGACCTGCTGCGCTCCCAGCTCGAGATCGGGGCCCTGTGCGCGAGGCACCGGGCGAAGCTGGGGGAGCTGACAATGACTTAAATGCTCGGACGGCGGAGATCGCGTGGGATGATGGCAGCTAGCCCGCCGGCGTCGGCGCTGGACGAGAAGGGGGAGCCCCCCAAGATGCCGGAGAAGAAGAAGACCCGGTTCGACGTGGTGGTGATCGGCGCCGGGCCGGCCGGGTACACGGCCGGGATATACTGCTCCAGGGCCGGCTACGACACGGCGATAATCTCCGGGATACTGCCAGGCGGCCAGCTGGTCAACACGACGGAGGTCGAGAACTACCCGGGCTTCCAGGCCGGGATCATGGGGCCGGACCTGATGACCGAGATGAGGAAGCAGACCCAGAGGATGGGCGCCGCCATAGTCGACGACGAGGCCGTGAACGTGGACTTTAGGATGAGGCCGTTCAAGGTCCTCACCGCGTCCGAGGAGTACGAGGGGAGGGCCGTGATCATCGCCACCGGCGCGAACCCGAGGAAGCTGGGGCTCGACGGGGAGCGGGAGTTCGGCGGGAAGGGCGTGTCGTACTGCGCCACCTGCGACGGGCCGTTCTTCAGGAACCAGGAGCTGGTGGTGGTGGGCGGCGGCGACTCGGCCATAGAGGAGGCGACGTTCCTCACGAAGTTCGCCTCCGCGGTCCACCTGGTGCACAGGAGGGACAAGCTGCGCGCCAGCAAGGTGATGCAGGAGAGGGCGTTTGGCAACGAGAAGGTGAGGTTCCACTGGGACTCTGAGGTGACGGAGATCAGTGGCGACCAGAAGGTGCGGCAGGCGACCGTCAGGAACGTCAAGACGGGCCGGGAGGCGACGCTGGACGTCGGCGGGCTGTTCGTCGCCATAGGCCACGAGCCCAACACCGCCCTGTTCAGGAACCAGATAGACCTCGACGCCGACGGCTACGTCTCCCTGAAGGGGGGCAGCAGGACCAGCGTGGAGGGCGTGTTCGCGGCCGGGGACGTCCACGACAGGACGTACCGGCAGGCGGTCACCGCCGCGGGGTACGGCTGCATGGCGGCCATAGACGTGGACAAGTACCTAACCGAAGGGGGATGATCCGCGCGCGCCGCGGCCCCGGCGCGCGTTCCGGGCCCGCTGCCCGATGGCGGGCGGCCGGAGCCCGGGGGCGCTGGCGCCGGGCGCGTGCCCCGAACGCCGGGGAGATGGCCAGTCCCGCTTTGCGTCAGCCGTCTGAGAAGTAATCCTCGTCGACCTTCTTTATCTCAAAGGCGTCCTCCACGCTGACCCCCAGATCGCATTCATACATGTACTCGGCAAGCTTGTCCCCGTTGACTAGGATGATCTTCGAGTCGATAGTTTTCACGAACTCGTACGCGTCCTTTGAGAAGTCAGACGACGTGATGAATATCCCCTTCTTGGACTTTTTGCTCAGCAAAGCCCCCGCGAAGTCCCTTACTTGGTGAATCGGGACGGTGGAATCCCATCTTTTTGCCTGAAAGTAAATCTCGTTGAAGCCGAGCCTGTCCTCCCGGATGACCCCGTCGATCCCGCCGTCGCGGGTTCTGCCCAGCACCCTGTGGTCAATCCCGTACCCCATCTTTCTGATCAATTCCAGCACCAGCGTCTCAAAGAAGCTGGGCGTGTTTTTCTTGATTTTCTCCAGCAGTTCGCTTTCGACGGTTCGCCTGATCATCCCGTGGCCGGACCGGAGCATGTCCTCAGGCGTCTGTTCTGAAATCTCGGCACCCTCGTCGTCCGCGCGCTTTCCCCGCCTACCCGTCATGCTGTCGTGGTACTCCCGGTACCGGGGGACTGTCATCAGGTATTTCCTGTCAATGCCTTCCGGGTTTTCTTCCAGCGTCTTCCTACCCTCGTCGGTTATGGAGACGGCCCCCTTCTCGCTGCGCACGAGGCCCGCCTTTTTCATGTAGAATACGGCCCAGCCGATCCTGTTGTCAAGCAATGTCTGGCCTCCGCTGGGTTTGAGCTGGCCGCGTTCCTCGTCTGTCAGCCCGAATTGATCTGCGAGGATGCCCGGCAGTTCGCGTCGATGGCATTCTTGCCTGCTTGCGCAGATTCTCAAGACCGGCACCATGAGTTGCCAGTATTTGGGCAGCACAGGCATGGTGGGCCCTGTGGCGCCATAGAGTGCTGGTTGGCGTGGCGGGTTCTGGCCGTTACGGCAAGTCGGGACGGCGTGCGCGGGCTGCGCGGGCGGACCCGGGGGGGGAGCCGCCGGGCTTGCACGAGGCGCGGTGGCCCGGGAGGGTGCCGGCGCGGGCCATGGCGGCGGATGCCGGACGTGGCCGCATGAACGCGCGTCGGTTGCCGGCTCAGGGTTGTCCAGAAAACCCGGCCGATCCTCAACGGGTGTAAAGGGGCGCCCGGGACAAGATTATCTTGGACGGCGCGGGACGCAAGCCATGCAGGACAGGACCCGCCAGAAGATCGCCGACCTGGAGAGCGACATCGCGCGGGCGGAGGAGGAGCTCGACCGGCGCATCGGGGCCGGGCGGCTGGACGGCATCGAGCAGTCGCTGCACCGGCTGGAGTCCGACCTGAAGTACCTCAGCATACTGGCGAACGGCTCGAGTGCCGGGAGGGACGAGGACAGGAGGATAATGGACTTTCTGAGGACCCACTACAACCGGCTGAGGGACTACTCGCTGCCGGCCGGGCGCGGGGCGTAAAACGTTTTAAGAACGCGGCGCCGCAGCGAAGGGGTGGCCGACGGCGGGACGGAAGTGGTCAGGCAGCACGCGAGGGCGCTGGCGGGGCTCGGGGAGGACATCGCAAGGATGGGGTTCTCGTACGAGGTCAAGAAGGACACCGATCCGGGGTACTGGGAGGGGCGCCTGGCGGAGCACAGGGAGTACTTTGGGAAGAGCCAGGAGTACTACGAGCAGGCGCACCTGCTGATGAGGCTCGTCGACCCGGGGCAGGCCGGGACGTTCCTGCTGATGCTGGGCAAGTTCCACCGGCTGAGAAAGGAGCAGATGGAGGCCCTCGAGAGGATCAGGCAGAACCCCACCGTCATGGAGCCAAGGGACAGGCAGCAGAGCAGGTGGAGCAAGGACGCCAGGGAGGCGGTCATCGACTGCAGCAACAGGTGCCTGGGGCACGAAAAGGCGATGAGCGAGGCGTTCAGGGGGTTTTACGACAGCCGCCTGAGGGGCGCCCTGGGAGACGGGGGCGGCTCCGGCTAGCCGGCGCGGCGGCTACTTTACCTTCCTGATGCGAAGCGTGACCCTGGCGCCGTCCTTCTCCGTGCCCAGCAGCTCGTGGCCGCTCCGCGTGACCCACCTGGAGATGTCCTCCTCGGCCGCGGGATCGTCTGCCGACACGGCGAGGACCTGGCCTGCCTGCATCCTCTCGATCTCGATCTTCGTCCTGAACACCGGCTCCGGGCAGAACAGCCCGGTGGCGTCCAATACCTTCTGATCAGGTTCCGACAATTTCCCTACCGTGCTGGATCCCGGCCCGGCGCGTTATAACCTATTCGGACGGCGTAGCTTGTTGCGTAACTCGGTTTTTAGGCGCGAAAAACAACCCCATAAAGACGGATCTAGGCAGATTGTGCAAACTAGCATACAGTATGCGCATTCTAGGTCCACGCCTAATCGAATTTATATGGTAATCCATAGATCTCGATCGGCGTGCCTTGAGCCAGCCACATCCAGGCCAAATACTGGCCGATTCCGAGGCCGTAGTCCTGCGCAAGGATCTGGCCGTGGTGGCTACCAAGCGGGGCAGGCAGCATGATGGAATTGCGGCGCTGGAAAGTGAGAATTCCAGAACAGGTGCAAAATGGCATCAAACTTAAAGAATAAATAACAACATGTGCGAAGGTAACCATGGCTATAACAGTGGCGAGAACAGGATTAGGCAGATACCAAAAAGGGGAAGACGAGATTGCCTGCACCTATCAAAACGCTGATAAGGCAGTGAAAGCAATCCTGAAGAGACTGTAAGTGAGTTTTCAGGTTTCCCTTTCCAAACTTTTTAACGAACAAATGGAGTACATCAAAGAGACAGAGGATCATGTCACTTACAAACGCGTGGCCCAAAACATCAAGGTGACGGCCAAGAACCTAGAGAAACTGGAGAAATCAGGCATGTCGGTGCACGAAATGAGCATGAGGAACAACGTCAACCTAACCAACTACACCATAGTCTACAAGGTCAAGGTCAATCCCAAGAAAAAACTGATCGCGAAAAAAATTCTAAAAAGAAAGTAAACCGGAACCCGTGTGCTTTCCAAACGAAACAAGTCCCATCGGCTGGCCAGCCCTGAAAGTGCCACCCGACCCGGACCAAACTCTCGCTGTGCGCCCCTCCCGTACGTTCTATCGGTTATTCTCGTGCAATTCTGCCCGTTTCCGGAAGCACGTGGCTGATCGGCGTCCTGGCCGGACGCGCGCATCGTGCCCGCGCGGCCCTACATCGCCATCCTGAACATCGTGCAGAGGTCGCGGTCCCTCATGAACCCCGGGTCCTGGTCCTGGAAGTTTATCTTGCGGGATATCCTCCGCATCAGGTAGACCGCGACCCTGTAGAACAGGCCCCACAGGTGGCTGTCCTGGTTCATGTCGTAGATGCGCAGCAGCAGCGTCAGGAGCCACCTGGCGTTGGGGTAGTGCTCGGCCATGTACTCGGCGAGGTACTCCCTCGAGTTGTTTATCTTGTACCTCAGGTGCTCGAGCGTCTCGCCCTGCAGCGCGTAGCCGGTCTGCGAGATCGTGACCCTCCCGCGCCTCATGGAGTCCAGGATGCCGTCCAGGCCGCCCTCCGACTCTATCACGTTGACGCACCTGCCCAGGGTCGAGAGGACGTGCGAGTCGCTGCCGGCCACCTGGGTCATGCCGTTCTCCATGGCAAAGTGGGCCGCGCGCGCGTTGGAGAGCACGTCGACGTTGTTGCTGTTGAACACCTCGACCATGTCGCAGTGCCTCGCCTGGTCGCGGAGCGCGTCGAGCAGGCTGAACGGGTGCGGCGCCGACGAGACGCCCCCCTGCGCCCTGACCTCGTCGATCACCTCCCCGAGCTGCAGCCCCGGCCGGATCGCCTCGCGTATCCCGTACGCCAGGACGTGCGCGCCCGCGTCCGTGGTGATCTCCTCGGCCGGGTACACGCCGATCCCGGCGAACTTCTCGTGGTCCCTCTGGCACTCGAGCAGCTGGGCGTACCCGTCGAGCGTGTTGTGGTTGGTCACGAATATGGCGTCGAGCCCCAGCAGGCGGGAGCGCTCCAGCTGGTCCCTCACGGGGACGCCGCAGTCGTACGGCGGCTCGCCATCGCCCACGTGGAAGTTCGAGAACGAGTTGTGGCAGTGCAGCTCCGTCCTGACGCGCATTTCCAAGGGGGGGCCCCCTGCGGATATAATCCTATTGAAGCCGGGCCCGGCTACCTGAAGAGGTCCTCGCCCCTGGGCCGCAGCAGCCCGGCCGCCGTGCCGTCGCCGGCGCCGTACCGGTACCCCCGGACCAGCGCCGCCGGGCACCCCAGGGTCTTCTGCATGACCAGCTCGGCCGCCGACGCGAGCTCGTCGGCCACCGCGATGGCCGTCACGCGCAGGATCCTGCCGAACGCGTCGCGCGTCCCCGAGTAGTCGAGGACGGGCTCCATCCCCGACACGCCGATCGCGCAGTTGGTCTGCCCCGACCGGAACGCCCGGCCGAAGGTGTCCGACACGATCACGGCCGCGTCCATGCCGGTCCTCTCCAGCACGCCGCGCCGGATCCCCCGGGCCGACGCGTCGGGGTCCTCGGGGAGCAGCGTGGCGTGGCCCCCCGCGACGTTGCTCTCGTCGATCCCCGCGTTGGCGCAGACGATCCCCCCGCGCGTCTCCACTATCAGCACGCCGTCGCGCATCCGGACTATCCTGCCGGACTCTGACAGCACCAGCTCCACGACCCTCGGGTCCTTGCCGTACTGGGCGGCGATCCCCTCGGCCAGCAGCGACGGCTCCACGGACGACAGGTCGACTGTCCTGCCCTCCGCCTTGGACACCGCCTTCTGCGCCACCACCAGCACGTCGCCGTCCTCGACCCGCGCCGACGAGGCCACCAGCCCGGCGAGGTCGTCCGAGGGGCCTATCTCCTTTCCAACCGCAACCGGGATCACCTGCAAGCAACGTACGTCGGCGCCTGGGACTAAAATGGGTTGCGCGCGCCGGCCGGTCACAGGTCCAGCCCGTAGTGGTCAGATATTATCCCGAGCACCATGGAGAGGTCCTTGGTCTCCAGCGTGGCCGTGGCCCTGTCCCTCACCAGGTCCTGCGCCCTGTACGCTATGCCCAGGCCGCAGACGTCGAAGAGCTTCACGTCGTTGGCGCCGTCCACCACGCACACTATGTCCTCGCGCCTCTCGCCCCACTCCTCGATCTTCGCCCTGGCCGACCGGGCCTTGTCCGAGTCGACGCTGACCCTCACGCCGTCCAGCCTCCCGTCCCGGAAGACCAGCTCGTTGGAGAAGACGTGGTCGAGCGAGAGCTCCCGCCTGAGCCTGTCGGTCATTATCGTGAAGCCGCCGGAGATCGCCATGAGCCTCCACCCCGCCGCCTTGAGCCTGCGGCAGGCCTCCCTGGCGCCGGTCATTACGGGGAGCGAGTCCGCCACGTCCCGGCACGTCTCGTAGTCGAGGCCCCTGAGGAGGCCGACCCGGGTCTCCAGGCCCTCCTTCCAGTCGATGGCCCCCTGGATCCCCTTCTTGGTGATCTCCCATATCTCGTCCTCCCTGTTCACCCTCTCGGCGAGGATCGGGAGGTACTCGGCGTCGTAAAGGACCCCCTCCACGTCAAAAATTACCAGCAACAGCTTTCTGATCTGCAGAAATGCGCGAATTATATTAAAGTATCACGGGGCCGCAAGCGTTAGCAATAAATCACGGGGGATCGTGGCACATGCATGGGCGAGCTTGAATACAAGTTCGAGGTCGACGTGGTGGCCACCGAGAAGAGGCAGAGGCTGCCCGCTGACATCAAGGACGAGCTGAAGGCGGCCGGCATGATGGACGACAAGGGGAAGATAAAGCTGAAGGGCGTCAGCCCCAAGATGCTCAAGAGGATGAAGCAGGAGTTCGTGGACTGCCCGGTGCTGGGCGAGGAGACGCAGTTCATAAAGTGCTTCGTCTGCTCCAACTTCCAGAGCAGGGTGACCGGGAAGGTCCTCTGCAAGGGCGACCCGCTGGGGTGAGCGGCAGGCCCCACACGAAAGGCTCATTAGTTGACCGCGCGTCGTGATACCAGTTTGAACAGGGAAGCGGCCGGCGTCACGGCCTCCAAGGAGGGCGACTTTAGCGGGTGGTACACGCAGGTGGTCCTCAAGGCGGAGCTGGCAGACTACGCCCCCGTCAAGGGCATGATGGTGCTGAGGCCCGACGGGTACGCCGTATGGGAGTCGCTGAGGGCCGCGCTCGACGCCAGGCTCGCCAGGCGGGGGGTCAGGAACGGGTTCCTCCCGGTGCTGATACCCGAGTCGCTTCTCGGCAAGGAGCAGAGCCACTTCGAGGGGTTCAACCCGGAGGTCTTCTGGGTGACGCACTCCGGGACGGGCGAGATCGGCGACAGGCTGGCGCTGCGGCCCACGTCCGAGACCCTGGCGTACACGATGTACTCCAAGTGGATCCAGAGCTGGAGGGACCTGCCGCTGAAGATGAACTTCTGGAACACGGCGCTGCGCGCCGAGATCAAGGGGACCAAGCCGTTCCTGAGGACGTCGGAGTTCCTGTGGCAGGAGGGGCACACCGTCCACGCCGACCGCGAGGGGGCCGAGGCCGAGGTCGCGGGGATCATGGAGGCGTACAGGGACACGGTCGAGTCGGAGCTGGCCGTGCCGGTGACCGTCGGGAGGAAGAGCGAGAAGGAGAAGTTCGTCGGCGCGGTGTACACCACCACGATGGAGTCCGTGATGCCCGACGGCAGGGCGCTGCAGATGGGCACGTCGCACTTTTTGGGGCAGAACTTCTCGGTCCCGTTCGGGGTAAAGTTCGCCGACAGGGACAACGTGGAGCACTTTGCGTGGCAGACGTCGTGGGGGGTGTCGTGGAGGCTCATAGGCGCGATGATAATGGTCCACGGCGACGACAGGGGGCTGGTCCTGCCCCCGAGGGTCGCCCCCGTCCAGGCCGTCATAATACCGATACACGGGGACGGCAGCATGAGGGAGGGCGTCCTCTCGGCGGCCGAGGGGGCGAGGGCCGCGCTGGAGGCGGCGGGCGTCAGGGCCCGCGTCGACTCCAGGGAGGGCCTCACCCCGGGGTACAAGTTCAGCGACTGGGAGATGAGGGGCGTCCCGGTCAGGGTGGAGATAGGCCCCAGGGACGTGGCCAGGGGCAGCGCCGTCGTGGCGAGGAGGACCGGCGGGAAGGAGGACGTGCCGCTGTCCGGGATCGGCGGGGTGGCGCGGGTGCTCGAGGAGATCCAGGGGGCGATGCTGGGGGCCGCCAGGGAGCGCGCCGCCGGCATGGAGAGGAGCGCGTCGGGGTACGGGGAGCTCAAGGAGGCCGTGGCTGCCGGCGGGTTCGTCTCGGCCCCGTGGTGCGGCAGGACGGAGTGCGAGGAGGGGATCAAGGAGGACACGGGGGCGGACATCAGGGTCATACCGTTTGGCTCGGAGGACGCCTCCTCCAGGTGCGTGCGCTGCGGGGGGGCAAGCGAGTCGGTCCCGGTGTTCGCCCGGGGGTACTGAGCATGGGGGGCGGCGATCCGCGCTGAGGGACGGCGCGGCGGGGGCGCGGGCCGGCGCCCTGCTGGAACTGTTCAGGGAGACCAGGGCGAGGACGCTGGAGATGGTCGGCACGCTGGAGGCCGACGACCTCGGCGTCCAGACTGCGGCGTTTGCCAGCCCGCCAAAGTGGCACGTCGGCCACGTGAGCTGGGTGTACGAGGCGATAATGAGCAAGGTGGCCGAGGGGTACGAGTTCTACTCCGAGGAGTACTCCCGGTACCTCAACTCGTACTACCAGCAGTTCGGCGTTCCAAACGACAAGGGGCTGCGCGGCGCCGCCACCAGGCCGACGGCCGGCCAGATATTCGAGTACTTTGGGGAGGTCAGCCGGCGGGTCGAGGGGCTGATCGGCTCGGGCTCCCTGGGCGCCGAGGGCGCGGGGCTCCTCACGATGGGCGTCCACCACGAGTGCCAGCACCAGGAGCTGCTGGTGTACGACCTGCAGCACATGCTCGCCGACCTGTACAGGCCGGCCAGGAGGAGCGATCCGCCGGCGCGGGCCGCGCCCGGGGAAGGGTCGGCCAGGATCGGCGGCGGGCTGTACACCATGGGGTACGGCGGGGACGGGTTCTGCTACGACATCGAGCTCCCCGAGCACGCGGTCTACCTGGAGGACTATGAGATCGACCTGTTCCCCGTGACGAACCGGCAGTACGCGGAGTTCGTCGAGGACGGCGGGTACGGCACCTACAGGCACTGGCTGGCCGACGGGTGGGAGAAGGTCAAGGCCAACGGGTGGGAGGCGCCGATGTACTGGGAGAGGGACGGGGGCGGGTGGACGACCAGGGACTTCCTCGGATCTAGGAGGATCGACCCCGACGAGCCGGTGTGCCACGTCAGCTACTACGAGGCCGACGCGTACTGCAGGTGGGCCGGAAAGAGGCTGCCGACGGAGGCGGAGTGGGAGAAGGCCGCCTGCTGGGACGAGGGCGGGCAGAGGAAGACGCTGTTCCCGTGGGGGGACGGGCCGCCCTCGCCGGAAAGGTGCAACCTGCTGGAGTCGCACCTCTGGGCGTGCTCCGGCGCCGGGTCGTACCCGGGCGGCGCGAGCCACTACGGGTGCCAGCAGATGGTGGGGGACGCCTGGGAGTGGACGTCGTCGGAGTTTTCCGGGTACCCCGGGTTCAGGTCCGGGTTCGACGAGTACAACGACAAGTGGTTCACCGGCCAGAAGGTCCTGAGGGGCGGCTCGTTCGGGACGCCCTCGGCGTCGATACGCGGGAGCTACAGGAACTTCTTCAGGCTGGACGAGCGGTGGATGATCGCCGGGTTCAGGTGCGCCGGGGACGCCTAGTCCCTGGACGCGAGCGTCAGGGAAAAGTAGCCCCTGCGGTCCCGCCACGTCTGCCTCACCCCGAACCCGGCGCCGCGCAGCACGGAGCGGACCTGCCCGGGCGTGAACTTGTAAGAGTACTCCGTGTGGATGAGCTCGCCCCGGCCCAGCCGCACCGTCATGCCGCACGCGGGGATGCGGACCGACTGGTCGGCAAGCGACCGGACGTACATCTCGATCCGCCGCTCGGCGGCGTTGTACGTGGAGTGGTGCTCGAACCTCCCCAGGTCAAAGTCGGCCCCGAGCTCCCGGTTCATCCTGGACAGGACGTTGAGGTTGAACTCCGCGGTCACCCCGAGGGGGTCGTCGTAGGCGGCCTCCAGGACCGCCGCGTCCTTGACCATGTCGAGGCCGATGAGGAACAGGTCGCCCGGCCCCATCGCGGAATGCAGCGCCCCGAGGAACGCCGCGCCGTCCGCGGGGAGGAAGTTGCCGTAGCTGGAGCCCAGGAACGCCACCAGGTTCCGCCTGTCGTCGAGCTTCCCGAGGAACTCCATGCCCGCCTCGTACGTGTCGACTATCCCCGTGATGCTCAGGCCGTCATAGTCGGCGATGAGGCGCCTCGAGCTCTCCTCGAGCACCTCGGAGACGTCTATGGGAAAGTACTCGACCGGCCACTGGGACCCGCCCAGCGCGTCGATGAGCAGCCTCGTCTTCACGGACGAGCCGCTGCCGAGCTCCACCAGCCTGAACCCCCCGTCCAGGTGCCCAGGCAGGCCGCCGGCGAGCCCCCCGAGCAGCGAGATCTCCGTGCGGGCGGGGTAGTACTCGGGCAGGGAGCATATCCGCTCGAACAGGCCGGAGCCCCTCCTGTCGTAGAAGAACTTCGGGGGGATCGACTTCGGGTCGCGGCCCAGCGACGCCGACACCTCGCGCGCGAACTCCCCCTCGGTTACCGCCCTGCGCGGCCTGTAGTAGCTGAGGCCCGGGCCCGCCGTGAACCTCTCGTAGGCCCGGCCCCCCGGGACCCCCTCGTCCAAGCTGTGGGTTCGGCCCGGCGGGCATAAATGCCTTGTTCTTGCGCGAGGTTGCCATTGTGGGAAGGCAAGCGAAACGCCGTCCCAGCAAACATCCACAGCACCGTGCCACCATGTTGTATGCGAGGGCAGGTCTTGACCTGCGCCTGCGGCACGGGGCTCGTGGCGGGGGTGTTTTTGGACATCTCGGTGTATTTCGGGACGGATCCTGATCACGTAAATCACATGGCAGAAATCCCGCCTCGTGCACTTGTGCTGTACTCCAACTCAACCGCCCATCAGTTTGTTAATCCCCGCAAACAGTTTCTCAAGCCTGCAGATAAGAACCTCAGGAAGGGCATTCGTATCGGCTTGACCAAACTCTTCCAGTATAGCACGCGCTGGCCTACCCTTGTGGAATTCTGGCAGGCCTTTCTCCCTGAAGAATTCTTCTATTCTCCTCAGCACCATCGGATCTTGCGACGTAAGCGTGATTCTTTCGATTTTCTTTTCATTGAGTTCATTTTGATAGGCTGATTCTACGAATTTCAGGTAGTAATCCTCCGGAAACACGTCTTCAATCGACATGTTGCCATTCTTGCCCAGCATCTCGTTGATCAGGACGACCTTCTGACCTCGGAGTACCTTGTTCTTAACAAGCAAGTCATGTGCAGTTTCCCCCTCTGGATCGGCGTCAAGCAGGACCGCGACGTCCAATCCCTGTGACTTGTACGTGCTCGCAAAGAATACCGACTTGGTTGCTCCCCCGGCCGGGACAAGCACGAAATCCTGCTTCAAATGAGTTTTGCCGGCAGATTCCAAGAGGGCCGAAGCAGCGCCCAGCATCCAAAGATCTGTGACGCCTTCCACTATGAGGTTTTTTTTGCCGATGAACATAGATTGTGCCATTGTGTAATGAAGCGCAGATTGTAATGGGAACAGTGCCATGCGGTCGTCGTCCCATACTTTGTCAGATATCTGCGTGACTTTCCTAGCGGCCCGGCCTTCCAGTTCGATGTCCTTTAGCGTGACAGTGTGGATGCTGGCCGGATCACTCAGGTTCACCATGAAAGGCGAGTGCGTGGTGTATAGGATCTGGTTTTTTTCCGCCATCTTTGGAAGCACGTTTTTGAGAAGGTCCGACTGCGCCTTCGGGTGCAAGTACAGCGCCGGCTCGTCAAGCAAAATTATCGCGTCTTTGTGTCTCCCCTTTGATTCTGCGCTGAAAATCACGTAGAAGGAAAAATACCACCGATATCCCCTGCTTCCCTCCTCCAGTTGGAGTTTTGTCTTGTCTTTCCTGTCGATCACCCATGCCCTGAAATTCTCTCCTTGAACCCTGAACTCTATGTCGTGGTCGTTTTGATCCCAGATACTGTCAATCTCGTTGGAGACCTTCGTTGATGCGCCACTCAGCAACCTATCCAACCTGTCATGGTTTTCTCGAACCTCTGCGCGGTCATTTCCATCCGTGCTTAGCTTGTGCAGGTCTTTTGCGTCCAAACCTGCCAGATCCAGTAGAGTCTTTGCAGTTTTTTCGTCTTCGCTCAGCCCACTCGCATCAAGTTTTTTGACAAACGTCGGCAGGTGAATCCTGCTGTCTATTATGGCAACGTTTGCAAAATAAATGAACCGGGGCAGAGCTTTGACAAGGTATTCCTTTATTTTTTCTGTAGGATCCTCCGTCACTTCGGAGTATATCCTTTCAATCGCAGAATTAATCGAGGCTTTTTTTGCGTGGTCGCCCGAAATTACAGATAACGTGTGTGTGAAATACTTCATGCGTTGCTTTATTGAAGCAAGGGTTTGTGGCTGCCTCACGTTTGACTTCCCTTCGTAACCATGTACTATGTCTTCGAATATTCCTATGATGATGTCCTTCTGCCCCTGACCACGCTCAAAGGCGTTCGGATTAACAGAGTTAAGGATGGCGAGTATGGGTTGCAGGTAGTTCCTGTCAAACGCATCAAAGTGGATCGCCTCTTGCTCGGCCTCAAGATCACAAATAAGATTCATATTCTTTCTCCTGCTGAACTTGACTTCGTCTAGTTGCACCAGCCTGCCGCTGATTTCACTAACCCTGTCTCTTTCTTTACCGCTTAGTTTGAAAGTTGCGGTGACGAAGACTTCCTCCGGATCCATGCTTTCAAAGTGCCATGTGGGCTGTTCGGCAAGATCATTGAAGCAGGTGTCCTCTATAGGGTTTAGCCTCTTTAGTGCTCGCAGGACGTTTGTCTTGCCGCTTTCATTGATCCCTACAAAAGTCGTGACGTTTTCATCAACTCGTATTTCACCAGAGTCCTCGATGGAGCGGTACTTCTTTATATGAAAGCTTGCCAGGCGCATGGGTTTCAGGTACGCATGATACTTTTATTTTCTATGCTCCGGGAGCCGCCCCCAGGCACCTGCGCGCCATCACTCTCACAAACTTCCACGCTCCGTCCCGGGTGTTGGGGTAATGCCCTCCCTCGAGGATCGTCCCGGCATATCCACCATGCACATGTCGCAGTTTTCCTCCCCTATGTCTATCCCTGTGCTTGTCTTTCTAATCCTTTCCCATCACATCCTTTCAAATGTCTGACGGGCAGGAATATACACACGCCTGTTAAGGCACTAGGCCCAATACACAACCAGCTCGGTTGCCCCACTCAAGCTCAAGGGCACTGGGCCCACATGCAAAGAGTCGATCCGTTGATGCAGATACGTCTGGTTGGTTATCATGTGTACAGACTGCCGCATTATCCACACTAAAATATTATAAACATAGCAAGATCATCCTATATTTATGCCTGATTTATACAAAGAAGAACAGCTTCGTAGAGAACTCAACATGCTTAGCTTCAACAAGCTTCCTGCAGAAGCCATGGTAAAATTTGTTGAGGAAACATCAAAACAATCCGAGGCAATGAAGCAATCTGCCAAAGAATATCGCAAAAGTGCTAAGAAAGCTCTCTCACTAATGGTTTCGAAAAGCATTATTCATAAAATGGATTTGACAAAAACAGATCTTTCTGAATATGCCAAAACGCTTACAGATGCCGTAGATGGAAGTCTGCAAAAATACCCCAGACCAGATGGCGGGTGGATGATTTTTTACAGCGTCGCAAGAATAAGGTATCCCCAAGGTTATGATTCTGACGTTGATGTTCTAGTAACTCCAGCAATTCGAACAATAAATCAAATTGACGAGAAAGGCGCAGGCGCTGCGGCGGAAAAATTCATGATGGATATGGAAACAGAAGCGTTAAAGGTTACGGCGATGTCTAGGAAAAAAGAAAGCGATGGAATTATTTTTCTTGATGGTCCAATTATTGATCCTCCGTTCGAAAATCAAAAACAATACGTTGAAGGAAGGACATTTGCGATCAAACAGGGTTTTTCGAGAGGAGCACAGTTAATTGGAATCGTAAAAAGAATTAGCGGAACATTATTCTCCAACCATTACAAATCATTTTTTCCTTTAAGCGAATCAGTTGAATTTGAAAATATGCTTTCAGATAAAAATTTAGCAGTACATATTTTTACAGAGTATCTAAAAAATGATAAAGACTGTCTTGCTTACACTGAACCAATTTTACTTTCAGAGATTAACTCTAAAGGAAAAACTGGCGAAATTGGTAAAAAAGCCGCAAATGAATATCAGAACAATGGTGTGGATGTTTTAACATTTCTGATGGCAAATGGCTATGTCTCCAGCCCTATTCGTGTAGATATTGCGTTGTCTCCAAGCAAAAAATTTGTTAAAAATGATTTAGTAATCGAAGCAATCAAATCTATCGTTAGGTGGGCTGCACCCGGAAGACACATCCCTATTCCTGTGATTTTAGCACATGAAAAGTGCAATATTGGACAAGGAGCGGCAGACATATTATTTAGGGAATTTATTACCGGTTCTAAGAGTAATGAAGATGTGGAAAACATAATTCAAATGAAAATGATGGGAGATGTTCATTGATGGCCAGAAACCCAAAAGGGGATAAAATAGGAGTCATCCTCACTGCCGGTTCTTCTTCTGAAGCAAAATTTCAGTTATTTGAAAACTTTGAGCATAAAATAACGGAGAGCAAATTAGTCTTAATTGAATCTAGAGGCAAAGACATTCTTGCTCATGTAGAAAGCGTAGAACCTCACAATGATTTCTACACCAAAGGGGATGCGTGGTCAGAATCCAGAAGAAAGGATTTCAGTATCCCTTCAAACGTAGCCCGGCAATATGTAACCTGTACACTGGAGCTTTTAGGCGAAATTCCACATCTGGCCCTGCTTAACCATCCTCCGCTGCCAGGCGACCCTGTTTTTGAAGTTGACGTGTCTGATCCTGAAACGATTTTTGGGATTGGAAGAAACGAACCAGGATACGTGTGGTATGGTACACTACTTGGATATCAAAAGGCCCCAATTCCGCTGAGTATAGAAGAAATACCGATGCATATGGCAGTTTTTGGGACTACTGGTAGTGGGAAATCCTACAACGTGGGTGCACTGATTGAAAAATTTGTGAATGTCCCTGCAGGACCAACCCGACTAGTAGCTATGCCCATGCTGATAATAGATTCTAATGGCGACTATACTGATTATGCAGTTAATGGAGATAGTTTAGATGGCGCGTGTAAAAATATTACACGATATGTTTTCCCTGTATCCACACAACGAGGAGATGCAAACGTCGCTGAACTAAGAATTGATCTAGGTACACTATCACGAACTGAATTAGCGGAAATCATAATGCAGTTTTATACGGGTGGGGAGTTGCCCGAACTTCAAATTACGGGACTGGAAAGAGTGATTGAATATATGGAACTACAAAATGATATCGGAAATCCAAACCAAGAACCTCCAGAATTCCGTTATAGTGAGTTATTCACTGATGAAGCCAAATTCGAACGCATAACTACTAAATTAAACGATTTCTCAACTGGTAAAAATCCAGAAATTCATAGTTCTGTTGCAGGTGCAATACGAAGAGCATTAGAAAAATTTAGACGCGAAGCTTTAACATCAAAACTTTTCGATGAGGATCCCACAATTACTCGTAATTTCCTTGACAAACTTACAAATAACCGCGAAATTGCAATAATAGATTTTTCATCTGATGGCGCGCCGGGAATTTCCCCAGAGTTAAAGCAAGCAGTAGTGGGGTATTTCGCATCTTTAATTTATAAAACCTTCACCCGCTATAAAACTGATAAAGCAAAGAAATACATTATTTTTGCAATTGAGGAAGCACATAACTATATACCCAATGATTCCGTGTACAAGGTAGGTGCAGGATTAGCTAGAAGAAAATTACACGTTATTGCAACACAAGGAAGAAAATTTGGAATTGGGTTATGCCTCATCTCTCAAAGACCTGCATTTTTAGATGAAGTGGTCGTTTCCATGGTAAATACATTCTTTATCCATAGAATCGCATTTGGTGATATTAGTTTTGTGAGAAAAGTGACAGGAGGTTTGCCTAAATCACGAGAAAACAAATTAACGAATCTTTCTCAAGGCCAAGTAATTGTTACGGGGCAAATGTCCAAAAAATTACCCATTCCATTAACGATTAAAGTGAGCTCAAATGACAGGGTGATCCCACACACTGCTGGAACTACTGATGTAGTGAAGGGTTTACTAGGTGAGGGTTAGGATGGTTAGCACTGCACCAGTTTTCGATCTCAGAAATCTACCAGACCCCAAAGGCGTTCCTTTCCAAGGAGTTAAAAATGCAAAGATTCCTGGGCGCGAATCAGTCGCGAATTTAATCGACGGCTTTATTGAAAAAACTCGTAATGATAAGAACATCCAGATATGTCTGATTAAAGCAGAATGGGGGGAAGGTAAGACTGATGCATTTGATCGCTATATCTCAACGGTTCTAAAACATCACTATTGCTATTCGGTATCTACCAGTACACTGGCAAAGAAATTACGTAGGAATGAAAGCTATACGCATCATTCAAACACCGCCACCAATTTTTTAACAGCATTATTAACTGCAGTGGGTGACGATCTATATTCTCAGGAGGGAGATAAAGGACTGTTTTACAAAGATATGATAAAAGATCCAGTAAGATATCTGAATGAAAAACTTGCAGAATTGTTTGAAAATAATCAAAAAAAAATGTATTTATTTTTAGATGAGTTTGAAGAAATTCTCTACAATGAGGATATTAAAGCTGATGTGATTTCAGGAATTAAAGAAGTCATCAACAAAAAATTTGGATCATTATCTGAAGGAGGTAAATACGAGGGAAGGTTGCACATCTTTGTTGCGTGTACGCCGTATGCATGGAATACGATTACTGAAGATCCTAATTTTTCTCAAGTAATGGGGAGCACTGAACAAAGACTCGCCTACAATTTGATTGAATTACCTCTCCTCTCGAGATTTGATTGCTACCACTTTTTATCTGAGCTAGTAAAAGTTAGCTATGCTGGAAAATTAGAAAAGTTGCCAATTGCTAGTGCCGGGATTTTTGAAACTATTGTAAATATTTCTCAAAGAAACCCCAGGGCATTAATCCAGCTGCTCTACAAGCTAATGAGCAAGGCGATCCCTTATGATAAAACCACGATATGCTGCATTGATTACACACAGCTGTTTAAAGAATTAAATGATGTCAAAGTTTCCGTTTATGGATCATCCACGTCCGCAATTGAAGCTAACATGCTAGATGGTTTCAGAAAGTCATTAAGTAATTCAAGGAGAAATTCGGAAAAATTAATTAAAATCTTTGAATTGCTAACAGGAGAAAACAAGGCCTTTTCCATCGATGAAATTTCTGAAAGATTAAGTATTCCTAAAAAAGATATCAGCAATTTGGTTAATCAAATTAATGAAAATCTTCAAAACCAAAACAAACTTGATTCTGCTTTTGGGGTATATTATAAATTGAAAGAAGGGCGGGATTTCGATTCAATTTTATCAAACTATACAAAAATCGAACAAGGCAAGAATCAGTACATAACTGTTGACTATAATTCTATCCTGATCGCTACATTAAAAGAATCATTTACAAACTATGTTATAAGCAGTAATTTATCAAAGAATTATTTTGATAAAGAGATTGTAATTCCAAAAGACCCACACGAATTATCTAGATTGTTAGGTATTGATAGTACCATTGCTGGAAAATTCTATCATTCCGTGAAAAATAATTTCGATACCTCGAATAGATTTTACCGTGTTTCAGTAAATCTTCTAGAAAACGTCTTTCCATCTCCAAACTTAATTAAATTTGATTTTATTAAAGACAGAAGTAAACGGCTAGAGTTAAGAAGAAAAATCCAAAGGGATTTGGGGGATGTGAAAAACCGTGATAAGATTCATCATGATCTCAAGTACGCACTAATTGATGCGATAAAACTTTCAGATATTAATTGTGAGCCGCAGGAGGAGTATTTTCTTTTAAAGTTAAATGAACGGGACAATCCAATTCCCATTATAATTGAAGGAATCATCGAGAATATTTCTGTAGAAAAAATTGATAAAATTAGAAAGCTTGTTGATGCCACTCCTGCAGTTCTGACTTTGTTATTCTACCAAACACATTTGGAAAAACCCGTTCATGAATTACTGGAGGGTGTGGGTGAGATTCAGCGAATTCCAATAGACAGAATTAATGTCGAGCAGTTACTTTGTTGGAAACGTGCAAAAGTGGAAAAAATCCAAATTAATCGCATCACTGAAAAATCCCGCATTTCTGCAATAATAAATGAATTAAAGCTGAAGCAACGCATTGAAAATTTTTGGATTCCAAAGGCGGAAGCTTCCGGAATCATAATTCCGTTACTCAAAGAATTGGGAGATTACAGTAAGAGCAGTATCAGAGAAGCGATCTCTTCTTTTATAAGTACATCCAATTTTCCAATCGATGAGCAATGGGAGTTTTATAAAAAATTAAAATCAATCAAGTTATTTGGTAGTAAAGGATCATTTTGCCCGATAGATATTGAAACTAAAGACGAATGGAAATCTTGGGCATATGGATTAACTAACAACCAATTTTTAAAGGACATTAACTCCGTAATCATGTCAGTTGACACACCTGTAGAAAAAAGGGTTATTCGATTACTAGGAAAAAATAAAAATTCACAGGCTGGACTGGAACAGGAATTCGTAAACCAGTCTAACGCCGAGGGAGCATTGCAGAATTATTATCTAAACACATTGATCCAGAAGGGAAAAATTAGAAAAACCAATAACACTTACGCCATAATAAAGAAGGGCGATGCAGTATTTCAACCAAAAATTAATGCTGTTGAAAAATACATGAATGAATCATATCCTCAAGATAATTCAAACGGTCACTTTATTTCGCAAACAAAAATGAGAGAATGTAGGGTAATAAGTGAATCAGATTACATTCATGTTTTACAAGGATTACTTGATAAAAAAAATGATTCAGACGGTGACGAAGAGCTTCGTCTTTCCAAATTAATAATTGCAATTTACGATTATTATCAAGAAAATGTTCGTCCAATAATTACCGAGGCAAATAACCAAAAAGCCAAATTATTCAAGGATACCATGTCTAAATTTGAAAGCTATAAACATCAAATAGATGAAATTATTTTAACATTTAACAAGCTAGTATCCAATAAAGAACAACATATCACTTCTGAAATTATTTTGGAGAGCATCCAAAAGAAATTTGTCGATTTAGTTCAGAGCGAATATGAAAAAACTTACGAACGAAGACTCGTCACAGAAGAAACT
Organism: Candidatus Nitrosopumilus sp.; assembly: GCA_963662625.1. GTDB lineage: Archaea > Thermoproteota > Nitrososphaeria > Nitrososphaerales > Nitrosopumilaceae > JAPOPJ01. The sequence continues at coordinate 1,527,470 of OY759726.1, read as the reverse complement.
CAATCTATAGGGATGAAAGACTCTAAAAAAGATCATAAAAAATCCGCCTTTTATTTTGAGAAAAGTGCTGACGATGCATATTACTTTAGCTTACCCTATCATAATCTAAAAAAGGCTGTAGAATGTTTTGATGCTGAACTTGACGCGATGAAGCGCACAACTGACAAAACCAATAGCCTTGCACAAAGTATCAAGGAATCCTACCGAGAAATTAAGGCTGCAACCGCAACTTTTGTTTTTCCGAGTGCACATAAAATTTCCAGCGGCCTACACAAGTCAGCTACCCAAATCAAACCACCGGCACTTCCAAAAACCACAAAAATAAAGGATTTAAAACAAATTGAAGAGTATTTTTCTACTGTTAGCCAAAAACTAGCAGCTTTTAATCAACGCAGGGGCGAAATATTAGAGAAAATAAAAGAAGTGGATCAGCATGAATGCACTTTCCTTAAGCATTATGAGGAATGTAAAAAATGTTTAGAGGATTTAAGTGACTTTATAGTGGGTTCTGAAGATGTGTCAGACTCAACGATCAACACTGTGGCAATCCAAAAGAAAATTAATGATATGAAAAAATCTTTGAATTCTGCCAATAAAGAATATTTAGAACTGCCAACGTCTTTATCAGAAATTGTGATATTTGTTAAATGCGTGACAGAGATTAATTCTAACATGAAGGATTTGAGTGAGCAAATAGAGCAGATCAATATAGCGTTGCATGAAATTATTAAAAAATTTATCGAAGCTGTCGAAGCGAAAACAAAAACACTCGTTAATTTTGTAAATATCTGTTCAAAAAATTTACCTGAATCAAAGCAAGTTGTCTTGATAGAATCAAGAATGGATTTCGAAAAATTTTCAAGTAAATTAAAAGACCATTTACAAAGGATGAATAAAATGACATGGATTAAAATGGTCAATGAATTAAATAGGCGGAGAGATGTTTTCATGAAAAAAATTATCCAAGAATTAGATATCGACAGAGGATCTGCCGGTTTATTACAACTCGTTTCGGACGTATCATCTGGAAAGGATTACGTGGATCCGGGAAAGCTAGAACCGGGACTAAACAAAGTTGGCAATAATTTATTTGATCCTGCCGTTACAAAATCTGTTCAAATATTGTATGAGAAAGGCTTTGTCAAGTTAGGCATTGCCTTGAATTCGGACGAGGTGGAAGATCATGGCTAGAACCCCCGTACACATTGAACCGTGGTGGAAATGTCAAAGTTAGAACTATACCGAACAGTTTCTTCCAGAGTTGGCAAAGGTGTCAAAATTAAGAAGTCCCTGTGCTTCTATTCGCCAGAAGAGGTCTACAAAGGACTAGCGTCCAACCCGGATATCAAAAAATGGCATAATTTCATGGCCAAAACGTATGTCCCAGAAAGAAAAGACGTTTTGCTGATTTATCCATGCTCTACAGTTAAGCCATACAACAGATCACGCTCATACCAACAGCTGTACCAATATCTAGATAGGCTTAATGGAAAAAGAGAGCAAATTCAGGTGATGACTATTTCAGAGCCTTTCGGGTTAGTACCAGACCAGTATTTTTCTGGGTTCGAATGGTATGATTGCCCAGGGCTTTTTGAATGGTGGTGCCGTCGATACAAGCAAGAGTACGATAAAGAATACTTGGATAGAAGCATTGAGATTATTTCTGACAATGTTGGAAAGACACTAAAAAGAGTAGGACAAGAATACAAAAAAATAATCGCGTGTGTGAGAACGTACTCTTCTGCTTTGGATCAAAAAGACGATCATACTCATAGGAGAATGTTGGAATTAGCATCTCGGAGATATCATTTAGACATAGAAATATTACCAACAAAAAATCAAATTAAAAACCTGGTCAACGAGCGCGGTACATTTGCATGGGACATGTACGGTGTGGCCCACCCAAAGGTGCTCAAATCGCTTCTTAGGCAGATAAAGACGACATGAAACACAAAATAGAATACCCGATGCTGTGGTTTAGCCAAATGGTCGCAGATAAAAAGAGCGCGCCTTGGAATTATTTCAGAGTGGGTGGTGTTTTAATGAATGCGCATGACTTTATGCAGCACCCACACGCATTCAAAACAGCGCAAGAGGAAAAAATTCATGGCTTTTTGGGATTTCGTGGTCCGATCATGATGGATTCTGGCGGGTTTTTATTCATGAAAAGAAAACACATGGATGTTTCTGCAGAAGAAATTATTGGTTTCTACGAAAGGGCTAAACCAAATTTTGGCGTGGTTTTGGACCATCCCCTGTTTCCCACCCTACCTAAAGAAGAAAACGAAAGGCGGAAATCAAAAACGCTACAAAATACAAGGATCATGCTAAAAAACAAAGTTACAAAAAATCCCGTTCTGGTGCCGGTTATTCATGGTTATGACGCAGGAGAAATTCGGGATTATGTGAAAAGGCTGAAAAAAATCGACAGGTTCCCAATTTACGGCATTGGCAGCCTGGTTCCTGCCATGTATAACGTCAAGGGGGTGGGCGGGATCCTCAACGTAATGAAGGTGATCTTGGAGGTTCGAAAGCAAATTCCTAGGGCAAAACTGCACGTTTTTGGCACAGGCGGCACGCTCACGATGCACTTGATGTACTATGCTGGCGCAGACTCCCTTGACAGTTCTGCCTGGAGGACAAAGGCGGCGTTTGGCGCAATCCAGATGCCCGGGATGGGCGACAGGTGGGTTTCAAAGGTGGCAAGAAAAAAACTATACCCGCGGCTTTCTAAAGAAGAGGGGAAAAAGCTGGAAAACTGCAGGTGCCCCATGTGCAGGCGCCATGGTATGAAGGGGCTGGAGGATGATTTTTACGCCAGGGCGATTCACAACGCTTGGACTCACCAGCAGGAGCTAAAGAAGGCAAGAAAGCTAATTCACGAGAACCGCTACGACGAATACGTTGAAAGAATCATGGGAAAAACGAATTTTGCAAGCCTGTTTAAATCCTTAAAAAACATGAGGCAGTAAGATCGTGGGATAAAAAATACAGGGTGAGATGCATGGTGATAGAATTTGTTTCCGGCCATTCCCTAGAATTTCGCCTAAACCAAATGATAACCGCAAGGAGGGGCCTGAAGCAACTTAAAATCGTTAGCCAGCACATTCACAACGCCACAATTAACGGAGTGCCATTTCGTAAAAAATTGGAGCAGTTGATCCGCAGTCAGGTAAAGGTCATAATCATAATAAACAAAAGAACGCTCAAAAATGATCCTACTGAGCAGGAATTTGTTTCTGACTTGATTGAAAACCTAGGAGTGACCATTATGTTTAGAAGATCAGTACACGCAAAGATGGTTTTGCTAACAGGCGCTACTGACAGCCTTTTAGTTTCAAGCTTAAACATTAGTAATACCGCGATTCACGAAAATAAAGAGGCGGGGATATTCATAGAAAACGAGCGGTGCGATCTCATCTCAAATGCCCAGAAATACATTAGCGAAATACAAGGAAAAGTATAAGACAAGGGTACAAAATACGAGATCAGTAAAATCATGTCCAGATATTTTGAAAAGTACCATTTTGTTCAAAATCCCTACGAATCAACCAACCCTTACAAGATTGATGAAAAATTTCTCGAGTGGGATAGGCCGGACTTGGCGGACGCAAGGAAAAAATTGGATCAGTTTTTGGAGGATGTTTCGGGGGGGGCTCGCGTGGGAATGAGAATTTTTGGCCAGACAGGCAGCGGCAAAACCTGGCTTACGAAAATCATCAGCAAGGAGCTAGTCAGACGCTCGCACGGTTCCCAGAACATCATTTTTATCTACACGCTGATCCCTGCAGTAGAACCATCTTTTTCAGTAATGTATAGGGAAGCCATTTCATATTTCATGAAAAACAACCTTAAAAATATAGCAGATTTTATTAAGGCAAAATATGGTAACGGCTCTACCGCGAATTGGGAGAAGTTAATTCCAAACACCGAATTGGCAAAAGCCCTCTATATGATTAGCACTAATTTGAGGGAACCCGAACTTGCAAAAAAATGGTTGTTCGGCGAGCGCCTTTCAGTCTCAGAGCTTGACAAATTGGACATTACTTATGCCTTAGACGGCGATTACAAAAGACTAACGATGCTAAAGGAGCTAATCGCCCACCTTTGCAAAAATTTTGGGCCGGTAGTACTGGTCATTGACGAATTAGAAAACACTCCAATCAGAATTAGCAACGCCATAGGCGACAGTTTAAGAGCCCTCCTGGACGATTTTTCAGAAAATTTTGCGCTAATCGCATCATTTACAGCTGAGAAAGAAGACGAGTGGTATGACATCGGGTTTTCCGAGCAGCTCTCAAGAAGATTTGATTACTTGGTGCCGCTTGACAGTCTTGGCGCTGAGCATGTTTCAGAGTTTTTGCGTGTTCACCACAGTCTTTATTTGGGGGAATCAGACACGCAGAGAGACAAACTGCTTCCCTTTTGTGATGATGCCTTAGACGGATTATTCGGGCTGATGGGCCCCGAATACCACTATCCGGGGTTTCTTCTCCCCAACTGTGGACGGCTGGTGCGGGAGGCGGCTGAAAAAGATCTCGATCATATTAATTCGGAATTTGTCGCTAGGAACAAAAACATTCTCAGGTATAGTAATCCACGCCGAAATTCTTAGGCGTGCCGTCCCTGCCCATCATTACTGAGCGAAGGATTTTGTCTTTTTTTAATTTCTTGGTCAGTTTGAAAAAACCGTTCTCTTCCAAGATTATGTTTGATTTGAGTAATTGCAAGCACACGAATTTTGCTACTGCTTCGGCGTCACTGATTCCGGCAGGGGTGAGGAATTTACCATGGCCCTCAAGAAAATACGTACACAAATCTCGATAGTGCTGCTTAATGCGGAATTCTTTGGATTCGGTGTAATACTTTGTTGCGGCTTCGCCAAATATGTTTTTCTTGTTTTCTGGGTTTAGCAGCGAGCTAATCAGCCCCGAAGTCAAATTTGCGTGCAGGCCATTTTTTCTTATTTCTATTAGATCAATAAACTCTAACCATTTTTCCATGCAAGAAAATTTATTGTTAAGCATGCTTGGCAATCTTTGTGTTGTTTCTAAAGCGGTAAGATTCTTTTCGATTGTTTTTTTATTCCATATCTCCTGGACTATATTTGCTTTAAAATATCTTGCAATGTTTTCCCTTTTATCGTCTCCATTTTGTTCGTTTATAGATTGAAGGAGCGAGGTGAGTTGCAGTCTTGCTTTCGAACTGAATAATATTATAAAATAAAATGCCTTTTCTATTTTTTCTGAAAAAACAGATTGTTTGTTGCTTATTTCAACCAATATTTTACCATTAGCGCGGAGTACAAATTTTTGGTTGGCCAAATCTAACAGGTCTAATTTGCACATAATGTTTAATTTTCGCTCAATCACGGCGTCTGATTTGTTTATAATGGAATTCTTGATGATTTTGAAAAGTCTGTCTTTTGAGATTGCGCGATTATTACAAATCAACCTGCAGATTGCTGTGAAATCAGATAAATCGCCTTCGGATGAGGCAATATCCGATATCCCTCGTTCAGCGTCAGACATATCCATGGTTTCCTTTTTCATATGCATTTTACTCTCCAATATGATATTTTAGTAGGGTGCTAGAATGGCGCTCGCAGAGAACCCCCCTATAAAGGGTAGCACAGCAGAAAAGCTTGTTGATCGCCAGGCTGCGTGTTATAAGCATACCAAGGAACACACGAAATCGACATGCCGCACATGCCTACTGCCACATCGGAGTTCACCACGGCGGTGGCGGTACGAAATTGGGCAAGGCACGAACCGGCCACTCCCATGCACTGCGAGGCGCCGGGGGAGGTAAAGCGTGCAGTTTCAGAGCATTTCAGGGCGCAGCCGATCAAGCTGGGCATTGTGCAAATTTCTGTACCGTTACACCCGGGGCGAGGTTTTCGATGATCACCATTCCAGGCTCCACGGTCAAAAATCAGCATTGCTCGCCGTTCAGGAACGCAGCGCTTTTTTGATCTTCTCCACGCACTTCTCGGGTCGCTTCTGCAGGTCCGTATCCCAGAGCCGGAGCACCTGGTACCCCCGTTCTGCCAGGATCCGGTTGACCTTCCTGTCGCGTTTCCTGTTGGTTTCGATGTGCCTGACCCAATAGCCGGGATCGTTGCCGGCGGCTAGCCGCGCCCTCAGCACCTTCCAATTCCTGCCGTGCCAGAACGAGCCGTCGCAGAAGAGCAGAAGCCTCCCATCCACCAAAAAGTCCGGGGATCCGTAGATCTTCGGATGCGACCTGTACTTGATCTTGGCGCGGCGCAGCATTCGGGCCGTCTCCAGCTCGAGCTTGGTGCCCTTGCCCTTTATGCCCCGCATCACCTCGGATCTTTTTTCCTTCGAGAAGACGTCTGGAACCATGGGGCGGCACCGGTCGTGTGGCGCCGCCCTTAAAAAATCATGTCGGCATCCTAGAGGCATAGCGTCGTGGGTTTGTTCAGCATGAGATGCGGTGCGGATCCCGCTAGGAGGCAGATCTCCGCTGCGCGCTTTAGCGATGGGGGCAAGGGAGGGCACGACGGAGCACGGACGAGAAGGTGCGCGTGGTGCTGCAGGCGTTCATCCAGGGGGCCAGCGTGGCCGATATGTGCCGCCGGAACCCCTGCCCCCGACGTATCCGTGAGGCACTTCAGGGAAGACGGGCGTCCAGGGAATGTATTTATCGGCACGGTGGAAACTTGCCCTATCATGGCAAAACATAGTAGGCATGCAGACGGCGCGGATTGGGCAGGGCGGCGCGGCCTTGGAAAATATTGCAGGTGGCCCTCGCTCGACGGCTGCGAGGAGATGGACCCGGACTGCATCGGCCTGAGCTCCCATTCGTAGGAATTGCGCCGCCCGCGTTGTCGGCGTCCAAAAAGGCATGCCCGAAGGGCGCCGCGCGGCGGGTCTTGGCTGGCCCGCCGGGAACGTGCGGGGCGCGGGCAGCAGGCGCGCTTGCGCGCCATCCCCCGACACGCGGGGCCCGGGACTCCATGCTGTGCGGTGCCGGGGCGTCACGCGCGGGGCGTTTTGGGAGAGCGGCCCCGGTAGGACTCCGGGTCGCAGCTGCGCCCACAGGCGTGACAAGGATGGGCGGCAAGGAACCCCCACCTTGGCCTTCACAGGTTGGCGTGCGGGAATTCTATATGTTTTCGCACGTTTTGTTCGTAATGCTATAAGGTTTAAATCGACATTATAGTGCGATAACGCCGGAAATTCGCAGGAATAGATCGGAAAACCGGCCTCAATTTTGCCTGCTGACACATGGCCGCTGCCGGCCGCCCCCCCCCCCCCGGTGCCGAAGAAGGGCAGGAATGCAAGCCCGTCACCTGCCCGCGCGGCAGCCGTCGACCCAGTCCAGGCTTTGGAACTCCGATCTCTCGCACCAGTACTTGCTGATCCACCCCAGGCCGGACTCCACCATGAGCTGGTCAAGCGGCTTGGCGTGGTCCCCGCACCACACCATCGCGATGGTCCTCCCGTACTTGCCGACCGGCTTGTCGTCGTCGACGTCATAGTGCGCCTTTGCGCCCACGGGGCACAGCTCCCTCGCGTACTTTGCGTGGGGCATGCTCGCGTTCCCGGAGTCCTCGACGTCTACGAACGGGAGCCGTATCTTCTGCCCGGATATCTCGATGGTGTTGCCGTCGATGTTTCTGGTGACCGTGCCGTGCACGACCCCCGGGTCTGGCGGGGCCGCGGCCAGCCCGTCGGCATACCCCCTGTCATAGGCGTCCCGGAGCCCAGCCGCGTTGGAGGCCTTCAGCCTGTCCACCTCGCCTTGCAGTTCCCGGACCTGCGGCCCGCCGGGTGGCACCGTGATCATGTCCCTGTCCACCAGGAACTGCACCAGGCCTAGGAACTCCGAGTCGCTGACGAGCCCCTGGCCCCACCACAGGGCGGCGTCCCTGACCCACGGCGGCACGTACGGGTCTCCCTGGGCGAGGGACGCGGCCGTCGTGGCGCAGCCGGCCAGCACGATCAAGAGCGCAAGGTGCAGGCGGTCCACGCCGCCGGTACGCGGCAACGTTATAAAAATACAGGCGCGGCGCCCGGGGCGGCGGGCTGGCGCGGGACGCGTCGTCCGGGACCATCCGGCGGGAGGCGTGCGGCCGCATGGCGGACATGGTGTTGCGGCAGCTGCGCACCCTGCGGCCGCCGCGGCAGGTCGGCGAGGACTAGAATCCCGGCGCTGCGGTGGGCGTGCACCTGATGGAGCGGTACGGCAAGTTCCACGCCGGGCCCGGCGCGGCGGAGGCGCGCCGGCGGGGATCCTCGATCGCCGCCATGGGCGGGGAGGCCGCCGAAATGGCGGTTTTTTTGGTCCCCCGTCCGGCACTACCGCGAGTCCCGCTCGCTCTCCTCCCTCTCGCAGGGGTCCATGTCCTCGTAATAGTCCTCCAGCTCGTCTTTTCCTGCCCCTGTCTCCCTCAGCATCCTCAGGGCCTCTGGCCTGCCGTAGTCCTCGATTAACTCCGAGGCAGTCTCGCGGATCCCCTTCGCCTCGACGCTCTCAGACGCCACGGGGCGCTCGCCCTCCCTCTCGCAGGGGTCCATGTCCTCGTAATAGTCCTCCAGCTCGTCTTTTCCTACCCCTGTCTCCCTCAGCATCCTCAGGGCCTCTGGCCTGCCGTAGTCCTCGGACAACTCCGAGGCAGTCTCGCGGATCCCCTTCGCCTCGACGCTCTCAGATATCACGGTGCGCTCGCCTTCGCTCTCGAACCGTTCTGCCCTCCTCTCCTTCCTGCCCTCCGCTCCCGCGGTCCTTGCGGCCATCCTCCTTGCGGCCTTCGGGACGGCCACGTACCTGCTTTTTCTGGGTTTCCTGCAGAACCTGCACCTGTCTTTTGCCCTCCTCTCCAGGTATACGCCGCACCCGGCGCACTTTCTGCCCCCCGCGATGCTTGGAAACGTGCCGAACGCGCGGTGAAACTTGGGGCTTTCCCCGTAATCCAGCGACGCCAGCTTGGCCTTGGCCATCCTGGTCAGCAGGATCCTTACCGGCCGCTTCTGGCCGCTGAGCCAGTTTTCGTCCAGCGGCCTGCCCGCCCCCCACTTGCCGGGGCGCCGCATGCGTGCCATGCGGCCGTACTCGTCAAGTGCCAGGCCAAGCGCCCGGCGCCACGCCGCCCCCGCCCCTCGCGCGTCTATGTCATACCCCGATCCCAGTGTAGAGCCGACCCCGTCCCTTACCGCATGGTACGAGCCCAGGGTAAGGCCGTTCCAGCTCGCTACCGCGCCGCGGCCCGGCACGTATTTCGCGCGGAGGTGCATGCGTTCCGCGTACCGCATTCCGCTCCACGTGACCTTGTATCCGTGCCCGGCTCCCCCTTCCGCGTTCTTGGGCCCGGCGGCCTTTTCCACGACTGACGTGAAGCATTTTTTGCACGAATAGTATTCCAGCAGCCTCTGGGCGCTGCGGTGCCTGGCTCCGGTGACCCTGAAGAGCGCTATCTTGTAGAAGCGCCTCTTCCGCACGGCGATCTCGACGAGGTCGCACACGTCCCTTGCCACGTGCACGCAGAAGAACTTCCCCTCGACCGGCGGCGTCTCCCTCAATCCCCCGCGCCCCCCGCCTGCACCGCGGCATCCCCGCGCCGCCGCCAGGCCATGCCCCCCGGCGCCCCGCCGCGTCCGGGGGGCGCGGCCGGGATCGCCGCCCACTCCCGGCACCTCGCGTTGCGGCGCTTGGCAGCCGATCCCCGCGGCGGGCCGCTTGCGGCGTTGGCCGCGGCGGCGGCCGGGGGAACGCCGCGGGCCCCTGCAAGTCCCGGCCGCCAGGCGCGCGTCCCCCCGCTTGCCCTCCCGGCCCCGTTTTCCCGGTTTGGCGAAATGCTGGCCGGGCCTGGCGGCGCGGGTTTTGTGCACGCGTGGGGGCGCATCATGCCTCACTTAGGCGTCCGTGGTACATAACTGCTTTAGTAATAATCAGTAACACGAAATGTACGTCAAATGTACGTCAAATGTACGTCAAATATGCAACCATCACAGTTCCAAACGGATCAGCCGGGAACGGACCCGACATGATCCGTTTTGTGCGTGCGGGGGCACCCCATCCCAGTGCCCGGAACACGCGCCGCACGGCCTTGCGGTTCACCGGGCGGCCCATGTCCCCGGAGAGCTGGGCCGCCATGCGGCGCGTGCCGTACGTGGGCCTTGCGGGCGCGATCCTGCGCACCGCGTCCCGCACCTCCGGGTCCGGCGGGACGTCCCTCGGCCCGGGGACGCAGTGCCACGCCTTCTTCGAGGCGCCGCACGGCCTGAGGGACGCGTTGGGCCCGACCACGTCACGTATCATGCGCGCCGCGCCCGCTCTCGCTCTCCCCCCAAGGTTTTTTTTAACGCCTCGTTTGCCACGGCGCACTCGCCTATTATCCGCTTGAGGGAGGACGCCCCCCTCCTGTGGCTCCTGGCCAGTGCTGCCGCGTCGGAGCCCTCCAAGGAACCGCGCCCGCCCGCAAGGAACCTTTCCTTCCAGTTGTACAGCGTCCTGGGGGCCAGGTTGTGCTGGCGGCACGGCCCGGCCACGCTGGCCCCGGGGCTGAACGTCTGCAGCACCATGCGTGCCTTCTCGTCCGTGCTCCATTGGGTTTTCTTGTCCTTCATGCCCTGTCTTGCCTCCCATCGTTAAAGTGTGCATCGGCGATCGGCCTCCTTCTAGCGGGGTCCACACCAAACTGCATGCAGGCAACCTGGCGCCAGAATCCCGCAGTCTCCGGATCCCGAAAAAATAGCCGCGCCGCGGGCGGGGGCACCGCAGGACGTGTTTTGGGCGGGCCCACACGGGGCCCGCTACCGCCGTAACGCGTTTCTTATTTTTTCCCGCATCCCTTTGTTTGTATTGCATTCAGCCAGTTCGATTGTCAGTTTGGCATATACGTGCGACCTGCCGCGGTCGACTGCAAACCCCCTACCCTTTAGGAACTCGACCTCCTTGTTCACCGACTCTGGGATTTCCTCGCCATGGCAGTAATGGTAAAACGACAGATCTACGCTGGCGGGGTTTAGCTTGCGATCAAGATTGACTAAAAAACTCACGTGCCTGCCGAATCCCGTAGCGGCCGGGCGCAACATGCGGCGGTATTTTGCCTCGGCGTCGCTTTTCTCGTTCCAGCGGATGGCATCCAGTCTTTCCTTTTCGGTGGCGGGGATGAAATACCGGTATCTTCCACGCCCTTTCCTTTCGAGCACTTTTTCCTCCGGGAACCTTAATTCCCTCAAGGTCTTGCGGATTGCGTCCTCGTCCACTTGCTTTTTTGGTATGTCTGATATGACTCTCCAGGCAGTAAGCTCGTCGTCTCCGAACTTTTGCAGTCGTTCGGTTTTTGGGGTGCTTTTGAGATCGTACAGATGGTGCAGTGTCTTTCGTGCCACGATGACGCTTTTGTATACGCATTTCAACTCCAGGCGCTTCTTTTCAACGCACTCCTTTATCTTCGGATCTGAGAGCGCCTGGTATTCGTCAGGCGTCTCCAGCGGGGGGATGGCGCGCTCGTTAGGACGTGCCAAAGTAATGTTGCGGATGATTTGGTCGGTGGTTTTTTTGGGCATGTCGGGGTGTTTTTCCGCGGTTTTTTTACTCAATATTTTTTCAAAATTTTCACGCCCTGCGCTTGCGCTTTTGAGCGCCCTTATGTGGCTTATCAGCATTGCTAGGATGTCATACTCCTGCCTGTGGCTGGATATTTGCCGTGCAAAGTTCCTCGCCTCCTTGATCCTAGTCGCCCTTACGGTTTCGGGGGACAATATCGCGCCCAGGTTTGCGGGTGCATCCGGGTAGGCTCTGTCCCACACCTTGTGGATGCTTTCTGCGTTCAGCCAATCCAGGGATTGCTGCATTGAAACGATTTTAAATATTTGGAGTCCCTTGAGCTCGTGCACCAGAACCCTCTTCGTGATTGTCTCTTCATTGATGGCAGCCTGAGGGATGGACATTATTCCTCCAAATATAATATCCCATGTGAATCTCTCGATCCATTGTGTAAAGGCAGGCATCAGTGTATCGAACTCTCCTTTAGCCAGCTCTTGTTTTGCGACATGGGTGAACGCCTCCTTGGGGGATTCGATGGTGCTGACCAGCTTGAGTGATTTGTGTAAAATTGATTCGAATGTCTCGTAACTCGGGTTGCGGGTTGAGTATTTTAAAACCAGATCAATGTCTGTGGGGATGTCCTTTAGTCTAAAGAAGCTTCCAAACCCCCATATCTCCTCAATTTTTAGCGGAAGGGGCCAGCACATTACCCTGTCGCAGAATGTTTCTAACTTTTCTTTTAATTTTGCTTGGCGCGGGGTTAGCTCACTCACGGGTCATTAGAGTCTGCACCTGGCGTAAATAAATCTTGCAGGTATCCCAGTTAAGTGAAAGGCGCCATGATCTGTACACTGTTCATGCTGATGCAATGCCAGAGCGCGTCCCCCCGATGCCAGGGTTAGGCCACTTTTTGCTTAACTGTATCCCGTACATGTTATATTCAAACAGTCTTGCGGGCACGGATTGCCTTAACACGGTATCCAAGTCGCGGCTCTTGTTTGCAGGCATGCAGCCCTTGGACTCACCTTCTAGCCAACTCATGAGGCCCCTGTCAGACCTGCCATATCTTTACGCCAGTCCTGCCCCGTTATCCATTGAGCCGCATGCCTCGGTTCTGCCCTCTTGCCGGGCCTCCCGACCGCAACCCCTTCCCTGACGCGGGGACACTACCGCATCCAGTGGATCCCCTCCAGATGAACATGGGCCCGTCCCGCACCACTATCGCCATTTTTCGCCTCTTTACGCGCAAGATCGCGCATGTGGAATCGGCTCACCGCTGCCGTACCGCATCGTCGTCTGCCGCCGCAGCGTATCTGATGATGGGCCTCTTAGAGCTGAACCCCATTCCCACAGGATCATGAGGGTGCTGCACGGCCATGCCTGCAGACAAGCTTTTTGCGCATGGGGTTACCCGGTTCTCTGTATGTAAGCAGGCCCTTCCCGCTCGTGCCCATCATGTTGAATGCGGATCCTCCTTTGCGGCGATGGCAAATCCATGCCATCGTCCTTCCACATAGGCATGCTTCCGTTTTGCCCCGTCCTGATAGGATTTCGGGGGAGCCCCGCGACATTCCCCTCGTGGGAGAACCAGAACTCCCGCAGGATCATGCACGCGTTGTGTAGGGCGCATCTCACGTCGAACCCCCCGTATCAGATTGTCCGGCTTTCAGGCGAGCCTATTCTCGGCGCCAAGTTTGTCTGCAAATTTTCGGTGCAGTTGTACGTTACGGAGGATCCACCCCTTCTATAGCAACGCTCAAAAGCTCTTGAGCGCCAAGGACTTCCTGTCGATGTACCTCATGACGTCCAGGTTGGCGTGGGACGTCCTCAGGTATTCGGACAGGGTGCGCCCCGTTCCCCCGAACTTCCCGCGCATCCCCGGCGCCTGGACGCCGCACCCTGGCCTGCGCCGGCACTCCCCCGGCGTCCTGCTCCGGTGTGGCGGCGGGTAGGCACGCGGTCCCCGCGCCGGGGATGCGCGGGACGCGTTTTTTCACGACCCCGGCCGTGTGGGGCAACGCGCCGTCCATCATTGCGTGCACCTTCCCGAAGCACCGGCGCGGCCCCCTGGAGCACGGCAGGAACGCGTCCCTGCAGGATACTTCATGCGCCCCGGAATGCCTGCGCCGCCAGCGGCCAGCCCGTTCCGCCAAATACTGACGTCTCCACTAAACACGGATCGGCGTAACCCTCCTGCGCTTTTCATAGAAAGTGATGTCAAAATACCTAAAGACCGAATTCCGGCCAAGAATGCAGAATTGGATGTAGCTCTCTCCAACCAGCACCGTCTGGCCACGCATGTTCTCAAACACTTCCTGGCCCCGCATTATCTCTATTGACCTGACAGCTATCATCCTGGCCTCGTATGATCTTTCAGTATGTTGAACCTTCACTGTGTTGCCTTCATCTAAAAGCCCGGCAAGTTTTGCGTGCCTTTGTGGGACAAATGTGTGCGATGCGCCGCTGTCCACGTATGCGTGAATGTTGATGCTGTACTTGTGGGTAAGCCGACCTCCAATGCAGGCCTCCTCAGACGTTGGTCGCCGTAATTCAAAGGAATGTACCTGAATGTGGCAGACATGGCGCGGGCCTCACAGCAGGAATGCGTCGTGCTCGTCCCCGACATAATGCACCAGCGGGGAGACGCCGCGTTTCTGGGCCTTCCTCACCTAGGCCAGCAGCTCGTCCCCGCCAGGCCCGTGGTACGCCACCCTCTCGTCGACAATCAGCGCCCATTCCCCGACGTATTTTTTGTCCTCCCGGAATATGGCGTCCCCACGTACTCTCCGTCGTCCGTGCACTGGTTACCCGCCCCGGAAGCCTTCACGCGCTTCCTTGCCGGAGCCGGCAATCTGCTTGTTTGCTTCCTGGCGCGCTTATGGCAGGTACCATCTGAAACCGGCTTCTTTCGGGGCACATATGGTTACTGGGATCGGGCGGGGCGGTGCCGGCCAGCCGCATCGCCCGTGTCGGCTAGTAGGTGGCAACCGCGTGCCGCGGACCTAATGATGTACGCTGGCTGCCAGGAAAAATTAATTAGAAATGTCACACGCCAGACTGCGTGGAAGGGCTGGAAGAGTCCCTTGCGTTTGAAGTGTTTAGGGACATTATTCAAACGATGGTGACGGGATCCCCAGGACTGTTAGCGGTTAAAGCGCTGCTGGAATCGTATCCAAAAGAGAGGCCCCAAGCCGTCATAGCAAACCACATGCGCTCATATGGTAAGAGGGCAGAACCCTATGAAAAAATGCGCGTGTGGGACACCTTGGCGGGTAAAAAGCTCCTTCTCATAACCAAGACGGGGTACAAGCTGAACCTAATGCCGATCAACTCCGAGCAGAGATCCGATCTCATGCGCGTGTTGGATGGCCTGATCGAAGGAAAGAAACCAGCTGCCACCCGCAAGCAGGGATCTCAACCTGCCGTCACAAACCCAGAAGGCGCGATCAAAAGTCAGGCATGCCAGAAGCCGGTGGCTGCAGAACCCGGACAAACCCCAAAGTCACACCGTGCCCCCCATACGCAGGAGCGGCCTGCCCGGCCCGCCGTGGCCCCCACCGGCGCGCCGAGCCCAGAAAAGATCGTGGGCGGGGGTCCCCGGGAGTCGGCAGTCCCCGCAGACGAGGAACTCCGGTGGCCCCCGAAGATAGACCCGGAGGGATGTATCGTGATGCCGGACACCAACGTGATGGTGAATTACATGGTGGCGATAGGGGAAATCGCGCCCAAGCCCGGCGATGATCCGCCAAGCCCCAGGATTAAGGAGATCGTCGAGTCCCTCTCGGAAAGCGGGAGGTTGTATGTGGCAAGCAACACGCTTGAAGAGTTGCGTGGGGTGGTATTGGGGATCAACGGTAGCGAGAAGACTGCGAGCAAGTGCGTGAAGAAGGCGCGCAGGCTGGTTCCGGGAAGTGGGGCGGATTCCCGTACGGTGGGCGACAGCAACGGGATGGAGAAGCGAAAGGACGAGGTGGCGGCCTTACTTCGGAACGCGTTCCTCCGTGACGAGACCTGGAGGAAGCATGTCAAGCAGAAGCACCATAAGAATGTGGATGGAGGCGGCGTACGGCAAGAATACACCTGGGAGGTCTGCATGTTCGATCTGACGATAGACAAGGCGATACTCGCCAAGGCGTCACATCCCAAGCTCAGGGACAATAGCAAGACCAAGATCCTGATGACCGAGGACGCGGACTTTCTCCTGATCCGCGACCAGATATTGGAGGAGTTACGCGTACACGTGCTGACACCAGACGAGTGGGTCGAGGCCGGTGGGCTCAAGTGACCGTCGGCGCGGCAAGGGCCGCATGCCAAGGGATCTTGGGTTCCGAGCGGAACACGTCGGCCACGGTGTGCAACCGCGACAGGGGCGTCCGGGACGCCGCAGGTTCCCCCATGCGGTGCCCCGACAGAGTGTCGTTATGGGCGGGACGTTCCGGGGAAGGCGGTGCTGGCGCCCTCCTTGAAGCGTTCCACCCAGGACGACACCCTGTCGGGGCACTGCTTGGCGTGCTTTGCGCCCAGCCGCAAGATCAGCAAGATTTAATTTTTCGCCGGGGCGACGGTTCCACATGGCGAGCGCATGCGGCGACTGCAGGTTCCCCGGACCTGACGATGTACCATCCTGCGGGGGCGGATAACCGTGGAGCACCGGCTATGGTTTTTCCATTATTTTTCTAATTATCCGATTCGTGCAAGCCGTCGCTCTTTTATCAATGTCGTGCTCCCAGAACCTCAAAACCGACCACCCCTCACGCCTCAGCTTTCTAGAGACGTATCTGTCGCGCTTCATGTTTCTCTCAATCTTTTCCCTCCAGTATTTTTTTAGTGGCTTCTTTCTGGCGTAGTTGTATCCGTGCCAGAAATCACCATCACAAAAGATCGCAATCTTTTTGGCCTCCAGTGCAAAGTCCGGACTTCCAAACATCTTTGGGTACATCACGTATGTAATTCCTATGTTTCTGAGCATGCAGTCCATTTTGAGATCTATCTTGGTGTTTCTGCTGCGTATGCGTGACATTATCCAAGACCTTTTCTCTTTGCTGAAGATGTCGGTCATCTGTATTGGTAGTTTGGCGCTCTTATTTTGATTTCACTGCCACTAGGATTGCCCGTATGCTGGAGGAAAGCGCGCTAGAGTGACGCTCATTACACTGAAGTATTCGAAACATTTCATTTTCCCACCCCGGATCCACGGCAACTACGGCAAACACCACGGTTCCACCCATACTGAAAGGCGTGACGACGGCAAAGCCGCAGCGATGGGCGCGCTTGTCGCAACGCTGGGTATGACATCGGGCATCGTGGCGGCAAACCATTCCGCCACAGGCAGTAGCGACAGTGGAATGGCCGGTGTGAGCTGCCTTGACGTCACGGGAAAGGGCGTCGTAGGTTCTGGCGGCATTATCCTGTTTGCCGACAGGGTCGTCTGCGACGGCCGCCATTGCTCCTGACCGACTCATGCGAGGCCACCCTTCTCGCCTATTATTCAAACGTACTCATTCTTCATTGAAGCGCTTCTTGAGCCATTTCAGGATCTTTTTCTGGTCGTCCATATTGGCCCGGCGGACTTGTGCTAGAAGCCATCTGTGTCTTGGTGGCTCAATGGTGAGATTCTTTGCGCCCTGGTTGCAGGTGCTACACAATGCCCTCAGGTTGTGCTCCGAATCGTCCCCGCCATGGCTACGATCCGTTATGTGGCCTATGTGCAACCGGATCTTGCGACCAGGGTTGAGCTCATCCGCGTCTCCCGCGGAGGCGCCGCACATCTGACAGGTGTATCCGTTCCTCTCCAACACCCGTGCCCGCGTAGTGCCTGATATTGGGCGCTCAAAGACGTACTCGCCCTTGTCTGGTGGCTCCGCCTCAAGCACGTACTGTCCTGGCTTGAGGTCGTTCCTGTCGTTGTTGGAGCTTATGCTCCAGCCGGAGGCCCTCAATTCCCGCAGGCGGCGGGCCCATTCCGTCGCCCCGCCGGCTGCTTCCTGAAGCTCATCGGCGTCCAGCACCTGACCCACTCGGGAGCGGAGATATTCCGCAAGCGTGGCCCGCGAGCCTACGCGAGGCACCGTGCAACCTCCGATGCCACCGCGCGTGCCAGGTTCGGGGGGAGCGCGTTGCCCACCTGCCTGTACCGCTGAGTCTTCCCGCCCGCAAACTTCCAGTCCTTTGGAAACGCCTGCAACGTGGCAGCCATTTCGGTTGTGAGGCGCGGCATGCCCTCAAAGTCGCGGTGTGGGGGGGAGTCTGCCACCCCCATGCCGTCCACCCCCAGCTCCGCCCACTCCCTCCTTGCTCGTGTGGGTCCCAGATCCGGACCCCCGTGTTTTTTGGAACCCCCCACTAGTGTGGGTGCAGGTCTGTTGGCCCCCCTTACCCACTCGTCGACCATGTGCCAGCCGTCCTCACCCATCATGTCCCCGATGGCTTCCCCAACGGTCCCCACTGCGCCGTCCCCGGCAGGCCACAAAAACTCACTGTCGTGGTCGCGCAGGCCTATGATGAACGTTCTGGTCCGCTTCTGCGGAACTCCAAAGTTGACCGCGTTTGCCATCCCCCAGTATGTTCGGAAGCCCAATGACTCCAGCATAGAATTTATCACCTCCCGATACGTCACGAATCTGGGCATCATCAGCCCGCGGACGTTCTCTATTACCACGGCCTCCGGGCGCACCTCTTCCAGTATCCTGAACAGGGCAGGAAATAGGTTCCGCTCATCGTCCTCCCCAAGCTGCCTACCGGCTGCGGAAAACGGGGGGCAGGGGAGACCCCCTGCCACCACATCCACTCCGCGCCAACCAACTGCATCGATCCCCGATATGTCACCTTCCACCACGTCCCAGTTGGGCCGGTTCTCCCTGATCGTGGCGCACGCCCATTGATTGTTATCCACTAGGGCCTCGTGGTGGTATCCTGCATCCTCAAACCCCAGCGCCTGGCCGCCTGCTCCGGAACACAGTTCCAAGACGCTCAGTGCCATGAAACCGGTCCCGAAACCACGCATCCACGCGCGTCTCTGATCATTTCTGGCGATGCCCAGAGCGACACCACCTCCTTCCAGGCGTATGCCTGGTTTCTGGAATGTCCAACCGTGGGCCTGATCATGCCCAGTTCCTCCAGGCCCCGATCCCCCAGTCTAGGGGCAATGACCATTCTAGTACAAGATGATCCGATCGGCTGCCAGTCAAATCCAGATTCAGTTTTTCATCAGTGGGTATAAAGGATTTTGGATGGCCAAGCGCTGATGTAGTATATAAAAAGTCTGTCCGCTAGTAATCTGTTGAACACGTGATAACCACCCAGGCGTAGTTGCCCCGATGGACCGGCCCCTGGTAGCGCGTGGGCCTGGCGCCCTTTCTGTTGAATGGGGCAACCCGGGCCGCCGCGTCACTGGGCTTCGCGCCCTGATGGGCGTGCGCGGCTTCCGATCCGCCAGGCATCCGGAAGGAGGCGACAGGAAAGGACGGGAAAGACAGGCATGGGGGCAGGCATGGGGCAGGGAAAGCGCGGCGCGTGCGTGGCGGGCGGGAACGGGAAGGTTCCCGGGAGGGGGCGGTACCCCGACGCCCGGGACGGCGCGGCGAAGTTCGCGGGGGCGATGGCGCGCAGGTGCCTGGGCGGCGGCCCCTGCAGGGCCGCCCGCGGGACGACTGGCAGCATGCGGGACAGGGCGCCTGGCGCCTCCGGGGCGGCCGGGACCGGCACCAGACTGGCCAACACGCACAGGATGGCCCTGATGGCCAGGACCGCCGAGAAGACCGACAGGATTGGCGCAGGGAAGATGGCGCAGGTGCCGGGGACGGGCATGGTGCCGGGGCGCTGCGTCCCCCCGGGCCACGCCGGGGGGATGCGCGCGGTGGCCGGGCAGGGGGCGGGGCCGGCCCGGGACAGGGCGCGCGCGGCAAGCCGCGCCCGCAGCCTCCCGGGCCGCCACGACGTCCAAACGGGCGCCCCCGCCATGCACCCCGAAAGGGCCCTGGGGCAGCCGGAGTCCGCGGGGCCAGGCCCCGGGCACGACGGGTCGGTCCCGGGCCGACGCGCCCGGCAGGCGGGGCACCTGACGGGGGAGATCTCCGTGACGGGGGGGCTCCCCGGGACGGGGGCCGCCCGCAACGGTGACGCGAGGCTGCCGGCCGGCACGGCCGGCGCCGGCGCGCTCGCCGCGGTGCCGACGGCCCCCGGGATCGGGACGTCCCCGGGGTCCAGGGGGCCAAGGCAGGCGGCGTCGTGGGCCGGGCCGTGCCCGGCGGCCTGCCAGTCGGGGAACCGGCCGCTGCGGGGCGGATCAAGAAGATCGACCCCGGCAGCCTGGCCATGCGCGGGGCCGCGTACACCTCCGCACGACACGACGCCGGAATGGTGGCCATGTACGCGTCCGCGCGCCGGGGGCACGCGGACAGGCATGGGCCGGCAATCACGGCGGTGGCCCACAAGATGGCCACCGTGATGTGGCACATGCCGGCCACCAGGACGCCCCACGGGTCCCGCAACGGTGGGCCGTGTCGGCGCAAGCTGGCCAGGACGTGGAAGGCGCGCCGGGGGCGGCCCCCCGCGCTGCCCGCATCCCGGACCGTCTTGCCAGCGCCAGTCATGAATCCCATGCGGTGCAACCTGTGCACGGATCGGAAAAGCCGCGGGATGCATTGCGGCAACTACGGCTGGCGGTTAACATAGGTGTGATGTTTTTACCTGATGAATAAAAAAGGGAGGGCTAGAGCCCAAGATTTTGTTCGGAGATGGTCCCGTCGATGATCGTGCCGTACGCTATGGCATTGGTCCCCTCTACCTGCACCATGTATCCCCCTGGGGGCAGCCCGAACGAGTAGTCGCCGTTCGCGTCGGTGGTGGCCTTTCTGGTGTCCAGGTCCGCGTAACTGTACGCCACCACTGTCATGTCGGACAGTCCGGTTTCCCCGGGATCCAGTTTTCCGTTGCCGTTCGCGTCCGTGTAGACCTTCCCGGAGACCCCGACGGTCGGTGCCGGCGGACTGTCGGGTTCGACCGCGATGCAGAACCGTTTCTGGATCTCGGTGACCGGGCCGTACCAGACGGCGATGTCGTAGCATTTCGGCTCAAACAGTTCGCCTGACAGCCTCACATAAACCTCATGGCTGGCGCCCGATAGGTAACTGTTCCTATAGATGGAATTCCCTGTCTCGCTGTCGAAAATTTCGAACCCGCCAGAATTGGCCACGGACGCGTTCCAGTCTTGATTCATGTAGAAATACAAGAGGTCGCCCATGTCATAAAACAGGCTGCCGATCCAAAGATCGGGGCATGTGTCGTTGACGTCGTACCAGCAAACGGTGGGCATTTCCACGGTATTGGCGGTCCCCCACCTGTCGACATGGATTGCCTTTTCGTATGAGACCACGTCCGGGGGGACGTAGGTGGAACTTGTTATCGAGGATGTTTCTGGCGTCGGGCTGCCGATCTGGCCTTGTTTGGACACTGGCGGCGGAGAGTCATCGGATACGGCATGCGAGCTCCCACCCCCCACGGCGGCCAGGCTGACGGCCAGCAGCACGGTCAGCATCGTCTTTGATTTCGTCATTGCCAATGGCCCGACGCAGAGGCATAAAAGTGTGTGTGATGGGGGCTGTCGCGCAACCCTGCCCGTCCCCGTCTTCATTGGTGTGCTTTTCGTACCTGAAGATCGAATTGTGCAACAGGGTGTGGGGATGACGCTGGAAAGTACCTGGGCCACCCCCATGTGCGCGTCCAGTCCAACCTTGCGTGGCTCCCAGCCCTCCGGCTCGAACTCTTCGGGCAGCCCTGAGATGAGCCTGTCAGACTCCACCCCGACGTGGACGAGCCTCTCTATGAGTGGGACGAGGTCGACCCCCGTGGCGTCGTTGGTTATGCCGCTGCCCTTATCTTTCAATAGCTCGTACCTGTCGACTGCCCGCGCCACGGGGGCGCGGCCGTTGACCGTGTACTTGACGTCGGGAAGGTTGTCAAACACGATGTCGCCGTCGGCAAGGAGTACTAACGGGTCGGCGTGGTGATTCTTCTTGCCGTCCTTTTCCACCGTCGTCCTGCCAAACGAGAGCTTGCTGAACTTTTTGGGGTTGTGTTTAGGCGTTCCCAGGTTGTGCCTCTCGCATGTCTCCCACGAGAGGTGCAGGTCCGCCAGTTCCCTCCCGGTTCTCGAAAAGGCGCGGAAGTCCGGCGCCATCGGGATGTGCGGCAGCTCGCGGGACAGGTTGCTTGCGAATTTTTTTCTGTAGCCCGGGTGGTGCAGCAGGCCGTAGACGTAGTGGAAGATGTCGATCTTTTTGATGGAATCGTCACCGTAGTGCTTCCTGTACGAGTGGAGCGCGTGGTCGGTGATGTTGTACCTTTTCTCCCCACCGTCGTAAGTATAGAGCGGGAAGCACTGTGACTGTTCGATTACGTGAAGGTCGGGGGTGACGTCAGTCACCAGTGTGGAGAACATCCCACTCCTGCCCTTGTGCGGCACGCAGATCACCATGTTTTCAGAGTCGTTGCGGGGGAAGAATTTTGGGATGAGGTACTGTCGAACATTGAACATCTTGTCAAAATAGAGGAATTGCCTGAAAAACGGCCGATACAGGGAACGGCGGATCTTGGATTTTTCAAACTTTTGCCTTCCTGCTTTTTTTAATTTTTTTGACAACTCTTCATCCCATTTGGCCTTCTTTGGATCAATTTCCGGGTCGTCCCAGTCCTGTTGGTTGCAGTAGTCTATGTGCTTCTTCATGTTTCTGGAAAGTTCAGGTTCGGACGAATTGTAGGCCCACGCATCACGCTGTGTTTTGACGCCACTGAAGTAAACCCCGAATACCGCGTCCCCCCTCCCCGCCTTTGCCTCCTTGCTGCCCATCGGGAGGTACTTTGCAAAGCCGCCGCCCCTCTGATCCAGCCAGTCATGGTGCTTGTCCGGGCGTATGGTCTTCCAGCCCGTGATTCCTTGGACGGACTTGGCGTCACTGATGATCCGGATCTTCTCCTCCCTGGAATGGTAGTCGCCGATGTCCTTGTAGCGTATGGTGCCCCTGGGCCTTCCTTTCTTGTCCTTCTTCATCCTGTCGGGATTCTTCACCAGGATCGTGATGGCGACGGGGGTCCTGGAACCTGAACCGAATATCTTCCCGCCCTCCTTCTTGGAGATTTCACCTTGGGTTCTTTGGTTCCCCCTCAGGTCGAAGACCCACACGCCGGAGAACTCTTCCCGCAGGCAGGCGCGCATCCCGGCCGCGGCGTCGGCCCGCAAAAAGCCGGCGTTCGTGACGAACCCTATGACCCCCGAATTCCCGATCCTGTCTGACGCCCAGTGGATCGAGCGGATGTAGGAATCATAGATTGAGTTGACGTTCCCGATTTTTTGATTGCTGTTATTGAGTTTCTCAAGATAGGTCTTTTTTATGCGGTCGTCAATCACCGGGTACTCCACGTTCTGGTTCTGGTCGTTGAAGTCGCTCTGGCCCGCGGAGTACGGGGGGTTGCCGAAGATGACGTGTATGTGGGAATAGTTGTGCCGCTTGATGTTCTCGACGATCTTCTCCACCCGCCCGTGTAGTTTCCCCTTCCGATACCGGTGCCTCTCATCCAGCCTGTACCGGGGGTTGTGGTTCAGGGTGTCGGTGTAGTTGATGTTCCGGAACGGGACGTGCATGCCCTTCCCGGATACCTTTTCAAAGACTGACTCTATGTTTACAGACGCCACATAGTACGCCAGCAGGTTTATCTCGTTTGCCCACATGTCGTTGGAATACTTGCGGGGGAGGTTCTCCCGCGTTATCAGACCGGACTCTAGCAGCCCGGTCACAAACGACCCAGTTCCCGTGAACGGGTCAAACACCTTGACCCTCCTGTCGTTAAATCCAGTTCCGAACTCCTCACGCAGTACATGCTCCACGCTGTGTATTATAAAGTCGATGACCTCGCCCGGCGTGTAGACTACCCCCTCCGACTCTTGTTTTTTCTTGTCAAACCCCAGCAGGAAATTCCCGTATATCTTGCGGATGTACTCCTGCTTGCCGCCCCTGCTCTGGAATTTGCCTGCCTCGCGCCTTACTTCCCCGTAGAACCCTTCAAAGTCCTCAAGCTCCCCCCGCATGCCGATTTTTCCTATCGAGTCGTCAAGCGCGGCGGCCACAGGGTTGGCCGATCTGAACTCCTCCGGAAACAGCGTGTCAAACACCTGCGAGAGCGCGTGGTGCTGCGCAAGGACGTTGATCGTCCCGGCCTCGTTTATCGTGTGGTTTATGATTGACCTGAGCCCCATGCACAGCGAGTCGACCGCCCCTGCCACGCTCGGGTGGCCGCCGGTCTCGTACGTGGTCTTGATCCTGTCGCGTATCTCGCTTGCCTTTTCCCCGAGTTGCCTTGCCCTGTCCTCAAAGTACGTCCTGTCGCCGACTTTCTCGACCATCCGCGTGACAAGCCTCCCAAACATCTCGTGCTCGGGCTCCATCCGGTGGTGGCTTCCCATCCAGACGATCTCCACGTTCTCGAGTTTTGCCGGGCCGCCTCCTGGGCTGCGGTCGAGGTTCACCCTGTTTATCTCGTTTGCAAAGTTAGGGTTGTGGGATCTCAGGGCAGAGAGGACCTGCCACACGGTCTTCCACGCCCTGTTGTCGTGGAGTGACTGCTCAAACGTCATGCCGGTGGGTATCACTACGGGCAGTATCACGTACCCGTACTCCTTGCCGGGAGACTTCCTCATCACCCGTCCCACGCTCTGGATCACGTCCGTCTTTGACTTTCTGGGCTGGAGGAATATCACCGCGTCGAGGGCCGGGACGTCGACCCCCTCCGAGAGGCACCTGGCGTTTGACAGTATGCGGCACTCCCCTTGGTCCTGATCGCTGTCCTTGAGCCACCGCATCTTGTTGTTCCGGATGCTGGCCCTCATGGTGCCGTCCATGTGCCGCACGGACACCGTGTTCCCGGTTTTGTGGTTGCTGACCGCCTCGTATTTTTTCACTGTGTTCCCAAAGCTGCGATCCTCCCTCACCCTGTCGTCGTCCTCGTTTTCCAGGATGCGCTTTTCATAACGATCCTCGTCCTGGGTGCGGGCGTCCCCGCCGTAGACGCCCGCAAACTGCTTTGACGCCCGTATCTTGTTTGAGAACGATATCACCCTCTGCAGCAGGGGCCGCTTCTCCTCCCCGTTGTAGTTGAACCCGTGCCACACCGCGGCAAGGAGTACCCTCTCGTCCACCGTGCCGTCCTCCCCGTCGATGCTCTCGTTGGTGTATGTGGCCAGATCCTCCCCTGGGATGACGGGTATCCTGACCTTAAAGTCTGACAGCTGCTTGTCGTCCACAGCCGCGTCAAAGGAGTAGTTGTGCATCTCCTTCCCGTAGGTGTCCTCGTCATCCATGGAGTAGACCTCGACCCTGTTTTTTACCGCCTCCCCGTACACCCTCGGGGTCGCGGTCATGTAGAGCCTCTTCTTGGCCTTGACGCTCCCGTCATCGTGCACCTTCGTAAAGTAGCTCGCGCTCCCCTTATCCTCGGCGCCCGTCGTCCTGTGCGCCTCGTCGCACAGTACCAGGTCGAACTCGCCGTCTATGGCATTCTTTGCCACGTCTATGGAATGGTACGTGGAGAACACCACGCCCATGGAGGTTTTTTTTCTGGAGGAGAACGACCGCCTGAGCTCATCCGTGTCCGTGGTCGGGGGAATGCTAGCTGGCTTATGTCGCCGTCCTCGTCGCCTCCCACGGTACGGTCAGAGCAGACCACGGCATAGTGGTGCTCTAGCCGGGCATTTTCGCTCCACTCGCTCATGGTCTGGTGGATCAGGGAGATCGAGGGCACCAGGTACAGCACTGCCCTTCCGGCACCCGCGTGCCCTTCTGCTATCCTTAAGGACGTCAGCGTCTTGCCCGTGCCGCATGCCATGATCAGCTTGCCGCGGTCGGCTTTTTTCAGGCCTGCCAGGACGTCGTCAAGCGCCTTTTGCTGGTGCGGGTATAGGGACTTCGGCTTTCTGACATGGAGTCGCGGGAAGTCCTCCCAGAGGATGGTGCTGTCCCGGAACTCGTCCTGCCCTATGACATGGCAGTGGTTTATCCTGATTGCCCTGTCGGCGTTTGGCGTGGTGCGATCCCCGGTGTAAACGAGGACCGTGTTGACCTTTCTCCTGTGTTTTTCTCTGATCAGGCCTGCCGTGGCAAAGAACGTGCTGAGGATCCTGTAGTCCAAGGTGCCGTCGTCGGCATAGCACTTGCACTGGATTGCGCACCAGCTCCCATCCCTTTCCTCCGCCATCAGGTCCACTCCTATGTCTCCGCCGTGGGGGGATACGGTGGCCCTGCGCCTCCATTCCTTCCAGAGATATACCTTCCTGAACCTTGTTTTGTACTGGGTATCCGTGACCAGAAATTCCTTCGTTATCTTCTCGAACCGGGCTCCAAGGTCAGCCTTACTCTTTGATTCCTCACGTATCCGCTTTAGGAGGGAGTCGAACGTGCCCGGGGGGCTGCCGCCCCTCAATTGCAGGCGCCCCCGGCTTGGGCATGGACGTCTCCATGCTGTGAAGTGTTGGAATTAATGCATCTGTTATAACGTGAATTAACGTGAATGAACGTTCAGTCACGCAATGGGGGCCTAGATTCTCGCCAATTATAATATTGCAGTTGGCCATTTGGTTTTCTTCATCGCCCTCTTTATGGCACCCATCCTGCCAGATGGCCCTAGCCTTTGTCTTTTCAACATACCACACACCATCCCAAGTATACACAGCCTCGCCCCCACCGAGGCCGCAGTGTTTTTGGATCGGTCTATATACATGAAAGTATGCACGGTACGCGTGCCTCCACCCATGCACCATCTTTGCCACCGTCCCAAGCATCTCACACCTCCGTGTCAGTATTAGTATAAAAAGTGTGGACGCCTGCGCTCATCTGATTCCATCATGGCTGGGTGACGGCGCCACCCGCGAGCTGGACGGCCTTTTCCATTACCCCGTACAGCGCGCACTTCACCATCTCTTGTTCATCCATGTCTTCGGATGTGAACGTGTACGCCTCGTCGGCAGAGATCTTTTGTGCGCGGCTTTTCCACCCGTGCGATCGAAGTTCGTCCTCCAACGTGCCGCCAAGCTTGATCACGCCGTCCATGCCACCAGAATAGTCAGAGTCCGCCATGGCGACGTGCGGGATTCCGTATTCCTTAAGAAGCGACACGTGGTGCTGAATGTGATCCTTGCCGCCGGTATTGACTACGATTATATCGTTCTGCCCGAATACGTCTTCACGCCTGTCGGACAGCCCCTTCACGGCATGCTCGTCGCTTGGCCCCTCAACCAGGATCACGCACTTCTCAAAAAATATACTCGGTTCGAAGTGGTTTGCCTTGACTGGCATTTCAAATCCCTCGCGTGCCGTATTTACGGTACTGCGTTTTCCGTCTCTCCTGACATAAAGCAGGCTTCTTGATCCGTCTCGCAGCAGCGGACGGCTTACCAGTGCAGGCGAGTGGGTTATTATTGTGATCTGGTTTTCGCGTTCCCTCCGGTTGTCGAATCTGCCATGCCGGGAACCCGCCACGCCGTCTTTGTCGTTTTTCCGGTAATTGTCTATGTAACTTGCCATCTTCCGGACATGGTTTGGGTGCAGGTGTGTTTCCGGCTCGTCAAAAAACACCGATTGCCCTATTTTGCCATGTATCTGGTAAAGGAGGCAGAGTGTCGCAAAGTATCCCGATGACGACATGCTGATGGGGAACTCCCCACCGTGTTCGTGGATCATTATGCTGTGCTCTTGATTGCCAGATGTCCGCACCTCTAGGGTTACTCCCGTAAAGATTTTTGAGAAGCTTGACTTTACCTCTTCGTAGTCCGGCTCGTGCGCGTTCTTCATTTCAAATAGCAACCCCGCCATATCCCGGATGCTGGGAGGAGTCTCCCCAGATATCGACATGCAGTTCCTGAATAATCCAGCAACCAGATCAAATACCGTGATCGTGGCACCGCTACTCCGGTTGATTTTCAAGTAGCTGTACGCCAGCGTGTCCATGTCACTGTCCAGTTCCGACCTGAATGGAATGCAGTATTCTTCTTCGCCTACCATAAAGTAGGGCTTGGGTTTTTTTCTAACCTCGGTTTCAGATCCTTCCTTTGAGAAAAGCTGCTCAGGCTTAATTCCGTGTATTTTTTCATACGTGGCATATGCGACATCACGATCGGTGAGCGGAGGAGGCACCACCGTAGGCTCGCCGTAGGCCGGAATCTCATCGGTGTAAAACACGAATTTTTTATGCCTGTTAGAAACCGTGAACCCGTTGGAGATCCTCAGGATCACCTCGGCTGGCAGCTCAGAATTGGCACCCTCCACTGCATTCCATTTCATGGCAACCTGGATTTTTGAAAATTCCTGGGACGGTTCCAGCGTACCGAGTGAATCATGAAACACCGACTGTTCTAGCATTTTTGGCTCGTCTGTAGTCAGTGAGATACTTACGGACAGCACGGAGGGGCCTTTGTCCAGCCTTGATTCTGCAGGCAAGCGAACCGTTCCGGGTCTGTCTGCATTTTGTAGCATGGCCAGTATTCTCAGTATGTTTGTCTTGCCAGAGTTGTTTGGCCCCACCACCACGTTGTTCTGCTTGAGCGGAAACGCGCAGTCCGAATACGACAGCATGTTGCGTATTTTAACCTCTTCTATGAACACGAAGGGCATGGCCCTCCCAGCAAATAATAATCTTTGAGACGCAGCCGGGGCGCATTGAGATCCCCCAGCCATGGAATCGTGGGTCGGCGCCACCCATGGCCGACGCCCGGATCGCCTTCTTGTGCGCGCCCGTCCCGGCGGGTTTCGCCCCTGATACTGACGCCCTCCCATTCGCCGTTGTGTGTTTGTTTGCTTTCGGCCTTCCTGGCCCCGTCTTGCGCTTTCTTAGGTCGATGCCACCACCTGGCTGCTTTGATCGGGGCACGTGTGGTTACGCCAGGAAGTCCGTGATCCTCAAGGTGCTTTGAGCGCCGCTGTGCATTACACGCGGCACCATGAATGAATTCCACAAATTTCGGTGCGGGTTACAAATCCACAGCGTGCGGCAACCGCCTCCCGTGCGGCCAGCATGCGCGATGCGGCGGGCTGGCACCGTCCCGCACGCCCCAAGCACCAAGGTGTAGCAATAGCTGGCTCCCGGCCAAGGCGCGACGTCCCGGTCCCGGGGCATTGCAAGACGTTCGGGGGTGGCGGGCGCACCACGTCCGAATGCCTGAGGATGCCTCACTCCAACTTGGACGTCATGAGGTACATTGACAGGGAATCCTTGGCGCTTAAGAACTTTTGAGCGTTGTTATACTTTCTCATGACGCAGGTTTGGTCCTGGATATCAGCATGATCCCATCTGGCCCACAATAGATGGTACAGGGATCAGGATCCATAGCAAAGATCCTTTCTCTAGAAATTCTGCACTTTATGTGCTAGATAGATATCTTTGATGTGTAGAACATATCAAACACTTTGTTAGGACACATGCTTAGCGCAAGGGATCCCTTAATGACGTAACACGATCCAGCGACATGTTTTGCTCTTACATGTGTTTGGTTACAGGATGATACTGTAACTCTGAGACCTCTGTATCAATGATGTACTAGAAATATTGAGAATATGATCGATTTTATATTAAACCAAGTAAATGCAGAGACAGTGGCACGTTCTATTTTAATTGTAAAATATAAGATCCCATTAAGCAGTGGTAACATATACACTAAATTAAGTAAAAAAAAATTTAAACTAAAATACAAAGACAAAAATGGCTATGACAAAACAATTGAGCTAACGCATGAAATCTCAAATTTGAAACGGAGTAGTTTTGGAGTCCAAGGAGACATCCAATATCACTTCCAAAAGGAAAATGAGTTTAGGGGCAAAGGGGTGTATGATGTAACAATTCAGGAATTTAGTTTTCTATTTGATCCATTATCAGGTATAGTTATTTTACAAGGTGATCCAACATTCCAAGTTCGGTTATTGAAATTTTTTACTGACATACTTCATAATGGAGATGATCTTTTTGAATCAATCACAATCCGTAAGGAAAAACTGCATGATCTCATGAATAAAATTCTCGATATGAGAAAAGGTAAAAACAATCTTGAAGAAGCTAGATTTTATCATTATGATACGCCATTACAGAAGCTAAAGAAATTATCATTTACAACTATACCAGATTATTGTGGAACTGAGCACTTATTATTTAACAAACATTACGCCAATTGCACTCATTGGAGTTGTGTCTTAAGAGTTCATAAATGCAATGGATTATTAGATCAGCAGTTAGAAAAAAGTTACTTGCTAAGATTAAACAAAGACGCGTCGGTATCATTCGGGATTGACAAAGACCTTACGGAATGGAATAGATTCGTGGTTGAAACAATGAAACCCACTTTAAAATTTTAACCATATTTTCGTAGCAAATAATTTATTTTTTCAATGGAGTTATTTTTACGTTCCTGAAATTCTTCCAAGTAACTTGACCACCGTCGAGTTTGGGTTTCATCGCTTTCATCATGCTTGGGGAGATAATTTTCCAAAACCCAATTAACGGTAGCAATAAAACTTTCCACGTCTCTTTTTTCAGAACTGGCCAAGCTCATCCAATTACTCATTGAAAGTTGTGTCCGCGATATCAATGACTCGATTTGTTGTTTGTTTTTACCGCCATAATTTACCAAATTTCTAGTAATTTCAGCACGTACTTCCATTTCGGGAATCGTATCGTCGTCTTCTGAAATGTTTTGTATGCTTATCAAATGATCCTTTAGTTGTTGGATGTATCCTACAGTTGTAGTGACATAGAAAGTTTCCTCACGTCTACGTCGTTTTCCATCCAAATGCTTAAGATAAAATGCAATACCAACTGAGCCCAGCACACCAAGAATTGAAACTACAATGCCTATGATTTGCCAAAATTCATCAAGCATTATTGTTCGCCACCGTAGCCAGAATTAATGCCAACCATGTGTTACCGCCGCTGGTTTTTGATTCAAACATTTCTGAACATGTGTTTCCATTTAAAGACGGTAGTGTATGAAAAGTCGGTCCGCTAGTCATCCGTCTCCGCCTCCATCCATCTCGGGTTGCTCTCCCTGATCGCGTACGTGGCATTCTTGGCATGGAAGGCCTTCAGCGGGGTCGGGCAGTTGCCGGTGTCCGGGGAGAAGTGGAGCCTGTCCTCGTTGCAGTACGCCACGTGCTCGGGCATGCTCCCGTGGCGCCATGTCCTGTCCTCCACGCTCCGGAAGAACCTCCCGGCCTTCCCGTTGGTCTGAGGGTGGCGCGGCTTGGAGTTCATGGGCCCGGCGCCCCTGTCCAGGAGCCCCGCCCCAGACGCGGTGGGCTTCCACGGCCGGGGAGGGGCCTTCCTGCGGCCGTTCCAGCCCACGAGGCACGGGTAGTTGTCGGAGAGCATGGTTGCAGGCGTGCCGAAACGCCCGATCGCGTCCCTAGGCTCCAGCCCGGGCCCGTCCCCCTCCCGGATCATGACCCTCATTCCGGGGGCTATGTTGATCCTGTACCTCGGATCCATCCTGTCATTCATCGAACTGATCAAACAGGTCCGAGTCGGCGCCCATCTGCCTCAATGCCTCTTTTAGGTTTTCAACGTCCTGCTTTGTCATTTTGCCGCCATCGGCCTCGACGGTTAGGCGGAGTTTGCTGAATTTTGCGGCTATGCTGAGGAACATCCCGCCGGTGTGGTTCACGGCCCCCTGCGGCACGAAAAACGAATAGTTCAGGCTTGTGATGTCCTGGGGCGATTCCCTCGCGTGCGATCTTTTGTGCCCCGCCAGGTCATCGGCGTCCGTGGTTTTGTACCCGCACTCCGGACACCCGAGCTCTTCTTTTGCCCGTGGCCCCATCTGGGATTGGCAGGTTTGGGCCCTGATTATTTTCTCGCCGGGATCAAGCGACACCTCCGGGTATGACCCGTTTCCAAAGTATTTGCATACTGGCTTTCCGTCCTCGATTTCCCCGAGCCCGAATTCGCCCTTCAGCACACCGTCCGTAATCGCGTCTTTGAGAACGTCCTTTGAGACCGGCCTCCTCTCGCCGGGGGTCCTCAGCATGGTTTCGTAGAGATTGTCGGTGTCGACGTACTCGTTTTCCCCGAGGTACTGCGTCTTGATTAGGAGTGGCCCCAGCTGCTCGTTGATTAGCGATTCCTGCCTCAGGTGGTCGAACACGATTTGATCTATCGTTTGCGACGTCGACAGCGGGACGCTTACGCGCCTGCCGCTCGCGGATTCCCTTCCTGGTACGTACAGCGTGCTGTAATACTCCTTTACGTAGTCCTTCAGGTAGTCGTTTTCCCTTGCGAGTTCTTGTGCCAGCGTTTTCTTTTGCTCGCCGCTTAGCCGGGCGTCGCCGCTTTTGATCTGCTCCCACGCGAGTTTGCTTTTCAGGGAAGCTAGGAACTTGCTTTTCTCCCCCTCGGAGGGCGCCAAGATGAAGATGTTGTTTTTGTAGACCCTGGTCTGCTCCCCCACGTAGTCATATATAGACTCGACGAGCCTGGCGTCGTTTTCCCTGAGGATTACCA
The DNA here is from genome assembly GCA_963662625.1 of Candidatus Nitrosopumilus sp. Lineage (GTDB taxonomy): Archaea > Thermoproteota > Nitrososphaeria > Nitrososphaerales > Nitrosopumilaceae > JAPOPJ01. Next base: position 1,495,424 of record OY759726.1, on the reverse strand, counting down.
GTTTCATGGGGTGGGAGTTTTCAACGTCCTTGGAGTTTTTTGGCCACAGGATTACCTTGAGCCTGTTGCTCGTGGTGTTTTCCTTGATTAGCCTTCTTTCTGACTCTTCGATTGCGCTGGGGCCGATGTTCTCCATCTTGTCGAGCTTCATTTTTAGGATGTTTGCCTCTTTTGTGAAGATGTACTTGCCTTCCTCGACGTTTAGGTAGAACAGCTGGTTCCGGAACTTCTCCAGCACGGTGTTGACGTTTGCGGATTCTATGCCGCGGGAGACTGTCGCCCTCATGATTTCCGCGTCGGTCGCCCCCTTGGAGGTGACCGCGCCGGAATGCGAATACATGAAAATCGCCCTGGCCGCGCGCGTCCCGAGTTCTGCGGCCCACAGGGTTTGGGGCATCATCTTGTCCACCTTTGCGGCCCCAGAGTCGTCACCCGCGATGTCTTGGGCGATCACGCTTTGGAACTGGTCGTCGAGGTACCCGGTCAGCTCGCCCTTTAGGCGCTCGTTTGACAGGTCAAAGTCCCCCAGGCTGATGAAGGGCCTGTTGGCTTTGAGGAGATCATTCACCACTATGGACAGCAGGCGCAGTACGCCCCTCGTCCTTTGAAATCTTTGCAGGGTGCCCCATCTCTTGTACAGCACGTCGATCACTTGGGGGAGGAACGGGTAGCTTTGCTCAAACTGCTTTCGGTACTCTGGCTTTTCCATCCCCTCGGGGAATATTCCCTCTTCTTCGCAGTAGTCTGCAAAGTCGCTTATGATTGGCTCCGCCCTGTCCTGGATTTGGGCGCTTGTGCTTTGAAACAGCCTGGCCCGGATTATGTTCGGTATGTCGTGATCATCCACGGGCGAGACAGAGTCCTCTATCCTTCCCGAGAATTTTTTGAGCTTTTCAAATAGCGCGGCCGTCATTTGGTCGTTCAGGTGCTCGTTTGCGCTGGACGGCAGCGTTACGACCACGCAGACGTTTTCGAGGTTCATTATTGCCTCGCCTAACTCTTGGACAAACGCGATGGTCTGCTCGCCCAGGTTGGTTTGTTCGACCTTGATTCCGGCAGCCCTGTTCACGTAATGCAGCAGTTCGTCGATCAGGATCAGAATGGGCTGGTGGTCTTTCAGGATTTCCTTTATGGCGGTTGCCCCGCGGGAGACGTTTCCCGAGAGTTTGTCGACCTTGCCCGTAAGCTGGTTTTCAATCTCGCCCCAGATCGTCTGGGTTTCGGGATCCATCGCCGTCCCGACTAGGACGACGGGCTTCTTGCCGTGCCATTCCTGGAATTCGTGGTAGAGGTAGATCATCGTGTGGGTTTTCCCTCCCCCGAACGGGGTCGTGATCGGTCTGAAGTGGTCTACCGGCCCGCCGTCTAGCCTCGATTTCACCGAATCCAGGATTTTTGTCAGGTTTTTTGTGGGATAGGTCCTCTGAAAGAAGGTTTTCGGATCCCTGTACTCGCTCGGGCCCTCGTCGTTGAACACGTCCCAGAGGTTTGCGGCATAGGTCTCAAGGGTTAGTTTGCCCTCATAGATGTCCGTGTGCGGGACAGCTATTTCGGGAAAATTGGCCATGTGTGAGTTTAGGGGGCATGTAGAATTTAAAACAGTTTGGTTTGCGTCCCATCCTGGGAATCGCGTACCCTGAATCCCGTCAGGAATCCGTCCAGCCACCTCTTTTCGGCACTGTCCGGCGGCAGTGACTCGGAGATTGCCTGCCCCACCCTTTTGAACATGTCGCTTTTGTCCAATCCGCTTTCTTTTAGCAGCCTGTCTAATTCCGTCGTTTTTTTGTTTTTCCAGAGGAGCAGCACGTGGTGCAAGACGTCTACCAGCTCGGTGGATTTTTCCAATTTGGCCGCGTCCCTGTCGGCCGGGCCCAGCAGGCGGATGTTTTCGGATTCTTTTAGGATGAATCCCTTGTTCCATTCATGCCCGATGTCGATCCCCACGCTCTGCGCCAGCTTTAGCGCGTCGTCGAACGGGACCTTGGCTTCCCCGTACGCCCACCGCCACAGAACGTAGAACCTGGTGATCTTAGATATCCTGTCCGAGAACTCCCCCCTGATGACCTTGCCTATGGCATAGTCCGTAACAATGCTTCTCACGTCGTTTAGAAGCCTTAGCGTTTTAATTTCGGCGTCGCCGTCATCGACAACCTTTTCGTACTTTCCAAAAACCTCGATCGCGGAGCCGATTGCGGCGATGAAAAAGTCCGCCCCAGAGATGCCCTCTTTCCACAGGTGCTCCAGTTTGCCGTTCAGGTATTTCCTGAGTTCGGACTTTACTTCCCCGTAGAATCCAACCGGCTCTTTTTTCCGCTTTCGCGCGACCATGTAGATTGAGGACGCCAGCGTGGCAGAGTCCGTGGCCCTTAGCCTGGTCCTCATTTCAGTGTGGACCGGCCACGCGGCCGTGACGACAAAACCCGACTGCAGTAACGAGTTGATCAGGGTTTCCCACCCCTCGGTTGATTTGTGGGCATACACGATCACCGTGATGCCGTCGGGCTTGAGAACGCGGTGCATTTCCGTGAACGATTTTTTGAGCATTTTTTCAAAGAAATCCTTGCCCCCCTTCCACCCTTCCGGGCCGTTGGAATACGTCACAATCTCGTCGGTCTTTGGCGTCAGCGGCGTTGAGAACAAGTCTGGAAACTGCCTCCCGGCCAGCCTTTTTAGCCACACGTAAAAGAAATCCGAGAGGTGGGAGTACGGAATGTTGTCATAGTATGGGGGATCCGTGATCACGGCGTCAAAGAACCCGTCGGAAAACGGGAGCCGTGTGGCAGAGGCGTGTTTGGCCAGGCCCGGTTTGCCGTCGATCCGGGCCAGGTGAGCCAAGACGCCCAAGACCCATTTTTCCATGTTCTTCCACCCCACGTCCGTGAATGGGTTCAGCTCCACATAGTCCCAGACCATTCCTAGGGCGGCCCTGCCAAAAACATGCTCGATTTTTTCCCCTACTGCATTATAGAAAACCAAATTAGAGTTCTTATCCACAAGCCTGTCAAAGATTATTGAAAGGTAGAGCAGGATGTCGTTTGCCCTTTCTGGTTTTTCTTCTTTTTGGATTTTTTCATGCGCGTCAAGGATCTTCTCCAGAAATACCAGCAGAACTAGTTTTTGCCTGTCGTTGAATAATTCTCCCCAAGTGTTCATGCTGTAAGATCTCAGCGAGAAGGCTCTTTCGGCTCCACGACCCCTTCCTTCTGGAGTGGGCTCGTCTGGAACAGGCGACATACCGAGTTTCTCGCGCAATACATTTTGCCTTTCTGCCAGTTTTAGCTGCGCCTTTGTAAAAACCCCCAGGTCCTTTGGGGAAGCAACGCGGTATTTCTTCCCCGGTTTGCCCGCAGAGTTCAGGATGACCGCGTTCAAGGTTTCGCCGTTTTTTCTTTCTGCGAAGAGTTCTTTGATTTTTTTCCCGTCCACGACATAGCCGCACACCAGGCATGTCGCGATCCCCCTGGACACCGTTCCTTTTTTAGGATCAAATCCCTCGGGGAGCTCTGCGCCGTCCCCCACGATTTTGAAGCGGACCGTTTTATTGACGACGTGCGGGAATAACGCGATTTTTCTGGTCGGCTTGTTTGCGAGCCAGAACTGCTTTATCAGCGGGATTTCTCTGTTGCATTTTGGGTTCTGGCACGGGATGCTGCGCGACCATAGGTACCCTACCGGAGATTCCCCGCGTTTGTCGTCTGGGAAGAACGGCTCGATTTCTTTTTTTGCCTCTCCCAGCACATGCTGGCTCCACTTTTGGACATCTGAAATGAGCCGGTTCTTGGTTTGCGGGTTTAAGCTGGCGCCGCCGCGTCCATTTGTTTGGTTGCGGAACAGGGTCCCAATCGTCGCTTTTGCGATCAAGCTCGCGACAGGGTTGTAATCAGACGCGTACGCCTCGCAGCCCAGCCTCAGGGATTCCAGTGGGATGGATCCGCCTCCGGAGAAGGGATCCAGCACTTTTGGGGCGCTTTTGTTGCAATCCATGATCCGTTTCCTGGCTTTGTTGATCACGGTTTTGTTCAGCGAGTTTTTCCATAGCGATAGCTCGACGATGGAGTCTTTGGCGTTTCTCAGTTTCTTGGCGTCGGCGGTCGCCGGAATCAGCGAGGCGTAGACGGTGGCCCGGGTGACCGCGAGCGGGCGCCTCGCCCACCACAAGTGAAGGGTAGAGATGTGGCCATGCCTTATGCTTTTTTCCTTTGCGGATTCCTTGCTGATTTCCTTGATTGGAAAGTGCTCCTCGATGAATCGGCGCTCCATTATTCTGACTTCTCCCGGATTTGCCGCGGGTCTACCAGGTAGTGCACGTCTAATTTTGGCTCCAGATTGTTTGCTGGGTCGCGGATGATCAGCGGCTCTAGTTCCGTCCCGGGGTGGTCTTTCGTGTTCCACACGACGTAAAGGTAGTAGTCCTCTGCAAGGTGCTTTGACTTGAACCACTCGTTCTTGGACAGTGCCACCGCCCCGACGGCGTTCCTTCCCTTGACCTCGATGTATCGCGCGTTCCCCCCACCGTCGAGCGATTTGATGTCGTAGCCAGGCCCGATCTCTTTTGACACGTCCTTTGGCCTTCTCCCGTGCTTGGCCTCATATTCCATGACAACCCTCATCGCGATCCTTTCGGTTTCCGGATCCCTCCTAAGCTCGTCCTGGACGACCTGCGGGGTCGAGACCCTGATGATTCCCAGGAAGGTGGGGCTGGAAATCGTGATGTTTTTCTCCCTTTGGATGTAGTCTGCCAAGTCTGCCTTGTTGTCCCTGTATTGGCGCTGCCTGTCTTCCTTGTTTCGTATTACGAGGTCAACGTTTTCGCCTGCGGCCTGGCGCTGTCTTAAAGATACGAGGTCCCCGTCCAGGTCAAAAATCAGCTTGTCGAGCGACTTTATCCCGTATCTTTCCTTGATTTCTGCCTGCCTGTTTCTTTCTTCCTGCAGTTCCAGCTGGTAGCTCCTCAGGTTTTCGACGATTAGGGGCTGGGTTCTTGACTTTAGCGCTTGGACGTCCGCCGGGCCCGAGCGGGCTCCTGACTCCTGCAAATCCCACAAGATCGAAGGCTCGATGAATTCCACCAGCCCCGTCTTGAGCTCTACGTAGTATGCAAACAGCCGCTTTCCCGCGACGTGCCCCAGCCCGTCGGAGATGCGGCCCTCGTAAAAGACTATGAAGCCGCTCAGGCGCCCCGATGGATCGGTGAATGCGGCCCCGGTCTGCAGATCAGGGCCGAAATTCCTCCCGATCCATTCCAACGCCGCCTCGAACAGCGGGTGGCCGAAGGTCAGGAATTCCGCATCCTGGTCCTGGGATCCCACGTCTTTCGCGAAGGTGACCTTCGGGTAGGATCTCACCGTCGGCCCGAATGACTGCCTAAAGGCGTCCCCTTCGGCGATCTTCCGGATCGGGTAAGGGATCGAGTCTATCGCGTAGAGGCCGCGGCCCCGCTCCCTTATCTTCCCCTCGGCCTTTGTGAACGCGCGCTTGAAAAATTCCGCGGTGTACTCCGGGATGAGTTTGTTTTCCCTGGCCCTTTGTCTTTGCTCGCTTATCTGGGTAAAGTCTATGTGCCTCGTGGCTAGCGTGTCGCCCAGGTTGTCCTTGACTTTTGCGATGAACTCGTCGTCGACTTTGATGTCGAGCGTCGCAAAAATCTCTTCCTCGCTTCTTGCTCCCACGGCCGCGTCGTGCAGCAGCGTGGCGAGATCCTTGTTGCGGTATATCTCCCCGATGACGTCGTACACCTTGTCGCTGCCCATCTTCGACTTGATCTCCTCCAGCTTTTCGAACAGCCTCTTGAAGATCCTCCCCTCGATTGTGTCGCGCGCGAGCAGGTTGTAGACGAACACCTCGAATTTCTGGCCGTACCTGTGAATGCGCCCCATCCTCTGCTCCAGCCGGTTCGGGTTCCACGGGATGTCGTAGTTTATCATCAGGTGGCAGAACTGCAGGTTGATCCCTTCCCCCGCGGCCTCGGTCGCGATCATCACCCGGGTTTCCGTCTTGAATACCTTCTCGGCGCGGATCCTCTCGTCGAGGGACATCCCGCCGTGTATGACGTTGACGGAGTACCCCCAGTTCTTGATTCTTTTTTCCAGGTACCCCAGGGTGTCCCTTGATTCCGTGAAGATCAGGATTTTGTCGGATCCGGCCTCCTTTTCCAGTGCGGCCATGGCCTCTTTTAGCTTTTCAAGCTTGACTTCCGCGTCCTGGTCGATCACCCTTTTTGTGTCGGCGGCCAGATCCTCCAGGGTCTGGATTTCTTTTTCCAGCTCCCCCCTGTTTTCCGCGATGCTCAGCGCCTCCCAGCGGCCCTCCTGCTCCCACCTTTCCTCCTCGCTCATTTCGTCGATCTCGTCAAAGTCGAACGTTCTGGGCTTGGACTTTTTGGAATTTTCGAAATCCTCCAGCATCTCTTTGAGCCTGCCGCGCCTCCTTACCAGCGACCTCCACAGGGCGTATGCGCTGGATGCCAGCCTTCTTTGGAGGAGCATCAGGGCGAATCCTATGTTAGTCTTGTTTTCCGACGTCAGCGCCCTGTTGAACTGGGTTTTCACGTACTCTGTGATTTTGCGGTACAGCTCCCTCTCGGGGCCGGACAGGTCGTATGGCCACGACGAGACGTGCCTTGGCAGGAAGAGCGGGGCCCCGTCAAAGTTTTTCATGTCCTCCTTGATCCTCCTCAGGAAGAGTGTGTTCTCGCCCCTCTCGATGGACTCTTCAAGCATGTCGGATGTCGCGAAAAACCCCGGCTGGAGCAGGTCCAGGAACAGCCGGAAGTTCTCCGCGTCCCCCTTGTGCGGGGTCGCAGTCAGAAACAAAAGGTGCTCGGTGTTCTTGGACAGGGTTTCCCCAAGCCTGTATCTTCCCGTCTTGGTTGTTTTGTCGTTATACCGGTAGGCGGCCATCTTGTGGGCCTCGTCGACTATGATTAGATCAAACTGCGGCGCCTCCAGGGACGGGATGATGTCATCCCTTTTTGCAAAGTCCATCGAGGTGATTAGCTGGTTTTGGTGGCCCCAGATGTTTTGGCCGTAGAGGGAGTTCGCGGTCGCCCGGTCTGCGACGACGAACGTCTCCTCAAACTTGTCCTTGAGCTCCCTGCGCCACTGGTCCTTAAGGTGCCCGGGGACGACTATCAGGATTCTGCTCACGAGGTTCCGCAGCTTCATTTCTTTGATGATCAGGCCGGCCATGATTGTTTTTCCCGCCCCGGGATCATGTGCAAGCAGGAACCGAATCCTGGGCATTTTCAGGACAACGCCGTAAACTGCCTCGATTTGGTGGGGCAGCGGATCAACCTTCGAGGTGTTCATCGCAAGCCACGGATCGTACTCTGACGCATACCTGTATCGAAGCGCCTCGAGCCCCAAAAAGACCTTCCACGGCTCGCTTGAGAAGTCGCACGGTACCGTTCTAAGGTGAATGTTTGACAGTTCGGCGTTGGACAAAAGCGCGTCGATGTGATCGTTGCTGACGGTCGTTACGCCAACCAGGTGGACGTCGTCGCCGAAGTTGTCGATCTTCTTGATGGATACGGGCTCTGGCCATTTTGGCCCTTCGATTATTGTGCCAGCCTTAAGCTCGGAGATATCCAATGCTAAAGCAATTGCCGGTTTATGAATAAATCTTGCTAAAACCCACGCCGCGGAAATTCAGTTTTCGATCCTTGGCGCCAGGTAATAGTCGACTTTGGCCATCGATGGCATCTCAAAGAGCATGCGTATCGGGGTTTGGGTGCCATATTCCATGTTGACGTTCTTGCTGGCTTTTCCGATGTTTCGGATGATTTTGGCCAAGTACTCGAGGCTGTACACCGCATGGCTGTCCTTGACGACCTCAAGCAGGGACAGTTCCGCGTTGCCTTTTTCCAGGTCGACTTGGGCCCTCCCTATGTCCCCCGATCCCAGAAATTGCACCCTCTCCGGAATGCTTGAAATTGTGACGCTTTCCGAGACTCTTTCAATGTCCGTCATGATCTTCGCAAGCGTGCTCGGGGATAGCGAGATCTTGCTTGTAGCTTCGACCTTGGGGATCTGCGTGCTGACCTCCGTCCTCTCGACCAGCTTCAGATCATAGATGATTTCTAGTCGCCCCTTGATTGAGATCCTCATCTTATGGGAACTTTCGATGGCCAGTTCCACGTAATCATCGTTGGCGGCGGAGCTCAGAATGTTTCTGAAGTCGGTGACCGAGATGCCGAAAAACGTTGCGCTGCATTCGTAGAGGGCAAATGACGAAGCAGGGAATGTGATGTCTAGCAGGGATACGTGTGCGGGGTCTATCCCTCGAAAAGTGACGCCGTCTTGGTTGCAGATGAACATCGCCTCGTCGGTAACATCCCCAATGGCCTGCAGGATCACCTTCCATTCTCCTATGTTGGTAAATCTGGCTTCCAGTAACAAAATTCAATCTTACGGTATTAAAGGAACTTAAATGCCTTCTTGTTAATGGCACGGGGCACCGCCACCCCGTCCTCCTGCACGGCTTGGCGGCCCTGGGATCCCCATACAAACCCAGGCCGCAGGGTCTGATCGGCGCAAAGCCAGCGCAAGCATCTCCAACCAGGCGGGGAACAGGCGGGCCGGAATCTGTACGAGGCACCACATGATCGCTTGATATACCGCCGAGTCCAGCCGTACTTATGGACGAGATCCTCCGCGTGGAGAACCTCAAAAAGCACTACGCCGGGGGGGGCCTCCTCGGCCGCGGGGCCTCCACGGTGAGGGCGGCCGACGGGGTGTCGTTCTCCGTCGGGAGGGGCGAGGTCTTCGTGCTCGCCGGCGAGTCGGGCTCCGGCAAGTCCACCGTGGCCAGGATGATCCTGGGATCTGCCAGGCCCGACTCGGGGAGCGTCTTCTTCGAGGGCAGGGAGGTCAGGGACGGCGGGGACCTGGCGCGCCTCAGGGCGGACTGCCAGATGATCCACCAGGACCCCTACGACTCCATCAACCCGCGCATGAGGGTGGGCGACATCGTGTCGGAGCCGCTGGGGATCCACGGGACGGGCGGCGGGGCCGAGAGGCGGGGGCGCGTGCTCGAGGTGCTGCGCGAGGTCAGGCTGGAGCCGGCCGAGGAGATCGCCGCAAAGTACCCCCACACGCTGTCGGGCGGCCAGAGGCAGAGGGTCGTGGTGGCGAGGGCGCTTGCCACCGGCCCCAAGGTGATAATCGCCGACGAGCCCGTGTCCATGCTCGACGTCTCCGTCAGGGCAGAGATGCTCGAGCTCATGCAGGGCCTCAGGGAGAGGCACGGCATATCGTTCGTGTACATCACGCACGACCTCGCCACCGCGAGGCACTTTGGCAGCAGGATAGGCATCCTGTACATGGGGAGGATGGTGGAGTCGGGCCCCATAGGGGAGGTGCTCGCGTCCCCGAGGCACCCGTACACCCGGGCGCTCATCGACGCCATATCCGAGCCGGACCCGGAAAACAGGAAGAGGAGGAAGCTGGTCAGGATCAGGGACGCCGGGGGGGCCCCGGCCGCCGCGGGGTGCAGGTTCATGGACAGGTGCCCGTACGCCGTGGAGGAATGCTCCGAGGAGCCCGGGCTCGAGGAGAAGGGGCCGGGGCGGCTCGCCGCCTGCCACGTGGACATCGACGCGGCCGGCGCCGAGCAGGAGGCAGGCGCGGACGCGCCGGGGCGCGCGGGCGCCAAACCCTGATGGCACGCGCATTGGGGCAGCGCCTATGTTAACCGCCCGGGCGCGGTCGCCGCAACGCATCCCGCGGCTTTTCCGATCCGCGCCTGGGCCGCATGTCGTGGGATTCATGGCTGCCGGTGCGGCGGCACAGGTACAACCTCGTGCACTGTGTTGTCACGTATTTATGCCCGTTGGGTTGTGACTCTGGCGATGGCGGGGCAAAAGACAGCGTTGGTCGTACTGCTGGTCGTTAGCCTGGTCGCTGTCTGGGGGGGTTCCGCGCATGCCCAGGCAGCACCAGAACTGAAACTGCAGATGCTCGACCTCATAAACGAGGAACGGATGGCTGCCGGACTCGGGCCTGTCGCGCTCGGTACGAACTCCGCCGCGCAGTCACACGCCGACGACATGCTGGAGAGCTGCAGTTCCGCGCACTGGGGGGCTGACGGGCTCAAGCCGTACATGAGGTATACGCTTGCCGGCGGGCACCAGTACAACGCGGAGAACGTGTCCGGCCTGGACTATTGCGTTACGGAAGGCGACAACTACAGGAAGATAAACCCGGATCAGCGGATCATCAGCACGATGGACGGTTTCATGAGCAGCCCTGGCCACAGGGACAACATACTGGATCCCCGCCACAAAAAGGTCAGCCTCGGGATCGCGCATGATGACTATAACATGAAGGTGGTACAGCACTTTGAGTACGGGTACGTGCACTTTGACGCGGCGCCGTCAATCAGCGGTGGCGGCGAGCTGTCGTTTTCGTTGTCCGCCATCAACGGGTTCGAATTTTCCGACGACGTCACAGTCGTCATATATTATGACAGGGTGCCGCACGGGCTGACCGGCGGCCAGTTGGCATCCACGTCTGGCTACGGACTTGGCGAAGACGTCATACGGTTCCTGGAGCCGTTGCCCCCCGGATGGCATTATGGTTCCCTGGGATACCATACTGAGGTGGGGTGGACGTGCCCGGATCCGTACCTGGTCCCGCCCGAAACTCCCGCGCCCGGCGACGTCGACGAGGCACTGGAATACCACAAGAGGGCAAAGGCGGCATGTTACACGTCTACTGAAAAATACTTCGTGCCGGACAAAATAGCTGCGGTGTGGAATATGACAACTGAAGGGTTCGAGTTCAAAGCCGACCTGGGCGACACCCTAAGCGCGCACGGTTCCGGGGCGTACACCGTAACCGTATATGATTTCCCCGGCGATGATTCCATCCCCCTGACAGGATACTCTGTATTCCACGAGGTTGGGAAGGCGCCGACATCCATATACGGCACCGTGTTCCTAGACTCCAATTCCAACGGCGTGAGGGACGCGTCTGAACAGACAATGCCGGGCTATACCATGATCACGGTGGACCTGCTGACGGGAGATGCCAGAACCACGACCACCGGGAGCGACGGGAGTTACACGTTCTACAGCGTAGCCACGTCGCCTAATGTCACCCTGGTGCAAGCATGGTATTACCCGTTCGACCACGTCCTCACCACCGGAAGCTTCTATGCGTATCTGGCCCCCGAATCAGGCACCGTGGCCGTGTGGGATGTCGGCTTCCGTCAGGTGGGATCCTCGGAGATGACATCACTTGCGGTGGAGGCGTACCACGACCTCGACTCTGACGGCGTGCGGGATCCCGGGGAACCCGCATTTCCCGGAGTGACGATCCACACATACGTATACACCACGGCAGAACTGGAAGCCGTGGTTACCGGGCCTGACGGCTCCGCGGTTAAGCCGGACCTGATTCCTGCCGACTGGCTCGCCCAGGCGGCGATACCTGCAGGCTACACGGTAACATCCGCGCCAGATCCGCTAACCGGGGTACGCGGGGCGCTTCTGGCAGTCGCTCCCGAACCCGGCTCAACACGCTTAATGGAAGTTGGGCTTGGGCCCGGATAAAATGACTGGGCATTCAAGTCGCCCAACTTTCCATGACGCTTCTGATCCTTGGCCTGCCGGCCCTTCCAGCTCCCCGATCTCGACGTGGCCTGCCGCCAGGCCTTTTTTCAGCGGTGCTGCGAGTGGCCGTAACCCCTTCCGGAGGTACGGCTCACAGGTCATGGAGCATGGAGTATACAATCCTGTTCTTCTTCAGGCTTTTTTCGACATCTTGCTCAAGTCGTTCCCTCTCAGCCGGGGTCATGGCACAGGTACGCAGAGACCGTATTTATCTCTAAGCATCAGGCAGGCACAAGATCACGCCCATGCTGTCTTAGGCGTCCGCAAGCGCATGGTAACCGCCCGGGCGCGGTCGCCCGAACGGATCGGCCCCTGTGGCGCGTGGGCCTGGCGCCCTTGCCCGCGAATGGGGCAGCCCGGGCTGCCGCGTGGTTGGGCCTGCGCCCTGCGGGCGCGTGCCGGCACCGGCTACAAATCCCGCGCCGCGCGCCCGTGCACGGGCCGGAAACGTGGCTGGATGCATTGCGGCAGCCACGCCCGGGAGGTTGACGCAGGCATGCCCGTGATGGGCCGCATCGCCGGACCACATGGCTGGCTGGATCAGCCCGGAACACGCGCGCAGGTTGCAGGGGCTTGCGGGCCGGCCCGGCCCGCCTGGCGGCGGAGGCCTGGCGCGGCTTGTGCGCCGGCGGGCCCCGGCATGCGCGGCGCCGCGCCCGTCACCGGGGCTCCGACACTATGTCCCGGAACGCCTCGTGCAGGCGGCGCTCGTCGGGCCTGGCGCACGCGCAGTGGCTGTTGCGCTTCTCCCTCAGCAGGCCCCTGGCGGCGTCATAGTACGGCCTGCGGCCCCCCCGCCCGGCCCGGGCCCGCCTCCGCCCGGCCCGGCGCGCGTCCGGGGCCGGCCTCGCGTCGGCGCCAGTGCCGCGCGGGGCCCTGGCCCACTTGCCGTCAAAGGCGACCAGGTTCGGGTCGCCGCACGCGCAGTACCAGTCCAGCACCACCATGTCGACAAAGTCCAGCAGCGCGCGCGTTATGCCCGGCGCGGAGCCGGGCTTCAGGCGGCGGAGCACCGCGTCGTCCTCGGCCCGCGTGCGCCCCGGCAGGCACCGCACCGCGAGGAGCAGGGGCGGGCGCCTGTCCGGCGGGGAGTGGGGCCCGGGCCTGTCGCGGCGCAGGGCGCCGGTCTCGTCCTCGCTCATGTCGTCGGCATAGTACTCTATCCTGTCCCGGGCGGGCCTGCAGTCCACGAAGCCCAGCCCGGAGACCATGCTGAGGAAGCGGGCCGTCATGTTCAGCCTGCCAAAGTAGTCGTTGAACACGTTGGACGCCCTGCCCCGGCCGCACTCGGAGGCGATGGCCCTGGCCAGGTCCTTGTCGTCCGTGAGGACGTCCACGTTGGGGTTCTCGACGGCCAGCCTCAGCAGGAGGCAGTCCGTGGGCGAGAGGGGCCCGTACCTCGCGCTCTTCTTCATCCGCCTGGCGGCTGCCAGCGTGCCCGCGCCCGGCTCGACGGCCGCGAACGCCGCCCCCCACGCGCTCAGGCAGTCCACCAGGAGGCAGTCGAACCCGTCGCGCGATCCAGGCTCCACCTCCAGGTCCTCGCGCGTGGCCCGCACGGCGGCGAGCTCGCGGGGGCCGCCCTTCCCGCCGGGCGGCCCGGGCCCCCCCGCGCCCGGCTTGTTGGCGTTGAACACGTTGTAGCACTCGCCGACCACGCTGGGGACCACCAGCAGCGCCCGGCCGTCGAGGACGGCCTCGGCCATGGCAGCCAGCGTCCGGTCGCGGCGGTACAGCTGGAGCAGCACCATCGTGTCGACCAGGCAGTAGCGCCTGGCCGGGTCGACCGACTGCCAGGGCTTGTAGGCAAGACAGGGCGCCATACGCGGATGCTCTGCCGCGAGGGAATAAAGCGGTATCGGTTGGGCTAGCCGTTGACTCAAGGCACTTGGAACGCGAGAAACATGCTGCCGCGAGGGAATAAAGCGGTATCGGTTGGGCTAGCTTGTTGCACAACTAGGCACGATCCCCTGGCCCAGTAGATCGAAATGTGCCCCAGCAGGACGCCGGCCAGCATGTCCTGGCCCGATACTGGAACGTTTTGGACAGAAAAGCCAATTGATCAGGCGCCCCTGTCATCCATCGTGTACCACCAAAACGAACCACGGGGGCACCGGCTTGAGGTGGTGGGCAAGGCGTTTAAAACGTTGCCACGGCTGCTTGGGAAGGCGGGCATCGGGTTCTCGGGACGGCACAACGCCGCGTGCGGCACGGCCGGCTCCGTGCGCGTGCTGGTGTCCATGTGCAGGGACCGCTCGTGCGCGTCGGGCGCCGCCGGGGCGCTCGCCGTGCGCCACGGGCCCCGCCGCGTACCGTCGTCGGCGTGGGTGCTCTCCAGGATACGGGGGGTGCGCGGCGGCCAGGACGCCATGCGGGAGCGGTGCTCCGGCGCCCTCGCCGCCACCGTGCGGGATGCCAGGCGGCCGGGGATCCTCAGGCGGATCCGCTGCGTCGTGGCCCTGGACTACCACCTGATACCCAGGTACGTAGTCAACGCCTTAAGTAATCGTTCATTTTGACCGGAACGATCTCCCTCTTGCGGATCATGGCGCGCATGGGCCCCACGGCCTCCCCGGTGTCAGCGCACGGGCTGTTGCCCACGGGGTTCCCCGTCACCCCCCGCCGCACCCTGGTGCCGCCAGGCTCCGGGGCGTGCGGGGGAAAGTGCCCCGGCCGGACGCCCCCGCGCCCCCCGCGTGGCGCAGCACCGCCCCGGGCTTGCGCCGCGGCGCGTTGCCTGCGGACACGGGCACCTTGCCGGACCTCCCGCGGACCCTGCCCGGGAACCTCATGGACACGCCGGGATCCTTCTGGCCGCGGGACATGCGGCAGGATTCCCCGTCCCCGGGGACGCCGAACGCGCGCTTCCTGTCCCCTGAGGGCGTGACGGGGGCGGCCTTCCCCTTCCCCCTCCCGTGCCGGCCGCAGCGCGCCCTGTTGCCGCCCGGTGCGGCGGCGGCCCCGTCCCCCGCGGGGGCGGCGTGCCCTGGCCTGCCGTACCCGCGGGCCAGCCGCGCCGCCTTTTTTTGGACCCGCCTTGCGCCCCTTTCGGGGCCGGTTTGGGGCGGCTTGGCCCCGCCTTCTCCCGCGACATGCCGATCCTGGCCGGGAGCTTCTGCGCGCCGCCTGTCCCGTACCCCGCGCCGAACCCCTCCCGGCGCGGGCCAGCACCGTCCTGGGGGCCCGCAGCGGGGGCCCGGAGCCTAATTCCCCGGGGCCCCTTTCCATGCCGGCTGCCGGCCCCCTGGCCTGGGGCCCGCCGGGCCTGCGCGGCCTCCCCTCCTTGCGGCCGTCGCGCCCCTCCCGCGGGCCGCCCCGGCCGGCCCCCGCGGGCCAGTCCCCCATGGCGGCGGGCCTGCGGTCCGGCCCCGGCGCTGCCTGGCGCGCCGCGGGCCCCTCCTTCCCCGCCATGCACGCCAGCAGCCTCTCGCGGGCCTTGGGGCATTCCTCCTTCCCGTGGCATGCCTTCAGGTACGGCATGCCGGTGCCGGGAAGGAACGCCGGCCCCTTTTTCAGCATGTTTTTTCTTTCCATGGTGACAGTCGGCACGCGCACGGCCTGGATCTTTCGGCCAGGCAATGCTGTCACAATGGTTTGAACGGTTTAATAAGGCGTTGACTATGCGAGAGGGCGAACGGGGGCAGCCTCGCGGACTTTCCCGGCAGGCTCCGCAGGGAGTCCGGGAAGGCGCCCGTCCCTGCGGACAACGCGGGCTGCCGCAAGCCGCGCAAGGTGACGGGAGCCGCCAGGGGCCACGGCGGGGACGCCGTGCCCGGGCACTTTCCCGCCCACGCGCCAGACCCCGGCCCGGCAGGGGGACAGTGGCGCAACACGGGGCTGCGCGCCGCCAACGGGCCGTGCGGGCCGGCCGGCGAGATGAAGGAACCAGCAGGGACGATGCCATGCACGGGGGAGATCAGGCCGCCAAGACGGGCGATTATCTAATGTGAACACTACGTCCCGTATGCTCCCACAGAGCCAGCTTGATCCAGAATCAGACGTTCTTTAGAGAGTCGCTTTTGGCGATTTTGGCCTGCTCCAAAATCAGTCTCAGAGTTGATTCCCGTATTGGAGAATGCCTCGGGACAGGAACTATGTTGCCGCTATTGCTTGCCAAAATCATGTGGCTTCCCCGTTGCCTGATGACAGCATACCCAAGCTTGCTCATTGCCTTGACCACATCAAGCCAATTGTGGTTCCTGAGGCTCAATTTGGAATCTCTATGACCTTCTTTTGATCTGGTTTCACTTGCTCCTCAATCGATTCCAGAACCAGTTGGATGACCTCTTTCATATTGGACTCCAATTCCTCCAGCGTGTCCCCTTCACTGATGGCCGCAGGCAGTTCCAGGCAACGTCCGGTGAATCCACCCTCTGGCGACTTGATTACCTGCAGGGTGAACTTTCTTGTATCCATGGCCTCCATTTTCCGTATCCCCGTTTTATATTTATGAATTGTGCTGTGGGCCCGTACATAAATTAGGTCACACGAGCTTGAGGAGGCTTGCAAAGGATTGCCTTGCGCTTTACCGATCAAGAAAAGCAAGGGCAGCCAGACTCAGTATAGCAACGCTCAAAAGTTCCTGGGCGCCAAGGGCTTCCTGCCGGTGTGCCCCATGACGTCCAGGTTGGCGTGGGACGCAGTAACGGCGTTGAACATTGGACCGTCTTGGCTGCCTTGTCCGCCCGGTTGCCAAGCATGGCCTGCATCGGTGCCCGCATCCGCGATCATAGTCGGCGCGACCTTCCCGGAGATAATCAGGTTGCCAAGCATGGCCTGCATCGGTGCCCGCATCCGCCCCATGCAGTAACACAGTAAGTCTGGCGCGCCGCGCCTGATCCGATTTTAGTCACGGATACTGAGTCACGTCACTGCCGCATTTCTTGGATTTGTTGCGAGCGTGTGGTGTTGCCGATCCGCGCTTCATGCCTACGGCGCGTCATATGCGGACTGCCCGTAACGGATTGCCGGCGCGCGCACGTGAGATGCGTACGTGTGGCTCAGGGCACGGGAACTGGTTTTCGTGCGGCCGGCACATCCTACGAGGTGATCGGCTGTGCCTAACCGGAGCAGCGGGAGGAGGCCCGGCGGTGGGCCGAGGGGCCGGCACATCCTACGAGGTGATCGGCTGTGCCTAACGCGGATCCCCCAGCCCCCGCCAGGTACCGGTGCGGCAGGGGCCGCAGTGTGGAAAGGGCAGGTGCTGGCGGGACACGCACATGCGCGGCAAAACGCGGGAGGATCCTGGGGCGCGGCTCCGGAACGCTTTGGGGGGCGCTCGGCCAGGCCGGGCGCCCGCGGGTTCCAGCGCCACCGCTAGCGGGGCGGGGTTTTCGGCCCCCCTACGCCCTGCCGGCGGCCCTCCTGTCCTTGTACGCGATGACGTTGGAGACGCCGTTCTTGGGGTACACCCCGTATATGAGCCCGGCCTTCTTCACCACGGAGTCCTTGAGCGACACCATGATGAACTGGCTCTCCCGGGATCGCTCCTCGAGTATCCTGGCCAGCCGCTCGGAGTTCGGGGCGTCCAGGTGCGCGTCGATCTCGTCGAAGAGGTAGAACGGGGACGGCTTGAGCCTCTGCAGCGCCAGCACGAACACGATGGCCGCCAGCGTCTTCTCCCCGCCGCTGATCGAGGTCGACTCCCTCTTGGGCTTGTTGGGGAACTGGATCAGGTACGATATCCCCGAGCCGAATATGTCGTCCTCGTTCTGCAGCTCCATCCAGGCGTTGCCGCCGGTCATCTTGCCGAACACGAGGCGCACCTCCCTGTCGACCGTGTCGAAGGCGTCCAGGAACGTCTGCCGCTTCTCCCTGTCCACGCCCTCGATGAACCTGACTATCTTGTCGCGCTCCTCCTCGAGCGAGTTCTTCCGCGGCGACCACCGCGCGTACCCGTCGGAGACCTCCGGGTACAGCTCCGGCGCCCTGGCGTTCAGCACGGGCAGCGAGCCCAGCTCGGCAGACAGCCCCTCCACCACCGGGCCGACGTCGAACGTCTCGGCGTCCCGGCCGATCCCCGAGGCCGAGATCACCTTCCGGAGCCCCTCCTCCTGGGCGGACATGTCGCGCAGGTCCCTCCCCAGCGAGTCAGACTCCCTCTCCAGCGAGCCCAGCTCCTTGGTCAGGCCGCGCTCCCTGGACGAGAGCTCCCTGAGCCTGGAGTCGTACCCCCGTATGTCGTCCATGGAGTGGCCAGAGGAGGCGATCAGCTCCTGCTCCCTCCCGCGCAGCCGGGCGCCCTCCTCCTCCCCGAGCCGCATGGCCTCCTCGCCCGAGCGGATCCGCCCCTCCAGCTCGGCGCGCTCGGCGGAGAGCGACGACTCCTCGGCGGCGAGCCCGCGGGCGAGCGAGCCCTCCCTCCGGGCCTCGGCGCGCAGCGAGGCCAGCCGCGAGGAGGCCTCGCCGTGCTCGCGCAGCGCCGCGGTGTGCGCCCGGTCGGCCTCGAGCTTCGCGGAGTTGGCCCGCTCCAGCTCGCGGGCCACGCCCTCCTGCTCGCCGCCGGCGTAGCCCTCCTCGGCCGCCCTGATCCTCCCGGCGATCGACTCTACCTGCGACCCGCGCCTCGAGATCTCGGCGGCCAGCTCCGACGACCTGGCCGAGAGCTCCCCCACCCTGGCGCGCATCTGCCCGCCGGCGCGGCCGGCCGAGGCGATCCTCGACTCCAGGTGGGAGCGGTTCTCGGCGACGGACGCCAGGTTCCGCTCCGACAGCGACAGCCTCCCCGAGGCCGACCGGATGGACCTTTCCAGCCTGGCCGCGTGCGCCTTCTTCCTGGCCATGTACCTGCGGATCAGGCCGATGGAGTGGAACAGCCCGTCGATGTCCGTGCTCATCGAGATGAGCCGGGTCAGCTTCGATATCTTGGAGTTGATGTCGATGACGACGGTGCCCGCCCTGGCCTCGAAGAACTCGCCGTCCGGCGTGACCGCCCTGTGCCCGGCGCGGGACAGGGCGCGGGCCGACCCGCGCGAGTCGGCCAGCACCACGCCGCCGAACAGGAACGCCCTGAGGGCCCGGTGGGCCGGGTCGCACCGGACGTAGTCTGACAGCGCCCCGATCACCCCGGGGCCGCTGGGCGCCTCCGGGGCGAGCTCCGGCATCGCCTCGAGCGGTATTATCTTCAGCTTGGGCAGCTTCCTGGACCGCGCGAACTCGGCCACCCCGAGCAGCGCCTCAAAGTCCCGCACCACCACCGCCTTGAGCCAGTCGGAGCTGGCCGCCAGCACCGGGCGCTCGTGCCTCCTGTCCCACGATATCATCTCGTAGGCCAGCCCCAGGATCCCGAGCCTGCCGGCGTCCTCCCTGAGCCTGGCCACGGTGTAGTCCTCGTGCATGAACCCCTTGACTGTCTTTATCCTGGACTCGTACTGGTTGGCCGCCCTGCTGGACTTTTCGAGCAGCGCGCCGAGCTCCTCGACGTCGCCGGCGACCTTCGCCCTCTTCGCCTCGAGCCTCCCGATGCGCCCCTTCAGCTCCGATATCGAGGCGGCGTGGTTGGCCGCCATGGCGTCCAGCCTGTCCCTGTACACGGCCAGGCTCGCCACGGCCCGCTCCTGGCCCTCCAGCCTGGAGGCGTTGGAGGCCATCCTCTCCCCGGCGTCCCGCCTCTCCCTCCTGGCCTGCTCCAGCGCCAGCCTGGCCTCGTTCATCTGCGAGGTCAGGCCGGCCACCTCCCCGTCGACCTCCGCCTTCCTGGCCGCCGCCCTGGACTGCCTGTCGAGCGCGGCCTGCCGCGCGGCGTCTGCCCGCGCCTGCCCCCGGCCGGCCTCCGCCTTCCTCCCGGCCGCGGCCTCCAGCAGCCCCTCGGCCTCGGCTGCGCGGGAGGCGGCGCCGTCCCGCCTGGAGGACGCCTCCCCCAGCTCGGACCTCACCTCGGAGAGCCTCGCGTCGATCTGGCCCACCCGCCTCCGGGACGCCTTCACCTCGCTGCTGGCCGACTCGTACCTGTCCTTGGCGCCGCTCAGCTCCATCTCGATCTCGGCCTTGGCCCTGTTGTAGTCGTTGGCCTCGGCCATGATCCTGGACTTTTCGGAGTCGAGCCCCTCCATCTCGGCCCGCACGGAGTCCCTCTCCCCGCCTAGCCTGCCGATCCCGGCCGCGGCCTCCCGCAGGGCGGCCTCCTTCCCCGACTTTTCGGCGGCCAGGGCCCTGAGCCTGTTCACGGTGTCTATGGCGCGGTACCTCGCCAGCTCCCTCCCCAGCAGGTCGTGCCGCAGCTGCTGGTTGCGCTCCTCCTCGAGCTCGTCGATCCTCGCCTTCATGTCCCCCATCTTCACCAGGACTATCTGCAGCTGCCTGTCGGCGCGGTCGAGCTGCTCGAGGGCCTCGGACTTTTTCTCGTCAAAGTACGACAGGCCGATCATGGTCTCGATGGTGGAGCGCTTCTCGTCGGGGGTCATCTCGGAGATCCTCGTGACCGTCCCCTGCTGCACCGCGTTGAGCTGGCCCAGCCCGGCGTTCGCCATGTCGAGCAGGTCCAGGACGTGGCCCCTGGTGGTCTTCTTCCTGTTGAGGTAGTAGGTGTTCTCCCCCTTGGAGTCGAGCTCCCGGGTCACCTCGACCGTGTCCGAGTCGACGGGTATCTTCCTGTCGGCGTTGTCGAACTGGACGCTGGAGCGGGCGATCTTCGGGCCGCGCCTGCCCCCCTCTATGTCGTGTATGAGCGAGCGCAGCCTGTCGACGCGCATCACCTTGGGCTTGTTCTCCCCCATCGCGAAGATGATCGCGTCGAGGATGTTGCTCTTGCCCGAGCCGTTGGGGCCCGATATCGAGACCAGCCCGGGCCGGAACTGGACGGCCGTGTTCCTGAACCCGAACGACTTGAAGCCGAATATCTCGGCCTTCTTTATGTGCACCAATGGCGTTATACTCCCGCGCCTCAGGATAACCAATGACTGACAAGTTTAGTTGACACAACGGTCATTTTTCTTGTTTTGCAACCGGTTTTTTCGTAGCGGCTGGGCGCCGTCCCCGGGGCGGCCGTCAGCCGCCGGCGACGAACTCCTCGCAGGCCGCCTTCGCCCCGGCGTCGGACATCTGCTCGATCGGGTGCTTCATCAGGTACGCGCTGACCGGCCTGAGCGGCCCGCCCACGCCCCGGTCCAGGGCTATCTTCGCCAGCCTGACCGCGTCGATCACGATCCCCGCCGAGTTGGCCTTGTCGTCGACGTCGAGCCGCACCTCCATGTTGTAGGGCACGTTGGCCCACTGCCTGCCCTCGATCCGCATGAACATGATCTTGGTGTTGCCCAGGAACGGTATGAAGTCCGACGGGCCCACGTAGATCTGGTCGTCGTCCAGCCGCCTGCTGAGCTGGCTCTGGACGCTCTCGGTCTTGGAGATCCTCTTGGAGGCGAGCCTCTCCTGCTCCTTCATGTTGAGGAAGTCGGTGTTGCCCCCCACGTTGATCTGGTACGTCTTCTCGATCCGCGTCCCGCGGTCGCTGCACATCTTCGCCAGGACCCTGTGGACGATGGTGGCGCCTACCTGCCCCTTGATGTCGTCGCCTATGCAGGGTATGCTGGCCTCCTCGAACCTCGCGGCCCACCGCGCGTCCGAGGCGATGAACGACGGGGTGCAGTTGACGAACGCGGCGCCCGTGTCCAGGCACGCCTGGGCCCAGAACCGCGTGGCCCTGTCCGAGCCCACGGGCAGGTACGACACCAGGATCTCGGCGCCCGTGTCCCTCACGACCCGCCTTATCTCGTCTGCCAGCTGCTCGTCGGTCTTGGTGCTCGCCACCGGCCTTATCCTGTTCTCCACCCACAGCCCGACGCCGTCAAGCACGGGCGCCTCGTGCACCATGGCCCCCGTCTCCGGCACCGAGCCCCTCTCGACCCAGTCGACCAGGTTCGGGTGCTCGTAGATCGCCTCGTTTATCGTCTTGCCGACCTTGTTCTCGCCCACGTCGAACCCGCAGACGAAGTCGATGTCGTGTATCCCGTAGCCGGCCAGCCTGTCGTGGATGATCCCTATCACCTCCTGCGAGGGGTTCTGCCGGTAGTACTCTATCCCCTGTATCAGGCCCGAGAAGCAGTTCCCTATCCCCACCAGGCCGACCTTGATCCTGGACGACATTGCGTACGCTTGCAGCCAATGCCATTAAAAGCCTTCGTAGGGGGCGCGGGGAAAGCCCCGCCCCGGCCCCAAGACAGGGTTTTATAGCGGGCGCCGGTGATCCCTGCATGGTGGATCCCGGAAGGCCCGTGAAGGACATCCACGTGGGCGCCGGGTCGACGGCCGACGAGGTCGTGTCGCAGATGGCCCGGTCTGGCGGCTTCGAGTCGGTGAACCTCGCGGCCGGGGTCGACATACTCTCGTCGATGGTCCGCGACGAGGGGTGCCTGCGGTTCGTCTCGTTCGTGGCGGCCGTGACGTCCACGGGGCTGAGGGGCGTCATCAGGGACATGGTGAAGGAGGGGTGGTTCGACGTGGCGGTCACCACCTGCGGCGCGCTGGACCACGACATCGCGAGGCACTTCTCGGACTACAGGGAGGGGTCCTTCACGATGGACGACGGCGAGCTCGCGGGCAGCGGCCTGCACAGGCTGGGGAACGTCCTGGTGCCGGCCGGGAGCTACGGCCCGCTGATCGAGGAGAAGGTGCAGTCGTTCCTGGAGGAGGAGTACGCCGCCGGCGTGAGGGAGATGTCCACCGCCGGCATATGCGACATGATAGGGAGGCACCTCGGGGAGGACTCGATCCTCCACTGGGCCCGCAGGAAGGGCGTCAAGGTAATAGTGCCCGGGATAGTGGACGGCGCGGTGGGCAGCCAGGTCTGGATGTTCGCCCAGAAGCACAGGGACTTCAGGCTGGACCTGATCGGGGACGCGGACCTGGTGTCGGGGATGATCTTCAAGGCGGAGAGGTCCGGCGCGCTGATGGTGGGCGGGGGCATATCCAAGCACCACACGCTGTGGTGGAACCAGTACAGGGGCGGCCTGGACTATGCGTTCTACGTCACCACCGCGCAGGAGTTTGACGGCAGCCTGAGCGGCGCTGAGGTCAGGGAGGCCGTCTCGTGGGGGAAGGTCACCGAGGGGGCCAGGCAGGCTACCCTGCACGCGGAGGCCACGACCATCCTGCCGTTCGTCTACGCCGCCGCGGCGGCCAGGCTGAAGGGCGCGCGGTAGGGCACGCGCGGCGGGAAAAAGCCTATTACACCGTGCAGGGCAACCACTGCGATGCGCCCGAGGATCAGGATCAGGGAGACCAGGCCGCTGGACCTGGAAGGCGGCTACCTCATAGACGGGTTCCCGTCGGTGGGGTTCAGCAGCTCGATCGCGTCCGAGTCGATGGTGCGCACGTCCGACTTTACGCTGGCCGGGGTGGTCGACTCCGACGGCTTCCCCCCCATCAGCCTGGTGAGCGGGGGCGTCCCCAGCTACCCCACGCGCATCTTCGCCAACGACGGGCTCAGGGTCTCCGTGTTCCTGTCGTACCTCGTGCTGGGCGAGCAGATGCACAGGGGCGCGGCCAGGGCCATGCTCGCGTGGGCAAGGAAGCACAAGATCAGGCTGATCGTGAGCAGCGCGGCCGTAAAGTCAGCGGGCGGCGCCGGCGGGATCGCCGCGGTGGGCAGCACGGAGTCGGCCAGGGAGGAGCTGTCCAGGGCGGGGCTGGAGGCGCTGGGGCAGGGCGTGGTCCCGGGCATCCCCGGGATGCTGCTCAGCGAGGGCAGCGTCTCCGGGCAGGACGTCATCGTGATAGTGTTCCAGTCTGCCGGGGCGGGCCCCGACTTCAAGTCGAGCGCGGAGCTGTGCGCGGCGATGTCGCGGCTGATCCCGGGGGCCGCCTGCGACGTGCCGTCGCTCCAGAGGGAGGCCGAGAAGGCCGAGAGGGCCATCAGGCAGGCCGACGAGGAGTCGCGGCACCTCAAGGACCTGATGTACGGGTAGGGGCCGCCCCTAGCCGCAGTCGACTATCTCTACGCGCGGGGCGCACACGTCGTTGAACTCGTAGATCCTGTCCAGCAGCTCCTCGCAGGACTCGGGATCCATGCCCCGCTCGTAGGACGCCAGGCCGCCGGTTATCTCGACGTGGGCGATCCCGCAGGAGCCGAACGAGAGGGCGAGCGCGGCGCATGCCGAGACGGCTACCGCCGACGCCGCCAGCGCTATCGCCCTCCTGCCGTCCATGCCACCGGGTTTCGTGCGGCGCCGCCATACAAAAAAATTGCGCCCGCCCGCCGGCGTTGCAGGAAGGCCGCCGCGGCGTCCAGCGCCTTCGTCGGCCCGCCGTTCCAATCCGCGTGTGAAATCTTCCGGGCCTTGGCCGGCTGCCCGTGCCGCCTTTTGCGCGCTCGGCTTGTCCTTCCTGCCGGGGGAGGCCGCGAGCCGCCTTCGTTTTGGGAGCACGCCCTTGTGATCCGCCGGCTCCTTTTCCAGGCCCCCGGCGGGCGGGCATGCAAAATAAGTGAATGCCGGGAGCCCGCCTTTGGCCAGGTCGTCCAGGAGATCCTGGAACTACTCGATCTTCTTGACGCGCCCTTTTGGCGCGCCGCCCACCGGTTTCTGGCGCGCCCCTGCTCCGCCACCGGCCAGACTCGTCTCGCCAGCCTTGGCGTTCGCTAGGCCATACGTGGAAAGCTGCCCTTCCCCGTGGGCCGCGATGTCGCCGTGTGGCCCCGAGAGGCATGGCACGTGGTCAGTTTCCACGTCGGGTCAGGAAAAGAGGCCGGGCAGTAGGAGCGCCTCTTTTTGGGGGTGCGGCGGGCCCGGGACGGGTTCCCGGTTCTTGGCACCGAGCAGCGGCAGGATGGACTTGCCCGCATTGTTGGGCTCGATCTTTTCGCCGAGTCCCGGCATGCCTCCTCCCGTGCCCGACATACGGCGGCTGGGGGCTCCAAGGGTCCGGCCGGCGGCGGCCCGCCGCGCGGAAGGCAGGGTTTTTTTGTGCCGGCGCGCATGCCTGAACAGGACATGGACGCGGCGCCGGCCAGGCGGAGGGACGCCCTGGCGAGGAGGGTCCGCTCGTGCACGCTCTGCGAGAGGCTCGTGGAGTCCAGGAGCCGGGCGGTTGCAGGCTATGGCGATCCCGCCGCGGAGATCCTCATCGTGGGGGAGGCCCCGGGGAGGCTTGGGGCCGACCGGACCGGCGTGCCGTTCACGGGGGACAGGAGCGGCGTGTTCCTGCAGGGGTTGCTGCGCGGCCTGGGGCTGAGCCTGTCCGGGCCGGAGTCGACGCGCCCCGCGCTGCGGCGGGTCTACGTCACCAACGTGGTGCGCTGCAGCCCCATGGGCGCGGACGGGACGAACAGGCCGCCGACCGGGGCCGAGATCGCCAACTGCGCGGGCTTTCTGGAAAAGGAGCTGGAGATCATCAGGCCCAGGCTGGTGGTCACCCTGGGCCTGACGGCGTCCAGGGCGCTGCTGGGCGCGGGTTTCTCCGGGAAGGGCTTCGGGAGGGTGAGGAAGGGCGGGAGGTTCTCGGTCCTGCCCCTGTGGCACCCGGCCTTCGTGATAAGGGGCGGCGGGAGGCGGCGGCTGACGAGGGAGGCGTACGCGGGGCACTTTGCAAAGCTGGCCGCGTTTCTTCCCGGGGCGGGCTAGCGAGCAGGCGGGCCCTGCCGCAGCGCGGGCCGCGGGCGCCGGCACGCACGGCGCGCGCGGATCTGCCTGGAATGGTTCGGGTCGCGCAGGACGCGGGAGCGGGGCGGCCGTCCTCCGCGGTCACGCGAGGTTGCCGCTGTTGATTATGTCGATCTCTATGGTGGAGACGTTGCGCTGCTTGCCGTCCTTGGAGGTGAGGGACACGGACGAGATCCTGATGTCGCCGACGGAATAGCCCACGGTGTTCATGCGTTTTACGATCATCTGGGATATGTCGACTGCCTGGGTTATCTTCCTGCCCCTGGCCTTGATGGTGACGGTTTCCCTTGTCGAGAGCTGCGTCAGGGTGGCGGTGACGTACGTCATGAGCGGCTTGATCCCGACGAACACGACGTCGCGATCCTCGGCGGGTTTTGCCTCGTCTTCCGCGGGCGCGCCGGGCGACTCCGGCGCTGGCTCGGCGGTTTCCGGTACCGGCTCGTGCTCCTCCCCGGCTGGCGGTTCGGCATTGTCGGGCGCGGCGCCCTCGGGTTCTTGCGGCTGGTCTGAGGTCGATCCGTACGGCGCGGGCTCGGGGGGATCGTCTGCCGGGGGTTCGGGCCGCGCGTCGGCATCGTCGGGCGCGGCGCCCTCGGGTTCTTGCGGCTGGTCTGAGGTCGATCCGTACGGCGCGGGCTCGGGGGGATCGTCTGCCGGGGGTTCGGGCCGCGCGTCGGCATCGTCGGGCGCGGCGCCCTCGGGTTCTTGCGGCTGGTCTGAGGTCGATCCGTACGGCGCGGGCTCGGGGGGATCGTCTGCCGGGGGTTCGGGCCGCGCGTCGGCATCGTCGGGCGCGGCGCCCTCGGGTTCTTGCGGCTGGTCTGAGGTTGATCCGTACGGCGCGGGCTCGGGGGGATCGTCTGAGGGTGATCCGTACGGTGCGGGCTCGGGTGACTGGTCTGAAGGCGAACCGTACGGCGCGGGCTCGGGGGGATCCTCGGCGGATTCCCGGGAGGGCTCGGATTTTTTTGATTTAAATTCGGACAGGATGTCTTCGGCGTCTTTAGATTTATCGGGGTCGCTCAATTATTCCACTATACCATTAAGGTTGTGGCTTGGTTTTATTTATTATTTGGGGTCTGATCCCCAAGCCGCCGCGGCCTGCGGCCCCGGGACGCGGCCCCAGGACGCGGCGAAAGGCCTGCACGGCGCCCCCCGCGCCGCGGGACGCCGGGCCCCCGGCGCGCCTCAGTACCCGTTGAGCCTCCTCACGTGCTCGATGATCCCGGTATAGTCCACGCCGCCGAGCCCGCCGTCCGCGGCGTCCCCGTAGACGCCCTCGGCCCTCTCCGTCATCGGGAGCCTGATCCCGAGCTCCCTGGCCGTCTCCGTCATCGTCGACACGTCCTTCTTGAGGTTCTCCAGCGTGAACGTGGGATCGTGGCTCCGGCGGACCATCCCGTGGGCCTTGTTCCGGCTCATCCCGGTGCTAAAGTACGTGGAGTTGAGCACCTCCAGGAACGCCTCCGGGTCCACCCCGGACCTCTCCGCCAGTACGATCCCCTCCGACAGCGACAGCGCCAGCATCGCTATCTGTAGGTTCATGGCCAGCTTGACGGAGTGCGCCACGCCGTCCCCGCCGAGGTAGAACACGTCCCTGCCGATCGTCCTGAAGAGCGGCTCGAACCTCTCGAACTCCTCCCTGTCCCCGGAGCACATCACGGCCAGGTCCCCGGCGGCGGCGGCCTTGGGGCCGCCCATCACGGGGGCGTCCAGCTTCCTGATCCCGTGCCGCGCGAACCTGGCAGAGATCCCCCTCGACTCGAACGGGTTCACGGTGCTCATGTCGGCGACTGCCAGGCCGTCGTGGAGCCCCTCCACGATCCCGCCCCTCCCGAAGGAGACCTCGCTTACCGCGCCGGCGTCCCTCACCACGGTCAGCACGATGTCTGACGCCTCGGCCACCTCCCGTGGGGAGCCGGCCACCAGGGCGCCCCTGGATCCCAGCGCCTCCGCCTTTTCCGCGGTCCTGTTGTACACCGCGAGCCCGACGCCCGAGTCCAGCAGGCGCGCGCCCACCGCGCTGCCCAGCATCCCGGCGCCGACGATCCCCACCCTGGCGGGCGGCCCGCCCGGCTCAGTGCCGCTCCTCATCGCTGACCTCCCACTTGCCGCCCCCGATCCTGGACGCGGCGAACTCGATCTGCCCCACGGTCTTGTCGCCCATGCGCACCTTGCCGTAGTCGAACTTCTTCACGCGGAACACCCTCTCCTTTGGCTTGTACCCGCCCTCTATCACCCTTACCCTGAACCTCTTGCTGGCCCTGATCACCAGCTTCCTGGCCGCCTGCGCGTCGCCGATCCACGAGAACATCTCAAAGTCGCCGAAGTTGGACGTGGACACCGTGTGTCCGTACAGCCGCGCCTCCAGTTTCAGTCCCCTCTCGGCCGACTGGGAGTTCATCCACTCGACAACCTCCCTGCCGTGGCCGCTCTCCACCCCGAACGTCTCAGAGTCCCCCATGCACCACGTTGGGCGCCACGCCGCTAATAATCATTTTCGGGCCCCTCCCCGCGCCGCGGGGGCGCGCCGGTGTTATACTAAAATACCGTCGGCGCGCCCACCACGGTATGCTCAGGGTCGACTGCAGGGACGTGGAGCCCATAAGGAACGAGCTGGTGGTCTACGTGTCGGACCAGGTGGCCGCGATCCCCACCCTGAAGAACCACGAGTTCACCCTGTCGTCCTTCGACGACGACGAGGGGATCGACGCCGCCGTGGTGGTGTCGGCGATCAAGGAGTTCCTCGACTCGATCGGGGAGGGCGGCAACTTCGCGGTGGTGTCGGGCGGCGGCAAGGTGTCCATCAGGTCGCTGTCCGGGAAGGCCATCGAGAGGGAGGCCAAGCCGGTGTCAGACATGTTCTCGTGCACGCACTGCGGGTACGTCACGAGGTACGAGGTGGACTACCAGAACCACCAGAAGATGCACTACCTGTAGCCGCCGGCCCCGCGCGTGATCGCCCCGGGGATCCGCGGACAGGACTCTTTATAAGCACTGGGCGGCACTGCCAATTGTGGAAAAGCCCCCCAAGAGCCCCGTCACCAAGGTCTACTGCCAGGCGTGCGACCGGGTGTTCGGCTCCAGGGGCGAGTTTGACAGGCACCTGCGCGGCCATTCCCCCGCGGCCCCCTGCGAGGCCTGCCCGATAGACACCGCGATAGACAGGCTGCTCGGCCTGTTCAGGGGGCGCCGGGGCCGCCCCGAATAGGTTTTTTAGTCCAGTCCCTGGAATACCAGCCATGAACAAGAAGGGCGCCGCCGTCGTGGCGGCCGTCGCCGCCGTAGTGGCGGTGGCGGCAGCCGCCTCGGCCGCGTACCAGCCGCCCCCCGGCGGCCCCGGCCCCCAGGCGGGCGAGGTGCCGGGCGGCGTGTCCACCGCCATGGGCTCGCCCGTCCTGGGCGACCCCTCGGCGCCGGTCACCATAATAGAGTTCGGCGACTACCAGTGCCACCAGTGCTACAACTGGTTCCACAACACGAAGCCGGCCATAACGCGCGAGTACATCGAGCCGGGGAAGGCGAGCCTGGTGTTCGTCGACATGGCGTTCCTCGGGAGGGACTCGGGCCCCGCGGCGCAGGCGTCCCACTGCGCCGGCGACCAGGGGGCGTACTGGGAGTACCACGACCTGCTGTACTCCTCCCAGGAGTCGCGGATCGACAACGGCTGGGCCGGCGGGGAGCGGCTCAGGGCGTTCGCGTTCGACATCGGCCTGGACATGGGCGCCTTCGACGGCTGCATGGGATCGGGCGAGCACGCGGACCGCGTCAGGTACAACACGGACCAGGCCCTCGGGCACGGGGCCACCGGCACCCCCACGTTCGTCATAGTCGGGCCGGACGGCAGGGCTGAGACCCTGGTCGGCGCGCAGCCCTACGCGTCCTTCAAGATGGTGCTCGACTCCATGGTGTAGCATGGCCGGCGCTGCAAGGCTCGTGTTCTCGAGGCCCGCGTACGCCCTGATGGCCTCGGCCATCTTCTCGGCGATGGCGCTCGGGCTGCTGGCCGCCTCCGGGTACGTCTTCCTCGAGCCGTACGTGGCCGGCGGCCTGCCGCCGGGCTCGGAGGCCGGCCTCGCGCTGATCCTGGCCCTGTGCGCCCTGTCGGCGCTGGTGATCCCGATGAACGTCTTCAGGATGAGGGCGGCCAGGGGATCGGGGCGGCGGGCCGGCGGGGGCGTGGCGGGGTCCGTCCTGGGCTCCGCCTCGGGGGCGTGCGGCTGCGGCCCGGTGGGGTTCGCGATGGTCTCGACGTTCGGCGGGGCGGGGGCCGCGGCGTCGGCGTTCCTCTCCAACCACGAGATCCCGATCCGCGCCGCCGCCGTCGCGGTCCTGCTGCTGGCGTACTATGCCACCGCCAGGTCCCTCCGGGCGGAGTGCGGCGCCGGCCGGTGAGCCGGCGCTTGGTTGCGACCGTTCACCAATTGGGCAAACTTTCGCGACCTTGGAACGTATCTTGCACCGGCTGCAAGGTGATCCGTGAAGCTGATTTACGTTCCGATCAGGCCCAGCCGGCGGGATCCCGACGACGACGGCATGGACCGCTGCTGACGGCGGCGCGCGGCATGCCGGGGGCCCCGCCATCCCGCGCGGCGCGTCAGGCAGGTTAATAGGCGCAGGCGCGCAAGGGTACCCGTGCCGAGCGCGCAGGACATCAGGAAGGCCATCCTGGAAAGGTGGCACGCGGGCCCCGCGGGGCGGGGCGGCCTGTTCCAGTCGGACTCCGTGAGCGGGTCCAGCCCGCCGTCCGTCTTCGTGGGGTCGCACGGGTACCCGAGGGTGTCGGTCGGGCCCATGGTCCCGCAGGCCCACGGCGACACCAGCCTGCTCGACAGCCCGGAGCGGTGGGCCGGCATGACGCTGGAGGAGATCGTCGGCTTCCGCCTGGGACTGGTCCGCGGGATCCGGAGGATCCGCGCCGGCGACACGGGGTCGCGCTACGTCGGGGACCTGCAGGAGGTGGCGATGTCGTCGAGGCCCGTCGACTCCGACCTGCGGTTCAGCGGGGCGGTCTCCCCCTCGGCGCACGTCGACGGCGAGAGCGCCCCGTTCGGCCCCGCGGGGGAGGTGAGGGACGCCAGGTTCTCGGCGTCGCCGCCGTCCAGGGCCATCGAGAGGGCCTACTACGACAGGGACCTGGGGTCGGCCGACGCGGTGGTGGGGCTGTACCGCTCCGGGATAGACGTCACCAGGATCCAGAGGTGCCTCAGCATCGGGATGCTGGGCCGGAGGAGGAGGCTCGTCCCCACCAGGTGGAGCATCGCTGCCACCGACGACACCATATCGCGGTCCCTGGTGGGGGACGTCCTGGACATGCCGGAGATCGACTCGCACGCCGTCTTCACGCACGCGCACCTCGGGAACGCGTTCTCCGTGGTGCTGTTCCCGCACAGGTGGGTCTTCGAGATGACGGAGGCCTGGCACTCGGGCGGCGCCGTTGGGTTCGGCTCCGACTGCGAGGACGCCAGGGGGCTGGGCCACCCGCCCTCCATAGCAGGGGCGTACTTTGCGGCCAGGCTCGGCGTCGCCGAGTACCTCGCGGGGAGGGGCGTCCAGGCCGGGGCGCTGGTGCTGCGCGAGATACGCCCGGAGTACGCCGTCCCGGTGGGCGTCTGGCAGGTGAGGGAGGGGGTCCGGCTCGCGATGGCCTCCGGGCCGCGGGAGGCCGGCGGCCTCGACGAGGCGCTGGACGTGGCGGCCGGGCACACGAGCGTCAGCAAGGCGGAGTGGCTCGCGCGGGGCAGCGTCACGCGGCTGCTGAGGCAGAGGCGGATCTCCGAGTACACCTAGGCGGGGCAGACCGATCTATTTATTGGCCCGGCCCCTGACCAGAGCGATGCCTAACTGGAACCTCTTCGCGGGCATACTGCTGCTGACCAGCCCCATCCTGTTCGTCCTGGCCGCGTACCCGGACAGCTTCAGCTTCAGCTGGAACCAGGGGCGGGGCGGGTTCCTGTTCGCGCTGGTGTTCATCGCCGCCGAGCTCGTGGGGCTCAGGATCGCCGTGTCCCGGGGGCGCCTGGCCTGCGCGGCGCCGCTCGCCGCGCTGGCGATCGCGTACTTTGCCAGCCTGGACGCCGGCCTGCGGGACCACATAGTGGCGTCGGCCGGGTCGTACGACGTCCAGCTGGTGCACTCGTGGACGTGGATGTGGGACTTTTTCGTGATGGCAGCGTTCGTCGTGGCGGCGCTGACCGCGTTCTTCGGGGGCCGCTGGATACGGATAGCCCCCGCCGGGCCCATCTTCCTTGCCGGCAGCGGCATCATCCTCTCGCTGGACGCGTTCTTCCCGTACGACACGCTGGGGCCGCTCCAGTACGTGGTCCCCTACCTGGTCCAGGCGAACGTCTGGCTGATCACCGTCCTGGACCTCGGGTTCGCCACGGCGCGCGACAACATCATGTTCCTCAGGGGCGACCACGGCTCGATGGCCCTCCAGGTGTTCTGGCCCTCGGCCGGCGTGCACAGCGTGATCATATACTCGCTGGTGATGGGGGCGTTCCTGCTCAAGATGAACATCCCGCGCGGGAGAAAGTCCGCGTACTTTGCGCTGGGCATAGTCGGCACCGTGGCGGTCAACATGATCAGGATCTTCTCGCTGTCGTGGTACGCGCTGAAGGTCACGACCGACGCGGAAAAGTGGGAGGCGTTCCACGAGGTCGCCGGCGAGATAATGTTCCTGCCGTGGCTGTTCGCGTTCCTGCTGGTGGTGATACTGGTGGAGACGAGGCGCATGAAGAGGAGCGAGGCGGGCGGGCGGGCCCCTAAAAGTAGCTAGTGATGTCGCCCCGGGCCCCCGCCCCGGACAGCTCCGAGACCCTGACGCCCAGCCTCCTGACGTCCTTGTCCTGGCCTGCCAGCGCGTCGCCCAGCAGCTGCAGGGCGGCCTTCTGCAGGTCCTCCAGGCTGGACGCGGGGCTCCTCAGCAGCCTCGACCTGGTCTTGCTCGACATGTCCGACTGGACGAACTGGACGCCCACCGACTTGAACGCCAGGTTCTTGGCCGCCACCACCCCGTGCAGCTCGCGGCAGACCTGCGCGATGCTCTCGGACAGGAAGCCGTAGTCCGACGAGTCCCTCTTCAGGGTGGTGATCTTGCTGTACTGGACGTTGGGCTCCCGCTCCCTCACGGGCTCGGCGTCCTCGCCCCTCACCGCGTTGTAGATGTACGCGGCCGTCCTCCTCCCGAACTCCCTGTTGAGGGCGAACGCGTCGATCCCCCTCACGTCCCCGACCGTCCGCAGCCCCATGCGGGAGAACCTGGCCTCCGCCTTGCCGCCGATCCCCGGGATCGCCCTGATCCCCATCGGGTCCAGGAACCCCTCGACGCCCCCCGGCCGGACGACCGTCAGGCCGTCGGGCTTGCGGTAGTCAGACGCTATCTTCGAGAGGAGCTTGTTGGGCGACACCCCCACCGAGCAGCCGAGCTTCTGCCGGCGCCGGATCTCGTTCTTGACCTGCTGGGCCAGGTGGGCGGCGGCGTCGAAGCTGCCCCCCGTCCTGCCCGTCACGTCCAGGTACGCCTCGTCCCTGCCCACGTACTCGAAGACGTCGGCGAAGCCCCGCATCGCCTCCATCGCGCCCTCCGAGACGCCCGAGTAGTAGTCAAAGTCGACCGGGAGGAACACCGCGTCGTCCCTGCCCTCGAGCGCCCTCCTAGCCGACGCGATCGGGGCGCCGGACCTGACGCCGAACTCCCTTGCCGCGTAGTTCGCGGTGGCGATCGCGCCGCTTTCCCCGCCCCTGTCCGAGTACACGCAGACGCACACGGGCCTGTGCCGGAGCTCCGGCCGGCGTATCTCCTCGCACTGGGCGTAAAAATAGTCAAAGTCCACGTGGAAAACGACCCTATTTTCCAATGGCCACCGTGGGCGCGCGCGATATTACAGTATTGCGCATTCACCTAAATACCGCGGCGGCGTAGCACGCCCGTGAGCTCCCCACTGTCCGCCAACGACGACGGCGTCAGCATAAGGCCCGAGCTGATGGAGAGGGAGAGGCTGTACCACTGCATCTTCAGGGGCAAGGCGATCCTGGTGTTCAAGGACTCCCAGGACTTCCTGAACTGCTACGAGATCGAGGAGGAGGGCCTGGTGGACCGGATCAGGGGGTGCGGGTCCGACTCCGAGCTCGAGGGCGTGCTGGGGGAGTACGCGGCGCGGCGGCCCCGCCCGTAGTGACGATCATTGAAAATTTCCCCCGGGCGGAACGGTACGGGAACTTGCAGGCGTCCCGAAAGACAAGCTGCCAGATCAAGGGCTGGAAGCCCTGGAGGGGCGGGCGGTCCCACCTCATGACGCGCATGATCACGCGGGGGAGGCGCTGGAAATCCCTGCCAGGCGGGGCGTCCGGGATGGCGCGGGGGCGGTGGCCCCATAGCCCAAAAGCGGCGCCGTCTTTATTAACAGTGCGCGTGGACGCCTTCCGGATCCCACGCGGCTCCGGCCCCACCAAAAACGCTATAAGACATGGCCGGAAACCCAAACCATGAGGCTGGACGGGAGGGTTGCCCTGGTGACCGGCGCGTCCAGCGACATCGGCAAGGGCATCGTGAAGAGGTTCGTCGAGGAGGGCGCCAGGGTGGTCCTCGCGGCCGTGGACCTGCCGAGGCTGGAGAAGGCCAGGGACGAGGTCGGCCGCAAGGACCGCACGGCGTCGGTGTCGTGCGACCTGACCGACGAGGCGCAGGTGGCGCACGCGGTGGGCCAGGTGGCCGACGCGTACGGGAGGATAGACGTGCTGGTAAACAACGCCGGGACCATCAACGACCCGGCGCACTTCCACGAGATGCGGGGCCAGGACATCAGGAAGCTCGTGGACGTCAACATGCTCGGCGTCTTCCATGCCACGAGGGCGGTGCTGGCCAAGATGGTGGACGCCGGGGGCGGCGCCATAGTGAACATCGGCTCGACGTCGGGCAGGCGCGCCATACCCAGGGTCCACCTCGCGGCGTACTCGTCGACCAAGGCGGCGATAGCCATGTTCACCAGGGCGATCGCCGTGGAGTACGCCAGGAGGAACATACGGTGCAACTGCGTCAGCCCGGGCATCATCAACTCCGGCATGATAAAGCCGTACCTGGACGACCCGCAGGCGAGGAGGGTGATCGAGGAGAGGATACCGCTGGCACGCATAGGGGAGCCGGCCGACGTCGCCGACGCCGTGCTCTTCCTGGCGTCCGACGAGTCGTCGTGGATCACCGGCACGATCCTGGACGTGGACGGCGGCAAGACGGCCTCAGAGGGGTGACCCGGCCAGCAGCGCCCGGGAGAGCAGCCGGCAGACGCGCACCGGCTCTGGCACCGAGCCCTGCAGTGTCAGGCCGTCGAGCAGGCGGGCCGCCTCGCCGGCGCCGCACCCCTCGGCCCTGACGAACACCTCCCCGGACGTGCGCAGCCTGACCCGCGTCCTGGGCCCCAGGCGGCCGTACGCGGCGAGCTTGGGCCCGCACGACGACGGGAAGCGGCCCCTTATGGCGCCCCCGATGCCGCCCGAGCCGCCGTACGAGACCCCTATCACCGGCACCCCGAGCTCCCCGTGGAGCCGCCCCATGTCCACCACGTTGTACCCCGAGATCACCATCCCCGAGACCAGCAGGTAGCCCACGTCGGGCCTCCGCAGCCTCTCGTGCATGGAGACGATGGCGTCGGTCGCGTCGTCCCCCCCGACAGTGGCCCAGCCGAAGACGAACCCGTCGATCACGAAGTCCCTGCGCATCACCACGCCCGACAGGACGGACCGGCCGGCCCCGGGCGCGAAGCTCTCCGCTATGGCGAGGCCCCGGAGGCCCCGCTTCTCAAGCCGGAGCGCCCCCACCCCTGCCCCGCCCCGCGTAGGCCCTGTAGCTGAAGGCCGCGATGCCCATCAGCGCGGCGGTCAGGAGGGACCACAGCGCGAAGGGGACGGCGTCGTACTCGTCCATCCGGATCCAGTGGCACCGCCGGGCATCTAAAGCTTGGGGTCGGGGCCGGCGGCGCCGGTTTTGAAACATCTAAATAGATTCGGCGGGTGACCCGTCTCATGCCGGAATCGACGTGCGGGGACTGCGGCAAGAGGATGTTCCACGAGAACGGGGACACGCTGAAGGTCCTGGCCAAGATCCACGGGAAGTTCTGCAGGAAGTCGCCGGGCAGCTCGCACAGCTACATGCACAGGGACCCGGCGCACATGGAGACGTTCGACGCCGAGAGGGCGAACGACTCGGCC
Source organism: Candidatus Nitrosopumilus sp. (assembly GCA_963662625.1). Taxonomy (GTDB): domain Archaea; phylum Thermoproteota; class Nitrososphaeria; order Nitrososphaerales; family Nitrosopumilaceae; genus JAPOPJ01. The sequence continues at coordinate 1,460,015 of OY759726.1, read as the reverse complement.
GGCAAGCCCGTCCTGAAGGAGTAGGGCCCCGACCCTCAGGGTTATATCCCGGGCGGCCCAAGGCACTGGGTTGGCAGTCAGGCGCGACTTTGACCTGGTGGTGGTGGGCTGCGGGCCCGCGGGATCGTCGGCCGCGGCCGAGGCGGCCGCGCTCGGGGCAAGGGTCGCCGTCATCGAGAGGGAGGCGTCCGTGGCCGAGACGGTCAGGACCAGCGGCGTCACGTGGATGCGGAGCGTCAGGGAGTTCGGGATCCCCGACGACTGCTTCAACCCGGTGAGGAACTACTCGTTCCGCTCCCCGAACAACGAGGTGACGGTGAGCGACTCGGCCCCCAGGGCGGCCGTGCTGGACGTCAGGAAGACGTACCGCTGGCTGGCGCGGCAGGCCGAGGCCCGCGGCGCGGAGATCTTCCTGGGCACCACGGCCACGGGGGCGATAAGGGGCGCGGGCGGCCGCGTCGCGGGGGTCACCTGCACGCGGGGCGGCCGGAGGGAGGACTTCCACGCGGGGGTGGTCGTGGACGCCAGCGGGTTCCCCTCCGTGGTGTGCAGGGACATGGGCCTGGCGCCCCGGTGGGGGAGGTTCGGGGCCGGCGCCGAGGTCGAGGCCAGGGTGGAGAACGCCGACCCCGACACGTGGTGGCTCATGGTGGGCCAGAGGTACTCGCCCGCGGGGTACGCGTGGATCTTCCCCGTGGGCGGGGACACCGTCAGGATCGGCGTCGGCATAGGAAAGCCCGAGTCGGCGGTGGACCCGGCCGCGAGGCTGAGGGAGCTGCTGGGCGCAGGCGAGGGCCCCATAGGCGGCCTTGGGAGGGTGACGCCGGTGGAGTACCACTACGGGCTTATCCCCAACGAGGGCCTGACGAGGAGGACCGTCCACGACGGCCTGGTCCTGGTGGGGGACTCGGCGGGCCAGGCAAACCCCCTGGTGCTCGAGGGCATAAGGTACGCCATAAGGTTCGGCAGGGTCGCCGGCAGGGTCTCGGCCGGGGCCGCCATGGGGGGCAGGACGGACAGCGGGGCGCTGCGCCCGTACGAGGAGGCCTGGAAGAGGGAGATCCTGGGCAAGGTGAGGTCAGCGGGCAGGGTGCAGGACAGGTGGATCGGGCTGACGGACGAGCAGTGGGACAGGGAGCTTGACGTCATCAGGGGGATGAGCCCCGACGAGTTCCTGGACTTTATCAGCGCGGACTTTGGGATGGCCGGCATGGCGAGGCTCGCGCTCCGCCACCCCGGGCTGGCCGCCAGGCAGCTCCTCGGGCTGGTGAGGGGCGGGTGGCGTGGCGCCGGCGGCGGCGCTCCCGCCGGAGGGGGGTGACCGTATGGACAGGGTCGCGCGCGTCTTCGACGAGTGGGCCGCGGGCGGCAGGGCCGAGCTGATGGAGAGGGAGCACGGGAGGAGCGTGGCCAGGTTCCTCGACGGCGTCAGGTGGAGGGACGGGTTCACGTTCCTCGACGTGGGGTGCGGCAACGGCTGGGTGGTGAGGAGGGTGGCCCGGGAGGAGGGGTGCAGGGCCGCCACGGGCATAGACAAGAGCAGGAAGATGGTGGGGCTGGCCGAGCGGGGGAGGGGGTCCGCGAGGGAGTCGTACGTCCACGGGGACGTCGAGTCGATGCGCGCCGGGGAGGGGTTCGACTACGCCTTCGCGATGGAGTCCGTGTACTATGCGAGGTCGGTGCCGGCCGCGCTGGAAAGCATATTCGGGCTGCTGAGGCCCGGCGGGGAGTTCTTCTGCGGCACCGACTTTTACGCCGAGAACGCGGCGACCGCCGGGTGGCCCGGGAGGACCGGCCTGGAGATGCACCTGTATTCCAGGCGGGAGTGGAGGGGGCTCTTCAGGGACGCGGGGTTCGAGGCCAGGACCAGGCAGGTGAGGGATCCCCTGAGCCGGAAGAAGTGGAAGAGGGAGCTCGGGACGCTGTTCGTGACCGGCCGGAAGCCCTGACGGCAATACTCAAATCCCCCCGGCCCGCATGATCCGCGTGAGCTGGAGCGCGAACGCTGCCACGGCAGAGGAAACTCCTCCCTCCGTACAGGAAATGCGGCCTGGAGATAGGCAGCCAGAGATGGCTGGCAACGACGCAGAAACGCATCCGGCCTGGGGCACTGTGACGGCAGAACCTGAGGTTCCCAGGGCAGGAATGAAAACGTCGCCCCGCATGGAGCAAGGCCAAACGGAACCAAGGCATCCTGTAGCCGGTTCAGGTAGGCCGCAAAGCGAAATGTCGCGAAAACAGAAAGAGGGTTACTCCCAGCACACGCCTTCCTAGCGGCCGTCACCGCATGGAGTCGACGTACTCCCTGCACACGGCCGCGTCGCACCCGCACGTGGCGTCGCAGAGGCACGAGTCCTGCATCGCGCAGTCGCACTCGGAGCCCGCATCGGCCGACGCGGCGCACCCGCACGTGGAGTCGGCCTGCTGCTGCCCGTCCCGCGGCGGATCCTGCCGCCGCTCGTCCTGCCGCTCCGGGGGCGCGTCCTCGTAGACGCTCCTGGTCTGGGCATAGTCGGACTCGTCCCTGAGCTGCGCCTCGCCCCTGTTGGTCTGGTACCCGCCGGCCGACGCGCTGGTCTGGTACCCCACCAGGCTCGAGGGGGCGATTCCCTGCTGGCCCTGCTTCTCGTTCTTGAGGGCCCTGTTGCTGTAGATGAAGAACGCCACGCCGCCGATCACGGCCATCCCCGCCATGCCGTATATTATGAATACCGGAAAGTCCCCGGTCGACGTGGTGGCAAACCCCTCGGGGGGCGTGGGCGTGACGCCGGCGATCTCCAGGCCGTCGAGTATGTCGAGCGCGCCGAAGCCCAGTATGTTGAGGTTGCCCTGGTCGGAGGACTGGACGCTCTCGATCACGTAGGTCTGGTCGGAGACCACCTCGGCCTCGAACACCCTCTCGACCTGTATCCCCTCCCTGATGCTGCTCTCGCCCATCGTCCAGCTGGAGACGACGGAGCCGGCGATGGACTCGTCGAGGCCGAACGTCCCGGCGTCCACGCTCACGCCGGTCGGGTCGAACAGGAAGTGCCAGTTGGTGAGCGGCTGTTCCAGGATGAAGTCCGCGTTGATCAGGTTCATGGTGAGCACGCCCTCGGCGTCGGTCCCCTGGATCACGCCGTACAGCTCCGGCTCCTGCGACCGGATCAGGCTGAGCGGGACGTTGATCTCGACGCCGTCGACCACCACCTCGCCGGTGGCAGACAGGCCCCTCCACCCGAGGTCGACCAGCGTCCGCTGGGAGTCCTGGGTGATCACGTAGTCGGTTATGGCCCCCTCCAGGATCACGCTGTAGTCGATGGAGGTGTTGATGTCCCTCCCCGTGAGGTTAAAGTCGTAGGACACCTGGAGGTCCGATATCTGGGCCTGGCTGCCGTTGGAGGTGATGCCGGAGTTCATGTTCTGGATGAGCTGCCGCACCCCCGGATCCGACGAGTCGGCGCTGCCGCTTATGTTCCAGCTCTTGGTGCGGAGCAGGTCGAAGAGCTGGCCGCCGTCGGGGTACTGCACGAAAACGGTCTTCTGGTAAATCATCTTGAACGGGGAATCGGCGGCGTTGGGGTCGATCTGGGTGAACAGCTGGGCGCCCCAGGCCGCGGAGCCCGTGCCCGCCATGACAAGCGCCGCCACGAATGCCGCCGCAACTATAGCCCGAACCACGACTAGAAGAGCCGGCTCATCGATAAATAAACTTATCCAAAACCCGATTTGAAAAAGTAATATGGAGTGACGGAGTAGGGCCCTTGGTTCTGGGGGCGAGTGGGATGACGGTTACTGTACTAGCGGGCGGCACGGGTTCGGTGAAGCTGGTCAGGGGGCTGGCCTCCCAGGAGTCCAATGTGAACGTCGTCAGCAACGTGGGGGACAACTACTGGCTGTACGGGCTGTACGTGTGCCCCGACATCGACACCGTGATCTACGGCCTGGCGGACCTGCTCGACCAGGACAGGGGGTGGGGCATCAAGAAGGACACGTTCAACTTCCTGAGGCAGATGGAGGTCTTCGGCGAGGAGACCTGGTTCAGGATCGGGGACAGGGACGCTGCCACGCACCTGATCCGCACCAACATGCTGAAGAACGGCAGGAACCTCAGCGACATCACCAAGTGGATGTGCGAGAAGTTCGCCGTCAGCGTCAACATAATCCCCGTGACGGACAACAACATCGAGACCAGGATAATCACCGGCAAGGGCGAGATGCACCTGCAGGAGTTCTGGGTGAAGCACAGGGGGAGGGACCCCGTGGAGGGCATCCAGTACATAGGCGCGGACAAGGCCAGGCCGAACCCCGAGGCGATCAGCGCGATCCACTCGGCCGACATGGTGGTGCTGGCCCCTGGGAACCCGCTGACGTCTATCGGCCCGATGCTGCAGATCAAGGGCGTGAAGAAGGAGCTGGCGAAGAACAAGAAGAAGGTGGTCGCCGTGAGCCCGCTGATAGGGGACAAGGCGGTGACGGGCCCGGCCGCCAAGTACATGGAGGCCGCCGGGATCGAGACGAACTCGTACGGCCTGGCCAAGATGTACTCGGACGTATGCTCCAGCATCGTCGTGGATTCCAAGGACAGGCTGCTGGCGAGGAAGATCCAGAACCTGAACATGAAGGTTTACGAGACGAAGATCACGATGAAGAACAAGGCCGCAGAGGACGCCCTGGCAAGCTTCATCCTAAAGCAAGTGTACGTGTGACTTGAAGACCGCCGCGGTGATCCCTGTGAAGACCTTCGCGCGGGCGAAGACCCGGCTCGGCCTGCGGGGCGACAGGAAGGAGGAGCTGTGCAGGATCATGCTCGAGGAGATCCTCCACGTGCTGTCCGTATCCCCGAGGATCGACGAGACCGTGGTGGTGACCGGGGAGCCGGGGGCCGCGCGCATCTGCGAGGAGTTCGGCGCCGTGGCGATCCCCGACCCGGAGGAGAGCGGCGTCAACCGGGCCGTCGCCCTCGCGGACAGGCACCTGCTGGACGGCGGGTTCGACGCGTCGATCGTGCTGCCGCAGGACGTGCCGTTCGTCAAGACGCAGGACATCGACTTCGTGATGGGGCACGCCGCGCCGCCCAACTTCGCGATAGTGGTGCCGTCGCGGAGGTTCGACGGGACCAACGCCCTGGTAAGGATGCCGGTGGACCTGATGGGGACGCACTACGACGAGGACAGCTACAGGATGCACATGAGCGCGGCCAGGGAGCGCACGCCCAACGCGGCGCTCGTCTTCGCGAGGAGGATCATGTGGGACGTGGACAGTAGCGGGGACCTCGACTTCCTGCTGCGGCACGACGAAAAGCCTGAGGTCTCCGCGAGGATCAGGGAGGCCCTGGGGCGGGGGTGACGCGTTCCCCGGCACGGCCAGGCCGCGGCCCGGGGATCGTGCCGAGTTGTGCAACAAGCTAGGGGCAACTAGTCTGTTGCACAACTGCCAGAAATTGCCGAGTCTAAACAGTTGAACCCCCGGCCCAACCATGTCAAACCGAAAAGGCCTTGGATCACGGCCGCGCACCGTCCCCGTTGGCTGCGACCGACAACGAGAAATACGTCAGGCGCGGGAGGGGCCTGGCTGTGTCGTATGACCCCGGCTGGGAGGACGACCTGAGGGAGGCCAACGCCGGCAAGGAGGGCGCCCCGTTCAGGTACGCCGGGGCGCTGGTCATGGCCGCCGCCGCGGTGAGGACCTCGCTCGGGGCCCGGTACAGGCAGCTGTCCGGGCTCCTCGCGGGGATGCTGGGGGGGCACGGCGCGCCGCACTACTCGGTGCTGGCCAGGAGGATGGCGCGCCTCGACGTGGACATCGGCGGGGGAGTCGTCCGCGTCTCCGGCGGCGGCCAGCCCATGACCCTGCTGGCCGACGCCACGGGCCTGAAGCAGTGCAACCGGGGCGAGCGGGTACGGAAGAAGCGGGAGGCGAGGCGCGGGTTCGCCAGGCTGCACCTGCTGGCCGACGCCGACACGAAGAAGATGCCCGCGGCGGTGGTGACCGACGACAGGACGGGCGACTCCCCCATGCTGAAGGAGCTCCTGGGAACCGTGGCGGGGCCGCGTGGCGGGAAGCCGGACGGGAAGCCGGCGGGGAAGCAGGACAGGCGCATGGCGCTGATCCGCGGGAAGGCAGCCGCGGCGGGGGATCCCCTGCCGCGCGTGGGCTCGCCCCCGCCCAACCTCCTCGCGAGCGGCGTGGCGCCGCTCGCGCTGCAGTGCGGCCAGCCGCCCGGCTCCCACGGGGCGCGCCTGATCGCGGACGGGGCGTACGCGTCGCGGGACAACATGCGGAGGTGCCGCGACATGGGCGTGGGGCCTATCATCCCGGTCAAGGTGGCGTCCACCGCCAGGGGCAAGGGCACCGGCGGCGCGTGGGGCGAGGCGGTGCGGGACCGGCCGGGGGGCGGCCCGGAGGCGCGCGCCGGCAGGGTGGGCACGAGGGAGAGGGAGGAGAACGTCCGGTACTGGAAGGCCAGGAAGGGGTACGGCAGGAGGTGGCTGATCGAGATAATCATATCGGCGTTCAAGAGGATGTTCGGGGACCACGCGCACTCGCGCAGGTGGGAGAACATCGTGCAGGAGGTAAGGCTCAGGGTGGCCCAGTACAACCGGTGGGCGGGGGAGGCGGGGGCGTAGGGACTCCAAGCGGCACGGCCTGGCCACGGCCCGGGGATCGTGCCGAGTTGTGCAACAGACTAGGGGCAACGACAGTTTTATATATTATGATTCAGTAAATGTTAAATATTAGCATAGGCGGTTTCGTGAGGTTTGAAAGATGGTTAAGAACGTAAATCCAAAGGACAGGTGCCCAAGGTGCGGCCAGGGCGCCCTGGTCACCGACGCGAACACGGGCGAGAACTACTGCGGCAAGTGCGGCTTTGTCATAACGGACAAGATCGAGGAGTCTGGGCCCGAGTGGAGGTCGTTTTCCAACGAGGGCGAGAACAAGAGCAGGGCCGGCGTCCCGACGTCGCTTGCTATGCACGACATGGGGCTGGCCACCGTCATCAACCCGCAGAACAGGGACGCGACGGGGAAGCCGCTCACCGCGTCCATGAAGAGCACCATCGAGAGGCTCAGGACGTGGGACAGCAGGAGCCAGGTCCACGAGCCCGTGGACAGGAACTTCAGGCAGGCGTTCAGCGAGCTGGACAGGCTCAAGGACAAGCTCGCGGTGGGCGACGCGGTCATCGAGAAGGCGGCGTACATCTACAGGAAGGCGCTGGAGAAGGGCCTCGTCAGGGGCCGCTCGATCTCCGCGCTGATAGCCTCTGCGCTGTACGCCGCGTGCAGGGACACGGAGACCCCGAGGACGCTCAAGGACATAGGCCAGGCGAGCAACATCAAGCGGAAGGACATCGCGAGGTGCTACAGGCTCCTTCTCAGGGAGCTGAACCTGAAGATGCCCGTGGTGGATCCCATCAAGTGCATCTCCAGGATCGCCAGCAAGGCGGAGCTGTCCGAGAAGACGAAGCGCAAGGCGACCAAGATCCTGCAGACCGCCGAGGAGAACAAGATCTCGGCGGGCAAGGACCCCATGGGCCTGGCCGCCGCCGCGCTGTACGTGGCGTGCGTCACCAACGGCGAGAACAAGACGCAGCGCGACGTCGCCGAGGCGGCCGGCGTGACCGAGGTCACGATCAGGAACAGGTACAAGGGCCTGAAGGTGGCGCTAAAACTCTAGCCCGCCCTCCCGCCGGCGGCGGAGTCGCCCCACGGCGACCGCCGCGAGCGACAGGATCCCGGAGAGCAGCAGCAGCACCTCCATGGTGGCCACCAGCGAGTGCGAGAAGGCCGCGCCGACGGCCATCTCGCTGGCCTGGGCCACGAAGTTCACGTACGCGAACACGAAGTAGTTCGTCGCCCAGTGTATGAGCAGCGCCGCCACGAACCCGAACCGGAAGTAGACCCACCCCAGGATGATCCCCGCCGCCGACGCCTGCGCGAACTTCCCCTCGCTCCAGGGATCCCCGGTCATCACGTGCGCGAGGCCGAACATCACGCCCACCAGCACTATCACCGCCGCCACCCTCTTCGAGCCACCCGCCCGGAGGGCGCGGGCCGGGTGCCAGAGGGACCGCAGGAGGAGCCCCGCCGAGAGCCGGCTGCCGCATAGCGCGAACGCCGGGAGCCCCACCAGGAGCACCCGGAACGCCACCTCCTCGACCAGCGGCGAGATGCTGACGTAGAAGAACATCTCCAGGTCGTTGCCGACGTCGGGCGGCAAGATCGAGACGCCAAAGCCCTCCTGCACGAAGTTTATGGCGGCGGACGCCAGGACGAGTATGGAGAACCACCTTATGGCCGAGACCATGTAGTTCTGCCCCGCCGCGGCGCCAGCCCTGAAGAGCTCCGAGGAGACCGTCCCGACGAACCCGGCCCCGGGCCCCAGCATCGCCACCGCGAAGAGAACCGCGTAAATGGACCACGCCGCCAGGAACGCGTCGCCCAGCTCCACCGCGGAGAGCGGCCCCAGGTCGATCCCCCGGTACCCCCCGAGCTGTCCCAGCGGCACCTCGAAGTTGATCTCCTGGCCGACGTCGGTGTGGAAGACGACGAACGCCCCCATGGGGAAGGAGAACAGCATCATCCCCAGGATCACCGACGTGAACGCGTGGTGCGGGATCCCGACGTAGTGGGGGAGCCTGCTCTGTCCTTCCAATTCGGTCCTAGTGGAGTTCGATGTTGGGTTCCGGGAACCCCAGGTTGATCAGCGTGTCCTTGATGGTGTCGCGGTGGTCGCCCTGCAGGAAGACGTAGCCGTCCTTCGCGGTCCCCCCGCACGCGTACCTGTTCTTGAGCTCCTTGGCGACGGTCTCGAGGTTGTTCAGTTTGGGATCAAGCCCCTCGATCATGGTGCCTTTTTTCTTGAACCGCCTGGTCTCCAGGCGGATGATGATTTTGGTGCTGTCCCTGGCAAGCTCGCCACAGGCGCAAAGGTCTTGAGGAAGGCCACACGTGTTACAGATTACCGCCATACGTTCCACTTGCCTTGGCCGTTCACATTATTAAGCCTTGTTTGGGTACAGATAAATAAAATGGGGATGACCTCAGATGGGATCGGTGGGTTGCCATGACGACGGACCTTACAAAGAGGGCAGCGGATATGCTCCTCCGGGGCGCGAGCCTGCTCGGCGAGCCCTGCCCCTACTGTTCCGGGGTCAGGGTGATGAAGGACGGGCACGCGCTGTGCGTGGGGTGCGGCAGCGAGCCGCGGGGGGGCGCGGCGCCCGGGAGGGGCGCGGCGCCCCCGGCCGGCCGCGCGGCTGGGCCCGGCCTGAGGGCCGTCCTGGAGGGCAAGCTGGCCGAGCTCTCCGCGGAGCTGGAGGGGGAGCGGGACCACGGCAGGCAGCAGGAGATCCTGGGATCCATCAACTCCGCCCTGGCGGCGCTGGAGAAGCTCGGCAAGTGATAAAGTATTTATGGCAAAATTCCGGTTTCAAATGGCATGAGCAGCAAAAAGTCAGCACCCCTGCCGGCGTCCAGCGGGGGCCTGATGAGGTTCTTCGAGGACGAGACGAAGGGCGTGAAGGTCGATCCGAAGATCGTGATATCCGTCCCCATAAGCCTGATCGCGGTGTCATGGGCGATAGAACTGCTGCTGGCCCCGTGAGAAGGCGATGGAAGGATCCTCGGACGACGTCTCCAAGATACACAACCGGTTCTCCCTGACGCTGATCAACCCGGCGTCGCACCACTTCTCGCTCATCGCCTCGCTGGCCATAGCGGCGGCGATCACGGCCACCGTCCACCTCTGGTACCTGGGCGGGGGGGACTTTTGGGCCAGGATCCCGGCCGTGGTCGGCATCCTGGCGGCGATCCAGCTGCTCGACACGCGGTTCACCAGGAAGAAGGAGTACTCAAAGTCGCTGCACTCGTCGCTCTTTGCCAACATGCTGTGGGTGGCCGCCCTGCTGGCCGGCCTGCTCGCCAGCGTCGTCCTGGCGAAGGAGCCGTCGCTGTTCTACGTGTCGTTTGGCATGTTCCTGTCGGCCAGTTTCAGGATCGGGATCTACACCACGACGCTCGGGGTGAGCGTCAGGAAGGCGTGGGCCATATGCTTCGTCCAGCCGCTCCCGATGTTCCTGGTGCTGGTGCCGCAGGAGTCCTGGATCCCCATGCTGACCGACCCGGCGGCGCTGGGGTACGGGGCGGCGTTCCTGGTGATCGCCAGCGTGTGGTCGATCCTTACCGACAGGGCCGGGAAGCCCAGCATGGACAGCACGCACAAGACGATCCAGGCGTACATAGCGTCCCAGGGAAACGACTACACCGAGGTGGAGAGGATCATCGAGCGCCACTCCAGCAGCACCACCGTGGAGACCTCCCAGATCAGGCTGCATTCGGAGAACGGCGGCAGGGAGTTCAGGATGGTGCTGCCCGAGGTCCACCCCGGGCCGTTCCACCCCGTGGGCGGCAGCAACATACCGTACCTCATCTACAAGAACATGGACTCCTCCGCCATGGTGATGCACAGCATCTCGGACCACGCGCTGAACCTTCCGTCGAAGAACCAGGTGGAGAACTACCTGAAGAGCCTGAGCAAGAGCAGCGTCAGGGAGGAGGGGCTGGCGTGCACCGAGCCGGTGACGGTGCAGATCAACAAGTCCCGGGTCATAGGGCTGGCGTTTGGCAACAACCCGCTCCTCTTCCTGTCGCTGTCGCCCCACGGGATGGAGGACATCCCGAACTACATGAAGACGGACATAGAGCGGCACGCCGGGAACAGGAAATACTCCAAGCCGATGATCGTCGACTGCCACAACGCCATGGGGCCGGAGATCTCCAGGGACGACGCCGAGGACATGCTGAAGGCCGCCAAGTCCTGCCTGGACTCGCTCATCGCCAAGGACAGCTTCCCGATCGAGTTCGGCTACGCCAACTCCGACGGCATGGGCCTGCGGACCGAGGACCTCGGGATGGGGGGCCTGGGGGTCATCTGCCTGAAGATCAACGGCAAGAAGTACTTCATCGGGTGGGCCGACGCGAACAACATGGAAAACGGCGTGAGGGAGGCGATCGTCGAGGAGTTCGCCGGCAGGGGCTACCGGCTCCTGGAGATCTGCACGTCCGACACGCACTACGCCCCGGTAAAGGCCAGGAACAAGAACGGGTACTACCACCTGGGCCTCATGACGGGCACGGACAAGCTCGCCGGGTGGCTGATCGACATCGCGGCGGACGCCGGGGCGCAGACCAGCGAGGCAAAGTACGAGATCCTCGAGAACAGGACGGACGTGATGATCATGGGGCGCGGCATCTTCGAGGACTATTCGAGGGCGCTTGACAACGCGCTGAAGATAACAAAGTGCTTCCTGGTGGGCGGGGTCGTCCTGTTTGCCACGTCCATGTTCATCTAGCGCGCCCCCGCGGGATCGCGCGGGCGCAGGGTCAGCCAGGCGTGGCGCGCGGCCCGCACAGCCGGGGAAGATCAAAGATAAAAAAAAGCCGTTGCCGGGGATGGAAAAAAACCCGGTCCCGGAACCTAGTTGCCCTTGGTGGCAAAAGCCGCAATCCACGACTGGACCACGTTCTTGTTAAGCTCGGCCGCGAGTTTCGCGCCGTCGCCGAACGCCTTGATGTTCTGCTGCGCCGCGTCGATCGTCGCCAGCGCCAGCTGGTTCTGTATCGCGGTGGCCTTTGCAAACTCGTCCGCCGTGTCGCGGATCGCCTTGGTGGCCGCATCCGGCACGCTGGTCGCCACGCCCGCCTTTCTCGCAAACTCCCTGTTCGTCGTGATCGCCGTGGATACGGCGCTCTCGAACGCCTGTATGCATTCCTGCTGCGCGTTGGTTATGGACTGGTGGTACTGCGGGATCGACTGCTTCGCGCCGCTGAAGAGCTTGTCTACGCTCTGCTGGTACACGGAAAACACGTCCTTTGGGTTGCCCTGTGCTTGTTTCGTTTCGCTCATGATTTCACCTCCTTGTCTGTTGATTTGTTTGCTATCGGAAGGACAATTACCTGCACCAGGTCGCCCTCTCCCAGGCCCAGGGCGTTCCGCTCTGCCTCCGGGATCGAGATCCTGCCGTTGCTGCCAACGGCCGTCTTGTACGCTCCCCAGTTCAGAAACGACGGGAGCATCCTCCCGATGTTGAACATGGCGTCGATTCCCCTGCTCTGCATGGAGGAGACGTCCTCCATGAGCCGGGACTGCGCGTTCCTGGCACCGTCGGACACCTCCCTGAGCGTCTCCAGGGGGTTGAAGGTCTGGCTCGTCTGGTTGGACATGAGGGAGCCGAAGCTCTTCACGAACTCGGCCTGTGCGCGGCCGTTCTTTTGGATCCAGTCCCTGAACATCTTTGAGGGATCGTACTGGTTGTAATTACCATCCATTGGTAATGATGGGAATCAGCGTATATTTAAACGTTTGAAAGCCCGGAGAGGAACTCGAGCACGATGTCAGAAAACCTGCCGGGGTGCTGGGCGTAGGGGGTGTGGCCGCAGTCGTCCATCCTGGACAACCTGCAGTCCGGTATGGCCGAGACGAAGGCGTCGGCGTACCTTATGGGGATCACCGGGTCGTCCGATCCCCACACCACGAGGGTGGGGGCCTTGATGTGCCCGAGCCTTTCGGGAAGCAGCGTGTGGTTCTTCAGGCCCAGCAGCGCCGACATGAACGCGAGCTTGGAGTTTGGCATCCTCATCATCCTGACGAACCTGCCGACTATCTCCCGGTCGGCCCTCCTGCCGGAGCCCTCCATGATCTCGAAGGCCTTCCCGGCGTTGTGCTCGTTCGGGTACATGGCGGCCATGATGTACGCGTCAAGCGCCGGGGTGGAGTGGCGCATCACCCCCGCCGGGGAGACCAGCACCAGCCCCCGCACGGAGCCGGGGCTGGTCGACGCGAAGTTGGCCGCGATCTCGCCGCCCAGGGAGGAGCCTACCACGTGGGAGCTCCCGATCCCCAGGGCCGCGAGGAAGCCGGCCAGGAAGCCGGAGAAGAACTCCGGGGTGTAGTCGACCGCCGGCTTGTCGCTCAGCCCGAACCCGACCATGTCCGGCACCACCACCCGGTAGCTGTCCGCGAAGGCCGGGATCACCCGGACCCAGCGCTCAGCCGACGCGCCCAGCCCGTGGAGCATGACAAGCGGATCCCCGGAATCGCCCGACTCTAGGTACCTGATCCTGTTCCCGTCCACGGTGATGAAGTTTTCCTGCACCAATTGTGCTACACCCCGGGAGGGATAAACGTGACTGAGGCGTGCGATCTGGGGCGCCGCGGGAATATGTTTTTTAGTGACCGGACGGCACCATACGCATGGCAAGGAGTGGGATCGGGAAGATCCTGGTAGCCAGCGACGGGACGAAGACAGCGAACAAGAGCCTCAAGATGGCCGTGTCGCTCGCGAGCCAGTTTGGCGCGTCGCTCACGTGCGTGTGCGTGACCGCGACGCCCGCGGGATCGGAGTTCGCCGGCAGGGGCTCCGTGAGCAAGCGCGCCGAGGAGGCCGCCAGGAAGGTCATAGAGCGCGCGGAGGCGCTAGCGGCGCAGAACGGCGTGGCCTGCAAGGGCAGGATCGCGCGCGGCGACGCCGGGTACAACATCATAAAGATGGCGAACAACAAGAAGGCGGGCTTTGACATCCTGGTCCTGGGCTCGCGCGGCAGGGGCACGCTCACGAAGATGTTCCTCGGCAGCGTCTCGAACTACGTCGTCCAGTCCTCCAAGATACCCGTGCTGCTCGTAAAGTAGCCACGTGGCATTCCGGGCTCCAGGGCGGCCTCATGACATGCCGCGCTTCTCAAGGTACCTCTGGTGGTACTCCTCGGCCTCGTAGAACTTGGGCGCCGGCAGGATCTCGGTGACTATCGGGTCCCGGAACCTCCCGGAGCTTCCCAGGGCGTCCCTCGACCTTTCCGCGGCCTCCCTCTGCGCCCCGTCGTGGAAGAACACGGCGGAGCGGTACTGGACGCCGACGTCCGGGCCCTGCCTGTTCAGCGTGGTGGGGTCGTGGTTGTCCCAGAATACGTCGAGCAGCTCCTCGAAGGACACCCTGCCAGGATCGTACTCCACCTCCACGGCCTCGGCGTGCCCCGTCCGGCCGGTGCACACCTCCTCGTATGTCGGGTCCGCCAGCGTCCCGCCTATGTAGCCGGACCTCGCGCCGCTGACGCCGGGGGTCTTCCTGAACAGGTCCTCGACGTGCCAAAAGCACCCCGCCGCAAACGTCGCCTTCACGCCCCCGCCGTCACCTCACGTCCGTGAAGATCTCGACTACCTTCCTTGCCAGGCTCTCGATGTTGGCGGTGGGCTCTGCGGATACCAGCAGCAGTATCTTCGTGATGGGGAAGGGGAAGCTCACCAGGACGGCCTTGTCCCGCCTCGCCGCCAGGTAGTTTATCGGGCCCAGGCTCCGGTCGTACTCCTTCCGGATCGATATCTGCGACACGAACTCGAAGAACGCCTGCAGGCGCGTCTCGTCGCCCTCGTACGGGACCAGCCCCTCCTTGAACCCCCCGGCCACCAGCTTGCCGGCCTTGTCGACGATCCCCGCGAACCTGATCTCGCCCTCCCCGAGGAGCCTGGCGCACTTGTCGTCGTACATCTTTATCATGGAGCCGTTTTGGGCGTGCATTCACCTGTCGCATACCAGATTCAAAATAAAAACCTAGCCCAAGATCCCGGGAAAATGGCGGGGCGGGGCGCCTGCCGGGAGGCGCGTTCCGGCCCATTGGAGCCGGACAAGTCGCCCGGATCCCTCTGGGGGCACGCCAGGCGCCTGCCAGGCGGCGCGTTCCTGCCTATGGGAGTCCCTCTGCGTCCTCGGCGCAATGCTTGTGGACCCACAGTTCGTCCCCGTTCTTGGAGATCTCCTTTCCCGGCTGGATCTTCCCGCCGCAGGAGGTGCATACCGTTAAAAACCGTGCTTTCATGGCAGTTGATGCCACCCGGCGTCTTAAAGCGCTTGCCATGCGCCGTGGGTTGATCGGAGGTCAGCTCAAAACCAACCGCGGGGGCGCCCGGGGCGCGGGATTCCGGCCTGCTCGCAATTCATATTAGGACGGGACAGCCAACCGATTCCATGTCAGACGGAACCGCAGAGATGAAGGTGGCCAGGTGGAGCGAGAGGTTCCTCGCGTGGCTCATCGACTTTGTGATAATCTCCGTGGTATCGGGCGCGGTGTTCATGGTGGCGGTTCCCGTGCCGGACGTGCAGCCCGTGGAAGACATGGATCCCGGGTCGGAGATGGAACCCGGGCGGTTCCTGGCGGAGAGCGCGGGCTACCTCTGGACCAGCGTGGTGTTCTTCGCGTACTGGGCGATCCTGGAGCACAGGACGGGCCAGTCCGTCGGGAAGAGGGCCCTGAACCTCAGGGTGGTCAGCGCGGACGGCGGCGCGTCCGGCCTGTCGGGGATCCTGATCAGCAGCTTCGGCAAGGCGTTCCTGTTGCCGGTCGACGTGATCCTCGGGTGGATCTTCACGAACAGCAACAGGCAGAGGATCTTCAACAAGGCAGGCAACACTGTGGTCGTGAAGGTCCGGCGCCGCGGTGTGCCGGACGGCGGGGGCGTCCCCTACGAGAAGGACTAGGGCGCCGCGGATCTTGTCATGTTTTCTTGCGCAAAGGGAATGAATAGTTGACCGGCAGATCTATTAGCCAGTCTGGGAGAACACTGTTGATGTCTGACGAAAAATGGTGGGCCACGCTTCCCGAGGAACTCCAGACGGACATCGAGGAATGACCCTTCTTGCTGGCGCCGGGCAGTGACCCTTCTTGCTGGCGCCGGGCAGTGACCCTTCTTGCTGGCGCCGGGCAGTGACCCTTCTTGCTGGCGCCGGGCAGTGACCCTTCTTGCTGGCGCCGGGCAGTGACCCTTCTTGCTGGCGCCGGGCAGTGACCCTTCTTGCTGGCGCCGGGCAGTGACCCTTCTTGCTGGCGCCCGGGGGCGTCTGCGGGCCCGCGGATCCCCAGGTCCCGGGCGCATGGCGCCGGCGAAAGACGGCGGGCGGCGCCGGCCGCCCACAGCATCCGCTAGGGGTGATCAAAAATGATTGCATCGTGCATAGTCTCTATGTAAGTGGCTGAGCCGGTGTGTTGGTCTGTTAGTAAAGGCTGGCTCATCACTCGCCGAAGCTTGTGATCTACACCACCTTCCTATCAACGCAGTCTTCTGCTGCCGACCTTCATCTTCCGAAGGAATAACTTGTCTCGGGATAGGATTCGTGCTTAGATGCTTTCAGCACTTAGCCTAAACGGCTTAGCTGCCCGGCCTGCCTTGTCAGACAACCGGTAGACCAGTGGCCACGCTGCTCTGTTCCTCTCGTACTCAGAGCAACTTCCCCTCAGTTATTCACGCTTCCATCAGGCAGAGACCGACCTGTCTCACGACGGTCTAAACCCAGCTCATGTTCCCTTTTAATAGGCGAGCAGCCTCACCCTTGGCCCCTGCTGCAGGACCAGGATAGGAAAAGCCGACATCGAGGTACCAAACCGCGGGGTCGATAGGAGCTCTCGCCCGCGACGAGCCTGTTATCCCTGGGGTAATTTTTCTGTCACCTCCGGGCCCCAATAGTAGGCACACGAAGGATCGCTAAGCCAGACTTTCGTCTATGAATTCCGTGCGTTTGGAAATCCATTCAGTCGAGTTTTTGGCTTTGCCCTCTTCAACGGATTTCTGCCCCGTTTGAACTCAACTTTGGGCCCCTTTGATATCTTTTCAAAGGGGTGCCGCCCCAGCCGAACTGCCCACCTGCACGTGTCTCCGGTCTTCACCGGATAAGTGGTACTGCAAAAAGAGTCTGGTGTTACATCGTCGCTTCATGACGTCCCGGAGAACGTCAAGCATGGCTCCCAGATACCCTGTGCAATTCCTACTATACCACAAGCACAAGCTGCAGTAAAACTCCACGGGGTCTTCTCTCCCCGATGGAAGATGATGGACTGTTCGTCCACCTTATGTGGCTTCACCGGGTTGTAGGCGGGGACAGTGGGGCTCTCGTTGTTCCATTCATGCGCGTCGGAACTTACCCGACAAGGCATTTGGCTACCTTAAGAGAGTCAGAGTTACTCCCGGCGTTAACCGGCCCTTAGCTCGGTTGTACCCAAGTTTTAGGTACCGGCACCGGCCAGGATTCAGCGACTATACAAATCCTTTCGGACTAGCAGTCGCCTGTGTTTTTATTAAACAGTCGAAACCCCCTTGTCACTGCAACCTGCGGTCCCCATTCCTCATGAAGATCGCAGGCATCCCTTATACCTAAGCTACAGGACTAATTTGCCGAATTCCCTCGCCATACGGTATACCCGTAGCACCTTAGCTTTCTAAGCCAGCGCACCTGTGTCGGTTCTGGGTACGAGCATTCACTTCGCTAGCCGCACGGCCTTTCATGGTCCCCTGGAATCGAGGAAACTCCGCTAACGCGGAGCCGCTCCTGCCTCGGGCTGGTTCTCGTCATTACGACACTCCCCAGCCCTCGAACAGTTGGATACAACGACGGTTGTACAACCCCTATCCGGAAGCAAGCCATACGGGTCAGGCGCTCCGTGAAGGTACTAGAATATTAACTAGTTTCCCATTCGGCCTACTCTGTTGAGGCAGGCCTTAGGATCGACTACCTCCAGGCTGATAACGCATTGCCTGGAAACCCTTGCGCTTACGGTGGTATGGATTCTCACCATACTATGCTGTTACTGCCACCAGGATCTGCAATAGAAACCGGTCCACAGGACGTCACCGCCCTGCTTCGACCCAATCACTACGCCAACCTACCACGGATCACCTTGCGGTGACCATCTAAAGTATCGGTACTTTGCTTTAGCCCCGTCCATTTTTGAGGCATCCCCCCTCGGCAGGTAAGTTGTTACACACTTTTTAAAGGATAGCTGCTTCTGAGCTTACCTCCCTGCTGTCTTGGCGGGAACACGCTCTTTCGCTTGACACTTAGCAAAGATTTGGGGACCTTAACTCCAGTCTGGGTTAACCCCCTCTCGGTCGTGAGCCTTACGCCACACGAACCCGTGTCCTTGCTTCTACGATGTATATCCGTTCGGAGTTTGAAGGAGTGGTGAGGAATCTCTTCCCCGCGCCACTCTATCAGTGCTCTACCGGAAACACTATCTCCACAAAGCACGCCCTGCGAGACGCTTCGGTTGGAACTAGCGAGCGCCAGTCTAGATTGGTTTTTGACCCCTATTCCCAAGTCGCAACAACGATTTGCACGTCAGTACGTCTACAGACCTCCAGCGGGCTTTCGCCCGCCTTCATCTTGCTCAGGAATAGATCGACTGGCTTCTAGCCTAGCCGCCATGACTCTACGCACTTTCACACGCTTCTCCTCGCGATGCTGCGAGAACTCGGTTTCCCTTCGCCTACACCTTTTGCAGGTTTAAGCTTGCCATGACAGTTAGCTCCCTGGCCCGTGTTTCGAGACGGAACGCATGACGCTGACGATTTGGACTCCTGGCCTTTAGCCCTATTGCTAGAACCTCCAGCCCGGAAAAATCGCCTTCCACGCCATGCACGTCTGTAGCCAATAGGTTTCATGCACTTTTCACCCCCCTTCCGGGGTACTTTTCAGCTTTCCCTCACGGTACTAGTCCACTATCGGTCTTGAGAGATATTTAGCCTCGGATGCTACTTTCACCCATATTCATTGCCCACTACCAAGGACAACTACTCGGGTATGAATAGGACTCTTCCCACTTCGCTTACGGGGGTATCACCCTCTATACCAGAACTTTCCAGATCATTTCAGCTGTGTTCTGAGATTCCATGTCATCATACCAAAACACCACATCTCCCGAAGGATTCAGTTTGGGCTATTTCCTTTTCGATCGCCTCTACTTGGGAAATCTCGGTTGATTTCTTTTCCACGTGGTACTAAGATGCTTCAATTCCCACGGTTCGACTTCCACCGCTAGTGCGGTGGAATACACGTAATGTGTAAGATTCTCATTCGGACATCTCGGGATCATAGGATGCATGCGCCTACCCCGAGCTTATCGCAGCTTGCCACGTCCTTCGTCTCTCCTCAAGCCTAGCAATCCACCTATTGGCGTCTTTACACCGGCAAATTCAGCCACATATTACACGACTATGCACGATGATCATCACAAGTCCCTCCGGGTTGGGGGGGCCTGCTACATCCTTCATACACCACTCTCGTGATGCATTGCATCGATGGTTTGTGCGGAGACTATGTGCACCCGTGCCATTCCGTGTCTAAGGAGGTGATCCGACCGCAGGTTCCCCTACGGTCACCTTGTTACGACTTTTCCCTTGTCACAAACCTCAAGTTCGATAACGCCAATGAGACGTCACCTCGCTAAAAGCTTACTTCAATGAAACGACGGGCGGTGTGTGCAAGGAGCAGGGACGTATTCACCGCGCGATAATGACACGCAGTTACTAGGGATTCCATATTCGTGAGGGCGAGTTGCAGCCCTCAGTCATAACTGTGGTAACGTTTGAGGATTACCTCCTCCTTTCGGATTCGAAACCCATTGTCGTTACCATTGCAGCCCGCGTGTGGCCCCAGAGTTTCGGGGCATACTGACCTGCCGTGGCCCCTTCCTTCCTCCGCATTAACTGCGGCGGTCCCGCTAATTCGCCCCACTGCTCCGGAGAGCAATGGTGGCAACTAGAGGCAGGGATCTCGCTCGTTACCTGACTTAACAGGACATCTCACGGCACGAGCTGGCGACGGCCATGCACCACCTCTCAGCTTGTCTGGTAAAGTCTTCAGCTTGACCTTCATTCTGCTGTCTCTCCGGGTAAGATTTCTGGCGTTGACTCCAATTGAACCGCAGGCTTCACCCCTTGTGGTGCTCCCCCGCCAATTCCTTTAAGTTTCATACTTGCGTACGTACTTCCCAGGCGGCAAACTTAACGGCTTCCCTGCAACACTGCATTGGCCACAAGCCAATGCATCATTGAGTTTGCATGGTTTACAGCTGGGACTACCCGGGTATCTAATCCGGTTTGCTCCCCCAGCTTTCATCCCTCACCGTCGGACGTGTTCTGGTAGACCGCCTTCGCCACAGGTGGTCATCAATAGATCAAAGGATTTTACCCCTTCCTACCGAGTACCGTCTACCTCTCCCACTCCCTAGCTTTGCAGTATTCCCGGCAGCCCATGCGTTGAGCACATGGATTTAACCGAAAACTTACAGAGCAGGCTACGGATGCTTTAGGCCCAATAACCATCCTGACCACTTGAGGTGCTGGTTTTACCGCGGCGGCTGACACCAGAACTTGCCCACCCCTTATTCGTCGGTGTTTCTAGGACCGACAAAAGGTTCCTTTAGCAGAAACCACTCGGATTAACCTTGTCGTGCTTTCGCACATTGCAAAGTTTTCTCGCCTGCTGCGCCCCATAGGGCCTGGGTCCGTGTCTCAGTACCCATCTCCGGGCTACTCCTCTCAGAGCCCGTACCTGTAATAGTCTTGGTGGGCCATTACCTCACCAACAAACTGATAGGCCGCAGTCCCATCCTATGGCGATGAATCGTTTGGAACATAAACCATTCCAGGCATAATGTTCTATCGGGCATTATTCTCAGTTTCCCGAGGTTATTCCCGTCCATAGGGTAGGTTGACTACGCGTTACTGAGCCGTCTGCCTTGTATTGCTACAATGACTCGCATGGCTTAGTATCAATCCGATAGCAGTCAGGTCCGGCAGGATCAACCGGATTCTGATCTTTCTGATTATTGACGTACTAGTCGTCTAGGAATTGACAGATGCACATAATCTTCACACTTCAGATCTGACCGGTTGGTCAGACCCTCATTTTGTATGCGTAACTGGAGGCCCGTGAATCACAAAATGGCGCAATGCCATACTTCATCACGGACGCCGCCTATTGCGTTACGTATGCAATGATTAAAGGAAGTCAAATCCATATAAACCATGCCTAATCCTGGCCCGATCCGGCGATCTCCTATAAAAACCCCGTGACGCTGGCGCCGTCCGGCGGTCCCGGAAGCCGCCTGGGGGCGCGTTTTTGGGCACGTCAGGGTTAAAATTACAGATCCGCCAACAGAGATCGCCCTTGGACTATGCCGCGCTGTACAGGAAGAAGACGCCCAAGTCTGCCAGGCTGTTTGCAAGGTCTGCCAGGCTGCACGTGAACGGCGTCTCCCACAACGTGAGGTATTTTGATCCCTACCCGTTCGTGGTCGAGTCGTCGGCAGGAAAAAGCCTGGTGGACGTGGACTCTAACATGTATACGGACTACTGGATGGGGCACTGGGCCCTGATCCTGGGGCACGGCCCGAGGGCCGTAAGGGAGGCGCTTGGGAGGCAGGTGAAGAGGGGCTGGATGTACGGCACTGTCAACGAGCAGACGGTCGCGCTGTCCGAGGCCATATCGAAGGCGGTCCCGGTGGCCGAGAAGATACGCTACGTCACGTCCGGGACAGAGGCCACCATGTACGCGGTGAGGCTTGCCCGCTCGGCCACCGGGCGCAGGGTGATCGCGAAGGTGGAGGGCGGGTGGCACGGGTATACGTCGGACCTGCTAAAGACCGTAAACTGGCCCTTCTCCGAACCCGAGAGCGCGGGGCTGGTAGGCGGCAGGAGCATCGTCTCCGTGCCGTACAACGACCTGGAGGGGACGCTGGGGGTGCTGGGCAGGCACGCCGCCGACCTGGCCGGGGTGATCATAGAGCCGGTGCTCGGCGGCGGCGGGTGCATCCCGGCGGAGGCAGACTACCTCGCGGGGGTGCAGGAGTTCTGCAGGAAGAACGGCTCGCTGTTCATGCTGGACGAGATCGTGACGGGGTTCAGGTTCAGGTTTGGATGCATGTACCAGGAAATGGGGCTGGATCCCGACATCGTGACTCTCGGGAAGATCGTCGGGGGCGGGATGCCGATCGGCGTGATGTGCGGCAAGGAAGAGGTGATGGCGCACGCGGACACCACCGGAAGGAAGAAGTCCGAGAGGAGCTACGTGGGCGGCGGGACGTTTTCGGCGCACCCGGCATCGATGGTCTCCGGACTCGCCACGCTGGACGAGCTGAGGTCGGGATCCGTCTATTCCAAGATCAACTCGCTCGGGGAGATGGCGAGGGGGGGGCTGGCGCGGGCCCTCGACGGGAAGGCGGTGGTGACCGGAATGGGGTCGCTGTTCATGACGCATTTTACCGACGGGGCAGACGTCACAAATGCGGCGCAGGCAGCAGGGTGCGACACGGGGGCGCTCTCCAGGTACCACTTTAAGATGATAGCGCGTGACGGCATATTCTTCCTGCCGGGCAAGCTGGGCGCGATCTCAAACGCCCACACCAGGCAGGACATCAGGGAGATCATCAGGGCGTCCGAGGGGATCTGACCGGCGGCCGGGCCGCGGCCTCGGGCATTGCGCCGGCGCCTTTTGCGTGACTGGCCCGGCGGCCGGCCCTCCCGCATCCCCACCGCCGTGGCAGGCCGGCACCGCCGTTCCTGCGAGCCGCGGCGCAACCCCGCCCGCGTCGGGAACAGCCATGCCACGTCGTACTGCCCCGCCCTTGTGGCGTGCCGTACCGGATACTGCCGACGTTGTTCAGGCACGCGATCGGCCGCAACGCATGATCGCACGCCGCCCGTATTGTGCTGGGTGCAAAGCCACGCCACTCGGCTGCCGTCAGGACTAGCTGGACGGAACCAGGCCCACCACCATGGAGACGCTGGAGCCAGGCGCCGGGGCAGTCACGGTGAGCGCGCCCGCGATGCCCGATGACGGGTCTGCCGGCGACGTCGCCGCGGCGTAGCCCTGCGGGATCACCGCCTGGGCCAGGAAGTCGGCCGGGGTGATGTCGGCCTTGCTTGCCGTGCCGTCCCGGCCGGTGGTCACGGAGTCCAGCTCGTTGGTGGTGTACGTGTACACGGTTACCGTCACGCCAGGTATCGTCGGCTCGCCCGCGTCGCGCATGCCGTTTGCGTTGGAGTCGGCGTACGCGGTGACGTTGAGCGTCACGGCCTCCGACGGCGCCACGGGCCTGAACCCGACGTCGAACGTCTCCGGCGTGTCCGCCGTAGGCTGCACGTACGCGTAGAACGGCCCGGTGGTTATGGTGCTGTCAAACGGGAAGTACGTGGTCTGCACCAGCGTCGTCTCGGACGGCGTGAGGCCGCCAAAGAAGTACGTGCCGTCGGAACACGTGACCGCCTCCATGACCACCTGCGGGTTCGTCAGGTCTATGGCGTACATCGTGTAGCCCCTGACGCCGGGCTCGCCGGCGTCGCGCATGCCGTTGCCGTTGGCGTCCGTGAACACGGTTCCCGTGACCATGGCGGTGTCGCCGCCGGCCGGGGAGATCGGCGCGTCGACGCCGCCGGTGCCGGTGCCGTCGTCGCCTCCCACCGTTACCGTCACGGTCTTGGAATTTGGCGACGCGAACCCGCCTTCGGACAGTATCGTGACGTCATAGGAGGGCTCGGAGTAAGATGGCGACGTGGACTTCAGGTAGCTGCCGCAGACCTCGAACATGGCCCCGTCGCCGCCCGGAGCCACGCTGTATGACAGGCCCTGGCCGTCAAGGAACATATTCTGCGCCATGAGGGTGGTGACCAGGGTGGTCCCGGCGTTGACCCTGGTGTCGGCCGGCACCACGTACCAGTTGCCCAGGTTCTGATCGAATGACGACGCAAAGTGTAACATGTCGGTCATGTCGGTGACGCCGGAGACGTCCCAGGAGCCGATGGGCTGGTTGAAGGATATGGCGCGGTAGAACATGTAGGACATGTCGGCCACGTTCGAGACGTCCCATGGATCCAGCGGCTGGTTGAAGGCGGGTGCGCCGGCGAACATGAAGGACGCGTCGTCAAGGGACGAGACGGCCCAGGAGGAGATGTCCTGGTTGAATGCGAGGGCGCCCGAGAACATGCCCGACATGTCGGTGACGCCGGAGACGTCCCAGGAGCCGATGGGCTGGTTGAAGGAGTCCGCGTTTGAGAACATGAGCGACATGTCGGTGACGGAGGAGGTGTCCCAGGAGCCGATGGGCTGGTTGAACTGCAGCGTGCCGAAGAACATCCAGGACATGCCGGTGACCGACGAGGTGTCCCAGGAGGAGATGTCGCCGTTGAAGGCGTAGGCGTCATCGAACATGTGGGACATGTCGGTGACCGACGAGGTGTCCCAGGAGCCGATGGGCCGGTCGAAGGAGATCGCGTTGAAGAACATCCAGGACATGTCGGTGACCGACGAGGTGTCCCAGGAGGATATGTCGCCGTTGAAGGTGTAGGCAAGGGCGAACATGCCGGACGCGTCGGTGAGGGAGGAGGTGTCCCAGGTGGGCAGGGGCTGGTTGAAGGAGAACGCACCGCTGAACATGGAGGACGCGTCGGTGAGGGAGGAGGTGTCCCAGGTGGCCAGCGGCTGGTTGAAGGCGGGGGCATCGGAGAACATCAGGGACATGTCGGTGACCGACGAGGTGTCCCAGGAGGATATGTCGCCGTTGAAGGCGGTGGCGGCGCTGAACATGGAGGACGCGTCGGTGAGGGAGGAGGTGTCCCAGGTGGCCAGCGGCTGGTTGAAGGAGGACGCGTTTGAGAACATGCCGGACATGTAGGCGACCGACGAGACGTCCCAGGAGGCCAGCGGCTGGTCGAAGGAGGACGCGCTGGAGAACATCCCACTCATGTCGGTGGCGGAGGAGGTGTCCCATGTGGCCAGCGGCTGGTTGAAGGAGGACGCGTTTGAGAACATG
Source organism: Candidatus Nitrosopumilus sp. (assembly GCA_963662625.1). GTDB lineage: Archaea > Thermoproteota > Nitrososphaeria > Nitrososphaerales > Nitrosopumilaceae > JAPOPJ01. Next base: position 1,435,404 of record OY759726.1, on the reverse strand, counting down.
CCGGACATGTAGGCGACCGACGAGACGTTCCAGGAGGCCAGCGGCTGGTTGAAGGCGGGCGCGTTCCAGAACATGCCGGACGTGTCGTTTACGGAGGAGACGTCCCATGAGCCGAGGGACTGGTTGAAGGAGGCGGCGTCGGCGAACATCCCACTCATGTCGGTGACGGAGGAGGTGTCCCAAGAGCCGATGGGCTGGTTGAAGGAGGCGGCGCCGGCGAACATGGAGGACGCGTCGGTGACGGAGGAGGTGTCCCAGGTGGATATGTCGCCGTTGAAGGAGGCGGCGCCGGCGAACATGGAGGACGCGTCGGTGACGGATGAGGTGTCCCAGGTGGATATGTCGCCGTTGAAGGAGGCGGCGCCGGCGAACATGGAGGACGCGTCGGTGACGGAGGAGGTGTCCCAGGTGGCCAGCGGCTGGTTGAAGGAGGACGCGTTTGAGAACATGCCGGACATGTAGGCGACCGACGAGACGTCCCAGGTGGATATGTCGCCGTTGAAGGAGGCGGCGCGGAAGAACATCGCGGACGTGTCGTTTACGGAGGATACGTCCCAGGTGGATATGTCGCCGTTGAAGGAGGCGGCGCGGGAGAACATGCCGGACGCATAGGTGACGGAGGAGACGTCCCAGGAGTCGAGGGACCGGTTGAAGGATGACGCGCCGCTGAACATGCCGGACGTGTCGGTGACCGACGAGACGTCCCAAGAGCCAAGGGACTGGTTGAAGGATGCGGCGTCGGCGAACATGCCGGACATGTTGGTGACCGACGAGACGTCCCAGGAGGAGATGGCCCCGTTGAAGGATGACGCGCCGCTGAACATGAATGACGTGTCGGCGACGCCGGAGAGGTCCGGTGTGTCGGTCGCCCCGTATGCCATGTTGGCCGCCCCCTTGAAGGCAGACTGCATTGATGTCCAGCCGGCTGTGCCCCACTGCTCTATGGAGCGCAGCTTGGCGGCGTTGTTGGGATCGTCACCGAGGCTTATCCTCGTAAAGTCGCCTGAGATCTGCACGGTGTAGGTCCCGGGGGCGCTGTAAGCATGGAGTGCGTCGCCGCTGTGCATGGATGCGTTCCCGTCTCCCCAGTCTACGGTGTAGGTGCCCGTTGCGCCGCCTACTGGGATGCTTATCGACTCTCCCGGAATGGTCGTCTGCCAGGTGGTTACGAACCGGCTTTCGGACGTGGACAGGTACGTTACGTAAAGCTTGGACGAGAGGGGCGCGCCTATGGCCAAGTCAACGTCGCCGTTGCCGTCGATGTCGCCGATGCTGGCCACTGACGAGCCGAAACGATCCACATCCCCGAGCGTGGGCATGTTGGGGCTCGAACCGCTGATCTCCGTGGTGCTCTTTATCGTGCCGTCGGGGTTCGTCAACAGCAGGTACATGTAGCCCATTCCCGCACCGCCGGCTGCACGGCTCGGGGCGCCCACGGCAATGTCGGTGGTGCCGTTGCCGTCAAGGTCTCCTAGGTTGGCCAGCGAGGCACCAAAGTGGTTTCCGCCCCCGAGTACGGGTCCGTTGGGCAGCTGACCGTTGATCACGCTGGTACCCTTTACGGTGCCGTCTGAGTTCATGAGCATGATGTACGCGGATCCCGTGTCCACGCTGGTAAAGGCATTCCCGGGCGCGCCCGCCGCGATGTCGGTGACGCCGTCGCCGTCGAGGTCGCCGAGGTTTACTACGGCGTTGCCAAAGCGGTCGCCCCCTGTCAGTGCCGGGCCGTTCGGCGTCTGGTCGTTGATCGCCATGGTCTTGTTCACCGTCGCGTCGGAATTCATGAACAGGATGAATACGTCTCCCGTGTCAGTGTTGCTCAGGAAATTTCCCGATCCGCCTACGGCGATGTCGATCGTGCCGTCGCCGTCGAGGTCGCCGAGGTTGGCCACAGACTCTCCAAACCTGTTGTTTGGATCGAGTGCGGGGCCGTTGGGGGTGCTGCCGTTGATGGTGATCGCCTGCTTTACCGTGCCGTTGGCGTTCATGAATAATACGTACGCGTTGCCCGTGTCGACTGGACTGAAGGCATTCCCGGGCGCGCCCACCACGATGTCGGTGACGCCGTCGCCGTCGAGGTCGCCCAGTCCTTCCACGCTCTCCCCAAACCTGTCGTTGGACACCAGCGAGAGGCCGGAGGTGTTGCCGCCGTTGATCTCCGCAGTCTCCCTCATTGTACCGTCGGCGTTCATGAACAGGATGTACAGGCTGCCCGTGTTGACCCCCTCAATGGAACGTTCCGGCGCGCCCGACGCGATGTCGGTGACGCCGTCGCCGTCGAGGTCGCCGATGGCGCTTGTCGACCACCCAAACTGGTCGCTTACCAGGTTAAATGATACGACGGCCTGTGATGGGATCTCGATGGAGCCCTTCACGGTTCCCCCGTTATTCATGAACAGGATGTGCACGGAATCGTCTCCGGCAGTGCCGACCATAACGTCGGTCACGCCGTCGCCGTCAGTATCGCCGAGGCTTACAATAGACCACCCAAAGTGATCACCGGCGTCCAGCGAAGGGCCGTTGGGAGTCTGCCCGTCTATCACGCTAGTCCGTTTTATGGTGCCGTCTGAGTTCATGAGCATGAGGTATATTCTTCCAGTGTCGGACACCCTGGTCACACTGCCTGGCGCGCCAGCCATGATGTCGGTGGTTCCGTCGCCGTCAATGTCGCCTATGTTTTGGACAGAGATCCCAAAGTAGTCGCCTCCGGTTAGCGCGGGGCCGTTGGGCGTCCCGGCGCTTATCTTGACAGTGTCCCTTACCGTGACGTCCGAGTTCATGAACAGGATGTAAAGGTCGCCGGTGACAGCGGGGTCGGCGGGATTGTTGGGCGCACCCACCGAAAGATCTACCGTGCCGTCGCCGTCAAGGTCGCCCAAGCTTGAAATAGAAAATCCAAAGTAGGATCCCTTTGGCAGTTCGGGGACGTTGGGCGTCTGATCGTTGATCTTGACCGTCTTCTTCACCGTGCCGTCGGGCTTGAGGAGAAGGATGTACAGGTCGCCGGTATCCAGCATGCTCGTAATGCGGCCTGTCGAACCCACCGCGATGTCTACCGTGCCGTCGCCATCGATGTCGCCTATGTTCTCCACTGACATGCCAAAGTGGGCCCCTGTGGCCAGCGTGGGGACGTTTGGAGTCCAAGTGTTGATAGTCGACGTGCGCTTGACCGTGCCGTCAACGTTCATGAACAGGATGAACAGGTCGCCGGTGCCCTGATCCCCTAGCAGGCTGCCGGGAGCGCCCACCGCGATGTCGAGCGCGCCGTCGCCGTCGATGTCGCCGAGGCTTGCTATGGACGCGCCAAAGTTCCCGCCAATATCCAGTGCCGGAACGTTGGGCGTGTCACCGTTGATGGTAAGCGTTCCCTTTATCGTGCCGTTTGAATTCATGATCATGATGTACAGTTCGCCCGTGCAGTTACAAGCTAGGGCACCCGTTGATCCCACGGCAATCTCACCGACGCCGTCGCCGTCGAGGTCGCCTATGCTTTCCATGGACCATCCAAACGTGTTATTTACTCCTACAACACCGCCGCCTACAGCGACACTGTCAAACGTGTCGACGGACAGGACAGACACGGGATGGCCGTATGCGTACGTCGGCGTCGTGTACGCGATGTAGACGGAGCCCGATGCGTGTGCCCCCATCGCCACATCCATGTTGCCGTCGCCGTCGAGGTCGCCTATGCTGCTAATGGCCGCGCCAAAGCGCTCGCCGGGAATCAGGACTGGGCCGTTTGGCGTGTTGCCGTCAACTATGCCTGTGCGCTTTACCGAGCCGTCTGAGTTCATCAACAGCACGTAGATCGACTCCTTGCCCGGCGGGCCTATGATGTGACCCGGCGCGCCCACCGCGATGTCCGGGACGCCGTTGCGGTCAAGGTCGCCCATGCTTGCCACTTCGGCCCCAAAGCGTTCGCCACCAGCCAAGGCCGGCACGTTGGCCGACGCGCCGTTTATCGTGACAGTGTTCTTTACTGTACCGTTATAGTTCATGAACATGACGTACATGGAGCCCGTGGAGTTTCCACGGACGGAATGCCCTGGCGCGCCTGCCGCGATGTCGTTCGTGCCGTCGCCGTCGATGTCGCCGACGTTTTCCACGGACCAGCCAAAGCGTGCGCCGGGTTCCAGTGCTGGGCCGTTTGGCGTGTCAGCGTTGATCTTTACCGTGGCCTTTACGGTGCCGTCCGAATTCATGAACAGCACGTACATGTCGCCGGTGTTGGCGCCGCGGGTGGTATGGCCCGGCGCGCCCACAGCGATGTCGGTCGTGCCGTCGCCGTCGAGGTCTCCGAGGCTCGTGACTGATTCGCCAAAGCGGTCGTCTGACGCCAGCCCGGGGCCGTTAGGCGTGCTACCGTCTATCCTTACAGTGTTCTTTACGGTGCCGTCTGGGTTTAGGAACATGACGTATACGTAGCCCGTGCTAGAACTGCCCAAGACATGCCCCGGCGCGCCCACCGCGATGTCGGTCGTGCCGTCGCCGTCGAGGTCTCCGAGGCTCGTGACGGACGAGCCAAAGCGGTCGCCTATCTCCAGTGCTGGGACATTTGGCGCGTCGCCGTCGATCTTGGCCTTGGCCTTTACGGTGCCGTCCGAATTCATGAGCAGGACATATACCTCGCCCAGGTCTGATCCTCCCACGAAGCGGCCAGGTCCTCCCACCGCGATGTCGGTCGTGCCGTCGCCGTCGAGGTCTCCTATGCCTGCAACGGCCCACCCAAAGTTGTCATTTTCTGCAGAGGGGGGTACGATGGTACGGCCCTGAATCTCGCCCGTGTTCTTTACCAGGCCGTCGCCTGCAGAGGCCGCGTCGCTTATGGATATTATGTGGACGGTGTCATCGCCGTACGTGCCTACGGCAAGTTCCGCCGCGCCGTCGCCGTCGATGTCGCCGAGTCCCGCAATGGAATACCCAAAGTGGTCACCCGCGTCCAGGGACGGGCCGTTGGGCGTGCCGTCATCTATCGTGGTCGTCCCCTTTACGGTGCCGTCGGGGTTCATTAGCAACAGGTAAACTTGACCAGCGAGATCTGCCCGGGTGAATATCCCCGGCGCGCCCACCGCGATGTCGGTCGTGCCGTCGCCGTCGAGGTCGCCGGCGTTCGCCACGCCATTGCCAAAGTGGCTGCCTCCCGCCAGCGTGGGAACGTTTCGGGTATCGCCGTCGAGGTTGGCCGTCCCCTTTACGGTGCCGTCTGGGTTCAGGAAGATGACGAACACGTCTCCCGTACCTATGGTGTCGGCATCATCTCCCGGCGCGCCCACCGCGATGTCGGTCGTGCCGTCGCCGTCGAGGTCGCCGAGGCTTGTCGCAGCCTGCCCAAAGTTGCCGTCTCCGGGCAACGAAGGAACGTTGGGGGTCGTTCCGTCGATCGCGGTCGTGCGCTTTACCGTTCCGTCGGAGTTGAGGAAGATTACGTAGAAGTCGCCCGTGTTTACGTCGTCTTGGTAATGGCCGGGCGCGCCCACGCCGATGTCGGTCGTGCCGTCGCCGTCGAGGTCGCCTAGGCTTACCACGGACGAGCCGAACTTGTCGTCTGTGGCCAGCGCGGGACCGTTGGGCGTCTGCGAGCCGATCGTTGCAGTGCGCTTTACCGTTCCGTCGGAGTTCATGAAGAGTATGTACGTGTCGCCTGTGCCGACACCACCGCGTATGTGACCGGACGCGCCCACCGCGATGTCGTTCGTGCCGTCGCCGTCGAGGTCGCCTAGGCCCGTCACGGAGACGCCGAAGCGGTCTCCCACATCCAAGGACGGGGCGTTGGGGGCATCGCCATCAATCGTGGCCGAACTCTTTACGGTGCCGTCGGCGTTCATGAACAGTACGTACACGATCCCAGTGCACGTACGACAGGCCGAGGAGCCGGACGCGCCCACCGCGATGTCGGCCGTGCCGTCGCCGTCGAGGTCTCCGATGCTTGCTATGCTGACGCCAAAGGTGGTGTCGTAGCTGAAGGCCCCGCCGCTTATGGCAATCCCGTCGATCTTCACGGTGGATGTGAACGACACAGGGCTGGCATGGTCGGCGTATGCCGTGCCCGCGTACGGCGCGGCCATCACCGCGGAGGATGCCGCAACTACGGCCACCATTATGCCGACAACCATGCCGGGGGTCATTTTCAACATGACAGACACATGCCCCTACGCGGATAAAAATTTGTGCAAAACGCCATGACGCGCAATGGATCACATGATCGCTCGTGTACACCAATGCAATTACAAATCATTAGTCTCGTTAGACATGATTAATCCTCATATTTATATGTAGACTAGCGTCGGACGGCACGTGATCAGGCAAATTTACGCAAATAATCCACAAATCTAGATCGCTACGCTTTGATCCTGCCCCTCCCAAGCCACGGCAGGGCAGAACGCCGCGCTGAAGCGCAAGGAGGCCATTCCACGAGAGCCTCCCGCCGTCCGGCGCCGTGGCTGCCAGTGAGGTGGCAGGCCTGACACGTGCCGGCGTGGTGGGCCCAGTACTTGAAAATGTACTAGCCGGCAGACGCCTGGTTGGGCCAGGCCCGGCCGCCATACGCCGCGCACGCGGCCAGCCTCGCCACGTACTCCAGCATGATCGCCAGCCGGACCGGGGCGGTGCCGCGCCTCCCGCACCGCCCGGCGGACCATTCCGCCGAGATCATCCACGGGTCGTGCATGACCAGCGCCATGAAGAACATGAACGTCCTGACTGAGGGGTTCGTGCCGGTGGTCCTGGACCCGGCCTTCTCAGCGTCCCCGTGCCCCGCCCCTTCCCGTGCCCGTCGGGGACGTCGGCGGCTCGGACCGCCCTGCCGGCGCCGGCGTTGGTGGCGTACGCCAGGTGCCCCTCCTGCGCGTCCCCCGGGCCCCGCCCGTCCCCGCCCTCCTTCGGGACCATCGCCAGGGCGGACGGCTCCCTGGCCCTCCCGTCCCGGGGCGCCGGGCGTGCGGGGACGCCGCGGCCCTCTCCCCGCGCGCGTGCTCCCCCACGGCCCCCTTCGCGCCGGCCGTCCGCGACGCGGGCATGGTGAGCCCGTGGCCCGGCCCGGACAGCTCCCCGACGGCCCCTGCCGGGAAGAAGCCCCGGCCCGGCAGGACCGGCCCCGGGCGGACGCCCGCGCCAGCGCAGTCACGCGGCAGCCCGCGCACGATTCCGGCCCCCCTGCTCCCCTTCTTGGGCCCGCGCGCCGGGTCCGGCCCCGGCCCGCCCGCCACCTTGGCGGCGGCGTGCCCCTCGGAGCGCGGCGTCCCGTTCCCGTGCCTCGCGCGCACCAGCTGCTCCCCCCCGGTGGCGGGGTTCCTGCCGTGCCTGGGCATCGGGCGGCAGGCCGGGGCCACGGCGTGGGACGCCCCCCCCCCCACGATGATCCCGGCGCGACGGGCCCCGCGCACCGTGGAGCGCAGGGCGTCCCTGCACCTGCCCTCCATGGTGCCGGGGTCCCGGCACGCCCCCCCTGTCCTGGACAGGAACCACGCCGACGACGGCACGCGGCGGGGCCCGTGGCGCACGGCGAGCGCCCCGGCGGCGCCCGACGCGCACGAGCGGTTCCCGCACGCCGGTACCGGCACGCGCACGGGGCCGGCCGTGCCGCACGCGGCGTCGTGCCGGCCCGAGAACCTGATGCCCGCCTTCCCAAGCAGCCGTGGCAACGTTTTAAACGCCTTGCCCGCCACCTCAAGCCGGTGCCCCCGTGGTTCGTTTTGGTGGTACACGATGGATGGCAGGTGCGCCTGACCCGTTGGTTTTTCTGTCCAAAACGTTCACGGATCGGGCCAAGACACGCCGGCCGGCGCCCCGCGGGGGTACATTTTCAACTACTGGGTCGGGCATCGAATCCCATAGTTCGAACGCACAAGTCCCTAACCATGATGCAGCCCGCGTTCATGCCCCGCGCCTCTCACCGCGCGCCGTGCCCTTCCTGCCCTCCACCAGGCACGTCTCAAAGTCAATCCCCTTCTTCAGCATCCAGAACGCGATCCCCGGCATCTTGGCGGCGGCCGCCACCCTTGCCTTGGATCCCCCCGCTTCCCTGCAATCCTGTGGCAGAACGCGCTGATCGGGGTGGGCGGCCCCTTCCTGGCCGCCACGGTCACGCGCGCTATCACCGCCTCCGCCGGCAGGTGCCGCACCAGCGGCGCCCCCGCCTTGGTCATGCGGCCGTGGTGCACGGTGCCGGCGGAGTTCCTCACCGACGGGACCAGCCCGAAGTAAGACGCCATGCGGCCCGTGTCGCCGAACCTGGATACGTCCCCGGTCCCCGGCGCCAGCCCCGGCGCGGTGACGTTGCCCACGCCGGGAATCGTGGTGGGGAGCCGGGCGTTCCCGTTCCCGCCCGCCGCATCCCTGATCCTGGCGTCGCAGTCGGCGATGTCCCCGCCCGGGAACCCGGTGGTCCTGGGGCGCTTGCCTGTCCCCCGGTCCCCCAGCCCGCGCAGCTCCCGCGCGCACGCCCGCGAGAACGGCGTCCCGGGGATCCTGGCCCACCTTTGCAGGAGTATCCCGCGCGCCAGGTTCCTGAAGCGCGTCCTCTCCCGCACCATCCTTGCCCGGTACCTCACCAGCTGCCTCTCCCGCGCGGTCTCCCCGTCCGGGACGTGGCACGTCGCGACGTACCCGCCCCGGAGCAGGTCCGCCAGGACCGCCGCGCCCGCCTTGTCGGTCTTCTTGGACTGGGCGACGGGCCGCGTCGCCAGGGGGTTGGAGAGCACCACGTCCAGCCCCATCTCGTCCCTGAGCAGCCTGCACGCCCCGTACCACACCGACGAGGATTCCAGGACGTGCCTCGCGTTCTCCGGCATCGCGGAGAACTCCCTCCTGACGGTCTCCGGCCCGGGCCCTGTCCGCCTGTTCCAGACCACTTCCCCATCCCGACCCATCACCGCCACCTGCATGAATTCCTTGTGCAGGCCAGTCCCCACGAAGTACTCCCAGCCGTCCGTGCACTGGTTCCCCGCCCCGGAAGCCTTCATGCGCTTCCTTGCCGGGGCAGGCAGTCTGTTTGTTTGCTTCCTGGCGCGCTTATGGCAGGTACCGTCTGAAACCGGCTTCTTTCGGGACACATATGGTTACTGGGGCCGCGCTCCGGGCCGATCGTCGGCGATCAGCCCGCGCGGGCCATATGGTGGATACTGCCCCGCGCTCACGAAGCCGGGGCCAGGCCCACCGTCATTGAGACGCTGGAGCCAGGCGCCGGGTTGGACACGGTGAGCGCGCCCGCGATGCCCGATGACGGGTCTGCCGGCGACGTCGCCGCGGCGTAGCCCTGCGGGATCACCACCTGCGCCAGGAAGTCGGCCGGGGCGATGTCGGCCTTGCTTGCCGTGCCGTCCCGGCCGGTGGTCACGGAGTCCAGCTCGTTGGTGGCGTACGTGTACACGGTCACCGTCACGCCAGGTATCGCCGGCTCGCCCTCGTCAAGCGCGCCGTTGGAGTTGGAGTCGGCGTACGCGGTGACGTCGAGCGTCACGGCCTCCGACGGCGCCACGGGCCTGAACCCGACGTCGAACGTAGCCGGCGTGCCGACTGCAGGCTGCACGTACGCGTAGAACGGCCCCGTGGTGATGGTGGTGTCAAACGGGAAGTACGTGGTCTGCACCAGCGTGGTCTCGGACGGCGTGAGGCCGTCAAACAAGTACGTGCCGTCCGAGCACGTGACCGCTTCCATGACCACCTGCGGGTTCGTCAGGTCTATGGCGTACATCGTGTAGCCCCTGACGCCTGGCTCGCCGGCGTCGCGCACGCCGTTGCCGTTGGAGTCCGTGAACACGGTTCCCGTCACCATGCCCGCGTTGCTGGCGGCTACGCCGCCCACGGTAACCGTCACGCCCGCGGAGTTGGGTGGCGCGAAGCCGCCGTCTGACACTATGGTGATGTCGTATGAGTGCTTGGAGTACTCGGGGGACGCCGACATCAGGACGTTGCCGCACACCTCGAACAGGTCCCCGTCCCCGCCCGGAGCGACGCTGTACGCGGGGTTCTGGCCGTCAAGGAACGGGTTCTGCGCCGTTATGGTGGTGACCATGGTACTGCCGCTGTTCACCATGGTGTCGGCCGGCACCACGTACCAGTCCCCCAGGTCCTGGTCGAAGGAGGAGGCAAAGTGGAACATGTCGGACATGTCGGTGACGGAGGAGACGTCCCAGGAGTTGAGCGGCTGGTTGAAGTAGTCGGCAAAGATGAACATGAAGGACATGTCGGTGACGGAGGAGACGTCCCAGGAGCCGATGGGCTGGTTGATGGCCGTGCCAGAAAACATGAAGGACATGTCGGTGACGCTCGAGACGTCCCAGGCCGAGACGTCGCCGTTGAAGAAGGCGGCGCCTGCGAACATGTCGGACATGTCGGTGACGCTCGAGACGTCCCAGGAGTTGAGCGGCTGGTTGAAGGACGTGGCGACGGCGAACATGAAGGACGCGTTGGTCAGGGACGAGACGTCCCAGGAGTCCAAGGGCTGGTTGAACGATCGGGCTATGGAGAACATGGACGAGGCGTCCGTGACGGACGAGACGTCCCAGGAGTCCAAGGGCTGGTTGAACGAGGGGTTGCGCGTGAACATGGAGGACATGTTGGTCACGGACGAGACGTCCCAGGAGTTGAGCGGCTGGTTGAAGGACGTGTTTGAGAACATGGAGGACATGTTGGTCACGGACGAGACGTCCCAGGAGTCCAGGGTCTGGTTGAACGAGGACGCAAAGGCGAACATGCCCGACATGTCGGTGACGCCGGAGACGTCCCAGGAGGAGACGTCGCCGCTGAAGGCAGACGCCATGAAGAACATGAATGACGTGTCGGTGACCCGGGAGAGATCCGGGGCGTCTGTGGCGTTATACACCATGCCGGTCGCGCCCTGGAACGCCCTCTCCATCGTGCCCCACGAGGTGCTGCCCCACTGCTCTATGGAACGCAGCTTGGCGGCGTTGACGGGGTCGCCTCCCAGGTAGATCCTGGTAAAGTCACCGTACACCTGCACGGTGTACGTCCCGGGCGAGTCGTATGCGTGCACTGCGTCTCCCCGGTGCGTGGTGAACGTTCCGTCTCCCCAGTCTACCGTGTAGCTGCCGGCGGCACCGCCCACCGGGACGGTGACGGACTCGCCTGGGGCCCGGGTCTCCCAAGTGGTGACAAAGCGGTCTTCTGGGGACGGGGCGGTCGTGAACGCAGACGAGATGAACACCTTGGAGGAGCCCGACGCGCCCACTGCCAGCTCTATCGTGCCGTCGCCGTCGAGGTCTCCCATGCTTGCCGCCGAGAACCCGTAGTAGCCCCTCTCCACGAGGGACGGCCCGTTGGGGGTCGCGGAGTTGATCTCGGCGGTGCGCTTGACGGTGCCGTCGGGATTCATGAATAGCACGTAGACGTCTCCCGTGCTGATTCCTCCCAGGAATCTGCCGGTCGCCCCTACCGCGATCTCGGTGACGCCGTCGCCGTCGAGGTCTCCCAGGCCCGCCACGGACGTGCCGAACTTGTCCCCCAGTACGAGTGACGGGCCGTTGGGGGTCGCGGAGTCGATCGCGGCGGTGCGCTTGACGGTGCCGTCGGGGTTCATGAACAGTATGTGCACTGCCCCGACGCTGGCGGGGCTGCTAAGGTGGCCCGTCGCCCCCACCGCCAGGTCTATGACGCCGTCGCCGTCAAGGTCGCCGATGTTCTCGGCCGAGATCCCGAAGAGGTCTCCCGGGGCGACCGACGGGCCGTTGGGGGTGTCGCCGTTGATCGCCATCGTCCTCTTGACGGTGCCGTCGGAGTTCATGAGCATGATGTACAGGTCGCCCGGGCTCGTGGCAAAGTGGTGGTGATCGGAGGCGCCGACGGCCATGTCGGTGACGCCGTCGCCGTCAAGGTCGCCGAGGTTCGCCACCGACGAGCCGAACAGGTCGTTCCACGTCAGCTGGGGGCCGTTGGGGGAGGAGCCGTTGATCTCGGCGGTACGCTTCACGGCGCCGTCCGGGTTCAGGAAGAGCACGTGCAGGGTGCCCGTGTTGACGCCGTCGACGAAGCTGAGCGGGGAGCCCACCGCCACTTCGGTGACGCCGTCGCCGTCCATGTCGCCCATGGCCTCTACGGACGTGCCGAACCTGCCGCTTGCCACGAGCAGGGGGCCGTTTGGCGTCTCGCCGTTGATCTGGACCGTGCGCTTTGTGGTGCCGTCTGGGTTCATGAACAGGATGAATAGGTCCCCGGTGCTTATCCCTCCCGCAAACGAGCCGGGGGCGCCGACGGCCATGTCGGCCACGCCGTCAGAGTCGAGGTCGCCCAGGTTGGCGACGGCGGCCCCAAAGTGGTTCACCGGGACTACCGAAGGTATCCCGATGGACGTGCTGGTCAGCTCGACCGTCCTCAGCACGGTGCCGCCGGGGCCCATGTACATCAGGTAGAACGGCTCGTCGGAGAACGTGCCGGCCGCGATGTCCGCCGTGCCGTCGCCGTTGAGGTCGCCCAGGTTGGTCACCGATATCCCAAAGTAGCCGAACGGTATGAGGGATGAAGGACCGTTGAGCGTCTGGCTGTTTATCTCGACGGCCCGCTTTACGGTGCCGTCGGGGTTAAGGAGCACCATGTAGAGGGTTCCCGTGGGGACGCCGCCGACAGAGGTGCCGGTGGCGCCGACCGCGATGTCCGCCGTGCCGTCGGCGTCGATGTCGCCCATGCCTGTGGCAGAGACCCCGAAGTGGTCCCCGTTTGCCAGCGGGGAGCCGTCTGACCTCTGGCCGACGACCTCCGCGGTGCGCTTTACCGTCCCGTCGGGGTTCATGAACATGAGGAACAGGCTGCCCGTGCTGGTCGTGTTGCCCAGGTTGCGCGGCGCCCCTACCGCAAAGTCGGGGACGCCGTCGGAGTCCAGGTCGCCGGTGGCGGCCACCGAGGCCCCGAAGTTGTCGCTTGGCTCAATCGCGGGGCCGTTGGGCGTGGAGCCGTTTATCTCGGCGGTGCGCTTCACGGTGCCGTCGGAATTGAGGAAGAGTACGTGGAGGTCGCCCGTCACCAGGCTGAAGTAGTAGCTGTTGGGGGCGCCTACTGCGACGTCGGCGTTACCGTCGCCGTCGAGGTCGCCTATGTTGGCCGCCGACGCGCCAAAGTTGTCGCCCACCTCCAGCGAGGGGCCGTTGGCGACGGAGCCGTTGATCAGGACCGTGCGTTTCACTGTCGCGTCGGGGTTGAGGAAGATCACGTAGAGGTCGCCGGTGCCCACGCTGCCCATGAGCTGGTCGGGCGCGCCGACCGCGACGTCCGGGCTGCCGTCGCCGTCGAGGTCTCCCAGCGCCGCCACCGAGCTTCCAAAGCGGGCTCCCTCCCTCATGGCGGGCACGTTTGGCGTGTCGCCGTTGATCTGGATGGTGCTGATGACCACGGGTCCGGGATCCATCAGGAGGACGTACAGGTTGCCGGTACCGGCGCTGCCGTGGACGCTAGGCGCGCCCACCGCGATGTCTGGTACCCCGTTGCCGTCAAGGTCCCCGATGACGTCGGCCGAGAGGCCGAAGCTCGTGTCCGCGAGGTCGCTTATGGCCGTGCCGTCGATCTCCACCGTGGACGCGAGCGGGAGGACGCCGTCGGCGTATGCCAGGCTGTCGCCGGCCACTGCCAGAACCGCGGACGACGCGATGACTGCGGCCGCCATCACCGCGATCGCAATGCCGGGGGCGGGTTTCAACATGGCCCGCGCACCTCCCCAGCATGCGGATGAGATCCGCCGCGGTGCATAGCGGGGGGCGCCTGGCCATTAACGCGTTTCCAGTCATCATTTTTGTACCGCATGGGGAATATCACCCTGTTAACCGGCTAACGAGTATTTATATATACATAAAATGCGCGCCGTGCTGCCAGCCACGCACGCCAAGATCCCCAGTGATCTATGCCCGGGCCTGCGCGTTATGCCGCAGTAACGCGCGCCCAGATCGTTGGTGCCTGGGATGCGGGTTCCAAAAGATGCATGCCGCCCCCGCACGCGGCAGGCGCACGGCCCGTGTGAACAGATTTATTTTATACTCGCGGATGGCATGTGATGGACGCAAACTACGTGTGGCTTTATCTTGCGATTTTCATGATGATCCCGCTCGTGCGCGTCATACAGCGCGCGATGGCCAAGAGGAGGGCCGGGGGCGGGGCCCCCGGTAGTCCCCCGGAAGGTAGGCCCCGGCAGTCCCAGGACCAGCACGAAAAGCCCACGCCGGAGTCGGGCCGGCGCACGCCGAGGATGCTCGTACTGGGCTCGCTGAACCGCGGTTTCAAGACGTTTGAGGACGTCCAAAAGAACACCGGGCTCGGAAGCGACGAGCTTGACGCCATACTCGGCGACCTGGAAAAGGACGGGATGCTGGCAGTCCGCCAGAAGCAGGGCATCATGGGCCCAAAGGTCGAGATATACCCCACCGACAAGGGGTTCAAGGCGTACTATTCCTGAAAAGGCCGGAGCTGCGGCACGCGCATCAGATCAGGAATTTGGCGGCGTTCCTGCCCTCCTGCGTCATCTTGATCCACCGGGTCCTCCCGATCTTCTCCTCCTCGATGAACTTCCAGTGGGTGAGCAGGGGCTGTATTATGTTCTTGTCGAGGCTCGCGAACCGGGCCTGGGAGTAGTTCTCCCGTTCCGCGTTCACCGAGATCAGCCCGCCCTCGTCGGCGAGCTCCGCCATGCGCTTTTTGGTCATCCTGCCGCCGTTCTCCCCTATTATCCTCAGGGCCTCGACGTGCTTCTGCTCCGGCTTCTGGATCTCGTACGAGGGGAGATCGATCAGCTCCTTGATGCCCGACGACAGCTGCTGCCTGTCGGAACTGTGGTACTTCTCCGCCTCGACGTAGAACGGGAATACATTCTTTTGCTCGTTGAACATCATGCACGCCATCATCCCGGCGATTGCCTGGATCTTGGAACCCGAGGCGAGGTTCACGTAGACGTTGTTTCCAGCCTCCCTCTCTATTATCTGCTTTATCGACTTGATTATCTCAAACAGGTCGAGGCGGTCGTGGAACTCCGTGTCCGACTCGATCTTCGCCCTCTTCAGCTGGGATCGGATCTTGTCCAAAAAGGGGCCCGCCTTGTCCTCGGAGGGGTTCTTGTGCATCAGTAGGTACACCTTGTCGGCCCTCCTCTTCTTTGCCGACAGCACGATGCGGTCTATCTCAAACCCTACGGGGGCCACGTGTATGCGCAGGTGCATTTTACTCATGATAGTATAATCAGTATGCATACTATTATGATGTTATATATTAATTTTGGCCGCCCATGACAACCATGGAACGGCAAGTACGGATAGCACTCGACTCGTGCGTGGTAATCGACCTGATTGAGAAGAAGGGCCTGGCAGGCAGGCTCCGGGCCCAGCTCCGCGGCAAGCATGCCTGCATCGTCCTCTGCGACGTGGTGCTCGAAGAGGTGCGGAGGGTCCGCGGGCTTGACGCCGACTACGTGGTACCCAGGATAGCGAGGCTCGTCGGGAGGAGGGTGGAGGTGTCCCCCACCGACGGCAGCCACAGGGATGCCGCGGAATCCATCACCTCGCGGTACCGGTTGTGCCACGGGGGCGATAACGTCATCCTGGCACTTTGCCGGATGAAGAGCTACGTGCTGTTGACGTTTGACAGGATGCTCCTGACTGCCTGCGGGCTTGCGGGCGTCCCGGCGTTCCGCCCCGACAGGGCGGGGGGGATATGAGTTGTCCGAGGACACCTCCATGTTCCCAAGGATAATCCGCGAGTTTGACGACGGGCCGGATGAAAAGCCGATGATGTACAGGAGGAAAAAGCACGGGTAGCTGGCCCCGCCGCGGGAAACCGCCGGCCGCGGCCCTGGCGCTAGGCTCCCCGCCCGCCGAAGAAGTACACCGCGACCAGCTCCTCGGAGTTCCCGTGGAAAGAGTGCGGGGCGCCGGCTGCCACGAAGAACGCCATGCCCGCGGACACCCCGTGGTCCCTGCCGTCGATCTCCAGGAAGCCGTCCCCCCTCACCACGAAATACACCTCGTCGGAGTCATGCGGCCCCTGCGGGTCATCCTCCCCCGGGGCCAGGACGAGGACGCCCGCCGCCAGGCCAGGCCTGTCGATGAAAGTGTGGAAGCACGAGTCCCCCCTGCGCAGCCTGTCGACGTACCTGTCGACGGAGTGGTCCGGCCTCATGTCACTGCGCTACCACTCGGTATAGCGTGGGCGACGGAGCCCCGTCCATGAACCGCACCGCCTCGGAATGGAGCCGCTCGTGCTCGGGGCTCTGGCGCATCGCCGTGAACTTTTCCATGTCCTCAAACTCCACCATGATCCTGTGCCGGCCGTCCCCCGACTCGAGCAGCCTGCGCGAGACGAACCCGCCAAACTTTGACAGCACGCCGTTTGACTCCGAGAACCACCTCTTGAAGTCGTCGACCGCTTCCGGCCTGATCCTGACGTCCGTGATCACCACTAGCATGCCTTCCCTGGAAGGCGGCCACATAACTTTCTTTCCCGCGGGCCCGCCCGGCTGGGCGCGGCCCGGGCGCGGCGCCCTGCCCGAGGCGCGGGAGCGGAATCCCGATGTCAAGGGGTTTAATATCGGCATGCTGGAACAAACCCCATGGCAGGAACCAGGATTGACGGAAACGAGATCGCCAAGTCGGTGAAGCTCAGGGTAAGGGGGGCAGTGGAGCAGCTAAAGTCGCAGGGCGTCGACCCCTGCCTGGCGACAGTGCTCGTGGGGGACGATCCCGCGTCTGCCACCTACGTCAGGAACAAGCACAGGGCGTGCGGGGAGGCCGGCATCACTACCAGGGACCACAGGCTTGACGCGTGGGCCACGCAGGACCAGCTGAACTCGGTGATAGACGGGCTGAACGGCGACCCGCTGGTGCACGGGATCCTGGTGCAGATCCCGCTCCCCGGCCAGCTCGACGAGTTCGCGACCGCCTCGAGGATATCCCCCGTCAAGGACGTGGACGGCCTGACCCCGCACAACGTCGGGCTGCTGTCCATGGGGAAGGCCGCCCTGGTGGCATGCACGCCGCTGGGCGTGATGGAGATGTTCGACTACCACGGGATCGGGCTGCGCGGGAAGAGCGTCGTCCTGATCAACCGGAGCGGCCTGGTCGGGAAGCCGCTCTACCACCTGCTCCTCCGGCAGGACGCGACCGTGACCACGTGCCATTCCAAGACCGAGAACCTGGAGGGGTTGTGCGCCGGGGCCGACGTCGTGATCACCGCGGTCGGTGACAGGGCGAGGTTCACGCTCACGCCGGAGATGATAAAGGACGGGGCGGTGGTGATCGACGTGGCGATATCCCGCCTCGGGGGAAGGCTCGTGGGGGATGCGGATTATGACGAGATAATACAAAAGGCGTCGTTTGCGACGCCGGTACCTGGGGGGGTCGGCCCGATGACGGTGGCAATGCTGCTGAAGAACACCGTCACCGCTGCGTCGCTGGCCAGTCGGATTGGCGGGTAGCCAGAGGGACTCCCTGAGGAGGCTCCTGCTGGAGAGGAGGGACCGCACGTCGGGGGACATGCTGGAGATCGCCGCCGGGAAGATCCGGGCCAGGCTGAGGGAGATCCCCGCGTACAGGGGGGCAGGGAGGATCGGCCTCTACTACCAGATCGGCAGCGAGATTCCCACGCGCGACATAATCCAGGAGCTGCTCAGCTCGGGCAGGGAGGTCTCACTCCCCAAGGTGGTCGGGTCGGGCATGGAGTTCAGGGAGATTACGGACTTTGCAAGCCTGGAGGGCGGCAGTTTCGGGACCATGGAGCCCAGGGACAGGTGCCCGGCAGCTGGGGCCCTGGACGTCATCCTGGTCCCGGCAGTGGGGATGTCCCCGGACGGGACGAGGCTCGGGTACGGCCACGGGTTCTACGACAGGTTCCTGGCTGGAAGCGGGGCAGTCACGATCACGCCGATCCTCGAAAAGCAGGTGGTCCGGAACATCCCGCGGCGCGGGGGCGACCAGGCCATAGACTGGATAGTCACCGAGGACGGCGTCTACGAGACGGCGGGGGCCTAGGCCCCGGCCGGGCGGCGCGCGCCCAATCTAGCTTTATAATGCCACGCCCGGACACAACAGCAGTATGGATCTGGCCCCCAAGTTCGACGCCAAGAAGATCGAGGAGCAAGTCAGGCAGCACTCAAGGCGGGCCGGCGTGGAGGGGCGGATCCGCGACTCGGGCAGGACCGAGAAGATCATGTTCATCGAGGGCCCCCCCACCATGAACGGGGTCCCCCACGCGGGCCACCTCCGCGGCAGGGTGATCAAGGACCTGTGGTACAGGTTCAACACCCTCCAGGGCAGGGAGGTCACCTTCAACGGGGGGTGGGACACCCAGGGTCTCCCGGTGGAGCTGCAGGCGGAAAAGGAGCTCGGGATCAAGGGCGGAAAGTCCGAGGTGGCGCGGAGCGTCGGCATCGAGAGGCTGGTGCGCGAGTGCAAGGACATAGTGGAAAGGTTCAACTCAAAGTGGGTCGAGGTGGACGGGCTGCTCGGCGTGTCGTTCAACCACGACAGGGCGTACTGGACGTACCGCGACGGCTTCATCGAGAGGGAGTGGCAGGTCCTGAGGAGGGCGCTCGAGGGCGGGATACTCGAGGAGGACTTTACGGTGATCGCGTACTGCCCGAGCTGCCAGACGTCGCTGAGCCACGCCGAGGTAAACCAGGGCTACGGGGAGGTCAGCGACCCGTCGCTGTACTACAAGGTCAGGCTCAGGGACGAGGACGCGTTCCTGATCGTCTGGACCACGATGCCGTTCACGCTGGTGACCGACGCGATGGTGGGGCTCAAGCCCGACGAGGACTATGTCTTTGCCAGGGTGGGCGGCGAGTCGTGGGTCGTGGGGAGGGCCAGGCTGGAGGGGTTCATGGAGGAGGCCGGGGTGGCGGAATACGAGGTGGAGAGGACCGTCAAGGGATCGTACTTCGAGGGGAAGAAGTACGCCCACCCGCTCCTGGACGTCGTCCCGGGACTGGCAGAGCTAGCGCGGGGGGACAACTTCCACGTGGCGGTGGCCGAGGGGTTCGTGGACGCCGCCACCGGGAGCGGCATCGTGCACCTGTCCCCCGCCAACGGCGAGGAGGACATCGGCATCGCAAACAGGAGGGGCGTCGCGGTGTTCAGCCCCATAGACGACGAGGTGAGGTTCACGGGGGAGGCCGGCAGGTACGCGGGCATGTTCGTCAGGGACGCGGACGGGAGGGTGGTCGAGGACCTGAGGGACCGCGGGGCGCTGGTCAGGATCGGCAGGATAAGGCACAAGTACCCGCTGTGCTGGAGGTCGGGCCACCCGATAGTGTGGCTGGCGAGGAAGGGCTGGTTCTACAAGCTGGACAGGCTGGGGGACAGGGCGGTGGACGCGGCGGCAGGCGTGGAGTACTACTTTGACCAGCCGAGGAACAGGTTCCTCGGAATCGTGGGGGAGAGGCACCCGTGGTGCATCTCGAGGGAGAGGTTCTGGGGGTGCCCGCTCCCGGTGTGGACGTGCGGCGGGTGCCGGAAGCGGAGCTGGTTCTTCACCAGGAAGGAGATCGTGGACGCGGCGGCCAGCCTCCCGGACGGCCCCGGCTTCGAGCTCCACAGGCCCTGGATCGACAGGATCGCCGTAAGGTGCAGGCACTGCGGGGGGACTGACACGGCAAGGGAGGAGTACGTCCTGGACACGTGGCACAACAGCGGCGCCGCGCCGTTTGCCTCCCTGACCGACGAGGAGTACTCCGGGTCGATCCCGGCGCCGTTCTTCACCGAGGGGATCGACCAGACCAGGGGGTGGGCGTACACCCTGCTCATCGAGAACGTGATCCTGAGCGGCGGGGCGTCCCCGCCGTACCGGGCGTTCCTGTTCCAGGGGCACGTCCTGGACGAGAAGGGGGGGAAGATGAGCAAGAGCCTCGGCAACGTGATTGACGGCGCGGACCTCCTCGCCAGGTACCCGGCGGACCTCGTGAGGCTCTACTTCGTGTGGAAGGCGAGCCCCATAGAGCCGCTGCGGTTCAGCACCGACGAGATGATGTCGAGGCCGTACCAGATCGTGAACACGCTGTACAACCTGCACCTCTACTTCACGCAGAACAGCCGGTACGACGGCTTTGGCGGCTCGCACACCGTCGCGTGGGCGCGGGAAAACGGGCTCCTGGGGCCGCCCGACGTCTGGCTGCTCTCAAAGCTGCAGGGCCTTGTGCGAAAGGCCACCGAGGGGTTCGGGTCGTGCCGGTTCCACGAGGCGGCACGTGCCGTGGACGACTACGTCATCAACTGCCTGAGCCAGGACTACGTCCAGGTCACCAAGGCGGAGCTGTGGGACGAGGACGAGTCCAAGAGGGACAGGAGGCTCGCGATCTACGCCGTCATGGCGCACGTGCTAAGGACGCTCGACGTGCTCATCCACCCGGTCTGCCCGTTCACCAGCGAGTACCTCTACCAGGCGGCGTTCCCCGGCAAGGAGTCCATCCTGCTGGAGAGCTGGCCGGAGTACGTGGAAGACATGGTGGACGCCGGGGTCGAGGAGGCCTTCGACGTCATGAACGTCGCGGTGTCGGCGTCGTGGGCCGCGAGGACCAAGGGCAGGCTGAAGAGGAGGTGGCCGCTTGACGAGGCGCTGATATGCGTCGGCGCCGGGGAGAAGGGCAAGCTGGAGTCCCTCTCGGGGCTGCTGAGGTCCCGGCTCAACGTGGAGAGGTTCTCCGTCTTCGAGACCCGGGAGGCGGACGGCCTCGGGCAGGTGGCGGAGATGGCGGGGCTCGGGCTGCCGGCAAGGCCGGTGGTGGGCCTGGACAGGAAGAAGGTGGGCCCCAAGGCCAAGGACCGCATGGCGGGGCTGGCCGACGCGTTCTCCGGGACCGACCCCGGGGAGATCGTCTCGGCGCTGCGGCGGGACTCGCGGTACGCGTTCGAGGTGGGCGGCCGGGAGATCACCCTCGACGCCGGCGACTTCGAGGTGGGCTTCGAGGCCGCGCAGGGCTACGCGGCGGCAAGCCGCGACGGGTGCACGGTGTTCGTGTCCACCGCCAGGAGCAGGGAGATGACGGCGCGCGGCCTGGTCAAGGACATCGCCAGGAGGCTGCAGGAGCTGCGAAAGGAGAGGGGGTACGACCCGACCGACGTCCTCGACACCGCGTCGGTGCTGGGCCTGGACGACGAGTCGCTGGGGATGGTCAGGGAGATGGCCGGGGACCTGGCGTTCCTGGTAAGGGTGAGGAAGGTCGACTTTGGGGGATCGTGCAGGGAGTACAAGGACGAGGACGTCGACGGCCTGAAGATCAGGATATCGGTGGAGTGAGCCGCCCGGCGCGGATTGCGATATTTTTATTACAACGCGCCCCGCAGGTAGGGGGTGGCAAGAGCGAAGGGCCCGAACGTGGTAGGCATCAACGTCCTGAGGAAGAACGGGGTGGACGTCGAGGCGCTGGTCGGCGAGCTCGTCAAGAACGCGGCGGTGGAGTTTACCGCGTACTATTACTTCACCAACCTCCGGGCGCACTGCACCGGCATGGAGGGCGAGGGGCTCAAGGGGATCATCGAGGACGCCAGGCTGGAGGATCTCAGCCACTTCGAGTCGTGCATCGAGAGGATCTACCAGCTGGGCGGATCCCTCCCCAACGACGCCACCGAGTTCATCAGGATGTCTGGGTGCGAGTTCCTGCAGCTCCCGGCAAAGCCCACGGACCACAAGGCCATACTAAAGAAGTGCCTCAAGGCCGAGCAGGGCGCAATCGTCAACTGGGACAAGATCTGCAGCATGACGCACGGGAAGGATCCCGCGACGTACGACATAGCGAAGGACATCCTGGCTGAGGAGATAGAGCACGAGTCGTGGTTCCTCGAGCTGCTATACGGCAGGCCGTCGGGCCACATGCGGAGGAGGCACTCCGGGGAGAGGCCCCACACGAGGAAGCATTCCAGGGCGCTCGACATGGCCTGACCCGGGCCGTCCGGCCGCATTTCACCGTTAAATAGAAAAAAAACGCAAGGGATCCATGGTAAAGCAGATCAGCCTCGACGCGTGGCAGGTCAAGCACCTGACCGATCTGCTGAGGAGGGGATCCGGCATCGCCGCCAAGACGAACAGGCCGATAGTGCTGTACAGGCAGACGCTGGAGGAGGAGGACGGATCGTACGAGGAGATCGTCTGCACCCTAACTGGGGGGCACGTGATCGAGCAGCTGGTCACGTCCGGGGGCGTCACGCCCCCGAGCTTCCACCAGCAGCGGGTCTTCGCGCTGGACGAGTTTCCCCGGGTCCTGCGGAGGAAGAGCAGGGACAGGTTCCTGGAGACGATCGACGTCCTCGAGGAGAGCCTGAAATGACGCCATGGTTAATAAATGCCATAATGGGCAGTGACACTGAATGCGTCTGCTGGAATACCAGGCAAAGGAGCTGTTCGGGGAGTACGGGATAGCGCTGCTGCCGAGCAGGGCGTGCCACGGCATGGAGGAGGCAAGGGCGCACGCAGCGGAGCTCGGCTACCCGCTGGTGGCAAAGATACAGGTCCCCGTGGGCGGCAGGGGCAAGGCAGGGGGCATCCAGGTGTGCAGGAACGCCGACGAGCTCGAGTTGAAGTTCCCGCAGGTGCTGGGCCTCAGGATAAAGGGCGAGGCCGCGAGGGCGGTCCTGCTAGAAAAGATGGCCGACGTCAAGGGGGAGCTGTACCTGTCGCTGTTCCTCGACCGCTCGAAGAGGCGCTACACCGTCATCGCGTCCTCGGAGGGCGGGGTGGACATCGAGTCGGTCAAGAACCAGACGGTGAGGGACGTCGGGCTCGGAGACGTCCCGGAGGACGTGGCCGGGGAGGTCGCCGGGGAGATCGGGCTGGAGGGCAGGTCCGCGGGCGACTTTGCGGACATGCTGCTGAGGCTGTCGAGGCTGGCAGTCGAGAAGGAGGCGGAGCTCGTGGAGATAAACCCGCTTGCCGTGATGCAGGACGGCTCGCTGGTGGCGCTTGACGGGAAGATGGTGACGGACGACAACAGCAACTTCAGGCACGGCGAGCTGCAAAAGTACCAGGAGGCCTCTCAGGTGGAGGAGAGGGCCGCCAAGAGCGGCTTTTCGCTGGTCGAGCTTGACGGCGACATCGCCGTGGTGGGAAACGGCGCGGGCCTCGTGATGTCCACGCTGGACATGCTGTCGGACAACGGCGGCACGCCGGCGTGCTTCCTGGACGTGGGGGGCGGGGCCACCACCGAGTCCGTGTACGAGGCGCTGAAGCTAATAGGCAACATGGGCCGGGTCCGGGGGATACTGGTGAACCTGTACGGCGGGATAGTGAAGACCACTGTGGTCGCGGAGGCGTTCCTGAAGGCGTACGCCGACGGCGTCATCGACGTCCCGGTATTCTCGAGGCTCAAGGGGGCCGAGTCCGACAGGGCGAGGGAGATGCTGCGGGACTCGAGGACGAGCATCTACGACTCCGTCGAGGAGGCCATAAACGCGGCAGTTATGGGGACGAGGGGATGACCGGCGTGTTCGAGCTCCTGAGGGGCAGCCCCGGGGATCCCGACTACGGGAAGAAGGGCGTGATAGTCCAGGGGATGACCGGCGCGTACGGCTCGCTGCACACCAAGAACATGATCGAGTACGGCACCAACGTCGTGGCCGGCGTGACCCCGGGCAAGGGGGGGCAGAAGTTCGGCGACTCCGTCCCGGTATACGACACCGTGCGGGAGGCGGTGGACGCCACGGGCGCCAGGATATCGGCGGTGTTCGTCCCGGCAAGGTTCTTCCTGGACGCCGCGAGGGAGGCGCTGGAGGCCGGGATAAAGCTCCTGGTGGCGATCCCGGAACACGTCCCGGTGAGGGACACCATGCAGGTGGTGGCCCTTGCGAGGGAGAAGGGCGCCACAGTGATCGGCCCCAACACGCCGGGGATCATGATACCCGGGCTGATCAAGATCGGCATAATGCCGGCCTCGCCGTTCAAGGCAGGGAGGGTCGCGCTGATCTCAAAGAGCGGCACGCTGCTCTACGAGATAGCCGACGCGCTGAGCAGCGCCGGGTTCGGCCAGGCAATCACGATCGGGATAGGCGGGGATCCCATAAACGGGACGAGGCTCATCGACGCGTTCGAGATGGTAAGGGACGTTCCTGACCTCGAGGGGCTCGTGGTGGTAGGCGAGATAGGGGGCGACTCCGAGGAAATCCTGGCCCAGAGGATAATCGACTCGGGGTTCGCAAAGCCGACGGTGGCGTACATCGCGGGCAGGGCCGCCCCCAAGGAGAAGAGGATGGGGCACGCCGGGGCCATAGTCATGGGGACGTACGGCTCGGCCGAGTCCAAGATATCCATGTTCAACAAGGCAAACGTGCCCGTGGCGAAGAGGCCGGCAGAGGTGTCGATCCTGCTAGCGGGGAAGATGGTGAAATCCGATTAGAATAAAAGAGAGGCAGCAGGGAGGACAGCCATGCCGATAACCGACCCCGAGAAGAAGAGGATAGCGCAGGGCGCCAGGCTGGTGATGAAGATCTGCTTCAACTGCGGGTGCAGGAACGACGTGAACGCCTCCCGGTGCAGGAAGTGCAGGAACCCGTACCTGAGGCTCAAGAACAGGAACATGGGCATCAAGAAGTAGCGCCGCCCTCCGGCGGTTCCGGGCCGAAACTAAAGACAAAAAAACACCCCTGCCATAGTGTTGTCGGACCGGTAGTCTAGTCGGTTAGGATGACGCACTCACACTGCGTAAGGGGAAAAGCCCCCGCAAAGGTCGTGGGTCCGAATCCCACCCGGTCCACCATGATTCTTCCGGCCTGCGCGCGGCGGATCCCCGGCCCGCCGCCATTAGGCACTAGCCGCCGATCCCGTCCCGCCTATAAATACCGACCCGGCGTCGTAAACACGTGGGCGACCGGGTATTCGTCATAGGGGCCGGCGTCGGGGGGCTGACAACCGCGGCGCTGCTTGCAAGGGACGGGCACGCCGTGAGCGTGTTCGAGAAGGCAGGCAGGGTGGGCGGGAGGACGGCATCCACCACGTTCAGGAACCACATCCTGGACAACGGCTTCCACATAATGCCGTTCTACAAGAAGTCGGCGGTCTTCGAGGTCCTCAAGAAGCTCGGGATAGAGTCAGACGTCAGGCTCGCCAAGGTGGACAGGATCGCGTTCTATTCCGGCGCGGCTTTCCACAGGTACCCCAGGGGGATCGCGGATCTCCTCAGGCTGTCGATGATCCCGTTCGCAAGCAGGTTGGCCCTGCTGAGGATACTGCTGCCCATGGCCTTCGCGTCGATGGAAAAGGCCGAGGAGTGGGACGGCAGGGCGCTGGACGAGATCACGCAGAACCTCGACCCCAGCGCCGGCGCGTTCTTCGATGCCGTATGCATGCTGGCGTTTGCGGACACCGCGGACCACGTGTCCCTCGGCGAGTTTGCAAGGACCATGATCCGCGCCAACCCCTTCAGGGGAGGGACGAGCGAGTTCGCGTACCCCGGCGACGGGGGGTACGACGCGATATCCAAGGCGCTGGCGCGCTACGTCGTGGCAAACGGCGGCGAGGTGCGCCTCGGGTCGCCGGTCAGGTCCGTGAGGGTGAGCGGGTCCCGGGTCGAGGGGATCGTGCTGGAGGACGGCGGGTTCCTCCCTTCCAGGTGCGTCGTGGTGTCCCTGCCCGCATACCAGGCGGTAAACCGCCTGTTCGGGGAGGGCACCTTCGACGGGGGGTTCGTCGACAGGATAAACGGGCTGGACAGGACCACGGCGGTGGTGGAGGCCCACTTCGCGCTGGACAGGCGGATCGACACGAGGCAGGTGGTCTTTCCGGTGGGCGACTATGCCGCGAAGGGCATCTTCTTCATCTCAAACATCGCGCCGTCGGTGTCCCCGCCGGGGGAGCACCTGATGATGTCGGGCACCCCCGTGTCGGCGGCGGACGCAGCGGATCCCGCGAGGATAAGGGAGATCACGGAGAGGATGAAGGACGAGATCTCCTCGATCTACCCGGGCTTCAGGGAGGCGCTGCTCTGGGACAGGCCCATGGCGTGGAGCCTGGTGGAGTCGGTGGCAAAGGGGCCGGGCCTGGTGTGGAAGTCAAAGGCGCCCCACGAGGCGCCCGGCGTGCGGGGGCTGTACTTCGTGGGGGACTCGACCGTGAGTTACGGCATAGGGACTGACTCGGCGGCGCACAGCTCGCTCCTGTGCCTGCCGAAGATCGGCGCGTTCCTCGGGGGCTAGCGCGCCCCCGGGATCAGCCTACGATCACCCTGCGCCCGGAGACCCTGAGCCTGCCCAGCGCGAACAGCCTCACCGCCTCCGGGTACGCCACGTGCTCCCTTGCAAGGATCCTTTCGGACAGCGCCTCCACGGTGTCCCCCTCCAGGACCTCGACTGCCTCCTGCAGGATTATGGGCCCCGTGTCGACCCCGGGATCCACAAAGTGGACGGTGCAGCCCGAATACCTGACTCCGTAGTCCAGGGCCTGCCTTTGGGCGTCCAGGCCCGGGAACGCGGGCAGCAGCGCCGGGTGCACGTTGATCACCCTGCCTTTGTACGTCCTGACGAACTCGGGGCCCAGTATCCTCATGAACCCCGCCAGGCACACGAGCCCTCCATCCGGGGTGACCCCGTTGCTCGCAAGCTCGTCGGCGACCAGCCGGTCGTATTCCTGCCTGCTCCCCCCGAACCCCCTGCTCTCGACCACCGCCGTCCTGACGCCCAGGCGCTCCGCGGCGCCCAGCCCCGCCGCGTCGGGCCTGTTTGACACCACCACCGCGGGGTTGGCCGGGATGCCGCCGTCCCTCGCGGACCTCACGATGGCCTCCATGTTGCTCCCGCGACCCGAAATCAAAATCCCCAGATTTAGCAACTGGTCAATACTTGGCAAATCCGGCAATTTATATCAAATCCGCTAGCCCTGTCTGGCATTGGCAGGCCCCGTCCGGATGACAAAAAACGGCATCCTGTGCACCCCCAACGGCAGGCGGGTGCGCCTGGATCCCAGGAACGCCGGCGCCGGGGACGTGCACTTTGTGTCCCACGCCCACTCCGACCACCTCCCGTCCAGGACCGGCGGGACCATACTGGCGTCGCGGGAGACCGCCGAGATCGCCGGCCTACGCGGGGTAGACATGCGGGGCCACGTCGAGCGGCTGGACGGTTTCTCCCTGGTGGACACGGGGCACGTGCTGGGGGCAAGGGGGCTCCTCTTCGACGGCATATTCTATACCGGCGACATCTGCACTCGCGACCGCGGGTTCCTCAGGGGCGCCAGGGTCCCCAGGTGCAAGACGCTCATCACCGAGTGCACTTTCGGGCTGCCGGAGTTCGTGTTCCCGGGGACGGCCGAGGTCCAGAGGCGCGTGAACGAGCTGGTGTCCGGGCTGTACGGCAGGGGGATACCCGTGATCCTGCTCGGGTACTCGCTGGGCAAGGCCCAGACCCTGACCCAGCTCTTCGGGCACTGGGGGCCCCTGTACCTGCACGACTCGGTGATGCGGGTGAACGCGCTCCACCAGAGGCTCGGGATCCCCCTGCCGGGGGGGACGGGCCACTCGGAGGCCATGGAAAGGGGGCTGCTAGAGAAGAAGCCGTGGATGATGATCGCCCCCATGATGCCGTCAAGGAGCAGGTTCCTCTCGGAGATGCGCGGGGGGTACGGCGCGGTGACGATCGGCTTTAGCGGGTGGGCGCAGTCCAAGAGGTTCGCGTTCGGCAGGGGCGCCGACTATACGTTCCCGCTGAGCGACCACTGCGACTTCCCGGAGCTGGTGGACATGGTGGTGGCCTCCGGCGCCGAGCAGGTGTACACCGTCCACGGGTTCGTCGAGGAGTTCGCGCAGTCGCTGCGCGGGCTGGGGATCAGCGCGCGGCCGCTCGACGGGGTCTCGCTTGACGACTTTACCTAGAGAACCCGCCGCAGCCGCAGCCCTGCACCAGGCACGCCCCGGAGTTCCTCAGGTGGTCGTGCGAAAAGTGCCCGCAGTCGCCGCCCTTGCAGATCCTCCTTTGGGACTCCCTCAGCACCACTGCCTGGGCGATGGCGTTTGCCCTCTCCTTCGTGAGGCCCTTCTTGTCGACGTAGTAGTGCACTATCCTGTTGTACAGGAGGCTCGCGTCAAACTGCCTCTCGAGCACGTCACCTTCCCCCCTGCGACGGGATGGAGCGCAGCGTTATGGTCGACCTTATCTTCGGGATCTTCCTGATCCTGTTGGTGATCGCCTCGTTGAGCGCCTCGGTGGACTCTGACTCCACCTTGCAGAACACGTCGTATATGCCGTACGTCCCCCTGACCTCCCTCGCGTCGCCGATCTCCATTATCTGCCGGATGACGTCCTCCTCGGATCCCAGGTCGCACTGGACGAGCACGTATGCTACCTCCAACTACCCCCTCACGCTCCCCCTTCTGGACCGCGTGGCGTGGCGCCTGCACCCGCACGAGGGATCCCCGCAGTCGTCCTCGATCATCCTTGCCATGGGAATAGTGCGCGGCCGTGGTATTTCAAGCCCGCCGGCGCGTTGCATTAAACATGGCCGCGTGGCTGGACGTTTCCCAAACGTCCGTTGAACCGCGGCCCCGTTTTTAAGCGGCGTTTAAAGCGGCTCCCGCTGGGCTCACCTCAGCACCACCCCGATGTCCATCAGGTTGGTGTGGGTGGGGCCAGTGGAGATGTTTGCGTTCTGCTTCTGGAAGAACCTCCCGGAGTCGCTGTCCCTGAGGAACCCCTTTATGGCCTCCGGGTCCGTCCTGACGTTCTCGGTTATTGCGCCCGCGAACGGCGTGTTGCCGTCGATGCCGTCGGTGCCGATCGACGCGATGGCCACCCTCTTGCACCTCTGCGAGTTCTTCAGCAGCCGCAGGACCATCTCGTGGTTCCTTCCCCCCATCCCCCTGCCCAGGACCCTGACGGTGGTCTCCCCGCCAAACAGCAGGCACCTGCCCTCCTCCTGGGGGATCCTCCCGGCCACCTCCCTTACGGCGTCCTTGATGTCCCCGGACACCCGGATCGTGTCTGCCTCGTAGCCCAGCTCCCCGGCCTTCCGGCGCATCGCGTCCAGGCAGGTGCCGTTGCCGGCTACGACGTGGTGTGGCACGGACCCCTCCTTCGGGGTCTCGGGCCGCCTCCCGCACAGCCCGTCCTCGAGCACCCCCCACGCCTCCGGCGGGATCCTCCGCTGCAGGCCGTACTTCCTTATGACGTCCACCGCGTCCTGGAACGTGGTGGGATCCATCGACGTGGTCCCCGAGGCTATCGTCGAGACGTCGTCGCCCTCGACGTCGGACATCACGAGGGCGACCGCGTGGCATTTCAGGCCCGCGACCAGCCTGCCGCCCTTTATCCCCGAGAGGTGCTTCCTGACGCAGTTGAACTCCCGGATCGTGGCGCCGGACCGCAGCAGGAGGTCGGTGACCCGGATCTTGTCGTCGAGGGCCACGCCGTCTGGCATCGCGAGGAGGGCCGATGCGCCGCCCGACACCAGGAACACCACCAGGTCCCCGTGCCTCCTGTTGCGCAGGAACTTGACCGTCTCCCTTGCGGCCCTCACGCTGGTCCCGTCCGGCCGGGGGTGGCCGGCGTTGAATATCTTGAACTTCCTCCCCAGGATCAGCGACCTGGAGCCCCTGGGCATCACTATGACGCCGGCGCGCACCGGGGCTGCCGCGTTGACCGCCCGGGTCATGGAGTCGGCCGCCTTGCCAAACGCCACGGTGTAGACCCCGGAGTACCCGGGCAGGTCGATCCGCCTCCCGCCGGCGTCTATGTGCGTCCTCTTGACGTACCTGGGCAGGATGCCCGCGGGATCGGCCGCCGCCAGCCCCGCCTCCAGGATCTCCAGGCACTTCCGCCGCCTCCCGGACGTCGCGAGATCCGAGAAATTCCGGATAATCATGCATATGCACCCGCCAATGCAAGATATAATAATAATCAATGACGCCACTGATCCATGGATACCGTGCGAATTCCCAAGGTCATCAACTTCGGGGAGGACGCGCTGGGCCAGACGGAGTACCCCAGGAACGCCCTGGTGGTGACCACGGTGCCGCCGGAGCTCTCCGACAAGTGGCTTGCCAAGATGGGGATCCAGGACTACATGCTGTACGACAAGGTGACGCCGGAGCCGTCGATCGACGACGTCAACGCAGTCATCTCGCAGTTCAAGGAGAGGGACCCGTCGGTGCTGATCGGGCTCGGTGGCGGGAGCTCGATGGACGTGGTAAAGTACGCCGCGCCCGAGATGAAGAAGGAGAAGATCCTGATACCGACCACGTTCGGGACCGGGGCCGAGATGACCACCTACTGCGTGCTGAAGTTCGACGGCAAGAAGAAGCTCCTCCACGAGGACAGGTTCATGGCCGACATGGCAGTCGTGGACTCGTACTTCATGTCTGGCACCCCCGAGCAGGTCATCAAGAACTCCGTGTGCGACGCGTGCGCGCAGGCGACGGAGGGCTACGACAGCAAGCTCGGCAACGACCTGACCAGGACGCTGTGCAAGACGGCGTTCGACATCCTGTATGACGCCATAATGAACGACAAGCCCGAGATGTACCCGTACGGCTCGATGCTGTCCGGCATGGGCTTTGGCAACTGCTCCACCACCCTGGGGCACGCGCTGTCCTACGCGTTCTCAAACGAGGGCATACCGCACGGCTACTCGCTGTCCTCCTGCACCACGGTGGCGCACAGGCACAACAAGTCCGTCTTCTACGACCGGTTCAAGGAGGCCATGGGGAAGCTCGGCTTCGACAGGCTTGATCTCAAGGCAGACGTGCACGAGGCCGCCGACGTGGTGATGACAGACAGGGGCCACCTGGATCCCAACCCGGTCCCGATCACCAAGGAGGACGTGGTGAGGTGCCTAGAGGACATCAAGGCCGGCAACCTCTGAATCCCGGCGCGCGTTTTTCCGTTTCCGCCACGGCGCGCCGGATCGCGCGGCCCTCACGCCTGGACTTAAACTTATTTACCTAGAAATTTACCGTAATGTTACATGGCAGGCGGCATAAAGTTCGGCATCCAGAACGGGCTCAACGTGGCAAGGGCCGGGTACACGGAGGACCAGATACTCACCGCGTGCATGCTTGCGGACAAGACTGGGTACGATTCCATATTCTACATGGACCACACGAACGTGCCGCAGTGGACCAACGCCATAGTCCTGGACCCGTGGGTGATGCTCTCGGCCATCGCGGCAGTTACCAACAACGTGGAGATCGGGACGTGCGTGACCGACGCCATCAGGCGCCACCCGTCGAACATAGCGCTGGCCGCGATCACGCTTGACAGGATATCGAAGGGGAGGGCCATCCTCGGGATAGGCGCGGGGGAGGCCCAGAACCTCAAGGAGTTCTGCATCCCGTTCGAAAAGCCGGTCTCGAAGTGGGAGGAGCAGATCGAGACCATACACACGCTGTACGGGTCGACCCCGAAGAACACGGTCGACTATGACGGGAAATACTACCAGCTGAAGGGCGCGTGCCTGCAGGCCCCGCCCATCAGGAAGCCGCGGCCCCCGACGTACATGGCGTCTGGCGGCAAGCGCACGCTCGCGCTTACCGGGAAGCTGGGCGACGGGTGGCTGCCGATAGGGTATACCCCGGAACTGTTCGAGGACCACGCCAGGCAGATCCAGAAGGCCATGGACGAGGCCGGCAGGACGCAGGAGGAGAAGGACAGCTTCCAGTACGCGCTCGACATCGACGTCTACTTTTCGGAGGACGCCGAAGAGTCGTGGGCAAGGATGAAGGAGGCGGTGAAGGTGAGCCTGTTCAAGCCCGAGATACTCAGGGTGCACGGGCTGAAGGAGATCGAGGGCTTTGATTTCAGGAAGTACTTTACTGAGTACTCGATGTCCAACCAGGACTGGATCGTGAAGATGAGGGAGGCGGCGACGAAGATCCCGGAGCCCGTGGCGCGCTCGTCCACCGCCGTGGGCACGCCCGACGACGTGATACCGACCTTCGAGAGGTTCATGGACGCTGGGGTGAACCACTTCGTGATCAGGTTCTGGGGCAAGAACTACTTTGGATCGATCGACAAGTTTGCCAGCAGCGTGATGCCGGTGCTGCGCGAAAAGGCCAGGAAGTGACAGCCCGGGGGCCGCGGCCCCCGCGCGCGGTTTCCGCGGCGGAGCCAAGCAGTTGAAAGTGCGCCGGTCAGAAGTCACCAAGCCCTCGGACGCCCTTCCCGCCAACCCAGCACGGCGAGCCGCCCCTCATGGCGTACCGGGGGATGCGCCGCGCGGCGTTGGAGTTCCTGCGCCAGTAGCGTGTCCGCCCGCACCCCCCAGATTTTGCAGCGGGGGCGCGGGCAGGCCGCTTTCCTCCATGATGCGGCACCGCACCGGCACCCACGCTGTGGCCTGCTTGCGGCCCGGCGGCCGCGCGTGTCACACCTACAGGATCATGCTAGCAGTACCGACTAAGTTATTTTGGAAGGTCATGGCCCGGTCCAGTGCCTGAACCCAATGTCAAATGTCACGGTTGTGCCTTCTTGTGGGCTTGCGTACGTATACCAGTCGGTGGTAAGCGTAAGGTTGACTGTGGACACCGTGGTTTGTATCAATGTTGTTGCAGGCGCGGGTTTCGCTTTAAAAGAATATCTGCCCTCCGAATCCGTGGTTGTTCTGGAGGGGTTGTTCGGGTCGGCCAGGCCTACTGCCACCATTCCAACCCCAGATAACCCACTTTCGTCCGCATCCATGATCCCATTGCCGTTGGCATCCCTAAACACGGTTCCGGTAACCAATGTCTGCGGTGCGGTTGTGCCTGTTTCAAGTGCGGCTATTCGTGCCGTAAGATCCGCTATCAGGCCCTCAAGTGAGACGATCCTTTGCGTGAGGGCGTTTATTACGTCCACCACGCTTGTTTCACATCCGGTGCCGTCGCCATCCCCATCAAAATCATGGGGATCATTTCCCACAACCTTAAAGTTAGCGTATGCGATGTCATGACAGTCTAAGTCGGGCGGGGGTGACGGAATGCACACGTCGGGATATGAAGGATCACAGTCTGTGGGTGGCGGCGCCATGTCCTTATACTCTACACTTTGGATGGTTATTTTACAGTCATAGCCGGGCGTGGTTATAGAGAATCCCGCATAGTCGCTCTTGTAGGCAGTTTGAGTTGGTTGGAGATTCAAGCCATAAAGTAAGTTATCGGAACGCACGTTTACTACGCTGCCCTCGGAGTCAGCCAGCAGGTATGTCACCCACATATTTTCTACTGCACGGGGCGTATTGTTCGTGATTGAATACTGTAATTCATAGTCATTCCAGCTGTCTTTTTGACATTTGATTATGTTTGTTGTGAAATCGGTGGACGCGTCCTGTTGCCCCTGTGCATGCACGGGTGCTGCAGATGCAATTCCTGACGTAACTAGCACCATAGCTAGGAGCAGTAGTGTTTTCACAGGCAAACCGCATGCCTAGACAGGCTGTGTTATATGAACCATTTGGAAAACGCGGTTAAGTGAAATGTGTCGGATCCCACTCCCGAAGGCACCGCGGGGCGCGCCGCATGGCCACGCGCCTGCCCCATCGCCACCTTCCCTGCTGTGGCTGCATGGGGCCTGACGCGTGCTGGACGTAGTCATGCCGCGGCATCATCCACGCTACCATCCAGGCGCAGTTGCCACATGTTGTGGATCTGACGACGTGCCAGTCTCCCCCAGCTTGGTTTAATAGTGATGCGCGCGGCCTGCCCGTTATTGCGGCTGACGTCTGCCCTGCGGATAAAGTCCCAGGACAGGATAAGGGAGTTCCTCCACCAGGAACACGTGGGGCGGATAGCCACCATCGACGGGGACGGCTACCCGCAGGTGATACCGATGAACTTTGCCTTCCTGGACGGCGCGGTATACATGCACTCCCACGTCCGCGGCGAGAAGCTGGACAACATCGCCAGGAACCCCAGGGCGGGCTTCGAGGTGGACAGGGAGCTGGAGTTCCTCCCGTCATACTTTGAGGATCCGCGCGACGCCTCGCTTGCGGACACGCTGTACGTCAGCGTCGTCATGAAGGGGGCCGCGTCGGTCGTGGCCGACAGGGGCGAGAAGGCGTCGGCGCTGAACGGCCTGATGCGGAAATACCAGCCCGAGGGGCGCTACGAGCCGGTGGGCCCCGGGTCCAGGGTCCTGGACGCGGTGGCGGTGATCAAGCTGGTGCCCGAGACGATCCACGGCAAGTACAAGATAGGCCAGAACCGCTCCCGGCGCGACAGGGCGGCCCTGGCGCAGAAGATCCTCGCGAGGGGCTCCCCCGGGGCCAGGGCCACGCTGGAGATCATGGGCTTCGAGGTGGCCGGGGACGGCGTCAGGATGGTAGACGAGCCGTCCTGGTAGCCGCGCCGCGACATTGCTTTAAATTCAGTCCGCGAGGATCCCGTGTGTTGCGGCACGGCGCGAGGTTTGAACTGCACTCGGAGTTCGCCCCCACGGGCGACCAGCCCCAGGCGATAGACGCCCTGGTCGGCGGCGTGGACAGGGGCAGCGTGCAGACGCTGCTGGGCGTCACCGGGAGCGGCAAGACGTTCACGGTGGCGAACGTGGTGGCCAGGACCGGGAAGAACGCGCTGGTGGTATCGCACAACAAGACCCTGGCGGCCCAGCTGTACGCCGAACTGAAGCAGTTCTTCCCCAGGAACAACGTGGGGTATTTCGTGTCATACTACGACTACTACCAGCCTGAGAGCTACATACCGCAGACAGACACCTACATCGAGAAGGACACCCAGGTCAACGAGAAGATCGAGAAGCTGCGCCTGGAGGCCACCGCGATGCTGCTGTCGGGCGAGCCCACGATCATAGTCTCGACGGTGTCGTGCATCTACTCGCTGGGCAACCCGCAGGACTGGAAGGACCTGTCGATCACGGTGAGGCAGGGCGGCGAGATCCCCCGGAAGGACCTGATCAGGAGGCTCGTCGACGCCAGGTACGAGCGGAACGACACGGAGCCGGCTCCCGGGAACTTCAGGGTGAGGGGCGACACGCTGGACGTGGTCCCGGCGTACTCGGAGGACGTCGTCAGGATATCCATGTTCGGCGACGAGGTGGAGAGCATCGCGCTGCTCGACCACGTATCCATGGCGGAGAAGCGCAGGGTGTCCCAGATGAGGATATTCCCGGCAAAGCACTACCTGGTCGCCAGGGACGTGCGGGACAGGGCGGTGGCGTCCATCAGGGACGAGCTGGAGGGTCGCCTCCCGCAGCTCAGCGAGCTGGAAAGGCAGAGGCTGGAGACGAGGACGAACTACGACCTCGAGATGATAGAGGAGCTTGGGTACTGCTCCGGCATAGAGAACTATTCCAGGCACTTTGACGGCAGGAAGCCCGGGCAGAAGGCGTTCTGCCTGATGGATTTTTTCGGCGACGACTACCTGCTGGTGGTGGACGAGTCGCACGTGACGCTGCCCCAGCTGCACGGGATGTACAAGGGCGACCACTCCAGGAAGAAGGAGCTCGTCACGTACGGGTTCAGGCTTCCCAGCGCGTACGACAACAGGCCGCTCAAGTTCGAGGAGTTCGAGGGCTACATCAAGAACGCGCTGTTCGTGTCGGCCACCCCGTCCGGGTACGAGAGGAGGGTGTCAGAGAGGATCGCCGAGCAGGTGGTGAGGCCGACAGGGCTGCTCGACCCGGTGGTGGAGACTAGGCCCACGGGGGGCCAGATGGACGACCTCATCCGGGAGATATCGGCCAGGGCCGGGAGGGACGAGCGCGTCCTGGTGACCACGCTGACCAAGCGGATGGCCGAGGACCTGGCAGAGTACCTCTCCAGGAAGCAGGTCCGCGTGAGGTACATGCACTCCGAGATAGAGGGGCTGGAGAGGACCGAGCTGATAAGGCAGCTGCGCCTGGGCGAGTTCGACGTGCTGGTGGGGATAAACCTGCTCAGGGAGGGCCTGGACATACCCGAGGTGTCCCTCGTCGCCATCCTGGACGCCGACAAGGAGGGGTTCCTGAGGAACTTCACGAGCCTGATCCAGACGTTCGGCAGGGCCGCCCGCAACTCCAACGGCTCGGTCATCATGTACGCCGACTCCGTGACCCAGTCCATGAGGAACGCGATGGAGGAGACCGCGCGGCGCAGGAAGAAGCAGATCCTGTACAACAGGGAACACGGCATCACGCCGCGGACGATAACCAAGCCGGTGCCAGAGCAGGTGGCGTCCCTGGACGACTCGAAGATAAAGTCGTCGCACGACCTGAAGGCCGACGTGGCCGGCCTGGAGGCGCAGATGAGGAAGTACTCGGACGAGCTCGACTTCGAGCGGGCCATAGAGTGCCGCGATAGAATAAAAAGACTAGAAAAAGAGATCAGGTTGAAAGATGGCAGAAAGTAAGCTGAGGATCCGCGGCGCGCGCCACCACAACCTGAAGAACCTCGACGTCGACATCCCCAAGAACAGCCTGGTGGTGATCAGCGGCCTGTCGGGATCCGGCAAGTCCACGCTCGCGTTTGACACCATATACGCCGAGGGGCAGAGGCGGTACGTGGAGTCGCTCTCGGCGTACGCGCGGCAGTTCCTGGAGATGATGGACAAGCCAGACGTCGACTCGATAGACGGGCTCTCCCCGGCCATATCGATCCAGCAGAAGACCACCAGCAAGAACCCGCGCTCGACCGTGGGCACCACCACGGAGATCTACGACTACATGCGGCTGCTCTACGCGCGCATCGGGATCCCCCACTGCGCCTCGTGCGGCAGGAAGATATCAAGCCAGTCGGTCGAGACCATATGCGACTCCGTGCTCAGGGAGTTCGACGGCCAGAAGATACTCGTGCTGTCCCCGATCATACGGAGGAAGAAGGGCACCCACGAGAAGATCCTGGAGCAGGTAAGGAAGGACGGGTACTCCAGGATACGCCTGGACGGGGAGGTCCTGGACCTGGACGGGGACGTCCCCGCGCTCGACCGCCAGAAGTGGCACACGGTCGAGATCGTGGTGGACAGGATAAGGGCCGCCAGGACCGAGCGCTCCAGGCTGTTCGAGGCGGTGCAGGCGGCGATCAAGGCGTCCAAGGGGGACGCGGTGGTGTCCTCGGAAAGGTCCGAGAGGACGTTCTCCCAGAACAAC
The DNA here is from genome assembly GCA_963662625.1 of Candidatus Nitrosopumilus sp. Lineage (GTDB taxonomy): Archaea > Thermoproteota > Nitrososphaeria > Nitrososphaerales > Nitrosopumilaceae > JAPOPJ01. The sequence goes on along the minus strand of OY759726.1, from coordinate 1,398,466 downwards.
GCGTGCCCCCACTGCGGCCTGACGGTGGGCGAGCTGGAGCCGCGCACCTTCTCGTTCAACTCGCCGTTCGGGATGTGCAGGGCATGCAGCGGCCTGGGCGTGAAGATGGAGTTTGACGCCGACCTGGTGATACCCGACAGGACAAAGTCGATACTGGACGGCGCCATAGTCCCGTGGAGCGGGAGGTTCTCCTCGTTCAGGCGCCAGGAGCTGCGCGCGGTGGGCAGCAAGTTCGGCTTCGACCTGATGACCCCGATCGAGCGGATAAGCCCGGAGCACCTCAGGGTGATCCTGCACGGGACGGACGACCCGATCAAGGTCAGCTACAGGTCGTACTCGGGCGGCTCCACCTGGCAGCGCGTCGACGCCTTCCGGGGCGTGATGGGGAGCCTCCGGCGCTCGTTTGCCGAGACGGACTCCGAGTCGAAGCGGGAGTGGCTGAAGGGGTTCATGAGGGACACGCCGTGCGACTCCTGCGGCGGCAACAAGCTGAGGCCGGAGTCCCTCGCGGTGAGGATCAACGGCAGGGGCATAATGGACGTCTGCGACATGTCCATAGACGACTGCTACGGGTTCTTTTCCGGCCTCGGCCTGACCGACAACGAGCGGTACATCGCGCGCGACATCCTCAAGGAGATAACGGAGAGGCTGGAGTTCCTGAGGAACGTCGGGCTGAACTACCTGGCGCTCAACCGCCTCAGCTCCACGCTGTCGGGCGGGGAGTCGCAGAGGATACGCCTGGCGACGCAGATCGGCTCCAACCTCACCGGCGTCATGTACGTGCTTGACGAGCCCACGATAGGCCTGCACCAGCGCGACAACGCCAGGCTGATAAAGACGCTGACCAAGCTGCGGAACCTCGGCAACACGGTGATCGTCGTGGAGCACGACGAGGAGGTGATACGGCGCTCCGACTGGATAGTGGACCTGGGGCCCGGGGCGGGCATACACGGCGGCAGCATAGTGTTCGAGGGGACGGTCAGGCAGATCCTCAACGGCCACAGGTCAGTCACCGGGGACTACCTGAAGGGCAAGGAGTCCATCGGGCTGGAAGGCAGGGTGAGGGCGCCCGCCGGGAAGCTGCGGGTGCTGGGGGCCGCCGAGAACAACCTCAAGGACATCGACGTGGAGATACCGCTGGGCCTGTTCGTCTCGGTGACGGGGGTGTCCGGCTCCGGCAAGTCCACGCTGGTCAACGACATCCTGCTCAGGTCGCTCGAGGCCCGCTTCTACCAGTCAAACGCCAGGCCCGGGAGGCACCGGGGGATAGACGGCGCCGGCGACATAGACAAGGTGATCGCCATAGACCAGTCCCCCATAGGGAGGACGCCCCGCTCCAACCCGGCCACGTACATCGGGGCGTTCACCCCGATACGCGAGCTGTACGCCGGCACGGAGCTGTCAAGGGAGCGCGGCTACGCGCCGGGGCAGTTCTCGTTCAACGTCGCCGACGGGAGGTGCTTTGCGTGCGACGGCGACGGCGTCAAGCGGATAGAGATGCAGTTCCTCTCGGACGTCTACGTGAAGTGCGACGAGTGCAAGGGCAAGCGCTACAACTCCGAGACCCTGTCCGTGATGTACAAGGGGAAGAACGTGGCAGACGTGCTGGAGATGACCGTCTTCGAGGCCCTGGAGTTCTTCGGGAACGTCCCGGCGATCAAGAGGAAGCTGCAGACGATATACGACGTCGGGCTCGGGTACATCAAGCTCGGGCAGTCGTCCACCACGCTGTCTGGCGGGGAGGCCCAGCGGGTGAAGCTGGCCTCGGAGCTCTCGAAGCGCGGGACCGGGAGGACGCTGTACATCCTGGACGAGCCGACCACCGGCCTCCACTTTGCGGACGTGCAGAAGCTCCTCGACGTGCTGAACAGGCTGGTCAACCTGGGAAACACGGTGGTGGTGATCGAGCACAACATGGACGTCATCAGGAACTCGGACTGGGTGGTGGACCTCGGGCCGGAGGGCGGCGACGAGGGCGGGCGGGTGGTGGCCGCCGGCACGCCGGAGCAGCTGTCAAGGTCTCCCGGGAGCTACACCGGAAGGTACCTCAAAAAGTTGCTGCGGAAATGACGTTTGACGTGTCGCGGGTAAGCATCCCGCAGGGGCCGGGCGTCTACCTAATGAAGGACGGGGCGGGCAGCACCATATACATAGGCAAGGCAAAGAACCTCAGGAACCGCGTGCGGTCGTACTTCCTGAAGAACCAGAACCGCAAGACGCAGAAGCTCGTCGAGAGCATAGCCGGGATCGAGTTCGTCCTGACCGACAACGAGAGCGAGGCGTTCCTCCTCGAGTCCAACATGATAAAGAGGCACAGGCCGCGGTTCAACATAGAGCTCAAGGACCAGCAGCGGTACACCTACCTGAGGATCTCCGACGAAAGGTACCCCCGGCTGCTGGTGGCAAGGAGGACGCGCGACGGGAAGTTCCTGGGGAGGGGGAAGATCTACGGGCCGTTCACGCACGGCAGCTCGAAGCTGCTGACGATAGGGACGCTGCGCAAGGCGTTCCAGATAAGGATATGCAAGACCCTGCCAAAGAAGGTCTGCCTCGAGTACCACCTGGGCAACTGCGAGGGGCCGTGCGAGTTCGGGTCAGCGCAGGAGAGCTACGCGGGGCACGTCGAGGCCCTCGAGGGGGTGCTCAAGGGCAGGAACCAGACGAGGGTCTTCGCCGAGAAGCTCGAGGGCGAGATGAGGCGCGCGGCGGGTATGCGGCAGTTCGAGAGGGCGATCGAGATACGGGACACCCTGGCCCGGCTCGGCAGCCTGCAGACGGGGCAGAAGATGGAGTACGTCAAGAACTCCGACGAGGAGTACTTTGGGATCGCGCTGCGGGACCAGTCGGCCGTCGTGATGAACTTCCGGATGGTGCACGGCGTCATCAGGGACAGCGACAGGTTCTCCTTCGACCTGGTCGGCGACAACTCGTTCTCGACGTTCCTGTCCCAGTATTATTCCACCCACCGGCTGCCCAGGTTCATCGTCGTAAGCGAGTACCCCGCAGGCAGGGACGCCCTGGAGGCGCTGTTTTCCGAGCAGGCAGGCTTCCGGGTGCGGATCACGCTGCCCAAGAGGGGGAAGAGGAGGGAGATCCTCGACCTCATATCGAGGAACCTCAGGCTGGTCCAGGAGATGGGCGGCGAGCCGGGCCTGGCCGACCTCAAGGACGCGCTGGGCCTCCCGGCGGCGCCCGGCACCATAGAGTGCTTTGACATCTCGAACCACGGGGAGGACTTTGCGGTGGGCGCCATGTCCGCGTTCGTGGACGGGCGGCCCGACAAGTCCGCGTACAGGAAGTTCAGGATAAGGACCGTCTCCGGGAGGGACGACTTTGCGATGATAGGCGAGGTGGTCAGGCGCCGCTACTACGGGCTGCTCGGGGCCGGCGCCGCGCTCCCGGACATGGTCCTGATCGACGGTGGCAGGGGGCAGCTCAACTCGGCGCTGGACGCGCTGCGCGCGCTCGGGCTCGGCATACCGTGCGTCTCGCTTGCGAAGGAGAACGAGGAGGTGTACGTCCCGGGGAGGAGGGACCCGGTGGCGATGCCGAGGGAGGGGGCGGCGCTGCGGATCCTGCAGCACGCGCGCGACGAGGCGCACAGGTTCGGCGTGGCGTACAACAGGGCCATCCGCAGGGCCCGGGTAAAATAAAAAGAAAAAGGTTCCTAGTTGACTTGGACGTCGCCGATCATCCACGGGTGAACCATGCAAAAGTAATCGTAGCTGCCGGGCTCGTCAAACGTGAACGCGAATGACGCGTCCACCATGATTAGGCTGCTGTCGAATTCTCCTGACGGTCCGCTTGACGGGAGCCCGCTCGTGACCGTGTGCGCCGCGGTGTCCACGTTTGCCCATTCCACGGTGTCGCCGGCGTTGATTGTGACGGACATCGGGAGGTAGCACGCGTTGGTCTCCTCGCAGCCTGGCACCGACGTCCCTACCGGGATGTCTACGGTGACCGTTTGGGGCCCTGCTGGCGCTGGTGCCGGTGCGGCCTCGGCTTCGGGCGCGTCCTGTGCGGCCTCGGCTTCGGGCGCGGGTTCCTCCGTACCTGTCGCGGGCGGTACCTGCGCCACCTCAACGGACACGTCTGCCGCTGCGGTGTCTTCCTTGACCTTGTCGGCCAGCGCCGCAAACGTGTCAGTCTGCGGTTCCGGTTCATCGGCCGGCATCGCGGCCGGCGTGGGAATTGCTGGCGCGGTGGCGGCCGGTGCACTCTGCACGCCCTCGCCATAAAGCGCCATTCCTACGCCTGCGGCCACTATTGCTATCGTGAACGCGATTGCAGCCTTGTCTATACCTGCCATGTGATCCATGGGATTCCGCACTCCAAAATAAACCCTAGCATCCGCGGGGATCGCCGCGGGCCGCGAGCGGGCATGCCGCGCCGGCCCGGTGCGCCCAGGGCGGATCGGCCCGCGCCTGCCGGCCCGCGAGGCCCGCGCCCGCTAGCCATTGTCAACCAAAAAACGGTCTTTTGTCTACATATTTTGAATCCAACCCTTATGATCAAAGCGTGGAAACTGAATGCATGCTGGAGTCGAACGGGTTTTTTTCAAAGATGGTCGACGAGCTGGTTGAGTTCTCCGAACATGACCCCGAGCTGGCAGACGGCATAAAATGGCTTGACGACCAGGCCCGGAAGAAGGGGATCACGTTCTACGACATGGTGTTCGAGGTCCTGTACAGGCACGACATAAACGCCAAGGCCCACGACTGGCTGGACACGCGCAACTAGTTCCTCAGGTCAAGCGCCTTGTACTCGCACCCCTGCGGCCCGCAGTACTTCCCCACGTAGGACGCCTTTGGCCTGTACAGCGCGGGCTTTGGCGCGGCCTCGGCGAACTTTTCCTCTATGATGTGGGCGGCCCACCCGGCCACCCTCGATATCGCGAAGATCGGGGTGTTGAGATCCACCGGGATCTTCATCATGTAGTAGATCGACGCGCTGTACAGGTCCACGTTGGGGTAGATGTTCCTGCCCTTCCTCTCCTTCATCTCGGAGATCGTCGTCATCTCGACCTTCTCGGTCATGTCAAACCACGGCTCCCCCGTCTTTGCCGCTACCTTCCGCGACATCTCCTTGAGCACCTGGGCCCTCGGATCATACGTGCGGTATACCGCGTGGCCCATCCCCATGATCCTCTCGCCCCGGGCCATCGAGTCCTTGATCCACGGCTCGACCTTCTGGATGTCCCCTATCTCCAGGAGCATCTTCATCACCTCTGTGTTGGCGCCGCCGTGCAGCTCCCCGCTGAGCGAGCCGATCGCCGCGCTGGCCGCGGAGTACATGTGCGCCCTGGTGGACGCCACCTGCCTCGCGGTGAACGTGGACGCGTTGAACGTGTGGTCGGCGTGCAGGATCAGGCAGATGTCGAATATGCTCTCAATCTCCGGGTCGGGCTTTTCCCCGAACATCATGCGCAGGAAGTTCGCGGCGTGGCCAAGTTCCGGGTCGGGATCCACCAGGTCCAGCCCGTTCCGGATCCTGTGCCAGCTTGCTATGATCGTCGGGACCTTCGCGACCAGGTTGATCGCCTTTTCGTAGCTCGACTCCTTCGTGGAAAACTCCTCGTCATAGTACCCCGCCAGCGCGGAGACGAACGCCTGGAGCATGTCCATGGGGTCGGCGTCCTTCCTCCAGTTCTTCATGTTCATCTGCATCCGCTTTGGGATCAGCCTCGCCTCGGCCAGGTTGGCCTTGAACTCGTTCAGCTGCTTCTTCGTGGGCAGGTCGTCGTACAGCAGCAGGTACGCGGTCTCCTCGAACGTCGAGTTTTTTGTCAGGTCCAGGATGTCATATCCGCGGTAGATCAGCTTTCCCCTCTTGCCGTCTATGTTCGAGATCTTCGTGTCTGCCACCTCGATCCCGCGGAGGCCTATGTTCTTCGTGTCCACGGCGGTATTCAGTGGGATCTTCTATTATATTTTCCCAATCGCGGCCCGCAGGACGGGCGCGCCGGGCCGGAAGACGCGGCGCCCCCGTGCCCGAGGCTGTGGGCCGCGGGACCCGCCCCCGTCAGTGCGCGGCGCGCGGCGGCCGGCCTCCGCGTCTACGAAGCTTAGCAAATTGTCTAATATGGCAACCCCGGCCCATAAATGGCCGGTTTTAACCAAGAGTTAAATGACTCCGGCCGAAAGAAGGCTGTTCGAGAGAATGGACGGCATGATCCTCGATGCGTCGGGCCCCGATCTGAGGAAGATCCAGGAGGCCGACAGGCAGACGCAGCTGACCGGGGTGCCGTTTTACGACGCGTGCGCCAACTCCGCGGTGCCGGCCCGGCAGGGCGTCAGGAAGGGGCGCGGCACGGGGAGCTGACCGCGGGCCGCGTCTTTCTTGGTTTAAATGAGGGCGCGTCGTTTTCGGACATTGATGACCGCGTCAAAGAAGGCGGCGGGAGCCTCCGGCAGGCCGCATGCAGGCAAGCGGGTCAAGACGCTCTGCATATCCCACAAGGAGGACGCAGACGGGATCAGTTCCGCCGCCCTGATAAGGCAGGCGTTTGGCGGGGACTCGGTGCTGGTGGACTACCCCGGGCAGATGGAGGCGATCAGGCAGGCGAGCGAGGACCCGGAGCTAAAGTCCCTGTACATCTGCGACCTGGGCCTCAGCAAGAAGAACCAGGACGAGTTCGTCGGGCTAGTGGGGGCGCTGCGCAAGAAGCGCGTGTCGGTCACGTACGTGGATCACCACGACATCGACCAGGGCATCGCCGGGCAGCTCGAGGACATGAAGGTGAAGATGATCCACGACGTCGACGAGTGCACCACCGTCCAGGTATACAACAAGTTCAAGTCAAAGCTGCAGGACCACGCGTCGTTCATAGCGGCGTGCGCCGCGGTCACCGACTACATGGAGGACCGCCCCATCGGATCCAGGCTGTTGCAGATTTACGACAGGCAGTTCGTGCTGATCAGCGCCACCGTCCTCACGTACAACATAGTCGGCCACCAGAAGGACCCTGAATACCTGGCGTACCTGGTGGAGGAGCTTTCCGAGTCGAAGTTCCCGCACCAGATCCCCAACACGTTCGAGTTCGCCCAGATCCAGGTGGACAAGCTCTCCCAGGTGATCGCCAAGGTCAAGGAGGGGATGAGGACCATGAAGAACCTCGGGTACATGGAGATAGTCGACTCCGGGGCGAGCGGGGCGGTCAACTTCGTGCTGGGCCTGTCAGGAAAGGACGTCGGCGTGGCATACAAGGAGCGGGTCGACCACGGGATCTACGCCGTCTCCATAAGGGGATCCAGGTCCTGCAAGGTCCACCTGGGGAAGATAGTCAACTCCCTGGCCGCCGACCTGGGCGGCTCCGGCGGGGGCCACGACAAGGCCTGCGGCGCCATGGTCCCGAAGGACAAGATCAGGAAGTTCCTCACGGAGTTCAACAAGAGGCTGAACCCGCCTAGCTGACCTCGACTACGGCCCCTACCTCGGTCATCGCGTCAAGCGGCAGGCCCGCGACGCCGACGGCCATCCTGGAATGCCTTCCAGCGTCGCCGAACACCTCGTAGAGCAGGTCCGACGCCCCGTCGATGACCTTGGGGTGCATTGCGAAGCCCGGGCCGGAACTGACGAACCCGGACAGCCCCACGATCCTAGAGACCCCGTCAAGGCCGCCGATCTCGCGCTTCACCTGTGCCAGGACGTTGACCGCGCACAGCCTTGCCGAAGCCTGCCCCTCCCCCAGGTTGTCCTCGGACACCCTGCCCGTGAACTTCACCCTGCCGTCCTCCACCGGGATCTGGCCGGAGACGAACAGGAGGTTCCCCGTCCGGACTACCGGCACGTAGGAGCCCGCCGGTGCCGGGGGCTCGGGCAGCGCGATCCCGAGCGACTCTAGCCTCTCCTCTATCACGAACTGTGGGAGGCCCCCGCGTGATTTTAGTTTTTAGATATCTTGATGTGGATCTTCTCGCTCTTGGCCTGCTGGTTCTGGTACAGCGTCCTCGTCCGGTACCCCTTCTTGTGGAGGCATTCCTCGAGGATGGACACCCACGGCAGCGAGTGGCCGCCGTTTATCCTGGACTCTATCGTGATGTTCCGGGTGGCAGCCTCGAAGCTGACGTGGCCGGCGCACACCATCTGCTGGACGGCGTCGACGATCTCGATGATCTCGTCGAGCGGCCTCGACTTTAGGTTGACGCCGTTTTTTTCAAGCAGTTTCAGCATGTCGACCTCGGGCTTCCTCGACGCCGGGACGGAGGAGAGCACGTGCAGCAGCCCGCCCTCGTGCACGGTCCTGACGATCTTGTAGATCTCCTGGGCCTCCGACTTTGTCATGTCCGCCAGCGACTCCGTCCTCGCCGCGTTCTTCCAGACGCTCGCGAACGCCCTGAGCTGGTTTGCGGCCAGGATGTCTGCCGAGGAGAGCACTGCCCCCTTGCCGTCCCTGCTGTCCACGGCCAGGAGCTCGGTGTCGTCAAAGATGAAGCAGTTCTGGATCACGTCCGACGTCCTGATCTTCACGCCGTCCGGGATCCCCCTGAACGGCTCCGAGCACACCTGGGACGGGTGGATCACCAGCTTCACGTCAAGGCCCCTCCTGATCACCGAGATCAGCTGCTGCCTGCACTCGGCGAGCAGCCCCAGGCCCCACTGGTCGGAAACGATGCTGATCGACGACTTCGAGCCCTCGATCATCGTCCGCAGCTTTGTCAGCACGTTGTTCGCGCCCAGGTGGAAGTACCTCTTCTCCTCGGAGCCCTGGGACTTGCGGCTCTCCTCGCTGGCCTTCTTGAGGTTGGAGACCATGGTGTTCATCGCGTTCACCTTGTTTATCTGCTCGTGGATGACCGAGTCGAAGGCGTCCTCCGGGGCCACGGCCGTGCACATTATGGGCTTGCTCTTGGATATCACCACGAGCTTCTTTTTTTCCAGCTTGGCCAGCGTGGGGTAGATCTTGGTCCTTGGCAGGTCCGAGTAGTAGGCCAGCTCGCTGGCAGAGACCGTCCCCCGGGAGATCAGCGTGACGTAGGCCTGCGACTCGTACTTGCTCAGGCCGAACTCCTGGAGGCTCACAGCTGGATGGTGCTCGCTTGCCATGGGTTTACTTCATGCCGCATTAGGTAAAATTGAGAGCCAAAATCCTTTACATAACTGCTCAAAAAAAATCAAAACTGTAACTGCGGCGTGCTGTAACTGCGGTGACAGCGAAATTCGTTACAGGGCACTCAAATACTGACTCTCCGGATCACCGGTCATGGTTGCAGGATGCGGCGGCGTCGGAGGGGGAGTCTCCCACGCAGTCACGATAGTCCCCCGCCTGGAGTACTCGGCGGGGCTGCTCTCCGAGATAATAGAGGACCTGCGATCGCAGAGGAGGGGGCTCGTGGCGTCGACGCGCGGCCTGATAAGGGCGTCGGGTGACGACGACCCCTCGCTGCCGGGGGCGATCGACAGGGAGAGGGCGGTGGCGTTCTCGCTGGAGGTGCTCCTGCAGATCAGGAGGAGGGTGGGATCCATCTCGGGGGTGTCGAGCATCCCGGGGATCCTGGCGCCGGCGATCCCCGCGGTCAGGACGGCCAGCGCGCAGCTGTACGACGTGGTGCCTGCCTGCAGCCGCATGCTGTCCGAGCTGTCGGTCCACCTGGGAAGCATCCTGCTCGACTCGGCGATCATAGCCACCGCGAAGTTCGACTTTGGGCGCTCAAACTCAGAGTCGGCGCTCTTCCTTGATGAAGTAAAATTGATGACCGACTCTAAAATAAATAAGCAGTACCGTAATCTTGGGTTTCTTAAAGGGTGAACCGCTTGAACGTCTTGCGCGGTGGTGGTTTTGCAAGGGAGATGGGGCTGGTCAGGAGCGTCTCTGAGAAGATCGACAGGAGGGCCTCAAGGGAGGGCATCCAGCTGGGCAAGATAGACGGGCTGTCCCACGAGGAGCTGGAGGACATGGGCAGGGTGGTCGCCCTCGCGGACTTCCTGCTGTGCAAGTACGAGGACAGGAAGGAGACCAAGGAGATGCTGGGGAGCTTCGTCCGCATCATAGGCGACGCCTGCGAGTCGATAGGCGAGGTCGACGACGAGATTGCGGAGATGCTGGCCGCCGCCGAGGACTCCATAAGCAGGGTGAGGGAGCTGCACGCGGGCATCTCGGACAGGTCGGACCTAGGGAAGGGCCCCGCGCAGGAGCGCGGCGGGGCCGGACTTGTGCAAATAATTTAACCAACACCGCGACAGAGATTAACCCATTAGAATACCAACCGAATCGGAAAGACAAGGCAAGGGTGGTTTGGATGAGTTTGGCACCGCAGGAACTGGAAAACACCGCGAGCAAGTACGCGTCAGAGGCGATCAAGTTCGATTCGCAGGGAGCTCGCGGCATGGCGATCACCAACTACCAGCACGCCATAGACGCGCTCGTGAAGCTGATGCAGCTGTACCCCAACAGCAAGCTGAACCCCATATACAAGGACAGGTGCGCCTCCTACCACAACAGGATAAAGGCGCTCCAGGAGTCCCACGGGGTGGAGCCCGCGGTGGACCCGAAGGCGTCCCCCGAAGAGCAGAAAAAATCCGTCCAGAGGCAGGAGGACGAGAACGACTTCGAGGAGCTCGTGATGAAGGAAAAGCCCAACGTCAGCTGGAGCGAGGTGATAGGGCTGGAGGACGCGAAGAACGCCCTGCGCGAGTCCATAGTGTACCCCACCAAGAGGCCAGACCTCTTCCCGCTCGGGTGGCCAAAGGGCATGCTGCTCTACGGCCCCCCGGGCACCGGAAAGACGATGCTGGCGGCGGCGACCGCAAGCGAGATGGACGGCTACTTTATCAACGTGGACGCGTCGTCGATGATGAGCAAGTGGCTCGGCGAGGCAGAGAAGAACGTCTCGAAGCTGTTCAGGATGGCCCGCCGCTACGCGGAGAAGGAGGGAAAGCCGGTGATCCTCTTCGTGGACGAGGTCGACTCGCTCCTGGGCTCCAGGAACAGCGAGGTGGGCGGCGAGGTCAGGACCAAGAACCAGTTCCTCACGGAGATGGACGGGGTGAACAGCAAGGGAAAGGACCTGATGATGTACGTGATCGGCGCCACCAACAAGCCGTGGAGCCTGGACTGGCCGTTCCTCAGGAGGTTCCAGAAGAGGATCTACGTCTCCCTGCCAACGCTCGAGGCGAGGCAGAGCCTGTTCCAGCAGTACACCGCCGACCTGGCCGTCAACGGCAGGGTCAAGACGGAAGACCTGGCGAGGATCTTTGACGGGTACAGCGCAAGCGACATCAGGGACGTGTGCCAGGCGACGCACCTCAAGACCGTCCACGAGCTGTTCAACTCCAAGGACTACCAGGAGCCGGTGGAGGGCCAGGAGGCCCAGAAGCCGAGGGAGATCACCACCGCGGACTTTAAGGAGACCATGGCCAGGAGGAAGCCCAGCGTCTCGACCGAGATGATCCGCGCGTACCACAAGTGGAGCGAGGAGTTCCGCGCCCTCTAGCCCGGGGCGATCCTGCCCGCGGGGGATACGGCGCCTTTCCAAAAACTTAAATCCATAAGCACTCGAACTTGTCGAGGGTAACGATAACTACCAGGAAATCAACTCAAGCAAACAAGTTCGGGAAGCTGATCCTCGACGACGGCACCGTCCTGGACGGGATGGGCTTCGGCTATCCCACCACCGTCTTCGGGGAGATCGTCTTCAACACCGGGATGGTGGGCTACACGGAGACGCTGACCGATCCCTCGTACAGCGGCCAGATACTCACCATGACGTACCCGCTGGTGGGAAACTACGGGGTGCCGGATCCCGCGGCCGCCGATCCGGACGGGATCCCGGAGTTCTTCGAGTCCGACAGGATCCACGCCAGGGGGATGGTGGTGCACGAGCTGTCCCTTACGGCGAGCCACTGGAACCTGGCCATGACGCTCGACGAGTGGCTCCACGCCGAGCGCGTCCCGGGGATATCGGGGATCGACACCCGGGAGCTCACCAAGAAGCTCCGCACGGGCGGCGTGATGATGGCGGCGCTCGCCGTGTCCGACTCTGAGATCGACGCCGGCGAGGTGGCCGGCCGGCTCCGGGAGGCGCCCCACTACGACTCCGAGCAGTTCATGGACGCCGTGTCCACCAGACAGGAACAGTCATACGGCACCGGCGGGGAGCCGGTGGTGGTGATCGACACGGGGGCCAAGAACGCGATACTGCGCAACATACGGGACATGGGGTACAGGGTGGTCAAGCTCCCGTGGGACACGCCGTTTGACGAGGTGATGTCGCACGGCCCGAAGGGGGTGGTGATCAGCAACGGCCCGGGGGATCCGCAAAAGTGCGCCGAGACCATACGGACTGCGAGGCGCCTGATCGAGGAGGACGTCCCGACCCTGGGCATCTGCCTCGGGGCCCAGATAATCGGCATAGCCGGGGACATGCAGACGTACAAGCTAAAGTACGGGCACCGCGGGCAGAACAAGCCCTGCGTCAACTCGGAGGACGGCCAGGTGTACGTCACCAGCCAGAACCACGGCTACGGGATCACCCCGGAGTCGCTTGGCGACTCGGAATTCGACTTATGGTTTACGAACGCAGACGACAAGACGGTCGAGGGGATAAGGCACAAGACGCGGAACTGCATCGCGGTGCAGTTCCACCCGGAGGCGTCTCCGGGCCCATACGACTGCAAGTTCGTCTTTGACGACCTCAGGAAAATGATGGAGGAACCTGAATCTGCCCAGGAATGAGTCGTTAAGCAAGCTCCTCGTGCTTGGTAGCGGGGCAATAAAAATCGGAGAAGCCGGCGAAAGCCGCTAAAACGGCCGCCAGTTTGACTACTCCGGAAGCCAGTGCCTCAAGGCCATACGCGAAGACGGGCTGAAGAGCATCCTCATCAACCCGAACATCGCCACCATACAGACGGACACCAGGTTCGCCGACCAGGTGTACCTGCTGCCAGTCACGCCGGAGTACGTGGAATCGATAATAGAGAAGGAGAGGCCCGACGGGATCATGCTGGCGTACGGCGGGCAGACGGCGCTCAACTGCGGCGTCAGGCTGGCCGAGGGCGGCGTGCTGCAAAAGTACGGCATCGGCGTGCTCGGGACCCAGATCGACGGGATAAAGAGGACCGAGGACAGGCAGCTCTTCAAGGACTCGATGAAGGAGTGCGGCGTCCCCGTGCTGAAGTCAAGGACGGTGACCAACTTTGACGACGCGAGGAAGGTGGCCGAGGAGCTGTCCTACCCGGTGATCGTCAGGGTCGCCTACACGCTCGGCGGCAGGGGCGGCGGGATAGCGTACAACGAGATCGACCTGCACGAGATAGTCGAGCGCGGGATCAAGGCGAGCCTCGTCGGCCAGGTTCTAGTGGAGGAGTACATAGGCGACTGGAAGCAGATAGAGTACGAGGTGGTGCAGGACTATGACGGGAACAACGTGATCGTCTGCAACATGGAAAACGTCCTGGCGATGAGGGTCCACACGGGAGACAACATAGTGGTGGCCCCGTCGCAGACCATAGACAACCGCGAGTACCACATGCTCCGCTCGGCGGCGCTGCGCGCCACGAGGCACGTCGGGATAGTGGGCGAGTGCAACATCCAGTACGCGCTCGACCCCGACTCGGACAGGTACGCCGCGATAGAGATCAACCCGAGGCTCTCCCGCTCGTCTGCGCTGGCAAGCAAGGCCACCGGCTACCCGCTGGCGTACATGTCGGCCAAGATCGGGCTGGGGTACCACCTCTCGGAGCTGGTGAACAGGATCACCCGGAGCACCACCGCGTGCTTCGAGCCGTCGCTCGACTACGTGGTGTGCAAGCACCCGAGGTGGGACTTTGCGAAGTTCGAGCTGGTCAACAGGAGGCTGGGGCCCACCATGAAGTCGGTCGGCGAGGTCATGGCGGTGGGGCGCACGTTCGAGGAGTCCCTGCAAAAGTCCATCAGGATGCTGGACATCGGCAACGACGGGCTGGTGCTCAACCGCGACAGCGGGCGCGCGTACACCGAGGAGGAGATAGAGTACGAGCTGTCCCACCCGGACGACAGGATCCTGTACCACGTGGCAGTCGCCCTGAAGATGGGCGTCACGGCGGGGCGGATCCGCGAGCTCTCCGCAATAGACCCGTGGTTCGTCGAGAAGATAAGGAACATAACGGAGGCCGAGGGCGAGCTGCCCGGGAGGCGGCTGGACGGGGAGTTCCTGTGGAAGGTCAAGAAGCTGGGCTTCTCGGACAGGCAGATCGCCAGGGCGAAGGGCTCGGATCCCGCAGAGGTGCGCAGGGTGCGCAAGGAGGCCGGGGTCACCCCGTCGGTAAAGCAGATAGACACGCTCGCCGCCGAGTGGCCCGCCGTCACCAACTACCTGTACCTCACCTACGGCGGCAGCGGGCACGACCTCGCGGTGCCGGAATCCGAGAGGGGGGTGCTGGTGCTCGGCGCCGGGCCGTACAGGATCGGGAGCAGCGTGGAGTTCGACTGGGGGACGGTGAACATGGTGTGGGGCCTGCAGGACAACGGCGAGAAGAACGTCTCCGTGGTCAACTGCAACCCGGAGACCGTGTCCACCGACTATGACATCTGCAACAGGCTGTACTTCGACGAGCTCACCCACGAGAGGATACTGGACATCGCGGACTATGAGAGGCCCAAGGGGATAATCACCTGCGTCGGCGGGCAGACTGCCAACAACCTGACGCCGGGGCTGGCAAGGAGCGGGATGAAAATAATGGGGACGTCCGCCGCGGACGTGGACCGGGCCGAGGACAGGTCGAAGTTCAGCGCCGAGCTCGACAAGCTGCACATACAGCAGCCGCCGTGGCAGGCGTTCTCCAGCATCGCCGACGCCAGGGCCTTCGCCCAGCAGGTCGGGTTCCCGGTGATCGTCAGGCCGTCGTACGTGCTGTCGGGCGCCGCGATGAAGGTAGTCTGGTCCGCGGACGGGCTCGGGACGTACGTCAGGGAGGCGACCAGCGTGTCGCCGGACCACCAGGTGGTGATATCCAAGTTCATGCTCAACTCGCTGGAGGTCGACGTCGACGGCGTCAGCAACGGCAGGCAGGTTGTGATAGGCGCGATAGTCGAGCACATCGACAGCGCCGGGGTGCACTCCGGCGACGCCATGATGTGCATACCCCCGTGGCGCCTGAGCAACCAGATAATCGAGACCATCACGGAGTACACCAGGAGGATCGCGACCACCTTCAACATAGTGGGGCCGTTCAACCTGCAGTTCCTGGTCCACGACGGCCACGTGTACGTGATAGAGCTCAACATCAGGGCGTCGCGCTCCATGCCGTTCGTGTCCAAGCTGGTCAGGACCAACCTCATATCGCTCGCGTCGATGGCGATCCTCGGCAGGGAGCTGCCCAGCATACCCGAGGGCAAGTGGCAGAAGATCCCGAACTACGGCATCAAGGTGCCCCAGTTCTCGTTCATGCAGCTTGACGGCGCCGACATCGCGCTGGGGGTCGAGATGCAGTCCACCGGCGAGGCCGCCTGCTTCGGGGACAGCTTCTACGACGCGCTCTCAAAGGGGCTCACCTCGGTCGGGTACAACCTGCCAGCGGAGGGGACCGCGCTGGTCACGGTGGGCGGCGCCGACAACAAGGCGAAGCTGCTGCCCACCATAGCCAAGCTGAAGCAGATGGGATTCAAGATCCTCGCCACGGAGCACACCGCCGAGTTCTTCGAGGAGAAGGTCGGCCAGGTGGAGATAGTCTACAAGATATCGGAGCCGGACAGGAAGCCCAACATAGCCGACCTGCTGTACGAGCGCAAGATCGACTTCATCATAAACATACCCAGCACCTCTACCCTGGAGAAGTACGTGGGGATGCTCGACGACGAGTACCAGATCAGGAGGAAGGCCCTGGAGCTCGGGATCCCGGTCCTCACCACCAGGGAGCTGGCGTACTCCTTCGTGAAGACCCTGGAGTGGCTCAGGGGCAACGAGACCACCAGGGAGCCGATCGCCCCGTACGACTCGCGCGGCTAGAGGACCCGGCCCAGGTCGGACTCGTCCCCTATGATGTCCCCGTCAAGCGTCACGATCCTGGCAGAGGCCACGTCCCTGATCCGCTCGATTATCGGGGACGTCGACCGCCTTCGCCTGCCCTTGTGCGCCGCGTAAAAATACCT
This sequence comes from Candidatus Nitrosopumilus sp., assembly GCA_963662625.1. GTDB lineage: Archaea > Thermoproteota > Nitrososphaeria > Nitrososphaerales > Nitrosopumilaceae > JAPOPJ01. The sequence continues at coordinate 1,382,400 of OY759726.1, read as the reverse complement.
GTTAAACGACGGCACTATGGTCACCTCGAGCTCGCCGGACCGGTCCGGGAATATGTCCTGCCTCGCGGCCCTCAGCGAGACCCAGACGCGCTGCCCGTTGAGCACGGAGCCGTCCTCGAAGAACACCGGGTGGACGTGGCCCATTATTATCCTGTCCACGTGCGAAAAGTTTCCGGACGGCATCGCGTGGCCGTGCGTCAGCAGCGCGCCCTCCTCCACCACCCCCGCCGGGCCGGTGAGCGACACCCCGTCCGGTGCCAGCCTCTGGATGCCCGCGTCGTGGTTTCCGGGGACCAGCACCACGTCGCACTGCTCCCGGATCCTCCCAAGGAAGTACGGCACGTCGTCCCACTCCTGCCTCGCGATGCCCCTGATGCTGGACTTGACGTCCCCGAGCAGCACCACGCTGTCGGGCCTCTCCTCGCGTATCATCTCGGAGAGCTCCGAGACCGCCTGGCCGACCGTGGAGCCCTTCCCGACGGTGATCCCGCCCGCCGCGAGGCCGCTCTCGAAGCCTATGTGGATGTCTGCCACCACCAGGCTCTTCTTCCTGCCCTCCAGCACCATCGCGGGCCTCGAGGGGACGATTCTTGCCTGCAACAAAGATATACCGCGGCCTTTGGATTAAACCCTTGTGAGCGATCCGGGCGGGGCAGTGCAGGCGGCGCGGGAAGCCGGGGGGCCGACGGCGCAGGAGGACAGGGCGGAGTCGGCGGTGTCGGAGAGCAGGGTGAAGATGCACCACTTCGGGCCCAGCGGGAGGGCCGTGTGGACGGTGGTCGGGAGGAGCAAGGAGCACTGGATCGACCCAGACGGCCGCTACTGCTCGTGCCGGGGCTTCTACTTCGGGATCCCCGAAGGCAGGAAGTCGTGCTACCACCTGGACTCGGCGCTGCTTGCCAGGAGGCTGGGGCGGGTCGAGAGGGTGAGCTTCGACGACTCCGAGTTCGGGGACTTTGTGGCAGGGCTGATATCCGACCTGTAGGGCCGGCCGGCTTTCGAACATGTTATAACCGGGGCGGCGCAACCACAGCCGTGGACGACGGGCGGCGCAACAGGGAGATCGAGCACATCGCAAACATGATGGTGCACGACGGCGTGTCCCCCGACGAGCAGGACGCGTCCAGGCTGCGAAAGTACAGGGACGAGGTCATGTCCGACTGTTCACTGGGCGAGAAGGACGCCATGCAGCTGGTCTACGAGACGCTGCTGTACAGGAAGCTCAAAAAGGCAGACACGTCTGCCGATCCGCTGCAGAAAGGGAGCAAGTTCGGGGCCGGCTTTAGCTAGTCCAGCTTTATCGAGTCGACGTCGTCCTTTGACACGCCCTTCCACAGGCCGATCATCCCCTCCGGCTCCACCTCGTCCACCTTGGTGATCCGCTGGATCCTTATGTGGTCGGGGTTTGGCGGCATCCAGAGCATCGCCATGTAGTCGCCGACCGATCCCACCTTGTCGGGCACCGCCATCACTATCCTCTCCCTCGCAAAGCCGTTAGCGATCAGGGCGGCCTCTGACCTGTCTTTCAGGTCGGCCCTCCCGTGGGTGAACAGGTAGACGTCCCTAGAGGCGTCGATTTCAACCATGGTTCCCGTTGCATGCCGCGCTAAATCAACCTTTCCCGGGCCCCAGTTAAGCGAAAAGTAGACCAAATAGTCAACTCTCGCAATTCCAAACAGATCAACAGGGGATGGGCCCCGACAAGACTTGAATTGTCTCGAAACAAGACCCGCCAGGGCCGCGACATGGTGAACGACCCCCGCCTATATCAGGGTGTCGTCTCCGGCATGCGCGGGTTCCTGGCCCCGCTCATGCGGCCAGCGGGCCGCAACGCCGTGTTCGGAGTGGACGCCCTCAACCGGGGCATGCTTGGGGCCGCGCTCCGGGACTCGTCGGTCGGGGGGTGCGCCAACGCGGCCAAGGCCGTGCACGGCAGGGCGGCCCCCTCGGACAGGTGGTTCGCCTCGGCGCTCAGGGGGGCAGGCGGCGCCGGGATCCAGGATGCCCTCGGCGGCGCCGTGGGGAGGCAGGCGGCCGCGCTCAAAAAGGCCGGAAGGCTGCCCCGCAAGCCCTCCATCGCCATCGACATGCACCTGATACCGCGCTACGATTCCGCGCCGGGGCCCGGGCTGACCCGCTCCAGGAGCAAGAACGGGACCAAGCTGTTCGAGAGGTACATCACGGTCCAGTGCGTCGGGGGCAGGTACCCGCTGGTTTTGGGCGCGTACCGCGTGAACATGTTCGATTCCGTGCCTGGTTTCGTCGAAAAGGCGCTGCGGTCGGTACGGGACGCCGGAATCGGGCCCGGCCTCGTCCTGCTGGACAGGGAGTTCTTCACGGTGGAGACGATCAGGGCGCTGGACAGGGCCCGCGTCGGGTACCTCATGCCGTGCAGGAACACCGGCAACGTGGTGGCCGCGCTGCGGGAGTTCGCGCGCAACGCCAGGCCCGGCGTGTCCCCGGTGACGATCGAGGGGCGGAACTCCGCGGGGTACCACATCAAGATCGAGGAGAGGAAGAAGTGCGACGATCCCTCCGTCCCCGAGGAGCGGTACATCGGGTTTGCGACCAACCGCCCCGCAGCCAGCGCAAGGGGGTACCCGCGCAGGTGGGGCATCGAGACGTCGTACAGGGTTATAGAGTCCATGAGGGCCAAGACCAGGGTCGCCGACGAGGGGGCCCGCATGCTGTGCTTCTACTACTCGCTGCTGGCGTACAACGAGTGGGTGGTGGTGCGGGCCGTCCTTTCTGGAAGGGGTTGCAGGAACGGCGTGATGACCCAGCGGGCGTTCGCCTACCAGTTGGAGTCGGCCCGGATACTGGAGCCCAAGCCCCCGCCATGAGGGGGCAGGATCGGGTACATTTCGCTTAACTGGGCCCGCGGCCCCTGCCAAAAAAGGTTAAATTGACATGCGGCGGATCCACCGTTGTGAAGATATTTACGGTGGGCAGCAAGTCCTTCGTGGCCAGCTTCCAGCTGGCTGGCGTCCCGGGCGTGATCACCGACACCCCGGAGAAGGCCCTAGAGGAGATAAGGCGCCTTGCGGAGGACTCCGGGATAGGCCTGATCCTTGCAAGCGACGACCTCACCGGGTCGATCGGCGACGAGCTCACGAAGCTCCGGGCGGCAAGTTCCACCCTGGTGTTCGAGCTGCCCGCGGCAGGGAGCGAGAAGACCGACGTCGACTACAGGGTCATGCTCAAGAAGATCCTCGGCGTGTAGCCCGCCGCGGCGACGCCCTTGGCAACACCTAATAGTTGCCGCGCCGCCCCTACGTCGTGAAGACGGCAACGGTGAAGGCGCCTTCCGTGATTTCAGTCGACGACGGGCCGGACCCGGAACCCGGCCCTGGCGAGATACTGGTGCAGATGCAGGCCTGCGGGATATGCGGATCGGACCTCGAGAAGGTGTTCGGGGAGTACGGCAGCCCGTCCATGAGGCTGGGGCACGAGCCCGCTGGGACGGTCGTCGGGGCCGGGCCGGGCGTCACGGAGTTCCGGGAGGGGGACAGGGTGTTCACCCACCACCACGTCCCGTGCTACTCGTGCCACCTGTGCAGGCACGGCAGCGAGACGATGTGCCCCAGGTACTACGAGACGAACCTGCAGCCGTGCGGGCTCTCGGAGCGGTACGTGGTCCCCAAATGGAACGTGGCCCACGGCGGCGTGCTCAAGCTGTCCGACTCCACCACCTTCGAGGAGGCAGCCATGGTGGAGCCGCTCGCATGCTGCGTCAGGGCGTGGGGAAGGTGCGGCGCGCGGGAGGGCGGCACCGTGGCCATATTTGGCGCGGGCCCCACGGGCATGATGCACGTCCTGCTAGCCCAGGCGAGGCGGTTCTCCAAGGTGTTCTGCCTCGACGTGAACGACTTCAGGCTGGACTTTGCAAGGCGGTTCGGGGTCACGGGGGCGATGAACGCAGCCGACGCGGACAGGTTCGGGAGGGTCTCCGACGCCACGGGCGGCCTCGGGGTGGACTTGGCCGTGGTCGCGACGAGCAGCCTCCGGGCGCTTGACGACGCGATAGGGATGGTGCGGAAGGGCGGCTCGGTGATGATGTTCGGCGTCCCGTCGAAGGGCGCGACGATCAACCTCGACATGAACAGGGTGTACTCCAAGGAGGTCACGATCCGGACGAGCTACGCGGCGTCTGACGCCGACACCGGGGAGGCCCTGGGCCTCATCGAGTCGGGCAGGATAGGCGTGAAGCGGCTGATCACCCACAGGTACCCCATCCCGGAGGCCCAGAGGGCGTTTGAGCACGCCAGGGTCGGCGGCGACGCGATGAAGATCGTCATCACCGGGCAGCCGGGCGAAACGTAAATCCGCGCCGGGCGCGATGGCGGGGCCTTGGGCATGCGCGGTGGCACGCGTCCCGCCGCAATCCGGCACGCGTTTCGCTCGACTGGCATGGTGGGAAAGGCTTAAGAAATGCCCCATTCTTTGAAGATCGAACATGGCGGGCTGGGGACTGGAGAACAGGCTGGCGCGGATAATCAAGCCGCACGACAGGCGGGGGCTGATGCTCGCAGTCGACCACGGGTACTTTCTGGGCCCGACCGAGAGGCTGGAAAGCCCCGGCAAGGTGGTGGCGCCGCTGCTAAAGTACTGCGACTCCCTGATGCTGACGCGCGGGGTGCAGAGGGCGTGCGTCCCGGCAAACACTGGAACCCCGATGGTCCTGAGGGTCTCGGGCGGCCCGAGCATAATAGGCGGGGACCTCTCCCGGGAGGACGTCACCGTCAGCGTCGAGGACGCGATAAGGCTAAATGCCAGCGCGGTCGCGATGTCGATCTTTGTAGGCTCAAAGTACGAGCACCAGACGGTGGCGAACCTGGGGAGGCTCGTGAACGAGGCGGAGCGGTACGGGATGCCCGTGCTGGCGGTAACCGCGGTGGGGAAGGAGCTCGGCAAGGACGCGCGCTACCTTTCCCTCGCGTGCCGCGTTGCCGCAGAGCAGGGCGCGCACGTAGTGAAGACGTACTATTGCGAGGGCTTTGAGAAGGTGGTGCAGTCGTGCCCGGTCCCGATAATCGTAGCTGGTGGGAAGAAGATCCCCGAGAAGGACGCGCTGGAGCTGACATACAACTCCGTCCAAGGGGGCGCGGCCGGGGTGGACATGGGCCGGAACATCTGGCAGTCAGACCACCCGGTGGCGATGATCCGCGCGGTGGGCTCCATAGTGCACGGAAGCCGGGACGCGAGGCAGGCATACAGCCTGTACGAGCACCTCGTGGCGGGATCAAAGAAGGGCAAGCCCGGCGGAGAAAAGCGCGTCGTGGACAAGCCCGGCGGAGAAAAGCGCGTCGTGGACAAGCCCGGCGGAGAAAAGCGCGTCGTGGACAAGCCCGGCGGAGAAAAGCGCGTCGTGGACAAGCCCGGCGGAGAAAAGCGCGTCGTGGACAAGCCCGGCGGAGAAAAGCGCGTCGTGGACAAGCCCGGCGGAGAAAAGCGCGTCGTGGACAAGCCCGGCGGAGAAAAGCGCGTCGTGGACAAGCCCGGCGGAGAAAAGCGCGTCGTGGACAAGCCTGGCCAGAAAGAACAGCCCCAGGCCACTACCGCGTGATTCCCGGCCGGAGTTAGCGCGCGGCGGCGTGCCGGGACGGCCTGACATCCATCGCGCCTGCCCGGTACACCGCATAGTGCCTCAGCACCGTGTCTATGCAATAGTGCTCGGAACCCCCCGCCTTTTTGTGCCGCACGGCGTCGTCCCTGGTGTGGCCGAAGATCTGCCGCACCCCTGGGATGTCCTCGAATTCGCCATAGTCGCACCACACTATCCCGCCCACGGTGCAGGCGCCCCCGCGCATCGCCCCCACCTGTAAGAACGGGTGGCCGGAGTCCGGGTCGTGGATGCTTTCAAGGTCGCGCCTTGACCGTTCCAGCACGTCCCGCACCGAGTCGGACTCGCCGGATTTCTGCTGCTCGTAAAACCGGTTTGACATTCCCGCGTGGGTGCAGAGCCAGTCGCCCGCCCAGCAGAACAGCCTCAGATCGTCCCACCGTATGTCGTGGCCCCTGATCGCCTCGTACTTGGCCGGATCGTACCCGCTGCACTTCAGCTCCGGGTTGGGCGTCATGTAGTTCAGGTCGTGGTTCCCGACCAGGTGTATGCGGTCCTTCTGGCGCAGCGACCCGGCCAGCCACCCCGCCGTGTTTGCGGCGTCCGCGAGGGTGTAGCCCGAGCCGTCAAAGTAGTCGCCCAGGAAGACCACCCTGTCGGGATTCTCCTCCCGGATTATCTCCTCGGCCTCGGCGTACTTGTTGTGGATGTCCGGGATTATTACCAGCTTTTCGTCCGGGGCAAGGTCGATCGAGTCTGGCATGGCGCAGGTTGGCGGCGCCGGCTAATATTTGGTGCGCGCCGACGCGTCCTTCCAGTGGATCCACGGGCGCCTCCAGACTCGGGCTCCCTGGCCTTTGGGCGGGCAGTCCGCCCCCCCCCCATCAGCCGGTCTTCGAGAGGTGGATGTGGGCGATCTTCCACGCAGGCTGCCTCACCAGCACGAAGGTGGCCCTCCCACTGATCGCCATGTGCTCGCCGGTGTATGCCTTGTTGTCCACCAGCATCCCCTTCTGATCCAGCTCCATCGCGGCCACCGCCACGTCACCAAAGACGCTGATCTTCGGGTTTCTGATCTGGTAGGAATAGTCCGATATGCTGACAAACCGCAGCTCCTCTAGCTCTATCGTCGTCTGGTAGTCCTTCAGGTCGTACGGGGGCAGGTCGCTGAAGCTTGAAAACCGTGGGTCGTCCAGGTGGATGCTCCGGAGCCGGCCCATGTCCTTCGTGATTCCCGCCTCAAAGAGCTCCTCGATTACCCCTATGATATCCTCCCGATCAGACAAAACAGCCGACTCTGGTTGCAGAATATTCGGTTTAAGTCTTCTGACGCGGCGGGCGTCTTTTCCGGGCCCCGCGTGCCCCGCCGCTGCAGGCAGCCGCCGCGTCTCCACGGCGCAGGTTCTGCTGCGCCGGCGGATCAGCGGGCCGCTGGAGCCCCGCGCCCGGCTCCCGGCGCGCTCCACGCCCATCCGGGGCTTTGCAGAATCTTTATTAGTTATCATTGTGCCATAAACGTGGTTTCAATGGGCGCATGGACGGACAACACGGGCATTTTTCTGCTGGCCGTCCTGCTGTAAGGCGCGCCCTAAGCTTTAACACATTAAAATTATGGGGTGCTACTTGGAAGGTAAAATGACGAGCATGACAGGTGCAAAGGCGCTGATGACTGCCATGGAGAAGGAGGGCGTCAAGGAGGTGTTTGGCCTACCGGGGGGTGCGAACCTCCCGATGTATGACGAGTTTGCCAGGTGCGACATCAGGCACATCCTGGTCAGGCACGAGCAGTCCGCGGCGCACATGGCAGATGGCTTTGGCCGCGTGAGCAGGAAGCCAGGGGTGTGCTTTGCCACCTCGGGCCCGGGCGCCACCAACATCCTGACCGGCATCGCCACGGCGCAGGCGGACTCGGCGCCCATGGTGGCGGTGACGGGCCAGGTGCCGGTGGCCATGATAGGGCGCGACGCGTTCCAGGAAAGCGACATCATCGGCATGGCAAACCCCGTGGTAAAGTACGCGTACCAGCCGAGGACGGCGGGCGAGATCCCCGAGGTGGTGAGAAAGGGATTCTTCATTGCGCAGACCGGGCGCCCGGGGCCCGTGCTGATCGACGTCCCGAAGGACGTGCAGACGAACGAGTCCGAGATGGAGTTCCCCGACGAGTTCAAGATACGCGGGTACCACCCGTGGACCGACCCCGACATCGCAAACGTGCAAAAGGCGATAGAGATGCTCCTCCACGCGCAAAAGCCGGTGATCCTTGCGGGGGGCGGCACCATAATATCGTCCGCGTTTGCGGAGCTCCAGGCGGTGGCCGAGCTGCTAACTATCCCCGTGGTGACCACGTTCAAGGGCAAGGGCGCGTTCCCTGAAAACCACCCGCTCGCGATGGGCCCGATCGGAATGCACGGCCACGCGGAGGCGAACAGGATCATGACCGAGGCAGACTGCGTGCTCGCGATAGGCACGAGGTTCTCGGACCGCTCGGTGGGCACCTTTGCCGACTTTGAGAGGCACCTCAAGATCATACACATGGACGTGGATCCCGCGGAGATAGGGAAGAACCAGACCACCCAGGTGGCGGTGGTGGGCGACGTCCGGGCGTCGCTGAGGATAATGGTGAAGATGCTTGCGCAGAAGGGCGTCAAGGCGGAGAACACCCAGTGGATCAAGCACGTGGAGGAGATAAAGGCGTACTGGAAGGAGAACCTCAAGCTGCACCCGGGCGAGATGGGCGCGGCCAAGATACTGAGGAAGCTCAGGGAGATGCTCCCGCACGACTCGGTCATCACCACGGAGGTGGGGCAGCACCAGATGTGGGCGTCGCTGTTCTACGACGTGATCCAGCCGGGGACGTTCTTCAGCTCTACCGGGCTGGGCACCATGGGCTGGGGGTTCCCGGCATCCATCGGCGCCAAGGTGGCACGGCCCGACGTGCCGGTGGTCGACATCGCCGGCGACGGCAGCTTCAACATGACGGAGAACTCGCTTGCCACCGCGGTGCTGGAGGACATCCCGGTCATCGTGTTCATAATGAACAACTTTACGCTGGGCATGGTGGCCCAGTGGCAGCGGACGTTCTACGGGAGGAGGATGATAGGCGTGGACCAGGGGCGCTGCCCGGACTACGTGAGGCTTGCGGAATCCTACGGGGCCCAGGGAATAAGGGCGCAGTCGATGGACGAGCTGGGCAGGGCGATCAAGACCGCGCTGGGCAGCGAGGTTGCCACCGTAATCGACATCCCCATCGACCCGGAGGAGGACGTGCTGCCGTTCGTGGCCCCCGGGACGTCGCTGTCGGACATGATACTGCCGTCGTGATTGCAATGTGGTCCATCCTCTCCCTCCTAGTCGAAAACAAGCCCGGGATACTCTTCAAGGTGACCCACCTGTTCAGGTCAAGGAACTTCAACATAGACAGCATCTCGGTGGGGATAACCGAGAACCCCGAGTACTCCAGGATGACCATAACCACGTTTGGCGACAAGAGGCAGGTCGACCAGATAGTCAAGCAGCTTGACAAGATGATCGACACCGTGGAGGTAAAGCACCTGGACGAGCACAAGACGGTCTACCGCGAGCTGTGCATCTTCAAGATCAAGATCAGCGCGGCGAGCGACAGCATGGAGATCAACAAGCTGGCGAACGCGTACGGCGGCAAGGTGCACGATGTCAAGAAGCACTCCATCATGGTGGAGCTCACCGCCACCCCTGACCAGATCAAGGCCTTCGAGGAGCTGGCAAGGCCGTTCGGCATAGTCGACGTGGCGCGGACGGGCGTCGCCGCGCTGCAGAGGAGCGGGGTATGAGGGTCAGGGTATTTGACACCACCCTCCGCGACGGAGAGCAGACCCCGGGGATATCGATGTCCCCCGATCAGAAGCTGGCCATCGCAAAAAGGCTTGACGCCCTAGGGGTCGACGCGATCGAGGCCGGCTTCCCGGTGATCTCCGAGGGCGAGCTCGCCGCCGTGAGGATGATCACGGCGGAGGGCCTCTCGGCCGAGGTATGCGGGCTGGCGAGGACCAGCAAGAAGGACATCGACGCGGCGGTGGACGGGGGGCTGGAATACATCCACACGTTCATAGCGACCTCCGACATCCACCTGGAGGACAAGCTCAGGATGACCCGGGAGCAGGCCCTCGGAAAGGCAGTGGAGGCGGTAGAGTACGGCAAGTCCAGGGGGCTGCAGGTGGAGTTCTCCGCCGAGGACGCCACCAGGACCGACAGGGGGTTCCTCAAGAAGGTGTTCGGCGAGGTGGCGGGCGCGGGCGCCGACAGGATAGACATCCCCGACACCGTGGGGTACTCCACGCCGGAATACATGGCGGAGATTACCGGGGACGCCATCGCGGCGTCCGGGCTCCCCGTGAGCGTCCACTGCCACAACGACTTCGGGCTGGCGGTGGCAAACGCCCTGGCAGGGATCAGGGCGGGAGCCGCGTGCGCGCACGTGACGATAAACGGAATTGGCGAGAGGGCGGGCAACGCGTCGCTCGAGGAGTTCTCGATGGCGCTGCAGTGCCTCCCGTACGACCGGAAATACGAGACCGGCATAAAGTCGGAGCTGATCTATGACACGTCCAGGTTCGTGTCGAAGACCGTGGGGATCCAGGTGCAGCCGAACAAGGCGATCGTGGGCGACAACGCGTTTGGCCACGAGTCCGGGATACACACGCACGGCATCCTGAGCAACCCGCTGACCTACGAGCCGATCAGCCCGGAACTCGTGGGCCGCAAGCGCGTGCTCCGCGTGGGAAAGCACGCCGGGATCCACGGCATGAACGCCATGCTCGGGGAGTACGGGGTAAGGCCGACCGAGTCGCAGTCAAGGCAGATACTCGAGAAGGTCAAGGCGCTCGGCGACCAGGGGAAGATCATCACCGACGTGGAGCTGCTGTCGATCGCAAGCGGCATACTCGGGGACAGCGGGATAAGGCAGATAGTCCAGCTGGCCGGCTTCTCGGTATCCACCGGGATCGGAACGATGCCCTACGCGTTCGTGAAGCTCAACATAGACGGGAAGGAATTCAGCAGGACGGACTACGGGGTGGGCCCGGTCGACGCTGCGCTGAACGCCATCCAGAAGATCACGGGCAAGATCTCGGAGCTCCGGATAACGGACTACGGGCTGGCCTCGATCTCCGGCGGCTCCAACGCGCTGTGCGAGGTGACGATCAGGGTGGCGGACACCCACGGAAACAGCGTGTCCGCCAGGTCGGTCGGCGAGGACATCGTCACCACCAGCGTCCAGGCGGTGATCGACGGCGTGAACAGGATCATGCTCAAGAGGATGCTCGACGGGAAGCGGGGGGCCAACCCCTGAAGTCCGGACGCGGCGGCATGGCGGCATGTACAGAATCTCGCTCATAACCGGCGACGGGATCGGGCCGGAGCTGTCCGAGTCCGCGGTTTCCGTGCTTGGCGCGATCCACGACAAGCTCGGGGTAAGGTTCGACGTGACCGAGCTGGAGGCCGGGGACGCCGCGCTGGAGAGGACGGGCACGGCGCTTCCCGACGGGACGCTGGAGTCCGTAAGGCGGTCAGACGCGTGCCTCAAGGCCCCCGTGGGCGAGTCGGCGGCTGACGTGATCGTGGTGCTGAGGCGGAAGCTCGACCTTTACGCGAACGTCCGTCCCGCGAAGTCGTACCCGCGCATGCCGTCGCTGCGCGACGACATCGACATGGTGATCGTGAGGGAGAACACCGAGGACCTTTACGCGGGGAATGAGTTCTCGCTTGGCGACTCCGCCGTGGCGCTGCGGGTGATCTCGGAGGCCGCCTCGCGCAGGATCGCGAGGTACGCGTTCGAGGCAGCGGAAAGGCGCGGCACCATGAGGAAGGTGACGTGCGTCCACAAGTCAAACGTGATGCGCGTTACCGACGGGCTGTTCGCGGGGGCGTGCGCCGCGGTGTCCGGGGAGTACCCAGGGGTCGCCTTCGAGCAGATGTACGTGGACGCGTGCGCGATGAACCTCATCAGGCAGCCCGAGAAGTTCGACGTCATAGTCACCACCAACCTGTTCGGGGACATACTGTCCGACGAGTCGTCCCAGGTGGCTGGGGGGCTGGGGATGGCGCCCGCCGCAAACATCGGCGACGACTTTGCGCTGTTCGAGCCGGTCCACGGGGCCGCGTTCGACATCGCCGGAAAGGACGCCGCAAACCCGTCGTCGTTCCTGCTGTCCATAAAGATGATGGCGGACTGGCTTGGCGCCAAGCACTCCGACCCCGAGTGCACCAGGGCCGGGCTGAGGCTAGAGTCCACCATATTCGACCTGGTAAGGTCAGGCGTCAGGACCAGGGACATCGGGGGGGACAGCACCACGACTGGGTTTACGAGGGAGATCATCGCCAACCTCTAGCCTACCCCGGCGCGGGCCCTGGGCGTCGGCCTCCTGCCGCTACGCATGCCCGGGATCGGTCTCCATGGGCAACGGGGCTGCGATCATGTGTCCGGGGCCAGGCCCGCCACCATGGAATACGTGGAGCCGGGGGCCGGATCGTCCACAAGGAACGATCCGACGACGCCGGTGGCGGCCCCCTCAGGGGCGGTCACCACGTAGCCGTCGGATGGTATCACCCGGGCAAGCCAGTCGGCCGGAACCAGGTCGGTCTTGGCCACGGTGCCGTCAGGGCCGGCCACCACTGCCTCCAGCTCCGCAGTGGTGTACGTGTAGGTGTGGACAATCACCCCGGGAAACTCGGGCTCCCCGGTGTCCCATATCCCGTCCGAGTCGAGGTCGCGGAACGCCGTGATGTTGAGGGTGACCATCTCGGACGGCAGCACCTCGCGGAACCCGACGTTAAACGTGTGGGTCTTGCTTAGGTCGGGCTCCAGGTACGCGTAGAACGGCCCCGTGGTGATGGTGTGGTCGAACGGGAAGTACCACGTCTGGACCAGCGTCACCACCTGGGACTTGCCAAACCGGTCGAACTTGTACGAGCCGTCGGCCGCCGTGGTGGCCCTGAAGAACGTGTTCGGGTCCGCAAGGTCGATGGCATACATGGTGTACCCCGGCATTCCCAGCTCCCCCGCGTCCTGCACGCCGTCGCCGTCGGCATCCAAGAATACGGTCCCCTGGACGAACGGCGTCTGGCCGTCTGCCAGCTCCGTCCCGACACTCCCCGCAAACGCGTTGCCCGCGAGATCCGCAATGCCGGTGCCGATGTCGACCGTCCCGGTGGCGTCCACGGAGGCTGCCCCTCCCGCGAACGACGCCGCGATGACGCCCGGCCCCGGGCCCGACACGCCGGTTACCTGTCGCGGGCCCCCCGGCGACAGGACTAGGTTCGTAAAGTCTCCCGGCTCCGCTGTGACGGGCTCTGAGAACTGCACCTCGATCTCGTCGGGCCACGTGACCGCGCCGGACAGGAGTTCCGGCGCCTGGCCGTCTGACAGTGGGGTGCCTGCCGCCCCCGCAAACGCGTTGCCCGTGATGTCCGCGATGCCGGTGCCGACGTCGACCGTCCCGGTGGCCGCGGTGGATGCGGCGGCGCCGCCAAAGGAGACCGTGACGGCTGCCGTGCCCGAGCCCGAGACCCCGGTAACGTCCCTGGCGCCCCCGGGGGACAGAACCAGGTTTGCAAAGTCGCCCGGTGCCACGGTGACTGGCTCGGTGAAGGCCACGGTGAAGGCGTTGGGCCCCGTTACCGAGGCGGACAGGAGGTCAGGGGCCGGGTCTGGGTCGGGCGGTTGCGCGGCGCCCGTCACGGTGATGGTGGCATCCTTGGAGTGTGAGGCGCCCAGCCCGAGCACGTCCGGGACGGTGATGGTGATGTCGTACGAGTCCTTGGAATAGTCGGTCGACTTTGACTGGAGTGTGCGGCCGCTTGCGGTGAACTGCACCCCGTCACCCTCCTGCTCCACTGCGTATTCAAGCTGCAGGGAGTCCAGGTAGGGGGCCTTGGCCGAGATGGGCGTGACCTCCGTCTGGTTCCGGTCCACGGAGGAGTCCGCGAGCACTATGTACCATTCCCCCAGGTTCCGGTCAAACGACGAGGCGCTCGACAGCATGTCTGCCATGTAGGCCGCCTTGGAGACATCCCAGCCGGAGATGTCGGCGTTGAAACTGGAGGCTCCCGAGAACATGGCGTTCATGTTGGTGACGCTCGAGACGTCCCAGCCGGAGACGTCGGCGTTGAACGACGACGCATCGCGGAACATGGAGTTCATGTTGTCGATGCCCGAGACGTCCCAGCCGGAGACGTCACCGTCCAGCGACGACGCGCCGCGGAACATGTGCCTGGCGTCGGTGACCACTGACAGGTCGGGGGTGTCGGGCGCGCCGTATTCCGCGTTGGCCGCGCCCGCGAACGCGTACGCCATGGTGCCCCATTGAACAGTTCCCCACTGGTCTATGGAGGCCAGCCTCACCGCGTTGTCCCGATCGCCGCCAAGATATATCCTTGTAAAGTCGCCCAGCGCCTGGATCGTGTAGGTGCCGGCTGCGGCGTACGCGTGCACTGCGTCGCCCGACTCCGCGGTGGAGCTGCCATCGCCCCAGTCCACGGTATAGCTGCCGGTGGCGTCCGACACTGGGATGGTCACGTGCTGGCCCGGCACGTTGGTCTCCCAAGTGGTTATGAACGAGTCCGCGCCCGCGATGACCACGTACGTGCCGTCGGTGGTGGCACCTACCCGGGCAGTGTTTCCTGCGCCGTCTGCCACGTCGATCAAGAACTGTACCGCCCCGATGTCGTCTTCGGGGCCCACGACCTTGATCGCCCTCCAAGAGTAGCCTGCGGTGTTGGCCGGATCCGCCTCGCTCCCGTTAATGGTCACGCCCTGTATGCCGATTGCCTCGGACGATGTAAACGAAAGGGTTATGGTGTCGCCGGCCCTGGCGATGTGTGGTTGTGGCCCCGACGACGTTATGGACACCCCAAGGGTCGGAGGCTGGCCGTCTGACACCGGCAGGTCGGGATGCGCCCGGAGCGCGGACTGGTTAAGGTACCTGATGCCACTGCCGACGTCAATGGTTCCCGACGCGTCTGTCGGCACCGGCGTGCCGGAAAAGTCCAGTGTTATGGTGTTGGTGCCGGAGCCGACAATCCCGGTGATGTCCCTGGATCCCACCGGATCCAGCTCCAGGCCGGTAAAGTCGCCCTGTTTTGCGGTTACAGCCTCGGAGAAGACCACGGTGATTTCGTTTGGCCCGGTGACTGCCGCACGCGGTTCGATCCGCACCACGCTGATGGTCACGGACTTGGAGTGGATCGCCTGCATGCCGAGCGAGTCCTGGGTGGTGATGGTGATGTCGTACGAGTCCTTGGCATAGGATGCCTGGACGGACTTGAGATTGGAGCCGTGCATGGTAAACTGGGTTCCGTCGCCGCTCTGCGTCACCTTATAAGACAGGGGCTGGTCGTTGAGGTAGGGGGCCTTGGCGGCGACAGTGGTGACTGCGGTGCTGCTTTCCTTGACCTCCGTGTCTGCCGGTACTATATACCACTCCCCCAGGTTCTGGTCGAAGGAGGAGGCGCCGGAGAACATGGAGGACATGTACATCACCGACGAGACGTCCCATGAGTTGAGGGGCTGGTCGAAGGAGGAGGCGCCGGAGAACATGGAGGACATGTCCGTCACCGACGAGACGTCCCAGGAGGAGAGGGGCTGGTCGAAGGAGGAGGCGCCGGAGAACATGCTGCGCATGTTGGTGACGCTTGAGGTGTCCCATGAGTTGAGGGGCTGGTCGAAGGAGGAGATGCCGGAGAACATGGAGGACATGTCCGTCACCGACGAGACGTCCCAGGAGGAGAGGGGCTGGTCGAAGGAGGAGGCGCCGGAGAACATGCTGCGCATGCTGGTGACGCTTGAGGTGTCCCATGAGTTGAGGGGCTGGTCGAAGGAGGAGGCGTCGTGGAACATGCTGCGCATGTTGGTGACGCTTGAGGTGTCCCATGAGTTGAGGGGCTGGTCGAAGGAGGCCCGGGCGAACATATAGGACATGTGGATGACACTCGAGGTGTCCCAGGAGTCGATCTGCTGGTTGAAATCGGAGTCATGGAACATGCGGTACATGTTCGTCACCGACGAGACGTCCCAGGAGTCGATCTGCTGGTTGAAATCGGAGCTGAAGAACATGGCGGACATGTCCGTCACCGACGAGACGTCCCAGGAGGAGAGGGGCTGGTCGAAGGAGGAGGCGCCGGAGAACATGCTGCGCATGCTGGTGACGCTTGAGGTGTCCCATGAGTTGAGGGGCTGGTCGAAGGAGGAGGTGAGGTGGAACATATTAGACATGTTAGTCACGGATGACACGTCCCAGGAGGAGATGTCAGCATTAAAGGCGTTTGTGTGCTCGAACATGGAGGACATGTTGGTTACGTTTGAGACGTCCCAGCCCGACAGGTCGTGGGAGTGGGGTTGGACGTGGAACGCGCTTTTAAACATGCGGCTCATATCTGTTACGCCGGACAGGTCTGGGGCATCCGTCGCGTTGTATGCCATGTTGGCGGCGCCCCGGAATGCCGACGCCATCGTGGTCCAGCGGGAGTCGCCCCACTGGTCTATGGAGACCAGTTTGGCCGCGTTGGACGAGTCTCCCCCCAGGTGGATTCTGGAAAGGTTACCACTGACCGTGACGGTGTGGGTTCCTGTCGTGGCGTACGTGTGTGTGGGGTTCGCCGCACTCCCGGTGGTGTCGGCGGTGCCGTCGCCCCAGTCCACCGTGTAGCTGCCGCTGGCTACCGTAATCGGGAGGGTCACGGACTCGTTGGCCGCGGTCGTCTTCCACTTGGTTATAAACGTGGTGGTGTCGGCCTGCCCATGTGCCGCGCCGAAGCTGCCGACGGCTGCCACACATGCTACGACAAGCACACTAAGCAGAATAGGGCGCATGTCCTATGTACGACCCCCCCCCCCACCCGTATTTGAAACTACGTATAAGGTGCAACGTTACACCATCATCAGGAATTGCAGTATATGAAAATTATGTTATGGGATCCAGAAAGTAGTTCGCGCCCCCCCCCCATGTTGCATTATATTCCTCCCCCGTCTGCCTGTCTGTGACGATCTCCCTGCTAGGGCATCTTCCTCGCGAACGCCTGCGCGGGTGTCTCCTGCCCCTCCCAATCCAGCGACATGTGGGGCCGCTGGTTGCCGTGCCACTCCATGAACAGGCCGGTCGGGCTGGCTCTTCCCCACCACCATCTCCCCGGACTCGCAGCTTGCGCTGGATCTCCCCGCGGGGCCTCTCCAGCTTGCCGTTGGCCTGGGGGTGCCCGACGCCGGCCAGAACCTGGCGTATCCCCAGCCCCGCGAGTTCCCTCCCGGACATGTTCACGCCCCTCTCCTGGGCCTCCTCGTTGGTGCAGGGCTGGGAGCCGTGGTCGGTCATGACGGCAGCGGGCTTCCCGTGCTTCCCGATGGCCCCTCAATTGTACGGAAAGTCGGTCCGCGCCGGATCAAGAGGGCGGTAGCCGGCCATTTTAGGCTGTACCGATCACGGAAAGTCATGACAGGGAGACTTGCTGGGGGGTCCCGGAAGTACCTGATCAGGCATCGAAAGAAGGGCATGCCGTCATCCCAAGTGGCGCGGGATCTGGGAATCACCGCCAGGCACGTGCGGGGGCCGTGGGTGGGGTTCCCGGGGACCGGAACGGCGGCGGCGGGAACGGGCAGGCCGCGCGCCTGCATGACCGCCGCCATGATACGGCTGGTCACCGGCGTCCACGGGAGGCGCCCTGCAGGCGTGGCGCGCACTGCGAGGCGCCTCATGAGGGACCATGACGTGAGCTACTGCTCCGCATGCCGGATATTGAAGAAGGCCGGGGCGGTGGCCGCGTCTGCCGCAAAACCGGGGAGGCGCAAGCGGGTGCGCCACGGACGCAAATGCCCGGATGCCACGTGGCACGCGGGCTGGCACGGGACGAGGGATCCCCGGTTCAGGGGGCCCCGGCTGGCCGCGTACCCGGGCGGCGCCTCGCGGTGCGCGGTGGCCGCGCGCGTGCTCGCGCAGGCCATGCCGGGGAACGCCGTGCCGGCGCCCAGGGGCGCGATCGGGCGGTTCGGCACGCCGGCTACCGTGCTCCCCGGCAACGGCTCGTGCCTCGTGGGCCGGAACGGCCGCAGGAAGGCCCCTCCCCGGTCGTGGAAGCCCACCGCGTCCGGGGCGGAGCTGCTGGACCGGGGCGCCGGGCCCATGAACTCCAGGCCGCAGCACCCCCAGACCAACGGGAAGACCGGGAGGTTCTTCCGGAGCGTGGAGGACGGGACATTGCACCGCGGGAGCATGTCCGAGTACATGGCGTACTACAACGAGGGCAGGCTTCACTGGTCGCTGGACATAGACAACTACCAGACCCCGCTGAAGGCCTTCCATGACAAGGAGGCCGTGGAAGCGATCAGGAGAGCAACCCGGGATGGATGGAGGCGGAGACGGATGACTAGCGGATCGACTTTACATATACTACACGCCGGGCCTACGTGCCAGGCACCAGGCCGATCAGCATCTGGACGGTAGAGCCCGGCGAGGGGCTGGTCACGGTGAGCGCTCCCGCGATGCCTGATGACGGATCCACGGGAGACGTCGCCGCGGCGTATCCCTGTGGCACCACCACCTGCGCCAGAAAGTCAGCCGGGGCGATATCGGCCTTGCTTGCAGTGCCATCCTGGCCGGTGGTCACGGAGTCCATCTCGTTGGTGGTGTACGTGTATACCGTGACTGTCACGCCCGGTATGGCCGGCTCATCCGCGTCGATCTTGCCGTTTGCGTTAAAGTCGGCGTACGCGGTGACGTCGAGCGTCACGGTCTCCGACGGTTGTACCGGGCGGAACCCTACGTCAAACGTCACCGACGTGCCCATGGCAGGCTGCACGTACGCATAGAACTGCCCGGTAGTGATGGTGGTGTCAAACGGGAAGTATGTGGCCTGCACCAGCGTCGTCTCGGACGGGGTAAGTCCCTCGAACGCGTACGTACCGTCAGAACACGTGACTGCCTCCAACAGGACCTGCGGGTTTGTCATGCCTATGGCGTACATTGCATACCCCGGAATTCCAGCTTCTCCCGCGTCCTGGACGCCGTCACCGTCGGAATCGGCGAAAACAGTTCCCCGGATCGTGGTGCCGCCGCCGGCGTCGCCGTCCACGGTGACGGTCATGTCCCTTGAGTTGGGCGACGAAAAGCCGCCGGCGGACACTACGGTGATGTTGTATGAGGGCTTGGAGTACGCGGGGGACATGGATCTGAGGACGCTGCCGCACATCTCGAACATGTCCCCGTCGCCTCCCGGAGCCACGCTGTACGCGGGGCTCTGCCCGTCAAGGTAGCCGTTTTGCGCCGCGATAGTGGTGACCACGGTGTTACCGCTGTTCACCCGGGTGTCGGCAGGCACCACGTACCAGTCACCGAGGTTCTGGTCGAAGGAGGAGGCAAAGTGGAACATGTAGGACATGTCGGTGACGCTTGAGACATCCCAGGAGTTGAGGGACTGGTTGAAGGATGAGACAAACGCGAACATGCTTGACGTGTCGGTGACGCTTGAGAGGTCTGGGGCATCCGTTGCGTTATACACCATGTTAGACGCTTTCCTGAACGCGGACTCCATCGTGGTCCACTTGGCGGTGCCCCACTGATCGATCGAGACCAGTTTGGCCGCATTGTCGGGATCTCCTCCCATGTAGATCCTGGTAAAGTCGCCCGATATGCTGACCCGGTACGTGCCTGGCGTGTCGTATGCGTGCGCGGCGTCGCCTCTGTGCACCGTGGATGTGCCGTCGCCCCAGTCGACCGTGTAGGTGCCCGTGGCGCCGTCCACCGGGATCCTGATGTACTCGCCGGGGAGCTTTGTCTCCCAAGTGGTGACGAAGTCTGCCCGGAAGGTGGAGGTGTACATTACGTAGACCGAGGACGAGGTGAGCGCACCCACCGCGAGGTCGACGTTGCCGTCGCCGTCGAGGTCGCCGAGGTTCGAGACGGACGCGCCGAAGCGCTCGCCTCCGGCCAGTACCGGGCCGTTGGGTGTTCCGCCGTTAACCACGGTGGTGCGCATTACCGTCCCGTCGGGGTTGAGGGAGATGACGTGCACATCGCCGGTGGCAACGTCCCCTAGGAGCCCGGTCGCGCCGACGGCCATGTCCGCCGTGCCGTTACCGTCTAGGTCTCCAAGTCCTGAGACCGATATGCCGAAATAGTCACCGGCGGTCAGGGCCGGGCCGTTGGGAACCGTCTCGTCGATCGTGGCGGAGCGCTTTACCGTCCCATCGGGGTTGAGGAATATCACATGGACGCCGCCGGTGCGGGGATTCCCGATGACGGGCCCGGGCGCGCCGACGGCGATATCAGTGGTGCCGTCGCCGTCCAGGTCGCCGACGTTGGCTACCGATGTCCCGAAGCCGTCGGCTACCGCTAGCGACGGGCCGTTGGGAACCGTCTCGTCGATCGTGGCGGAGCGCTTTACCGTCCCATCGGGGTTGAGGAATATCACATGGACGCCGCCGGTGCGGGGATTCCCGATGACGGGCCCGGGCGCGCCGACGGCGATATCAGTGGTGCCGTCGCCGTCCAGGTCGCCGACGTTTGCGATCGACGAGCCGAAGCGGTCGCCCTTTGCCATGGTCGGCACGTTGGATGTCCCGTCGTTGATCACGGCGGAGCGCTTTGCGGTGCCGTCGGGGTTGAGGAAGATGACGTGGACATCGCCGGTTATGACGCCCGCCAGGTGCCCGGTCGCGCCGACTGCAATGTCCGCCACGCCGTCACCGTCCAGGTCGCCGAGGCCCGCCACGGATGAGCCGAAGCGGTCAGCGCGCTCCAATACGGGGCCGTTGGGGACATCCCCATTGATCACGGTGGTGCGCTTTGCGGTGCCATCTGTGTTCATGAACATGATGTAGAGATCACCCATGAAGACGTTCTCGGGTCCTTGGCCCGGGGCTCCGACTGCCACGTCGGCAGTGCCGTCGCCGTCCAGGTCGCCGACGTTGGCGACGGACCACCCGAAGAAGTGGTTCACGTACGACTGGTGCACAGCGTCTCTGCCGACGATCTCAGTAGTGCGCTTTGCGGTGCCGCCGGGGTTGAGGAAGATTACATGCATGGTATCGTCCCCGTACGTGCCTGCCACGATGTCCACCGTGCCGTCGCCGTCCAGGTCGCCGACGTTTGCGATCGACGAGCCGAAGCGGTCAGCGCGCTCCAATACGGGGCCGTTGGTGGTGTCCTCGTTGATCACGGCGGTGCGCTTTACGGTGCCGTCTGGGCTCATTAGCATGACGTGTATGCTGCCCGTGATAACCGAACCGAAGTTCCCCGGCGCGCCGACGGCGATGTCCGCCGTGCCGTCGCCGTCGAGGTCGCCGACGTTGGCGACGGACTGCCCGAACCTGTCGTTTGCGTCCAGCGACGGGCCATTGGGGACGGTGCCGTTGATCTCGGCGGTGCGCTTGATCGTGCCGTCAGCATCAAGGAAGATTACGTAGAGGTCTCCCGTTGCGGAGCCCACGATGTGGTGCCCCGGCGCGCCGACGGCGACGTCCGGCGCGCCGTCGCCGTCGAGGTCGCCAATACCCGCCACGGAGGCTCCGAACTGGTCGCCGCCTACCACCGACGGGCCGTTGGGAACATCCCCATTGATCACGGCGGTGTGCTTTACCGTTCCGTTGGGGTTGAGGAATATCACGTACAGGTCTCCGGGGAGGGCACTTCCAAGTGCTGGGCCCGGCGCGCCGACGGCGATGTCCGGCGCGCCGTCGCCGTCGAGGTCACCGACGTTGGCGACGGACTGCCCGAACCTGTCGTTTGCGCCCAGCAACGGGCCGCCTGGAGTCGTGCCGTCGATCGTGGCGGTGCCCTTTGCGGTGCCGTCGGGGTTGAGGAAGATTACGTAGAGTTCTCCCTTTGCAGAGCTTGAGAGGACATGCCCCGGCGCGCCGACGGCGATGTCCGGCGCGCCGTCGCCGTCGAGGTCGCCAATACCCGCCACGGAGGCGCCGAACTGGTCGCCGACGACCAGCAGCGGGCCGCCTGGAGTCGTGCCGTCGATCGTGGCGGAGCGCTTTGCGGTGCCGTCGGGGTTGAGGAAGATTACGTACACCGTCCCCGTGCAGCCGCAACCACTGTTTCCGGGCGCGCCAACGGCGATGTCCGCCGTGCCGTCGCCGTCGAGGTCGCCGAGGCTTGCCGCCGAGATGCCGAAGGTTGAGTCGGTTTTGGCCGCGTCGACTATGTCGATGCCCTTGATCTGGAACGTGGACATGAGCGACAGCGAGCTAGCGGATCCCGCGTCACCGTTGTCGGCGTATCCCACGTCGGATCCCAGCACCACGGGCGACGCGACCAGCACCACCGCTATCACGGCTACGGCGAAAAGAGATGGGCCTAGAGCCAGTCTAGGAATTAGGCGCACGATCCACATTATGCAGTAAATTATTTAAGTTATTGCATAGCGTAGTCAACACATTAAGTAATCGTTCATTTTGACCGGAACGATCTCCTTCTCGCGGATCATGGAGCGTATGGATCCCACGGCCTCCCCGATGTCCGCGTACAGGCGGTTGCCCATGGAGTTCCTCATCACCCTCCACTGCACCCCGGTGCCGTCAAGCTCCGGGGCGTGCGGGGGAAAGTACTCCAGCCGGACGTCCCCGCACTCCCTCACGTGGCGCAGCACCGCCTTGGACTCGTGCCACGACGCGTTGTACGCGAACACGGGCACCTTGCCGAACCTCCTGCGGACCCTGCCCGGGAACCTTATGAACACGCCGGAGTTCTTCTGGTCGCAGGACATGCAGCAGGACTCCCCGTCCCCGAGGACGCCAAACGCGTGCTTCCTGTCCCTTGAGAGCGTGACCGGCGCGGTCTTCCCCTTCCCCCTCCCGTGCCAGCCGTAGCGCGCCCTGTTGCCCCCGATGCCGACGGTGGCATCATCCCCCACGGGGACGACGTAGCCTAGCTTGCGTAGTCAACGCCTTATGAAATCGCTCAACAGTGAGCCGCCAAAACACGCATTGTGTGCGAATCCACTCCCACCACTGTACTCAAAAAGGAACCCGTTACGCCCAAAATGAACGGATAGATAATGCGTTGACTACGGTACCTGCGTGCCAGCCGCGCCGTTTTTTTTTTTTTTTTTTTTTTTTTTTGAACTCGTCCTGCGCCCCTTTCGAGGCCCATGGCGGAGGGGCTGCGGTTCAGCCTCGACGCTATCTGGCGCGCCGTGAGCCCCTCCTTCCTCATCATGCACGCCAGCAGCCTCTCGCGGGCCTTGGGGTCTCCCTCCTTCCCGTGGCACGCCTTCAGGTACGGCACGCTGGTGCCGGGAAGGAACGCCGGGCCCCTTTTCAGCCTGTTTTTTCGTTCCATGGTGACAGTCGGCACGCGCATGATCTGGATCTTTCGGTCAGGTAATGTTGTCACAATGGTTTGAGCGATTTAATAAGGTGTTAACTGCGGCCCGGATGCTGGAGCCCAAGCCCCCGCCATGAGGGGGCGGGATCGGGTACATTTCGCTTAACTGGTTTTAAAAATACAGTTAAATATGCTCGGGCGCATACCGCATGCTATGGCGCTGTTCGGGTTGTACGGGGAGCACACGGTAGAAGGGTGCCCGCTGAACAACCGGCAAAGCAGGAAGAGCGTCATTGACGGAAAGTCCTTCTTCGAGGACGGCGCGGTGATCAAGGACAGGTACGGCATAAGCCGGGTGGTCGGCCAGTACCACTCCGCGCTGGAACACACGTTCGTCTGGGTGGTCGACGCGAGCGACCCCCACCTACTGCAGCAGGCGGCGATAGACAGCGGCCTGTCCGGCTTCAACTCGGTCAAGATAGTCCCCCTCAGCCTCTACTCCGACGTGGTGGCAAAGTGCGAGAAGATCGGGGTGTAGAGCGCCCCGACGCGCCTGCCGGAACCGTTTGTGGGCGCCACTCTTGGAACGCCTTTGCTCGTATGGCGCGCCCCGCCGGAACCCGGTTCGGCAACATGATGCCGCGGCGCGCCGGAGGATCGGGCCGTGGCCCCCCCCCCCCGTGGCGCGCGGCGCCGGCCGCGCGGTCAGTCCCGCCGCCGCCTCACGTCGGAAGTCGGCGGGTTGATGGACCAGAAGAACATGGCGAGGCCCACGGGGATCATTATCAGCACCGCCGCGATTAGCGTGACGGTGTAAAACCCCGGATCCAGCCCCGGCAGGAACGGGCCGGGGTACACCGCGTAGAACCACAGGAACCCCGCGAAGACCAGCACGACCCTGTTCTTCCGCACGAGCTTCTTCCATCCGAGCCTCCGCTTGCTGACGTAGCACTCCTTGCAGCGCGTCCTGTCGTCCGTCATGCAGTTGGTGCAGCACCCCCTGTCGCAGAAGTAGCATATCCTGTCCCCGAACGCAGAGCCGCAAAAGTCGCACCGGTACACCCCTCATGTTGCCGCCCCGTGGCTTATCTCTTTTGCGAATTCTTATAAATCCGGGCGCCCGCCAGTACGCCATGGCGGCGTGCTGCATCTGCAAGGCGGGCGCCGGGACCCTCAAGATCAAGGACGGCAACCCGGCCTACCGCGGCAAGCCGATCTGCAAGGAGTGCCAGGGATACAGGAAGCTCCTGCGGGAGACCAAATGATCACCCGGGCCTCTTGTTCCTTTCCGCCCACTCCTCGTACATCTTGATCAGCAGGTCGACGTCGCCGGCGTCCTCGGAGTACGTCACGATCACCCCGAAGGCGCCCTTCTTGTCGTGGCCCCTCGCAAAGTAGCCCCAGTAGCTGTCCGGCAGCTTACGGAAGCTCCCGGAGTCGTGCGACACCCCCACCAGGTTGTTGCCGATGACCTCGACCACCCTCTTTGCGTCATCCTGGTCTATCATGGGATGTTGTGGGGCTCCTCGGGATAAAAACCATCTACGGCCTGAGCCTGTCAGGGTCGCGGGGGTACAGCACGACCTCGCGCACGTTGTCGATCCCGGCGAGCGTGGCCACCAGCCTGTCAAGCCCCATCCCCCAGCCCGAATGCGGCGGCATGCCCCACCCGAACGCCTCCAGGTGGTCCGCGAACTGCGACGGGTCGAGGCCCTGCTCCCCCAGCCTCGCCTTGAGGAGCTCCGGGTCGTGGAGCCTGGTGCCCCCTGACGCCAGCTCCAGGTACCCGCACTGCAGGTCAAACGACCTGGACAGCCCGGCGTCCCCGTCCTTTTCCCTGATGTAAAACGGCTTGAGCTTCATGGGCCAGTCCGTCAGGAAGAAGAACCCCGGGTGCCTCTCCCCGACGATCCTCAGGTGCGAGTCGAGCAGGTCGTCGCCGAACTCGATCTCCCCTCCGGCCTCCCTCACCTCGTCGACGCACCGGGAGTACGTGACCCTCTCAAACGGCGCCTCCGGGGCCCTGATCTCGTGCGAGAGCGCCCGCTGCTCCGCCTCGCAGTCCTCCGCCGCGTCGGCGTACGCACGCGTCACCAGCTCCTCCAGCACCCCCATCACGTCCCCGTAGTCCATGAACGCCGCCTCCACGTCCACGCTGGTGAACTCGCTCAGGTGCCGCCCCGTGTGGGAGTTCTCCGCGCGGTAAAAGTTCGCTATCTCGAACACGCGTTCCAGCCCGATTGTCATCTGCTCCTTGTACAGCTGGGGGCTCTGCGCTAGGTAGGCTGTCCTGCCGAAGTACTCCAGCGAGAACAGGTTGGCCCCGCCCTCGCTGGCGCTGCCGATTATCTTCGGCGTGGTGATCTCTATGAACTTCCTCCGCACGAGCGTGCTGCGCAGCGACTGCAGGACGCGGTGCCTTATCTTGAAGATCGACGCGGTCCTCTGGTTCCTCATGTCCAGCGCCCGGTGGTTCAGCCTCGTGTCTATGTTGCTCTCCAGCCTGCCGATCGGGTCTACCGGCAGCGGGTGGACGGCCCTCGCGAGCACGTCGATCTGCTCCGCCCTCACCTCGAACCCAAAGTCGCGCGCCTTGGTCTCCTGCAGCACCCCCCTGACGCGGATCACGCTCTGCCTGTTCACCTCCCCGAGGGCGTCGTTCAGGCCCCCCTTTACCACCACCTGCGAGATCCCGGTCACGTCGCGCAGCGTGATGAACGTCATCTTGCCGAGCTTCCTGAGATCCTCGACCCACCCGCCGACGGTCACCTCCCCGCCTATCTGGCTCCCGGAAAGGTCCACGATGTCGTGCGTCTTTGCGAATCCCAAGCCCTATACCACCGCCTGCTCCTCGAACTCTATCTCGATGTCGATGTTTCGGGCGTCCTTGACTATCCGGACCACCTGGTCGGTGTCGATCGGGAACTTGCTGGTCCGCCTGCCCGAGATCACGGCCTTTGCCCTCCTGGCGCCCCCCGGCGCCCAGACGGTGTTGACCGACAGCACCTTGGTCGGGAAGAACAGGTCCCCGATGAACCTCTCGTCTCCCTCGCCGGCCCCCACGAGCCAGATCTTCTGCTCGAACTGCGCGCGGATCAGCCCGTACAGCGTCCTGCTCTGCCTTATCGCCCTGATGTCGCTCTTGTCCAGGGCGATGACCACGTTGGCGCCTATCTCGGCGCAGGAGAAGAGCGTGAACCCGTCGATCTCCGGGCTTTCTTTTGCCAGCCGCGCGAGCTTTATCGACGCGTCGACGTCCGACCTGGACAGGCTGCCGTCGCCTAGCCTAGCCTCGCACTGCGGGCACAGCAGCGCGTTTTTCGCGTCAAATCCGCATATGGGCAGGTTCATGACCCATTGGGTATTCCGGCGCCGCTTATAACCCTAGTGCGGCCGGGCCGGATCACGTCGCGGCATGCAAGACACAAAAGCGGGCGCGCCCCCAGTACCTGTATGGACGACCTGCGAGTCTCCGGCCTGTCCGTGAGGTACCCGACGCCCGGGGGCCCGGTCTACGCGGCAGACGGCGTGGACTTTGAGCTGCGCGGCGGAAAGTCGGTTGGTATCGCCGGGGAGAGCGCCTGCGGCAAGAGCACGCTGGGGCTGGCCATGGTCCGGATGCTCTCCGGCGCCGAGGTCAGCGGCGAGATCCTCTTCGACGGCAGGTCCATACTGGACATGCCCGAGTCCGACTTCGACGGGGAGTACAGGTGGAAGAAGGTGTCGATGGTGTTCCAGGGCGCGATGAACTCGCTGGATCCCGTGTTCACCGTCCGGGACCAGTTCATGGAGGTGCTCAGGCAGCACGGCTTTGAGGGCGACGCCGACGTGGCCGTCTCCGACGCCATGCGCTCCGTGGGCCTCGGCGGGGAGGTCCTGGAAAAGTACCCGCACGAGCTGAGCGGCGGGATGAGGCAGCGCGCGGTAATCGCGATGGCGCTGCTGCTGAAGCCCAGCCTGGTGATCGCCGACGAGCCCACCACCGCGCTTGACGTGCTCATCCAGGCGCAGATAGTCAACCTGCTCAAGGACCTCAAGGGGCAGGGCACGTCGTTCATGCTGATCACGCACGACCTGGCCGTGCTCTCCGAGGTCGCCGACATGGTGGGGGTCATGTACGGCGGGCAGATGGTGGAATACGGGTCGGCCGAGGACGTGTACGGGGATCCCAAGCACCCGTACACGCAGGGGCTGCTGAGGTCGATCCCCACCCTGAGCGGGGGCAAGCCGGAGTACATCAGGGGCACGCCCCCGAGCCTGCTGTCCCCCCCCACGGAGTGCAGGTTCATCGACAGGTGCCCGGAGGCGGCGGAGAGGTGCAGGCAGCCCCCTCCGAAGTTCAAGGCGGGTTCGGGCTACGTGAGGTGCTGGCTGTACGACACGGGGTGACCCGCCGCGGGGGCCTACTGGTACCTCCGGACTATCGGGAGGCACGCGTCGATTATGCGCAGCATCTCGGAGCGGACCACCATCTTGTCGATCGAGATCCAGATCCTGATCTTCTTTATCCCGAAGGAGATGGTCTGCACCTTCTCCCGCTCCTCCCAGATGAACTGCACATGGCCCAGGCTCCGGTCAAAGAAGCCCTCCATGTCCGTCTTTATCGCGATGTGCGAGAACTGGTACTTTGTGTTCCTCGCGTTCAGGAGCGGCTTCATGCCGCGCCTCCTGTCGTACGCAAGCAGCTTGCCTCCCTTGCCGACCAGGCCCACGAACCTGATGTACGGGCTGATTTTGGATATCTCCCCGCAGACCTTCGAGTAGTCTTTCTTTAGCAACCCGAACATGCTGCGGGAATATTGTATTTTAATCATTGGTGCGGGGGCGGGTGCCGCGCGGGCCCCCGTAAAAAGCATAATAAACGGCGCCCGGCACCAATACCATCATGCAGCCCGACCGCCCCAGGAGCAACTGGTGGTTCCTGCTGCCGATCTTCCTCGGGCTGATTGGCGGGATCATCGCGTACTTTGTCCTGCGCCACGACGACTCCAGGAAGGCGAAGAACTGCCTGTACCTGGGGATCGCCCTCGCGGTCGTCGGCATCGGGCTGAACCTGCTGCTCATGCCGGGACTCGACGACATAGGGGTGGAGTACGGGTTTGACGTGAACGTGTAGGCCGGCCCGCCGGTTCCCCCGGGGCAGGAGGCCCGGGGGAGCCGGCGCGCCCCGGGGACTGGCGTTTCCCGCCGAACCGTTATAATAAAACGGGTTGCCTCCAAGAGCATTGGACTTTGCGGACATATTCCCCTTCGCCCCCGAGGTGGGATACCTGGGGCTGGGGCTGGTCAACTTCCTCGGCTCGCTCATCCCGTTCGTCCCGCTTCCGGGGTTCCTGCTGCTCGCTACGATGTCGATAGGCGACCAGTTCAACGTCCACGTCCTGGCTCTGCTGTCGGCGGCATCCGCCACCGCCGCAAAGCAGATCATCTTCACCGTGAGCTACACCGGCAGGAAGATAATCAGGGAGGAGACCAGGCGCAGGATGCGGCCGTTCGAGAGGCTGGTGAAGAGGTACGGCGCCGGGGCCGCGTTCTTCGCGGCGGCCACGCCGATCCCCGACGATCTGGTCTACGTCCCGCTAGGGCTGGCCAAGTACAACCCGCTGAGGTTCTTCATAGCGACGCTGGCAGGAAAGATAGTCCTGAGCTACGCCATCGTGCTGATATCACGCAACCTGGGGATATCCCTGGTGGAGCCGTTCCTGAGCGACGTGGAGGACGCGTCCGTGGTGTACACCGGCATGATCGTGTTCGGCGCCGCGATGACCGCCGTCGTGGTACTGCTGTTGAGGCTGGACTGGCACCGGATACTCGGGAGGGTCGCCCCGTGGACCCTGGAGGAGGAGGACTAGCCCACCGCCCTGAAGTTCCACGGCAGCCCGGTCGCCCGGCGTATGCCGACCCTGGGGCCCGCCAGGATCCTCCCGGGCCCGTCCCCCTCCGCGATGTAAAGCCCGGAGCGCTCCGTGAGGTCCGCCCCGTACTGGGCCTTGGTGATTCCCAGCGCCTGCGTCAGCCTGGCCGGTCCGTCGCAGATGTTCCTGGAGTTCTTCCTGTTCCTTGCCATCACGTCGGCGCCGGATTCCGGCCTCGCGGCCCGTATCAGCACCGCGCCCGCCAGGCTCCCCGGGCCCCTCGCGACCACGTTGAAGCAGTAGTGCATCCCGTACGTAAAGTACACGTACGCCATGCCGACCTGGCCGAACATCGCCCGGTTCCTCTCGGTCATGCTCCTGAACGCGTGGCTCGCCGGGTCGTCCCTGTGCCCGTACGCCTCGGTCTCGGTGATTACGACCGAGACGTCGCGCCGCCCTATCCTGCGCACGATCCTCTTGCCCAGCAGCCCCCTGGCGACCGCCACGGTGTCCCTGCCGTAAAACTCCCTAGGAAGGGCACTCAACGTCCACCCGCACCCCCCTGCCGCCTTTTAGTTCTGCGATCACGCGGGACAGCCTCCCGATGTCAGACTTTAGCACGCCGAGCAGCTCCCTCCTGTAGATCGCGGCCGCAGGGTGCACGGTCACGAAGTACAGCCTGCCGCCCCGCCTCATGATCTTGCCGCGGTGCGCCGTGATCCCGGTCCCGCCCAGGACGGAGCCGAACGCCGTGTTTCCCATGACGCAGACTATCTTCGGGTCTATTATCCGGATCTCCCTCTGGAGGTACCCGGCGCACGCCTCCCTCTCCCGGGAGCCGGGGATCCTGTTGCCCGGCGGCCTGCACTTCACCACGTTCGTGATGTACACGTCCTCCCTCCGCATGCCCGAGTCCCTCAGGGCCTCGGAGAGGTTCCTCCCCGCCGCCCCGACGAACGGCCTGCCCTGCGCGTCCTCGTTCCTGCCCGGCGCCTCGCCCACGAAGACCACGTCGGCGCGGAAGCTCCCCTCCCCGGGAACCGCGTTCTTCCTCGTCTCCGACAGGCGGCACATTGTGCACGCGGCCACCTGCCCCCTCACGCGCTCCAGGCCGGCGGTCATCCCAGGCTCCTGACCGTGGCCCGCCCGCGGACCGTGGGCCCTCCGTTGCCCATCGCCATCTGCTGCATTGGGTCCCCCTTCCCGCAGTTGGTGATCGGCCTCACGGCGAAATCGTCGCCGCACGCGTCGATGGAGTCGAAAAAGTCCCGGGCCGTCCCCGTCACTATGACGTCCCTGTGCAGGTCGCCCGGCTCCCCGCCCATGATCCTCTGCGCGTACTGGCACGATATGCTCCAGTTGTGCCTGTTCATGTCGATCGACGGTACCTTCATGCCGGATATCAGGTACCCGTCGCTCACCCCGCGCACGATCTCGTCTGGGCCATAGTCGCCTGCCCCTATGCACGTGCAGGCCATCCGGATCAGGGGCATCGCCCCGTACCCCGACGCCCGCATGTTCCCCGTCGGGGCGGCGCCGAAGATCCCGGCAGTCTCCCTGCTCTGCATGTGGCCCTTCAGGATCCCGTCCTCCACCAGCACCGTCCTCTCCGCGTCCACCCCCTCGTCGTCAAAGCGGTACCAGCCGAGGCTGCCCTCCAGCGTGGGGTCGTCAAAGACGCTGAGGCTGTCCGAGCCGATCCTCTGCCCCAGCATGCCGCCCCACCAGGCGCCCCCCGCCCACGCCATCTCCCTCCCGAGCACCCTGTCTGCCTCCGACGGGTGCCCGAGGATCTCGTGCGTCAGCAGCGCCACAAAGTCCGGATCCATCACCACCGTGGCCTTCCCCTCCTCGGCCCGGCGCGCGCGCAGGAGCCCGGAGGCCTTCCCGGCTACGCGGCGCGCCGACTCGTACACGGCGTCCCCGCCTGTGACCCGCTCGGTGCCGCCGCGCCCGCCCTCCGTGGCGTCCACCGACTGGGCCACCCCGTGGCCGCGCGCCGTGGCCGCCATGTGGACCACCACGTCGGTGAACTCCTGCAGGACGGATCCCCCCTCGGAACTCGCAAAGTACTTCGACGAGACGGAGTACGCGGGGCTCACGGACGACTTTGAGACGTCCCTCCCCTCCCTGATCATCCCGTCGCAGTCAAGCGCGATGCGCACCAGCTCGTGCATGTCCGGCCTTGACGCCACGGGAAACGCCTCCCTGGCCCGGCGCGCCGGGGCCGGGGCGAGCCTGACCGGGTCCCTCTTGCCGCGGGAATAGTGCATGGTGTCACTGATCGCCGCGTCCAGCCGCTCGGACACCTGCCCGAACGACGCCGGGGCCGCGACCGAGCAGAACCCCCACGCCCCGCCGTGCAGCAGGCGGATCCCGATCCCGCTGTCCCTGGCGGCCCTGACGTGCTCCACCCGGCCGTCCTCGACCAGCGCCGACTCCGAGGCGCGCTGCTCCGCCCTGGCGTCGCAGTACTGCACCCCCCTGTCCGCGGCGTGCCTGACAGCCGCCTCGGCGAGCTCCTGCAGTTGCTGGTCCATCACACGTAGGGGGCGCCGGCGTCTCCTAAATCTTGCGCTTCAGCGGCTGGATATGGCGGGCATCGTAAAGTAGTACTCGTCCTCGAACTCATAGTCCGACTCTCCCCTCTTCCTCAGCGATTCAAAGTAGGCGGCGCAGTTGCCGTAAAACTCCCCGTTTTTCCCCGGCTTTTCCATGGTTTTTTTGCCACGGGGGCCGATTTTTCAGGCATTGTGAGTGATTTTAGTTCAGATTGTCTGTTTTCTTTAATCCCCTCCGGGTCGCGGGCCCCGTGGCGCCGGCTGGCAAAGGTAATTTAATCCCCGGGTACCCATACAAGCGGAAACGATTTGCCAAGAGTTGTAGTGGACACCAGCGCGATCATCAACGGGCGGCTGATATCCCACGTAGAGTCCGGCGGCATGAGGGACTCGGAGGTGATCCTGCCGCAGGCGGTGCTCGACGAGCTGCAGTCGCAGGCGTCCCAGAAGAAGGGGCAGGGGTTCGCCGGGCTCGAGGAGGTGAAGAGGCTGCACGATATCGCGCGCGAGTTCAACCTTACGGTGTCCGTGAAGGGGAGCCGCCCCACGCCCGACGACATACGCCTGGCGTCAAGGGGCAGGATCGACTCCATCATAGCCGACGTCGCGAGGCAGAACCAGGCGGCTCTCTACACCTCTGACAGGGCCCAGCACCTGGCCGCGCAGGCCGAGGGGATCGAGTCCGTGCTGCTCACGTCCAGGCCAGCCGGCGGGGACCTCGAGTTCCTGAAGTTCTTCGGCCCGGACACGATGAGCGTCCACCTCAAGGAGGGGCTCCCCCCCATGGCGAAGAGGGGCAGGCCCGGCTCGTTCGTCCTGGCCAAGCTGGCCGACGAGCCCATGTCCCTGCGAAGCCTCGAGTCAATGTCCTCGCAGATCCTCGAGGCCACCAAGCTGTCCGACTCCGACACGGTCGAGCTGGCCGGGACCGGCGCGTCCGTGGTGCAGTACGAGGACTACAGGATCGCGATGACCAGGCCCCCGTTCTCCGACGGGTTCGAGATCACCATAGTGCACCCGATCGCGAGGCTCTCCCTTGACGACTACGACATCTCCGACGGCCTCATGGCCAGGTTCTCGGACAGCGCGCAGGGCGTCCTGATATCCGGGGCCCCTGGATCGGGCAAGAGCACGCTGGCGTCAGGGCTGGCGAACTTCTACCACGGCATGGGGAGGATCGTCAAGACCTTCGAGTCCCCGCGGGACCTGCAGGTCGAGCCTGGGATCACCCAGTACACTAAGCTCGCCGGCAGCTTCGAGAACACCGCCGACATCCTGCTGCTCGTCCGCCCCGACTATACGGTGTTCGACGAGGTGAGGAGGCGCGAGGACTTTCAGACGTTCTCCGACCTGAGGCTCGCCGGCGTGGGGATGGTCGGAGTCGTGCACGCCAGCACCCCCCTGGACGCGATCCAGCGGTTCATCGGGAAGATCGAGCTAGGCATGATCCCGAGCGTGGTCGACACCGTGGTCTTCGTGAAGGACGGCCGCATAGGCAAGGTCTACGACCTGAAGCTTACCGTGAAGGTGCCCACCGGCATGACCGAGTCGGACCTGGCCCGGCCCGTGATCGAGGTGAGGAACTTCGGGGACAACGCGCTGGAGCACGAGATCTACACGTTTGGCGAGGAGAACGTCATAGTGCCGGTGTCGGGGCGCGCCGGGAAGACGGGCGTCGAGAAGCTGGCCGAGGACAAGATCCTCGACACGTTCAGGCGGTACGACCCGCGCGCGGAGGCCGAGGTCCTCTCGCAGGACAGGGTCAGGGTGACTGTGGGCAGGCAGCACGTCCCGCTGGTGATCGGGAGGGGCGGCTCCAACATAGCGGACCTCGAAAAGATCCTCAAGGTCCACCTGGACGTGGTGGCGCGCGAGCCCGACGGCCAGGAGTCCGGCGACCTGCCGTTCACGTTCTCCGAGTCGAGGGCCGCGCTGCTGCTCACCGTGGGCAGGGAATACGCCATGACGTACGCCGACGTCTACGCCGACGGCAGGCACGTCACGACCGCCCGGGTGGGCCGGAGGGGCCAGATAAAGATCCCGAAGCGCTCAGAGGCGGCGAGGAGCCTGGCCGGCATGGCCGGCTCCCAGGGCGACATACGGGTGGCGCTCAGAGATTCTTAAAGTCGGCGAGGATCTTCGGGTTTGACTTCAGGAACGTGATGAACTTCCTGAGCTGCCTTATCGACTTGGGGTCGAGGTGGTGCTCTATCCCCTCTATGTCGCGGTTCGCCGTCTCGTAGCCCACCCCCAGTATCTCGAAGAACTCCAGCAGGATGCCGTGCTTCTGCCTGATGCCCTCGGCCACCTGCGACCCCTTCCTGGTCAGGTTGATGCCGTGGTACTTTTCATACTCCAGGAACCCGCTCTCGTCGAGCCTCTTGAGCATCTTCGTCACGCTCGGCGCGCTGACGTTCATGTACCTCGAGATGTCCAGGCTGGTGGCGTACCCCTTCTGCTCCACGAGCTCCGAGATTATCTCCAGGTAGTCCTCCATCCGGGTGCTGTGCCTGGACTTTTCCGACTCGTGCGCGGCCTTGATGGAGTCCAGCCTCTTCGTGCCATCGCTCTTCAACTGCCTCTGTATGGCGCCATTCACATAAATAACTAGTGAACCAGCCCCGGCGGTTGTTACTCTTTGTTGACTCTGGAGTGACCGTTGTTGATCATTGAATTTTAACTATCTTCCCTGCGATCCCACGGTGCTATGGCAGACGCGCTGAAGACCAGGCTGGACAGGCTGCGCAGGATGTCCGACTCCGCGAGGAGGAGGGCGGGCCTCTACAACGACATCGCGAAGATCGACGGGGGCGGCACGTCCGGCTCCCTGAACGCGCTGAAAAAGGCCCCCGCCCCCGGGAAGAAGCTCCAGAAGATAGGGTTCATCATGCTGTGGGTCCCCGAGCCCACGGGCGTGACATGCGCCATAGGCGGCCCCATGATCGTGGCCGGCAGGTACCTTGACAGGAAGTACAACGGCTCCACCATACACGACGTCGCGCACGAGACCAGGAACACCATGTCCTCGATCAGCGACTTTAAGAGGTCCGTGTTCTGACGCCCTAGCTTTTAAAGGGAGACGGACTGACCACACCGTATGACCACCAGGGCCCAGGTTCTCATCCCCATCGCGGCGGCGGCGGTCATAGTTGGGGTGGCCGGGATCCTGTCGATCCCGAGCGACATAAAGCTGGAGTCGGTCGAGTTCCCGCGGGGGACGGTCATGGTGGACGGCACCGCCCTGGAGGTGCAGATAGCCGACACGGAGCCGCGGCGCGTCAGGGGCCTGATGTTCCAGGACCAGCTCCCGTACGACCAGGGGATGATATTCGTCTTCGACCGGCCCGGGCCATACTCGCTGTGGATGCTGAACATGCAGTTCCCGCTTGA
The DNA here is from genome assembly GCA_963662625.1 of Candidatus Nitrosopumilus sp. Lineage (GTDB taxonomy): Archaea > Thermoproteota > Nitrososphaeria > Nitrososphaerales > Nitrosopumilaceae > JAPOPJ01. Next base: position 1,347,737 of record OY759726.1, on the reverse strand, counting down.
CATGATCTGGTTTGACGCCGACGGCCGCGTGGTCCACATAGAGCAGGACGTCCAGCCGTGCAAGACGGCGCTGGAGACCGTCACGTGCCAGAGCGTCGTGCCCGGGGGGGACGCCATGTACATCCTCGAGGTCACGTCCGGCTTCGTCGAGACGTTCGGCGTCACCGGCGACTCCAGGCTGGAGATAATCTCGATCTGAGCCCCGGGACGTCACGGGTCGGGCACGGCGGAGAGCGACACCACGGAGTCGTAGAACATCTTCGCGGCGACCGCCAGTATGACGCTGGACGCCATGACCTGCAGGAACCTCTCCTTCACCTGCAGCGACAGCCTCACCCCCGCCAGCCCGCCGAAGAACGAGCCGGACGCCAGCAGGCCCGCCTGCAGGAAGTCAGGGTGGCCGAGGAGGGTGTGCGATATCACGCCCGAGGACGACGTGAATATCAGGATCAGTTGCGACGTGGGCGCGGCCCTCTTGGCCGACAGCCCCATCGCCGCCACCATCATTGGGACGAACACGATCCCGCCCCCTATCCCGAAGAACGACGATATCATCCCTGCAAAGAAGCTCGCCCCCGCCGCGAAGACGGCCATCTGCACCGAGGTCTTGGCATCCCCTCCAGCGGGCCGCTTTCCCAGGAAGATGTAGGCGGTGGCGGCGACCAGCACCAGGCCGAACAGTATCTTGAACGCCGCCATGTTCACGTCGGTCGACACCACCGCGCCGAGGATCGTCCCCGGGACGCTCAGCAGCCCGAGCCTTGTGCCCAGCGAAAAGTCGACGCGCTTGATCCTGGAGTACGCCACGGTCGCAGATACGGAGCTGCTCAGCGACGCGAGCAGGCTGTTGCTTGCCGCAAGCGTCGGGGGGAACCCCGCGAACGTCAGGACCGGGACCATTATGACCCCGCCGCCCAGCCCTATCATGGAGCCGAGCACGCCCGCCGCGAACCCTAGCGGGATTAGCCATAGTTGTTCGATCATGCCATCACTGCCGCCCAGACCACGCTAGCTTATCACGAACTTCCAGAGATGCCCGTCCCGGTTCGTGGTGACCTCCAGCAGCAGATCCCTGTCTGCCAGGCCGGAGATCTCGGACTTGCTCGTGCCTTGGGCGGCGCTCGCGTGGTGCTCCTGCGCCGCGTCCACCCAGTCAGACACGGTGGCAAAGCCCCCGGGTGACCTGTCCTCCCAGCAGGCGCAGACCAGGGTGTCCACCATGGTGCCGATCACGGTCTTCAGGTCGCCCGACTGTGACGCGGCGGGATCCACCTGGATCGCCGCGATCACGTACTCCGGCGCCCTGTTGGATCCCACCATCTGGATGTTCCCGAGAAAGCCGCCTTTGGAGTCCAGGAGCTCGGTCGACGTGCAGTACTCTATGGAGTCCTGTATCGCCCTGTCCGAAAAGAAGGTGCAGTACTTGGCGATCGAGAACCCGTTCAGCTTCAGCGGGGAGGACATGTGGATGTCGGATCCCACCAGCAGGAGCTGCAGGTCCTCGTTTGCCGCTCTGTACGTGAACGGGAGGCCGTCGCCCGGCTGCCCGCCGCCGGCAAGCGCGAACCCCGCCGAGGCGGCCACCATGATGCCGGCCGCTGCCACTATCGTGAATCTCTTGTTCATTGCATGTAACTGCGGGCCATTCCAAGATAAGGCTTTTCAAATGCGCCGCGGCCGCGCGGCCCCCGGCGCCGCGCGGGCCTCCCTCGGCCCCCGGCGCCGCGCGGGCCCGGGGATTCAATTGCTTTAATAACCTGAACCGCCATTCCGTAGTGGTGCTTTGGCAGACAAGCGTGACTGCAAGATCGCGGTGCTGAGGAAGCGGGTAGACGAGGCTGCCGCGCGGGAGGCGGTGGAGGCCAACAAGGCCAAGGCCTTCCGCTCGTTCCTGGCGAAGCCGAAGAAGAAGGACGTGCACGTCCATTCCATGGACCTGTACTACGAGCCTATCCTGGTGGTGTCCGGCAGGTACTATGCGGACTATTACAGGAGCGCCACCCACGTGATCTCCGTCGACTCCGACGTGATGGAGGTCGTCTTCGGTGACGACGTGTTCCAGGCGAGGACAAAGTCGCGCCTGGAGAAGACGTTCGCCGTGAGGCGAGGCAAGAACAAGATCGACCTGCCGCTGGAAGAGCACGTGTTCGTGCGGAGGGAGGACAGGATGGCGTTTGACCACCACGGCCGGGCGATCAAGATCCCGTTCGACATGGGATCCGAGGACGTGGAGCACCGGCCGAAGGCGCTGCTCTCAAGAAACGAGTCCAAGGTGAGGCGGCACGAGATAACCCCCGACGAGGCCGCCGCCAAGCTCCTGGACGCCATAAAGCTGCGGCCGGATCCGGGGGCCAGGGACGTCAGCGAAAAGTTCTCCCTGCGGGAGGTCACCGAGCTGTACGTCCCGGTGTTCGAGGCGGTGCTGGCGGGGCCGAAGAGGAAGGCAGGCAAGATGCGGCTCGACGCCGTCCGCAACAAGATCCTCTGAGGCGCGGCGCGGGCGGGGCCCTGCGCGTCACATCTTCACCAGCCTTCTGAACTGGTCGCTGCCGTGCAGCTTCTCGAAGATCTTCTCCTGCTTTGCCCACTCCCTTATGGCCTTGGGGTTCTTTGCCACGGCGGCCCCCAGCAGCTCCAGCGACTCGGGATACTCGCCGAGCGCCGCCTTGCTCCTGGACTTTGCGTAGGTGACGTTCACGTTGTCCCTGTGCCTTGCCAGGATCCGGTCGAATATGCCCACGGCCTTCTCGTGCCTGCCAAGCTCCGCCAGCTCGATCCCCTTGTGGAACATCGCGTCGAGGTGCGACGGGTGCCTCCTGCACACCTGCTCAAAGCAGTTCAGGGCCTCCTCGTGCCTGCCCGTCTTGCCCAGCACTATCCCCTTGTAGAACAGCGCGTTTGGCTTCCCCGGATCTATGCTGATCGCCTTGTTCAGCGCCTCTATCGCCTCCTGGTGATCCTGCAGCTTGTCCAGCAGCACCCCCTTGTTGAAGTAGGACGGGGCGTGCCGCGGGTCGGCCTCGATTGCCAGGTCGTAGCACTCGTACGCGGCCTGGACGTTCTTCATCTCCGCCATCGCGATCCCCTTGTTGTTGAGTGCCCTCGCGTCCCTCGGGTCGATCTCGAGCAGCCTATCAAAGCACGTCACCGCGTCGCTGTACTTCTTTATCCGGTTCAGCGCGAGGCCCTTGCTGTAAAGCGCCTGGGCGTTTTCAGGCTGCTGCTTCAGGACCTTGTTGAACAGCGATATGGCGCCCTTCGGCTGGTTCCTCCCCATCAGCGACATCGCGTCGTGCATCAGGTCCTCAGGATCCTGCCTTGCGCCGAACAGCCCCATGGGTTACGGCACGCCGCCGCATCTAATGAAAGTTTAGTTTGCCCGCCCGGGCCGGGCGGATCCGGCAACCCGCCCCGCGGGCAGGGCGCGTCACCCGCCAAGCGACTTGAACTTCCTCACCGCCTCCCGTGCCATGTCCTCCTGCTCTTCTGCGGAGGCTTCAGTCGGGTCGTCGGTCGCGTACGCCTTGTTCTTCTTTTCCATGCAGGCCCACCGCGGGAGGCCGAATAAGGGTTTTGGCTGCTGCGTTCAGCGCGGGCCCCAGTGGCAGTCGCAGTTGCAGCCTTTCGAGCACCTCATCCTCCTGCAGTCAGAGCACATCGTCCTGTGATGCCAGATTGGCGCCGTATTCATGGCATGTGTACCCCTTTCTGGCTATTAACCATTAGGCACGGACGCGTGGCGGGCCGCCCGGGCGCGGCTTCCTGCACGGGGCCCACGCCCGCGCGGGCGCCCCGGCGGGGGGAGGATGCCGCGTCCGCCCCCAAAATGATCCAAATAAATATCACGAGGGCATCGAACGTGTAGTGTTAAAGTTTCAGGGCAAGGTAGCACTGGTCACGGGGAGCGGCACCGGGATCGGCCGCGCCATTGCCAAAAAATTCGTCGAGAACGGCGCCAGCGTGATAATCATGGGGCGGCGGCGCGAGCCGTTGGAGGACGCGGCCAGGATGCTGGAGGACGCGGCGTCCGGGGCCGGCGGCGGCGCCACGGTCAGGATATTTTCGGGGGTCGACGTCAGCGACGAGGCCGGGATGAACGGCCTCTTCGACTCGCTGGAGGGAGACGGCGTGACGGTGGACTACCTGGTAAACAACGCCGGGGTGTCCGGCCCGGTCACGTGTTTCGCGAGCGCCCCGCTGGACGACTTTAAGAGCACGGTCGGGATACACCTGACTGGCACCTTCTGGGGCTCGGTCCAGGCGCTCAGGGTCATGAAGGAGGGGGGGAAGATCGTCACTATATCCACGTTCTTCACGGAGGAGAGGCCGTTGGAGCAGAGGCCATACAGGTTCCGGAGCCCCTACACCGCGTCGCAGGGGGCAAAGAACAGGCTGGCCGAGGCCATGTCGTGGGAGCTCACGGGCAGGGGGATCGCATCCATCGCGACGAACCCGGGGCCCGTGCACTCCGACAGGATTTACAAGACGGTCTACCCTAAGGCGGCGTCGGAGTTCATGCGCGTGGGCGGGTTCGAGGACATGTCCCCGGCGGAGGTCGACGCCGCAAACAGGGAGCTCCTCCCGCTGCTTGGCGAGGACGAGGCCGCCATAAAGGACGGGGTAGCGAGGGCCGCCGGGAAGCTCGCGGGCGGAAGGGACGCCGGGAAGTTCGGCGACACCCTGGCCAGCCTGCTGGACAAGATCCAGACTATAGCCGAAAAGGTCCAGAACAACACGTCGCACATGATAGCAAACAGGGAGTTCCTGGAGCAGGAGCAGGTGGCAGAGTCCGTCCTGAACCTGTGCGACGACGGCATCGCGAGGATACTCAACGGCAAGGTGATCCCCGGGGACAGGGTGTTCTACCCCGTAAAGCCCCACGTGGGCACCAGGACCCCGGCGGTGCACCAGCCTGACTTTGCCGGAAAGGCGGTGGTTCTCACGGTGGACGCCACCGACGAGTCTGATGCCGCCCGGGCGGAGTTCCTGGCGGGCCACGTCGAGAAGAACGGCGGGAAGGCGGCGTGCTTCATATCCGAGTCCACCCCGAAGGCGCTGCAGGAGTCGATAAGCGGCAAGTTCCACTCGCATGTGGTCGACATCGCGGATCCCGGGGAGGTCGCGAGGTGGCTGGGCACGGCTGGATCCAACGTGGGCGAGATACTCGGAGTGGTCCACCTGACCGGCAGGCTGCCGGACGTGCAGAGCCTGACCGGGCTGTCGAGGGCAGAATGGGAGGGGCTCGTCGCGAAGTTCATCACCACGCCGGCCACCGTCGCGCAGGCGGCGCTGGAGCAGTTCGTCCCTGGCGGATCTAGCGACCCGAGGCTTTACAGGGACGCGGAGGGGGCGATCATGATCGTGGGCCCGGACCTGCCGGCGGGCAGGAAGGTGACTGGCACCAGGAGGGCGCAGATCGAGGTGTTCCGCGGGGCGCTGAGGCCGTTTACCGCCACCGTGAACCAGGAGCTGAGTGACGTGCTAAAGTCGAAGGTCAGGATGATCACGGTGCTGCCGGGATCGGTCACGGGCTCCGAGCCGAGCGACGAGAACGTGGCCCAGGCGCTGAACTTCTCCGTCTCGGGGGGCGCCGCCTCCTCGTCCGAGGTCGTATTCTGCGTTGACGAGGCGAGATAGCCGGCAACCATGAAAAAATACTCCGAGATCAGGGTGGGGGACAGGTTTTACTCGACGTGCAGCATCTCCGACAGGGAGCTGGACGGGTACCTCGGGTTCTCCAGGGTGCGCAACCCGTTTTTGGAGCGCATGGGCGACGGCGGGCAGAAGGCGGTCCCGGGCAGGGCCATCCTGGCCAGGATGGAGGGGGAGTTCACCAGGCTGAGCCAGATCTACGGGAACCACATGATCTTCATAGGCACGGATGGCGACCCCGGGTGGGGCAACAGGAGCACGCGGTTCCTGAGGCCGCTGCGCGCCGACGAGGTGCTGAAGCTGCAGTTTACGGTGTCGGCAAAGGAGGACGTGGACGACGACTTTGGGAGGATAGCCGTGGACTACGAGGGGACGACGCGGGACGGGGACGCTGTGGTGGTCTCGCGGAGGAACCTGTACAGGATCAAAAAGGAGCCGCCCGGGTGACCCGGCGCGGCGGCCGCGCCGGCTCCAAGAAAAATATAATACGTTAAGAGTGCCTTTGTTAGCCATGGCTCAAAAGAAGGATCCCGGCCACATCAAGGGCCTGCTGGACAAGGCAAACAGGGTGATCGACGGCGGGATCAAGGGCGCGGACCAGGTGCTGGACGACGCAGTCGCGCTGGGGACGCTGGCCGCAGGGAAGGCAAAAAAGACCCGCGAGGAGCTGCACAGGCGGGCCGGGGAGCAGTCGGGCGGCCCGGAGGCCAAGGGCGCGCGGAGCGGGGCAGTCCCCCCAAGGGGCGCGGCGGCGGGCGCATCCGGCGACCTGCTGGCGCTAGAGCAGCTAGACAGGCTGCGAAGGGCGGGCACGATCACCGAAAAGGAGTTCCTGCAGAAGAAGAAAGAGATACTGGGAAGGATATGAAGAAATCGAACATTTTTGGCACCTCCGACAAGCGGAGCGTCAACCCCGACTGGTTCACTGGAAAGGTATGGATGAAGGCGCTGTCTGGCAGGATAGGATCAAAGGGCCAGGACATCTACCACGTCCACTTCCGGAACGGCGCCAGGACCAAGATCCACTCGCACAACGGCCCCCAGTTGCTGATCGCCGTCAACGGGCGCGGGAGCCTGGACACGTACCGGAGGTATGGCACGAAAGAGTCGGAGTTCGGGATCAAAAAGACCGGGACCGTCAGGCTGAACAGGGGGGACGTAGTGCACATCCCGCCGGGCTCGCTGCACACCCACGGCTCCGTATCGAGGGACGCCGAGTTCTCCCACATTGCGATCAACACGCTGCCCCCTGGCAAGCCAGGGTACGAGACGGACTGGTTCGAGTCGGACTTTGAGACGCGCGTCTCCAGAAAGATATAGGCATGGGGCTGTTCGGTAAAAAACCCTCCAGCTGCGCGGTGTGCGGCAAGGACCTAAAGCACCGGCACAAGCCGAAGAAGGAGTGGAACGTCAAGGGGGCGCTCTGCGGGGACTGCCACTTTGAGAAGCAAAAGGAGTTCTACGAGGGGAAGGCGAGGCAGCCGTGCGTCGCGTGCGGCACCACGAGGAAGATAACCGACCTGTGGGAGCCCAGATGGCAGTGGGACATGGAGGGGCTGCTCTGCAAGGACTGCTTCGACAAGAAGGAGAAGGACCACGACGAGGCGAGGAACTTCTGCGCCGTATGCGGGGCGAAGATGGGGCTCATCAGGTACAATCCCAAGGGCAAGTGGAAGATCGAGGGCCAGCTGTGCAGGAAGTGCTGGGACGAGAAGAAGGCGGAGATGGGGTAGTTGGGTTTCTTCAAGAAGCACGGGTGTGACGCGTGCGGGGCCAGTTTCTCGCGCCCCGAGGACCTGATGAACCACGAGCAGCTGGTCCACGGCAAGGACCTGCAGTACGACTGCAGGGAATGCGGGGAGTACTTTTCCAGCATGGAGGACATGAGGACGCACCTGCAGAGGGACCACAGTTACAGGAAGGGCGGGTAGTTCGGGGCGGCATGGCGTGCGCGGTGCTTGCCGGGCCGCGCTCCCGGGACGGCCCGTAGCGGCGGGCTACACTGCCCTTACCGTCTTGACCACGGGCGGCCGCACCTTGACGAAGACCCTGAACCCGCAGATGCACTTGATCTCGGGCAGCCTGGAGAGCTCCGTGTTGGACACGGTTGTCCCGCAGCGCAGGCACGAGTACGTCACGTCAAACGCTTCCGCGGGGGCCTCCTGGCCCGCGCCTTCCACAAACGCTTCCGCGGCAGCCTCCTGGCCCGCGCCTTCCACAAAGTCCTCGTCTACCATGACCACCACCAGGCGTTCCATAATAAAAGCTATGCCGGCCAGGGCGCAGCCGCGCACGCGCCCCGGCCGGGCATGGCGATCCGGACTCCGGCGCGGGCCGGGGTTGCGGGCGGGAGGATCCGGGGCGGCATGGCGGAAGGCTGGCGGCGCGGCACCTGCACTTTCCGCCGGGCAACTCCCCCGGCACGCCGCCTCCCCCTCCGGGGCCCGATCGCCGGGATCCGCGCGGCCGCCGCTAGGTCAGGGACAGCTCGATGTAGACGTCGTCCGGGATCTTGAGCCTCATCAGCTGCCTGATCGCCTTGTCGTCTGCGTTTATGTTTATGATCCGCCGGTGCATCTTCATCTCCCATTTCTCGTACGTCTCGGTGCCGCTCCCGCACGGCGACTTCCTGGTCGCCACGTGCAGCTTCTTGACCGGCAGGGGGGTCGGCCCCTTCACCCTGACGCCCGTCTTCTTGCCGATGCCCATTATCTCGTCGCATACCCCGTCGAGTTTCAGCAGGCTGGTTGAGGTGAGTTTGACGCGGGCGGTTTGAGTCATGAGCCTGCGCCTATGGCTTGTACTCGTCGGTGACTTCCTTTACGATTCCCGCGGCGATCGTCGCCCCCATGTCCCTGAGGGCGAACCTGCCCATCTCCGGGAACTCCTGGAACGTCTCGATCGGGGTCGGCCTGACCGGCCTGATCTTGACTATTGCAGAGTCGCCGACCTTCAGGAACTTGGGGTTCTCCTCCTCGACCGCCCCCGAGGCGGGGTTGATCTTCTGGAGGAACTCCGTTATGGTCGCGGCGACCTGCGCCGTGTGCGAGTGCATCACCGGGGTGTACCCGGGAGCGATCGCGGTCGGGTGGTGTATCACGATTATCTGCGCCTTGAACTCCCTTGCCACCTTTGGCGGGGCGTCCGGCGTGCCCAGCACGTCGCCCCTCTTGATGTCCTTCTTTTCGATGCCCCTCAGGTTGAAGCCGATGTTGTCGCCGGCCTCGGCCGACGGCATCTCCTGGTGGTGCGTCTCGATGGACTTTATCTCGCCGGTGCTGCCCGACGGCATGACTATTATCTTGTCGCCGGCCTTCATCGTGCCCGTCTCGACCCTGCCCACCGGGACGGTTCCCACGCCCGTAATCGTGTAGACGTCCTGGATCGGGACGCGCAACGGCTTTCCTACCGGCTTTTCTGCCACAGTAAAGTCGTCAAACGCCTCCAGCAGCGTCTTGCCTGCGTACCACGGCATGTTCTCAGATTTCTTAACCAAATTGTCGCCCTTCCACCCCGATACCGGGATGAACGGGACGGCGTCCAACTTGTAGCCTACCGACTGGACCAGTTTCTCGCCCTTCTCCTTGGCCGCCTTGAACGCGTCCTCGGAGTAGTTGCTGTCGTCCATCTTGTTTATGGCGACGATGATCTGGTTCACGCCCAGGGTCTTCAGCAGGAACGCGTGCTCCCTTGCCTGGCCGCCCGCCGCCACCGCCGTGTCGGTCTCGCCCTCCTTGGCAGACAGCACGAGCACTGCGGCGTCTGCCTCGGACGCGCCGGTGATCATGTTCTTGATAAAGTCCCTGTGGCCCGGGGCGTCGATCAGTGTAAAGAAGTACTTTGACGTCTCGAACTTTTGGAACGCCAAGTCGATGGTGATCCCCCTCTCCCTCTCGTCCTTGATGTTGTCCATCACCCACGCGTACTTGAAGGTGTCTCCCTTTCCGGTCTTCTCGGACTCGGCCGCGTGCGCCGCGATCGTCCTCTCGTCCACGACGCCAAGATCCATCAGGAAATGGCCCATCGTCGTCGACTTTCCATTATCGATGTGACCCGTGATGATCAGGTTCAGGTGGGGTTTGTCTGCCATATCAGATGCGTATCTGAGGGGATTTATTACTGTTATGAATGTCGGCGGCAGGTTGCGGCCCCCCACCCGGACGCGGGTGGCCGGCACCGCGGCGCGTCCCGCGGCGTCCCGGGCCGGGCGCCCGGCGGCAGCGCGCCGGAACGGCGCGGCAGGCGCCGCGGCGCCGGCCCGGATCCCGGTACCGGCGGGCCGGGGAAATTACACATAAATCAAAGTGGAACAACAGTAGAACCATGAAGGTGACTGTCTCGGTGATCAAGGCGGACGTGGGCGGCGTGGGCGGGCACACCAGGCCGAGCGACGCGCTGCTTGCCGCCGTGTCCGACACGGTCGGCGGGGCCGGCGGCCTGCTGCTGGACCACTACATCGGCTATTGCGGCGACGACGTCCACATAATCATGACCCACACGCGCGGCACGGACGACGGCGACGTCCACAAGCTAGCGTGGGACGCGTTCATGGCCGGGACCCGGGTGGCGAAGAACGAGGGCCTGTACGGCGCCGGGCAGGACCTGCTGAAGGACTCATTCTCCGGGAACGTAAAGGGGATGGGCCCGGGAGTCGCCGAGATGGAGTTCGATGAGAGGCCAAACGAGGCGTTCACCGTGTTCGCGGCGGACAAGACGGAGCCCGGGGCGTTCAACTACCCCATATACAGGATGTTCGTAGACGCGCTGAGCAACACGGGGCTGATCGTCAACAAGTCGCTCGCCGGCGGCGTCAGGATCAACGTCATGGACGTGGAGGAAGGCAGGATCGCCGAGCTTGAGCTGTGGGAGGACAAGCCGACCATCGAGGCGGCGCTGATGTACCCCGGAAGGTACGTGGTGGACACGGTTACCACGAAGGACGGCGAGCCCATCCTCGCGGCGTCCACCGACAGGCTCCACAACATAGCTGGGACGTACGTGGGAAAGGACGACCCGATCTGCGTGGTGAGGACGCAGAAGCAATTCCCGGCGACCGAGGAGGTCGGGAGCGTGTTCAACAACCCGCACTACGTGGCGGGGAACACCAGGGGCAGCCACAACATGCCGCTGATGCCGGTGAGGCTGAACTCGGCGGCCACCATCAACTTCTGCATACCGATAGTCGAGGCGCTCGTGTTCAGCATGCACGGGGGGAAGCTCACTGGCCCGTACGACGGGTTCTCGACTCCCGACTGGGACCATGTCAGGGGGGTGGCCACCGAGAGGGCGCTCGCGATGAGGAGCCAGGGGTTCGTCCACCCGGCAACGCTGGTGCCGTCGGAGCTGGAGTACGCCGAGGGTTACAGGGCCAGGATGGAGATCCTGGAGGGCAAGATGAAGAAGATGGATGGGGCCACGGCCGGCGGCCGGCGGAAGGAAGGGTACGAGGATCCCGACTAGGCCCCGTTTCGCCACGATCGGGCCGATATTCGGCCCCCGGGCCCCAGTGGAAATAGTTAAATGAAAAAACAACCACCAATAGACAGATGGCTTTCCGCAAGGTGTTCGACTGGAAGACGTACATCTTCACGGCGCTTGCGGTGATCTCGTTCTCCAACTTCGTGGCCGTGCTGTTTGGCCAGACCATACCCGGCGTGTTCATGGCGTTCTTCAAGGTGGCCGGGGAGTCGGTGATCCTGGGGGCGGTGTTCGTGTTCGCGCTCGCGTGGCTGCTGAAGGCAAAGCCGCACAACCGCCCGAAGAAGTACAGCGTGGTCGTGTTTGACGTCTTTGGGAAGCGGGGCACGATCGACGGGATCAGGACGGAGTTCAAGACGCACGACGTGGCATGGAGCTTTATGAAGCAGTACAAGAAGGCGTACCCGCTGTACAACTTCGCGCTGGTGTCCGACATGCCGGAGTCGGACAGGCCGACCATCTTCAGGTACATATGACTCAAACTTTTATGCGAGAGGCGCGCCGGTATTAAAGTGGAGTTTTCCATACTAGCGGACGCATTCAACAAGATGGAGTCCACGAGGAAGAGGCTCGAGCTCACCCAACACCTGGTGGAGCTGTTTGAAAACACGACGCGCGGCGCCATAGCCAAGATCGTGTACCTCCTGCAGGGGAAGCTGAGGCCCGACTTCGAGGGGGTGGAGTTGGGGGTGGCAGAAAAGCTCGCCATCAGGGCGATCTCAAAGTCGTCGGGCATCCCGTCCAAGAAGGTGGAGGACGAGTACAGGAAGCTGGGAGACCTGGGGCGCGCGGCGTCTGTCATGCTGGAGCAGAAGACGCAGACCACGTTCGTGGCCGAAGACATCACGGTGGAACGCGTCTACGAGACGCTGTTCAAGATAGCAAGCCTGGAAGGCTCACGCTCGCAGGACATGAAGGTGAAGTACATCTCGAGCCTCCTGAACGACGCCACGCCGCTGGAGGCCAGGTTCATCCTGAAGATCCTGCTCGGGACGCTGCGCCTCGGGATCGCGGAGAACACCGTGATGGACGCGCTGGCCATAGCGTTTTCGGGGGACAAGGGGAACAGGAACGTCCTGGAGCACGCGTACAACGTCTCAAGCGACCTGGGAAGGGTTGCCGAGACCGTCGCCTCCGACGGGCTTGACGGGGTCGCGCGGTTCCAGATCAGCCTGTTCAGCCCGGTGAGGCCGATGCTGGCGGAGAGGACGAGGAGCGAGGAGGAGGCGGTCGCAAAGATGGGGGAGGAGTTTGCGGCCGAGTACAAGCTTGACGGGGAGAGGGTCCAGGTGCACGTTGACGGCGGCAGGGTCGTGCTGTTCTCGAGGAGCCTGGAGGACATCACCGGGTACTACCCGGACATAGTCGAGAGGGCGCCAAGGGCGATCAAGGCCGGCGGGGCGATCCTGGAGGCGGAGGCGGTGGCGGTCAACGAGGACACGGGTGATTTCCTCCCCTTCCAGGAACTGATGCACAGGAGGAGGAAGTACAAGATCGAAGACGCCGTGAGGCAGTACCCGATCACGGTGAACTGCTTCGACGTGCTGTTCTGCGACGGCAGGAGCTGCCTGGACATGGGGTACCTTGAGAGGAGGAAGGTGCTCGAAACGGTGGTGGCGGAGGACGAGTTCGTGAGGTGCGTCCCCATGTCCCTCGTCTCGGACGGCAGCGGCGTCGAGGAGGCCCTGGAGAACAGCATCAACTCCGGGTGCGAGGGGCTCATGCTGAAGATGCTCGACAAGCCGTACCAGGCCGGGTCGAGGGGGAGCCACTGGCTCAAGCTGAAACGCGAGTACAGGAACGAGCTGGGAGACAGCCTGGACCTGGTCGTGATCGGGGCGTTCTTCGGGAGGGGGCGGAGGACTGGAAGGTACGGGACGCTGCTCCTTGCCACGTACGACGAGTCGGACGCGTTTACCAGCATATGCAAGGTTGGGACCGGCTTTACCGACGAGGACCTGGACAGGCTGTACCAGATGCTCTCTGGCAGGGTGACCATAAAGAGGAACCCCAGGATAGACAGCGGGATGGAGGCAGACGTCTGGTTCGACCCGGAGCTGGTCATAGAGGTGATCGCCTCGGAGATCACGCTGAGCCCGGTCCACAGGGCCGCGTGGGGCTCGATCAGGGAGGGGGCCGGGCTGGCGCTGAGGTTTCCAAAGTTCACAGGGAGGGTCAGGGACGAGAAGGCTGCCGAGGACGCGTCTACCAGCGAGGAGGTGATCGCCCTCTACCGGGGCCAGAAGAAGGTGGCGTACGGGAATGCCTAGCCCGGGGCGCAAAACGTTTAGGATTTAAATTGCCCCGGAATTTCTAGGATCCTGTTATGTATAGCGGCGAGCTAGAGGTCCAGGCGAAGCGAAAGGCCATAGCCGTACTGCAGGACGAGATAAACAGGATCCTCAACGCGTCACGGGAGCTGGCTACGCTGCCCGACCTCATGATGAGGAGGGACAAGGCTGGCGTCAAGAACGCGCTGGAGCAGATCTCGTCGATCGAGGAGGAGGTGGAGAACCTCAGGCGGAAGATCACCAGGGAGGTGGCAGACGTCGGGGGCCTCATCATGAACAGGGAGAACCTGCTGAACACCGCGTACACGATGGACGAGATAGCGGGCTACATAACCGGGATATCGTTCAAGCTCTCCAACGTCAAGCCCACCACCCTGAAGAACGCGAAGCTGGACAAGGACTTTACGAAGCTGATCGAGCTGGTCGTCGACGAGGTCTACAAGCTGAACGAGATAATCAGGAGCCTGAACACGAACACGGCAAACGCGATCGAGCTTGCGCAGGAGACGCAGAAGATAGAGAGGGAGATCGACATAAAGTACAGGCAGGCGACGCTCAAGCTTCTCAGCGAGGTCAGCAACACGAAGGAGCTGATGCTGATGAAGGACGTGATAGAGGGGATCGAGGAGATGGCAGACAAGTGCCAGAGGGTGTCGGACTCTTTCATACTGCTGGCGCTGAGCCTGTAGCCGGCGGCGGCCCTCCATAATTCATATGTCCGGGCGGCCTTCACGTGGGCATGAAGGGAGAGCTGATCGAGGACAGGATAATAATGTGGGACATAGGCGACGCGAGGAAGCTCTTCGGCAGGGGCTACTACGGGAAGCCCATAGGCATCCCAAAGCCAAAGCCAGAGGAGATAGACGCGCCGCTGGTGCTGGATCTCATGGAGGGGCTGTACCTGCTGGAGAACGGGGAGATCTCGGTCTCCAGGGCGAGGAGCAGGGTGTCCGTGGACGAGATGACGGGCATATGCGAGAGGGAATACCACGGCTTTGACAAGAAATACCCGGTCTACAAGAGCTTCAGGTCCAAGGGGTACGTCGTGACCCCGGGCATAAAGTTCGGGTGCGACTTTGCGGTGTACGAGAGGGGCCCGGGGATCGACCACGCCCCGTACCTGGTCCAGGTGTACGGCAGGGGAGAGCCGATCACCGCCACTGGGATAGTCCTCGCTGGAAGGCTTGCCACCACCGTCCGGAAGCAGTTCATACTGGCCGTGGTCAGGGGGCGTGGAAGGGTGGACTTTTTGGCGCTGGACTGGTGGAAGGCCTAGACCTGCCTTACGTGGCCCGCGATCCGGTCGTAAATGTCAAAGAGATCCCTCGTGATCCCGAAGTCCAGGTGGTTCTTCCACTTGTTGCGGATCCTCACCGCGCCGTCGGTCGGCTCCACGTAGATCGTCGCGTCACGGTAGGGCTGCCGCGCGATCATTGAGTTGAGCTCGTCGTCCCCGTTCAGCCTGGCCGCCAGGCGGCCCGGGCCATCCCATTCCACCTTGACGACCGTCTTTGCTGCGAAATGCCCCCGCGTGGAAAGCCTCGTCTTTGCGAGGTAGTCGCCGACCGCGGCTCCCGCGTCGCGCCTGACTATGAAATGGGCCTGGTACCTGTCTAGCGCGCCCCATGGCATCGGGTTCGGATCCTGCATCTGCTATCCCTTCTGGATTATTTGTATGACATCGATGTTAGAATTCTCTACGTCGAGGCAGCCGTGGTTGGTGATCATCCTTGCCGTGTGGGCGAAGTACCGGCTGTAATAGTCGCCCTTCTCTGCCTCGTCCGATCCCCTCTGCTTCGGCTTGGAGTCTACTCCGATCCCCTTCAGCATGCCGCTGAATTTTTCAGGCCACGACTGCAGGACGAACGTGTCAGGCTCATCATCGTGCATGGGATACGTCGGAAGCACCCACAAATAAACATATCAAGGACGGTCTGGCTCGATCCCGGGCGCCCTTGCGGGCTGTTCCGGGTTGGAATCGCGCCGTCCCGGGAGCGGGTCGCGCGAAACGCAGGCACCGGGCTTACTGGCCGGGGACCAGGCCGATCAGCATCTGGACGGTGGATCCAGGTTCTGGGTTGGCCACGACGAGCGCGCCGGGGGTGCCGGACGCCGGTTCCACGGGCGACGTCGCCCGGGCGTATCCCTGCGGGAGGACGACCTGCGCCAGAAAGTCCGCCGGGGCGATGCCGGCCTTGCTTGCGGTGCCGCCCGTGCCAGTGGTCACCGCGTCCAGCTCGTTCGTGGTGTACGTGTAGACGGTCACCGTGACGCCCGGTATTGCCGCCTCGCCCTGGTCAAGCGTGCCGTTTGCGTTGTTATCCTGGTACGCGACGACGTCAAGCGTCACGGTCTCCGACGGCGCCACGGGGCGGAATCCCACGTCAAACGTGGCGGGCGTGCCCATGGCAGGCTCCACGTAAGCGTAGAACGGGCCGGTGGTGATGGTGTGGTCAAACGGGAAGTACGTGGTCTGTACCAGCGCCGTCTCGGACGGGGCGAGGCCCTCGAACGCGTACGTGCCGTCGGAACACGTGACCGCCTCGAGGACGACCTGCGGGTTTGTAAGGCCTATGGCGTACATCGTGTATCCTGGGATCCCGAACTCGCCGGGATCCCGGATCCCGTTGCCGTTGGAGTCGGTAAAGACGGTTCCCCGGATCATGGCTGTGTCGCTGCCGGTGTCGCCGCCCACGGTGACCGTCATGTCGCTTGAGTTGGGCGGGGAGAAGCCGCCGGTGGACACGATGGTGATGTCGTACGAGGGCTTGGAGTACGCGGGGGACGTGGATTTGAGGATGTTGCCGCACACTTCGAACATGTCCCCGTCGCCTCCCGCCGCGACCCTGTATGCGGGGTTCTGCCCGTCAAGGTAGGGGTTCTGCGTAGCGATGGTGGTGACCATGGTGCTGCCGCTGTTCACCCGGGCGTCGGCAGGCACGACGTACCAGTCGCCGAGGTTCTGGTCGAAGGAGGAGGCAAAGTGGAACATGCGGACCATGTCGGTGACGCTCGAGACGTCCCAGGAGCCGATGGGCTGGTTGAAGGAGGAGGCGCCCTCGAACATCTCTGACATGTCGGTGACGCTGGACGTGTCCCAGGAGCCGATGGGCTGGTTGAAGGAGGAGGCGCCCTCGAACATGTCCGACGCGTTGACTACGGACGAGACGTCCCAGGAGCCGATGGGCTGGTTGAAGGAGGATGCAAACGCGAACATGGATGACGTGTCGGTCACGGACGAGACGTCCCAGGAGCCGATGGGCTGGTTGAAGGAGGATGCCGCGTTGAACGTGTGGAACATGTCGGTGACGCTGGACGTGTCCCAGGAGCCGATGGGCTGGTTGAAGGACCGGGCGACGGTGAACATGAAGGACATGTCGGTGACGCTGGACGTGTCCCAGGAGCCGATGGGCTGGTTGAACGAGGCCGAATGGGTGAATATGCCCCTCATGTTGGTGACGCTCGAGACGTCCCAGGAGCCGATGGGCTGGTTGAAGGACCGGGCGACGGTGAACATGTATGACATGTCGGTGGCGCTGGACGTGTCCCAGGAGCCGATGGGCTGGTTGAACGGGGTCTGGACGAACATGCCCGACATGTCGGTGACGGACGAGACGTCCCAGGAGGAAATGTCCCCGTTGAAGGTCGAGGCGCTTTCGAACATGTTTGACATGTCGGTGACGCTTGAGACGTCCCAGGAGTTGAGGGACTGGTTGAAGGAGGATGCAAACGCGAACATGCTTGACGTGTCGGTGACCATCGAGAGGTCGGGAGCGTCCATTGCGTTGTACACCATGTTGGATGCTTTCGTGAACGCCGACTCCATCGTGTCCCATTGGATGGCGCCCCACTGGTCGATGGAGCTCAGTTTGGCCGCATTGCCAGGGTCGCCTCCCAGGTAGATCCTGGTAAAGTCGCCAGATATCCTGACCTGGTACGTGCCGGGGGCGTCGTACGCGTGCGCGGCGTCGCCCGTCTCCATGGTGGAGGCGCCGTCGCCCCAGTCGACCGTGTAGGTGCCCGTGGCGCCGCCGACGGGGATCCTGACGGACTCGCCGGGGCGCTTCGTCTCCCAGGTGGTGACGAAGTCGGCCTGGGTGGTGGTGGAGTACATCACGTATGCCGAGGACGAGAGCGGGGCACCGGCCACCAGGTCCACGCCGCCGTCGCCGTCGAGGTCGCCGAGGCTGGCCACCGACGTGCCGAAGCGCTCTCCCCCGGCCAGTGCCGGGCCGTTGGGGGTCGTGGCGTTGATCTCCGCGGTACGGTTTACCGTGCCGTCCGGGGCGAGGAACATGACGTAGATGTTGCCCACGTCGGTGCCTGCAACGCGGCCGGACGGGGCGGATACCGCGATGTCTACCGTGCCGTTGCCGTCGACGTCCCCGAGGCCCGTCACGGAGGTTCCGAAATGGTCGCTTGGTGCCAGTGCTGGCACGTTGGGCATGTCGGAGTCGATCTCGACGGTGCGCTTTGCGGTGCCGTCGGGGTTGAGGAAGATGACGTAGAGGCTGCCCGTGTTGGACCTGTCGAAGACGCGTCCCGGCGCGCCGACGGCGACGTCCGCGGTGCCGTCGCCGTCGAGGTCGCCGAGGTTCGCCACGGAGGAGCCGAAGCGGCCGCCCTCGGCCATGGCAAGGACGTTGGGCTTCTCATCGTTGATCTCGACGGCGCGCTTTACGGTGCCGTCCTGGTTCATGAACAGGACGTGGAGGTCGCCCGTGGCCGCACCGCCAAGGAAGCGGCCCGGCGCGCCCGCCGCGATGTCCGCCACGCCGTCGCCGTCGAGGTCGCCGAGGTTCGCCACGGAGTCTCCGAACCTGTCGGCTTGGGAGAGGGACGGCCCGTTGGGAACCGTCCCGTTGACCTCGGTCGTGCGCTTGACCGTGCCGTCGGAATTCATGAACATGACGTACAGGTCCCCGGTGGTGACGCCGGCAAGGGCGTGTCCCGTGGCGCCTACCGCGATGTCGGTGACGCCGTCGCCGTCGAGGTCGCCGATGCCCGCCACGGAGGAGCCGAAGCGGTCTCCCCCTGCCAGCGCCGGGCCGTTGGGCGTCTGGCCGTTGATCACCGCCGTGCTCCTGGCCGTGCCGTCTGAATTCATGAACATGACGTACAGTTCCCCGGTGGCCGCGTCGTCCCGGATGTGTCCCGGCGCGCCCACGGCGACGTCGGCGGTGCCGTCGCCGTCGAGGTCGCCGATGTTCTCGGCAGACCACCCAAAGTAGGTGCCTTTTGTCAGGAGGGACACGGCGTCCCTGCCCTGGATCTCGGCCGTGGCATTCAGGGCTCCCGAACTGCCCGCGAATAATATGTGCAACGTGTCATTGCCGGACGTGCCGACTGCCATGTCGCCCATCCCGTCCCCGTCGAGGTCGCCTATGCTTCCAACGGACCAGCCAAAGCGGTCGCCCGGACTCAACGAGGGGCCGTTTGGGGCGTCGCCGTCGATCCTGGTGGTGTCCTTTACCGTGCCGTCGGCGTTCATGAGCATGACGAACAGGCCGCCGGTGGCAGCGCTGTCGGGCGGCCCTGTCGCGCCGACGGCGATGTCGGCGGTGCCGTCGCCGTCGAGGTCGCCGATGTTTGCCACGGACTGGCCGAAGCGGTCGCCTTCCGAGACTGCCGGGCCGTTGGGCGTCTGGCCGTTGATCTCGGCGGTGCGTTTCACGGTGCCGTCGGCGTTCATGAGCATGACGAACAGGCCGCCGGTGGCAGCGCTGTCGGGCGGCCCTGTCGCGCCGACGGCGATGTCGGCGGTGCCGTCGCCGTCGAGGTCGCCGATGTTTGCCACGGACTGGCCGAAGCGGTCGCCTTCCGAGACTGCCGGGCCGTTGGGCGTCTGGCCGTTGATCTCGACGGTGCGTTTCACGGTGCCGTCTGAATTCATGAACATGACGTACAGGTCTCCCGCATCGGCGCCGCCAAGCGTGTGGCCCGGCGCGCCCGCCGCGATGTCCACCACGCCGTCGCCGTCGAGGTCGCCGAGGCTTGCCACCGACTCGGCAAACTTGTCATTGGCGGCCAGCGCGGGGCCGTTGGGAACCGTCCCGTTTACCTCGGCGGCGCGCTTTACGGTTCCGTCGGAATTGAGGAACAGTACGTACAGGTCTCCCGTGGTGACGCCGCCAAGGGCGTGCCCCGAGGCGCCTACCGCGATGTCGGTGACGCCGTCGGAGTCGAGGTCGCCGAGGCTTGCCACTGAAATGCCGAAGCGGTCACCGGGGATCAGCGCGGGGACGTTGGGCGTCCCGGAGTCGATCTCGGCGGTGCGCTTTACCGTGCCGTCGGCGTTCATGAATAGCACGTATATCTCGCCCGTGCAGGTGCAGCCAGTGACGCCTGACGCGCCGACGGCGATGTCCGCCACGCCGTCGCCGTCGAGGTCGCCTACTCCGGCTACCGAGGATCCAAAGGAAAGGTCCGCGCTGAGGACGCTGCCACTGATGGCCACGCCGTCGATCTCTACCGTGGACAGGAGGGATACCGGGTGGCCGTAGGCGTGTGCCGCGGACGTGTACGCGACGTACACGGATGCCGATGCCGGCGCCGCCACCGCGACCTCCACGTTGCCGTCGCCGTCGAGGTCGCCTATGCCGCTGACGGCGGCGCCGAAGCGGTCGCCCGCCGTCAGGGACGGGCCGTTTGGCGTCCCGGAGCCCATCTCGGACGTGCGCTTTACCGTCCCGTCGGGGTTCATGAGCAGCACGAACAGGGATTCCCTGCCGGGCTGCCCTATGACGGGGCCCGGCGCGCCGACGGCGACGTCGGTGACGCCGTCGGAGTCCAGGTCGCCTATGCCGCTGACGGCGGCGCCGAAGCGGTCGCCCGCGGCCAGGGACGGGCCGTTGGGGGCCGTCCCGTCGACCTGGGCGGCGCGCTTCACGGTGCCGTCCGGGTTCATGAACAGCACGTGCACGCCGCCCGTGCCGGTGCCGCGGGTGGCGTGCCCCGGCGCGCCGACTGCGACGTCGGGGACCCCGTCGGAGTCCAGGTCGCCGATCCCCGCGACCGACCACCCAAAGCGGGCGCCGGGCTCCAGCGCGGGGCCGTTCTGGGAGCCGGCGTTGACCGTCGCGGCGCGCTTCACGGTGCCGTCCGGGTTCATGAACAGCACGTGCACGTCGCCCGTGCCGGAGCCGCGGGTGGCGTGCCCCGGCGCGCCGACTGCGACGTCGGGGACCCCGTCGCCGTCGAGGTCGCCGATCCCCGACGCGGACTCGCCGAAGCGGGCGTCCGCGGCCAGGGACGGGGCGTTGGGCGTGCCGCCGTCGATCCTGGCCGTGTCCCTCACGGTGCCGTCGGGGTTCAGGAACATGACTGAAAGGTAGCCCGTGCCGGAGCCCCCCAGGACGTGCCCCGGGGATCCCGCGGCCATGTCGGCCGTGCCGTCGCCGTCGAGGTCGCCGATGCCCGCCACGGACGAGCCGAAGCGGTCGCCCGCGGCCAGGGACGGGCCGTTTGGCGTGCCGCCGTCGATCCTCGCCTGGTCCCTGACCGTCCCGTCGGGGTTCATGAACAGGACGTACGCCTCGCCCGTGTCCGACCCCCCGACGTTGCGCCCGGGAGCGCCGACTGCGACGTCGGGGACCCCGTCTGAGTCCAGGTCGCCGATGCCGTCCACCGACCACCCAAAGTAATCGTTTTCCACCAGCGGGGGAACGACGTCCCTCCCCTGGATCTCGCCCGTGCGCTTTACCGGGCTCCCGGCATCCCCGCCCACGGACATCACGTGGATGGTGTCGTCGCCGTACGTCCCGGCCGCCAGTTCCACGTAGCCGTCGGAGTCCAGGTCCCCCAGGCTCGCCACGGACCACCCAAAGTGGTCGCCCGCGTCCAGGGACGGGCCGTTGGGGGTGTCGCCGCCGACGGCGGCCGCGCGCTTCACGGTGCCGTCGGGGTTCAGGAACAGGACGTGCACCTGGCCCGGGTACGCGGACCTGAGGAACACGCCCGGCGCGCCGACGGCGACGTCGGCGGTGCCGTCGCCGTCGAGGTCGCCGAGGCCGGCCACGGACGCGCCGAAGTGGGCGCCTCCCGCCAGCGCGGGGGCGTTTGGCGCGCCGCCGCCGACGGCGGCCGCGCGCTTCACGGTGCCGTCGGGGTTGACGGACACGAGGTACACGCCGCCCGTGTCGGCGGCGCCGGCGGCGTCCCCGGGGGCCCCCACCGCCACTTCCAGGGAGCCGTCGCCGTCCAGGTCGCCCAGGGCCGCCGCGGCCTCGCCGAAGTTGCCGCTTGCCGGGAGCGCGGGGACGTTGGGGGTCCCGTTGCCGATCTCCGCCGTGCGCTTCACCGTCCCGTCGGGCCTGAGGAACATTACGTACACGCTGCCGGCGCCGACGTCGTCCTGGTAGTGGCCCGGCGCTCCGGCGGCTATGTCGGTGACGCCGTCGCCGTCCAGGTCGCCGAGGCTCGTGACGGACTCGCCGAACTTGTCGTCGGCGGCCAGCGCGGGGCCGTTGGGGGTCTGGGAGCCTATCTCGGCGGTGCGCTTTACCGTGCCGTCCGAATTCATGAACAGTATGTGCAGGTCGCCCGCGCCGGCGCCGCCGCTCACGTGGCCCGCCGCGCCGACGGCGATGTCGGCCGTGCCGTCGCCGTCGAGGTCGCCGATGCCCGCCACGGACGAGCCGAAGCGGTCGCCCGCGGACAGGGACGGGCCGTTGGGGGTATCGCCGTTGACGGTGGCGGCTGCCCTTACGGTGAGATCCGGGTTCATGAACAGGACGTACGCCTCGCCCGTGCACGTCCTGCAGGACGAGGCGCCCGGCGCGCCTACCGCGACGTCGGCGGTGCCGTCGCCGTCGAGGTCGCCGATGCCCGCCACGTTGGCCCCAAAGCTGCTGTCGGAGCTGAAGGCGCCCCCGCTGATGGCGACTCCGTCGATCTTCACCGTGGACGAGAGCGAGACGGGGTCGGCGTGGTCGGCGTACGCGGCGTCGGCTCCCGCCGCGACCAGCACCGCGGACGACGCGGTGACTGCGGCCACCATTATGGCGATTACAACGCACGGCGGGGCTTTCAGCATTGCTTGTACGCCCCCATGGCATGCGGGCAAATGCACGGATAAGGCGCAGGTAAGGCTACCTGAGCATGCGCCTTGCCAGCAGTGTGTCCGAGATCATTGTTTCTACATAACATGAAATGAGTCACTTGGTAAGTGGTTGACATGTATTTATATATATAATAAGGCTGGCAGTCGGACGCCAGCCCCGGGTTGCGCCCGGATCATGGGCGCGTTTCGTTCAGCTGGGGAATTGGGATGGTATAATAATGAGAAACTGGAAAAGCCAGTGAGTTGTCAAGGTACCAGAACCCCAAAGTCCAAGTCAACAGCGGGATAGCAAAAGGCGTGGCCATAGGCATCATCGTCCTGATAATCATAGGCGTGGTGGTGTTCGCGTCAGTCAAGATCGTGGATTCCGGGCACCGGGGAGTCCTGCTGCACTGGAACGCGGTTGACCTCAGCAATCCGCCGCTTGACGAGGGGTTGCATTTCGTGGTCCCGTTCCAGGACGAGGTGGTGGACATCGAGGTGCGTACGCTCAAGTATGAAAAGGAGACCAGGAGCGCGTCAAAGGACCTCCAGACGGTGGAGACCACCGTCACGGTCAACTACCACCCTGACAAGGAAAGCGTCCACAGGCTGTACAAGAACCTGGGGCTGGACTATGAGAACAGGGTGATCCAGCCCGCCATAGAGGAGACCGTGAAGCAGGTGACGGCAAACTACAACGCGGAGGAGCTGATCACCAAGAGGCCGCTGGTCAAGCAGGACATCGAGTCGTCGATCAGGGAGAGGCTGAACCAGTTCGAGGTCGTGACCGAGGTGATATCAATCACAGATTTTGAGTTTTCGCCGCTGTTTGCGCAGGCAATCGAGGCCAAGGTGGAGGCAGAACAAAAGGCGCTCAAGGCTGAAAACGACCTGAGGAGGATAGAGGTGGAGGCAAAGCAGAGGGAGGCCAACGCCATAGGCGTGGCAAACGCAAACATTGCCGAAGCCAAGGGAGAGGCCGAGGCGATCTCCATCATCAACAAGGCGCTGGCCGAGAACCCGAACTACCTGGAATGGCTGAAGACGCAGGCGTGGGACGGCGAGTTGCCGCTGGTGGTGGGCGATGGCGGAACGCCGTTCATCCAGATTCCAGTGGCGCCCTAGTCAGGCCCCGGCTTGCACGCGTTCCAGTTGCCTAGGCGGCACTGCCTTTTTCCTTGTTCTTTGAATAGTCCCGGATGGAGTCGTACATTGCGAGGAACTGGTCCGGCTCGTTCTGGCGGTAGTTTTTTTCCATGGACTGGATCTCCTTGTGGGAGGGGTGCTCGCCCCTGCTCTCGTGGTATTCCCGTATGATCTGGGAGGGGGACTTTGTGATGTTGTATTTTTTCAGGATCCGGCCGACGTTTCTCTTGCACAGCATGTCGTATACCATGAACCTGTAAATCAGGTACCCCAGCAGGCCCACTATCACGACTACGACTATCGGGATCACCAGGACGGAGGCCATGCATGGCGTTGGCGCGTTCGGTATTTCACTGTTATTGTTTTGAGAGACCCGGCCCCAGTAGATCGAAATGTACCCCTGTGGGGCGTTGGCCAGCATGTATTGACCTGGCACTGGAACGTTTTGGACAGAAAAACCAATGGATCAGGCGCCCCTGTCATCCGTCATGTACAACCAAAACGAACCGCAGGGGCACCGACTCAGGGTGGCCGGCAAGGCGTTTAAAATGTTGCCCGGGCTGCCGGGGAGGGCGGGCATCGGGTTCTCGGGCCGGCACAACGCCGTGTACGGCATGGCCGACTTCGTGCGCGTTCTGGTGTCCATGTGCAGGGACCGCGCGTGCGCGTCTGGCGCCACCGGGACGCTCGCCGTGCGCCATGCGCAGGGCCGCGTACCGTCGTCGGCGTGGGTGCTCTCCAGGATACGGGGGGCGTGCCCCGAACCGGACGCCATGCGGGAGCGGTGCGCCGGCGCCCTCGCATCCACCGTGCGGGATGCCGGGCGGCCGGGGATCCTCAGGCCCCCAGGGGCGGGCGGGCCACAATTAGTTAAATAGAGAGACGGGCCACTAATGGCATGGGTTCGGACAGGCCGTTTTCTGACATCCGGGTAAGCGACATAATGTCAAAAAACCTCATAGTGGCCAGCCCGTCCACGACGATCTTCCAGATAGCGAAGATGATGGAGCAGGGGATTGGGGCGGTCCTGATCAAGAAGGGCACAAAGCCGACGGGGATAGTCACCGACCGCGACTATGCAATCAAGGTGGCGGTGAACAGCCTGCCGACGGACACGCCGGCAGACAGGGTGGCGTCGTACCCCCTGCAGACGATAGACCGGGACATGTCCATCGCCGACGCGGCGTCCGTGATGTCCACTAAGAAGATCCGAAAGATCGCGGTGGTCGACGGGGACGAGGTCGTCGGGATAGTCACCTCAACTGACCTGGTCAACGTGATTGCCGGCTGGAACCAGTCCTGACGCGCCGCTTTTGCTGCAGGCCCGGGTTCAGGAGCCACGGCCCGCGCCCGGTGGCCCAGTACAACCGGCTGGCGAAGGCGGCGTGGGCGTAGGTACATCCGGGCCACTGCCCGCGAACCGTGCCGAGCCACGCAGCAAACTAGCCCCGGCAAAAGGTACTAAAGGGCCGCCGGCCATACCCAGGCGCGGTGGCGGAAAAATGCGAGCACTTTTCATCCGAGAGACGCGGGATCCTGCCGAGGACCCCCGGGTGCGAGGAGTGCGAGAGGGAGCACCTGCCTTTCGTGGCCCTGCGGATGTGCCTCACGTGCGGGCACGTGGGGTGCTGCGACTCGTCGGTCGGCGCGCACGCCACGAAGCACTACGAGGAGACAGGGCACCCGGTGATGGTGGCGGTCCAAGAGAACCCTTGGAGGTGGTGCTACGTCCACAGGGAATACTATTAAAAAACAAGGTCAGAGCGCGGACTTGGCCTCGGCGACCGCCGCTTGCTCTTCCTTGAGGTGCCTCTTGAGGATGCGCTTGTGGTCTTTTTTGTGGGCACGGTACGCCTTGTCCAGCGACTTTTTGGTCTTTGCGCCCTTCACGTCATTTTGGAACCTCTCGTGGATGCGGTTTACCTCATCCGTGTAGCTGGCCATCAGATGGTTTGGGCGGCCCGGGCTTAATCAAGCTTACTAGGACGCCCCCGGGAGAGGGGGCGCGGCCCCGCGCTAATTTTTTTAACGGCGGGGAACCACGAATGTGGAATGGCGGAGTACGAGCCCGGGCCGTGGGATCTGGGCGAGCTTGTGGGAGGCGCCGGGAGGAGATCCCTGGAGGGGCAGGTGAGGGCCCTGAGGGACATGACGGGCAGGTTCGAGGAGGCCAAGGCCGCGCTGGATCCCGGCATCACGGCGGAGCGGTTTCGGGGGATCCTGTCCGACCTGGAGGCGATCCACGAGAGGATGAGCATCGTGGGGGGCTACGCGTCGCTGTCGTACGCGGCGGACACGCAGTCTGACGAGGCGACGGCGCTGTTCACGAGGATGTCCAGGCTGGGCTCGGAGGTGTCGAACAGGATCCTGTTTTTCGACCTGTGGTGGAAGAACGGGGCGGACGGGAATACCGCGGCGCGCCTGCTAAGGGGGGCAGGGGAGCTGGAGGGATACCTGGCCCACAAGAGGCTCCTTGCAAGGCACTCCCTGTCCGAGCCCGAGGAGAGGATAATCAACACGCTGGAGGTGACCGGGGCCGCCGCGCTCGTGAAGATCTACGACAAGATCACGAACGCGTTCGAGTACAGGATGAGGGCCGGGGGCAGGGCCAGGACCCTCACGCGGGAGGAGCTGGCAAACCACGTCCGCAGCGCGAGCCCCGGGATCAGGGAGGGCGCGTACAGGACGCTCCTCTCAAAGTACGCCGAAAACTCTGGGGTGGTCGGGGAGATCTACCAGAACATCGTGCTGAACTGGAGGGACGAGGGGATCGACATCAGGGGGTACGGCTCGCCGATATCCATGAGAAACACGGGGAACGACGTGGACGACGGGACCGTGGAATCGCTGCTGGCGGTGTGCAGGAAGAACTCGCGGGTCTTCCAGAGGTTCTTCATCCGGAAGGCTGGGATGCTCGGGATGGAACGGCTGCGGAGGTACGACCTCTACGCGCCCGCCTCGGCCGGTGCCAGGCAGAAGAGATACCCCTACGGCAGGGCCGTGAGGATGGTCCTGGAGTCCCTCGGCAGGTTCAGCCCCGAGCTCGAGGGCTTTGCGAGGAGGGTGTTCTCCGAGAACCACGTGGATTCGGAGGTCAGGAAGGGGAAGAGGGACGGGGCGTTCTGCAGCACCCTGGGGCCTGAGATCACGCCGTACGTCCTGGTGAATTTCACTGGAAGGGCAAGGGACGTCTTCACGCTGGCGCACGAGCTGGGCCACGCGGTCCACAGCCAGGCGGCCGGCGGCAGGTCAATCCTGGTCCAGGAGGCGTCGCTGCCGCTGGCGGAGACCGCGTCGACGTTTTCCGAGCTGCTGTTGTACGACAGCATCTCGGGCACAATATCCGACGGCGAGAAGAGGATCATGCTGGCCGAGAAGATCGACGACCTGTACGCGACGATCCTGCGGCAGTCGTTCTTCACGGTGTTCGAGGTGGCCGCCCACGAGCAGATCGCGGGCGGGGCCACGGTCGACGAGATTTCCGGCACCTACATGAAAAACCTGGAGGAGCAGTTCGGGAGGTCAGTCGACGTCTCCGAGGACTTTGCGGTGGAGTGGAGCTGCATCCCGCATTTTTACCACACGCCGTTTTACTGCTATGCGTATTCCTTTGGCAACCTGCTCGCGCTGTCGCTGTTCCGGCGGTACAAGAGGGAGGGCAAGGACTTTGTCCCCTCGTACATGGGCATCCTCGCGGCCGGCGGATCCAAAAAGCCCGAGGACCTCCTGGAAGAGCACGGCTTTGACATCAGGTCGCCGGGGTTCTGGCAGGACGGGTTCGACTACGTGGGTCAACAGGTAAGGGATCTCTCAAGGCTGGAATGAATAGGAGGCTGGCAGCCCAACGCACGGACTGCCAGCTTGTTCCCCGAACGGTTTGAATTCGATGTCATTAGGCGTACGGGAGCGCCTGATTTAAACGTTTGAAACCGCGATCCGCCGCCAACCCGGATTCGCGGCGGGCCGGCCCCCGGAGGACCGCGGGGGCACGCCGCGCCGGGGGCCGGGGGCCGGCGCCGCGCGAAAGCCCATAGAAAATTTAATAGTTCGGTCGCAAGTGGAGCAACCATTGCGGCGGATCTTACTCCTTACCATCGTGGCGGGGCTGGCGTTTATGGGAGCCCACGAGGCGCGCTCCCAGGAGATCGGCCTTGCCACGTACCAGGAGACCGCCCAGGTCATCATAGACAAGACCATCTCCAACAGCGTCACGGCGTCGATCACCCTGCAGAGCACCAGCGTGCAGGAGCTGCAGGTTCCCGCCGCGCTAGAGCAGAGGATAAGGGAGGACGGAAGGATCAGCGCGGTCGTTCTCACGAACGAGGAGCGGTGCGTGCTTGGGGTCGCCGGCGAGTCGTGCATCATGATCAACATGAAGAGGGATCCGGCGGACACGAGTTTCCCCGAGATCCAGGACGCCGCCAGGGAGGCGTCGGCGGCGTACATCGACGCGATAAACGGGGCGTTCGACACGGACGCGGAATTCCACTCGGTGTTTGTGCACAGCGGCGACAGGACGAGCGAGATCCTGGGCACTTCCGGGGTGGTGTCAGGCGGCGGCACGGTCTCCGCCGTGTACACCATGCCGATGGAGTCGACGGGCTCGATGTACGAGAAGGTTTCCTCGATCCTGGTCCCGAGGGCGATCAGGGAGGCTGGCGGGTTCTACGATGCCGCAAGGAACCTCTCGCTCCAGGACAACGCCAAGATGACGTTCTCGCTGATCCCGCTCGAGAACAACTCGCTGCTGCAGTTGAAGGCTTCGGTCGGCTACGCCGGCACCGCGGCCGGGATCACCGACGTAAGCCCGCTGGAATACCTCCGTGCCGGGGAGCTTGAGAGATCCGGGTATTTTTCCTCCGGCTTTTACCCCCTGAACTCGATCCTGCAGGTGGTGGTGCTGTCCCCGGAGCCGGCCAGGGCGTCTGACGTCAGGGGCGGCATACTAGAAACGGCCGCCGTGGGGGGCGAGATGCTGCCCACGGACGTGACGGTGGCAGGGTGGGTCTTTGACCCGCGGGAGGGGGAGAAGATCCAGGCCAAGTGGATCTTCGGCAAGGAGGCGTCGGTGGACGCTGGCAGCCTGGCGTTTTCGCTGGGGGTGCCGGGGCAGGCGGCCGGGGAGCCGCCGGCGCTCGACGAGTCGGCCGTGGTGGCGGTGATAATAGCGGTGGTCGCGGCGGCGGCCGCGGCATTCTACCTTAGGGGGTACAGGAGGCAGTCACACCAGTAGCACGGCGGCCGCAAAGACGGTGGTCCACTTGCCGTCCTTGTCGCCCTTGGCGGACTGGGTTATGTGCTGGGTCTTGTACAGCTGCCCCGAGATGTTCCATTGCTGGCGCTTTTCGTCCCAGCTCTTGTCGGCGTCGAACTGGATCCCGAGGGAGGAGGCCAGCATCTGGGCCGCGATGTCCTCGGCATAGTCGCCGGACTGCCTCTCGTTCTTCCCGTACGACTCGTACTCGGACAGGTACCCGTAGCGGTCCGGGTTTTTCGGCCTCGCGATCCCGACCGACGCGGAGCACAGCCGGTAGGGCTCGTTTGTCTGGTTCTTCGAATATATTGTAAAGAGGATCTGGCCCGGCCTGATCTGCTTCAGCCCCTCGGTCCTCGAGATGAGCTTGGCGTTGGGCGGAAAGATGCTGGATATCAGGACGATGTTGGTCCCGGCTATCCCCGCGTCCCTGAGGGCGTACTCGAAGCTGGTGAGCCGGTCTTCGTGGACTCCCCGGCCCTTGGTGAGGAACAGCTTCTTTGCAACCAAGTCGAGCAATGCGAGCATGATGGGACGGGCTGATTATTTATGTTTTTGAGGCTGGGATCCCGGCCGCCGGGTCTCCCCGGCATCCCCGGGGCGGGCCGGGCGCCGGCGCGGGAAGGCTAGTCCGGCTAGCCCATGCCCCTCAGAAAGGACGCCAGATCCTCCCCGTGGCGCTCCACCGCGACGTCCTCAAACACCCTCCTCACGATCCCGCGCTTGTCTATGACGAACGTGGCGCGCTTTGGGAGCCCGACGAGGTTCAGTCCGGCGTACTTTTTGCAGGTGCCCTTGGAGGTGTCGCTCAGGTGGGCGTACGGCACGCGGTACTCGCTGACGAATTTTTTCTGGCTTTCCACGGTGTCGCAGGATATCGCGAAGAGCACGGAACCGGTCGACTCTATGTCTGGGTAGGCGGCCACCACGCTCTCGGCCATCCTGTAGACTTTTTTCGACGGGCAGCCAAACAGGCGGTTCTTCGGGTAGAAGCACAGCACCACGTTCTTGCTGCCCCTGAACGACTCCAGGGACACCGTGGTGCCGTCATGGGCAGGGAGCTCGAAGTTTTCGGCCGCGTCGCCTTCCTTCACACTGTTACCTCCCAACGCAGGGTATTTAACAGGAGCCGTGCGCCCCGCGCCGCGGCGAAAATGCCCCCGCCCGGCTAGCGATCCTTCTGTTTCTTCTTCCGCTTGTCCCGGGGGGACGGCTCCTGCACCAGGTATATCCAGACGAAGAACGCCCCGAGCGACACGTTGATCACCCCCATGAAGGTGACGAGCATGACGTGTGGCTTTGGGGCTATCGTCAGCCCGACCAGCATCCCTACCACGCCGGTCGCAAAAAACATCATGATCAGGACCTTGAGCCTGGTGGGGCTGACATACTTCATTACAATTTTGAGAATCAGGCGGTATTATAACATGACTGTCCTGGAATGGCGGCGCGGGCCGGCGCCGCGCAGCCAGGGCCGCCGCGGGCCGCGCGGGTTTCCTCGGAAGGCGGGGCCGCGCCCCCGCTCATAATTTATATTCATTTCAGTGTTTTTTACCCCATGGTTCTAGTTGTCGATCCCCAGATAGCCGGGGTGTCCGGCGACATGCTGCTGTGCGCGCTGGTGGATCTCGGCGCCGACAAGTCCAGGGTCATTGACGGTGTGGGCTCATCCCCCAAGTTCCTGCCCGGATCCGAAATCCTGGAGGTCGGGTTTGAAAAGAACGACAAGAACGGGATAAGTTCCACGGGGCTGGTGCTGGAGGTCGGCGAGGAGCGCCACAGGCGGAAGGGCTCCGACATCAGGCGCGCAGTCTCCTCGTCGGTCGACGGGCTGGGCCTGTCGGGCGGGGCGAAGCGGTTCGCCGAGTCATGCGTGGGTTCCCTGATCGACGCGGAGTCAAGGGTGCACGGGATCCCGGCCGAGTCCGTCCACTTCCACGAGGCGGCGAGCATCGACACGGTGGTGGACATCGTGGGCGTCGCCATATCCCTGGAGGACCTCTCCCTGTTCGGGGAGGAGGTGGCATGCATGCCGATCGCCGTCGGGGGCGGATCCGTCACGTTCTCGCACGGCACCACGTCCAACCCCGCGAGCGCGGTGCTGGAGATCCTCAAGAACTCCGGGCTGGCGATCCGCGGCAGCCCCGTGGAGGGCGAGCTGACCACCCCCACGGGCGCGTGCATCCTGAGGAACCTGGCCACCTCCCCCATGGACTACTACCCGCAAATGGAGGTGACGGCTACCGGGTACGGCTCCGGGAAGAGGGACTTTGGGTCGTTTTCCAACGTGTTGAAGTTGGTGCGCGGCCGCCAGAGGAACGCCCTCGGGGCGGAATCGGTGAGGATCCTGGAGACGAACGTCGACGACGTGTCCGGCGAGGTCCTGGGGAACCTGGTCGAGAGGATCATGGAGAGGGGGGCAAGGGACGTGTCCATCTACCCGGGCATCACCAAGAAGAACAGGCCCACGAACCTGATCTCCATCATGTGCGACGACGGCTCCATGGAGGGGATCATCGACGCCGTGATCGGCGAGACGGGCACGCTGGGGATACGGGTAGGCGGATCGGATCGGCTGGTGCTTCCCCGCACCGTCCACAGCGCCTCGGTGGAACTGGGCGGCAGGACGTTTGACGTCCGTTACAAGGCCTCTCGGTTCAAGGGCAGGACCTACCTGAAGATAGAGTTTGACGACCTGCAGGACGTGTCGAGGCGCATCGGCATGCCGCTCAGGGATACCGAATCCTTGATTAGGAGAGGGATCGAGAAGGAGGGGGGAAAATGACCAAGATCGGGGATCTCACGGACTGGTTCGGGGGCAAGGAGACCGCGCTGGTAGCGCTCTCCGGCGGGGTCGACAGCGCGCTCGTAGCCTACGCTGCGTTTGAGAGCCTGGGGGACGGGGCCGTCGCCGTTACCGCGGACTACAGGACGCTGGCGCGGGAGGAGCTGGACTCGGCCAGGCGGGTATGCTCTGAGATAGGCATAAGGCAGGTCCTGCTTGACTACGACGAGCTCGGGAACGAGGATTTCGCGAGGAACGACCCGGGGCGGTGCTTCCACTGCAGGACGGAGCTCGGGGAGCGCCTCCGCGGCCTGGCCCGCGGCCGCGGCGCGGACGTGGTGGTGGACGGCACTAACCTGGACGACCTTGGGGACTACAGGCCGGGGATAGAGGCCATGCGCCAGAACGGCATAAGGAGCCCGCTCGTGGAGGCGGGTTTCGCGAAGAAGGACGTGAGGGAGGCGGCCAGGCTTGCCGGGCTGTCGGTCTACGACAGGCCGTCCAACTCGTGCCTGGCGTCCAGGATCCCGTGGGGGCAGAGGGTCACCTCGGAAAGGCTAGCGCGGATCGAGCTCGGGGAGACCGTGGTGAAGCAGGCCACGAGGCTGAGGCAGGTGCGGGTGAGGGACGTCGGCGGCGCGGCCAGCATAGAGGTGGAGAGCCGGCACCTGGACAGGCTCGGCGACGCCCGGGTGATGGCCGGCATCACTGCGAGGCTCAAGCTCATGGGATTCTCGTCGGTCAGCGTCGATCCGCGCGGGTACTCCCCGGGCAGGGCCAACGTGACGCCGCGTTGATCTACCTGGACAACGCGGCGTCCACCAGGATCCACGACGCCGTCCTCGAGTCGATGGCCCCGTACATGGGGGAGCAGTACGGGAACCCGTCGTCGATCCACCGCCACGGCCGCTCCGCCAGGAGGGCAGTGGAGAAGGCAAGGAGGCAGATCGCCGCGCTGGTGAACGCGGAGCCCTCCGAGATACTGCTGACGTCGGGGGGCACGGAGTCGAACAACACGGCCATCTTCGGGATCGCTGCCGGGAATCCTGCCTCCCGGATAATCACGTCGTCCATCGAGCATGACGCCGTCCTGGAGCCGTGCAGGCGGCTGGAAGGGGCCGGCTTTGACGTCGTCTACCTTCCGGTCGACGGGTTCGGCACCGTCGACGTCCGGAGCCTGGAGGAGTCCATCTCCGAGGAGACGGGCCTCGTATCGGTGATGTTCGCCAACAACGAGGTCGGCACGATCGAGCCCGTCTCCGAGATCGCCGCGATCTGCCGGGACAGGGGCGTCCCGTTCCACAGCGACGCCGTCCAGGCCGTCGGAAAGGTGCCCATCGACGTCAAGAAGCTCGGCGTCCATCTGCTTTCGATGTCATCCCACAAGATCAACGGGCCGAAGGGGGTGGGCGCGCTGTACGTGCGGGGCGGCACCCGCGTGGGCCCCGTGATTTTCGGCGGGGGGCAGGAAAACGGCCTGCGCTCGGGCACGGAAAACGTGGCAGGCGTCGTAGGGTTCGGCAAGGCGTGCGAGATCGCCATGGAGGGCATGGGGCGGAACGCCGGCCACGCCGCGGGCCTGCGGGACCGCCTGGTGGGGGAGGCGACGCGGGGCATCCCGGGGGTCGCCCTCAACGGGCACCCCAAGGACAGGCTGCCAAACAACGCCCACCTGACGTTCCTGGGGGTCAACGGGGAGGACCTGATCATAAAACTGGACGAGCACGGCATCTATGCCTCCACCGGCTCGGCGTGCTCGGTCCACACCCAGAAGGCATCCCACGTGCTGCAGGCCATGGGGTTCTCCCACGAGCAGATAACCGGGTCGCTGAGGCTGACGTTTGGATCCTTCAACACCGAGGAGGAGGTCGGCGAGACAGTCAGGGTGCTGAAAAAGGTGGTAGACGAGCTGCGTTCCGTGTCCCCCTTCAGGGAGAAATACTTCGGGCGGGAAGCTAGATCCTGACCTGCGGCCGGGCCCTTGCCAGGAGCACCGCAGAGGCGATCGTCGCGGCCAGCACCGCAGCCGCCACGGCGCCAAACTCCGGGATCACGAACGTGCCGATGATCCTGACGGCCTCGTCCCCCTCCTCGAAATTAACCGTGATTACCCGCATGCCCGGATCCGTCCCCAGTTCCTCGTAGTCCACCTCGACGTCGTCAATCAGGATTATGAAGTCGATGTCCCCCAGGTCCTGGTTCTTCGCGTCAATCGCGCTCCTGGGCAGGTCCAGCGAGATCCTCCCCTCGTCGGTCGAGTCGATGGCCACCATCAGCGACAGCCCGTTCTGGTCGATCCACATGTCTCTTACCGTCCCGCCGTTTATGGTGTACTTTACGTCAAAGGTGCCGGAACTCCCGGCGTCCACCTCAAAGATGTTCGTCCGCGCGGCGTCCTGCGTCATCGGGTAATAGTTGAACTGGGTCTCGAGCTCCACGCCGCCGTACGACACCCTTACCAGGTACACGCCCTCCGAGGCCCAGTACTTCCCTTCCGCGATGATCGTCTGCGAGTAGCTGCCGTCCTGGGCCACCTGCATCTGCGCGACCTGCACCAGCTTTCCGGCGTTGAAAAGCTGCAACGTTACCGGCGTGCCGGCGATCACGGTGGACACCTGCCCCGAAACCACTATCGTGTCCCCCTCGTCGTACGAGTTGTCGTCGGTCTGGACCGTGATCAGCTGGTCCGTCTGGGCAAGGGCAGCGGCGGGCGCCGCCAGGAGCAGAACTAGCATTCCGCAGAGGATCCAGGGGGCCACAACCTAAACGTCTGCGGGTTTGTATATTTCCTTTACTATCAAAAATGAAAAAAGGTCGGGGTGGCGCGGGCCTAGTACCTGGGCATGACGCTCAGCCTCGACCTCGCGGTGACCGCGATTATCGATATGATTGCCACCGCAAGCACCATTGCCGCGATCGTGCCAAACTCCGGGATTACGTAGGTGCCTATTATCTCCACGTTTTCGGCCCCCGCCAGGAACTTCACCTTGATCGTGCCGTCGTCGTAGTAATAGGCGTCGTCCCATTCCTCGCCGTCGACTAGCGTCATGAAGACGCCGTCTATCACGTCCGTGGACGGGTTCAGTTTCAGCACGCCGTCATCGTCTGCGCTGATTTGGAAGACGATGGAGTTGTCCTTCATGTTGATGGCTGCCCCTGTAACCGAGCCGCCGGTGATGCTAAACGGTATGCAGTAGGTATCCGCGTCTACCGCCGCGGCCACCTCCCCGGAATTGCAGCCGTCCGGGCCAGGCATGGCGTCTGGCGGCATGTAGTTCACCCCTCCCGTCAGCTCCACGAGCACCTTGTTGTTCTTCTCGGCGCTGCCGTAGTTGACCTTGATGGCGTAGGTCCCATTGTACTTCCACAGCTCGCTTGCCGTGCTGATCGCGGTCCCGAAGCTGCCGTCAGCGTTGACGTCGATCTGGTCGATCGTCACGACGGAGTTCATTGGGTTTGTCACGGTAAGCGTCACCGGGATCCCGGTGATCTTGTTTGCCACTATCCCGCTAACCTGGATCATGCTGTCGTGATCGTAGGACGTCTGGTCGGTCCAGACGGAGATCGGGATGTCGTCTAGCACCATCTGCTTTGCGGTCTCCCTGACGTCGCCGTCCATGCCGGGGTACGCCTGTTCCAAGGCGTAGGCCGATGACATTGTCATGGCGCCGGCCAGCGTCAAGACTGCCAGTAACGCGAATGATTTGCTGTTGCTCATCTCACTAAAGTCCGTGCCAACTCTATTTATGTATATTTAAAATGGGAAAACGGGCCGCCGCGGGAATTTTTCCGGGAAAAACCCGGCCCGCCCGCGGCTGCCGGCGTGCGGCCAGAGCCACCGTGACCCGATCAGGCCGGGACGTGTCAGGGGAACGGATCGTCGCGGGCGCGTCGGAAGCCGCCGCAGGATCGCGGGGCGCTTCCCATGGCAACCCGGGACGCGCTTCCGGTCTGGCAAGGTGGCGTTTCGGCCATGCCCCGTGGAACCGCTCCGACACTCTGCGGCCGCATGCGCGGCGGGGGACGGCGCGCCGCCCGGGTCGAGGGGCAACCCGTCCCGTGCGGCCCCGGCTCAGGGATCGCGCGCGTTGCTGCAGCCACCAAGCTGCAGGGTGCAGCGTGCGGTGGCGGCGCCGGCCAGGACGCGGCGTCCGTGCGCCATGCCGCGTCCGCGTGGGCGGGGCGCACGCCCCCGGGCACGAGCGGGTTCCGGGGCCACTGCCTGGAGCGAAGCGCGTCCGCGGCGGGTCCGGGCGCAGGTACAAGTTCGGATCCGCGCCGGTTTCGCGCCTGCCGTGTCCGCGGGCCCGATGACGTACGCCGCCGTTTTCAGTCGCCTCCGCGGGGAGCCGCCCCCCGTGCGGTCCCGGCCCGCCTTCGGCACCCAGTGCCGCGTCACCGCGGGGCGTCCAGGTTTTTCGGGGCCGGCGGCTTTCCGCCGCCGCGCGCCGTGTGGCGCCGCATCCCCGGGGCGCGCCTGCTCCGTGCGCACGCGCGTCCTAAAAAAGGAAAAAGATGTGAGGCTAGTATCTCGGCATGACGCTCAGTCTCGACCTCGCGGTGACCGCGATTATCGATATGATTGCCACCGCAAGCACCATTGCCGCGATCGTGCCAAACTCTGGAACTATTACGCCGTCCTTGATCTCGACCATGACCGAATCGCTGTATGCGGGGTCGCTCCCCTGCTGGGCCGAGACGGCATAGTCACCGTCCTGCTTCCACAGCGAGCCGCCGGTGGTAATGTCCAGCGCGAACTCGCCGGTGAGTCCCGGCGTCACCTGGCCTACCCCGACGCGGTTTCCGTTGGGCGACGTCACGGTGAACGTCACGTCCGTGTTCACCCTGTCGGTCGTGCCGGTGACCCCGATTGTGGTGGAGCCCACGACCGCGTCTGCCTGTATGGAGAGGCCGCCGGGTGCGGCCATGCCGTCATCCACCGGGCCGAACGTAGGGATCTCAAGGCTGGACTGGGTGGCCATTGTGTCCTCGGTCATCCCGTCGGTCACCTCGACGAACACGGTCATGTTGTACAGCAGGGAGCTTCCCTGCTTCGCCGTTATGGAGTAAAAGCCGTTCTCATTCCACGTGTCGCCCACTACGAATGTAGTGTTAAAGTTCCCGGCCGTGTCAGGTGTTACTTGGTCAATACCAACCACATTGTTGCCGCTTGGCGAGGTGACCTTGAACGCAACGTCAAGCTGCGACATCGTCTGCCCGCTGACCATTATCTTGTCCGATCCCTTGTCTGCCATTGCCGTGACGGACATCCCCGTGGTCTGGGCAAAGGCGTCCTGCTGGATCGCCGCCACCGAGACCGCCGACAAGGCCATCAGGAGTAGCACCGCCGATGCGGTTGAATATTTCGGTTTCATCCTATTTGAACAGCAACAATCTTGGTATTTATGTATTTTAACAAAGGGGGTCTGCCACATATGTAAAATCTTTTCACCCAATACGGCGCGCCGGGGGCGGGCCCGCGGATGCGTTCCCGTCCGGATCGGTGGCCTGCGGCGGGGGGCGCCGGCGGCCGGATCCGTCCCCCGATCGCCGGCTCGCGGGCCAGAGTCCCGGCCCGGAGGGGGCCAGATCGGGTCGCGCGGGCCCGGCCCGGCTGGCCCGGTCACTCCAGCAGGTGCCCGAAGTCGATGTCAAAGTGCTCCTTCATGATGCCGATGTACGTCCGGATGGACTCCGGGATCCCCTCGCCGCACGCGACCCCCAGGTTCCTTGCGCTGATCCATATCACCAGGGTCTGGATGATGGTCAGGAACCGGTCGTTTTGGATCCCGGGGGAAGCGATGGCCTTGGTGTACCTCTCCGCGAACTCCCACGCCGTCACAAAGTCCACGCACTTGACGCCAAAGACCGCCAGCAGCTGTTCCTGGAGGCTGTCCGCCCTCTTGAGCGGGGCCCCGTTTACGATGTACGGGAATTCCACCCTGTCCGGCAGGCAGCCCGGCAGCGGCCCCCACACGGTGACGATCCTCGTCCCGGGCCCCATCCCCTCGAATTTCTTCATCATGGCCTCGGTGACGCCCTCGTCAGTAAACCAGAACAGGACCACGGTCGCATCCGAGATGTCAGAGTCCCTGACGTCCTCGCATAAGAAATCCCACCTCGGGCCGCCGTCGCCGGCGCTGTCCCTGGCGCTCCGGATCTTGCCCGGGTCGATGTCGATGCCCACGGCCCTTTTCACGCCAAACTCCCGGACCGCGATGGACACCCCCTTCCCGTCGCCGCACCCCAGGTGGTAGAAGACGTCCCCGCTGCCCAGCCCCGCGAGCCTGAAGGCGTCCCTCAGGGATCCCTCCGGCAGGGCCACGTCCTCCCCGCTGACTATCCCCTCAGGAAGGGTCTTCATGAACTCCTCTATCTTCAACGCGGGGACGTTCCGTGAAGGGGGCCTACTCCCTTATGCTCTCCAGTTTTGATACCGCTTGCCATAGCTGGGTCCTGACGTAAGAGGGCAGGTTTGGATCCTGCGTGACGTCGTCAAGCAGGCTGATCGCATTTGCCGCCCTCACGGACAGCGAGTACTCCTCGCCGTTCAGATCAGCGACCAGGTCCGTTATCGATTTTTTTATCGTCTTCGGCGTGGAGTTGTTCCCGGCAATCTGGGTAAGCGTGTCCACCGCCTCCCTCATTGATTCCGCGTTTTGCTTCTTGTCAGCCATCTTCTGCTCTTTTTCTAAACCTACAAGTATATAGTTACATCTCCAAGAACACGTTGTCCGACTCCACGGTCACGCCGTACGTGGCCAGGTCCCTGATTTTCGCTGGAAATTTTGCCATTTTTCCCGTCTTGCAGTCAAATTCCGCCCCGTGCCAGCCGCATACCACCCTGCAGCCGTCGAGCTTCCCCTCCGACAGGCTCGCCCCGGCGTGGGTGCACGTGTCGTCCATGGCGCAGAACCCGCCATCTACGTTTGCGATCAGCACGTCTTTTCCGCCCACCGACACTTTGACCATCCCGCCCTGCGGGACGTCTGCCGCCTTGCAGGCTATGATCCTCCCCATCGCGCTTTCTAGCATGCCATTCTTAATATTTTTTCGCGTGTGTGCGCAGATCGCTGGATCGGGCAGGCGGCCCGCGCGTGATGGCGGTGCCGCCGGCTCCGGGCGGGCGGCGCCTGCGTTCCCCCACCTCGCGGCGGCAGGGGCGGCCCGCCGCCCATGCTGGCAAGCGGCCTCCGAGCCGGCCAATCCTTTTATCTTGCGGGGGCATAACGTGTGTGCGTGGAAGGCAGGATCAACATCAACGTATCGGCAGTCGACTACGACAAGACCAGCAGGGCGATCACCCGCCAGCTGATCCTCCTAGAGGAGATGGTGCACAGCCAGGACGAGTTCGCCATGACGGACTCGGAGTTCGCGTTCGGGTGGCACTTCTTCGTGGTCAGCGTGAACAGGGGGCTCGTCGAGAAGCTCAGGGACCACATGGGCGGCGATTTTGACGCGCTGAAGGGCAAGGGTACGGAGAAAAAATTTCTCGCGTGGCTCGAAAGGAACCTAGAGGGCAGGACGCCCAGGTTCAAGCTCGCGATAAAAGAAGAGATGGAGTCTAGCAAGTACGGGATATTTTAAAAAAATGGAGGGCCTTCGAGGGTAATCGAAACCCTGTCCGGGGATCCACAGTCCCCTATACTAGCCACTATACGACGAAGGCCACAGGGGACGTTGCCCGGCATCCAGTAATAATCTTTGATTTTGCGGCGCCGGGCATGCCTGTAGGTTTATTATCAAGCCGTTGTAATTTTCAGGCATGAGGTGGTGGTGGCCGGCCATGGCGATAACTATCGGGCTCACGTGGGTGGGCATGAACTATCTCCTGCCGTGGAAGTAGCCCCGGTCCGGGGCGGGGCAGCGATCGCTTTAAATTTGTTGCACCACGGGTACTCTTCAACTTGAGGAGGGGATTCATCGCGAAGAGGCTGCTCCACGGGAGGAAGCCCGAGGAGAAGCCCGTGGAGCAGAAGACTGAGACCGTCCTGGGCAAGGGGTTCACGTGGATCGACCTGCAGAACCCGGACAGGAGCGACGTCGAGGAGGTCGCCGGGAGGTACGGCTTCAACGCCCTCAACGTGGAGGACTGCATGACGAAGTTCGAGCTCCCGAAGCTGGACGGCTACGACGATCATTTTTTCGTGATCCTGCACTTTCCGCCGCTCGCGCAGAAGGCCATGGCGGCCAAGAACAGCCCGCTGTCGGTGTTCCTGGGAAAGGACTTCCTGGTCACCGTCCACCAGGGGGATCTCGAGCCCCTGGTGGAGCTGGTGAACGCCTGCAGGGACGGCCCGGACGACCAGAGAAAGGAGAGGCTGCTGGGGCGCTCCCCGGGATTCCTGCTGCACGAGATCATCGACATGCTGGTGGACGACCTGCTCCACACGTCGAGGAGGATAATAGCGAACCTTGACGACATGGAGGACGGCGTCTTTGACGAGACAAAGTCCGTGGCCAGGAACATCGCGTTCTTGAGGAGGGAGATCAACCAGCACCGGAGGATCGTGGCCCCGCTGAAGAAGTTCGTGCTGGAGATCGCAGGCAACGTGAAAAGGCTCGCCGACGAGAGCGAGGACCTGACCCTGTACTTTGACGACGTGATCGACCACATAGACAAGGTGATCGAGACGCTGGAAGAGTCGAGGGAGACGATGGAGATCTACAAGGACACGGACTTTGTGCTGAGCACCGAGAAGACGAACAAGGTGCTCGCGGTGCTGACCATAATATTCACCCTGGCCATACCTGCCACCGTGATCGGGACGTTTTACGGAATGAACGTGAGCCTGCCCGGCGGGGCGGGAAGCGATCCGGCGGCCCTGGGCCCGTACACGGCATTCATACTGGTGATCCTGGCATCGGCCATCCCGGCGGCGCTGATGTTCGCGTACTTCAAGAAGATGGGCTGGATCAGCGGGTAGGGCCGTGCGCGTCCCGGCCGGGGCGGCGCGGCCCCGCGCTCGTGGCAGGCGCGCGGATCCCCGAGCCGTGGCGCCGGACCTGAACCCCCGGCGGCGCGGGCCGGGATTCGCTCCCGGCTGGCCGGCGCCGGCCCGCGCCCTTGCCCTGCGGCTCCCGGGGCCCGGGGGGCGCGAGGCGGGCCAATGAGCTTAAATAAATACAAGAGGTTCGGAAGGTTAGCATGGTAAAAGTCAAGATCAGAACCGGCAGGGGAACTGGAACGATCGAGGTGGATGTCAAGGACCTGAAGTTTTCAGGCGAGGAGTTCAAGAAGGTCCAAGCCGAGAGGATGAAGGCGGCCGGAGACATAACCGTCTCCTCGGGAAGAGGGACGGGGAGGAGGAAGCTGTCAGACACCCCGTCGCCAAAGGCCAGGCCGTCTGCTGCAGGGTTGACCAGGGTCACCGGCAGGGGAACAGGTTCCAGGAAAAGCCGCGGCAAGTAGCCGTCAGTCCTGAAAGGCCACGGGCCTTTCATTTTCCAATTTTTTATGCTTCTCGGGGGTCACAGCCTCGCGTCGGGGTTCCGCGCCCGTAGCGCCTCCCAGTCCGCGAGGAAGTTCTTCAGCCCGATGTCGGTCAGCGGGTGCTTCAGCATCTTGTCCAGCACGGCGGGCGGCAGCGTGACCGCGTCGGCGCCGGCCTTGGCCGCGTCGACCACGTGCAGCGGGTGCCTTACGCTGGCCACCAGCACCTCCGTCCCAAAGTCGTAGTTCGAGAATATCCCCCTTATGTCCCGGATCAGGCCCATCCCGTCCTGCCCGACGTCGTCGAGCCTGCCGATGAAGGGGCTGACGTACCTCGCGCCCGACTTTGCGGCCAGCAGCGCCTGGTTGGGGGAGAACACGAGGGTGACGTTGACCGGCGTCCCCTCGGAGGACATGGTCTTGCACGCCCTCAGCCCGTCCGGCGTCATCGGAACCTTGACGACCACGTTTGTCCCGTACTGGCGCAGGTGCCTGCCCTCCCGGACCATCCCGTCGTGGTCCGTGCCGACCACTTCCAGGCTGACGTCCCCCGCGACGGTGGCCGTGATCTCTGCCATCGTGTCCGACGGGCTGCCGCCCTCCTTTGACAGCAGCGAGGGGTTCGTCGTGATCCCGTCCAGAAGCCCCATGTCGTTGAACTTTCTGATCGACTCCAGGTTGGCGGTGTCAAGGAAGATCTTCACTGCAGCGTACTCCTCAGTTCCCTTGCCTGCTTGGCTATATTAAGGGATGTTATCCCGTGCTTTTCCAAAAGCAGCGGGATCTCGGAGTCCAGCGCCGACTCGCCAAACGCGTCCTGCACCCCTATGCGCCTGACCGGCACCGGGTGGCGCTCCGAGACGGTCTCTGACACCGCGGAGCCCAGCCCGCCCAGCACGTTGTGCTCCTCGCAGGTGACCAGACAGCCCGTCTCCCTCGCGGCCTTTTCCAGCAGGCCGGAGTCGATGGGCTTTACCGAGAACATGTCCAGCACCCTGCAGGAGATCCCCTCGCGGCCCAGCTGCTCGGCCGCCTCTAGCGCCATGCCCACGGTGATCCCGCAGGCCGCGATCGTGCAGTCGTCCCCGTCGCGCAGCAGGACGCCCCTGCCGACCCTGAATTCCTGGGACTCGGCGTGGATCAGCGGGGTCTTGGATCTGGCCATCCTCATGTAGAACGGGCCGTACTCCCGCGCCATCAGCCCTGTCAGCCACGACACGGCCACGGTGTCCGCCGGGATCAGCACGCGGAAGTTGGGGATCGCCCGCATGATCGCTATGTCCTCCACCTGCTGGTGCGAGCCGCCGTCGGGGCCCACCGACAGGCCCCCGTGGGAGGCCACGAGCTTCACGTTCAGGCCGTTCCTGCCCGGCCGGGAGGGGTACGCGACGCCGTTGCGGATCTGGTCCACCGCCCTGCCCGGCAGGAATATCGCGTACGTGCTTGCGAAGGCGATCTTCCCGGACGCCGCGAGGCCGGCGGCCACGGACACCATGTTGGCCTCCGCTATCCCGACGTTGAAGAACCTGCCGGGGAACTCCCTTCCGAAACCCGAGGTCTTGAGTGAGTCCGTGGTGTCGGCCCCCAGCACCACCACGCCGGGGAGCTTCCTGCCCGCGTCGATCAGGGCCTCGGAGTACGCAGAACGCATGTCGGTGAGTGCCGGCCCGCTCAGAGGTATCCCGCCTCCTCTGCGATCTTCCGGATCTGCCCGTCCTTCCCCCCGACCACGTGCAGCCCGATCCATTTCTTCACGAGATCGGCGCCGCCCAGCCCGTGGGCCTTTTCAAGCAGCAGCCGCCGCCTCGCCCCGGACACCCCGTCCCTGAACTCCCGGATCGCCCCGCGGACGTCCTGCTGGCCTATTATCGCGCTGCCGCCCACGAACGCCCTGGCGCCGTCGGCAAAGCAGGAGCCGACGTTGCCGGCGGTCACGCCGCCGTCGACCTCCACGTATCCGGCAAAC
Organism: Candidatus Nitrosopumilus sp.; assembly: GCA_963662625.1. Taxonomy (GTDB): domain Archaea; phylum Thermoproteota; class Nitrososphaeria; order Nitrososphaerales; family Nitrosopumilaceae; genus JAPOPJ01. The sequence continues at coordinate 1,304,689 of OY759726.1, read as the reverse complement.
TTGTGCTCGGAGAGGACCCGCGACAGGGAGCGCGTCTTCTCGTGCGTCGCCTCGATGAACTTCTGGCCCGACTTTCCCGGGACGACCGACATCACGATCAGCTGGTCGATCGCCGGGAGGAAGTCGAGCGACCACCCGGGAAGGTCCGTGCCGGGGTTTATGGCGAGTCCCACCCCCACCTGGCTTTGCCTCAGCACGTCGATGATCTCCCCGAAGCTTGACGCGTCGCACGCCTCGGCGTGCACCGTTACTATGTCGCTCCCGGCGTCGACATAGTCCCGGACGTGCTTTTCCGGCTCGTCTATCATGAGGTGCGAGTCGAAGGGGATCACGGTCAGGGGCCTGAGCTCCCTGATCTTGTTGTGGTCAAACGTCTTGGCCGGGACGAACCGGCCGTCCATGACGTCGAGGTGTATGTAGTCGGCCCTGCCCTGGACGCACCGCCTGACCTCGCTTGCGAGGTCCCCCATGTCGCCCGCTATGATGGAGGGCGCGATCACGAACTGGGAGTCAAGCTCCGCGTTGATCACGGGCACCACGTCCGAGTCGGGCGACTTTCCGTGCCACATGGGGTTGTCCTCCATGTGCTCGACGGACTTGCCCTTGATCGTCCTGGAGACTATCATCGTGGGGGCGCCCCCCGTGGTTTTCGCCCTCGCGATGGCCGCGTCGATCTGCTCGATCCTGTGCCCGTCGATCTCGATTACGTTCCACCCGAACGATCTCCACTTGTCGCCGGTCTTCCACCGCGACGCGTCCTTCCACATTGCCGAGAGGTCGTCCCCGTCCAGGCGCTCGTCAAGCGGCATGACCCTCTCGGTGTACGAGTCCTGCTGGATGAAGTTCCTGTCCAGGAACACCACGAGGTTGTCGACCCCGTACTTGGCCGCGGTCATCGCGGCCTCCCACACCTGGCCCTCGTTGGACTCCCCGTCCCCGATTATCGTGTAGACGCGGTAGTCCTTGCGGTCTATTTTGGCGGCGAGCGCGAGCCCTATGGAGTAGGACAGGCCCGTCCCGAGCGATCCGCCGCAGAACTCGACCCCGGGGCACTTGAGGTCCGGGTGTCCCTGCAGCCTGCTGCCGAACCTCCGCAGGGTGTCAAGCTCGGAGTCCGGAAAGTATCCCGCTACTGCCATGTTGGAGAAGAGCCCCGGCGCGGCGTGCCCCTTTGAGAGCACCAGCCGATCGCGGTCCTCCCACTGCGGGTTCGCGGGATCGTACCGCAGGTGCTTGTGGAACAGGCACCCGAGGATCTCCCCCATGGAAAACGAGCCCCCCGGGTGGCCGGATCCGGCGGCGTTCGTGGCCCGGATGACCAGTTTGCGGGCCCTGAGCACGCTCCTCCTGATTTTACAATAGTTTAGACCCATTCCGTGACTATGGTCTTGGTGAATTGAATAAAAATCTACGTCAAGGCTGCCTGAAAAGGCGCGCGGGATCGGCCGCCATTGGGGGTTTTGGGGCAGGGCGGGCGCCCCCCGGAGCCCTGCCGGGCGGCCCCCGCGGGGCGCGTGCCGGCGCCCGGTGCCGCCGGCCGGCGTGCAAAATTTTAATTTGGCGGGGGGCAATACACGGCATGGACGTCTCTGGAATGGCCCCCATCGTGGTGTTCGACGACAGGTGCTACCTGTGCGTGAAGTTCGCCAAGGCCGTGGACTTTCTTGCCAGGGGCAGGCTGACCATGGTGGGGCACTACACGCCGCTGGGCGAAAGGCTGGGGGGCGAGGTGCTCGGCGAGTCCGCCCGGGAGATGTTCTGGCTGATCGACGGCAAGACCGCGTACGGCGGGAGGGCCGCGCTCCTGCCCCTGGCAAGGGCGGTGGCCTCGGCAAGGGGGCCAGGGCGCGCGGGGACTGCCACCGGCGGCGCCTGCGGGCAGGGATGCAGGACGGCAAAGTCCGCGTTCGTGAGATCCTCGAGCCTGTTCACCAACAGCAAGAAGATACCAATAGGGTGACGCTTCGGGCCGGGGCCATGCCGGCCGCGGGGCCCCCGGGAAACGCGGCGGCCGGCGGCCCACGGGCCTTGGCGCCGGCACCCCGCCGCCCGAGGGCGGCCCGGCCCTAGTACCCGCGGCTGTTGCGATCCGGCCTTCCCGCGCCCGGGTTCCGGAACCCGTGCTTCTCCATCATGTGGTTCAGGAAGACTATGTCGTCCCGGAGCGATTGACCGCAGACTGTACACCGTGGCATTTGGATCAACCGTCGGGGGGCTCCCGGGTATTAAAATATTAAGGATGCCAGCACTGTTGCTTCCCAAGGGCTCTCGCACCTTAGTAGCACAACAGCGACGCCAGGTTTGACTTCCAAGTTCGGAAAGGGATTGGGTCGCACCCTGACGCTATGGCCGGCTTGACTGGTGTTGCCGCGGCCTCATCTATTAACGTAACTGAGGGGGCCCTCCCGCGCAAGAGGTATATGGCAATTGCCCGCCGAGTTACGACATGGCACACAGAGTAGCGGTGCTGGACGCGGACCTCTGCCAGCCTAAGAAGTGCGGGCTGGAGTGCATAAAATACTGCCCCGTGAACAAGTCCGGCGCGGACTGCATAGCGCTTGACGAGGGGACCAAGAAGGCGCGGATCGACGAGGACATCTGCAACGGGTGCGGGATCTGCGTCAAGGTCTGCCCGTTTGACGCGATAACTATCGTGAACCTGGCGTCGGAGCTGGCCGCCGACAAGATCCACCAGTACGGCCCCAACTCGTTCAGGCTGTACAGGCTCCCCACCCCGAAGAAGGGGGAGGTGGTGGGGCTGCTGGGCCGGAACGGCATGGGGAAGAGCACCGTCGTGAACATACTGTCGGGGGGCCTCAAGCCGAACCTCGGGCGGCACGAGGATCCCCCGGAATGGGACGAGATCCTGGGGCACTACGGCGGCACGGAGCTGAAGGCTCACTTTGAGGGGATAATGCAGGGCGGCGTCCGGGCGTCGATCAAGCCCCAGCAGGTGCACCGCATAGCGCAGGCGTTCGACGGCACCGGCGGGGAGCTGCTGGAGAGGTACGACGAGAGGGGGGCGGCAGGCCGGCTGGTAGGGGAGCTGGGCCTGGAGAACTCCATGGGGAAGGACCTCAAGGAGCTGAGCGGCGGGGAGCTGCAGAGGGTGGCGATCGCGGCGGCCGCCGCGAAGGACGCGGAGTTCTACTTCTTCGACGAGCCTTCGTCCTACAACGACGTCTTCCAGAGGACGAGGGTCGCAAGGGTGATCCATGGCCTGGCGGGGCTCGGAAAGAGCGTGATGGTGGTGGAACACGACCTGATGCTGCTGGACTTCCTGAGCGACTACATAGAGGTGCTCTACGGGGAGCCGGCGGCGTACGGGATCGTCTCGAGCGTCCTGTCCACCAAGATCGGCATCAACGTGTTCCTGGACGGGTACCTCCCCAGCGAGAACGTGAGGTTCAGGGACAGGGGGTTCTCGTTTGACGCCTCGTCCTCGGCCGGCATGTCCCAGGAGGGCGGCGAGGTCGTGGTGTCCTACCCGGCGCTCGAGAAGTCGTACCCCTCGTTTTCCGTGGGCATAGGGCCGGGGGCCGTCAGGAAGGGGGAGGTCGTGGGCATAATGGGGGCAAACGCGCTGGGGAAGACCACCATGATGAAGATGATCGCCGGCGTCGAGGAACCCGACTCGGGGGAGGTGGCCAAGAAGGCGAGGATCGCGTACAAGCCCCAGTACCTGCAGAACGACTCGGACGTCGAGGTCGTGTCGCTGCTGGACAGGGCAAACGGCGGCCCCGTGGAGGGGAGCCAGGAGGAGGAGCAGGTGCTGGACCCGCTCAAGATCAAGAAGCTGTACAACAAGCGGGTCATGAACCTGTCGGGCGGGGAGCTGCAGAAGGTCGCGGTGGCGTCCTGCCTGCTGCAGGAGGCCGACCTGTACGCGCTGGACGAGCCGTCGGCGTTCCTGGACGTGGAGGACAGGATCGCGGTGGCCAAGTTCCTGCAAAAGTTCGTCCGCTCGTTCGGAAAGTCGGCGGTGGTGATCGACCACGACCTCCAGATGATGGACCTCATATCCGACTCGGTGGTGATCTTCGAGGGGCGGCCGGGCGTGTCGGGCCGCGCCACCCCGCCGCTGCCCAAGCCCGAGGCCATGAACATGTTCCTAAAGTCGCTGGGCATGTCGTTCAGGAGGGACGAGAGGAGCCGCAGGCCCAGGGTCAACAAGGCCGCCAGCAGGCTGGACAAGGAACAAAAGGCGGCGGGCAACTTTTACTGCAAGAATTGACCCGGTTCCTGAAGAGGGCCCTCCTGGGGGCGCTCGGCGCAGAGGAGAGCGAGGGGGTCGTCTCGGCGTTCGACCAGATAGGCGACATCATCATAGTCAGGATACCCGACTCGCTGATGCACAGGAAGGGGATCATAGGCGAGACGCTGCTGAGGGAGGTCAAGGCGGCAAGGATCGTGTTCTGCCAGTCGTCGGAGGTGGGCGGGGACTTTCGCACCAGGGGCCTGGAGGCCATCGCGGGCAGCGGCGCCGCGGAGACCGTCTACAGGGAGTCAGGGTGCAGGATCGCAGTCGACGTGGAGAAGGCGTTCTTTTCCCCGAGGCTGTCCACGGAGAGGGGGAGGATCGCAGGCCTCGTCGGGGACGGCGAGACGGTGGTCAACATGTTCGCGGGGGTGGGCACCTTCTCGATCGTGGCGGCAAAGAGCAAGAGGTGCACGGTGTACAGCATAGACTCCAACCCCGCCGCCACGAGGCTGTGCGAGAAGAGCATCGCGATGAACAGCATGGCTGGGACGGTGGTCCCGATGAACGGGGACGCGCGGCGGATCATCCGGGAGGGGCTGCTGGACATGGCGGACAGGACGCTGATGCTCCTGCCCGAGAGGTCCGACGAGTTCCTGGACTCGGCGGTGGACGCCACCAGGGACGGGGGCACCATACACTACTACTCCCACGTGCACTCCGACAGGAAGGCCGACGCCGCGGCGCTGTCCGAGCGGCACCTCGCGCGGGAGTCGCCCGTGGGGCTCGAGGTCCTCGGCTCCAGGATGGTGAGGGCGGTGGGGCCCAGGTACTACCAGACAGTGGTGGACGCCAGGATCTCAAAGTGATCAGTCGTCAGACGAGATGGACGCCGGCGACGGCCTCGTGGTGGCCATCACGTAGCCTATCCACGCGACGACCCCCAGGATGCCGCCGGCGATCATCAGCACGGACAGCTGCAGGACTATCGGGCTCCACTCGGAAAGCATGAGCAGGTAGGCGTAGGTGAAGAAGCCGCCGATGCAGAGGACGAAGATCATGATGCCGGTTCCCTTCCGCCTGTCCATTGCCGTCAAGGTTCCCGCGAGTTATTTATTGCTTCTAGCCCAGGTCGATCGCCATCAGGTAGGCGTCCTCGCCGTCACGGTAGTAGGCGTTGAGCTGCTGCCTTATCGCGAACCCCAGGCTCTCGTACAGGCGGACCGCCCCGTTGTTGCTGCAGCGCACCTCTAGGTAGAACTCGTCGCACTTCCTCGCCCTGACACCGATGATCGCCTCCTCCACGAGGGCCCTGCCGAGGCCCCGCTTCCTGAACTCGTCGAGCACCGCGACCGACACGACGTGCCCCTTCTTCACGAATCCCAGCTTCTTGAAGTTGGAGAAGCCGTACTCGGTCTTGCACATTATGTAGCCGGCGATCCTGCCTGTGGCCTCGGCCACGATGAACGCCTCTGGGATCTCGGCGAGGAGGCTCTCGTAAAAGTAGTCCGAATAGTGCTCCGGCAGCGTCCTCAGGTTGACCTCCATTACCGGTATGAGATCGCTTGCCTCTGCGCGGCGGATGCTGCAGTCGCCGAGCTGCCTCAGTATCACCTGCACTGACGTTATGTGGTGGCCGTCGGTATTTAATTTTAAACCGCAAAACGATTTAATGGACAGGGGCCGTGGTAAGCGTGTTGAGCGACCTGTCTCAGGAGGACATCATCTCGATGGTCAGTTCCGTGTTCGACGTGAGCGCCTTCACCAAGGGGGAGTACGCGCTGGAATTCAGGATAGAGGACCCCGACTTTAAGGCCAAGTTCGAGGGCCTGGCGAGGAGGATGGAGGGCAACGAGTACGTCTGCAGGCTCGCGCAGGCAGACGGCGGCAGGTACATAGTGATCCAGAAGTTCGTCAGGAAGAAGCAGGGGTGGTGGCTCAGGACGGCGTGGATGCCCAGGGCGCTGTTCGCCGTGGTGGTCGCGTTCGTCATGTTCGACGGGTACTACAGGACCGCTGGGACCAACAGCATCATCAACATAGGGGACCCCCTCGAGGTGGCCGGAATCTACACCGTCTGCCTCCTGGGCATACTTGGCGTGCACGAACTGGGCCACATCGTGGCGGCAAAGGCCCACGGGCTGAGGACCACGTGGCCGTACTTCATACCCGGGCTGCCCATAGTGGGCATCCCGACGTTCGGGGCGTTCATCCAGTCGCGCGGGCTGACGATCAACCGGGAGATCCTCTTCGACGTGGCCATAGCGGGGCCCATCGCGGGGCTGGCGATAGCCGTCATCGTGACGATGTACGGGGCGTACACCGCCCCCGTGATCCAGGACGAGATCGCGGGGGGGCTGTTCGCCGAGTCGAGGCTGGTGGAATGGAACCGCGGGGAGCCCCTGCTGATGACTGCCAGCCTGGCCCTGTTCGGCAAGGGCGGCGACGGCCACGAGGTGATAATGACCCCGGTGCTGTTTTCGGCGTGGATCGGGTTCCTGATCACGTTCCTGAACCTGCTGCCCGCGTGGCAGCTTGACGGTGGCCACATGGCAAGGACGCTCCTCGGGCCGAGGCTCCACAGGTACGCGACGTACGGCAGCATGGCGATCCTCGTGCTGCTCAACTACTGGCTCATGGCGGCGCTGATCCTGGTGATGAGCGCGAGGAACCCCAGCGCCGACCCGCTGGACGACGTCTCGCCCCTGTCAAGGAACCGCAAGCTCGCGTACGTGCTGGTGATCGGGCTCGCGGTGCTGTGCGCGCCGCTGCCCTCCAGCTTCGTCCCGGCCTTCCTACCGTAGCAGGAGCCTGGCGCCGTCGGAGACCACGGCGACCTTCTCCCGCGGTCCCTGCGTCTTCAGGACGTAGTCCAAGGACTGCCTTATCCCGGGCAGCGACACCATGCCCAGCTTCTTCGTGTAGAACTCCGGCAGTACCGAGACGATCCCCACCTGGAGGCCCTTTTGCACCTCGTGCAGGTAGAGCAGGTCCTCCATCCCGCCGGTGTACCTGGCCGGGGTCCTCAGCTGCTCGGGCTCCAGCCTCCCCTCGACGTACTGCCGCAGCGAGTCCGAGCCAAGGCCGTCCCCGCACTCCGCGACCAGGACGGCCAGGCCCCCCTTCTGCACGGGGAGGGAGCAGTTCCACAGCGAGGAGAGCGACGCGGCCAGGCTGCCGTTACTGGCCTCCTTTCCGGTGCTGATTATCATGGATCCCGTCCTGCCGACGTCCCTTACCGCGGTCGACTCCAGCGCGCCCGTCAGCGAGGATGTCTGCGACGGGTGCCCCGCCGCCAGGTCGACGATCCCGGAGGAGTTGGACACCACCTCCACGGCCTGTATCTCAAAGCCGTCGGTGAACTTTCTCGCCTCCTCGAAGCTCCCCGTCGCCTGCCCGGGCGCGGGGGCGTTTGCCTTGCGCCGGGCGTACGCCGACAGCATGGACTCCCGGCCGAACCTCCTGATCAGCCTGGTGGAGACCGTCTCGTACCCGAACAGCCCGTCAAACTCCACCTCCCCCACGAACACGAGGCGGGAGTTCGATAGCGCTGGATCGTCGAACTCGCCGACGTCGGCGCCCTCGGGCAGGCCCGCCCTGAGCCGACCCACGATCCGCCTGTCGGCGAGGACCTTCGGCGGTGGCGGCGACCTCTGCCCGCACGCCTCCAGCAGGGACGAGACCGCCTTCCGGACGGATGCGGAGTCGTGCAGGACCGCGATCTCCACGGGCCTCTCCAAGTCCAGCCCCCCGAGCCTCTCGCCGACTGCCGCGTCGTCCAGCACGTCCCCGCCGGAGTCCACCCTCTGGCCCAGGTTTTCGGCGCCGATGTCTAGCACCACCTCGGTGGCTCCGTAGTTCAGCCAGATCTCGGGCATGCCACATGCACGGCGCGAGCCAAAATAAATCCAGTGATGGCGCGGCCGCTACGGGACCAGGACCGCCCTTGCCTCGATCTCCGAGTCCTTCAGCCTCTTGAGCACCAGGTTCGCGTCCTCCAGCGGGAACGTCTCCGAGACGACCTCGATGTCCTCCTCGTCGCATATCCTGATCACCTGCTCCATGTCCCTGGTCGACCCGATCAGCGTCCCCCTGATCGTCTTTTCCTCGAATGCCAGGAACGGGGGCCGGGCCCCGACGGTCGCGATCACCACCGTCCCGCCCTTCTTGACTGACGCCACTGCCGCCTCTGTCACCGGGTCGGCCGGCGCGAACACGATCGCCGCGTCAAGCAGCCCGTGCCGCTCCCTGACCCGCCGCAGGAACCCGCCGTCCTCCGAGAACTCCATCGCGTCTGCCGCGCCCAGCCTCCTCGCGACTTCCAGGTGCCTCCGGCCCCGCGAGAACGCGACCACGTCGCACCCCTTCACCCTCGCGAACTGGACCGCCATGTGGCCCACGCCGCCGATCCCGAATATGCCGACCTTCCTGTTGGCCCGCGGCTCGGCCGCCATCACCGCCTTGTATGCCGTGATTCCCGCGCAGAACAGCGGCGCGGCGTACTCGGGCCTCATCGTGGGCGGCACCTTGGTCGCGAATTCCTCGGCGACCGTTATGTACTCGGAATAGCCCCCCCTGAGCGACTCCCCTGTGATCTCCGAGGACTCGCACAGGTACTCCTTTCCCTCCCCGCAGTACCGGCATTCCCCGCAGGCCTCGAGCAGCGGGGTGACGCCCGCCCGGTCGCCGACGCTGAACTTGGTCACGGAGTCCCCCGCCTCGACTACCACCCCCACCACCTCGTGGCCGGGCACGGTGGGCAGCACCGGCGGGATCCCTATGTCCTTCCAGTCCCCCTCTATCCCGTGCAGCTGCGAGTGGCATACCCCGCAGGCCTCGATCTTTATCAGGATCTCGTTGGGCCGGCCCACCTCGTGCCGGTCCACGTACCGGAGGGCCAGCGGGCACGTCTCGATGGGGGCGCACTCGGACAGCACCATGGCACGCATCTTCTCCATGACCCCCCTGGGCCGCCGCCGGATTTTAACATTTCAGCACTAGAAAGATAAGTGGCGGCGTGCTACGTGCATCGTTGCCCGGAGACATCACCCCCGACGACCGCGAGAGGATCGAACTGCTGAGGAAGGTGTCCAGCTCCAGGCACGGCTTCAAGCGGCTGACGCTGCACGAGCTGAAGCGCCTGCAGGAGCTGATCGGGAAGAAGGACTACAGCCACGACAAGAAGGCGCGCAGGTCCAAGTCGAAGCTGCTCGCGAAGATCAACGTCAGGATTTACGAGCTGGAGGAGGGGGAGGGCATCTTCAAGTAGGTACAAATAGCAACCCGGCGTTAAGCAACCGTGGCACCGAACAGCCTGGCCGGCGAGACGAGCCCCTACCTGCTGCAGCACGCGGACAACCCCGTGGAGTGGTTTGCCTGGAACGACGCCGCGCTGCGGAAGGCCAGGGACGAGGACAAGCCGATCTTCCTCAGCGTCGGGTACAGCGCGTGCCACTGGTGCCACGTCATGGCCCACGAGTCGTTCGAGAACGACGACGTCGCGGAATTCATGAACGCCAACTTTGTAAACATCAAGGTGGACAGGGAGGAGCGGCCCGACATCGACGACATCTACCAGAGGGTCTGCCAGACCGCGACGGGACAGGGCGGCTGGCCGCTCAGCGTCTTCCTGACCCCCGATCAGAAGCCGTTTTACGTCGGCACCTACTTCCCCGCGCTCGACTCGCACGGGCGGCCGGGGTTCGGCAGCATCACGCGGCAGCTGGCGCAGGCGTGGAGGGAGAGGCCCGGCGACGTCAGGAAGAAGGCCGAGGGGTTCCTTGCCACGCTGCGGATCCCGGAGCAGGCGTCGCCGTCCGAGGCCGGCAGGCAGGTCCTCGACGAGGCGGCGGTGAACCTGTTCCAGCTGGGGGATCCCGTGTATGGCGGCTTCGGCCAGGCCCCGAAGTTCCCCAACGCCGCGAACATCTCCTTCCTGTTCAGGTACGCGAGGCTGTCGGGCGTGTCAAAGTTCGCCGAGTTCGGGCTCAGGACGCTGGACAGGATGGCAAGGGGCGGGATATTCGACCAGATAGGCGGCGGGTTCCACAGGTACTCGACCGACGCCAGGTGGCTCGTGCCGCACTTTGAGAAGATGCTGTACGACAACGCCCTGATCCCGGTAAACTACGCCGAGGCCTACCAGATCACCAAGGAGCCGTTCTACCTGGGGGTCATGCAAAAGACGCTCGACTTCGTGCTGCGCGACATGGCCTCCCCGGAGGGGGGGTTCTATTCTGCGTACGACGCCGACTCGGAAGGGGTCGAGGGGAAGTACTACGTGTGGAGCAAGGGCCAGGTGAGGGACGCCCTCGGCGGCGACGCCGACCTGTTCTGCATGTTCTACGACGTCACCGACGGCGGGAACTGGGAGGGCGCCAACATACTGTCCAACACCCTCAACGCGTCCACCGTGGCGTTCAACTTCGGGATGACGGAGCGGCAGGCCAGGGAGAGGCTGGAGGCGTGTTCGGCGAAGCTCCTGGAGGCGCGCTCGGGGCGCGAGGCCCCCGGGCTTGACGACAAGGTGCTCACCTCGTGGAACGCCCTCATGGTCACGGCCCTCGCAAAGGGATACCGCGTGGCCGGGGACCGGGCGTACCTGGAGGCCGCCACGGGCTGCCTCTCGTTCATCGAGCGCCGCCTCCTTGACGGGACGAGGCTGCTGCGCACGTTCAAGGACGGCACCGCGAAGATCGACGGGTACCTGGACGACTACTCCTACCTCGCAAGCGCCCTGCTTGACGTCTTCGAGGTCCACCCGGAGCCCGGCTACCTGGAGCTGGCGCGGCGCCTCGGGACGCATCTGGCCGACCGCTTCTGGGACGGGGGGGCGGCCAGCTTCTTCATGACCTCGGAGGACCACGAGAGGCTGATAATCAGGCCGAAGAGCAACTACGACCTGTCGCTGCCGTCGGGAAACTCCGTGGCCTGCAACGTGATGCTCAGGCTGTACCACCTCACCCAGGAGGACAGGTTCCTCGGGATCGCCACCGCGATCATGGAGTCCCAGGCGCGGGCGGCCGCGGAGAACCCGTTCGGCTTTGGCAACCTGCTCAACACGATCTACATGAGCGTCAAAAAGCCCGCCGAGATCACCGTGCTGAACACCGAGAACGACGGCGTGTGCCGCGCCCTGGGCAGCAGGTTCCTGCCCGAGTCCATCATGGTCTCCGTGGAGGGCAGGGAGCAGCTCGAGGGGCTGGCGCGGTACCCGTTCTTCGCAGGCAAGGAGTTCACTGAGAGGACAACCGTGTTCGTGTGCAGGGACTTTGCGTGCTCGCGGCCCCTGCGCACGGCCGAAGAGGTAGAGTCGGAGATCTAGACCTTCCTCAGGTTGATCTCGACGGTGGTCCCGACCTGGGGCCGCCCCATGCTGTCGTACCTGGACTTTGGCATCGCGATCGTGATCTGCGTCTGCTGGTACGACTTTATGTTCACCGTGGGCTGCGCCGACATGATCGCCTCCAGAAGCGGCATCACCTGCTCCTTGGTTTCCTGGTCGAGCTTGTTCGAGACGTTCTCGATGATCATCTGCTTCTGCGAGATGGGCTCGGTGGACACGTTCTCGATCAGCGTCAGCTGCACCGCCCGGCCGTTGTCCACCACCTGCGTGATCCTGAACTCGTTTGTCGCCGACAACGCCATGGCGTGCTGGCGCGCGTGATTTATCTTTAACTTATCGCGAAGATCAGCGCGATCGCGGCGGTTATCACGGCCCCGGCCACCCCCATGCCGAAGATTATCTTGCTGCCGTCCACGTCCATGGTGGCCATGCCTGGGCTCGGGATTAAACTGTAACTGTCCGCGGCGCGTCAGGCATTCTCCGTGCCGCCGGGCTTCCGGCCCGAGATCGCCCGCCTTATCGCGGGCACCTTCTTGTCGAGGATGCCGTAGAACTCGTTTACGTCATCCAGTCCCGGCGACTCCTGCTGGCTCTGGTACGCCTGCAGGAACCCCGAGTACACGCACCCGGTTATGATCCCAAACGCCGTGTCCTCTACCGACCCCGCCGAGGCCGCGAAGTTCTCGGCGATCTGCCTGTATGACTCGGCCTCGCCGATGTAGTGCTCCAGGAGGCTGTCGAGGAACTCCCGGTTGGCGGCGCTGATTGCCATCAACACTCCACTGCGGCGCTTGCTATTTAACTGTAGGAAGCAGGGCGCCGCGGCGGCTGGGATGCACCGTTTATTTATTTATCAAACGCTTGTCAAGGCAATGTGGAAGCTCGAGCTTGACGAGGAGTACTTCAGGATATACGATTCCAAGAAGAGGGTGGCCGGCTACTTTGACCCCGACTACGGGGACATAGGCGACGGCGAGGACTCCACGGATGTCATCTCGCAGATGCTGAAGAACCGCGCCGCGGTGCCCGGCGGGTACATCATGGTCCCGCTCGTCAAGTTCAACCTGTTCGACTCGGACCTGAACATCGAGATCGACGAGCTCGAGTCGCAGGTGGGCAGGGCCGCTGCCCACATCGCCAAGTGGAAGGATTTTTTGGCAAAGACGGACAACCGCCTGCACTACATAAGGATATCGCACACGGACCAGGACATGCTCACGATCACGTTCCCGGTCAGGTTTTCCGGGCCCGTCAGGCTGGAAAAGTCGGAGATCATAGACGAGCTGGTGCCTATTCTGGACTGGCTGCAGAAGCTGGGCCTGCTATGACGCTGCCCGAGTACCGGGACACCCCTATGTACGCGGAGACGGAGCCGGCTAGCAGCACCGCTGCCCCGGCGGAGAACTCCGGCACCGCGGCGTACTCCTCGGACTCGGCCACCAGTGAGTAGTCGTCGATCCCCACGGCGTGCTCCTTGTCCGGGATCGGGACCAGGAAGAACGCCTCGCCGTCGGCCCGGAGGTAGTCTGGTTCCGGGCGGATCCACGAGACCGCCGCGACGTTGCCCTGCCCGTCGTAGAGGGTGGCCACCACCGAGACGGTGTTGGCGGTGATCTCGCCCCTGTTGGCCACGATCCCGGTGATCAGCAGGTTGTCGTGGCTGTCCCGGGACAGCTCCGAGGAGACTATGTCGATCACCTGGCTTTTCGGGGCGGCCACCCTGTAGCTGACTTGGGCGTCGTACGAGTGGATCCGCTCGCCCTCGCGGCCGTCCACGATCAGGTCAAACGGCCCCTTCATGCCGGGCATCACCATGTTGACCAGCGAGCCCGTCTGCTTGGTCGCCATGACGCCGCCGCTGCCGTCATACAGCGTCACGTCCACGACGACCTGGCCGATCGGCGCGCCGATGCCGTTGTGGACCTCCCCCACTATGTGGAAGAAGCCGTCGTCCCCGCGGTACTTTTGGTCATTCAGGATGGCGACGTCGGCAAACGCAAGCGGCGCCGAGAACGCCGCCAGCGCCAGCGCCGCCACGATTTCTTTCACCAACGTATTGCGCGCCGATCTTTAAAGAGTATTGTGGTCTGCCAGCCGGCCCCGTCTCACGGGAGGTGCTCCGATCTCCAGGCGTCCGCCCGGGTCGCGCACTGGTCGGCCTCTTCCTGCGCCGCGGATCCCAGGCGGCACTCCTCCCTCATGCCCTCCCAGATCTTGTTCACCTTGCCCGTGATGTCCGCGTCGGGCGCCTCGAACTTCGCGGGCCCGTCATCGTACTCCTTGTACCCCAGCTTTGCCCTGTTAAACTCGCCCAACGCCAGCAGTTCGTAGTCGAACGACTCCTGGAGCAGCGAGTCGGACCTGATCCTGTCGGATTCCTGCCCGGTCTTGAGCCACTCCACGTAGTGCCTGTCGCTCTGGAGCTGGGATCCGGTGGACAGCCTGAACAGCTCGACCGAGGCAGAAAACTGCGCGGGCGGCTCCAGGCCGCCGTACCTCTCCAGCACGGCCCCGAGCTCCCCGAGGTGGGAGTCGGCGTACTCCAGCAGCTCGCGCTTCTCCAGGTCCCCCTCCTCCCACTGCGTGAGCCTTGAGCTAAAGTCCGCCTGTATGCGGCTGACGTCCTCCTGGATCTGCGCCAGCTCGTTGCCAAAGACGAAGCCCTTCTGGCGGGTCTGTTCTGCCGAATAGCCGTATGCCACCACCGCGGCCACGACGGCGGCCGCGGCCGCGGCCAGGATGATGCTGTTCCTCCTCCCCTTCTTCAACGCTAATCAGTGTAGTTGCCCTCTTCGTCCAGCTTCAACTCGATGGTCATCACGGTCCCGCTGATGAACGACTCGTTCCTGATCGTCCTGACCCTCGCGACGTCCAGGTGGTAGGGCCAGATCTCCACCACTATCGCCCCGACCTGGACGTTCTCGGGAGCGTCCGTCAGGACGATGTCCTCCCTCCTCACCCCGTGCAGTTCCAGCGTGTGTAACGCGTGCTCCACCAGCGGCTCCGGGTTGTTGTGGTCGATTGCCCAGACCGTCCCGTCGTACTCTATCTTTTCCATTTCAAAGTAACCCTGTCCGTCCCCCATAACAATCATTCCAGGTTTAGGACATTGAGCGTCATGGTGCTCACCACCCTCGAGAGCTTCCTGATCGTGGATACTGCCTTGTCGAACTCGTCCCGGTCCTCTGCATGGATCTCCCCCACCACGTCGTACGCGCCAAACGTAAGGTACGCGTTGCGCACCTTCTGCATCTGTTTCAACTCCTCAACGATGTACTCCTCTGCCCCAAGATCGCAGTTTAGTAAGATGAAGCCTCTATGCATTGCTCTGCCTAAGTGTAGGTAGCACGTTGTATGCCTTAAAGGTTTATGCGGTGCCCGCCCGGCTTTCGTCAGGAGTGCGCGGTTGCCGCGGCGTGTCCCCGGTCACCACCGGCTTTTGCCGCCGTAGGGGTTTCGCCCTCCGCGGTCGTCGCGCCTTCTCTCCCCGGATCGGTCGTCGCGCCCGCGCCTGTCGTCCCTGTTCCTGTCGTCCCTGTTCCTGTCGTCCCTGTTCCTGTCGTCCCTGTTCCTGTCGTCCCTGTTCCTGTCGTCCCTGCCTCGCCGGTCGTCGCGCCCGCGCCTGTCGTCCCTGCTTCTCCTGTCGTCCCTGCCTCGCCGGTCGTCGCGCCCGCGCCTGTCGTCCCTGCTTCTCCTGTCGTCCCTGCCTCGCCGGTCGTCGCGCCCGCGCCTGTCGTCCCTGCTTCTCCTGTCGTCCCTGCTTCTCCTGTCGTCCCTGCCTCGCCAGCTATCGCGCCCGCGCCTGTCGTCCCTTGCGTCCCTGTACGAACCGGGCCGGCCGAATCCCCCGGTGCGCCTCCTCTCGGATCCACCCCTCGACTCGCCATACCTCCTTGACTGGACCTCCCTCTTCAGCGGATCCGGGATCGATACCTTGAGCCCCATCTCCTCGTTGAGATCCGTAAGCTTGACCTTGATCTGCCGCTTGATCAGTTCCCAGTCGCCCACAGACGAGTAGGAGACCAGGGTCACGGACCTTCCCTTGCCGCCCGCCCGGGCGGTCCTTCCAATCCTGTGAAAGTACGTCATCTCCTGGTTCGGCACGTCGTAGTTCACCACGAGCGCCACCCGGGGCACGTCTATCCCCCTTGACGCGACGTCGGTAGCCACCAGGATGTCGGCCTTGCCGCTCCTGAACTTGGCCATCGACTGTTCCCGCCTGTGCTGCGACATGTCCCCCTCGATGGCGACCGCCCCGAACTTTTCATGGTGCAGGAACTTGGCCACGTCACGCGTCCTGTACTTTGTGGAGCAGAACACGATTGCCTGTCCCTTGGCCTTCTTGATGAAGTTGATGAGGTGTTTGAACTTTTCCCTGTCCCTGAGTACCAGGAATGCCTGGTCGATCCCCTCGCCGCTCAGGTCGTCTGCGTCAAGCAGGAACTGCTTTGGGTTCTTCAGGTAGTCCTCGGAGAGCCTCAGGATCTCGGTGGGCATGGTGGCGGAAAACATCGACATCACCCGCTCCTCGGGGGCCAGATCCAGGATGAACTGTATGTCGTCGATGAAGCCCATGTCCAGCATGGTGTCTGCCTCGTCGAGCACTATGTGGGTCACGTCCCTGAGATCGATGGATCCGCGCTTCAGGTGGTCGATCAGCCTGCCCGGCGTGGCCACTACTATCTCCACGCCCCTGTCGAGCTCGTCAAGCTGGATCGACATTCCCTGCCCGCCGTACACCGTCGCGACCCTGATGTCGGTGTACTTGCCGAACTTCTTTATCTCGTCCGTAATCTGCATCGCGAGCTCCCTGGTGGGGGCCATGATCAGCCCTTGGATGCCCTTTTCCGGCTTGAGCTCCTGCAGCATCGACAGCGCGAATGCCGCCGTCTTGCCGGAGCCCGTGTGCGCCTGGCCCACGACGTCCCTTCCCGTTAGCAGCACCGGGATGACCGCCTCCTGGATCGGGAAGGTCTCCTCGAACCCCAGCTCCCGTATCGCCCTTAGCAGGTCTTCTCTCAATCCCAATTCTTCAAATTTTTTCATTTTGCTTTCGTCTCTTGGCAATGACGAAAAAGTCACCGTCCCCGTCATTATTTTGATGCATCAAGTCCGTTTTTTAGGTCTAATAAACGCTTGTTATCAGGATCCGCGCGGCCCCGGGACGCCGCTCCCGCCAGGGCTGCCCGGCAGGCCCGCGCCCGGCGCATCCGCCGGCCGCGTTCCCGGAAGGGCCCGGCCGCCGCGGCCCCTGCCTGCGCCGGGCGCGGGGCCGCATGCGGCAATGCGCTATCTCGTACTACACAAGCCAATGGCGGGATCCGAACCCACGACCTTTCGCTTACAAGGCGAATGCTCTAGCCAGGCTGAGCTACATTGGCACGAAGTACAGTGAAAATTTTGAAGGTTTAAAGTGTTGCCTAGCGGCGGGGGAGGCGGCCCCGCTCCCGGGGGCGGTGCGGGGCAAAGTCGAATAAATTAAATGGCTACGCGGCAGGATAGAGTGAGGTTGGGCCTTAAGGAAGTAATGGAGATATCCAAACCAAGGATCGTCGTATTGCTGGTGATCACCGCGGTGACGGCGATGTTTGCAGCTAGCAGGCTAGTCGAGGGCGCGCCGGATCTGGATCATATGGCATACCTGCACATAGTGGTGGCCGGCGCCCTGGCGTCCGCCGGCTCCAGCGCCCTGAACCACTATTACGACAGGGACATAGACCGCACCATGGACCGCACCAGCGCCAGGCCCATCCCCTCCGGGAGGATGTCGCCATCCGGGGTGCTGGCATACGGCCTGGCGGTCAGCTGCGCCTCCGTGATCTACGGGTACCTTGCCCTCAACCCCGTGTCGGCTTTCTTCATCGCGCTGGGCATATTCTCCTACGTGGTGGTGTACACCGCGTGGCTCAAGCGGCTGAACACGTCCAACATAGTGATCGGCGGCATCGCGGGCAGCGCGGCGGCCTGGGCGGGGTGGTCTGCCGCCACCGCGAGCATGGACGTGCTGGGGTTCCTGGTGGGGTTCCTGGTGTTCGTGTGGACCCCATCCCACTTTTGGTGCCTGGCGATGAAGATAAGGGACGAGTACGCCAAGGCCGACGTCCCGATGCTCCCGGTGGTCATAGGGATGCAGCGGACGTCGAGGTACATCCTGGCAAACACGATGATCCTGCTTCCCTACTCGCTGGTCCTCTACGCGTTCGGCATGGGGGTAGTGTACACGGCGATCGCCGCGGCGGCCGGCGGCATGATGCTGGCGTACCACTACAGGCTTACGAAGCAGCCGACGTCGGAGTTCGCGTGGAAGGCGTACAAGGTCACGGCCCCGTACCTCACCATAATCTTCGTCGCGGTGGCGCTGGACGCGGCGTTCCACTTCAGGGCGTAGCGGTCATTTCTTGAAGCCAGGGAAGCTCGCCTCGTAGTCCCTCTCCGTGGCATCGTCGTCCCCGCGGCCGCCCGACTTCTCCTCGACTGCCTCGATCCTCCGCTCGCCCTTGGTTATCCAGGCCACCCTGATCAGGCCGAGTATCTCCAGGTCGAGGAGCAGCTTGTTGTACCGGTCCTCGGAGACCGCCGGCCCATTCTTGACCAGGGCCTTGTAGAGGTCGGTGTCCGTGATAGAGCCTGCATCCTTTATCCTGTCGTATATCGTGTTTTTCAGTGGAATCGCCATTTTTACCCGTAGAACGCCCTATCCCCCGACTTGGGCACCACGTTAGATATACTTTCTCTTACGGTGTTGTACCACTGGTCCACCTCCTTGGTGATCGACGGCCTGACCTGCTTGAGGCTCCTCGCAAAATCGCCGTTGGAGATCCTCGCAGAGTCGCCCTTCATCGCCTGGACCGCGGCCTCCCTGCACAGCGCGGCCAGGTCCGCGCCCGTGTAGTTCTGGGTGGCCACCGCGATCTCCTGCAGCTTGACGTCGCTTGCGAGCGGCATCTTTCTGGTCAGTATCTTGATGATCTCTAGCCTGCCCCTCTCGTCGGGGGGCGCTACGTACAGCACCAGGTCCAGCCGCCCCGTCCGCAGCAGCGAGTGGTCCAGGATGTCCGGCCTGTTCGTGATCCCGATCACCGCGACGCGGGACGACGCCCCCTCCTCGATCTCCGTCAGCAGCTGGCTCAGGACCGTCTCCCCGACGCCCCCCTCCCCGGACTTGTAGCGCGCAAGGGAGTCCAGCTCGTCGAAGATCACCATGCACGGGGACGACGCCTTGGCCTTCCTGAAGATCTCCCGGACCGCCTTCTCGGACTCGCCGATCCACCTAGAGAGGATCTCCGGCCCCCTGACCAGGATCATGTTGGCGCCCGTCTCGGTCGCCAGCGCCCTGGCGATGAGCGTCTTCCCGCACCCGGGGGGGCCGTACACCAGCGCTCCCTTCGGGGGCCGGATCCCCATCTTCGTGAACCTGCCAGGCTCCCTCATGGCCAGGATCAGGTTGTCGGCCAGCGACTTCTTCACGTCGTCCAGCCCGCCCACGTCGCTCCACCATACCTTCGGCCTCTCCACGTAGAACTCCCTCATCGCCGTGGGGATCACCTCGTGCATCGCGTCGTAAAAGTCGGCCAGCATTATCTGCATCGACTGCAGGACCTCCGACGGGATCTGCTCGGTCTCGAGATCGATCTCCGGGAGGTACCGGTGGATCGACTTCATCGCGGCCTCCCGGCACAGCGACTTGATGTCGGCCCCCGTGTAGCCGTGGAGCTCCGAGGCGAGGTCCTTGAGGTCGACGCCGCCGTCGACCGGCATCCCCCGCGTGTGGATCTGCAGTATCTCGAGCCTGCCGTCCTCGTTTGGCACCGATATCTCGAACTCCCTGTCGAACCTGCCGGGTCTCCTCAGCGCCGGGTCGACGCTGTCCGGCCTGTTCGTGGCCCCCAGCACGATCACGTTGCCCCTGTCGTTGAGGCCGTCCATCAGCGCCAGCAGCTGCGCCACCACCCTCTTCTCCACGTCCCCGTACGCCTCCTCCCTCTTCGGGGCGATGGCGTCGATCTCGTCGACGAAGATGATGCTCGGCGAGTTGTCCTTTGCCTCCTTGAATATGTCCCGGAGCCTGGCCTCCGTCTCCCCGTAGTACTTGTTCATGATCTCCGGCCCGTTGATCAGGAACATGTTGGCCTCCGACTCGTTCGCGAGCACCTTGGCGATCAGCGTCTTGCCGCAGCCCGGGGGCCCGTAAAGCAGTATGCCGCTGTGCGGCTCTATCCCCAGCCTCGCGAACAGCTCGGGGTGCCTCAGCGGGAGTTCCACGATCTCCCTCATGGCCCTGACCTCTCCCCGCAGGCCGCCCACCTCCTCGTACGTGGCCCGGACCTTCCTGTCCGCCGCGGCCTCCGAGGAGATCGTGATCTTGGTGGGGCGGTCGATCTTCACTATGTCCTTGGGCGCGGTCTTCGTGATCTTGAAGTCCATTGAGTTGCCCAGGATCATCACGGATATCTCGTCGCCGGGGGTTATCGGCAGGCCCTTGAGCCTGTTCTTCACGAAGTCGGTGAACTCCCTGTCCACCATGACCGTGTCGCTCACCGGGGTCAGCGAGACGGACTTTGCGATCTTGGAGGCGGCCCTCCTTATCGTCACGATGTCGTTCAGCGACGCGCCGACGTTCTTCCGCGTCTGCCCGTCGATCCTGATGACGTCCTGGGACTTCTCGTCCTCGTCGGCGGGCCAGACTACGGCGCAGCTTGACCTGGAGCCGGCCACCTCGACGACGTCTCCCGGGGCCACCTTGAGGTAGTCCATGGCGTCCGGGCCGATCCTCGCGCGCTTCTTGCCCACGTCCCTCTGCTTTGCCTCCCCGATTCTCATCTGCAAAGGCCCGTCCTTGCGCGTCAAGGGACCACCTACTTCATGTCGACTGACATGCGGCTCATGTTGAGGACCTCGAACTCGCTGACCCCTTCGACCCCCCTTACGGTGTCCTCCAGCGCGTCCATCTGCCCCTCCCTGTCCTCCAGGACGAACTCCGCCTTGAGGAATTCCAGGCCGAACGCGAGGGGCTCCTTGGCGTGCCTCTTCATCTCGATCCCGTCCTTGAGCGCCCCCTTGATGCCTTCTGCCAGGGCGTCAAGGTCCACCTCCGTCCCCGTCGGGAGGATCTTGGCTATGAGCAGCAGTTGGGCCATCTTCCTACGGCCCCTGGAAGTTGCAGGAGCCGCACGTGTAGCTCCTTGCCGCCTCCCTGCAGCTCTGGCACCTCCATATCAGGACTTCGCCGCAGTTGGGGCAGTTGAACTTGACGCACTTGTCGTTGGGCATGATGTGCCTTTTGCAGCAGTCGCACGTGGGCAGCGAGATCGTGGATGACATGAGCCAGATTCCCGGTAAACATCATTTATACCTTCCCTGCGCCGCGCGCGTCATCCCAGGATCTTTTTCAGCCCCCCGCCTGCCAGCGCCCGCGCAGCCCGGGCGGATCCCCTCACCCCGAGGAGCCGCACGACGGAGCCCACGTGGAAGTCAAAGTCGTCCTCCGCGGACATCGCCCCCGCCGTCTCCGGGGTCACCGACCGGCACAGCCCGCTTATCGTGCCGTTGTCCAGCCGTTCGAGGATCCTCCTCGCGAGGAGCTGCCTCTCGAACTCCCCCCCGAACATGCGCTTCCAGTTTTCCGGGTACTCCCCCAGGTCGGACTCCCTGCCGGTGGACAGGAACCTCGATATCGCCCTTCCCGCCAGGAGGCCGCCCATCCCGCTGGAGTAGATGCCCCCCGCGGTGGTCGGCTTTGCCTGGCCCGCCGCGTCGCCGACTGTAACCGCCGTGCCGTCGACGAACCTCCCTATCGGGCCGTTGATCCATATCGGGGCGTAGATCTTCCTGATCACGGAGCACCCGCCCCTTGCCGCGAGGAACCCGTCCAGGGCGTCTGCCGCGTTGATCCCCCTGCCGGCGACCCCCGCCTTGCCCCTTCCCTCGCCGGACGGTATCACCCAAGCAAAGAAGCCCGGGTACTTTTCCTGGTCAAGGTGCACCTCCACGCGCCCCTTCCTTACCCAGTCCGCGCATACCTCGTACTGGGCTGACGGCATGATCCCCGTCCTGTCCTTCTGCGCCAGCGACGACACCCCCCTCGCGTCTACGAATATCCTGCACCCCACGTTCCCCCCGCTGGTCCTTATCCCCTCCCCGGTGGCCCCCAAGAAGCTCGTCCTGACCCGTATCTCGGCGCCGTTCTTCTGCGCCTGGCGCGCCACCTGCTTGTCGAGCTCCCTCCGGTCCACCTCCAGCACCCCCTGCCTGGCCGAGTCCACCTCGAAGCTGCCCCCGTCCGGGGCGAAGACCCGTGCCGACCGTATCCGGTGCCCGAGGGTCTTCCCGAGCGGGACGATCCCGAGCTCGCCCAGGCCGGCGGCGCTCACCAGCCCCCCGCAGTGTTCCGGCGTCCCCACCTCGTAGTCGTCCTCGACCACGAGCACGCTGTGGCCCCCCGCCGCGGCCTCCCTCGCGCAGAGCAGCCCGGCCACGCTTCCGCCGGCGATCGCCACGTCGTATTTCATGGGTTCCGTTCCACTGCCAATTATTTAATTCAAAAGTTTTTCATTAGGCGGGTGCCTTGGTATTTGGATGGGCGGCGTCAAGCAGGTGGTGGTGGTCCGGACGGACCTCGGGATGGGCAGGGGGAAGATCGCCGCCCAGGTGGGCCACGCGTGCGTCCTAGGCGCCGAGCGCGTGAGGGAGTCGCACCCGGAGTGGTTCTCCGAGTGGTGGGCCGGCCAGGAGAAGGTGGTGGTAAAGGTTCCCGGCATCAGGGAGCTCCAGGACGTGAAGAGGCACGCCGCCGAGTCGGGCCTGCCATGGTCGGAGGTCACGGACGCCGGGCACACCCAGGTCGCCCCGGGGACCACCACCTGCATCTCGATCGGCCCGGCTCCGGAGGACATGGTGGACAGGATCACGGGCCGGCTGAAACTGCTGTGATCCCCCGGGCCCGGGTTTGGAATGAGATATAACATGGTGGTTGTTTGTCCAACTCATGAGAAAGATGGGGCTGGCAGTCGCCATATTCTTCGGCGTCATCCTGCTCACGTCGACCGTCATGATATCGCTGCCCGGCCTGATGGCGCCGCTCGAGGACCCTCCGGGCATGGACGCCACGGGCACGCCCGCCGACAACTACCCGGTGGAGCAGAGGGACCAGTTCTGCGGCACGGGCGAGGCAAAGTCCACCGCGTACGTCAGGGAGTACAAGATCCCCACCGACTGCACCAACCCCCTGGCGATCGTCACGGACTACGACGGGACGGTCTGGTTCGTCCAGTCCAACACCGGCAACGTCTCAAAGTTCGACCCCCTCACGGAGTCGTTCACCGAGTTCGAGAACCCCTCGTGGCCCGACGGCGGGCGCTCGGTCATGTGGGGCATGGACTACGCCCCCGACGGCTCCCTGTGGTTTACCGACGACTTTTTCGACGCGGTATGGAAGTTCTCGCCCTTTGACGGGTCCTACGGGCTGGTGGAGTACCCCGCGGGGGAGGGCGGCGCGATGCCGCAGAAGATCAGCGTCCTGGGATCCGACATCGTGTTCAACGACTTTATCGGGGGGAAGATGGTGATCCTCACCCCCCTGGAAAACGACGCGAACATGCTGATGATCCCGCCGATCATCAACGGCTCGGTGGCCAGCGACTTTGACACCGACGCCGAAAAGAACATCTGGTTCACGTCGTGGGTGTTCCCGCAGTCGGGGCTGCTGGCAAAGTTCGACTACGGCGGCTACTCGGAGACTCCGGGCGGCTCGGACCTGCAGGAATTCATGAGCCTGTTCCCGCTGCCGGAGGACGCCACGACGATCAACGGCGTCGCCGTCCACGACGACGGGAACGTGTGGCTTGCGGACACCTCGAGCTCGTTCTTCTTCGCGTTCGACCCGGCCACATCCAGGTTTACGAAGTTCGTGACGTCGAACCCGGACGTCTCGACCTACGGGAACGCTACCGGCGTCGTAAAGTCCCCGGTGACCCGGCCGTACTGGATAGACACGGACGGCGCCGGCAACATCGTGTTCACCGAGCAGACGGCAAACAGGATCGGGGTGTTCGACCCGTCTCAGGAGCGCCTGGTGGAGTACCTCGTGCCGTCAAAGAATCCCAACTGGGCCGACTGCGGCGACATGGAGGACTGCGGGGTGGCCCAGGTGTTCGACTTTGCCATACACGGCGAGAAGATCTGGTTTACGGAGTGGGTGGAGAACAACATCGGCGTGGTAGACACCTCGGTGGCCCTCCCCTTCGACGTGGACCTGGGCACCGGCATAGTGGCGGTGTCGCCCGGCAGCCCCACGATCACCACGTTCACGGTGACGCCCAACGGCGGGCAGGAACTGCCCGGCATGTCGCCGTTTGCCGCGTCCTCAGAGTACTTCCTGGGGGTCGGCACCGAGTTGCCGGAGGCGTTCCAGGATGGCCATGACGGAGCGAGGACGATAACTGCCATGGTGGCCGCCACCGAGGACGCGGTCCCCGGCCAGTACAAGGTGCTCCTGGGCGCCCAGACAGACGAGGTCTCCGTGGGCAAGTTCCTCACCGTAGTAGTGGGGCCGTGATCCCCAGGATAGACTCCCACGTGGGCATCGGCGCCTACGCGACCGGCTCCCAGGGCATAGGCGGCAGCATCAGGGACACGCCGGAGAGCTTCCGGGTGGACGAGGTGATCTCCGACGGGGCGCTCGCGTCGATCAGGGAGGGGCCCGGCTACGCCGTGTACGTGCTGGAGAAGAGGAACATCGACACGGCCCACGCGCTCTCGGGCATACTGGACAAGACAGGGATCAGGCTGAAGGCCCTGGGCCTGAAGGACGCGTCGGCCGTGACAAGGCAGTTTGTCTGCTCGGTCGGCAGGGGGAGGTCCCTGGAAAGGTTCGCCGCCGAGAGGTTCTCGATCGAGAGGATCGGGTTCGCGAGGAGGCCCCTCTCGAAGAGGGACATGGTGGGCAACGGCTTCAGGATAAGGATCTCCGGCCACGGGCCGGGCCTGGAGGACTTTGCCGAGCACGGCAGGATCCTGAACTTCTACGGGTACCAGAGGTTCGGCTCGAGGCGCCCGGTGACGCACCTGGTGGGGGAGGCGATCCTGCGCCGCGACTTTGGCAGGGCCGTGGAGCTCATCCTGTCGTACGCCCCCTGGCACGGTTCCGGGGAGGACGCCGGGGTGCGGCGGGATCTCTCGGACGCGGCAAACTACAGGAGGTGCCTCGGCACGGTGCCACCCCGGATGGACACCGAGCGCGCCGTGCTGCGGGGGATGGTCGAGCACGGCGATCCCCTGAGGGCGCTGCGCTCAATCCCCGTGCAGATGAGGCGGTTCTACGTGCAGGCATACCAGTCGTACCTGTTCAACCGCACGCTCAGCGAGGCCTTCGCGCAGGGAGAGGACCTGTTCGGGCCCCGGGAGGACGACGTGTGCTTCGGCGCCGACGGGGCGATCGGGAAGAGCGCCGGGGAGCCAGGGAGCCGCCTGGCGGTGCCGTTTGTCGGGCATTCCTACTACAGGAAGACCAGGTTCCACCGCCACGTCTCGGCGGTCCTAGAGTCGGAGGGGGTGTCACCCGGGGACTTTTTCATCAAGGAGATGCAGGAGGTCAGCGGGGAGGGGGGCTTCAGGCAGAGCGCGATCCGCTGCACCGGGTACGCGGCGGGAGGCGACACCGTGGAGTTCACCCTGTCGCGCGGATCCTTTGCCACCATCCTGCTGCGCGAGATCATGAAGCCCGCGGATCCCATCCTGGCAGGCTTCTAGGGCGGCGGGATGTGTTTAAGTTACCGTGGAGCCCCACAAGGGAATCATGGCAGAGAAGACGTACGTGCTGATCAGCTGCGAGGTGGGGGAGGAGCACTCCCTGCATTCCAGGCTCATGGAGTTCCCCGGGATCAAGGGCTGCATCGTCACTTACGGGAACTACGACCTCGTCGCGGAGTTTGAGACCGGCAGCGCCGACGAGATGGACCGGATAATCGCGTCCGGGATAAGGAAGCTGGAAAAGATCCGTAGCACGGTCACGCTCCGGGTCGCCGACTAGCGGCGCCTGGCAAGCGCCAGTACCGCCCCCGCCGCGATCACCGCCGCCCCGCAGGCGGCAATCTGGACGCCGTAAGACGTCCAGTCGGGGTTCGAGTACATGAACGAGGACTCCGGCCCCAGCACCGCCCGGCCCTGCAGGTGGAAGACCACCCCCAGCGCGAGGGCCGCCGCGCCCGCCGCCATCGCCGACACCGCCGCATTCACGCGGATCCTGGCACGCCGCCGTAAAAAAAGGCAAACAGAATTGATAATTTGACCAAATGATTTTTTGATTTGACCTTTAATCCGGCCTCCCCGATCCGGAAAAATGTACGGCTGGAACGACGAATCGCACGAGCCGCAAGGCCACAGGTACCTGAACCTCGCGCTGTTCGCGGCGGCGGCCTGCCTGTCGGCGGTCCTGTTCCTGGCGTTCTACCCCCAGATTGACGCGATCAACCGCGAGTCCACCATCCTGATAAACGTCATGTTCGTCCCGGCGATGGCCGTGGGCTTCCTCTACGGGGTGCGGATCACCGAGAGGGCGGTAAAGCCGTCGGAGATACGCAGCCCCGTCAAGAGGTCGATCGTCAAGGTCTTCCTGTTCCTGTTCGTGATCGGCGGCATGTTCAGCTCCGTGAACTTTGCGATAAACGGCGGCAGCGTCATGCCCGAGATCCAGGTCCTGGAGGTCGGGCTCTTGGAATGGCTCAACGCGTTCATCCTGCACAACGGGGGCGCCACGTTCCTGATAGTCTCCAGCATCACCCTGATGGCGGCGGCCACGAAGCGCATGGTGGGCATGAACTCGGGGGTCGTCGCCAGGATGACCACGTTCCTGGGGACGTTCATCTTCTTTTCCATGCTGATCCTGAGCTTCACAAAGTCGGATCCCACCTCCTCGGGGGTGTTCCTGTACACGTTCTACCAGGCAGGGGTGGTCGGCGGGGCGCTCTTCGCGATGAACAGGCTGACCCGCAACCAGAACGCGATGGAGGACTTTGCCAACGGGTTCTGAGGCTAGCCTTCCAGATCCACGTAAATCCCGGAGATCTCGTTGTTTATCCTGTCCCAGTACTTTTCGCAGCCATCGGTCTTGAAGTCGTTGGCCTTGCACTCGTTGAAGTGCGCCGTGTTGTTCCTCTGTATGTGGTCCGCGTAAAGGACGTCGTCCCCGATCGCGAGGCCGATCAGCGCGATGGCCGTGAGG
This sequence comes from Candidatus Nitrosopumilus sp., assembly GCA_963662625.1. Taxonomy (GTDB): domain Archaea; phylum Thermoproteota; class Nitrososphaeria; order Nitrososphaerales; family Nitrosopumilaceae; genus JAPOPJ01. The sequence goes on along the minus strand of OY759726.1, from coordinate 1,277,929 downwards.
CTGGCGGCCACCACGATCATGGCGTAGCCCACCTTGGCATGGTTGTGAGGGTCGCTCATCTGCCCAAGATCCGAGGCCCGGGAATTTAATCCTTTCAAGGGCCGCCCGCGCGATCAAACCAGCCGCCGCGCGGGGTTTTACGGGAAAAAGAGAAAAACCAGTGCGGTGAACGGTACCTGTGAGCATCCAGATCCTGCAGTACGAGTTCCTGGGGCCGGTAAGCCTCGGCGAGTGGGGCCCGCCCATGGAGAAGGTGGTCTACCTGATCCTGGGACGCGACAAGGACTCCTTCCGGATGCTGTACGCTGGGGACTGCGAAAAGACTGACGAGAAGGCGTTCTTCGTGGGCAACCCGGCCTTCAAGTGCTGGGCAAGCCAGGCGGGATCGGAGAAGTCGCTGTACCTCGCGATTCTGCCACTGTTCGAGTCGACCGGGGAACAGCGGGCTCGCGTCACCAGGAAGATCATCGCGCACTACAAGCCCGCGTGCAATGACGAGGAGTCCCCGGCGGCCCCACCGTACAGGGTGGGCTCGAAGGAGGCGGAGCCGCCCGGGCCGAAGGAGGCGGAGCCGCCCGGGCCGAAGGAGGCGGAGCCGCCCGGGCCGAAGGAGGCGGAGCCGCCCGGGCCGAAGGAGGCGGAGCCGCCCGGGCCGAAGGAGGCGGAGCCGCCCGGGCCGAAGGAGGCGGAGCCGCCCGGGCCGAAGGAGGCGGAGCCGCCCGGGCCGAAGGTCCACTGCCCGTGCTGTGGATCCGAGATGGAGGTCGAGCGGGTGCTTGAAAAGACGACCGTGATACGCTGTTCCGGGTGCGGGATCAGCGACACGCGGCTCAACCCCTGACCTTGTCCTTGACGCCGAACAGTTCCACCGTCAGCAGGTCGATCGCCTTTTTCAGGTGGTCAAACTCCCTTACCGAGTGCATCTGCCCGTGCACCAGCGCCCGCAGCGCCTGTACCGTCGCCCTCTGGAACTCGTCCTTTGCGACGATTTCCATCGCGTTGATTTTGGACAGCAGGTTGTCCAGGTCCCTCAGCATTTCTTCTGATGGTTTGTGTTTTTCCATGCTATGTGCCAGGATTGTTTTTGCTATATGGGTTGTGGCTGCGGCCCCAGTAGATCGAAATGTACCCCTGTGGGGCGTTGGCCAGCATGTATTGACCTGGCACTGGAACGTTTTGGACAGAAAAACCAATGGATCAGGCGCCCCTGTCATCCGTCATGTACAACCAAAACGAACCGCAGGGGCACCGACTCAGGGTGGCCGGCAAGGCGTTTAAAATGTTGCCCGGGCTGCTGGAGAGGGCGGGCATCGGGTTCTCGGGCCGGCACAACGCCGTGTACGGCATGGCCGACTTCGTGCGCGTTCTGGTGTCCATGTGCAGGGACCGCGCGTGCGCGTCTGGCGCCACCGGGACGCTCGCCGTGCGCCACGGGCCCCGCCGCGTGCCGTCGTCGGCGTGGGTGCTCTCCAGGATACGGGGGGCGTGCCCCGAACCGGACGCCATGCGGGAGCGGTGCGCCGGCGCCCTCGCATCCACCGTGCGGGATGCCGGGCGGTCGAGGATCCTCAGGCGGATCCGCTGCGTCGTGGCCCTGGACTACCACCTGATACCCAGGTACGACAGGGATCCCGCGACCAGGGAGGAGCAGCTGGTGCGCGCGAGGCACAGGTCCGGGACGTCGCGCTCCGGGGGGTACGCCACCGCCCAGATGGTGGACGGGCCGGGGCTGAACCTGGCGTGCAGGCCCAAGGGGGGGAGCACGGGGGCCGGAATCGTGCGCGAGCTGCTGCGTGACTGCGCTGGCGTGGGCGTCCGCCCCAGGCTGGTCCTGCCGGGCCGGGGATTCTTCTCGGCAGGGGTCGTCGGGGAGCTGTCCGGGTCGGGCCACAGGTTCATCATGCCCGCGTCGCGGACTGCCGGGATAAAGAGGGCCGTGGGGGAGCACGCCCGCGGGGAGAGGGCCGCGGTGTCCCCGCACGCCCTGACGCCCCAGGACAGGAAGGCCAGCGAGCCGTTCACCCTGGTGATAGTCCCGAAGAAGGAGGGCGAGGACGGGTGGGACTCGGGGGACGCGCAGGAGAGGTACCTGGCGTACGCCACCAACGCGGACGCCGGCAGGGCGGTGCGCGCCGCCGACGTCCCTGACGAGTACCGGAAGAGGTGGGGGATAGAGACCGGGTACAGGGACGCCGAGAAGGCCAGGCCCAGGACCACCAGCCCGGACGCCTCGGTCAGGACGTTCCTGTTCTTCATGGCGCTGGTGATGTACAACCTGTGGATGATGTCGGTGGAATGGTCCGCCGGGTGGTACGGGAGCCGCGACACCGCCTCGATCCGGCTGGCGGTCATGCTGGAGTGCATGGTGGGGATGGCTGCGGGCGGGACGGATGGCTGCCGGGCGTGGCCCAACCAGTCGTCTGGCGGCTAGTACATTTCGATCTACTGGGCCCGCCCCCCCCCCGGGGGGGGTCACATAAGGTCTTCGTCGATTTCCCGGATCGGCTCCACGTACTGCCTGCACGTGCAGTACGTGACCTTGCACTGGCCGAGTTTTACCAGCGACCTGCTGCCCTCTTCTGGCACGTGCGCCTCGTCCGTGTGGTGGCAGCGGTTGCAGTTCATACAGCACGTCACAGCGGCCGTTATTTAAGCCCGAAGGCGAGCGCGGCCCAGGTCGCCGAAAGGGGCCGTGCGGCCGGCGGCAGGGCCGGAAAGGCGGCCGACGGGTGCCGGGCCTGGTTTAGGCAGCTCAGACAAATGCCTTCACATCATTCGTTCAGATATAACTCTGATTCTTCATTGCGGCCCACGGGTGTTGTCCCTGCCCGTTTTAAAACTGATGGGAACCGCCGCACGCGCACGGCGCCTTCCCCGCAGATCTGCCGGCGCCGTCGCGGTGCGGCACGTTGCAGGCATCCCGGCGGGCCTGCCCCCGGCCGCCGCGCGATCATTTTGCCTGCCTGCTGCCTGGGAAGGTTTTTGAATACTTGGCATCGAGTAGTGTGTGTTGGCGCAAAAATACCGCGAGAACGTGATCATGCAGGCCGACGCGCGGGAGCTGGACAGGCACGTCAGGCCGGGCTCCGTCGCGTTGACTGTGACCTCCCCGCCCTACCGAAACGCGATAGACTACGACCGGCATATGGCCACCTAAGGTGCCCGGCTATGCACAGATAAGAGGAACGGGTAAGGATACTGCCGACACTGCTCAGTGAAGTGAAGTGCAAACTCAAATTAGTCATAGTGGAAGTTTTGGGCAAACACGAGCATGAATCCCATCTCAATCCGGCACACATTTCGCTTAATTTTCGCTCCAGAAAAAGCTAAATAGATCCAGAAAAAGACCTTGATTGTGGCAAAGCCAAAACCGATTATAAACGACATTATCAAGGCAGACAGTAAAAATCTCAGCGATTATGTGGAGTCAGAAAGCGTGGCGCTGACGATAACATCCCCGCCTTACAGAAACGCCATAAATTATTCCCGGCATGTGACAAATGTAAAAAATAAGAAAAATGACAGATTTCGCGGTGACGTAGGGCTAAAAACGTCAGAATACTTGGGCGACATGGAAAAAATTTTTCTAGAGGTCTACAAGGCAACCATTCCCGGGGGATTTTGTTGCATAGTAATTGGAGACGAGGTGGATAACGGGAGGTTGATCCCGCTGCCCAGCCTTCTGATTTCCAAGTTGGTAAAAGAAGATGATTCTTCCAGTGGCGGATGGAAACTGCGAGATATGATCATTTGGAACAAGGTTACCGCGGGAAGACATGGATCTGGAAACAGGTTCGGCATATTCGTTCAAAACCCTCTGCCCACCTATTACAGAAGCAACATAATGCACGAATACATAATCATCTTGGAGAAAGGGCCGCAGAGGCGTGAAATTAACAAGGCAACAACAAAGAAAATTCCGCTCAACAGGGCAATGAAACGCCAAGTATCCCTCTCGATATGGGACTTGCCTGTTGACGAGGCCGTCAAAAAGGAATCAGAAAAACCCATTTGGGACATCACCCCAGTGCCTCCACGATCAATCGGCCATCCGGCGGTTTTTCCAGAGCAGATACCCTGGAGACTGATCAAACTATATTCCAAGGAAGGAGACGTGGTCTTGGATCCAATGAACGGCAGCGGGCAAACAACAAAGATTGCACATCATCTCAATCGCAGATTTATTGGGATTGACAAGAGATCAGAGTACGTCAAATTAGCAAAAAAGCGCTTGGGCGAACGAATCGTGCTGTCAAACTTTATGATCCCTGTTTATCACCCGATAAACTGGTCTGATGGCGAGGAGTCCGGGAAAAAAGCAGACGCGCACTTGGACATTTCAAAGGTTCCCAGCGGCTTCAGGTTTATTTTTTCAAAACCGTCATCAAAAGAGGTTCTGGGCATGCGCGGAAATTACCTGTATTACAAAAACAAGAGGGGCCAGTGGATTTGTTACATAATGGCGAGAAGCAACGACCCCACCAGAATTAGGATAGGAAGCGTTTCAGAACCCAAGTCTCCGTTATGTGTTGTACTGAACTCACTCCCGTCGCACGCTTTTCACAAAGCCCAGCTGAATGAAATTCTCCCTTCCAGACTAGTTGAAAACAGGCAGCCGATCAAGGCCGTAATTGATGTATTGGAGTATGAGGGGTTTTTGAAGAACACTGGCAAAAAGAAGGGCGCCGGAGAGATGTACGAGGTGACAAAAGCACAAGGGCATTAGTACGCCTAATCACGTATTCAAAAACATAGGGAGTTGATCCCATGTCAAATCAAGTTGTTCACAACGATTTCAAGCATATTCCCAAAACTGTTGAGTAGAACTCAATTGAACTTTCCATAGTGTTTCTTCCAGATAAAAAATTGTGGGGTTAACAGGCATATTCAAAACCATTCTTAACAGAGGCGTAGAGTAGATCGCAAATACAACAACATACACTCAGACATCTTAACGAAAATAAAGAGAAAGTGTAACAATCAAAAGTGTTACAGAAAGCCACTAAGAACTTCTGAATACACCTTATTAAGCAACATTATATGACAGAGACTATGCTTACCGAAACCCCGGGGCACAAAAGGCTAAAAAAAAGCATAAAAAAAATCCTCGAGAATTCGGGTTTTGAATTTGCGGATACCGAAGTGGACATAGACACTGATGGTGATAACGAACCTGAATTTTCTATAGACGTTTGCGCAGTACATAAAAAAACACTGTTAGTATTCCAATGCAAGGACAGAGAAAGGATTCCAGGCTTAAAAAAGGAAATAAACTCAACGCAGAAATACATACAAAATGTGCAGGACAAAAATTTCAGAGTTATTGGCAGTTCTTCTCACTTCATATCCGATAACGTCCTAAAGAGAATTGCCGAAATAAAATGCTGTTATGCTTTTACAAAAAAATTAGCCGGGGTGAATACGCAAAAACGTATTGAAAGCGCCGGATTTCTCTTTTGGGATGACAAGGCAGTCAAGTATTATGCCAGAATTTCCAACATTCTTAGGTCTATAACTAAACACGAGATTTTGAAAGAATTTGACGTTAAATTGGCAGCAAAAGATACCCACGAAGAGGATGCTGTGGAAATCAAACAAGGAGATAACTCCATGTACATGCTGGGAATACATCCAGGATTATTGTTAAAGATGGCCTATGTATATAGAAGAACAAGTAACAAGCCCAACGCATATCAGAGAATAATTACAAGGGATAGGATCAGGAACATTTCAAAATTCTTTAACGAATCAGATGATCTGATGCTGCCAAATCCCGTAATTATCGTGTTTGATGATAGTCAAAAAGTTCAGGAGAAAATTAGATTTAGATCAAACAAATTAACATTTCCGACCTCGTACTGCTCAGCTTGGATAATAGATGGACAGCACAGGATTTTTGGGTTCAAAGACCATCCCAGATATAAGGATTGGAATATGGATGATAACGATGATTTCAAAATTCCAGTCGTAGTTTTTGATAAATTATCCCCCATAAAACAAAATAAGGCATTCGTGAACATAAACTATTATCAGAAAAAAATCGATGCAGTTTTGTTCAATGACCTTGCAACAATAATCCAAGATCTCAAGCATGAAATCACTTGGCCAAGCCTGTTAGTCTCCGAGTTAAACAAGAGAGATCCCTGGAAGGGCATGATAAAAGTATCAGAGATGGATACCAAAAAACCAATTACAATATCTGGCTTTGCAAAGACAAAACTACTCCACACACTTTTAGGGTATGACAAAAAAACAAACACATACTCTGGAAATCTGTACAATGTGGCAAAATTTGATGTTGCAAAGCCGTTCTCAGACAGAGGAAATCAGGAGGCATTCAAAAAACAGGCAAGCATCCTTGTAAGGTTTTTTGGCATTATAAGAAATAAGGTACGAGATGAGGATCCAGAGAAAGACAAATGGTTGAACAACAAGGAATTTGGGTTGACGAGGTTTACTACTGTGAATGCCCTGTTGCTGGTTCTAGACAAGCTTCTTGAAAAAGATCTGGAGCTGAATTTGGATCTTGATGAACTGTTGAATGCAATCGATATGGTGGATTTCAGAAACAAAGAGCTGTTGAAGCATGGTAGGGGATATCCCGCAATGCCGTTGATTGCTAACGAGATGATCAAGGCAATGAATAAACGCTATAGCGTGGAACTGAATCTCGTATAATAATACTCGCATTTGGATCATTCCTACTGCCTGCAGGGGTGTATTTTTATGACACTGACTCGGTGGCTTGATCATGGGTCTAAAAAAGGGCAAAAACGAAGCCACGTTGGGCCTTGAGAGAACACTCTGGATAGCAGCCGATAAGCTTCGAAGCAACATGGACGCAGCCGAATACAAACATGTCGTTCTTGGCCTGATCTTCTTAAAGTACATCTCTGACGCTTTTACAGAGGCCTACGAGGAGCTGGAAAAAGACTCAGCTTCAGATCCCGAAGATGTTGACGAATACATCGCAAGAAGGATTTTCTGGGTTCCTAAAAAGGCAAGGTGGAACTATCTTGAAAATAACGCAAAAAAACCCGAGATTGGCCAAATGATCGACGATGCTATGGACGCAATAGAAAGAGACAACCGTTCTCTGAAAGGAGTCCTTCAAAAAAATTATGCCCGACAAACACTGAACAAGCAAAGGCTTGGAGAATTAATTGACATGATCGGCACTATTGGTTTAGGCGATAAAGAAAGTAAAAGTAGGGATATTCTTGGCCGGGTTTACGAATACTTTTTGGGTCAGTTTGCTGACGCAGAGGGCAAGAAAGGAGGACAGTTTTATACCCCAAGAAGTATTGTCCGCCTTCTAGTTGAGATGCTAGAACCATACAAAGGAAGGATATTTGATCCGTGTTGTGGTTCAGGAGGAATGTTCGTCCAGAGTGAGAGGTTCATCGAAGCTCACGGTGGGAAAATCGGGGATGTTTCTGTCTTTGGCCAAGAAAGTAACCAGACCACTTGGCGTTTATGCAAGATGAACATGGCGATCAGAGGCATAGATGCAGGCATTGAATGGGGAAACTCCTTTAGTGATGACCAATTTAAAGACTTGAAAGCAGATTTCATCTTAGCCAACCCCCCATTTAATGACAGTGATTGGAATGGTGAACTTCTTACAGATGATGTAAGGTGGAATTTTGGAACTCCGCCCAAAGGTAATGCAAACTTTGCATGGGTACAAAATTTCATACACCATCTCTCACCTGTTGGGATTGCAGGATTTGTTTTGGCAAATGGCTCTATGTCTTCCAACACATCAGGTGAGGGAAATATTCGCAAGAACATTATCGAATCAGATTTAGTAGATTGTATGGTAGCTTTACCTTCACAGTTATTCTACAACACAATGATTCCAGCATGCTTATGGTTTGTTTCACGCGATAAGAAAAACCACAGATTTAGAGATAGAAGAGAACAAATATTATTCATAGATGCTAGGCGACTTGGCTCCATGGTGGATAGACGGCACAGGGAGCTAACTGCAGATGACATAGCAAGAATCTCCAGCACTTATCATGCATGGAAGGCGAAACAGATAGAAAATACAAAGACATTCCAGGGTTCTGCAAATCTGCTTCTTGGGAAGAGATAAGAAAACACGAGTGGGTTCTGACACCTGGCAGGTACGTCGGAATGGAATATGAGGAGGAAGATCCGGAGGAATTTGAAGAAAAAATAAAGCGTCTAACATCAGATCTTGCAAAGCAGATGAAGGAAAGTAAAAGGCTCGATACAGAAATAAGGAAAAACTTGGCTGATATCGGATATGAATTCTGATAAAACTCTCATCCTGATGGATACAAACAAAATCCGAAGCATGTTTGGCAAATCTCCGCGTTATGATAGCTTTGGTTTTGATCATGAATTTAAAACACTAAAAAATTTTATTGAGGAAAATAGCCTATCGGAAAACATAATTTTGGCAGTTGCTGATATGACCTTGCAAGAATTACTTGTGCAAAAAAAGAAAGCTTATGAAAAAGACAAAGTGGATCTAATTTCCGCATCTAAAAGACTCAAAACTTTAAAAAATATTTCCATTCCAGACTTTGATCTCCCTGACGATTCCTTTGATTGCGTTGAATACCTCAATCCAAAAGTCACGATGTTTCTACAAGAGAATAGCATTACAACCATCAAAATTGAAGATGGCAAAAAAGCTTCTGTACTAGATTCATTAGTTCAAGGGGTTATTGAGTCAAAACCTCCTTTCAAAGTTGGTAAAAACTCTGGCTTCAAAGATGCCATTATTTGGGAAACATTAATCAAGCACAGCATCAAAAATGGTTGTTCCAATGTGATTTTATTCACACATGATAAGGATTTCGATGGCTGTATGATCGTTGACATTAATTTTAAAATAATTAAATCAATGTATGAACTAACATCTGAACTAAAGTCAACGTATGCTAAAAAAATACGTGAAAAAAAATACGATGCAATAGCTAGGAAGCAATATCTAATTTCCAAGCTAGAACAAATGATTGTGTCAGAGTTTGATATTCGGGCAGAAAACGTTAGTGTTATTTCTTTAACTGAAGACATAATTGATTCTCCAATTCTACTTAAAGAGATATTTTCATCGCTAGATGAAAGTGCAGCGTATTTTGAAAATATGGTGTGTTTTGTTAGTAAAATCAAAATTTCTGATAGGGAAGCGGGTGTAAATGTATTATTTGACGAGAGCGCCAACGAGATTCTAACGATTCAAGGTGAGACAATTGGTGGGGCAGAATAATAAATTCAAGCAAACTGAGATAGGAGTTATTCCCGAAGAGTGGGGACTAAACAAATTGGAAGAATTGGTTTTCATTAAGGGGCGAATTGGTTGGAAAGGACTCAAAAAATCTGAATTTGGGAATAGCGGCGTAATTATTATCAATGGCCCGGATATAAAAAATGGCAAAGTGGATTGGAGTAATTGTTTAAGAGTTCCCAAATGGAGATATGATGAGTCAGAAGAAATTTCTGTAAAATTGAACGACATATTGATGACGAAAGATGGGACTATTGGAAAAACTGCCTACATAACACAGCTTCCAGAACTGGCAACTTTGGCTTCTGGAATATTCCTAATTCGTAGCTCATCAAGCAGGTTGCATCAAGGTTATCTCTATCAATATTTTAATTCTAATTTCTTTAAAGAATTAGTTAAAAGTCGAATCGAAGGTTCCGTTATCCCCCATTTATATCAAAGGGATGTTGTTCGGTTGTTTATACCACTACCCTCACTTACGGAACAACAGAAGATTGCAAAAATCCTATTCGACTTAGACGCCAAAATCGAGTTAAACCATAAAATGAACAATACCTTAGAGTGGATGGCCCAAGCAGTATTCAAATCGTGGTTTATCGACTATGAGTTCCCAGACGAAAAAGGGATGCCGTACAGATCATCCGGCGGGGAAATGATGTATAGTGATGAATTGGAAAAGTATGTCCCAAAGGGATGGGGGATTAAATCAATAATGCAAGTATGTGATACATTTGGAGGCGGGACACCATCAACAAAAAACCCAAGTTTTTGGGAAGGAGGCATCAGCTGGGCTGTTCCATCCGATCTTACAAAATCAGATCATGTGTTTCTTAAAGACACCGTAAGAAAAATCACGGAAAAAGGATTAGATAACTGCGCTTCTAAACTGCATCCAGAGAATTCAATATTTATGACATCTAGAGCTAGTATTGGATATTTTGCAATAAACACGATTCCCTGTGCAGCAAATCAAGGATTCATAATCATTGAAACTAGAAACGATACTGATCTGTTTTATCTCTACTGTAATTTTAAACACAGAGTTAAGGAATTCATTGAAAATGCAAATGGGACTACTTTTTTAGAGATTGGGAGAAGCACGTTTAGAAAATTACCAATTATACTACCTCCTAGATTTCTAATAGACTTATTTCATAAAACTGTTTATCCTATTTGGTCCCAAATCAAACACTACGAACGGCAAATCAAAATACTAGTTGAATTAAGAGACTTGCTTGTACCAAAATTAATGTCCGGTAAAATCCGTGTGCCGACAGGAGCCAAAAAATGAGAAAAGCAATCACCGAAGCAGACGTGGAAGAAAGCGTCCTGTCCATTCTGAGAGATCTTGGGCATGAGATAATCCGCGGAGACAACGAGGACTATCTTCCAGATGGATGCCAAGCATTGAGAGACAATTACAAGGAAGTCATACTGGCAGGCAGGCTTCGTGATGCCCTAAATAAAATCAACCCGGCTGTCCCGGGATACGCAATAGAGGACGCAATCAGGCAGGTCAGGCGTAGTGCTGGCCAGAAGCTTGTCGCAGACAACGAGGAATTCCATAGGATGCTGGTGGACGGAGTGGACGTTCCGGTCAAGGCAAAAGACGGGGAACGCTACAAGAAGGTCTGGCTCTTCGAATTTGACCCAAGTAAGATCAAAGACAACGACTTCATGGCTACGAACCAGTTCACCGTTATAGAAAACAGCGTCGAAAGGAGGCCGGACGTTGTTTTGTTTGTCAACGGAATCCCGCTGCTAATACTTGAGTTAAAAAACCTGGCCGACGAGCGTGCAGACATCTGGGCTGCATACGACCAATTCCAGACATACATGGATCAAATTCCATACCTGTTTAGATTCAACGAAATCCTGGTGATAAGCGACGGCATAGAGGCAAGGGCAGGAACCATCAGTTCAGTAAAGGAAAGGTTCATGCGGTGGAAGACCATCGATGGCGGGGAGCCAAGGAAGGGCCTGACCGAGGTAGAGGTTTTGCTGCGGGGTATGTGTGACAGGAAAAGATTTTTGGACATCGTGAGGAATTTTGTCGTGTTTGAGAAAGACAATGTGGCCGCAAAGAAACTTGCCGCATACCACCAGTATTGGGCGGCAAACAAGGCAGTAGAGTCCACCACCAAGGCAAGAAAGGGCAACAGGAAGGCAGGCATAGTCTGGCACACCCAGGGATCCGGAAAATCCCTCACCATGATATTTTATGCCGGGATTCTGGCAAGAGAACTTGACAACCCCACCATTATAGTTCTGACCGACCGGAACGACCTTGATGACCAGCTGTATGAAACGTTTGGGAGGTGCCAAGACATCCTGAGGCAGGCACCGATACATGCCGAACGCAGAAAGGACCTTACAAGGCTTCTCAAGGTGGCTTCGGGAGGCATGGTGTTTACAACGATACAGAAGTTCCTTCCAGGAGAGGAAGGGGAGAAACACGAGGTCTTGTCCGGACGTGACAACATCGTAGTGATTGCTGACGAGGCGCACAGAAGCCAGTACGGGTTCTCCGCAAGAATCCTGAGCAAAAAAGACAAGACTCTGATAACGTACGGATACGCAAAATACCTGAGAGACGCTCTGCCCAACGCGTCGTTTATCGGATTTACGGGAACGCCCATAGAAGAGGCAGACAGGTCCACCCCTGCCGTCTTTGGCAAGTATGTGGACGCGTACGACATCGAACAGGCAGTGGACGACGGCTCCACGGTGAAGATCTATTACGAGAGCAGGCTTGCAAAACTGGAGCTAAAGCCCGAGGAGAGGCCGAAGATAGACAAGGATTTCGAAGGCGTGACCGAGGGGGAGGAGGTCGTAGGAAAGGAGAGGCTAAAGAGCGAGTGGTCGAGGGTGGAAAAGGTGGTTGGCTCGCCAACCAGGGTCAGGAGGGTTGCCAGCGACATAGTAAACCATTTTGAGGAAAGAACGGCAGTGCTTGAAGGCAAGGCGCTGGTTGTCTGCATGTCAAGAAGGATATGCGTCAGCCTGCACGATGCGATCGTCGATCTCAGACGCGGGTGGTACGACAAAAAAGACGACCGTGGTACGATAAAGGTGGTCATGACAGGATCTGCTTCGGATCCCAAGGAATGGCAGGAACACATACGAAACAAAAGGAGAAGAAAAAAGATCGGGGACAGCTTCAAGAAACCTGGCCAGAAACCAAGAATCCTCATAGTGAGGGACATGTTCCTTACGGGGTTTGACGCGCCCTCCCTCCACACCATGTATCTTGACAAGCCGATCAGGGGGCACACGCTCATGCAGGCGATTGCCAGAGTAAACAGGGTGTACCCCGGCAAGGAAGGGGGCTTGGTAGTAGACTACATGGGGGTGGGGGCAGATCTGAGAAAAGCCCTCTCCGACTATACTGCAAGCGGCGGGAGGGGAAGGCCAACCTTTGATCAAGACGCCGCGGTGTCCCTTATGCTTGAAAAATACGAGGTTGTGAGGGACATGTTCCACGGGTTTGACTATAAAAAATTCTTCGAGTTAAGGTCCAGTGAGAGAATATCGTTCGTTCCAAACGCAATGGAGCACATTTTGAAAGAAAAGGACGGAAAGGAGAGGTTCTACAGGGAGACATCTGCACTGATAAAGGCGTTCTCACTTGCCGTCCCACACCGCAAGGCAATGAAAATCAAGGATGATGTGGGGTTCTTCCAGGCAATAAAGGCCGCAATAGCCAAAACTACCGAAACCGAGAAAGGGAGGAGGGAAAAGTTCGACACCGCGATAAGACAGATCCTCTCAAAGGCGGTTATATCTGACAGGATAATCGACATCTTCGAGGCTGCAGGGATTCAAAAGCCGGAGATGTCAGTCCTTTCCGAAGGATTCCTCAACGATGTCAGGGAGATGCCGCAGCGTAATCTGGCGTTTGAGGCACTCAAGAAGCTGCTAAGCGACGAGATCCGAATCATCTCAAAGAAAAACATCGTCCAAGGCAAGTCCTTCATGGAGTTGCTTGACAGGTCAATAAGGAAATACACGAACAGGAGCGTGGAGGCGGCACAGGTGATTAAAGAGTTGATAGATCTTGCAAGACAGGTAAGGGATGAAAAGAACAGGGGAAAGGCAGAAAACATGAGCGAAGACGAGATAGCGTTTTACGATGCCTTGGGGGTAAACGACAGCGCGGTACGGATCCTGGGAGACAAGACGCTGAGAAAGATCGCCGTTGAGCTAACAGAGACGATAAGAAACAGCGTCACGATCGACTGGACGCGCAGGGAGAGCGTCCAGGCAGCGATCCGCTTGAAGGTAAAAAAGATACTGAAAAAACACGGCTATCCGCCGGACAGGCAGAAAAAGGCAACTGAAACCGTTTTGCGTCAGGCAGAGGTAGTTGCCAGAGACTGGGCAAGCAAGTGACCTACAGGGTGGCAGTCGCGGATTTGCCCACAAGGTGCGTGCTGGCAGATGCATCGCTCAAGGACCCCACGGTGCGCCGACTACAGTACGCCCCATTCGCGTGTATCAACCGTGCGGTGGTCCCAAATCGGGTTGCGGTCATCCGTGAAAGCCACGGCATGTGATTCGGGACTTCCGGCGCCTAGGCCACCGGGTACGAGGACTGGACGATTATCGACGTCAGCGTCCCCTTCTTCATCTCTTTTTTCCGGGGGATCGTGACCCTGTGTTTCCCGTCGGTCATGAATATGTGGCACCCAGTCTGCCCGCTTTGCCAGAACCCCTGCTTGCGGAGGACGTTCAGGATGTCCCTCAGGGCGAGGGCCGGCATCTTCTTAGACATTGACTTCCATCACCTCGTTCTTCTTGATCTGCTGCAGCCTGTCCCGTTCCTCCGGAAACGACTCGAAGTACCCGGCCGCCGCGTCGTTTATCATCTTCCTCAGGTCGGCTTTCGTGTCGGCCTGGGTGATGATCCCGGGAAACTCGATGCACTGCGCGCTGTACCCGCCCTCCTCTTCGCGGGACATGGTAAACGAAATCTTGCTCTTCGGCTTCATTACTGGGTTAGTTGGGCCGTGCAGTATAAAACCAATTCCATTTTGCGCGCGGCGCCGCCGGCGATCTGGCCCCGCCGGGGCTGGGCGGGCCCGGCGCCCCTTCCCGCCCGGGGGCCGGCGCTGCGTCCCCCCGCCCGGGGCCCGCCGGCGGCGCCGCGCGGCCTGCACGGAGCGGGCCGGCGCGGGCCGTCCCGTTAGGATCAGCTAAATTTCGCGGGCATTATATATAGAAGCGAGCCAACTGGCGGCATGGCAGTTCTGGAGATCAAGGATCTGCACGTCACAAGGGACGGGAAGGAGATCCTCACCGGCGTCAACCTGAAGACCGGCCCGGGGGAGGTGCACGCCATAATGGGCCCGAACGGCTCGGGAAAAAGCACTCTCGCGTACACGCTGCTCGCGCACCCAAAGTACGAGGTCACCAAGGGGGACATCCTCCTGGACGGCCAGAGCATAATGGATCTTACCGCCGACGAGCGCGCAAAGAGGGGCCTGTTCCTGGGGTTCCAGTACCCCACGGAGGTGTCTGGGGTCGGCTTTTCGCATTTCCTGAGGACGGCGTACAACTCGCTCAGCAAGGCGCTGCAGGGGGAAGACAGGGAGGTATTCATCACCGTGAGGGAGTTCCAAAAGTACCTGAAGGAGAACCTCGACAAGGTGGGGCTGAAAGAAGAGTTCCTGTCAAGGTACCTCAACGAGGGGTTCTCCGGCGGCGAAAAGAAGCGCGCGGAGGTACTGCAGATGGCTGTGCTGAAGCCTAAGATCTCGATCCTGGACGAGCCCGACTCCGGCCTGGACATCGACGCGGTGCAGGCGGTCGCAAAGTCGATCAGCCAGGTCTCAGGGGAGGACGCAACGGTCGTCGTGATCACGCACTATGCGAGGATCCTGAAGTTCCTGGACAAGCTGGACTTCGTCCACGTCTTTGCCAAGGGCAGGGTCCTGAAGACGGGTGACGCCTCCCTTGCCGACAAGCTGGAAAGCGACGGCTACGACTGGGTCCTCGAGCAGGCCGCATGAGCGCTGGCCGGGCGGCCGCGTTTCTGTTTAAATAGGGTTCAGGGGGCCAATGAAGCCATGGGGCAGGGCGCGGGCCGGCAGTACTTCTTCAATTTCTCGTTCTTCAAGCTGGATCCCAAGTGGAGGTGGATGGCAGACCTCGCAAAGGAAGAGTCCGCCAAGGAGGTGGAAAACGTGATCAGGAACTCTGGGGTAAGGTTCAGGACGTACTCGAACCTGGGCCTGAGGGACGACGCGGACTTCCTGTTCTGGTTTGCCGCGGAGAGCGTGGACGAGATCCAGGGCGCGGCCGAGAGGCTGTACTCCACCGTGTTTGGCAAGTACATCGCCCCCTCCAGGACGTACCTGTCCTGCACCAGGCCGTCGATCTACGTGAAGGACGCGAAGCAGTCCGGGTTTGTCTCGGGCGACGAGGCGAAGGGGTACGTCATAGTCTACCCGTTCACCAAGAGCCGCGAGTGGTACCTGCTGCCGAGGGAGGAGAGGCAGGAGATCATGGACGAGCACATAGAGGTCAGCAAGAAATACCCCCAGATAGTCCTGAACACCACCTACTCGTTCGGGATCCACGACGAGGACTTTATGCTGGCGTTCGAGGCCGACGACATCAGGGACTTCCAGGACCTGATAATGGACCTGAGGGAGACGAGGGTCTCAAGGTACGTGAAAAACGACATCCCGATGATAGTATGCGTCAAAAAGGACGTCGTCCCGCTGATAAGGAGTCTGGGGTGATGAAGTCCCTCAAGGAATGGGCGGCAGTCGTCAGCGCGCTGGAGGGCGGCGAGCAGACCGTCCTGCTGAGGAAGGGCGGGATCATGGAGACCGCGTCGGGGTTCAGGGTGGAGTCGGACAGGTTCCTGCTGTTTCCCACCACGGAGCACCAGGGCCGCGCCAACATCAAGGAGCGGTTCCACGGGCTCATCGGGAAGGAAGGCCCGCCAATGGAGGGCCACAACAGGATATCGTCGTACGCCGAGGTCCTGGCAGAGGCCGACGTCACTTCCGGGGAGAGGATAGACATGCTGTCAAAGTTCCACATATGGAGCAAGTCGTGCATCGACGGGAGGATGGGGTGGAAGGAGGAGAGGCCCATGAAGGCGATGTTCCTGAAGGTGTTCAGGATCCCGGAGTTCCACGTGCCCGTTAGGCAGGAGTACCAGGGGTGCAAGTCCTGGATAGAGATAGACTGGGAGATCCCGGACGGGGAGCAGGTCTTGGGCGACGCGGAGATCGGGGCAAGGCTCGCCGAGTTCAGGGAGATCACGGGTTGAACTACAACAGGCTGGGCAAGACGGACGCCATGGTCTCGGAGGTCGGCTTCGGGGCGTGGTCCATCGCGCTTAACTGGTGGGGCAAGGAGATCCAGGAGGACGAGGCAAAGAGGATGCTGAAGAAGGCGTACGACGTGGGGATCAACTTCTTCGAGACCGGCGACATGTACGGGAAGGGAAAGAGCGAGAGGCTGATCGGCGAGGTCTTCAGGGACATGAGGGACGAGGTGGTCATCTCGACAAAGTACGGGTACGACTTTGGCGGGGTGGAGCAGATCGGCCACAGCGAGCTGCCCCAGAGGTTCGACGAGGAGTTCACGAGGAAGGCGCTCAGGGCCAGCCTGGAGAGGCTGCAGACCGACCGCCTCGACATGTACGGGCTGCACAACCCAAAGCTGCACCACGTGAGGGACGACGGGATCTTCGACGTGCTGGACGGCCTCGTGGAGGAGGGGAAGATCGGGACGTACCAGGTCGCCCTGGGCCCCGCGATAGGGTGGACGCGGGAGGGCCTGGAGGCGATGGACAGGAAGAACATCAGCGCGGTCCAGACGGTATACAACATACTGGAGCAGACGCCGGGCAACGAGCTCATGGAGAGGGCGCTGGAGAGGCAGGTCGGCGTCCTCGTAAGGGTGCCGGAGGCGTCAGGGGTCCTGACGGGGAAGGTCAACGCGGAGACGAAGATCGACGAGAACGACCACAGGGCGGTCAGGAAGAGGGAGTGGGTAAGGTCAGCCCTCGAGAAGGTCGAGCAGCTGAGGCCGATCGCCCAGAGGAACGGGCTCAGCATGACGGAGCTTGCCATCAAGTTCATCCTCTCCAAGAAGGGCTTTGCCTCCGTCTTTCCCACCATGGTCGACGTGGAGGAGATCGCGGGCTACGCCGGCATGTCTGGAAGCTACGTCCCGGCGCGGGACATGGCAGAGATCGAGGCCCTGTACGACACGTGGCCCCCCTACGAGCTGAAGGCCACCCCCGGGGCGGGCTAGGCGGAGACGGTCTCCTCCAGGCTGAACTTGCCCTCCACGAAATACTCGACGCGGGTCTTCTTGAACTCGCGGGAGCTGAAGAGGATCCTGTAGTCGTCCACGCGCACCTGGCCCTGTATCTCCCGGGCCATCCGGCCGGCCTCGTCCCTGGTCTTGCAGTGTATCATGGAAAACACGCTGTAGGGCCAGTCCGGGTAGGTGGGCCTCTGGTAGCAGTGGCTGACCTGCGGGAAGGCTCCCAGCTTTGACCCCACCTCGGATATCCTGTCCTCGGGGACGTTCCAGACTATCATGCCGTTTGCCGTGAACCCGGCCTGCCTGTGCCGCAAGATCGCGGCGAACCTCCGCATCACGCCTATCTCCTCGTAGTGCCTCAGCCTCTCGAAGACCTGCGCCTCCCCG
Organism: Candidatus Nitrosopumilus sp.; assembly: GCA_963662625.1. Classification (GTDB taxonomy): domain Archaea; phylum Thermoproteota; class Nitrososphaeria; order Nitrososphaerales; family Nitrosopumilaceae; genus JAPOPJ01. Next base: position 1,259,985 of record OY759726.1, on the reverse strand, counting down.
AGCCCCAGCCGCTCGGCCGGCTTCAGGAACGGCCTGTCCGTGATCTCAAGGTCCTTTTGCAGCTCGCGCACGAACGACTTGTCCTCCTCCGTGGGGACGAACTTTACGTCCCTGACCTCCTTCTTCTCCTCGGAGGGGGCGACGCTGCGCTTCTTCCCGTCCACCATCTCCAGCTTTACGCCTATCTTGAACAGCTGCAGCGTGGGCAGCATGCGGACGTTCCTTATCCCGTCCAGCGCCGAGAACCTGCCCACCTCGGTCTCAAGGTCGGAGCCCGGCGGCACCGCAAGCGTGAACCAGAGGTTGAACCGGTGGTCGCGCTCATAGTTGTGGCTGACGCCGGGGTGTCGGTTGACCTGGTTGGCGACGTGTTCCAGCATCTCAGGTTCCACCTCCATGGCGACCAGCGAGCTGGTGTAGCCGAGGCGGCGGGTGTCAAATATCGCGCTCAGCTGCCGGAGTATCCCGGCCTCCTTGAGGCGGAGCAGGCGCTCCTTGACCGACTTGGGGGACGTGCCAAACTTCCCGGCGATCGCGTCAAACGGCCTCGGGACCAGCGGGAACGTCCACTGGATCTCGTTGAGGAGCTCCCTGTCCAAGGCATCCATCTGCTGGCTCAATGCCTCAGTACCGGGCCGGTTCAATTAAAAATGTAGCGAGCCCACGGGCGCATGTCCGATCCCCCGCCGGATCGGCCGGGCCGCTTTGGCGGCATTTCCAGACCGGAAGATCACGCCGGTCATGGCTGGCTCGGGGGCGCCCTGATTGACGATGTGGCCGAGATGTCGAGCTCGTCTGCAGTCGTGTATGGGACGGGCAGCGTGTTGTCCTCATATCCCGCGGTGACGGTGTCGCCCCCTGCGACCCTGAGCCTGTGGCCGGACGACTCGCCGGTGACGGCGAAGGACACCGTGCCCTCGAAGATCCCGGTAGCCTCGCCGGTCTCGGTCACGGTAAGGTCGACGCCTCCGGCGTCTGAGTCGGACCACACGTCGACGTTGAAGCTGTCGAGTGCTTCCGGATCCAGGTTCATGTCCGGATCGGTTACCCTTACGACTCCGGTTCCCGTCGCCGGGTGGCTTGCCTCAAGCCAGCGGATCTCGCCGATGCTCCACCGTACAAGCGCCGACCCGACGATCGTCTCATCCTCTGAGAACTTGAAGGAGACGGCAACGCCGCCGTTGCCGCTGGTTGGCAGCGTTCCGTCAGTCGGGCCGCTTCCGGACGGTGCACGGTACTCCGTGTCGTCTCCGTCTTCGTTGCCGGTGGCGGCATCGCCGTCGGCATCGTGCGCGAAGCCGGTGAGTGTGACCTCGCCGGCGAAGATGCCCGTGTCGGGGCCCGTCTCGACTAGCTTGTAGCTGTCAAGGTACGCATCCCTGGTGGAGATCCTTACCGAGTCCGAAGGGGTTGCGCCTATCTCTTCGGCCAGCCCGCCATCCAGGTTGTGGCCCGGCGCGGCGATGGTGACGTATACCTTGTCAGTCCACGTGTAGGCTGCCTGGTCTAGCCCTATCCTGTTCCCGCCGCCGTCGACTGTCTTGCCGGTTCCCTGGATTGCTGCGACGGCGAGGATGCGACGTTCATCCACGGTTGTGTATGGATCGGGCAGGGTGTTGTCCTCATATCCCGCGGTGGCGGCGCCACCCCCTGCCACCCTGAGCGTGTGGGCGGACGACCCGTCGGTGGCGGTGAAGGACGTCGTGCCCTCGAAGATCCCGGTAGCCTCGCCGGTCTCGGTCACTGTAAGGCCAACTCCCGCGAGGTCGGTCTCGGACCACACGTCGATGCCAAAGCTGTCGGCTGCCTCCGGATCCAGGTTCATGTCCGGATCAATCACCCTCACGGTGCCGGCTCCATCAGCCGGGTAGCCGGCCTCAAGCCACTGGACCTCGCCGATGTTCCACCGGATTAGCGCCGAGCTGACTACCGTGTAGTCCTCTGAGACTTCAAAGGAGACGGTGATGCCGTCGTAGTCATCGGATGGCAGCGTGCCATCGGTCGGGCCGCCGCCATGCGGCGGACGATCCATTACGTCGTTGCCGCCGGGGCCGGTGGTAGTGTCACCGTCGGCATCGTGCGTGAAGCCGGTGAGGGTGACCTCGCCGGCGAAGATGCCCGTGTCGGGGCCCGTCTCGACTAGCTTGTAGCTGTCAAGGTCTGCTCCCCTGGTCGAAATCTTTACGGGGTTCGAGTCGGTGTCGCCGATTTCGTCGGCCAGGTCGGCGTCGAAGTTGTAGTCTGGCGCTACGATGGTGATGTATACCTTGTCAGTCCACGTGTAGGCATTCTGGTCGAGTTCCACGGTTGCTCCGAAGTAGGAGGTGTAGATCGTCGCGCCGACGTCCTTGTGCAGGTCTCCCACATAGCCAGATCCAGACGGGCCCCAGTCGGCGTATTCGAGCTGGATCTCCTCGGCCCGGTCCAGAGTGTCGCCGGCAAGGCTTTCAGGCATCCGGATGACAGTCTGGAAGATGCCGGTGCCGGTGCCGGTCTCCCCCAGATAGGGCGGTTCGGGGACAAACGCGGCGTCGCTGCCGAGGGCAAGGGTGGCGGCGTCAGAGTCCCACTCGATCAGGTTGAGCGGGTATGCCTCTGCGCGGGCGCTGTCCAGGTCAAAGTCGGGTTCGGTGAGGGTCAGGAGTATGTCGCGGCCTACGACGTAGATTGTCTTGTCGGACTGGAGTGCGGCGTCCCGGAGGGCAAACGTGGCAGAGTCGGTCGCCATGTTTGGCTCGCCTGACCCATCATCGGCGTCGGCGTATTCCACCAGGATAGTATCCCCACTCAGGACGCACGCCCCGCCGCCTGGCGCGCACTTGGGGCTCTCAGGCCCGTCGGCGTGACTGATCGCAATGCCCGCCTCGAAGATTCCGGCGTCTGGGGCAATCTCCCTGATCGGGCCAAAGCGGTCGCCCTCCGGGGCGGCGCCCCCCGCATAGCCTAGCACGACCTGCGCGGATCCCCTCATGACGGAGACCCTGACCGGGCCCGTGCCGGGTTCGTCTATCGTGTCCGTGGCGGCGGCGGACAGGTCATAGTCCGCGTCGCTGACCCTGACATGGACGGTCAGTTCGCCCTGCGGAAGGTAGCTTCCGTCTTTCATCTTGAGCGCGCCGGGGCCGATCGGGACGGGGTACACTCCCCTGTCGAGGCTTATGGATCCGGCGCCCGTGCCGGCACCTGCTCGCACCAGCCCTATCCCGATCGTGTGCACCGAGCCGGGCTCCGGCTCGTCCGCTAGCAGGAAAGTGGGATCGTAGAACTTTCCTGCCGTATCGTCGGATCTCTCGTACCTGTATGCTGTCACCAGGTACTCCCCCGGCATGCCTGTTACGGCCCAGTCGACGGGCAGCAGGTCGGCCCTTGTCACCGTGCCGGAGGCATCGGTGGTCACGGTCGCGGATCCTACGGCGTAGGTGTATACCGTAAGGTTGAGACCCCCGACTCCCACTTCTCCCGCGTCCATTACGCCGTTGCGGTTCTCGTCCAGGAATGCCGTGAGGTCCAGCGTGACCCGCCGGTCTTCCGGCACCGGGTAGAAACCCACATCAAACGTGGCCGTCTGGCCGCCTGCCGGCGATGCGTACGAGAACCACGACGATCCCGCGCCTGCCACGGTGTGTCCGGGCGGGAAGAAGCAGGTCTGTATCAGAGTCGTCTCGCCCGCCCTTACGCGCTCAAAGGCGTACGTGCCGCCGGCCGCGGTGTCGGCAGATCTGGCTTGGCCCGTCACGAGGTCAATCGCGTGCATGGTGTACCCTTCAACGCCTTTCTCTCCCGGATCCTGAATTCCGTCGCCGTCCGCGTCGAAGAACACGGTTCCAGTCACTTTGGCATGGGCGGAAACGGCGCCGCCTGGCACCGTGGCCGCGTGCTTTGAGTGGGATGGTGGCAGCCCGAGGAGGTCCGTGGCGGCGATCGCGGTGCCGTATGCACTCTTTGCATGGCCGGCGGGAACGGGCCGGGGCGCGGTCCCGCCCATGGGGCGCGGCATGTCCCCGTCTGCCGCATCGTCCCCCAGATTAGCTCCGGCAAAGCCGCCGGGCATCTCAGCTACGGAGGCCCCGGCAACACCGTACGCATTGCTGGCGCCCCCCTCGCGCGTGGCGGCGCTGCCCTCGCCCCAGTCGATCACGTGGCTCCCGGCGGCGCCACCAGCGGGCATGGTTGCGGACTGGCCAGGGGCTGCGGCCTCCCAAGCGGCCACAGACGAGTGGGACGGGACGGACTGGCCGCCTGCCGCACCAAGGCTGCCGGCAGCCATTGCACATATGGCTGCTGCCGCAGCACAAAGTTGCAGCCTACCCACCAAATGACGACCCGCCATGGCGGTGGTTGTTCGTGCAGTTAATAAACCGCGTGCATCAATTGCGTCATGCGTGCCCCGATCAAGGCAGCCAGGCGGCAGCCCTGGCCTAAAAAAGGTACGGGACTGGATCGGGAAAGCCGAGAGCAGGCAAACGTGCAACGGCAAAGGGGCGGGACGCGCGCGGACGCATGATGGCCACCCCACGGGGGACGGACAGCCTGCGCGCTACGCGGCAGCGGTACGCCGCGGCAGGACGCGGGGATCATGGGCAGGCTGCCCGGGCCTGCACTTGGCAACCATTTTTGTATGTGTTATGATATACAAATGGGCAAACTTGTCCAAAGTATAAATATGGTGCATAAGCATGATTGATCATATGAAGATGCAGGAACCCGTGCCGGTGTTCGAGAAGGCAAGCGGCGCGATCGGGTTCGCGCAGAAGCTGCCCCCCAGGCCGGCCTATAACCTAAGGGACGTGGAAGGCGCGGTCAACCTGTCTGCCAGGACAATCAGAAGAAGGCTGGCCGTTCTGGAAGAGATGGGGCTGGCAGACTACGACCGCGGGAGGTTTACGGTAAAAAGAGAGGTGGTTTCCCAGCCGTACGCCGTCTTGCGCAGGATAGCCCCTTCCCTGATGGCACTCAAGAAGGCCAGAAGGTTCGGGCGATATTACAGGCCGACCGACGTCAGATTTATGAAAAAACACCTTCCTGAGGGTTCCATCATAACGCTTGATCACATGGCCCACGAGCTGACGGGGTTCCAGACCCCGCTCGACCTGTACGTCTACGTGAACGACGTGGAGAAAGTCTCCAGGTTCCTGAAGGGCTGCGGGTTCAGGGAGGGAAAGAGGGGCAACGTCGTGCTGCTTCCAAAGATCGGCTCTTTTGAGAATCAGATCGAGCGGGTCTTCCTTGACTGCGTGGCAAGCGGGGGACGGGACTTTCTGGACGCCGCCGCCATCATGCTGACCCACGGGGACGCGATAAAGACCAGGGTCAGGTTTGCGTGGGACACCGTGCTGAAAGTCCAAGAGGGCCTGCCAAGTGAACCCGATAATTAGGGAAGCTGTGTGCATTTCCCGTGACTTTGGAACCGCCACGTTCGTCGGGGCAGTCGCGGTTATGTTGCACGCCCGTGAGCAACGGCAGTATCAGGATCTGGATCTCGTTGTTGCCGGACAGGTTACCACCGACGAGTTTTTGAACAAGGGGTACAAAATAGACCACCAAAATGCCAGAAAAACCACGCCAAGGGGGTACAGGATTGACGCGTACGACAGGCGGGACCTGAACGGCATCCCGCTTGGTCACATCATAAAGACCGCAACGGCGGTACCCGTGGACGGGAAAGGGACTACCGTCGATGCCATCTCCCTGGAAGGGCTGATCGTCGCAAAGTTCCGGGCAGGGCGCGACCAAGACATTGAAGACCTACGGAGGCTGGCCGTCCGCTGTGCCCCAAAGATCAACTGGGACGAAGTCGGGAACCTTGCCAAGTCCGACACGGAGTACCACGGAATAAGGCAGGCAATCAGCCTTTACCTGGAGTGACGGCTTCGCATGTCCCGGCCGGGCGCGGCCAAGGGAAGGCCACGCCGGCCAGATCAGCGGGGCATGGGCCCGACTGCCCGTAAACAAGGCACGTCCCCGGGCCGCAGCCCCCCCCCCCCCCGTCCCGTGCGGCGTTCCCCCCGTCCGGTTTGCCCGCGGCGGCATCCCCCCGCGCGGCATGGCGGTCCCGGAATCCGCCGGCCCGGGAGGGGCAGGGCAGGGGGCGCATGCCCGGGCTCGCGGGCCGGCTGCGCGGATCTGGCCGGGGCGGGGCACGCACGCCTGCGCCCGTCGAATACATAAATAGAAACCCGGGATTTTTTGATCGTTGATAGTCAACCTGAACCTCCAGGGCAGGGACGTGGTGGTCGTGGGGGGCGGCCGCGAGGCCTTCAAGAGGATCAGCTCACTGCTGGGCGAGCGGTGCAGGATAACCGTGATCAGCGACGCGACGGATCCCAGGATCGCCGCGCTGGCCGGCGGGGGCAGGGTAAGGCTCGTGGAGGAGAAGGTCGGCGACATGGGGTTCTTCGAGGCGTACGGGCCGGACGTGGTCATGGCCACCACGGACGACCGCGGGCTGAACCGGAGGATAGTGTCCCACGCGAGGGAGAGGAGGATCACCGCCTACAGCTCGGACGACCCGGAGTCGAGCGACTTTGCGAACCTGGCCACCGTGGACGTGGAGGGCGCCGTGCAGATCGCCGTATACACCGGGGGGCGGAGCCCGGGCATGGCAAGGAGGCTGAGGGCAAACATCGAGAAGAACGTCGGGAGGATAGTCTCCAGAGAGGACATAGGCCAGATCAGGCTGCAGGAGATCGCCAGGGGCATGGCGCTGGAGAGGATCCCGTCCCAGGAGGCAAGGAAGGCGTTCCTCGCTGGGGTCGCCGGGGACGAGGGAATTAAACAGTTAATAAAAGACGGGATGCTGGACAAGGCGGAAGACAGGGTGGCCGCCATGCTGAGGGACTTGGGATGAATCAAAAGATAATAAACGCACGGGTCACGTTCAGGAACTCCCCGATACACGTCCTGGAGCGGTTCACGATCAGGGACGTGGGGGATGCGTACGGGCAGTTCATGCAACACTCGGGCCTGGACGAGTGCGTGATCATCCAGACGTGCAACAGGATCGAGCTGTTCGGGAAGTCAGGGCGCTGCGACCTGGAGAGGATCAAGAAGACGTGGGCGTCCATAACCGGGCTGGAGGAGGCCGCGTTCAGGGAGAACCTGGAGGCGGTCGAGGACAGGGACGCGATGCGCCACCTGCTCAAGCTGACCTCGGGGCTCGACTCTATGGTGCTGGGCGAGGAGCAGATCCTGGGGCAGATAAAGGACTCCATCGCGTCCGCTAGGGGGGCGAGGGCCTCGGGGCAGCACCTCAACACGCTGTTTGACAAGGCGATCAGGATCGGCACCCGGATACGGAACTCCAGCGGCATCAGCAGGGGCGGGATCTCGGTGGGATCCATGGCGGTGAAGCTGGCCGAGGAGAACGTCGACGGGATGAAGTCGAGGAGGATCCTGCTGATCGGGACCGGCGAGGTCTCCACGCTGGTGGCAAAGTCGCTGAGGCGCAGGGGCTACGGGTTTGACGTGACCAGCAGGACGCTCAACAGGTCCAAGGCGTTCTGCGAGACTATGGGCGGCGCGCCGGTAAGGTTCGAGGACGTGCTAGCCGGGTTCGAGAACTACGACGTGCTGTTCGTAGCCACGACGGCCCCGTACTTCCTGGTGACGTTCGGCAGGATCACGGGCGCCATGGGGGGGCGCGACGGCGGGATGATGATCCTGGACCTGTCGAACCCGAGGACCGTCGACGAGAGGGTGGCCACCATAGGGGGGGTCAAGCTGATGAACCTGGACCAGATCGCCGAGATGGTGGAGAAGAACATGAAGGCGCGCCGGGGCAAGGTCAAGGCGATTGAAAATATAATTAACGAGGAGGTGAACGTACTAGAGGCCTCTATGAAGAGATTGGATGCAGAACCGCTGGTCAAGGACGTCTTCAAGAGCGTCGACGCGCTCCGCGAGAGGGAGCTGAAGAAGGCGCTGCAGATGCTCGACGAGACGGACGAGGAGAGGATCAAGATCATCGAGGAGCTGACCAAGGCGGTGGTGGAGAGCATAGTGTCGACCCCTATGAACAACCTCCGCAAGGCCACCGAGCAGGGGAAGCCCGGCGTCCTGGATGCCGCAAGCAGGCTGTTCGACTACAAGCAGGGCAGGCCGGACTAGGATTATATTTTGCGAAGCCCGACCCCCGGCATGTCATTTCCCGCCAGGCGGCTCAGAAGGATGAGGTCCTCCCCGGGCATGAGGGAGCTGGCCAAGGAGACGGCGTTGTCTGCGGGGGATCTCATCTGCCCGGTCTTCGTGCATGAGGGCCTCAAGGCCAGGGCCGGGGTGGGCTCGATGTCCGGGGTGGAAAGGCTGCCGCCGGGCGACGTCAGCGACGAGGTCGGGGCCATCGCGGACCTGGGAATACCGGCGGTGATGCTGTTCGGCATCCCGGCGGCCAAGGACGACGCGGGGTCGTCCGCGTTTGCCGAGGACGGGGTGGTGCAGGGGGCGATCTCCAGCATCCGCCAGAACTTTGGCGACAGGATGGTGGTGATGGCAGACGTCTGCCTGTGCCAGTACACGACGGCGGGCCACTGCGGGATCGTGGGCGGCGGCACGATAGACAACGACCGCAGCGTCGAGACCCTGGCAAAGATCGCGGTGAGCCAGGCCAGGGCCGGGGTCGACACGGTGTCGCCGTCTGCCATGATGGACGGGCAGGTGGCCGCGATCAGGTCCGCGCTGGACGACGAGGGGTTTGCGGACGTGTCGATCATGTCCCACTCGGCAAAGCACCGCTCGTCATTTTACTCGCCGTTCAGGGACGCCGCGGAGTGCACGCCCAAGTTCGGGGACAGGAAGGCGTACCAAGTCCCGTTTACCAACCCCAGGGAGTCCATGAGGGAGGTCGAGTCCGACGTCGCGGAGGGCGTGGACATCGTGATGATAAAGCCGGCGCTGGCATACCTGGACCTGATCGCCGAGGCCAGGAGGAGGTTCAACGTGCCGGTGGCGGCGTACAGCGTGTCGGGGGAGTACGCCCTGGTCAAGGGCGCCGCTAGCCGGGGGTGGGTCGACGAGAGGGCCGTCACCGAGGAGATCCTGTACTCGATAAAGCGCGCCGGCGCCGACATGATAGTGACGTACTTTGCAAAGTCAGCGGCTGGGTTCCTCGGGCAGTCATGAGAAACGACGAGCGCTTTGAGATAGAAAGGGCCTTCGACCTGCTGCCGCACGTCGTGGGCTCCAGCTGGGCGGTGATATGGTTCAGGATGAACGGGGTAAGGAGGCCCACGCGCCAGCAGTACAGGGAAAAGACCCTGGAATACCTGAGGATGCTGGAGCCGCTGTTTGGCAGCTACGGCCCTGACGAGAGGCTTGCCGACATGAGCAGGTACATAGAGTTCAGGAAGGAGGAGGAGTTCGGGAAGATCCTGTCGGGGGAAAACAAGGAGGTCGAGAAGAGGTACGACAGGTACGTGGACTACGGCTAGATCTCTTCCCTGAGCCGCGCCAGGAAATCCCTCAGCACCGCGGTCCTTTTCGCGGCCTCGGCCCTCCCGTACCTAGTGTGCATCATAGGCTCCAGCCTCAGCAGCTTGCTGTAGAAATGGTCCAGCGCCCACGCCTTGTCGTCCGGCTCCCGCCCCGTGCAGAAGGGATCGTCCCGGTTGTAAAACGGCCGCCCCTCGGAGCCGCTCACCCCGAAGACCCGCGCTATGCCTATGGCGCCCATGGCGTCGAGCCGGTCGGCATCCTGGAGGATCCTGCCCTCGCGGGAACCCGGGGCAGCGTTTCCCGAAAGCTGTGGTCGCGTATGGCGTCGCAGACCACCCGCGTCTCGGCGGGCGTGAAGCCGTGCCTCTGCAGGATCCGCCCCGCCTCCCGGGCGCTTTCTGCAGCGGAGAGGCCCGGGCGCCGGTCCGACTTTGGGAGGGACACGAGGTCGTGGAGCATGGCGGCGGCGAGGACGAGCCGCTCGTCGGCGCCCTCGTCCCGGCATATTCTTTTGGCGTTGCCGCACACCCGCATCACGTGGCCGAAGTCGTGAGATGGGTCGTTTGCCATCCTGGACCTTACCTCGCGCGCCAGGGATTCCGACACTTCCACGCTAGAACCTCCACAGCCGCGGCCTTACAAACTTTAGCCTCCTCTGGGTTATCAGCAGATCCCAGCGGATCGAGGCGAACAGGATCACCACGCCCACCCCCAGCGCGTCGGCCGCGATGATGCCGATGTAGCGCTCCTCGAAGATCTGGAGGAATGGCGTGAGGACTATGCCGCTTATGCTTACCATGACATAGTAGGACAGGACGCGCCCGGCCCAGAAGCCCAGGTACAGGCCGATTCCCCTTGCGCGCATGAGGCCGTAGGCGACAAAAAGCATGTTGCTTGGCAGCGGGGTGGCCGCAAAAAGAAACGACGCCGCGACGTAGCCGTATTTTTTCCGGTTCAGGAAGTCCCCGATTACGTCCAGGTTGGACTTTTGCTCGGGCGCCACGAACTTCCTGAACATCCCGCTGGCCCGCTTGAGGGCGAAGCGTCCCGCGGTGGCCCCCGTCGCCCCGACCAGCGCAAGGGCGAGCGGGTCCAAGGAGGGATCAAACGCGTAAAACGACGAGAGGACTATCCAGGTGGGCGGCATGAGGACTGGGGACGCGTTGATTGCCACCAGCACTAGGAATATCCCAAAGTACGAGTACTCGGCGAAGAGCTCAAAAAAATCTGCCATGACTGGTGTCGTGGCGGTTTGTTTCTAAACCCTTTGGATCGGCGGGCCGGGGGCGCGGCGAAAAGTTCCGGGAAGCCCCGCAGGATGTCGATCGCGGCGGCGTCCGCACCCCATGTTGCGCGCAGCTGCAACGGTGTGCGCTTTCGTGCTGGAATGACGAAATGACGGACGATATCCGTCAATCGGGGCGGATACGGATCCTTCATTCAATATATTTATAAGCAAAATGTGCGTTATATACTACATGTCCGAGGTCGTTTGGAGATGTTTCAGGTGCAGTCTTTCCTTTAAAGAGAAGCAGCTTGCAGACATGCACAAGCGGATTTCAAACCACTCGGTGACCAAAGTAAAGGCAATCACCGCATGACGCGAGCTGGCGTTCCCCGGGCCACGGTAAGAAAAATGCAGGCGTCCGGGTTTATTCAACTCTGTCGGCCTCGCGGCCGCCGGACAATGGTGCAGAGGGCGGGATTTGAACCCACGAACTCCTAAGAGAAAGGATTTCCTAACTGAAAGATCTTGAGTCCTTCTCGGTTGACCGGGCTTCGATACCTCTGCAAGTGGACTGGATGCTGACCGGTATTTTTCGATTGCTATTTGGATCGATCTTCGGGGCGATCGGCCGTTCCCGGCGTGGCGGCGGGCTTGGAGGGAGGCCGTGCGGAACGTGCCCCCAGCCGAGGCAGTGCCGCCACGGGGTGGCGTCAGGGGATGGCTGCCGGGACAGCAGTGATTTCGCCGGGTGGCGGTGCCGTGCGGTTCGCCGGTGGCCGCGCGGCTCCCCACACGGCCGGGGATCCGGATCCGACGCCGCATCGTGCGAGGATCCCGTGGCATGGCCGCCTGGGGGGAGCGTCCCGGGGCCGCGGTCACTGTCCTGCCGGGGCGGCCGCCGGCGCATCACACGGAGCCCTGCGCGGGATTCGACCCCGTGGCGGGTCACTGTCCTGCCGGGGCGGCCGCCGGCGCATCACCCCGGCAAGCCAGTATGCGGGGGCCAGGTCAGTCCCGGCCTAGGCGCCTCCGGGCCGGCCACGCCGCGTCCAGCAGCGCCGCGTCGCACGCACGCGCGTGGGCTGCTGCCCGGGGAACGCGGGCCGTCCGGATCGCTCCCCGTGTGACGGCCGTGCACGCACGCCCCGGGCGAGGGCTGACTGTAGTGTATGAAAAGTCGGTCCGCTAGCCATCCGCCTCCGCCTCCATCCATCCCGGGTTGCTCTCCCTGATCGCTGCCACGGCCTACTTGCCATGGAAGGCCTTCAGCGGGGTCTGGCAGTTGCCGGTGTCCGGGGAGAAGCGCGGCCTGTCCTCGTTGCAGTACGCCACGTGCTCGGACATGCTCCCGTGGCGCCATGTCCCGTCCCCCGCGCTCCGGAAGAACCTCCCGGCCTTCCCGTTGGTCTGGGGGCGGTGCGGCCTGGCGTCTATGAGCTCGATCCCGAGGCCCGGCAGCTCCGCCCCGGACGCGGTGGGCTTCCACGGCCGGGGAGGGGCCTTCCTGCGTCCGTTCCGGCCCACGAAGCACGGGCCGTTGCCGGGGAGCACGGTGGCCGGCGTGCCGAACCGCCCGATCGCGTCCCTGGGCGCCGGCACGGCGTTCCCCGGCGTGGCCTGCGCGAGCACGCGCGCGGCCACCGCGCACCGCGGGGCGCCGCCCGGGTACGCGACCAGCCGGGGGCCCCTGAACCGGGGGTCCTTCGTCCCGTGCCAGCCGGCGTGCCACGTGGCGTCCGGGCATTTGCGCCCGTGGCGCGCCCGCTCGCGCCTCCCCGGTTTTGCGGCAGACGCGGCCGCCGCCCCGGCCTTCTCCAGTATCCGGCATGCGGGGCGGCAGCTTGTATCATGGTCCCTCCTGGGGCGCCTCGCGGTGCGCACCACGCCCGCAGGGCGCCTCCCGTGGGCGCCGGTGACCAGCCGCATCATGGCGGCGGTCATGCAGGCGCGCGGCCTGCCCGTCCCCGCCGCCGCCGTTCCGGCCTCCGGGAACCCCGCCCACGGCCCCCGCACGTGCCTGGCGGCGATTCCCAGATCCCGCGCCACTTGGGATGACGGCACGCCCTTCTCTCGCTGCCTGACCAGGTACTTCCGGGACCCCTCAGCAAGTCTTCCTGTCATGGCCTTCCGTGATCGGTACAGCCTAAAATGGCCGGCTACCGTCCTCTTGATCCGATGCGGACCGACTTTCCCTACAATTGACGGGCGAGGGCTGACAAAAAGGTTATTATAATTTAACGCGGCCTTAGTCAATATGGCATCTGAACAGACCCAGAAGATGATCACGGTCACGCCAAAGGCCGCCGAAAAGATCAAGGAGTTCATGAAGGATGAAGCCGAGAAACCCGAGTACCTGCGCGTATACGTCCAGGGCGGCGGGTGTTCGGGCCTGTCCTACGGAATGGGCTTTGAGAAGGCGGCCGAAGAGGACGACCTAGTCATGGAGGAGAACGGGGTCAAGCTCCTGGTAGACAGCTACAGCGTGGATCACCTGAAAGGTGCAAACGTGGACTATATCGAGAGCCTCATGGGCTCGGGGTTCAAGATCAACAACCCGAACGTCGTAAAGTCCTGCTCGTGCGGCCACTCGTTTAGCACCGAGTAACCCACAACCCCCATTTTTAATCCGTCCCGCCCAGCCAGGCTGTGGCACAGCCCTGCCCAAATCTGCCTTTGCGGGTTGTTTTTTGTCTGAAAACCGGGCCAGCAATAGACTGCGCGCCGTGGCAGCCGGGCCAAAAAACGCCCGATTTTGGGCAATTTTCGGGGTTTTTGCGGCATTTCTTGCGATACCCTCATATATAGAGACTGAGATGGAACTGTATGATAATTAAGGAGATGAATAATTTATGCCTCAATCGGGAATTGTCAAGTATCATGTTAAGCTTTCCTACGAAGTTGACGGGCTCGTTGAAAGAGCAGACATAATCGGCGCAATCTTCGGCCAGACAGAGGGACTGCTGGGCCCGGAGATGAACCTGAACGAGCTGCAGCGCGTGTCCAAGGTGGGCCGCATAGAGGTAACCTCCAGAACCACCTCCAACACGACTTCCGGGGCCGTGATCATCCCCATGAGCACCGATATCGACACATGCGCGCTGATCGCCGCGGGCATAGAGAGCATCGACAAGGTCGGGCCGTTCGAATGCAGTTTCAAGCTCGACTCGATCGACGACGTCAGGGCCGCGAAGAAGGACGACATCGTAAAGCGCGCAAAGGAGATCAAGCAACGCTGGGCGACAAAGACCGTCAGCGAGGGGGAGAGCATGCTGAAGGACGTACATGCCGGGGACGGCAGGAAGATCTCGGCGTACGGGCCGTCCAAGCTGGCCTGCGGCCCGAGCGCGATGGAGTCGGGCTGGATCATCCTGGTCGAGGGGAGGGCCGACGTGATCAACCTACTTAGGGCAGGGTACGGCAACTCGATTGCCATCGAGGGCGCGAAGATCGACGAGTCCATCAAGAAGCTGTGCAATTCCAAGGACACCGTGGTGGCATTCACCGACGGCGACCGCGCCGGCGGGTTCATCCTGAAGGAGCTCAGGTCCGTCGTCCCGATCGACTACGAGCTTAGGGCGGACAACGGGATGGAGGTGGAGGAGCTCAGCCCGAAACGCATAGACGAGATCCTCAGGCCCGTCGCCGACGAGATCAAGCACGGCAAGGCCGCGCCCACGCTGAAAAACGAGTCCGACAAGCCGATGGCAGACATGGTCTCGAAGATATACCCGAAACTGAACGAGACGCTCGAGGCGGTCGCGCTTGACGACAAGCAGAAGGAGATCTTCAAGGTCCCGATAAGCGAGGTGGTCAGCAAGCTCTCTACCCAGTCCGGGATCAAGTACCTCCTGCTGGACGGCATAATCACCCAGAGGCTCTTGGAGGGCGCCAAGAAGGCAGGGATCCAGGTGGTCATAGGCCACAGGGTCGCAAAGCTGTCCAACTCGGACGGGTTGAAGCTGAAGACGTTCGGCGACCTTGGCGTTTCATAGGATCTAGATGACTGAACTAAAGATTCAGCACATCCTAACTCTCGCCCACCTGCTCTCGAAGGGGGCAAGGCGCAACTTTGTCGCAGTCACCACCGCCGAGCTCGGAAGGAGCATCAAAAAGTCCCAGCAGGCGGCGTCAAGGCACCTGCTGGAGCTGGAGAACGGCAGGTTCGTGGAGAGGGCGATCGACGGCAGGAACGTCTCGATCAGGGTCACCGCCAAGGGGCACTCGGAGGTGCTGAAGCTCTCGTCGGTCCTCCAGAGGAGCCTGGGTTCCACGTCCGGCGTGGAACTGGAGGGAAGGCTGGTCTCCGGGATGGGCGAGGGCGCCTACTACATGTCCCTCAGGGGGTACGCCAGGCAGTTCAAGTCCAAGATCGGCTACGTGCCGTTCCCCGGAACCCTCAACGTGAGGCTTGAAAGCAAGCTGCACCGGGACGCGATCAAGCAGCTCGGGAATTTGGAGGGAGTCAGGATCAACGGCTTCTCGGACGGGAAGAGGACCTACGGGTGGGTAAAGTGCTTTGGCTGCACGGTGAACGGGTCCATCAGGGGCGAGCTGGTGATCCTGGAACGCACGCACCACGACGACTCCATAATCGAGGTGATCTCCGGGACATGCATAAGGGATTCCGGCAGGCTGAAGGACGGTTCGAGGGTCCTGATAGAGGTCCGGCCCGATCCCTAGGCGCCGCGCCCCCGGGCCCCGTGCCCGGCGGCCGTGCCTGCGCGGCAACCAAAAGGTTATATTACAAGATTCAGAGTAGCGACATGGCGCAGCACGGCGAGCCAGAAAGGATATACCCGCTTGGCTACGAACCGTCTGAGACCATCCCCGAGCTGCACCCCGGCATCCACAACGAGCTGCTCAACCACATACTGGAGTCCGCGCCGGAGGCGTCGGTCGACACCGACCTGTTTGCCATAATGGCCAAGCGGCGCTCCACGAGGAAGTTCACCAACAGGCCCGTCGAGACCATAAAGGTGGACAAGATAATCTCCGCGGCCGACACGGCGCCGACCGCCGGGAACTTCCAGGGGTTCGAGATCTACTACGTGAAGAGCCCCGAGAAGAAAGAGAGGCTGGTCGGGGCCTGCAACAACCAGGCCTACGTGAACGCGCCCCTGGTCCTGGTCTTCTGCAAGAACCCTGCCAGGGTGAAGCTTGACTTTAGCGAGTACACCCTGAAGAAGTTCGCCATACAGGACGCCACCCTGGCCGCAGCTTATTCCCAGCTGGCGGCGCACGCGCTGGGGCTCAGCTCCATATGGATCGGGAAGTTTGACGAGCAGGAGGTGGCGGACATAATCGGCACCAAACTGATCCCGTCCTGCGTGATGTGCATCGGCTACGCGCCGAAGATGAAGCACCCGAAGCCCAGGCGGAACCTCAAGGACCTGGTACACGTGGTATGGTAGGCGGCGGTCAGATCCCGTGTATGGATCGGCCGTACTCCCGCTCGATCTTCGAGCTGGAGCTCCCCGGGATGGGCGACTGCAGCCTCGCGACGCTTGCGTCGAGGTTGATCCTCTGGCACCCCTCGACGATGAACTTCTCCTGGTGCGCCTGGTCGTAGCCAAGCGCGATGATCTGTGGCCTCACGAGGCTCACGGTCCTGAAGATGTCGTCCTCCTGTCCCACCAGGCCGAAATCCACCATGGCGAGGGAGTTGACGAGCTCCTGCCTCTGCCCCTGATCGTGGAGCGGCCTCCTCTTCTTCATCCGTACCGCCGTGTTGTCGGTGGCCACCACCACCACCAGGACGTCCCCCAGCGCCCTGGCGGCATTCAGGGTGTGGATGTGGCCCGGGTGGATGATGTCAAACACGCCCCCCGCAAGGACCACCCTCAGGGAGTTCCGCCCGAGTTCCGTCAGGGTCCTGCCGTCCCCGTCCACCAGGCCGTTCCTTACGAGCCCGCCGGTGCAGGAGTCGATCACGGCCCTCGGGGTCGCGTTCCTCTCCCCCAGTAGGTCGTAGGGATCCCGGCCGCTGATCCCGGCCACGTACATGCACGTCAGGATCGATCTTTCCAGCGCGTCCACGGCACTCCCTGCGGGGCACCCTCTCTTTAATTCATCGATGACTTCGGATCCATCCCCGTGGCGAGCCTCAGCGCGTCCACCAGCCCGTCGGCGTAGCCTATGCTGAGTATGGCCACCTCGTCCTGGCCGTCCTCCAGGAACTTTTCGGCGTCGCGCACGTAAAGCTCCGCGTTCTCCAGTATGCCGTCGTACCCCCTGCCCTCGCAGCGCGGCCTCACCTCCTCGAGGGCCTCCCTCACCATCGGGACGTACTTTTCCATCATCTGGGAGGAGATCTTCCGCACCTCGTTGTCCCGGGGCTCGTCCAGGCAGGTGCAGAGTGCCCTCAGCGCGTCGGCCTCGGTGAAGTGCAGCCGGCCCGGGATTATCAGGGTATGCGGCGGCCTGCCCAGGTCGGCTCCCTCCAGGCTCGACACCAGGCCGCATGTGACGGCCTGGTCCCCGGACCCTATCCTTGACGCCACGACGGCGAAGGTGGAGGGGCCCACCACGCCCCTCCCCTGCCCCTCTTCGGCGCGCACCAGGGCGCCTAGCGCGTCCTTCGGGTCAAGGAAAAAGCCCCCGTCCTGGTCGTACTCCAGCAGCAGGACGGTGTGGTTTCCCTCGACGGCGTTCCTGTAGACGATGTAGTAGGGGGTGGCAAGCGACTTCGGGTCCCCCATTACCGTGGCGATCCTCCCGATCTTGTAGAAGTGCAGGCCGCACTCCCCCACCGCCGCCGTCAGGGACGACGAGGCGTGCACCGAGCGGGTCTCTATGTTCTCCCTGGCGGCCCTCGTCCTCAGCTCCGCGTGCGTGGTGGCGACGTACGGGTCCCCGTACGAGAGCAGGACGACGTTCTTGTCCCGCGCGTTGCCCAGGATCTCCTTCCCGTCCTCCACCATCCACCTCTTTGCAAGCCTGAGCCGGCCGCCGGCCGCCTCCCCGATCTGCTCGAGGTCCGCCGCGGCGACCGGGCTGGTGAACTGCTCCACGTACACCACGTCAGCCGCCGAGAGGATCCCCGACGCCTCGGCCGGGATCGACCCGGGGGCGGATATCCCCAGGCCTACGAACCAGAGCATCGGCGCGCCTTCCTGTCGTGGAGCCTCTTCAGGTGGGCCAGGGTCCGCTTCAGGATCTCGATTCCGCGGAGGTACTCGTCGATCGAGACCTTCTCGTCGATCGTGTGGGACTCGTGCGGATCGCCCGGGCCGTACGTGACTACCGGGATCTTCCACTGGTTTCCGAGTACGTTCATGTCGCCCGTGCCCGTCTTCCGGATCAGGGTCGGCCTGGCGTTCTCCACGTCGCATATCCCCAGGGTCAGCGCCCTGACTATGGGGGAGTCGTGCGGTGCCTCGAAGGGCTCGGTCTCGTCCAGTATGGAGTAGAACGCCTCCACCCCGCGCCTCCGGGCGATGTCCTTTACCAGTATCGAGATCCTCTGCTCCACGCCCTTGCAGTCCATGTCCACCGGTATCCGTATGTCAAAGACGGACTTGCACTCCCTCGGCGTCACGTTGTGGCTAGTCCCGCCGGCCATCTCGGTGAGGGTGGCAGTGAGGAGCATGCCCTTGGTCCTGCCCTCCTGGCCGGACTCCAGCCCCTCCCTGAGCTCCCTCGAGAAGATCATCGTCTCCTCTATCGCGTTCTTGGAGAGCCAGGGAGCGCTGGCATGCGAGCTGTCCCCCACGTTTATCATCAGGTTGATCGCCAGCCTTCCCTTGTACGCGATGGTCACCTGCCTGACCCCGCTGGGCTCGCCGAACACCGCATAGTCCACGCCCATCTCCTTCTTCACCAGGTTCTTGATCCCGGTCGCGTTGCCCTCCTCGTCGACTGCCCCCACGAAGGTGATCGTCCCGTCTCCTTCCCCGACGGACGCAGCCGCGAGCAGCATCGCCATGAGCGGCGCCTTTGCGTCGGAGGCCCCCCTCCCGTAGAGCGCGTCGCCCTCCCTGCGCACCCTGACCTTGCCGGGCACCACGTCCATGTGCCCGCAGAGCATTATTCGCGGGGAGCCCGAGCCCTTCTTGGCGATCAGGTTCCCGACCTCGTCTACAGATATGTCGTAGAATCCCAGGTCGTCGCACTTGTCCTCGAGGAACTCCGCCATAGGCTTCTCGTCCAGCGACGGGGTGTACAGGCGGAGGGCCGTCTCCAGCATCTTCACTGCGAGCCGCGGAGTGACGGTAAACGTGGGGTCCATTCCTACCTTGCCGATCTCGCATGGTCGAGCATCAGCGACGGGATGTCGACCCCGCACACCCTGACCGTGTTCTTGTATTCAGTGGTATTGTTCACCTCGTGGACTACCAGCCCCCCATCCTCGCTCTCCATCAGGTCCACCCCCACGATCTCCCCCCGGACCGCTTTTTTCGCCCTGATGCAGATCTCCTCCATCTCGGGGGTCACCTTGCATTCCTGCGCGGTGCCTCCCAGCGCCATGTTGGTCTTCCAGCTGCCGTCCGCAGACGACCTGTATATCGCCGCCACGATCCTGTCCCCCACCACGATCGCCCGGATGTCCCGGGGGGGCCTCTTGACGAACTCCTCCAGGTAGTGGACCCGGTATATCGGGTACATGGACTCCCTGCCCTCCATTATCCCCTCGGCCGAGTCCCTGTCGTTCAGCTTGGAGACCATCCTCCCCCAGCTTCCCACGGTGGGCTTGATCACCCGGGGGTATCCCTGGCAGTCCAGCGCCTCCAGCGCGGCGTCCTTGGAGAACGCGACCGTGGCGCGCGGCGTCGGGACTCCCGCCTTCTTGAGCAGCATGTGCGTGAACAGCTTGTTTCCCGCGAAGATCCCCGTGTCGAGGCAGTTGATCACGTCTACGCCCATCCCCTCCAGCGCGGCCGTCGAGTGCAGGTTCCTGTAGTAGCTCACGCACCGCTGGATCACCACCCCGTAATCCCCGGGATTCCCCTCCAGATCCAGCGACAGTTTCTTGCAGTCCACCATCCTGACGCTGACGCCGTTCTTTCTTCCCGCTTCTAGCAGCGCCTTTTCTTCCCAGCGGATTGTATCGTAGAGGACGGTGACGTCAGGACTCACTGCCCCCAGTCCTCGCCGACCGTCTGGGCGGGCTTTAGTGCGAAGCCGTCCTGGCCCTTTGCCAGCTCGAAGCTGGCGCCGCATTCGGGGCACGTCACGATCTCCCCCTCCAGCGCGTCGGCCGGAACGGGGATGTCCGCGTCGCATTCATCGCATTTGGTCATGTCTTTCCATCCCCCTTTCCTCCTTATTTGTCATTAATTATCTTTTTTTCAAGCGCGTTCTCCAGCGGGATCTCGATCAGGTCCCCCATCCTCAGCCTCTTCAGCCCCAGCGCGACGTCCCTTGCCTGCGCCTCGTCCCTCCCGAGGCCCAGCAGCGACATGAGGTACGCGGCCCCGGTCTTGCCGGCGAGCTCCCCGAACACTATCCTGCGCCGGTTTCCCACCGCCCTGGGGGGTATGGGCTCGTACGCGGCCGGGTTCCTGAGTATGGCAGCGAGGTGCGTGCCTGCCTTGTGCTTGTAGGCCGACGCGCCCACGATCGGCTTGGAGTCGTACGGCGCTATGGAGGTGTACTCCTCGATCAGCCTCGACAGGTCCAGCAGCATGTCCAGCCTGAAGTCGTTGGGGGACTTGTAGAGGTAGGTCAGCGCCACCGCGACCTCGGCCAGCGGCGGGATCCCGGTCCTCTCGC
This sequence comes from Candidatus Nitrosopumilus sp., assembly GCA_963662625.1. Classification (GTDB taxonomy): domain Archaea; phylum Thermoproteota; class Nitrososphaeria; order Nitrososphaerales; family Nitrosopumilaceae; genus JAPOPJ01. Next base: position 1,239,617 of record OY759726.1, on the reverse strand, counting down.
CGATCCCGTCTATGGTGGTGTGTATCTGGTCCACCCCCGCGTCGCACGCCGAGAAGGCGTTTGCCAGCGCGAACCCCATGTCGTTGTGCACGTGCGCGTCGAGCGGGACGCCTACCGCGCCCCTCACCAGCTTGACAAAGTTGCGCATCCCGACCGGGCGCAGGATGCCTATCGTGTCTGGAAGGCTGATCCTGTCCACGCCGGCGGCCTCGATCGCCCGGCACACCTCCAGCAGGAACTCCGGGTCGGCCCTGCTGCCGTCCTCCACCGTGAACCGGATCTTCAGCCCGTGGGACTTTGCGTATTCCACCGTCCGGACGGCCCTCTCCAGCGCCTGCTCCCGCGTGATGCGGAGCTTGTCGCGCAGGTGTATGTCCGAGACCCCCAGGTACGCCGCGCACCACCGCGCGTCGCATGCCAGGGACACGTCGATGTCCTCCCTGAGCGCCCTCCCGTGGGACACGATGTCGGCCGTCAGCCCCTGCTTGATTATCGTCTTGGTGGCCTCCCTGTGGTCGCTCGATATGACCGGGGAGATCTCGATCTGGTCCACGCCGAAATAGTCCAGCATCCACGCTATCTGTATACGCTGCTTGTTGGTAAACGACACCCCCGGGTGCTGCTCACCCTCCCTCAGGGTGCTGTCCAGCACGCGTATCCTCGCAGGGTTCCTGTCGTAGGCGTTGTAGAGGTTCGCATAGTGATTCGGATCCTTCATTACAGAATTCGTTATAAATAATTGGGAATATAAACATATTCGTACTAACATCGCTGGAAAATGCCGCCGCTGATCCCGATCCGGGCCATTCTGGCGGATCCCGGACGAGATCCAGCCCTAGGCGATCTTCCTCAGTATTATCACCGTGTTGGTGTCCATCACTCCCGGGATCTTCCTGAGCGCGTCGATGCACGAGTTGATCCCCGATATGCTCGGCGCGCTGATTATCGTGGTGATGTCGTACTGGCCCGTTATCTCGTAGACGGTCTTCACCCTCTCCAGCTTTGCGAGCTTCAGCGAGACCTTCGCCGTGTCCGTCGCAGAGTCCACCGAGATCAGGACGATTGCGCTGGTGGCCTCCTCCTCGCTGATCTCGACGGTGAACCTCTTGATCGTCCCGTTCTCCGTCAGGTTCTTCACCCTCCTCCGTATGGCCGACTCGGACAGGCCCAGGCTCTTCCCGATGTCCACGAAGGACTCCCTGGAGTTGTCCTTCAGGTAGGCTATTATCTTGGCGTCGGTCTTGTCCTTATGCATTCCTCTTCCGCTCCTCCGCTGTAAGTACGGAATCAAGGGTTTGTAAAACTTTTGCAACCTCCTCCCCGGTTATTACCAGCGGCGGCAGGATCCGCAGGATGTTCCTGCCGGAGTACAGCATCAGGACTCCCTCCCTGATCAGCGCCATCAGGATCTCCCTGACGTCGAACCTGAGCTCCACCCCTATCATCAGGCCCTTGCCCCGGACCTCCCGGATTATCGGGTGCCTCTCCCTCAGCCCCTCCAGCCCCTCCCGGAAGAGCCTCCCCATCCTTTCGGAGTTCTCGACCAGGCCGTCCTCGGTCAACGCCCTGAGCGCGGCCGTCCCGGCGGCGCACGACAGAGGGTTCCCGCCGAACGTCGACGAGTGCTCCCCCTTGGCCATCGCGGCGAGTATGTCCGGCCGCACCAGCGTCGCGCCCATCGGGACGCCCCCCGCTATCCCCTTGGCCAGGCACAGGATGTCGGGGAACGCGTTCCAGTGCTCGCACGCCCACATCCGCCCCGTCCGGCCCAGCCCCGCCTGGATCTCGTCGAAGATCAGCAGTATGCCCTTTTCGTCGCAGAGCCCCCTCACCTGTTGCAGGAACCCGTCGGGCGCCACGTTGATGCCGCTCTCCCCCTGGATCGGCTCGAGGATCACGAACGCGGTGTCCCCGTCGACCGCCTCGCGCAGCGCGTCGATGTCGCCAAACGGCGCGTAGGTGACCCGCTCCACGAGCGGCTCGAAGGCCTTCCGGTACTTGGGGTTGAACGTGACGGACAGGGCCCCGAGCGACTTGCCGTGGTAGGAGCCCTTCATGGCCACCATCCCCTTCTTCCCGGTGAACTTCCTCGCGAACTTTATGGCCGCCTCCACCGCCTCGGCGCCGCTGTTGTTGAGGTGGACCTGGGTCAGCCCGGGCGGCGCGAGGCCGATCAGGACCTCCAGGAACTCCTCCCTCGTCTTGTTGTACAGCGAGCTGTGGACGGTGATGATCTTGTCGGCCTGCCCCTTTATCGCGTCCCTGACCCTGGCGTTCCGGTGCCCCACGAGGGCCACGCCGTACCCCCCCATGCAGTCGATGTACTCCCTGCCGTCGGCGTCCCACACGCGGGCGCCCTCCCCCCTCTCCACGGTGACGGGGAACCTCTGGTACAGGTTCCCCATGTACCTGTCTTCACTCATCCCGGATCACCGTGCATGACTCGTGTGCGAGCGCCGAGGATATGGGGTTTTCCCTCTGCCCGTTGGCGATCAGCGCCTCCCCGACCCCCATGTCCAGCGCCTCGGTGGAGGCGAGGATCTTTTTTTCCATCCCGGGGCCGATCTTCGGCCGCATCTCCCTCGCCCCGGCCAGCGTCAGCCGCGGGACGAGCCTGTCGTCCACCAGCAGCCCGTCGACGTCAGTGATGAAGATCACCCTGTCCGCCCCCACGCCGCCTGCCACGTATGCCGCGGCCCGGTCCCCGTCCACGTTCAGGAAGTCGCACTCCTCGCTTAGCGCGATCGGCGATATGACGGGGGTCAGCCCCTGCCCCAGCAGGGACCTGATGAGCCCCGAGTTTATCCCGGTGATCTTCCCGGTGTACCCGCCGTCGATGGCCTGCTTCCTCCCCTTCTCGTTTACGATGAGCAGCCTTTTTTTCCTGTCCGCCCGGATCACCCTGGCGTCCACGCCCGAGAGGCCGATCGCGTCGATCCCGCTCCCCTGCAGCATCCTGACTATGGCCTTGTTCACCCTGCCGGACATCACCATCGTGAAGATCTCCGCGGTCTCCTTGTCCGTGTACCTGCTCCTGATGCCGCTTGGCGACGTGACGAACCGCGGCTCCTTTCCCAGTTGCCCGCAGACCTTGGTCACCTCCTTGCCGCCGCCGTGGACCAGCACGAGCCCCTCGCGCTCGGCGGCCCTCTTGACGTCCGGGATGAACGACGGGTGCAGGTCGTCCACGACGCTTCCGCCGATCTTGATCGTGATCATGGCTATACCGGGGTGAGCGGGGTGTACCTGAGCCCGTCCATTTCGTCAAACCCGCACATGACGTTCATGTTCTGGATGGCGGAGCCGGCGGCCCCCTTCATCAGGTTGTCGGACGCGGAGAGCGCGATCAGCCTGTGGTTGTCCTCGTCCAGGTCGAAGCCTATGTCGCAGAAGTTGGATCCGACCAGGAACTTGGGATCCGGGAACTTGTACAGCCCCTTCTTGTCGCGTATCAGCCGCACGAACGCCTCCCCGCCGTACGCCTGGCGGTACAGCTTCCACAGCTCCTTCTCGTCGACGTCCCTCTTCATGAACGTGTGGTTGGTGCACAGGATCCCGCGCACGACGTCCACCGCGTGCGGGCTCATCGAGACGCGGATCTTCCTCCCCGCGGCCTCGCTCAGTTCCTGCTCGATCTCGCCCGTGTGCCTGTGCTTGGCGGGCTTGTACGGCCTGATCACCCCCGCCCTCATGGCGTGCGCCGTCCCGGAACCCGAGCCGGCCCCGGACGACCCGATCTTGGAGTCGACCACTATGTGATCCGTGTCTATGATGTCGTTCCTTACGAGCGGCGCGATTGCCAGTATCGACGTTACCGCCATGCAGCCCGGGCAGGAGACCAGCTGCGCCTTCCTTATCTCCTCGCGGTGCAGTTCCGGGATGCCGAAGACCGACTTGGGCAGGTAGTCCGGGTGCGGGTGCTCCCAGCCGTACCACCTGTCATAGTCCTCCGGAGCGTGCAGCCTGTAGTCGGCGCTGAGGTCGATCACCTTGAGCCCCCGGTCGTACAGCGCCTTTACTATCTCGGTAGACGTGCCGTGCGGCACCGCGGTGAACACGATGTCGCACTTGTCGGACATCCTGTCATAGTCCAGCTCGGAAAAGGTGAGGTCCGTGAACCCCTTCAGGCTCGGCTGCGCCCTGTGCAGGTACTCCCCCACGTGCTGCCTCGACGTCACCATCGCGATCTCCACCCCCGGGTGGTTCACCAACAGGCGCAGCGTCTCGCCCCCCACGTATCCAGACGCGCCGACGACCCCTATCTTCATGATAAACCTCCTCGCCACGGAGTATAATTTATTTCCTAGCGTGGTCCAGCGCGAACCTGACCATCTCCCCAGGGATGTTCCGCGCGGCCACCCTTGACAGCCCCTTGAACTCCACCGTGTTGTTCACCTCGTGGACCACCAGCCCCCGGTCCCTGTCCTCCATCATGTCGATCCCCAGGATGCCCCCGCCCACTGCCCTCGAGGCCCTGGACGCCAGGTCCTCCACCTCTTTCGTGATCTCGCACGGCTCTGGATCGGCCCCCAGGGCGATGTTGGTCTTGAAGCCGCCCTGGGACATCCTGTACATGGCGGCCACCGGCTCGTCGCCGACGGTGATCACGCGTATGTCCCTCGGGGGCCTGTCGACCAGTTCCTGCAGGTAGTAGATCCGGTCGTGCGGGCTGTCCGTGACGTCCCTGATCTCGAAGATGGCGTCTGCCGTGTCCCTGTCCTTCAGGTTGACTACCCCGCGCCCCCAGCTTCCTATGACCGGCTTTATCACGAGCGGGTAGCCGGCCTCCCTGATGCACTCCTCGGCGCCCTGGCGCGAGAACGAGAAGTACGTCCTCGGGGTCGGGACGTTGTGTTTTTTCAGGAGCAGCGTCATGAACATCTTGTTCCCGCAGGCGCTGGCCACGCGGAACGTGTTCAGGACCGGGACCCCCATGAACTCCAGGCACGAGGTGAAGTGGAGGCCGCGGAAGTAGCTGACGCACCTCTCCAGCGCCACGTCCCCCAGCCCGAGGTCCTCCTTTTTGCTGTCCGTGTCGACGCGGGCCGTCTTTGCGTCCAGCATCTCCGTGTCCAGCCCCATGCCGGCGGCCTCCTTTTGGAGCATCTTCTCTTCCGCCCTGAGGCGGTCAAACACGATGGAGAGCCTCGGCATTACTCTCCCCAGTCTTCGCCTACGCTTTCTGCCTGCTTTAGTTCGACGTCGGATCCGTCTTTTTTTGCGATCTCAAAGTCGGCGCCGCAGTCAGGGCAGGAGATTATCTCCCCTACGGAGGCATCGTCTGGGACGTTCAGGGTCGCGTCACATTCTGGGCAGTTCATGTTCTTGTTGACCTTTTCTTTTGTAATTTATTAGCTTCTGTTGACTGCATTCCCCACAGTTCCACGAAGCCCTTGGCCAGCCGCTGGTCAAACGTGGACTCCGTCCCGTAGGTGGCCACCTCGCGGCTGTACAGGGAGTTGCCGGACATCCTTCCCACGACCCGGAGGCCCCCCTTGTGGAGCCTGAGCCTCACCTTCCCCGACACCCGGGCCTGGGAGGACTCGATGAGGCCGTCCAGGTCCCGCTTCAGCGGATCCTGCCACAGCCCCGAGTATACCAGGTACGCCCACTCGTCGTCGACGATCGACTTGAACTTGTTCTGGTGCTTGGTGTGCACCATCTTCTCGAGATCCGCGTGGGCCTCGATGAGGCATACCGCCGCGGGCGTCTCGTACACCTCCCGCGACTTTATCCCGACCACCCGGTCCTCGATGTGGTCGACGATGCCCACCCCGGCGGCCCCGGCCCTCTTGTTGAGGTGCTCGACCAGGCTCACCGGGTCCAGCGGCCTCCCGTCCACCGCCACCGGGGCTCCCCCCTCGAACTCGATCTCCACGTACGCCGGGCGCTCCGGCAGGTTCTTCGTCCTCACCCAGGCAAACGCGTCCTCCGGGGGCTCCGAGTACGGATCCTCGAGGACCCCTCCCTCGATCGCGCGCCCCCACAGGTTCTGGTCGATGCTGAATTTTTTTGCCACGGTGTCGATCTTGATCCCGTGCCTCTTTGCGAACTCCAGCTCGGTGACCCGGTCCAGGTTCTTGTCCCTTATCGGGGCGATGATCGGCAGGCTGGAGCCCGAACGCAGCGTTATGTCGAACCGCACCTGGTCGTTTCCCTTTCCGGAGCAGCCGTGCGCAAGCGACGTGACCCGCTCCTTTCTTGCGATCTCGAGGACTTTTTCGGCTATCAACGGCCGCGCAAGGGCGGTCGCAAGGCAGTACTTCTTCTGGTAGAGGGCGTTCGCCTTGATTGACGGGATGATGTAGTCCCTCGCGAACTCCTCCCGCGCGTCTATGTCGTAGTGCTTCCTTACGCCGAGCCGCTTTGCCTTTGAGGCGATCTTCCCGCGATCGTCCCCCTGGCCCACGTCCACCGTCACCGTGATGACGTCCATGTCGTGTTCTTCCTGGAGGTATTTGACGACGACTGACGTGTCCAGCCCTCCTGAAAACGCCAGAATGCCTTTTTGGGTCATAAAACATATTCTCCGTCGCATTTTCGAATTTATCTCTTGTGATACGCCGCCCCGTCTCCCGGCCGGCCGCGTGGCCGCCCCGGCACGTGCAGTTCCGGGGTGGGCCGCGTCCGGTCCCGCGGGGCGCCGGGCAGGATCCCGGTCCCGCGGGGCGCCGGGCAGGATCCCGGTGCCGGAAGCAGCGCGCGCCCGGGAAGGCAGGCGGCCCGGCGGATTACGCGTGGCAGATTAGCTAGCTTGAGCTAAAATTCGATGATTATTTAACGGCCCGACATATAACACTGTTGTATGAATAGGCGGGCGGTGGCAACCATGGCCGGGGCTGGCATGATAATCTCGGCAGCCGCGGCCATACTGGTGTCGGCCGACGGCCAGGGTGGCGATGATCGCCTCAGGATAGCGTACTTTCCCAACATCGGGCACACCATACCGATCGTCGGCGTCGAGAAGGGCTTCTTCGCGGACCAGATCGGGCCCGAGACCGTCATCGAGACCAGGGTGTTCGACAGCGGGCCCCAGGTGATCGAGTCGCTGTTCGCAGACGCGGTGGACGTGGCATACGTCGGCCCCGGGCCGGCAATCAACGGCTTTCTGAACTCGGAGGGGAACAGCATCAGGATACTGTCTGGAGCCGCGAGCGGCGGCGCGAGCTTCGTCATACACCCGGACGCCGACATCGCGGAGACCTCGGACTTTCCCGGAAAGAGGATCGCGGCGCCGCAGATAGGAAACACCCAGGACGTGTCCCTGCGGCATTATCTGGGCGAGAACGGGATGAGGCCGGCCGAAAGGGGCGGCAGCGTGACGGTGTACAACCTGCCGAATCCCGACATATACACCCTGTTTGTCAAGGGCGAGATCGACGGCGCGTGGGTCGCGGAACCGTGGGCCACCATACTGGAGGCCGACCTAGGCGGGACCAGGCTGTTCTACGAGGAGGATCTCTGGCCCGGCGGGCAGTTTGCGTCCGTGCTACTGATCGGGAACGTGGAATACGCCGAGGAAAACCCGGGGGTCATAAGGGACCTGCTGCTGTCCCACGAGCGGACGGCGCGGTGGGTCAACCAGAACCCGGAGGAGACAAGGGACATATTCAACCGGTTCCTGGCCGACACGTACGGGCAGGCCCTGCCGGATCAGGTGGTGGACACCGCCATGTCCAACCTGGAGATCACCCCCGACCCGATCAGGGGCTCCGTGTACATCTTTGCCGAGCGCGCCGATTCGCTGGGCTACCTCGGGAGGAACGGCTACGACCTGGCCGGGATCTTTTACGACGCGGGCCCGGAGCCGGGCGCGGAGGGCACGTGATTGGCGAAGCTGGAGGCAAGGAACATCGTAAAGTACTTCAGCCACGACGCCCACAGGCTGAAGGCGCTGGGAGGGGTCAACCTCATGGTGGATTCGGGCGACTTCGTGTGCCTGGTAGGCCCGTCCGGGTGCGGAAAGTCGACGTTCCTGCGCATAGTGGCCGGGCTGGATACACACGACGAGGGGGAGATAATCTTCGACGGCCGCCCCGTGTCGGGCACGGGCCCCGAGAGGATAATGGTGTTCCAGGAGGGCGCGCTGTTTCCGTGGCTTAAGGTGCAAGACAACGTCGAGTTCGGGCTGAAGATGGCAGGCATCCCGAGGGAGGAACGCGCGAAGATATCGGGCAGGTACCTGGACATGATGCAGCTGACGAAGTTCGCCGACTCTTACACGTACCAGCTGTCCACAGGGATGAAGCAGCGCGTCGCCATCGCCCGCGCCCTCGTGATGGATCCCGAGATGCTGCTCATGGACGAGCCGTTTGCGGCGCTGGACGCGCAGACGCGCGACCTGCTGCTGGTGGAGATGCAACTGATCTGGGAGAAGACCAAGAAGACCATCCTGTTCGTGACGCACAACGTAGCCGAGGCGGCGGTCCTAGGGACCAAGGTCGCGATCTTCAGCAACAGGCCGTCGGTGATAAAGAAAGAGTTCGAGAACGACTTTCCCAGGCCCAGGGTCACCGAGGACGAGTCGCTCCTGCAGTTCCAGCAGGACATCCTGGCCGAGCTGAGGCCCGAGGTCAAGAAGAACCCTGGGTGAGCGGCGTGGCAAAGAACTACACGGCAAAGAGGATCGCGTTCTACGTGGGGATAATCGCCGTCTGGCAGGCCGTTGCGGCATCCGGGGTCTGGCCCAGCAACATCTTCCCGTCCCCGTACGAGGTGGCAGAGGACCTGGCATACAGCGCCGCGGACGGGAGCCTGTTCTACGGCATGGCGACCAGCATGTGGCGCCTCTCGCTAGGGCTGGCGGTGGCCATCGCCGGGGGCATGGTGATGGGAATCTTCATGGCCAGGGTGGAGGTCGTCAACCAGACCATCGGCTCCATGGTCCTCGGGCTCCAGTCGATCCCGTCGATAGCGTGGGTGCCGCTTGCGATCCTCTGGTTCGGGTTCGGCGACGTGGGGATAGTCTTCGTCGTGGCGATAGGGGCCATATTCGCGGTGACGATCAACACGTACACGGGAGTCAAGAACATCGATCCGGACTATATCGAGGCCGCGCGGAACATGGGCGCGAGGGGGGGGCAGCTCGTAACCAGCGTGCTGATCCCCGCCGCGTTCCCGTACATGATCTCGGGCTTCAAGCAGGGGTGGGCCTTCGCGTGGAGGGGGGTCATCGGCGCCGAACTGCTGTTCTCCTACCTGGGGCTGGGCTTCCTGCTGCATGCCGGCCGCTCCCTGAACGACGTCTCGCAGGTGATCGCGATAATGCTGGTCATAATGGGAATCGGCCTGATCGTCGACGGCGTCGTGTTCGCGAGGCTGGAGAACAAGGTGATGGCCAGGTGGGGGCTGCGGTGACGGCCCTGTTGGCGTAGTTACTGTGTTAAATATTGGACCATCTTGAACACATGATAACCACCCAGGCGTAGTTGCCCCGATGGACCGGCCCCTTGTACGGTGTGGGCATGCGCCCTTTCTGTTGAATGGGACAATCCGGGCTGCCGTGTGACTGGGCTTCGCGCCCTGGTGGGCGTGTGCAGCTTCCGGCCCGCCAGGCATCCGAAAGGAGGTGACAGGAGAGGATGAGAAAGACAAGCATTGGGACAGGCATGGGGAAGAGAAAGTGCGACGCGTGCGTGGTAGACGGGAACTGGAAGGTGCCCGGGAGGGGGCGCTAGCGCGCGCGGCGGCCAGGCGCGCCCATGATCCGCGCGCGGCCCGCCGGGACGTGCCCCGGGCGCCGGATCCGGGCAGCTTTTGGAGGGCCGAAGGCAACACAGATTAAGAGAGCGCCACGTTAGGAGTGGCATGGCCGAGGATCCGGAGATCGAGAGGATAAAGCAGGGGAAGCTGGAGGAGATGCTGAGGCAGCAGAACCGGCTCCCGCGGAGCCCGGCGTCGCGGACCTCGACGGCCGGGACTTTGACCGGGCAGTCTCCGCAGAGGGCCCCACGCTGGTGGACTTTTGGGCCGAGTGGTGCGGCCCGTGCAAGATGATGCACCCGGTGTTCGAGAGCCTGTCGAGGAAGTACCCGGGGGTAAGGTTCGCGAGGGTGAACGTTGACCGGAACCAGGAAGTCGCGGCGAGGTTCGGGGTGCAGTCGATCCCGACCTTCATAATGTTCAGGTCGGGGCGCCCCGTGGACAGGATGATGGGGGCGGTGGAGCTCCCCTGGACGGGGGCGAACCCACGCGCGGCAAGGGATCCGCTGCCGCACGCGGGGCAGCCCCCACCCAACCCCCTTACAAGGAACGCGCCGCCGCTTGCGCTGCCGTGCGGCTGGCGACCTGCAAGGAGGGGCCACTGGGTTGAAGGTGGCACTAGTCTACAACGATCAACGCATACGGCCAGAAGACGTAATCAACGTCTCTGGAATGCCCAACAATGAACATTACAGCCCCGAGGCAGTCGAAGTGGTAGCGCGGGCCTTGGAGAAGGGGGGGCACACAATCAAGTCCATCAAGGCAGGCATCAACCTCGCAGGCGAGCTGCGCGAATTCATGCCCAAGGCAGCTGAAGGCGAAAATCCAGGAATGGTGTTTAACATGGCATACGGCATGCAGGGACGGAACAGGTATACGCACGTTCCTGCCATGATGGAGATGCTGGGCATTCCCTACACGGGGTCAGGACCGGCAGGACACGCCATAGCCCAAGACAAGGCCATGGCCAAAATCGTGTTGCAACGGAACAACATGCCGACCCCGGCTTTTGGGTCTTTAAAACACCCGAAGACACGTTCGACGATCTGGTTTTCCCGGTAATCGTAAAGCCAAGAATGGAATCCATATCCATGGGCATAGAGATTGCGCGCAACTGGGACGATCTCAGGGTTGCGGCCAAAAAACAGATTGACAAGTACCAGCAGGACGCGCTGGCAGAACAGTTCGTCCCAGGCAGGGAGTTTGCGGTGGGCATGATAGGAAACTCCCCAAACCTTGAGGTTCTACCCGTTGTGGAAATAAATCTTGGAGGCCCAGACAAAATACAGACAACGAGCATCAAGGCCAGGAAGGGCGGTGCAGACAAGACGTGTCCCGCGCCCCTATCCAAACAAAAGACGGAGGAGCTGGGGCAGCTGTGCACCAACGCGTTTACGTCTCTGGGCCTTGATGACTACGCCCGGGCCGACATCAGGATGGGCAAGGACGACGGCTTTTACGTCCTTGAGTTGAACTCCATGGCAGGCATTGGCCTGGGCGGCCCATTCTTTTACGCCGCAAAAGCTGCAGGATACACATACGAATCCATGGTAAACAAAATTCTTGACGTAGGCGCGGCGCGGTGCTTTGGCGCCGTTCGTCGCCGGGCTGAAAAGAGTTAAACGGCGGCGCGGCCGTTTGAATGCTGCCTTGCCTGAAAAGGAACCGTTCCTGTCCGCGATGAAGGACAGGATCCTGCTCTTTGACGGGGCCATGGGGACGGAGATCCAAAAGCTCGATCCCAGGCCAGAGGACTTTCCGGGCGGCGCGGACGGGTTCAACGACGGGCTGGCGATCACCCGCCCGGAGTGGATCATGCAGGTACACCGCAGTTACCTGGAGGCGGGGGCCGACTGCATAGAGACGAACTCCTTCGGGTCAAACGGGATAAAGCTCGCCGAGTACGGCTTTGGCGACCAGACCGTGGGCCTCAACGAGAAGATCGCGAAGCTGGCCGCCAGGGCCTGCTCGGAGTGCCAGGGGCCCCGGTACGCCATAGGCTCCATGGGCCCCTCCGGCTACCTGCCCAGCTCCAACGATCCTGACCTGGGGCAGGTGCCGCTGGGCGACATCCGCCGGGCGTTCGAGCTGCAGGCAGAGGGGCTGATCCGCGGCGGCGTGGACGCGCTGCTGATCGAGACGAGCCAGGACATACTGGAGGTGAAGCTCGCGATCGAGGCGTGCCATAACGCGGCCGAAAAGACGGCAAGGAGGGTCCCCGTCATCGCCAACGTCACGCTGGACCAGTACGGCAAGATGCTGCTGGGAACCGGCATCCAGGCCGCGTACACCACGGTGTCGGGCATGGGGATCGACGTCTTCGGCCTGAACTGCTCCACGGGGCCCGTCGAGATGACGCCCAGCGTGAGGTGGCTCGACGACCAGGCGCACGACCTGCTGGTCGTCCCGAATGCGGGCATGCCGGAAAACCAGGGCGGGAGGGCAGTCTACAAGATGACCCCCGGGGACATGGCGGGGGCGCTGGGCGACTTTATGCGCAGCTACGGCAGGGTGAGGATCGTCGGCGGGTGCTGCGGGACTGGCCCGGACCACATCAGGGCGCTGCGCAAAGTAATTGACGAAATGGTCGATCCTGCCAAGGGTTAAGTATTTAGAAAAATCACGGCAAGGGTACGCAGTTGGCAGTTCCCAGGGTAAGCTCGGCATTGAAGGCAGTGGACATCAGGCAGGAGCCTCCCCCCATGATCATCGGGGAGCGCCTGAACACCCAGGGCTCTAGGAGGGCCAAGGAGCTGGTGCTAAACGGCGACCTCGACGGACTGGTGGACCTGGCCCGCGATCAGGTGGAGAACGGTGCCCACTGCCTGGACGTATGCGTGGCCACCACCGAGCGCGCCGACGAGAAGGAGTTCATGACCAGGCTGGTGAAGGCGCTCAGCCTGGAGATCGACGCGCCGCTGGTGATCGACTCGACCGATCCCGCCGTCATAGAGGCCGCCGTGCTGCAGATCCCGGGAAGGCCCGTGATCAACTCGATCAACCTGGAGGGGGACGGGAGCAGGTTCGAGAGGCTCGCCCCGCTGATGGCAAGGTACGGCGTGCCGGCCATCGCGCTGTGCATAGGGCCAGGCGGGATGGCAAAGACGGTCGACGAGAAGGTGGAGACCGCGGGGCTGCTCCACGAGGCCGGGAAGAGGCACGGCCTGGGGCCCGAACAGTTCATCTTCGACGTGCTCACGTTCACCCTGGCGACCGGCCAGGAGGAGTTCCTGAACGCCGGGATAAACACGCTGGAGGGGATAAAGGGGGTGAAGGAGCGCTTCCCGGGGTCGTTCACGACCCTCGGGCTCAGCAACATAAGCTTCGGCCTGGCCCCCCACGCAAGGAAGATCCTCAACTCGGTGTTCCTGCACCACGCGGTCAGGCACGGGCTGGACACCGCCATCGTGAACTCCAAGGAGATCGTCCCGTACGGCGACGTCGGCGGGAGGGAGCGCGGGCTCGCCGAGGACCTGATCTTCAACTCCCGCCCCGACGCGCTGCCGGAGCTCGTGGCGCACTTTGAAAAGGCGGGCGCCGGGGGGGGCGGCGCCAAGAAGAAGGCCGACGTGGACCCCTCCTGGCCCGCCGGGAGGAGGGCCAACTTCAGGATCGTGAACCGGCTGAGGGACGGGATAGAAAACGACGTCGTCATGGCGATAGCCGAGAGGATCTCAAGGCCGGGATCGATCTCGGGCGACGGGAGGCTGTCCATCGACGAGCCCAGGGAGGCCACGCACGACGGCGCCATCGCCACGCTGAACGAGGACCTGCTGCCCGCCATGAAGGAGGTGGGCGACAAGTTCGGCGCGGGCGAGCTGATCCTGCCGTTCGTGCTAAAGTCCGCGGAGTGCATGAAGGCGGCGGTGGCCGAGCTCGAGAAGTACCTCGTAAGGGAGGAGGGATCCACGAAGGGGAAGCTCGTCCTGGGGACGGTCTACGGCGACGTGCACGACATCGGCAAGAACCTCGTAAAGACGATCTTCGAGAACAACGGGTACTCGGTCTACGATCTGGGCAAGCAGGTGCCGATGCAGAAGTTCCTCGACAAGATCGACGAGGTGGGCGCCGACGCGGTGGGGCTCTCCGCGCTGCTCGTGTCCACGTCAAAGCAGATGGAACTCTTCGTGGACCACGCGAGGAAGAGCGGCATGACCATACCGATCCTGTGCGGCGGCGCCGCGATCAACACGAACTTCATAAACAGGATTGCGAGGAAGGGCGGCGTGTACGAGCCCGGAGTCTTTTACTGCAACACCATGTTTGACGGCCTCAAGACCATGGACGGCCTGGCGTCAGACGAAAGGCAGCTGCTGCTGCGTTCCTGGAGGGAGAAGCTGGAAAGGTGGAAGGACGCGCCGGCGCCGAGCGCCCCGGAGGCGGACGTCCCGAGAAGCAGCGTGGTCCCGGTCGAGCCTCCGGCCCCCCCGCGCATCAACTCCCCCGTGCGCCTCGGCCCGTCGGAGATCGACGCCGCGGAGGTATGGGAGATGATCGACAAAAAGTCCCTGTTCAAGCTCTCATGGGGCCTGCGGGGGCGGGCTGGCATGGAGCAGGAGGAGGAGCACGAGAGGCTGTTCGTCCGGTGGAAGGAGCGCATCCTGGAGGAGGGCCTCTTCGAGCCGACGGCGGTATACGGGTACTTTGGGTGCCACGCGCGGGGCGACGGGCTTGCGGTAGACCGGCCGAGGGGCGGGCAGCTCGTGTTTGATTTCCCACGATCCACGAAGCCCAGGCACCTGTGCCTGGCAGACTATTTCGGGGGGGAGGACGTGGTGGCGTTCCAGGCGGTGACCGTGGGGGACAGGGTCGCCAGGACCATAACGGAGTGGAACGAGGGCGGCAGGTACTCCGACGCGTACTACCTCCACGGGCTCGCCGTGGAGTTCGCGGAGGGGATGGCCGCGTGGATCAACGCGAGGATCAAGGGCGAGTGGGGGATCTCCGGCAAGGGCGGGCTGCGCTACAGCTGGGGGTACCCCAGCTGCCCGGACACGGCGCAGCACAGGCTGGTCTGGGAGCTGCTTGCGCCCGAGGAGTCCGGCATGACCCTGACCGACGCGGGGCAGATAGTCCCGGAGCAGTCGACTGCCGCCATGGTCGTGCACCACCCGGAGGCCGAGTACTTCGTGCCGTGACCCGCCCCTGCCGGATCGCCCTAGCGCGAGGCCTGCGCTATCCTTTCCAGCTCGTGCTTCTTCTTCACGGACGGGGCGCCCGGATCGTTTGAGGCTGCCAGGATAAGCTGCTCGGCCATGTGCTCCTCTATGGGCTTCGGGTTGGAGAACGTGGCCTCCTTGATCGCGTCGGCGATGAACCGGAGCGCCAAGTCCACCCTGCGTATGGGGGCGACGTCGACTGACACGTGGTATACCGTGCCGCCGTAGACGATCCTGGTGGTGTCCTCGTTTGGGGCCGAAAACTCCACGGCCCTAACCAGCACCTCCACGGGGTTCTTGCCAGTCTTTATCGATATGAGGTCAAACGCCAGCCTTACGGTGTTCATGACCCTGGGCTTTTTGCCCGACATCCTCCCGGTGTTCTTTGCGTACTTCTTGCCAAAATGCATCACCTTGTTGCAGAGGCGCTCCACTATGTTGACGTCCGCCTTGTTGAACCTCTTCAGCGCCGAGCGCCCGTAGGTGTACGGCAGGATCTGCTTCTTCAGGGATATGGCGGTCTTCAGCCCCGGGTCGCGGATCTCGATGTAGGACATGTCCCACTTGCGGAACAACAGGAGGTTTTTTGTCTGCGCCATCAGCTATCTCCTCGGCTTCTCCTTCTTGCCTATGACCAGCTCGTGCAGCGACGTGCCGTTTACCTTGAATACCTTGAACCGGACGCCCGGGAGGTCCCCCATCGCGCCGCCCTGCGTCGCCCCCATCCCCTGTATGTGGACCTCGTCGTGCTCGTCGATGAAGTTCATCGCGCCGTCACGCGGCAGGAACGCGGTGACCGTCTTGCCGTTCTTGATCAGCTGGACGCGCACGCACTTCCTGACCGCGGAGTTTGGCTGCTTTGCGGCGATGCCCACCTTCTCAAGGACGATCCCGCGGCCCTGCGGGGCCCCGCCCAGCGGGTCGGCCTTCTTGTCGATCCCGAGCTCCCTCCGCTTGTACCTGGAGATCGCCCACCTCTGCCTCTTCCTCTTCGAGATGAGCACTCTGCCAGCAAATAAGCCTAGGGGTGACTTGGTCATTTCCTACAGTTCCAGTGTCGCCTTTTCGGGGCTGTTGATGAATACGCTGGCAATGCCGAAGTACCGCTTGGCCAGCAGCCGCGCCTTCTCCGCGTTCCTGCCGTCCCGCCCGACGACGAGGCCCTTCTTCCTCGGATCCACCAGCACTATCGCCTGCTTTGAGCCGTCCTCGCGCGTGCTTACCTTGACCTCGGAGACCAGCTTCGGGTTGAGCAGGTTGGACAGGAATTTCCCGGGATCGTCATCGAACTCCACCAGATCGACGCTTTTCTTCAGGATGTTCTGCAGGGACTTTATGTGGATGCCTCCCTTGCCTATCGCGAGCCCCATCTTCCCGGAGTTGACCACGAACGTCACGCGGTCCTGGTTTTCATCCTCAAAGAAATCCCGGGCGGTCGCGCCGGTAACGCTCTGGAAAAGTGACATCATGCGCATTTGGTCTGTTGTTAGCTTGATAGATTGTGTCATCAGAATACCTTTCTATCACCAAAAAAACGTGTCTCATTTAAACTTTCATTCGGGGCGGCCGTCATTTCTCCTCCCCGGCCTCCTTTAGGATCGACTGGACGCTCGCGTCGGGCAGCGAGGTAAACGACAGCGTCGATATCCTGAATTGCAGGCCGCACAGCTTGCCCAGCGCGACCGAGGTCCCCCGGAAGTTTACCAGCGGCGTGTTCGCCTTCTTTGCGTGCGACTCTATCTGCCCGAGCATCTCCTTTCCGACGGACTGGGAGACTATGACCAGCTTGGAATCGCCCACCGAGTTCAGCACCTGCCTGGCGCCCACCGTTACCGCGTCCTCCTTCAGGGCGTCCTTCAGGAGTTTTTCCAACACCTTGTTTGCTGGCATCCATATCGGTCGTCTTGGTGGGGATTTATAGCTTTGTGGCGCAGCCGCGCTCCTGCCCGGCGCGGGGGGCACTGGGTTTGCATGCGCGGCTCCGGCCACCGCGGGGGCGGGCCCAGCGCGACTGGGCGGGCGGGGCGCCCGCCCGACTAGCGCGGCGGCCTGCCCATCCGGCTGCAAACGCGCGTGAACGCGCGGCTGGGCGGGCGGGGCGCCCTGATGGGCGCATGCGCCACGGGCAGGGATTGCCCACGAGGGCGGGGCGGCGCGCGTGCGCCAGGGGGAGGCGCTTTCCCCCGGCCCGGGCGCCAGCCGGCTCCCCTGCGGCCTATCCCACAAGGAGCGACGCCGACGCCGGCGGCGCCAGGGGGGACATTCTGGAGAGCGAGTCCCATACGAACGTCTCGACCAGGTAGGTCCCCGGATCCTTCGGCATCCACGACTGGGAGACTGCCAGGTCCTGGCCCGGCGCAAGATCCACCTGGATCCAGGAGATCGACACGACGATGCCGGATTCGTCCTTCACCTGGAACAGGTACACCGACGGCTGCGAAAACCCCTGGCCGTTGGCCAGCGTCCCGACGATCTGGACATGGTCGGCCGGCGAGAATTCCGTGGCGCGCGTTCCCGAGCCGTCCGCAAAGTGGATCCCGGAGTTCGTGACCCTGTCCGTGGGGGCAGCGGCCGGATCCAGCCTTGCCGTGGCACCCACGGCGAGGCTGTCCGATTTGGGGCTGGGCTCGGGCAGCGTGTGGTCGTCATACCTGGCATACACGGCGTCCCCGGGAACAGCATGCAGCACGGCTCCGCTCGTGGGGCTGCTCTGCGTGAAGGAGAGGCTCCCCACGAACGTCCCGGAGCCCTCGCCGGTCTCGGTCGCGTCCAGGTCCGTTCCCGCGGCGTCGGAGTCGGAGGACACCCGCACCCGCACCCGATCGATCGCCTCGGGATCCAGGTTCATGTCGGGATCAACCACCGTGATCCGGGCCTGCTCGCCCGGGAGGTACCGGCCGCTTGAAAACTCGACCGCGCCCACGTTCCACCGCACCGGGACGGACTCCGCGACCACCACGCCGTCGGCGAACTCGAATGATATCGTCACCGCCGAGCCGCGGTCTGCCTCCAGAAACCCGCCCGTGGGGCCCCGCCCGGCGGTGCGCGGGGCAGTGTCAAAGTCTCCGTCCCCGTCGGCGTCGTGCAGGAACCCGGTCAGGGTCACCTCGGCGGCAAACACCCCGGAGTCGGGGCCCGTCTCCGCAAACCGGTACGGCTCCAGGGAATGCCCCCGCGTGGATATCTTTATCGGGTGCGTGTCGGTGCCCCCTATCGAGTCCACCATGTGGCTGCTCGCGTTCCAGCTCGGCGCGACGATCTTCACGCGGATCTTGTCGGTCCAGGAATACGCCGGCTTGTCGGTAAATATGGGGGAGTAGGGCTTTCCATAGTCCGGGATCCCCTCCCCGAACGCCGGCGGCAGCGCGGCCGCCGACAGCGAGGCAGCTGACAGTGCCGCAGCTGACAGTGCGGCAAGCACGCGCGCGTCGATCAACGCTTTCACGGGGGCCCTGCCGGATTTAAGACTTGGGAGGCGCGGCGCCTGCCGGCCGCGGCTATTCCCCGGTTTCCTCGGGCAACGAGATGGATATGATATTGACCCCACGCAGCAGGATGTTGCCCAGATCCACCGGATCCGGGCCGGAGACGTCCCGGGCGTCGTCCAGCGTGAGGTTCATGTGGACGTCAAAGTCACGCAGCCGGCCCTCTAGCGTCTTGTCGTCCCGGAGCCGGAGCGAGATCACCTTGTCCCTGTTCTTCGACATCAGATCGGATATTTCGTCGGCCACGTCTCCTCACACCAGCGCCCCAGGATCCACCCTACTTCTTTTTGGAGACCTGCATGTAGAGGTCCACCGTCCCGCTGCCGATGGGGATGTTGCTCCCGACTATGACGTTCTCCGTTATTCCCTTTAGCATCTCCACCTCCCCCCCGAGCGCGGCGTGCGCGATGGTGGGGACAGTTATCTCGAACGCGGCCCTTGCAAGCACGCTATCCTTGGTCCCGGCGATCCCGTGCCTGCCGATCTGCTGCATGTACCCGCGCGAGCACATCAGGTCGGACACCAGCATGATGTACCTGTTGTCTACCTCGAGCCCCTGGTCCTCCAGCGTGTTGTTCAGCTCGTTGATCAGCGCGTTTCTCGTGGCCTCTATCCCCAGCGTGGAGGCGATCTCGAAGACGTTGTTCGTCCTGACGTTCTTCCTGTCGATTCCCTGCACCTCGAGCACCCTGGCGATGTTGGAGCCGGTCGTCTGGAGCACCCACTCGTCGCCCTCCTGCACCAGCGTGACGCGCTCGATGTCTGGGACGCCCTTCACCGTGGTGTTTAGGACCTTGTTCCGCAGCGCGATCACCGTGGGGGCGTCTGACTCCTCTACCAGTTTCAGCGCGATGAGCTCGCCGGTGGCCTCGATCTTGAACTTCTTGTTGGACTGGAGCGCCGCCTCCACCTCGGCCGCCGAGCACCCCCTTTCCTTGAGCCTGTTGGGGCTCAGGACCAGCCTGATCTCGGTGGAATAGTCGGTGTCGACGTCCGAGGTCAGCGAGCTGACCTTGGTCTGCAGGACGTTGCGGGCCACCTGGATCGCCTTCTCCCGGGAGTTCTTCGTCTCCTCGTCGAGGTAGATGTCCATGGTGGGCGTCACCGGCTTCTTCCTGGCGTCGACCAGCTCGATGAGCCTCGGGAGGCCCAGGGTCACGTTCCGCTCCTTGATCCCCGCAAAGTGGAACGTCCTCAGCGTCATCTGCGTGCCGGGCTCGCCGATGGACTGCGCGGTGATTATCCCCACCGCCTGGCCGGGCTCCACCTTGGCCCTGTTGTAGAGCAGCAGGCCCTTCTTGCACACCGCCTCCACGCCGTCCCTGCTCAGCTTGGAGTCCAGCAGGCTCTCCGTCACCAGTCCTACCAGCCGGGGGTTGAACGTCTTCGTGTATTTTTTGGCCAGGTCCTCGATCTCGGCCTTGGTGGCCTTCTTTCCGGAATCCACGATCGTCTGGGACTCGATCAGCCTGTTCACGTTGAAGGCCTCTCCATGATCGCTCTTTGCCACGTCGATCCCGTCCTCGCCGTACAGGAACTGGATTATGTGCCCGTGCGGATCGCGTACCGTCCCGTCATACTCCAGCCGGATGTGCTCCAGCGCGTTGATGAGCCTCCTCTGCATGTACCCGCTCTGCTGCGTCCTGACCGCGGTGTCCACGAGCCCCTCCCTTCCGCCCATGGCGTGGAAGAAGAACTCCAGCGCGGAGAGCCCGTCCCTGTAGTTCGACTTTACGAACCCGTGGGCGTCGGGGTTCTTGTCGTTCTCCAGGTAGTGCGGCAGCGCCCTGTTGTTGTACCCGTCGTGCAGCCTGTTCCCCCGCCGGGACTGCTGCCCCAGCGCGCCTGCCATCTGTCCTATGTTGAGCGCCGACCCCCTGGCCCCGGTGGTGGCCATTATCCTGCCCGCGTTCGCCTGGTCGAGCGACTGGTCTGCGGTGGAGCCGGCCTTGTCCCTTGCCTTGCCGAGCTCGTTTACGATGTACGCCTCCAGCGCCTCCTCGGGCCTCATCCTGCGCGTGAGTTTCAGTGTGCCTTTTTCATACTGGGAGGTGAGATCGGAGATCACGTCGTAGGTGGCAGAGATGTCGTCCAGGATACGCCGCTTGTCCTTCTCGGGGACCTCCAGGTCTCCGTAGCCGTAGCTGAACCCGTAGTGGGTGATGAACTGCTTTACCATGATCAGGATCGAGTTGAGGAACCTCTTGCCGACGTCGTTCCCGTAGTCCTTGGCGATCCTGTGCAGGACGCTTTCGGGCTCCTCTGCGCCGATGGACGACTTGTCGATGACGCCGCTGATCAGCTCGCCGTTCTTGATGACCACGTCCTTCGGCTTGCCCTTCGTGCCCTTCGACCACTTTGACGTGATGACGTAGTTGAAGTCCTTCGGCAGGAACAGCGAGAAGAGCTGCTTTCCCGTGTAGGCGGGGCCCTCCTTGGTCTTTGCCGCCGGCTCCGGCAGCTTTCCGGCATAGCCGCCCAGCATCGCCAGGTTGGAGAACTCCTGGACGGAAAGCGTCGTGCCGTCCTTTGTCAGCAGGTACGCGCCGGTCACGAAGTCCCTCAGCGCGCCGATGATCGGGCCGCCGTACCTCGGGGAGATCAGCTGGTCCTGGACCCTCATCAGCAGTATCGCCTCGGCCCTCGCCTCCTCGCTCTGCGGCACGTGGAGGTTCATCTCGTCGCCGTCAAAGTCGGCGTTGTACGGGGGGCACACTGACGGGTGCAGCCTGAAGGTCTTTCCCGGCAGCACCCTGACGTAGTGGGCCATGATCGACATCTGGTGGAGCGACGGCTGCCTGTTGAACATGACGATGTCCCCGTTTGCCAGGTGGCGCTCCACGAGGTACCCGATCTCCAGCGTCTCGGCGATCGTGGACCTGTCCTCCACGAAGTCGAGCCGGATCTTGACGCCGTCGGGGCGCACTATATAGTTGACCCCCGGGAACTTGTCCGGGCCGTTGATCACGAGCTTCCTCATCCTGTCGATGTTCCACTCGGTCACGATCTCCGGGATGGTCAGCTTCATGGCGACCGTCTCGGGGACGCCCACCTCCGACAGGTCCAGGTTGGGATCCGGCGAGATCACCGTCCTGCTGGAAAAGTCGACCCTCTTGCCGGACAGCGAGCCCCTGAAGCGCCCCTCCTTGCCCTTGAGCCTCTGCGTCAGCGTCTTCAGCGGTCGCCCCGAGCGGTGGTGCGCCTGGGGGATGCCGGAGACCTCGTTGTCAAAATAGGTGGTGGTGTGGTACTGCAGGAGATCCACCAGGTCCTGGACTATCAGCGGGGGGGTGCCCGCCTCCTTGCTCTCCTTCAGCCTCTGGTTTACCCTGATTATGTCCACCATCTTGTGCGTCAGGTCGTCCTCGGAGCGGATGCCGGTCTCCAGGATGATCGACGGCCTGACGGTCACCGGCGCGACGGGCAGCGCCTGCAGCACGAACCACTCCGGCCTGGCAGTCACCGGGTCGTATGCCAGGAGCAGGAGGTCCTCGTCGAGGATCTGCGAGAACCTCTCCCTGATCGTTATGGGCAGCAGCCTGTGCTCGCCGATCTCGGTCTTCTCCACGAAGATGGTCGGCTTCGTGAAGATCAGCTCGTACTGCACCTTGCCGCAGTGCGGGCACGTCTTTGCCTTCTTGGCCTTCTCGATGATCTGCTCCGGGATCCTCTTCTGCGAGATTATGGTGTACGCCGCGTGCTTTGCCTTGATCCTCTTGAACTCGTCGAGATCCTCCTGCGGGACCTTGAGCCTGGCGCACGACCTGCACGTGGACTGGAGCAGCTTGTAGATGTTGTCGATGAACGCGATGTGCAGGACCGGCTCGGCGAGCTCTATGTGCCCAAAGTGCCCAGGGCACCTGGCGGCGGTGTTCCCGCACGTAAGGCACTTCTGCCCCGGCTCCAGCGTGCCCAGCCTCCCGTCCATGAGCCCCCCCTGGACTGGCATCCCGTCCTCGTCGTACGTCTCGGGGGCCGTGATCTCGGCCACGGAATACTTTCTCACCTCGGTCGGCGACCATATCGAGAACCTGATCCCGTCGATCGACTTTATCGCCTGGATCGACATCACACCCTCTCCTTGATCAGCAGCCTCGGCGCGACGTTGAGGCTCTGCATCTCCTGCAGCAGCAGCTTGAAGGCGTACGCCACCGAGACCGACGACACCTTGGCCTTGTCGCCGCAGACCCGGCAGACGTACTTCCTCTGCTTGACGTCATGGTACGCCACGAGGCCGCACCTCTCGCAGACGTAGATGTCTGACTTGTCGGACTCGTCAAGCAGCCTGTCCTTCAGTATCATGGACGCCCCGTACGCGATGAGGCAGTCCCTTTCCATCTCGCCGAACCTCAGGCCGCCGCCCCTCGCCCTGCCCTCTGTGGGCTGCTTCGTGAGCATCTGGACCTGGCCGCGGGCCCTCGCGTGGATCTTGTCTGCCACCATGTGGTGGAGCTTCTGGTAATACACGACCCCGATGAACACGTCGACCGGGAACGACTTGCCCGTCCTCCCGTCGTACATCTTTTCCTTGCCGGAGTACTCGAATCCCGCCGCGCCCAGCACGGCCCTCACCTCGTCCATCTTCTCCCCGACGAACGCCGAGCCGTCGAACTGGCTTCCCCGGAGCGAGGCGGCCTTGCCGCAGATCGACTCCATCATCATCCCCACCGTCATCCTGGAGGGGAACGCGTGCGGGTTGATCAGGACGTCGGGCGACACCCCGTCGGCCGTGTACGGCAGGTCCTCTGCCTTGGCCAGGATCCCGAGGACGCCCTTCTGCCCGTGGCGCGAGGCGAACTTGTCGCCGATCTCCGGGATCCTCATGTCGCGCACCCTTATCTTGTACATCTTGCCGCCCTCGTTTGACTGGGTCATGACCACGGTGTCGACCACGCCCGTCTCGGAGGGCCTTATCCCTATCGAGGTGTCCCGCCTGTAGGGACCAGTCGACTCGAACTCCCTGTACTCCTCCATGAACCTGGGAGGGCTGGTCTTCCCGATCAGTATGTCGCCCCCGCTGACCGGGAACTCCGCGGCGACCACGCCGTCCTCCTCGAGCAGGCGGTACGCCTTCTCGCCCTTGAACCCCCGGATGTTGTCCTCGGCGTTGGGGATCTCAAAGTTGTCCCGCATGCCCCCGGGGTACTGCTTTGCCTCCGCGTCGTATATCCTGAAGAAGAACGTCCTTGCCAGGCCGCGGTCCACCGAGGCCTTGCTGAGGACTATCGCGTCCTCGATGTTGTAGCCGTCAAACGGCAACACCGCCACCACGCAGTTCTGCCCGGCGGGCCTGTCCTCGAGCCCGAGCAGCTTCATCGCCTTCGTGTTCACCACCGGGGTCTGCGGGTAAAGCATGAAGTGCTGGCGCACGTACGTGCTGGTGTTCATCATGGGGGTTGAGAACCCCAGGCTCTGCTTCGCCATGGCCGACTCGTACGTGTTCCTCGGGGACTGGTTGTGCTCGGGGTACGGGATGATCGACGCGCCGGCGCCGAGGATGGCTGGGGGGAAGATCTCGAGGTGCGTGTGCCCCTTGGCGTCGGCCTCGTCCAGCGTCACGTAGCAGTTCTCCTCCTCGTTTGCGTCAATCAGCTCGATTATCCCCATGCGGAGCAGGTCGGTCCAGGAGAGCAGCTTCTTTGAGATCTTGTCAAGCAGGTCCTGCGTGAGCAGGGGCTTGCCGTTCTTGATTATTATCAGGGGCCTCAGGACCCGGCCCGCGTTGCAGTTGACGTAGAGCCGCTTGGTGGACCCCTCTATGTCGGAGTGGTGGAAAGATATCCCCACGTGCGGGTGGATCTTGGAGCTCCTCCGGAGATCCCTCAGGTGTTCCGCAAGGCGCAGCCCGTCCTTGTAGTACCCGATCAGCTTGCCGTCCACGAAGATCCTGGTCCCGTCCTTTTTCAGGTCCTCCTTGGCGTCAAAAAAGTGGACGGTGCCGAGGTCGTACAGCTTCTCGACTATCTCCGCGGACGCCACGTTGACGGAGATTATTCCGGACAGCGCCAGGTTCTTTACGAGGCCGCAGTTGGAGCCCTCGGGGGTCTCGCTCGGGCATATCCTGCCGAAGTGGGTCGCGTGCAAGTCCCGCGCCTCGAAGTTCGGCTGGGTCCTGCTCAGGGGCGACTGGATCCTCCTCAGGTGGCTTATCGTGGAAAGGTAGTTGGTCCTGTCCAGCAGCTGCGTAACGCCGACCCTCCCCCGCCCCCAGTTTCCGGTGGCGATGGCGTTGTTCAGCTTGTCGGTTATGATTCCGGGGCGGATCGCCGCGGCCACCGCGTTTATCCCCCGCTTCTGGCCCGAGCGCTCCAGCTGGTACTTCATGTCGCGGACCAGGTTGCGGAACGCGGTCCTGAACAGGTCGGCGAGCATCTGCCCTGCGAACTTTATGACCTTGTTCCCGTAGTGGTCCTTGTCGTCGGGGATGATCCACTTGAGCTTGAGCTCCAGCAGCTTGCACGTGGCCTCGCCGAGGAACTGCGCCTTCTCCTTCCTGTTCTCCGTGTGCTTTCCCAGGTGCGGCAGCAGCCCCCAGTCGAGGAGCGTCTCCGCCCGCTTGATCTGGAATTCCTCGAGCATGCCGGGCGCGATCCTCTTGCTGATGTAGACTATGGCGTCCTTTGACGTCTGGACGTCGCCGGCCTTCTCGAAGGACCCCTCCAGCTCGTCCTGGATCTGGTCGACCAGCGAGACCACCGACGCGATCTCCCTGTCGGACTCCAGGCCGAGCGCCCTCATCAGCGTGACTACGGGTATGTCCACCGGGGAGCCCGGTATCCTGGCCACGATGAGGCCGTCGTTCTTCATCACCAGCTCTAGCTTGGCCCGGTAGCCCACGATCGAGGAATACACCTTGGCCTTGAACACGGGGTTTCCCCCGACGGTCTCCCTGTCCACGATGATCTTGTTGTACGACAGGTCTTCGAGCCCGACCACTACCCGCTCGGAGCCGTTGATGATAAAGTACCCTCCGGGATCGTTCGGATCCTCGCCGTGCTCGACCAGCTTCTGCGTGGAAAAGTTGTGCAGGATGCACGCGTTTGACTTCGCCATGACTGGGACGTCGCCGATGTGGACGAACCTGGACTCGAGCACCTTGCCGTCCTCGACGACGCTTGCCTCCATCATCACTGGCGCGGAGTAGGACACGTTTCGCAGCCGCGCCTCGGCAGGCGTGATGTGTGTGATGGAGCCGTCGAGTTCCATCATCCTGGGCTTCTGGAGGCGGACCTTGCCCAGCTGTATCTTGTACGGGTATTCGGCGTTCTCGATCTCTATCTGCCCCACCTCGTCGATGATGCTCTGGAGCCCGTTGTTCAGGAACTCGTCAAAGGAGTTCAGGTGCTGCCTGGCGATGCCCTCCCGCTTGAGGATGTCTTGGATCACCGGCCAGCGCTTGGTGGAGGGATCGGCCATCAGACTTCCACCACATACCGGTAATAGAAGCTCTCGCCGGCCGTAGGACTAGCCCTCGTGATCTTGATCATGTCCCCCGGCTTCACGCCAAGCTCCAGTATCGCGGGATCGTTTACGAAGATCAGCGGCAGTTCGGTCGGCTTGCAGTTGAACCTCCCCAGCACCTCCTCGGCCTCCTTCTTGGAGACGATCTCATGCTTTGGGACGAGGATGTGATCTGGCACGAGTACCTGGTTTTTTTTGGCAGCCATCTACGAACCACCCCTGAAAACACTAAAGGTGACGTTAAATACTATGCACAAACTGTCAAGAATTCGCTCCGAGGTTAATATATATCTAATCTGATCAATCCTCCCTCGGCGGGATTGCCGGCGATCACCAGCGCGGGTGCCGCGCGGGCGGACGCATTTCACAACCTTAAATAAGAGAAATCAAGACTGGAAAAACATGAACGCCAACCTGAAGGTGCTTGCGCTGGCGGCGGTCTTTATCGCGGGCATCGGCGCGGCACCGGCATCCGGGCAGATCCCAGACCCGGTGACGGTCATGACCGACAAGGCCTCGTATGCGCCTGGCGATAAGATCCTCGTGACCGGGCAGGTCAGGGATCTCCTATCGGGGCAGCCAATAGCCCTCAAGGTCACGGCTCCAAACGGCAACATAATAGGCATCGAGCAGCTCAACGTGGATTCCGGCGGGATGTTCTCCGTGGAGCTGACGCCAGGAGGCCCCATGTGGAAGGTCGATGGGACGTACACCGTGGGGGTGACCTACGGCAGCCAGGCCCGCACGGCCGAGGCCACGTTTGCCTACGGCGGCGCGCTGGCGACCGGCACGGATCCCGTGGCGCCGGACGACAGGATTTCCATCACGATAGAAGAGGGGGCCGAGCCCGTGGACTACTCGATCTCCGGCGGGACAGTGATCGGCATCATGCCGGATGAAGACCAGACGTCCCTGATCATCACCATCAATTCCACTGAAGACGGCTCGATAACGCTCTCCATACCCAGGACGATCCTGGGCGCCCTGTACGAGGACGGCACGGACGACGACTTCTTCGTGCTGGTAGACGGGGAGGAGGTGCAGGACTATGAAGAGTCCATCACTGGCTCGTACCGGACGCTGACGATACAATTCCAGGCTGGCACTGAGGAGATCGAGATAATAGGCACCTACGTAATCCCGGAGTTCGGCACCGTTGCGGCCATGATCCTTGGAGTGGCAATCATATCCATAATCGCCGTCACCGCGAGGTCCAGGCTCAGCATCATGCCAAGGCACTAAGCCCGCGCCGTTCACCATTCTTGCCCGCAGCCAGCCTGCCGCCCGCTACCGCTTTTCCACCCTCACCGTGTTTCTAAGGGCCCCGAGGCCCTCTATCTCCATCTCCACCGTGTCCCCGTCCCGGAGAAACACCCCGTCGGGCTTGTTCAGCGTCACGCCCGCCGGCGTGCCCGTGGATATGATGTCGCCCCTCTCGAGCGTCATGCACTCGCTGATCTTCGAGACGATTTCCGGGATCCGTATGAACATCTTGGACGTCGAGGAGTCCTGCCGCAGCTCCCCGTTGATCCGGGTCGTCATCCCCAGGTCGTGCGGATCCCCCACCTCGTCGGCGGTGGTTATCCAGGGGCCGCACGGCGCGAACGTGTCAAAGCCCTTCCCCCTGGTGAACTGCTTGTCCTTGAACTGGATGTCCCTAGCGGATATGTCGTTGAACACCATGTATCCGAAGATCGCCCCGTGCGCATCCTCCGCCGTTATGTTTTTGCAGTTTTTCCCGACGACTATCGCCAGCTCCACCTCGTAGTCAAGCTGCGTGACAAAGTCGGGGCACACGATGTCGTCCCCCGCGGAGTTGAGCGCCGTCCTAGGCTTTAGGACCAGGACGGGATCCTCTGGCGCATCCAGCCCCTGCTCTGCGGCGTGGTCCGTGTAGTTGAACGCCAGGCAGATGATCTTGTTCGGGTCAGGGATCGGGGCCAGCAGCCTGCAGCTTGAGACGTCCGTGCCGTACCGGAGGCCCTCCAGCTTGTCCTTGATCTCGTCGTACCACCCGTCGAACAGAAAGTCCTTGACGCTGCGCGGTATCGGCACGCCCGTCTTGTACGTGATGTCGTCCTTGGTGGCAAGCATGCCGTCCCTTACCAGCCCGTACGTCTCCTTGCCGTTTTTGGAGACCCTCGCTATCCTCATGGCGCCCACTCACTTGTGCGTGAATACCGCCCGGTTCTGAGAATCCTTCCTGCAGTAGCCGAACCTGACAAATTGAATCGCTTCCCCTTCTTTTAGCTGCAAGTAGTGCGGCTCCGTATATACCTTTAGCTCCTCCAGGCTGTCCGCGTCGAATTCGCCGCCGGCAAAGAGCGGGCGCGGGACGAGGATCGTCAGCCCGTGCGCGCCGCCCTCCGGGACCCACTGGATCTTCGGGATGTCTCCCGGCGCGCCGTCCCCCTCGAAATCCCCCTCTAGCCCGCCGCCGGCCTTTGTGATCTTGACGTTGCCGAGCCCCAGGAGCCTGACGCGCGAGCCGGCGCGCAGGTTTTCCGCGTCGGGGCCGGCTACGAGGAGGCCTTCCCCGACCTCCACCCTCCTCGTCCCCATCCCCCCGGAGGGGTGGTTGGGCAGGTCCACGAAGGGCGCGGGCATGCCCCTTACCGCGATCCTGGAGGGGCTGGCCACCATGTGCAGCCGGATGCTGTCCGCGTCCACGAGCCTCCGGTTGAACGCCTCCAGCGCGCCAAACGGCGCCAGGGTGTCCGCCTTGGTCATCCCCAGCGACAGGACGAACTTCCTCACCGCCCCGGGCCTGATTCCCCTCCGCTTCATGGCCTCCAGCGTGGGCAGCCTGGGGTCGTCATACCACGACACCCTGCCTTCCTCGATCAGGGGCCTCAGGATCCTCTTGGAGACTGGCATCCCCTCGAACTCCAGCCGGGAAAAGAACCCCTGGGCAGGCTTTCTCATGCCCAGCGCGTCCAGGATGGCCTCGATCAGCTCCCCCCTCAGCTCGAACTCCTTCGAGCGGAAGGCGTGCGTGACGCCGTCCGCGCTGTCCTCGACCGCCACCGCGAGGTCGTAGCTTGGCCAGACCCGGTACTTGTTCCCTAGCACGTAGTGCTTTTCGTCGATTATCCTGAACAGCACGGGATCCCTCATGACCGCGTTGTCCGACCCCATGTCGCCGCGGAACCTCACTACGGCCTCCTCCGGCCTGAACTTCTGGAACATCTTCTCCCACCCGTCCTCGTTTCGCTCGACGGCCCCCCCGCTGCACTTGCAGGCCTTTCTCTCCCTCCGGTTCCGGCTGATGTCCTTCCTCTTGCACGTGCACACGTACGCCTTTCCGGACCGTATGAGTTCCTGGCCCTTTTCATGGAGCAGGTCCATGTCGTCAGACGTGCTCTTTACGGTGTCAAACTCCACCCCGAGCCAGTCCAGGCCCACCTTTATGGCCGCGTGGTACTCCATCCTCTCCGCCTCGGGGTTGGTGTCGTCGATCCTCAGGATGCACCTGCCGCCGTACATCCTCGCGTACTCGGCGTTGATGATCGCGGCCTTTGCGTGCCCTATGTGGGGGTACCCGTTTGGCTCGGGGGGAAACCGCGTGACCACCTTGCCGTGCTCCGCGCCGGGCAGCGGGGGCAGCCCCTCCCGCTCCGGGGCCCTTTCCTTGGGGGCCAGGAGGCCAGGGAACCTTTCCTCGAGCTCCCTGCCCTGCTCCGCTACCGGGATCGCGTTGACCTCCGAGACCACCCCGGAGATCTGCCCGGCGATCTCCCTCGCCCTGCCCCTGAGATCCGGCCGGGCGCCCAGCACCTTTGCCAAGACGATCTTGTCGCGGGTCTGCCCCCCGTGCTCGAACGCGTTTTGCAGCGCCAGTTTCCTGATCTCATCCCCGAGTCCTGCGTCCAAGTCACAGGCTCCTTCTTACCACGAAATCCAGCAGCGCCGCCAGGCCGTCCCTTGCCGGGCCGGAGTACCCCGCCAGCGACCCTTCGGCCTTGGAGGCGTACTTTAGCGCCTCGTCCCTCACGTCCTGCTCGATGCCCAGCCTGCGTATGGCCCCCACCGCCCTCTCGAGCTCGTCCTGCGACGCGCCCGGGTTGCCAAACGCCCCCAGTATGGCCTCCCTGTCCTTGCCGCCTGACCGCCTCACCGCCATGAGGATCGGGAGCGATTTTTTCCCCTCGCGGATGTCGTTGCCGACGGGTTTTTTCGTGATCTTCGGGTCCCCCATCACCCCGATGAGGTCGTCGGTGATCTGGAATGCTATCCCCAGGTTCCTCCCGAACGAGGCCATGTTCCCCACGTCCCGCGGGCTTCCCGCCGCGCAGATCGCCCCCATGGAGCAGGACACCTCGAACAGGGCCGCGGTCTTCTTGCGGACCATGGTGACGTACCGCCGCTGCGAGGGGAGTTTTTTTTCGTCGGCCATCCTGATGTCCAGCAGCTGGCCCTCGCAGACGTCCACGCAGGCTGCGGCCAGCCTGGCGACCAGCCGCACGACCGCCTCCGCGGGCAGGCCGGATCCCGCGATGTCCCGGTAGGCCTTCGAGAACAGGACGTCCCCTGCAAGTATCGCCACCGGCATCCCGAACTTCCTGTGCACCGTCGGGACCCCGTGCCGCACGTCGTCGTTGTCCATGATGTCGTCGTGGACCAGCGTGAAGTTGTGAACCATCTCGACTGCGCCGGCGGCGGGCATCGCGTCCGACTTCCTTCCGCCCAGGATCTGGCAGCTCTTGACTACCATGTACGGCCTAAGCCTCTTCCCGCCGTTCGCGATGAGGTGGCCAGCCGCGTCGTAAAGCTCCCTCGGGCTCCCGCTCAGCGTCTCGCCGAGGTACCGGTTCACCGCCCTTGCGTTATCCCGGATCCCCCCGGTCCCGCTCATCGGGCGATCCTCCACCGGTCGTCCGGCAGGTGCGAGCGTATCGCCCCGGGAAGCGCGTCGGCCACGACGCTGTCCAGCCATTGGCGCAGGACGCCCTCGTGCCTTTCCAGCGCCCCGCCCTCCGACTTGCCGAGCAGGGCCAGCGCGATCAGCATCCACGGGCAGTAGTCCCGCGGGGCCGCCTCCAATTCCCGCGCCAGCGTGGGGGCCGAGACCCACCGGGTCTCGTCTATCTCCCCCCGGACGGGCATGACCCGCGTGCCGTCCCCCACCACGCCAATCAGCGTGCCGCAGATCTCGTTTTCGGAGCCCACGTCCCCGTACGGCGCGTGGTACTCGAACTTCATCAGGTAGTCCATGGGGCACGAGATTCCCAGCTCCTCCGGTAGCCTCCTTTCGGCCGAGGAGGCGTACGTCTCGGACTCCCTCGGGTGGCTGGCCACCGTCCCGTCCCAGTCCCCGGGCCACAACATCTTCTCTCTGGCCCTCCGGGTCAGCAGCAGGTTGCCGTCCCCGTCGAAGATCAGCGCGGTGAACGCCCGGTGCAGCTTGCCGTCGGGCAGGTGGCACCTCACCTTCTCCTCCAGCCCCACGGGGTTGTCGTCCTCGTCGACCAGTATGACGTATTCCTCAGCCATGCCTCATTCCCCTGAACAAGGTTCCCTCAAACCTGTTGTTTTTAACTGCATTCACGATCCTTTCCGGCCTGAACCCGTTGGCGAAGAACACCTTGGTGCCGCCCCCCGAGATCCGGGTGGCCTCCTCCACCTTGCGCGCCATCCCCCCCGTCACGTCCGCCGGGCTCTCCCGGGCCGTGTGCCCCCCTCCCCTGAACTCCCGGACCAGCCTCTTCGAGCCGAGATCGTCGTACAGGCCGTCCTCGTTCAGCGCGAAGACGCACAGCCTCGGCTTCAGGACCCCGGCCAGGTGGGTCATGATCCTGTCCCCCGACAGTATGTACGTCCTGTTCCGGCCGTGCCACAGCGCGTCCCCGAACGTCACTGGGATCAGGCCGGACCTGGCGATCCTCCCGATCTCCCTGATCTTTTCCTCCACCGGCGTTCCGCCGTGCATGAAGTCGGTCGGCGGGAGGCAGTACGGGTTCAGGCCGTTCCTCAGCATGGCGTTCAGGACGATCCTGTTGAGCTCCACCATGGAGGTCTTCACCACTGCCACCCCCCTCGCGGCGTATTTCTTTGGCTTCGTGTGCATGTCGTATTTCACGGACCAGTGGTGCCCGTAGGAGCCCCCTCCGTGTACCACTACCACCGGCTCGCCGATCCTCCCCAGGCACCAGGCCAGCCCGTCCACGGCCTTCCTCCTCGGCGAGAGGGGCCTGGCCTTGTTTGTGATGACCGAGCCCCCCAGTTTCAGCAGGATCATGTTGTCCAGAAATACCGAGTCAATTAAAAAGTATTCAGTCCGTCAAAGTCGATCCCCGTGGGAAAGCAGTCTATCCCCCTTTCCCGGAACCCCCTGACGGCGTCCCGCACGCCTGCCTCGTCGCTTAGCGCGAATATGCACCCGCCTCCCCCGGCGCCGGTTATCTTGCCGCCAAACGACGTCTCGTTTGCGACTGCCACCATCTCCCCCAGCCTCTCGCTTGAGACGCCCATCTCCTCGAGCATCCCCTGGTTCTCCGTCACGCACCTTCCCAGCCCAGCCAGGTCGTTCTCCGCGATCAGGCGCAGCGCAGACTCCACCAGCCTGCCCTCGGCGCCGCACATCTCCGAGAACCGCTCCGCGTTCCTCTCCCTGAACCCCCTCACGGCCGACACCATGTCTGCCGTGGAGTGTTCCGCGCCCGAGCTCGCGACGACCAGCCTGAAGCCCGGCGCCGGCACCACCCTCGAGAACCCGCCCTCCCGGGAATACCTCATGATCCCGCCGTGCGTGCACACCGTGCAGTCCGCGCCAGAAGAGGCAGGGTAGGCGGTCCTCTCCGCCTCGATTGCCAGCCCCAGCACCTCCTCCCTGTCGGGCTCCCCGAACAGCCCCGATACCGCCGCCGCGCCCGCCACGCAGGCGGCCGACGACGATCCCAGGCCCGCCCCTGGCGGGAGCTCTGACTCTACGTCCAGCGAAACGCCCCCTCCGTGGCCGTGCTCCTCTGAGATCCTCCTTGCCAGGTAAAACAGGGGCCGCAGCGGCGGGTCCACGTCCCCCAAGCCCGTCGCGGGGCCGGCCGAGAGCGTGCCGACGCCCGACCTGATCGATACCGTGCCTCCGGGGGTCGTCTCGGCGGAGACCGTGATCCGCCTGTCTATCGCGCACAGCACCGCCTGGACGCCGTACACCACGAAATGCTCCCCGAACAGGATCACCTTTCCGGGCGCCGACGCCTTGGATCTCAAGTGAACACTATGGACCCGTATCCCACTACCGAACTCATGTCCCCCGTGACGTCTCCGCTCGTGGCGTATTTCAGCAGATCCCCCCGGGTCGCCCCGAGCTTCTTGCACGCTACCATGGTGGAGGCGATCGCGCCGTAGCCGCAGGCGCTGACCTTCCTGTCGCCCAGGACGCGGTAAAACCCGCCGACGTCCAGCCTCAGGATCGGATCGATCAGCGCCGTGTCCTGCTCGTACGCCAGGTCGTTTGGCTCATAATGCGTAAAGTCCGACGATCCTATCACCACGGCATCCCTTGCCGCTGCCGCGCCCGCGATTGCCAGGCCCACGGCGCTTGCAGAATCCCTGTCCTGGCTGATCATCGATATGGGGACGATCTTGGGGTCGCGCGCCATGTCCTGGATCATGGGCAGCTGCACCTCTATGCTGTGCTCCCGCGCGTGGGAAAAATAGTCCACGTCCACCACGCCGGACGACTCGGAGATCTCCCCGGCCGCCTCCGAGTCCACCTCGACGTCTCCCAGCGGCGTCCTCCACGCGCAGTCCATCATGGTTGCCAGGTCGCGCCCGATCCCCCAGTGGTTGGGGCCCACTATGACGAACAGCTCCGGGACGTCCGGGGAGATCGCGCGGAAGGCGTGGCTTGCCACCGGCCCGGAGTACGCGTATCCCGCGTGCGGGCATACCGCGCCGAAAATCTTGCGGGTGCGCGGCCCGGGGGCACTGCCAGGCCCCAGCCTGTGCAGGAAGCACCCGCGGATGGACCGCTCCAGTTCGCCTCTTTCCCCCGGGTAGAACATCCCGGCCACCGCCGGCGTCCTAACCCGCATCACTCGGGTTCCTCTTCGGTTATCTTGGTCTCAAAGTCGTCTATCTCGTACTTCATCGGCTCGTCTTCCTTCAGGTCCCCCCTCTCGATGAGGATCTGGCGTGCGAGGAGCCAGTAGATGGTGGCAAGGGCCTTCCTGCCCCTGTTGTTTGCTGGGATTATCACGTCGAGTTTTGACGTTATGTTGTCGGTGTTTGCAATCCCGATGACAGGTATGCCCGCGTTCGTCGCCTCCGTGATCGACTGCCCGTCGATCTGCGGGTCGGAGATCAGCACCAGCTTCGGTTCCTTGTAGTACGGCAGCGAGGGGTTTGTCAGGGTGCCGGGCATGAACCTGCCCAGCGACTTTGTGGAGCCCAGCATTTCGCAGAACTTCTCGATGGGGGTGTTCGCGTACTGCCTGCCCGAGCAGATGATCAGCCTTTCCGGCCCGAGGCGGTTGATGAACCTGGCGGCGGTCTTGATCCTCTCCATGGTGATGTCCAGGTCGAGCATGTACAGCCCCTCCGGGCTGGCCTTTGTTATGAACTGCCTCATGAACTTGGTCTTGACCTGCGTCCCCACCCTGATGCCGGTGGAGAGCACCCTTTTTTTGATGTCGGTCGTTTCTGCCTGCTGACTCATGGCGATTCTAAACCTCTGCCATACCGCATATTAAATCATGCTCTGAGAGGCGCACCAGCTCGTTTATCTTTGCCACCCGCTCCCCCCCCACTATGCCCACCTTGAGCATCTTAGAGCCGGTGGCCAGGCCGATGTGGGAGATGTGGGAGTCGGTAGACTCGCCTGACCTGTGCGACGTGACGAGCCCGATGCCGTGGGAGTTTGCCTCGCCCGCGAACTCCAGCGCGTCGTACAGGCTCCCCGCCTGGTTTACCTTCAGGATCGCGGCGTTGCACGACTTTGACCCGATCGCCTTCTTCAGTATTCCCGTGTTCGTCACCGTGAGGTCGTCGCCCGTGACCAGCGTGTCAGGGAACCTCGAGGTCAGCTCGGCCATGTCCTCGAACGCCTCCTCGTGGACGGCGTCCTCCGCGTAGGCCAGCTTGTAGTCGCGGATAAGCCTGGAGGCGAACTCGATCTGCTCTGCCGGCGAGTTCTCAAAGCCGGCCCTGCGGTACTCGTAGGTCTGCCTGGCCTCGTTCCACTGCGTCGACGACGCAAAGTCCACGCCGAGGGACACCTCCTTTCCCAGCGTGAAGCCCAGGTTCTCGCACGCCTTGGCAGACAGTTCCAGGGCCCTCTCGTTGTCCAGCTTCGGCGCCCAGCCGCCCTCGTCCCCCCTGCCGTTAGTAAACCCCGGGTCTTCCCTCTCCAGTACCCGCCGGAGCTCCCCGTGCACCGACAGGTTCGTCTCGATCGCCTCCACGACCGTCCCGGCTCCCGTCGCGCATACCAGTATCTCCTGTATGTCCGGGGTGCCCGGCCCCGCGTGGGCCCCCCCGCCCAGGATGTTCCCCAGCGGGAAGGGGAACCTGAAACGCGCCTCCGGCGACAGCATCTGGAACAGCGGCCGGCCGGACTCCCTGGAGGCCGACTCCATCGACGCGATCGTCACCGCGAACGCCAGCGCCCCGCCGATCTTCGAATAGTCGGGGGTCTGGTCGATGCACCGCAGGGCGTCGTGGACGGACTTTAGGTCGGACGGTTCCAGCCCCACGAACCTCTGCGAGTTTTCCCTCAGGATCCTCAGCCCGTCTTCCGGCCTGCCGTTGGGAAAACTCACCGCCTCGTGCCTGCCCACGCTGGCGCCCGAAGGCGCGCAGACCCTGCCCAGGTGGGCGCCGTCGGCGGTCACGTCAACCTCGACGGTCCTGCCCCCCCTGCTGTTGTATAAAATGCGCCCGTCGACGGAGGTTATCCTTGGCAATCTATTCTAGCTCAGACAGGACTTCCTGCCGTCTCCTGTGTATCGCCTCGTAGAACGGGATGACCTGCTGGATGGTCTCCACGGTAGACAGCAGCATCCTGCGGCAGCAATACCTGCTGATCTGCAGGGAATCCAGCACCGCGGCGGGATCCTCGCCCGCCTTTACCCTGCTTTGATAGTCCTCATGCTTGTCCGCTATCAGGTTCCCGCAGGTGAAACATCTTACCGGAATCAGCATACGAACGAAGGGGCGACCAAGGATTATAAAAACCATGCAAGGCACACTAGTTGCGGGCGTTGCCCAGCCTGGCCAAAGGCGCTAGCTTGAGGGGCTAGTCTCTCAGGAGTTCGTGGGTTCAAATCCCATCGCCCGCACACACCCACACCTGCTACCCGCCGATCCCGCCCATGGCCCTGATCAGCTCGGAGCGCCTGGCCTCCTCCGTGATCGCCCCCCTCGCGTCGTCGACGAGGATCCGATCAACGTCGGTCTTCCTCCTGGCGTCCTTGAGCACCTTGTCATACGCCGCGAACGGGTACAGGGCAAGGTACAGGTTTTCCATGACGTCAAAGACCCTGGAGGCCTCCCCGACGTCCCCCGCCCTGATCTGGTCGAAGACCATCCGCTTCATCTCGCCCACGCAGTCCAGCAGGCCGAGGACGTACGCCTCCGGCATCACGTTCAGCTTCTTGTCCGACGGGATCGGTTTTTTTTCCGCGATCGAGATCAGGCACGCCGCCTCGACGTATTCCTGCTCCGGGGTGATCATGTACCGCTTCAGGTCCCCGGCCGCCTTTGCCCTGTATTTCTCCAGCAGCGCGCCGGCGCGCCCGAGGCTCGCCTTTGCGGACTTGGAGTCGCCCCTGTGCGTCGAGATTATCGACCTGCCGCACGCGGCGATTATCTCCCGCGTGTTCCTCAGCAGGAACTCCCTGTCGTCCTGGGTTTTTGACAGCGATCTTGAAATCCTGTCTAGGGACGACCTTGCGGCTTTCATGGTCATGCCTAGTGGCGCGCCCAACTAGGATAAAGCCGTTTGCAGCGCGGGCCGGCCGCGGCGTGTTTCAATAAATTATTATCTCGCGCCGTCCCATCCCAGCCCATGGAGATCACTGTGGACCAGATGTACCAGATCGAGGACAGGGGGCACCGCATGGGGTTCCTGAAGAAGTTCATGATGGAGAACGCCGGCGCCGCCTCCGTGGGGAGGATGGTCGAGAGGTTCGGCGACCCCCGCTCCAAGAGCATCCTCGTCTTTGCCGGGATGGGAAACAACGGGGGCGACGGCCTGGTGATGGCGCGCCACCTGGCCGGCTACGGCGCGGCGGTCACGGTGGTGCTCATGGGCCAGCCCGGGGACATCAAGACGGAGGAGAGCCGGTGGAACTGGTCGATCCTGCAGAAGATGCCGTCGGTAAGGCTGGTGCCCGGCGGGGCCCCCGGCGCCGACCTCCGGCCTGACGCGATCGTGGACGGCATGCTGGGTACCGGGATCGCGGGGGAGATCAGGGAGCCCTACGCCTCCGCGATAGGGTACGTCAACCAGGCGGGTTGTTTCAAGCTTGCAGTAGACGTGCCTTCCGGCCTGGATCCGCAGACGGGGGAGACGGCAAACGTGTTTGTCAAGGCCGACATGACGGTGACGTTCCACAAGATGAAGCGCGGGATTCCGAGGAGGAGGGACCTGACGGGCGAGCTGCTGGTGGAAAAAATCGGCATCCCGCCCGAGGCGGAAGAGGGAGTGCTATGAGGGTGCATCAGGTCCGGGTCGGGGGCATGCAGAACTTTACCTACGTCGTCGCAGACGAGGGTACCGGCCAGGCGGTAGTCATAGACCCGTCCTGGGACCTGCCCGAGATCGAGCGGGTCATAATGCGCAACGGCCTGAAGGTGAAATACGTCGTCAACACGCACCACCATTTCGACCACACGCTCGGAAACGATGGGATGGCGGCTTCCACGGGCGCGAAGATCATCCAGCACGAGGCCTCGGAGCTGGAGCGCGACATCTCGGTCAGGGACGGCGACGTGATCGAGTTCGGGGACTC
Source organism: Candidatus Nitrosopumilus sp. (assembly GCA_963662625.1). Classification (GTDB taxonomy): domain Archaea; phylum Thermoproteota; class Nitrososphaeria; order Nitrososphaerales; family Nitrosopumilaceae; genus JAPOPJ01. The sequence continues at coordinate 1,201,856 of OY759726.1, read as the reverse complement.
GAGGCTGAAGGTGCTGCACACCCCCGGCCACTCCAAGGACAGCATGTGCCTGGTGGGCGACGGCAAGATCTTCTCCGGGGACACCCTGTTCGTGGGCACCTGCGGCAGGGTGGATCTCCCGGGCGGGAGCTCGAGGGAGCTGTACCACAGCCTGTTCGACGTCATGTACCCCCTTGACGACGGCCTCGTGCTCTATCCCGGGCACGACTACGGCCGCGCCGCAACCTCCACCATGGGCGAGGAGAAGGCGTCAAACCCAGTACTGCAGAGGCGCACGGAGCAGGAGTTTGTCGGCGCCCTGGGGTGACGCGCCGGGCCGCGGACCCGGCCGAAACGATCCGGTGATTGGCTAGGTTTTTTACCTCCCGGGCCCCCATAAACACGGCTGATGGACCGTCTTGGCGACTTCACGTTTTTTGGGGATTCGGAGAAGGCCTCGGAGTTTGTCGAGGGATCCAGGAAGGGGAGATTCCTGTTCTCGTTTGTCATGTCCTACACGGAGACCTGCGAGATTCCCGGGATAACTCTTGCCGGGGCGGACCGGGAGTCGATGAAGTTCACTCCTGCTGCCGACGCAGAGTACCTCTACTACGGCAGCTGCAAGACCATCAGGGGGATCCCGGTGACCCCCGACGGAAAGCCCACGCCGGCCCTGCTGACGAAGACCGCCCTGGAGTCATCGAGCATCCCCCACGTCGCGATCGACGCGGGCAGCATGGTTGCCCCGAAGCTGCCGTACGTGAGCACCGGGCTGGCCTGCGGGAAGAACATCTCCGCGGAGGCCGCGATGTCCGGCTCTGAGGTGTCCCACGCGATAGACTATGGCAGGATCGTCGGCCGCACGCTGGCATCCATGACCGACTGCCTGGTGATAGGGGAGAGCATCCCGGGGGGGACCACCACCGCCCTGGCTGTGTTGCGGGGGCTCGGGTTCAACGCGAGGGTCAGTTCCAGCATGGCCGACAACCCCGTGGCCCTGAAAAACAGGGTGGCCGAAGAGGCGCTGGAGAGGTCGCCTGCCGCGAACCCCTACGAGGTGGTAGCGAACGTGGGTGACCCGATGATAGCGTTCGTCGCAGGCATGCTCAGCGCGGCGTCCACGGCGTCCAAGGTCATGCTGGCGGGCGGGACCCAGATGGCCGCCGTCCTGGCATTCGCGTCGAAGGTGGGATTTGACGAGTCAAACACCGTGCTCGGCACCACATCGTACATACTAGACGACCGGAGCGCCGACATCAGGGGCATGGTGTCGGAGATCGCCGACATCCCGGCAATCGCGGTGGACCCCGGCCTGGAAGACTCCAGGTTTCCCGGACTGAGGGCGTTCTCCGAGGGGCACGTCAAGGAGGGCGCCGGGGCGGGCGGCACGATCATCTCGTCCATGGCCAAGACCGGGAGCACGTCGGCGTGCTTTTTGGAGCTGGCGCAGAAGGAATACGGCAGGGTCTTCATTTGACGGTGACTGACTTTGCCAGGTTCCTCGGGTAGTCGGGATCCGTGTCTTTTTTCAGCGCGGCGTAGTACGACAGCAGCTGGACTGGCACTATCTCGGTGATCACGTATGCCAGGTTCCCCGTCTTGGGAATCCGGATCCAGTAGTCGTATACGTCGCTCTCTACGTCCGATATCCCGATGACCTTCGCGCCCCTGGCCTTTATCTCCCGCGCGCTTATTATCGTGTCGGCGTATGTCGAGTCGTCGGGGTTGATGAATACTACAAACACGTCGGGATCCATCAGCGCGAGCGGGCCGTGCTTCAGTTCCCCGCCTGCGATGCCTTCGGCGTGGATGTACGTCAGCTCCTTTAGCTTCAGGGCCGACTCCATCGCGATTGGGTAGTGGATCCCCCGTCCCAGCACGTAGATGTCGGTGATCTCCTTGATGCTGCCTGCGATCTCCTTGATCACGGACTGGTCCTCCAGTATCTCCGAGACCGCCCCCGAGATTTCCGCAAAGTCTATCCCGAGCCCGCTGGTCATTTCCTGCAGGAACTTGTATAGGATTGCTATCTGCGCCGTGAAGCTCTTCGTCGCGGCTACCCCTATCTCCGGCCCGCAGTTCATCCCCACCACCACGTCCGACTCCCTGGCGAGGGACGACGTGAGGTGGTTCACTATGGAGATTATCGTGCAGTCGGCTTTTTTTGCGATGCTTACCGCCTCAAGGACGTCCGCGCTTTCGCCGCTCTGCGAGATGGCAATCAGGGCGGAGCGGGGCTCTATCACTTCCGACAGGAACGGCAGCTCGCTCGAAATCACGGGCTCGGCCTTGATCTTGGCATACTTTGAGAACAGCTGCCTTCCGATCAGCGCGGCGTTGTAACTGGTGCCACTGCCCGTGATGAAGACGTTGCCGGAGCTTTTGATCAGGGCGGCTGCCTTTTTGAGGCTCGCGTCAGCGTCCTCGCTGGCCCTCAGGATGATTTCGGGCTGCTCGGAGATCTCCTTCAGGGTAAAGTGCGCGTATTCCCCCTTGTACGCGTCGGCGAATTCCTTTGAGACCTTGGTGGCGTCATGGGCCACCTCGTTGCCGTCAAAGTCGACGATCTCCAGCCTCCCCCCGTCCACGATCGCCAGGTTCATGCTGTCGATGTAAATCGCGTCGTCCGTCTGCTCGATGAACCCGAGCACGTCGCTTGACAGGAAGTAGCCCCCCCGGCCCAGCCCTATTATGAGCGGCTCGTGGAACCTCGCCGCGGCCAGCTGGCCGCCTTCGAACATGGCCACGAACGAGTAGTGGCCCTTTAGCTCCGACACGGTCTTGAGCATCGCCTGCTTGACGTCACCGCATTCCTCGTGGTTTTTTTGCAAGAGGTTGGCGATGACCTCGCTGTCCGTGTCGCTCTTGAACCGGTACCCACTGTCTTTCAATCCGGCCCTCAGCTCTTCAAAATTCTCTACTATCCCGTTGTGGACTATTGCGATCCGTCCGGAATTGCTCTGGTGCGGGTGCGCGTTGGAGTCCGTTATGCTTCCGTGTGTTGCCCACCGCGTGTGGCCTATCCCCACCTTGCCCGGCAGTACCGTTAGCTTGAGCCTGGCGTTGACCTCGTGTACCTTGCCCGTCCCCTTTTTCAGTTCGATCCGGTTGCCTGACTCCGTGGCCACCCCCACGCTGTCATACCCGCGGTATTCCATCCGCTTTAGTCCCTTGACCAGAATTGGCGCCGCGGTGTTTTTTCCGGAATAGCCTATGATTGAACACATGGTTAAACTCTTCTTTTTGGGGCTATTTGTTGATAATCTTTCCTTGTAGTTAGTTCGGTGAAGGCTTGTCGTCCTGTTTACTCTCCTCTGCCGGCGTCTCTGGCGCGGCCTCTGCCGGCGTCTCTGGCGCGGCCTCTGCCGGCGTCTCTGGCGCGGCCTCTGCCGGCGTCTCTGGCGCGGCCTCTGCCGGCGTCTCTGGCGCGGCCTCTGCCGGCGTCTCTGGCGCGGCCTCTGCCGGCGTCTCTGGCGCGGCCTCTGCCGGCGTCTCTGGCGCGGCCTCTGCCGGCGTCTCTGGCGCGGCCTCTGCCGGCGTCTCTGGCGCGGCCTCTGCCGGCGTCTCTGGCGCGGCCTCTGCCGGCGTCTCTGGCGCGGCCTCTGCCGGCGTCTCTGGCGCGGCCTCTGCCGGCGTCTCTGGCGCGGCCTCTGCCGGCGTCTCTGGCGCGGCCTCTGCCGGCGTCTCTGGCGCGGCCTCTGCCGGCGTCTCTGGCGCGGCCTCTGCCGGCGTCTCTGGCGCGGCCTCTGCAGGTTCCTCAGTTGACTTTTTGTGCTTTTCCAACATCTCCGCAATCGTGGATTCCGGGGAAAAACGAATCGCGTCTTCCTCTTCCAGTGTCACGGTGTATGACGGGATGGTTACCTTCCTGTCCCCGATCATTATGTGGCCGTGCACGACAGCCTGCCTTGCCTGGTACGGGGTTTGAAACCCCAGCTTCCTCGACACTATCGTCTGCAACCTGCGGGAAAGCAGGTCGTTTACCTGCAGGTTCAACACGTCGTCCAGGGTCGCGTCTCCGCTGACCAGCCCGATTCTTGCGAGCGACCTCATCAGGATCGGCTCTTTCTCCTGCCTTATCTCCTGCCTCAGCGCAAGCAGCGACCGTGCCTGGTGCCTTACGCGGGACAGCTCCGTGTGCGCCTTCCACAGCTCCCTCTTTGTCCTGAGCCCAAACGTGCCGAGCGTCTTCAGCTCGTCCATCTTTAGTTCATAGTTCAGGGGCCTCTTCGGTTTCTTCCACACGCGCCGCGGGTATTTTGGATCTCCCATCCACGGCCACCTACGACGTAGTCTCCTCCGGGGCCGCCTTCTCGCCCTCTGCCTTAGCCGGAGTCCCCTGTTCGGCCACGGCCTCCCCCGTAGGCGACGCCAGCGCGCCAGGCTTTGATGGTTTTACTGGTGCGGCCTTGCCGCCCTTTGCGACGCCTACCGCGCCGCCCTTTCTTCCGGTGGTCCGGGTCCTCTGCCCCCTGACCTTGAGGCCGTACAGGTGCCGGTACCCCCTCCAGCTGTTGGTGACCCTCTCACGCTCGATGTCGTTTCTCAGCGTGAACGGGATGTCAGACGTGAGCAGGTGCATGTCGTTTCCCGTATCGATGTCCTTTCTCCGGTTCAGGAACCATGCGGGAAAGTTGGCAGACTTTGGATCGGTGATCAGCTTTTCGATGGCATGTACCTGCGGCTCCGTCAGAAAGCCGACGTTGGAATTGACGTCAATTTTCAGCACGTCCAGCACCGCGGTGGCAAAGTTGTGCCCGATCCCCTTGATCTGGGTCAGGCCGACCACGACCTTTTTGGCCCCCGGGATGTCGTTTCCCACTATCCTGACTATGTGCCTGTATTCCTGAGCGCTCAAGTGACCAAAATTCTCAGTTACCCCGATAAAAACCATGCTTAGGCATTAGTCTGTTGCACAACTCGGCACGATCCCCGGGCCGTGGCCAGGCCGTGCCGCTTGGAGTCCCTACGCCCCCGCCTCCCCCGCCCACCGGTTGTACTGGGCCACCCTGAGCCTTACCTCCTGCACGATGTTCTCCCACCTGCGCGAGTGCACGTGGTCCCCGAACATCCTCTTGAACGCCGATATGATTATCTCGATCAGCCACCTCCTGCCGTACCCCTTCCTGGCCTTCCAGTACCGGACGTTCTCCTCCCTCTCCCTCGTGCCCATCCTGTCGACGCGCGCCTCCGGGCCGCCCCCCAGCTGGTCCCGCACCGCCTCGCCCCACGCGCCGCCGGCGCCCTTGCCCCTGGCGGTGGACGCCACCTTGACCGGGATGATAGGCCCCACGCCCATGTCGCGGCACCTCCGCATGTTGTCCCGCGACGCGTACGCCCCGTCCGCGATCAGGCGCGCCCCGTGGGAGCCGGGCGGCTGGCCGCACTGCAGCGCGAGCGGCGCCACGCCGCTCGCGAGGAGGTTGGGCGGGGGCGAGCCCACGCGCGGCAGGGGATCCCCCGCCGCGGCTGCCTTCCCGCGGATCAGCGCCATGCGCCTGTCCTGCTTCCCGCCCTGCTTCCCCGCCGGCTTCCCGTCCGGCTTCCCGCCACGCGGCCCCGCCACGGTTCCCAGGAGCTCCTTCAGCATGGGGGAGTCGCCCGTCCTGTCGTCGGTCACCACCGCCGCGAGTATCTTCTTCGTGTCGGCGTCGGCCAGCAGGTGCAGCTTGACGAACCCGCGCTTCACCTTCCACTTCTTCCGTATCCACTCGCCCCGGTTGCACTGCTTCAGGCCCGTGGCGTCGGCCAGCAGGGTCATGGGCTGGCCGCCGCCGGAGACGCGGACGACTCCCCCGCCGATGTCCACGTCGAGGCGCGCCATCCTCCTGGCCAGCACCGAGTAGTGCGGCGCGCCGTGCCCCCCCAGCATCCCCGCGAGGAGCCCGGACAGCTGCCTGTACTGGACCCCGAGCGAGGTCCTCACCGCGGCGGCGGCCATGACCAGCGCCCCGGCGTACCTGAACGGGGCGCCCTCCTTGCCGGCGTTGGCCTCCCTCAGGTCGTCCTCCCAGCCGGGGTCATACGACACAGCCAGGCCCCTCCCGCGCCTGACGTATTTCTCGTTGTCGGTCGCAGCCAACGGGGACGGTGCGCGGCCGTGATCCAAGGCCTTTTCGGTTTGACATGGTTGGGCCGGGGGTTCAACTGTTTAGACCCGGCAATTTCTGGCAGTTGTGCACCTATGTTAACCACTCAGGCGTAGTTGCCGCAATGCATCCCGCGGTTTTTCCGATCCGTGACTGGGTTGCATGGCATGAGATTTATAGCTAGCGCTGGCAAGACGATCCGGGATGCGGGCAGCGCGGGGGGTCACCCCCGGCGCGCCTTCTCCATCCTGGCCAGCTTGCGCCGGTACAGCCTCTCGTTGCGGGACTCGTAGGGTGTCTTGGTGGTCAGCATGTGCCACATTATGGTGACCATCTTGTGGGCCACCACTATGATTGCCGGCCCATGCTTGTCCGCGTGCCTCCGGCGCGCGGACGCATACACGGCTTCCATCCTGGCGTCGTGCCGCACGGCGGTGTTCGCGGCCTCGCACATGGCCCAGTTGACCAGGCTGCTGGAGTCGATCTTCTTGATCCTCCCCGTGTACAGCTGGTTCCCCGACTGGTAGACCACCGGGCACAGCCCGGCCCACGACACCATCTGCCTTGGCCCCCTGAACCTGGAGACGTCCCCGATCTCGGAGGCCATCAGCACCGCGGTGAACGTGCCGACGCCGGTCATGCTGGCCAGCAGCCTCGCGTCACCGTTGTGGGCGGCCTCCATCTCGAGGAGCCCCTCCGTCACGGAGATCTCCTCCGTCAGGTGCCTCACCTGCCGGGCGCACTGGCCCAGGACCAACCCGTCGTGCCCAGAGCCCAGCTCCGCAGATTCCAGCTGCCCCAAGGCCTTTTCGGAGTGCATGGTGGAGGCGTCCATTTGGATGTCGTGGCGGTCCAGGAGGCTGTGGACGCGGTTTATCACGCGCGTCCTGTCCTGGACCAGCCTCACCCTCTGCCTGACCATCGCGCGTATCCCCCTGGTGTGGCCCGGGGGGACGTAGCACTCCGGTATCATGTCCATCCTCAGCACCTGCGCTATCTTCTCTGCGTCAATCCTGTCGGTCTTCTTGGCGGTCCTGGCTATCAGGGCCATCTTGTACGTGTTGGCCAGTTTGATGTCGATCCCGGCCGCCTCGAAGGCGTCAAACGTCTTGTTCCACATGTTGCCAGTCGTCTCGCAGGCGGCCCTGCAGGGGCCGCCGCCCAGGTACCTGCGCGCCATCACCCCTGCGAACTTCGCCGCGCCGTCCCGGGTGTTGGGGTACTGCCCCCTCTCGAGAACCTTCCCGTTCCCGTCCACCACGCACGCGTCGCACTTTCTCTTCCCTATGTCTATCCCTATGCTTGTCTTTCTCATCCTTTCCTATCACCTCCTTTCGGATGTCTGACGGATCGGAAGCTGCACACACCTATCAGGGCGCGAAGCCCAGTGACACAGCAGCTCGGATTGCCCCATTCAACAGAAAGGGCGCCAGGCCCACGCGCTACCAGGGGTCGATCCATCGGGGCAACTACGCCTGGGTGGTTATCATGTGTTCAACAGACTATTAGGCAACAGACTATTAGGCATGGCTCGCGCGATCGCGCGTGTTTTCGCGATATCGCGGTAGGAACCGCGGTATTGCGCGGGATCACCGGAAGTCAGAGTCGTCTGTCCAGTCCCGCCCCTGGATGTTCCACCTGTTGCACCTGCAGCACTTCCGCACCCCGCTCCTGGGGTCGACCTCCATGCAGAAGCAGTGCTGCCCCCTCCCGGAGGCGTCCCCCTCGCACAGTTTCTGCATGGGTTGCATGGGGGGGGTTTACTAATTACCTTATTGGTGCACAAGCACCCGTGACCCAGGCGGCGCCGACTGCGCGATCCGGGGCCCGTGCCCGCCCTGACTGGAAATTCTTAAATTCCCTCCCCGCCCCTCCAAGAGGATGCCCGACTTTGACAGGGACAAGGTGGTCGACTGCATGTTTGATCCAGTGACTTCGGCCGTCATCGCGGAGCTGGAGGACGGCGAGAAGGAATGCTCGTTTTTGGCAAGTGCCGCCTCCACCACCGAGGACGACGTCCGGCAGAGGCTCGGGTACCTGGTAGAGACGGGGTTCGTGATCCAGAGGCTCGACGGCGGGAAGGCCTACTTTTCGGCAAACACCGAGATGCTGGCTGGGATAGTCGAGGGCGAGGATTTCGACTCCGCGATCGGCGGCCTGGAGAAGATGGACAGCTACCTGAACTAGGGCCGCTTCCTGTTCCTAACCGCGAAGATCGCCACGCCGGCCATGCCCAGCAGCCCTATGACCAGCACGTACAGCGAGACGAACCCCAACGACTTCGTGCCCGCGTCGGGTTCCGGCCCCATCACGGCGAAGACCTTGACTGGGCCCGTCCCGTCGTTCCTTGCGACCAGCGTGTAGGCGCCGTCGGAGTCCACCGCGAACCTCCCCTCGAACAGTTCGCCGCCGACAAGGCCGGAGCCCACCTCGGCGCCCCCGGGATCCAGTACCCGCACTGAGACCGGCCCCCCGTCGGGATCTTCCACCTGGATCGCGTAGATCCCGCCCTCGTCTGACCGCTCCAGTTCCGCCCTGACCTCGAGCTTCTCCCCAGGCCTGACGTCGCCTCCCCCGTCGGCCAGATCCTCGAAGAGGGCCTGGTTGCCGTAGAACGAGAGCGTTATCCCCAGCCCCAGTATCCCGCCGACCAACAGCAGCAGCACGCTTGCCTTTGGCATGACTTGTGGCGCGCGCGCCTCAGTTTAAACCTAGTTTCGCGGGGGGATCGGCCCCAAAAAGTTAGCCTGGGTTAAAAAAGTTAGTCCATGCTAACTTTAAATAAGCAGGCCCGGCTTACATCTCAGTTGAAGCCCAGCAGATCACTCCTAATGGGCCTCGCGGTGGTCATGGCGGCGGGGCTTTCGGTCGCGGTGCTCCCGTCCGTCACCGAGGCGCAGCTGGTGGAGAGGATCTTCGTGACGCACACCGGCGGGATAGTCAAGACTACGGGGGACGTGATCGACCCGCTTTACGCAGAGTCCACCATGGAGTTTGATCCCATGGAGTACCTGCGCGACTTTGACTACGGCGAGGTGTCCACGCTGCCCGACGGCACCGTGGTGAGGGAATACACCATAGTCGCCGAGGACGACAAGGTGATGGAGGTCGCGCCGGGCGTGTTCTACAACGCGTGGACGTTCAACGGGTCGGTGCCCGGCCCGACCATCAGGGCCACCGAGGGCGACCTGGTGCGGATCAACTTCGTGAACAACGGCTCCAAGACCCACACAATGCACTTTCACGGGATCCACCCGGCCGGGATGGACGGCGTGTTCGAGCCCGTGGGGCCGGGAGGCGGGAAGTTCACCTACGAGTTCGTGGCCGGGCCGGTGGGCGTCCACCCGTACCACTGCCACGTGATGCCGCTGGAGGAGCACATCGTGCACGGGCTGTACGGCGTCTACATCGTCGATCCCAAGGAGGGGCGTGCTCCGGCCGACGAGATGGTGATGGTGCTCAACGGGCTGGACACCGACTTTGACACCGAGAACAACTTCTACGCCGCAAACACGATCCCGTTCTACTACCAGCACCACCCGATCCAGATAAGCACCAACGAGCTGATCCGCGTCTACGTGGTAAACATGGTGGAGTTTGACCCGATCAACAACTTCCACCTGCACGGCAACCTGTTCTACTACTACCCCACCGGCACCCACACCGTGCCCTCGTTTTACACCGACATGGTGACGCTGTCGCAGACGGAGCGGGGGATAATGGAGTTCGAGTACGCGTACCCCGGAAAGTACCTGTTCCATGCGCACAAGGTGGAATTCTCCGAGAAGGGGTGGGTCGGGATCTTCCTGGCCGCCGACGGCCCCGGAGAGGCGCCCGGGGGGACGTAGGATGGAGCTTGGCAGAAGGTCGTCCAGGGGCAGGACGGTGGCAAGCGGGGTCGCCCCCTTCCTGCTCCTGGTGGCGCTGGTCGCGTACGTCTTCGGGCCGGGCTCGGAGCTGCTGGACCTCGGGGTGCCGCTGCCGGAGATATCCCTGGAAAAGATCGACTTTGCGGGATCGGAGATCGTCGTCACCGTGAGGAACACGGGCCCAGTCCCCGTGGAGGTCGTCATGGCCGACGTGAACGACAGGATACAGCCTGCCGCCGTGGAGCCCGACAGGTTCCTCGGCAGGTACGAGGCCGGCACCGTGAGGATCCCCTTCGAGTGGAACGAGGCCGAGCCGTACGTGATCGGGCTCACCATACAGGACGGGACGCGGTTCGAGAGGGAGGTGAAGGCCGCGGCCCCCGCGCTGGAACCCAGCCCCGAGCTGTTCGGATTCTTCGCAATAATCGGCACATACGTCGGGGTAATCCCCGTGGCCATAGGCCTCCTGTGGCTCCCGTTCATCAGGAGGATCAGCAGGGCAAAGTACCACTTCTTCCTGGCCCTGACCGCCGGGCTGCTGCTGTTCCTAGGGATCGACTCCGTCGAGGAGGCACTGGCCGTGTCCGGCGAGAACCTGGCGGGCAGCTTCAACGGCGTCCTGCTGGTGGCCACCGTGATCGTCCTGGCATTCCTGGGACTGTACTACTCCGGCGACCGGCTGGCCCGGGCCGCAGACCCCCGGCTCGGCGGGCCGTTTGCGGTGGCCCTGATGATCGCAGTCGGGATCGGCCTGCACAACTTCGGCGAGGGGCTGGCCATCGGCGCCGCCGTGGGGATGGGCTCCATGGCGTTCAGCTCGTTCCTGATAGTGGGATTTGCGATACACAACACCACGGAGGGGATCGCCATCGCGGCGCCGCTGTCCAGGGAGAAGGCCGTACTGGGCCGGCTGGCCGCCCTGGGGATGATCGCCGGGGGGCCCGCGATCCTCGGCGCGTGGACCGGCGGGTTCGCGTTCTCGCCGCTCGCGTCCGTCGTGTTCCTCTCGGTAGGCGCCGGCGCGATATTCCAGGTCATACTGGTGATCATGAGGATGATCAGGGCGGAGGGCGACCGGAACCTCTCAAGCGCGCCCGTAGCGGCCGGCGTCGCCGTCGGGATGCTGGTGATGTACGTCACCAGCATCGCGGTCTGACCCCCGCGACGGCTCCGGGTGCGCGGTGGCCTGCTCGATCCCCCACGCCGTCCCGCATCCCCCGCTCCACATCCTCGGGGATCCGGTGAGCGAACCCCATCCTGAAAATGCCCACGTCCGGCACCCTGACCCCCACGGTCCCCGCGCCGTAGTCCGAACGCCAGCCCTGCCGGGAACTCCGAGAACGTGGCGGCCAGCGACGCCTGCGGCACCCCGATCAGCCGCGAAAACGCATCTCCCGCGCCACGTTGCGCCCCCCGCCTATTAAGGTGGGAATCGTGCGACAAGGTTATTTGTGGCGGGCCGCCATCGTACCTGTTGCATCTCGGTAAAACGGTGTCGACCCTCGCCATCCTCGCCGCCGCGGCAGCGATCCTGCTGCCCTCCGCCCACGCGGCCGGCCCCAGCCTGTACGTGTCCGCCGAAAACCCCCGGTTCGGAAACCACTTTGCGGGGTCGATGGTGGTGGAGGTGGCTGTGCTGGATCCGGCCATCGGGGACACCGGCGAGGGCAGGGGCGAGCCCGACGTCACCCTGAACGGCCGGACCCTTAGGATGGCCCAGGCAGGGGACGGGAGCTGGTACGCGTACTTTGCAAACGCGGACATGGCCAGGGCGGCGGACTCCGCCGCGGGATCCCCCGGGAGCGGGCTGGACTTTGGAGTCTTCTGCGGCAGGGACACCCCCCCGGCCGTGTTCGGGATAGGATTCCCCGACACCGACGGGTTTGCCGTCCCGTCCCCGTCCGGGCTGTCCGGGTTCGCAGACGGGGCAGGCGGGCTCTCGGAGTGCTCGGGGGAGCCGGACGGCCTGGGGGGACTCAACAACGTGGTGCGGAATGCCAGGCCCCTCAACGCCGACGCCGGCGTCCCGCCGGGGCAGATCGGCCTGGATCCCGGCGCGTGGCCCCTGATCCAGTTGTTCTCCTTCGGGGACGTCACCGTGAGGTACGACCATGCCTCAGGCACGCAGCAGGTCAGGCTGGAGTACGGCGAGATCCCCGGCACGTCCCTGGGAGTGGACCGGGAGCGCTACCCGCAGGGCGCCCAGGTATTCCTGACGGTCAGCGACGCCCAGCTGAACCAGGACCCGACAGACGAGGACTCGTGGACGTTTGGCGTCGGCACGCCCGGGGCTGTCTTCTACCAGGCATTCGGCGGCACGGGCCGGGGCGGCGGCGCCGAACCGGCTGACATCTCCACGCGCCTCCCCGGGCTGGGCTTCGAGGACAACGGGAGGCTGGCCGTCAGCGCCGGAAGGGTGCTCTCCCTGGGGACCAACTCGGAGCAGCCGCGGGCGTCCCTGGGCGGCGCCCCGGGGTTCTCGCAGCTGGTCACCTTGGTGGAGAGCGGCCCCAACTCGGGCGTGTTTGACACCGCCGACCACGGCGGCATGTCCACGATATCGATCCTCGGCGGCGCCCCGAGGGGCCATGCCGGCTCCATCACGTACGACAGGGACTCGGTATCCGTCCTGACGGGCCCCTCGGCTGCGGGCATCGCCGTCGGGGGATCCTCGCTGGTCGTGAACGACTCGAGGCCGCTGGTTCCCGGGAAGGAGTTCCCGGTAGTCCTGGTCGACGCGGATCAGAACCTGAATTCCGGCGCAAGGGACTCCCTGGATGCTTCTAGCGCCTCGGCTGCCATCCCGACCCTCATGATAGGGGACCCGCCAACGCTGGCAGGCGCGTCCGGCGTCGAGTTCTTCAGGGACTCGCCCGGCGCGGGCATGCCGGCAGGCTCGTCCGTCCCGGACGCGGCGTCGGCCAGGCTGTTCATAGACACCTCCGGGCTGCCCGCCGGCCCGTTCAGGGGGATCTCGCTGGACCTGGGGTTCTCGGCCGCCGAGCTCGGCTCGGCCCTGGCCGGCCCCGGCGGCACCAACTGGCTCAACTACGACTTTAGGTCCCTCGAGTCGGGCCTGGGGGTCTCCGACTTTTCTGGCGCCTCGATCGACCTGTTCTTCGGCGGGCCCGGCACGGATCCGGTCCCGCTCGTGGCGCCCGGCGGGATCGCGTCCCCGCAGGGGCTCGTCCGGCTGGACGTGCCGGACGTCCGGGGCGCGGCCGGCGCGGCCTCCGTCGTGGTGGACTTTGGGGGCCCCGGCGCCGGGCACGTCCCGGGCTCCGGGTCAGTGCACCCGATCATCATGGACTTCTTCTCGTTCGGGGAGGCCGCCGGCGGCGCCGTCAACAACGCGGTATACCGCTTCGAGCTGGAGGAGACGGGCCCGGACACGTCGACGTTTGCGGGCACGATCGAGTACTCCGTGGCAGGCGGGCAGGACGCCGCCGGCCCGGAGTTCGCGCGGCACGTCAGGACGATCGGCGACGGCGTGAAGTTCGTCGTTGCAGACAGGCTGGCGGGCAGCGGCGGGATTGCCGTGTCGTATTCCGACCTGGACGACGTGGGCGTGGTGACCGGCGTGTCGGCAAGGGCCGACGCCGGCACCAGCTCCGGCAGGATCCTCCTGGACTCCGACACGTACCGCTTCGGCCAGCCCGTCACCCTCACGCTGCACGACCCCGACCTGAACCTGAGCCACGACGTCGTGGACGCCTACGGCGTGGTGGACGATCCCCGCTCGCCGTACGTGGACACCGTCGGCGGCGGCGCGGGCGTGCTGCTCGAGGTCCTGATCAAGGACACGAGGTACAAGCGCTGCACCGTGGACGGCGTGGAGCACGGCGGGCTGGCGGCGACCGGGTTCTCCCTGGTCGAGACGTCGGCCGATTCCGGGGTCTTCACGGGAGTCTTCAAGATGCCCGGGAAGATATGCAACGGGTCCGGCACTAGGCTGGTCTCCACGGCGGGCGGCAGCATCGACGCCAGGTACCACGACTACCGCGACGGCTCGGGCAACCAGAGCGTGTTTTCGCTGTCCAGGGGGATCCCGCCCTCGCCGCAGCTGAGCGCATACGAGGTGGCCGTCCCGCTTGGCGGGGGCGTCTCGGAGGTCGTCATGTCGGGTAGCGTGGCAAGCCCCGAGAGGGGCGCCCCCCTGACCGTCACCCTGACCAATCCCGACGGCGCCGAGGAGACGTGGGCGGCTGGCCTCTCCCCAAAGGGGAAGTTCAGGGCGGCCTTTGCGATCTCGGGTGACACGCCGCCCGGGACCTACAGGATCCAGCTGTCCCACGCAGACAGGGACGAGGGATCGGCATCCTTCGTGGTCTACGATTACGGGATCCCCGACTGGGTGAAGGACGCCGCCGGCGCCTGGTCCTCCCCGTCTGCGCCCGACTCCGGGTTCGCCGGGGGCGTCAGGCACCTGGTCGACAAGGGGGTCATAGTCGCGCCGGCCGCGGGCCGCGGCACGGCAGAGCACGTCCCCGCCTGGACAAAGGACGCCGCTGGGTGGTGGTCCAAGGGCGTGATAAGCGACGGCGAGTTCCTCGGCATGGTGCAGTTCCTGGTAAAAAAGGGCATAATTCGGGTATAACATGGTCAATTTTTCTTTCATTGAATACATAAATACCCACAAGCACGACTCAAGAGCAATAATGAGGATCAGGGGGCCCTTAGCTGTAATGTTGTTGACCGTTTCGCTTTTGTCTTATGGCGCAAGCGACAGCGCGCTTGCGGACTCCCATAACATACCGCCGATCTCGGTATCAACCGAGCTCCCGTCGTACGGGAACGGCGACCGGGTAAACGTCAGCGGGAGCATACGTGACTACGACCCCGCCGATGACGCGGGCCAGGACGTCCTCATCATGATAAAGGCCCCCAACGGCGCGCTGGTGGACATCGGGCAGGTCACGCCCGGGTCAGACGGCACGTTCTCCGCCTCGTTCGTGGCCGCGATCCCCATGTGGAAGGCCGCCGGCGACTACTCCATCGAGGTGCGCTTCGGCGCCCAGGGCGGCAAGACGGTCGTGGTGTACGCCGGGGGCGAGGCCGCGCCGGCGCCCCAGCCTGTCACCTGCGGCCCGGACCAGGACCTGGTGGATGGGCAGTGCATAGACAGGATGCCCCAGCCGGTCACCTGCGGCCCGGACCAGGACCTGGTGGATGGGCAGTGCATAGACAGGATGCCCCAGCCGGTCACCTGCGGCCCGGACCAGGACCTGGTGGATGGGCAGTGCATAGACAGGATGCCCCAGCCGGTCACCTGCGGCCCGGACCAGGACCTGGTGGATGGGCAGTGCATAGACAAGCCCGCTTCCGTGGTCTGCGGCGAAGGCACGATGGCGGTAGATGGGCAGTGCGTGCCGGTCCAGACTGGCGACGGGAATGGCGGCGGTTGCCTGATCGCGACTGCGGCATACGGCTCCGAGATGGCCCACCAGGTGCAGTCCCTCAGGGAGGTGCGCGACAACGTGGTCATGAGCACGTCGTCTGGCGCCGCGTTCATGGACGGCTTCAACCAGTGGTACTATTCGTTCTCTCCGGCGGTAGCCGACCTGGAACGGGAGAACCAGGCATTCAGGGAGGCGGTGCGCGCGTTCATCACGCCGATGATGGCGACCCTGTCAATAATGACCCTGGCGGACCCCGGTTCCGAGGCCGAGGTGCTGGGGCTGGGCGCCTCCGTGATCGCGCTGAACCTAGGGATGTACGTCGCCGCGCCGGCGCTCGTAGGCTTCAAGGTGCACAGGCACCTCAAGTCCAGGCAGTCGGCCGCAAGGCTCTAGGTTATTATACTGAAGCCGGCCACCATTCTCCATGCAGATAGAGTACGAGGAGTTTGACAAGATAGAGGACATCTTCCTGTACATGGCGTCGGCCGCCCCGCCCATGAAGAACACCATGCCGGTAAACTCGTACAAGGGCTACGTGATGTCATTCATCCCCCTGAGCCCGACGTCGGGGAACTCCTACCTAATGATCTACGCGAAGGGATCCCTGGAGCAGGGGATATACGAGTTCGACGTGTCGTCGGGATCCTTCAAAAAGGTAGGCGGGATAGAGAGGGCCGACAAGAACTACTTCGTCTGCCTCACCCCCAAGCGCAACACGATAGCTGACGTGGCCATCGAAAAGATGTGAGGGGCCGGGCCCCAAGCCCCGCGTTCGGGACGGCGCCGGGGATCAGAGCTTCTTGGTCTGGATTTTGGGCGCAGACACCGACCTGCTCCTGGCGTACTTGTCTATTATCTCGTCTGGCGTCCTGCCGTTGAAGAGGTCCTTGCACAGGCCCCGCAGGTACCTCATTATCGCCCACGTCCCCGCCTTGAGGATCCCGTACATGAAGACCTTCATCGGCGGCCCGTAGGTCTTGTTGCGGAGGATGATTGGGATGATGTCGTTGATCACCCTCAGGTTGTTCTCCCAGCACCTCCAGAACAGCGTGAACTGGGCCTCGTTGAGGTTCCCAAAGTGCATGGAGTTCTTCTCGCTGAAGTCCTGGTAGAGCAGCGGTGCCACCAGCCCCCTAAAGTCCATCTCCCTGAAGTCCCCCATCATGTCGATGGTGTGCTGGATGTCGTCGGGGGTCTCGTCCGGCCACCCGATGATGATCGTCGCGGCGGGGAACCAGTGGTTCTCGTTGAGGATCTTCGCGCCCTCCCTCACCACGCTGCCCCACTCCTCGGGAGCGAACGGCCGCGTCTTGACCCCCAGATGTTTTTTCACCATGTCCGGGGCGACCGTCTCGATCCCGAGGTTGGTGGCAAGCCACCTCCCCGTCTCGTCCTGCCTGTTGATCCTCGAGATCTGCTGCATCAGCTGCGGATCCGCCGCCACTGCGGAAAACGTCATGTGCGTGGTGCCGACAAAGTTCGCCCCCATGCCCTTGAGGCCCTTCCACAGGTCCGTTATCGCCTCCCTGTTGGGGACAAAGTCCCTGTTGTCGCACCCGTACAGCAGCATCTCGTCGGAGTGGAGCCAGATGGAGTCGAACCCGTAGTCCAGGTTTATCCTCGCCTCCTTCTTCAGCCTGTCGAGCGGCAGGTCCTTCTTCGACCTCTTGTTCACGTCGCAAAAGTCGCACCCCCTCCCGCATCCCCGCATGGCCTCGATCAGGGAGTTGATCGTGGGGCCCTCTATGACAGGGATGTTCTGGATGTTCTTCACGAAGCAGTGCATCAGTTCTGGCGCGTCGCCCTTCTCCAGGTCGTTGAACAGGTCCAGGGCCAGCTCGTCTGCCTCGCCGACCACCACCGTGTCGATCCCGTGGATCCTCATCCTGTCCGACTTGGCCAGCTCCCACGCGCCGTTCCCCCCGACCACCACGTGGAAGTCGTACTTCTTCTTCAGCTGGATTATGCTCGCGCACATCTTCTTGAACTTCATCGCGACGTACGACAGCTTTTCTGGCGACATCGTGGTGGTGACGGGTGCCATCCCGAGCGGATCCATCACGTTTATCCCCACGACCTTGGTGTCGGCCCCTATCGACTTTTCGAGCATCTCAGGGTTGGCGATGAAGACGTCCTGGCGGTCGTATCCCTGGAGCAGGGCGCTCTCCACCCTTCGCAGCCCCACCTGGGCTACCTTGGACTCCCCGGTGGCGGGATCGGTCTCCACGGCCGGGCAGAACACCTTGTCGAACACCCATTCCGGGAGGACCTCGTACGGCCCGCACGCGATGAACCCGTAGAGGAAGTTGCCCCTGTAGTTCGTCATCAGACTGCGGTCCGCCGTGAGCACGATTCGTTTTCCAGCCAATCATAAAACTTCGTTCTGGTATGATATATATCATTTACGAGAAAAGTTGGGGGTCGCCGCAGCTATCCGGCCCTCCTCGAGGCCCTGTTGGCGATGTTTGCAGCCATCGCGCCCGCCGCTATCCCGTTGTCGATGTTGACCACGGACATGCCGAGCGTGCAGCTCTGCAGCATCGACGCCAGCGACGCGATCCCCTTCTCGCCGTACCCGTACCCCACGGACGTGGGCACGCCGATCACCGGGATGTCCACCATCGAGGCGACCAACGTTGCCAGCGCCCCTTCCATGCCGGCCACCACGACGATGCAGTCGACGTCCCCGGCCACCATCTCCCTCAGGGCCGGGAAGATCCGCTGGATCCCGGCGACCCCCACGTCGAAGCCGGTGATGCACCGGCAGCGCATCGCCTCGCAGACCAGCCTGGACTCCTCTGCCACCCCGATGTCGGACGTTCCCGCGGCCAGGATGCCGACCTTGCCGCCCCCTGGCCTTATCGGCTTCCTGTACAGGAGGACGGACGACGACTTGCGCCCGGTCCTGACCTTGATCTTCAGCCCCCTGGCGTACGAGACGACCTTGGGGTAGTCGGCCTTCGTGAGGCGCGAGACCACCAGCGAGTTTGACTTTTCAAGCACCCGCCTGATGATCTTTTTCGTCTCGGCAAGCTCCTTGTTTTCGGCGAAGACCACCTCCGGCATCCCCCTCCTCCTTCCCCTGTCGACGTCTATCTTGGCAAACCCCTCTATCTTTTCAATCGAGTAAAGCGACAGAAGCCGCTGCGCCTGGCCGACCGAAATCTTTCCCGCCTCCAGGGCCCCCAGGATCTCGCGCGTCTCCAACAGCATCCGGTGGCCGCCCGAATAAAAAAATGCTTAGATTCCTGCCCCGGATGCCGCTTCCTTGACGCTCCGGACCCCGTCGTCGAACACCCGCCTCTCGTCCGCGTCGAGGTCAAGCTCCACGATCTTCTCGACTCCGTTGCACCCGATTACGGCCGGGACCCCGATTGCGACGTCCGAGTGCCCGTACTCCCCGTCCAGCGGGGTGGATACCGGGATCACCTGCCTCCTGTTCCTGACTACCGCCTCCACGATTGCCGAGATCGCGTTCCCCGGCGCGTGGACCGTGGCGCCCTTCAGCTCGATGACCTTGGCCGCGACCTGCCTGGTGCTCCGCACCAGCTCGTCCATCTTCTCGCCCGAAAGGAGCGACGCCAGTGGGATTCCGGAGACGGACGAGAACCGGGGCAGCGGGAGCATGTTCTCCCCGTGCTCCCCGATCACCAGGGCCCTTATGGAATCCCGCGAATGCCCCGTCGCCTCGTGGATGAATTGCCTGAACCTGGACAGATCCAGCATCCCGCCCATTCCGAAGACGCGGTTCCTTTCGAATCCCGACACCCTGTATGACAGGTATGCCATCGGATCCAGCGGGTTTGTCACCGGGATCAGCATGGAGTCGCCCGCGTGCCTCTTGACGTTTTCCACCACGCTCTTCACGATGGAGGCGTTGATCTTCAGCAGGTCCATCCTGGTCATCCCCGGCTTCCTTCCCGAGCCGGCGACCACCACGACGGCGTCTGATCCCCGCATGTCGGCATAGTCGTTTGAGCCCCTGATCTCCACGTCGATCCCCTGCTCTGACAGCATGTGGTTTATGTCCATCGCCTCCCCCTGTGGCAGCCCCTCCACGACGTCAAGCAGCAGTATTTGGTCGTCCAGCCTCTTCAGGGCGGAGAACAGCGCCGCGTCTCCCCCCACCTTTCCGGAGCCGATGATTGTAAGCATGACTTGGCAAAAAAAATCTCAATAATTAAATCAATCTAATGGCGCGGCGCTGCCGGGCGGCCGGCTGCGATCGAGCGCGCCCGGCCTCCGCGCGGGGGGAACCGGGGGCCCGGCCGATCGCCCGGGATCGTCCCGCGGCGCGGCGCCGCTCCGCGGGCACGATCCAAAACGCGTTTCTAGCGCGGGCCCGTGCGGCTTGCGTGTGGGCGCGTTCCAAGGATCGCGTAGCAGGGAGTCCCGGCCGCTTTGCGGCGACCGGCATCACGCTTGCGGCGTCCCTGGCCGTGCTGCTTGCCGCGCACGCGGCATGCGGCGAGGGGATCCGGGCAGATGCCGTGCAGACGGCCGCGCCGTACTCCGGGTTGGCCGCGTTCGTGGCGCTTGGGGGCCTACGCGGAATGCGTCAAGTTCAAGAGGCTCATGTCCATGGGGAAGACGATCGGCGGGATCGACGAGCTGGTGGCAAGGGATTGTGGAAGCCACGCGGCGGCGGCGGCCATTTTCGAGGCCAACAACCTGCTCGATGACGCGTGGCGCACAGCATGGGGGACGAGGAGCCTGCCGCGAGGGTAACCAGGACGTCGGACCTGGCCAGGGCGAATTTTGAGAGGCTCTCCCCGGACGTAAGGAAAACTAAAGGGGACGCCGTTATTTTTCAGCGGGCCCTCTCAGGCCTGGGAAGGGACATTGGGAACCGCCGTCCCGGCTCGACGTAGGCGGATCCCGGCAGCGCGTTTTGCCGGCCCGTGCCGCACGCGTGCAAGACCCCGATGCGCGTTCCACGGTCCCGCGGCAGCGCGCAAAAGCCCCCGAGATCAAGCCGGGCGGGCGGATCCTGGCCAACGCCCCAAACAGCCGCGCGTTTTGGCCTAGGCCATCCCCCCTCTTGCGCACCATTGCCCCCAGGGCCGGATCCGTCTTCGCCAGGCCCGCGAAATCATTGGCGGCCGCGGCAAAATCTCCTTCTGGCAGCAGCCGCCTCTCCTGCTACGGGGGATCCCGCCCGTGCTCGGGATTGGGGGACGCGTCCATCTGCCCCCTGTGTGTTTGCCAGGTGGCGGTGGCGCCGTCCCTTATCCCGGCCACGAGGCTGTCAAACGGCGGAGGCGCTCCGGCTTTTCCAAGCCGCAGTCATGATTGGCCACATGCGGTGTAAAAACACGGGACCAAATAAATAAAGAAAACGGTATGGGCCCGAAGGGCTTCGATCCCTTGGCTCACCGGTTATGAGCCGGTTACTCTACCAAGCTGAGTTACGGGCCCTAGCAGATGGGTTTTTTCTTCGGTATAAAATGTTACGAGGCCGGCTGCCGCGCGTCCCCACGCGGGCTGCGGGCCGTCCCGTCGCGCGGATTCCCGGGGCTTTTGCCCGCGGGGCGCTGCCGGGGCTAGCAGTATGCCTCGTAGCAACCGTCAAGCAGCGCGTGCTGCGCGCCGATGGACTCGCCTGCCACCCGGATCAGGTTGTCCGAGTCGTCCGGGCACCGCTCGAGTATGTTCCTCCAGGATGCCGCGTGCCTGATGTCCGCCTCGGTGTGGAGCCTGAAGTACCTGGTAGCGTCATCGCTCGTGATGCCGTAAAACCCCGCCAGGCCGTCGAGCTTTGTCTGGCTGACCTTCGGGATCTCCTTCTCAAACGCGTACATCGCGCACGCGCCGCCCTCGAACGTGTCCATCAGCCCGGACAGGGCAGATACCGCCTGGTTGGTCTTCTCCAGCCCGTGATACTCTGTCAGTTCCTGCTCGGACACGCCCAGCTCACCTGCGAACTTCACCCAGGATCCGATGTGATCGTACTCCTCCCGCTGGTTTTCGACGAGTTCGCCGACGACGTCGCCCGGGGCCTTGTCGATGATCGGGCTCATGAACGACGGGACGGCCTTTACCAGCTGAAAGTATTCCTTCGAGTACCCGGCCAGGGCCCCCTGCGCGAGCTTCCCGTCGGACCACATCTCGTAAAACGGGTGCCCGAGCAGGCTGCGCTGCTCAATCATTTCGTCTATCTTTTGTACTAGTTTGCTCATGTTATTGTTTGACGCGACCGTTAAAAAAATCTTTGCGGTTCAAAAAGATTTTATGGTCAAGGCGAATCGTTCAAGCAGGCTCCTGTGGTGTAGACCGGTCAAGCATACTGCCCTTTCAAGGCAGTGATCTCGGGTTCAAATCCCGACAGGAGCACCACCAGTAGCCGGCCGCGGCGGATCACGGGCCGCGTTTCTCCGCGACGACCTCCCACTGGGACCACGAGCCGGATCTAGGGGGGGCGCGGGGCTCGGTGACCTCCCTCGGGCCCGACACGGGCGCCAGGCCCGCGCGCCGGAGGCGTTCCTCCAGCCCCTCCCGGGAGAAAAAATGTATGCAGAGTCCTTTTTTCGGGCCCTCTCCGTAGCGGACGGTGAACCCGCCAAGCGCGTCCTCCTCGACCACATCGTGCCGGTGCCAGACGTCGGTGGAGCGGGAGTTCACCCTGAGGAACAGGAGCCCGCCTGGCCTCAGCAGGGCCGAGGCCCGCTCAAAGTGCCCATACACCCCGGCCGCAGTGCCGTGCTGGAACACCTGGATGGCTATGACGTAGTCGAAGGCCCGCCCTGGCTCAAAGTCGCCCAGGCTGGTGCACAGGAGGCCTTCCGAAAGCGACGGCTCCCGGGCGGAGAGCCGCGCGATGGCCTCCGCCGACGCGTCTATCGCGGTCAGGTCCAGGCCGGAGCGCGCCAGCGGGACGTAGTTCCTGCCGTTGCCGCACCCTACGTACAGCCCACGGCCGCGGCGGCGCGGCCCGTCAAGCGCGGCCGCTATCTCCCTGACGAACGCCACCGGCCCCTCCCCGACGTACCTGCCTGACCGGTACTCCGCGTCCCACCGCTCAGATGCCAGGCCGTCCCGCGTCATGTGCACCGGAAGGTGGGCCGGCGCGCGTATTTATCTCTTCGTGCGGGGATCCACGCGGCCGGGCCGGTGGCGGTTACGGCCGATGGTGCCAACGCAGGGATCCCGCAACGTACCAAGATTTAATTAGTAATGGGAGAGCTTTTGTTGTTAGGCAGTCTTGGACAGGAAAAACATCGAGATCAACCCCTTGATTGAGACCTATGGGAAGTACATCGAGGAGATAAACCGGGCGCTGGACAAGGAGCTGTCGCTGTACTCCGAGTCCGAGTTCATCGAGCCGCTCAAGTACTCCCTTGACGGCGGCAAGAGGATCCGGCCGGTTATCCTGGTCCTGGCCGCCGAGAGCGTCGGCAGGGTCGACGAGAACACCCTGGCTGCGGCCTGCGCCGTGGAGTTCCTCCACATGGAGTCGATCATCCACGACGACATCATAGACAACGAGACCGTGAGGAGGCAGAAGGAGCCCTTCCACATCAAGTACGGCTACAACACCAGCGTCCTGACCGGGGACTTTGTGCTGGGCCTGATCCTGGCGATATGCTCGAGGCTGGACAACCCCAGGATCACCAAGGACCTGGCGACCACCGCGATGCTGATGAGCGAGGGGGAGATGATCGAGAGCAGGCTGGACACCAGCGAGGACGTCACCTTCGGGGACTACCTCAAGGTGATAGAGTACAAGACCGCCACCGCCTTCGAGGTTGCCGCCAGGACCGGCGCGATCATAGGGAACGGGACGGAGGAGCAGATCGAGGCGCTCACCGAGTACGGGAGGAACATCGGGATCGCGTACCAGATCAGGGACGACCTGCTCGACTGGAAGAACGAGGACAAGCTGTTCAACCTGCTGATCAAGAAGAGTTCCGATCCCAGGGACGTGTTCGACAGGATGGAGGAGCTGCTGAAGGAGTACTCCGACAGGGCTCGGGCTAGCCTCAGGAAGATCGCCTGCGACGGCCCGAAGATCAGCCTGGAAAACCTGGTAAAGTTCGCGTCGTTTAAGGCGTGATGCCCATCCCGATCACGGGGGAGGCGAACTCCACGAACTGTATGACCGGGTCCGGGTAGACCCCCAGCCCGACCATGAATATTATGGAGAACACCATTATGGCGATCACCGACCTGGGCTCCGAGACGCGCTTTTCGGTCTCGCCCTCAAAGTACATCCTCCTCATGATCCAGCCGTAGTACGCGAGCGACAGCGCGCTGTTCAGGACCCCCGCTATGGCGAGCCACGGGGCCCACCAGACGGCGCCCGTGGCGTCAAGGGCGCCCCCGAACAGCATCAGCTTGCTCCAGAACCCGTTGAGCGGCGGGACGCCGGCCAGCGCCAGCAGCGAGACCACCAGCCCCAGCGACGTGATGGGCATCCTCCTCCCCAGCCCCTTCAGCTTGTCCAGGTTGGTCACCGCCAGCGTGGTCACCAGCCCGCCGATGGCCACGAACGCCGCGCCCTTCATCACCGCGTGGTTGAGCACGTGGTACATGGAGCCCTGTATCCCCATCGACGAGAACGGGGCTATCGCGAGCCCGATCAGGATGTATCCCGCGTGCCCTATGCTTGAGTACGCCAGCATCCTGGAGAGGTTCTTCTGCATGATGGCCGCCACGTTGCCGATCGTCATGGTCATGATGGCGATGACGCCGAGCGCCAGGGTCCAGTCCAGGTTGAGCGCGACCATCCCCAGGACGATTATCCTGATCGCCGCGGCGAACCCTGCCTTCTTGGTCCCGGCCGCCAGCAGCGTGGTGATGGGCGCCGGCGCCCCCTCGTACGTGTCGGGCAGCCACATGTGGAACGGGACGAGCCCCATCTTGAACCCGAAGCCCGCGATGAACATCCCGACTGAGAGCAGCGCCAGCGGGAGGAGCGACGGGTCCAGCGACGCGTACCCCTGGATGACCGCCCCTATGTTGGTGGAGCCGGTCAGGCCGTACGATATCGATATCCCGTAGATGATTATGGCAGACGACATGGCGCCGAACAGGAAGTACTTCAGCGCGGCCTCGTTGGAGCTCGGGTTCTTCTTCATGAACCCCGCGAGGATGTACGTCGGGATGCTCATCAGCTCCCACGCCACGAACAGCATCACCAGGTCGGTGGAATAGGCGACGAGGACCATGCCTATGGTCGAGAGGAGGATCAGCGAGTAGTACACGGCCGGGGAGTTCTGCTTCCTCATGTAGTTGAACGACCCGACGGTGGTGAAGATCGCCACGATGAGCATCGCTATGGCGAAGAACCCGCCGAACGCGTCGTCCACGAGCACCTCCTCCGAGAACAGCGCCGACGGCACTATGTGCTCGGTGGCCAGCACGTAGCAGACGTAGCCGATCGACGCGAACAGCGCCGCGAAGGCGATGGCCGCGTAGAACGAGTTGGAGCCCCTCTCCCCCCTGGCGATGCTGATCACCGGCAGCAGTATCCCCACGGTTCCCAGGATCGCTACCATGACCAGAGGCGTGGAACTTACGTCGAGCATACCATATCACCTATACCAGCAAAATCAGGACCACGAATAGCAGTCCAGCTCCAAATACGAACAGGTACGACTGTGCGACGCCCGTCTGGGTCCCCTGCACCACCCTGGCGCTCCAGCCGACGGCCTTCTGGAACCCGTCGTTCATCCCGTAGTCGATGGCGGTCCTCTCAAAGTATCGGAACACCCCCCGGGCAAGCCACAGCGGGGCCACCACGAAGCACCAGTAGATTATCGCGTTGAGGTACCACCTGTTAAGGATCACCTTGTGGATAGCGTAAAAGAACACGTTGGATCCCACGAACCTGACGGGGTCGACCCACCGGGCTATGTAGAAGACGTAGCCCAGCCCGATGCCTATGGCAAACGCGGCAAGCGAGGATCCCAGCGCCACTGGGTTGAGCCCCTGCAGGAACTCCGGCAGGACGGACTCCCCGGGCTCGTAGTGCGCGGCGTGGATGCCAAACGAGTGGTCGAGGTACTCGGCGAACAGGTGGTGGATCCCCTCCTCGGCCGACAGCCCGACCAGCCCGATCCCGATCGTCAGGGCCGCCAGGATCCCGTACGGGGCCCACATCGAGAGAGGGGCCTCGTGTATGTGGCGCCCTGCCTCCTCCATCTTCTCAACGTGCCTGCTCTTCTTCCCGAAGAACACCATGCCGATCATCCTGGTGGTGTAAAACGCCGTGATCACGGCGGTCAGCACCGCGATCGCGTAGAGCGGCATGGCCCACTCGCTTCCCGACTCGAAGACGGAAGCGAAGATCGCGTCCTTGCTCCAAAAACCGGTCGTGATGAACGGGGCCCCCATCAGCCCGAGACCGGCGGCCCACATGAACGCGTACGTCTTCCGCATGTGCCTGCGCAGCCCGCCCATGTCGGTCATGAACCTGGAGCCCACCACGTGCAGCAGCGAGCCGGCGGCCATGAAGAGGGACGCCTTGAACATGGCGTGGGATATCAGGTGGAAGAACCCGGCCGTGTACCCGTCCACGTACTGCGTGGACAGGCCGGCGACCCCTAGAGCCATCATCATGTAGCCGATCTGCGAGCCGGTGGAGTACGCTAGCACCTTCTTGATCTCCGGGTTCACCATGCCCTGGGTGGCCAGCAGCAGGGCGGTGACCGCCCCAACCCACGCGACTATCTCGAAGAACTGGTCGGCCAGTATCCCCGCCGCGCCGAGCGCGAACATGAGCGGGCCGATCCTCGCCACGAGGAAGACCCCGGCCTTGACCATCGTGGCCGCATGTATCAGCGCCGATACCGCCGTGGGGCCTGTCATCGCCTCGAGCAGCCACTCGTTTAGCGGGAACTGGGCGGACTTGCCCACCGCGCCGCCGAACAGCAGCACGAACGCCGGGACGAGGAGGCCCTGCGCCGACATTGCGGTGGCCCATCCGGTGTCGCCCATCAGTTCCCTGAACCCGAAGGTCCCGGCGAACAGGAAGATCAGCAGCATCCCCGCGATCATCATCACGTCGCCCACCTTGGTCATGATGAACGCCTTCATGCCGGCGTGCGTCGGGGAGTAGTAGTCCAGCAGCCCCAGGACGGTCCTGCCCTCCTGCCCTACGTGGTCCTTCTTCTTGTCGCGGTACCAGAAGCTGATCAGCGCGTAGGAAGCCAGCCCGACCCCCTCCCAGCCGAAGAACACCTGGAGCAGGTTGTCGGACAGCACGATGAGCTGCATCGAGCCGATGAAGAACATCATCCAGAACCAGAACCTCGTGATGTCCCTGTCGCCCCTCATGTAGCCGGTGCTGTAGATCATTATCAGGAAGGAGATCCAGGCCACCACGTTTGCCATGATGACCGAGAGCGGGTCTGCCAGGACGCCCCCCTTGAGGCCGATGGACTCGATCCAGGCCACCTGGTGGTGTATCTCGTGGGCCTCGAGCGCCATAGGCATCAGCGACGCCGCCGACAGGGCGCTCATGAGCGCGAACCCGACGGCCACGTAGCCCGTGGCATTCCTCGAGAGCCTGCCGACCGCCGGCATTATCAGGGCGGCCGCGAACGGGAGGATCCAGACCAGCCAGGCGCTCGCGGCGCCGGCCTCAAACGGCATGCCTAGCGTCTCCGTCGCCATGCCCTAGGCCCCCAGCACCCCGTTCATGTACGGGATGATCCCCTGCAAGAATATGTCCGGGTATATGCCCACTACGATCGTGAACCCCGCAAGCACCATCATGGGGGCGGTCATGTACCAGCTCCCCTCCCTCACGTTCTCTAGGTTCTCGGGCGTCTTCCCGAAGAACACGCGCTTGAGCATCCACAGGATGTACGACATCGTCAGGGCGGTAGCTACCAGGCCCAGGGCGAACGTGACCGCCCTCACCGTGGAGCCCTCGTCGATCGCCGTCTCCAGCGCGCCGTAGAACAGTATCCACTCGCCCATGAAGCCACTGGTCGGCGGGATTCCCATGATGGTCAGCGCGCCGATGACCGCGCAGACGGCGGTTATGGGCATCTTCCCGGCCAGGCCGCCCAGCTTGGAGATGCTGCGCGTGCCCACCTTCACTATGAGGATCCCCGCAGTCATGAAGAGCAGGCCCTTTCCGAGGGCGTGCGTGACGTACATCATCTCGGCCCCGGCCATCCCGAGGACGGACATCGAGCCGATCCCGAACAGGATGTAGCCCATCTGGCTGATGCTGGAGTACGCGAGCAGCCGCTTTATGTCGTCCTGCATCAGGGCCATCGCGCCACCGTAGATCATGGTGACCAGGCCCCAGATGTGGAACCAGATCGAGAGCTCGGCAAACGTAGCGGGCAGGAACTCCACGATCAGCCTGAATATCCCGTACGCGCCGATCCCGATCATGGCCGGGGACAGCAGCGCGCTGATCGGGGTAGGCGCCGAGCCGTGGACGTACGGGAGCCATATGTGGAACATGAACACCGCCAGCTTGACCCCGAGGCCGATCGCTATCGCGACGGCCGACGCCATCACGATGTCCTGCGGGATGTCGGCCTCCCGGATGTCCGCAAAGTCGAAGCTCCCGATCGTGAGCCCGATCATCAGGAACCCCAGGAGCAGGACCACCGCGCCGGCGTGCGTCCAGAACAGGAACATGAGGCCGATCTTCCTCCTGGGGCCGTCGCCCCAGAGGGCCACGAGGAAGAAGCCAGGGATCAGCATGATCTCAAAGAAGACGTAGAACTCTATCAGGTTGGTCGCCAGGACGGTGCCGAGCATCCCCATCGCGAAGACCAGGTACAGCGCAAAGTACAGGCCGGACTTGGCGTTGACGTAGCTCGAGAGGGACGGCGGTTCCACGACGGACGCCTGGCCGGCGGCCCCCACCAACTGCGCCCGCTCCTCCTCGTACTGCTCGTGGAACTTGTGGATCATGTACGGCTTGGAGTAGAGCGCCAGGACGGTGCACAGGACGTAGATCATTATCGCGAACGGCGACGCCAGGCCGTCAAGCAGGAGGCCGAACTCGCCGAACGAGGCGGTCCACGGGTAGTGCTCCTCGTAGGTGCCTTCCAGGGCGGCCGTGATCACCAGCACGGTGGAATACAGCAGGACCGCGAATGTGAACCACATCGCGGGGGTGGGGCCCGACCTGCGCCCGATCACGTAGGCGACCGGGGACAGCAGTAACGGCAGGAAGACTGCCTGCAGTAGCGCGTATTCCATCAGCCCTTCAAGCTCCTAAAGTCTGCAATGTCGATGTTGCGGTACATGCGGTACGCCACTATGATCAGCGACAGCCCGACGGCGACCTCGGCTGCCGCGATGGCGATGGAGAACAGCGCGAGGGTCTGCCCTCCGCTGTGGGGCAGGAACCGCCCGAACGCGACCATGTTGAGGTTGGCCGCGTTGATCATGATCTCCACTGCGAACAGCATCCTTATGGCGTTCCGCTTCACCGAGAGGCCGTATATCCCGATCCCCAGCAGGGCCACGGACACCAGGGTGAAGTCAATTAGCTCGTTGCTCATTGCCAATGTCCTCCCTTCTTGCCAGAACCAGCGCCCCGATCACCGAGCCCGCCAGTATCAGCCCCATCAGAATCAGCGCCGGCCAGTAGTACGTCAGAAAGTCTGCCCCGATGTCCCTAAAGTCCACGGCGGGCTCGTCGGTCGTGACCGACTTGATCCCGGAATCCATGATCACCGCGCCGAGCGCGACCATGAAGACGAGCATCAGCGCGACGCCCGCGAACTTCCTCCTCCTGTCCTCGATCTTCGTGAAGATGAGCTCCCGCCTGACCAGCATGACCGTGAACAGGATCAGTACCGCTATCGAGCCGACGTAGACGGCGATCTGGAACATCGCCACGAACGGCGAGTCCAGCAGCAGAAAGAACCCCGCGACTCCCCCCAGCGTGCCCATCAGCGCGATCGAGCCGTAGATCAGCGAGCGCAGTTCCAGCGCCGCGATGGCGGAGCCGACCGTGATCACGGACAGCGCGAGGAACGCGGCGTCAGCCATGCGTCGCACCCCTGTCAGTGATCTGGATCTCGGAATCCTGCGAGACGTACGGCTTCACCTGCAGCTGGGCAGGGGTGTAGATCAGGCCCTCTTTCGAGAAAGACGACAGCTCGTAGTCGTTCGTCATGTACAGCGCGTAGAACGGGCAGGCGTCGACGCACAGCCCGCAGAAGACGCACTTGCCGTAGTCGATCTGCGGCATGATGGACTTCTTGTTCTGCGACCGCTCCTCGGGGACCTTGACCATCGCGATCGCCTCGGCCACGCCCTCGCAGGCGATCGAGCAGAGCTGGCACCCCGTGCAGTGGTCGTGGAACAGCATGTGCCTCCCCTTGTAGCCGGCGATCCCCACGCCCGTGGACGGGTCGAACTGGTAGCCGTCGCCCACGAACTTGAGCTTCTCCTCCGGGTAGCGCAGCGTGAACCGCTTCACGGCCAGGTGCTTTATGCCCGAGTTGAGCGCCCTTATTATGCCGCTTGCCGTTCCCATCACAACATCCCTCCTGGTCCCAAGACTCCGGCGTAAATCAAACCCAACGCTATAAACATGTTAACAAACGCGAGCCCGATCAGCTTGGTCCAGCCGAGGCTCAGGAGCATGTCGACGCGGATCCTGGGAAAGACGCCCCTCGGGAGCAGGATGAAGAAGATCACCCCAACCGTCTTGAGCACGAACCACATGGTCCCGTTGAGCATCTCCTGCGAGAACACTGGCAGCCCCGGGAACTTGGCGGTCACCGGGCCCAGCTCTATTCCCTCGGTGATGATCTCCTCGGGGAACGGGGGCCATATCATCGGTCCGTTCCAGCCGCCGAGGAACACCACCACGAACAGGGCCGCGAACGCGTACAGCTTCAGGTAGGTCCCCAGCTGGACGAGGCCGTACATCATGCCGGAGAACTCCGTCAGCCAGCCGGCGACGATCTCGCTTTCGGCCTCGGGCAGGTCAAACGGGATCCTCTCCAGCTCCGCGAGCATGGTGATGAAGAACACGATCGCCCCCACCGGCAGGAAGATTATCCACGGGAATGCCGACTGGCTCGCGGCGATCTCGGACAGGTTGAGCGTCCCCGTGATTATCACCACGCCCAGCAGCGACAGGATCAGCGGGATCTCAAAGGACACCATCTGGTACAGCGCCCTGATCCCCCCGATGAACGGGAACTTGCTGTTTGCAGACCACGCCGAGAGTATGGTGATTATCGGGAAGAACCCCACCACCGCGAACACGGCTAGCAGGCCCACGTCGACGTCGGCGACGACCCAGCCGGGGGACACCGGGATCAGCGCGACGAACGCGGCGGCCGTCCCCACGAATAGGAGCGGGGCGGCCCAGAACAGCGGCTTGTCGGCCTTGGCTGGGATTATTATCTCCTTTGAGATCAGCTTGAGGCCGTCCCCCATGAGCTGCAGGATGCCCTCGATCTTCCCGCAGTAGAACGGGCCCACCCTCAGCTGCAGCTTCGCGAGCATCTTCCTCTCCACGAATATCGTCCCCGCCGCCAGCAGCGCCGCGAAGCCGAGCCCCGGGAACGCGGCGATCCTGAACAGGTCGGTCGCCATGAACGCCTTTAGGATCGGGAGCGTCCTTGACGGGTCCGCGAGCCAAGTCAGCGCAAGGAACGGCGTGAGGAGCTCCCCGTCGATCACGGGCATCTCGATGTAGAACAGGACGACCTGGACGGCTGGGATGCCTACCAGCGAGAGCAGCAGCACGGTCCAGAACACGTTGTCCAGGATTACCTTAAGGAACTCGCTCAGCCTGAATTTCGGCGCGATGATCGACATTACCTGTCTGCCTCCACCGGCCAGTAGTTCAGGCTCCAGTATACCGACGGCATGTTGCCGAGCTTTTCGCCCTTGAGCAGGTACGGGAGCGCGATCAGGTTCCTGAACGATCCCACGCTGAGCTTCACCCTGTAGGGCTCCGGCTTCTTGTCCGACACGATGTAGCACCCCAGCGCGCCGCGCCCCGACTCCACCCGCCTGTAGACGGAGTCCAGCGCGCCGCGGGGGTTGGGCTTGAGCTTCACCCTGACCGAGCCGGACTTGGGCATCTTCTGCAGCGCGTTCCTGACGATCCGGCAGCTCTCGAGCATGTCGAGCCACGGTATCTTGGACCTGGCGTAAGAGTCGCCTGACTTGAGCACGTTGGTTTGGAAGTCCAGCTCGTCGTAGACGTCATACGGCTCCTTCTTCCTCACGTCATAGTCCACCCCGCTGGCGCGCAGGACGGATCCGGTGGTGCCGAGGCGGATCGCGTCGTCCCGTGACAGGACCCCGGTGTCGGCTGTCCTGGATATCAGGATCGGGTTGTCGTAGAACACCGCGGCGTACTCCTTGATCCTCTTCTCGAAATAGGCCACCTGCCTCAGGCAGGCGTCCTCAAAGTTCGGGGGCAGGTCGTTCCGGACGCCGCCCGGCACGAAGTAGGCGTGAGTGACCCTCGCGCCCGACATCTTCTCCATCAGGTCGATCAGCAGTTCCCTGTCGCCGGCGGGCCACATGAACATGGTGGAATGGCCCAGGAATATGCCGTAGATCGCGAGCCAGTACATCGTGTAGATGCACCTGTTCAGCTCGGAGGCGATGACGCGGATGTACTTTGCGCGCTCCGGGACCTCTACCCCGAGGAGATCCTCCGCCCCCAGTACGTACGGGTACAGGATGTTGCAGGAGTCGTGGATCACGGGCCTCTCCAGGTGGGGGATGTTCGTGACGTAGTTCCTGTACTCGGCCATCTTCTCCTCCCCGCGGTGCACGTAGCCCGGATCTGGATCGCAGGCTACGATGTAGTCGCCGTCGATCTGCACTATTATCCTCATGTGCCCCGACCCCGGGTGCTGCGGCCCGACGTTGAGGGTCATGATCCTCTCGTCCACTTTCTGTAATGCGAGTCCCGGGGGCAGTTCTGCTGTCATTGTTTATCTTCCCTTGATCGCAAAGTCCTTCCGCAGCGGCGGCAGATCCGCCCAGTCCTCCGGCAGAAGCAGCCTCCTGTTGTCCGGGTGGCCGTCAAAGTAGACCCCCAGCATCTCAAAGACCTCCCTTTCGTGGAACTCGACGCTGTAAAACACGTCCCTGAGGCTCGGGAGCGTGGTGGCGTCGCTGCCAGGCAGCGGGTTGTCCTCCCTCTGGGCCCTGGTGGCCAGGGTCAGCACCTGCCTAGCCAGGGACGGATCGCTGTATGATCCCAGGTGGTAGACCACCTCGATCTCCTTCTCGTCGGGAAAGTCCACCCCCGAGACCGACTCGGCATGGTCGAAGTTCATCTCGTCCCTCACGAACTCGGCGACGTCGTGGACGTCCTCCCTCCCCACGTCGATCCTGATCCTGTCTGGCTTGACGAAGGCGATCTTGGTCTTTTCGCCGAACTTTCCGACGATCTTGTCCGCAAGTTCCTTTTCAAACGCCGGAAGTTCCGGTTCTTTTGCCTCCGGTTTGCCCGCAGGTTTTTTGGGCGCGGGCTTGGGTGCCGGCTTGGCTTCGGGCTTGGCTTCGGGCTTGGCTTCGGGCTTGGCTTCGGGCTTGGCTTCGGGCTTGGCTTCGGGCTTGGCTTCGGGCTTGGCTTCGGGCGGGGTCTCGGGCTTTTCTTCGACTTTTTCAGGATCCGGGCCGCTCATCATACCAACTTCCTGGCCTTCATCCTCTTGATCTTTTCCTGTAGCAACATGCACCCCTGGATCAGGGTCTCGGGCCTGGGCGGGCAGCCCGGAACGTAGACGTCCACCGGCAAGACCCCGTCGATCCCGGGAAGGACGTTGTAGGAATCAAAGTACAGGCCCCCGGTGATCGCGCAGGCCCCCATCGCGATGACGTACTTTGGCTCCGGCATCTGATCGTAGACCAGGCGGAGGCGCGGTGCCATCTTCCTGGTTATGGTCCCCTGGACGACGATGAGATCGCACTGCCGGAGCGAGCCGAACGCCTCTATGATCCCGAACCTCTCGACATCATACCTCGGGCCGGACGCGGCGCCGAACTCCACGCTGCAACACGCCGTCTCTATGTGTACCGGCCAGAGCGACCATATCCTGCCCCAGTTGATGGCATAGCCCAGCGGCTTGTCGATCGCCCTTTCCAGGATGTCACCCAGCTTCCCCACGAACACGTTTGCGTTCTGCGGCGTGACCAGATCCTTGAGCAACTCTATCCCCGACCTCCGTAGGTCTGAAGTATATAAATAACTACCATATGTTCCGTCTTCCCGATTGGTATATTGCGAACGCCATCGCCCCGAACATGATCGCCAAGAACCCGAGTATCGGCAGGGTCGCCGACCTTGGGAGGTCCAGCAGGCTGCTCCCCCACGCGTAAAGGAAGATCGCCACGACGTCGAAGACCACGAACATCAGGATGTAGGCATAGTACTGCATCATGAAGTGGGTCCTGCCCTTGCCAGAGGGCACCTGGCCGCACTCCATGGGCAGGAACTTGACTGGGTTGCTCTTCCTTCTGGGGGATATCATCCTGGAGATCACGAGGGCGGGTGCCATGGCGGCCACGGCAAAGCCGAACATCAACACCACGGTACTGTAATTGCCCGCCAATTCCCCGACCAATTTAGCTTTGAACCCAAGTTTTTGTATAAAAAGGTATGCACATTTTTCGGGTGCGGTTTCCCGGGATCCGTTGCCTGGAAGGTTCTAATAGGACGTGCCCCCACGGGGTGCATGGGACCTGAAGTCGGGGATTCCGCCCCAGGATTTGAGCTGCCGGACACGGAGCTGAAGATGCGGACCCTGGACGAGTTCGGGGGCAAGAAGGTCGTCCTCTCGTTCATCGTCGCCGCGAGTTCCCCGGTCTGCGAGAACGAGCTGTGCGCGTTCAGGGACTCGTGGGACGAGATCTCGGGCCTCGGCGCGCAGGTGGTGGCCATAAGCAACGACGGCCCGTTCGCCAACAAGGCGTTCGCGGAGAAGAACCGCTACAATTTCCCCCTGCTCTCGGACTATTCCAGCAAGACGATCCGCGACTACGGCGTCCTGATGCCGGACCTGCTCCACATCAAGGGATACAACGCCGCGAAGCGTTCCGTGTTCGTGGTCATGGAGGACGGCACCGTAGGCTACAAGTGGGTGTCCGAGGATCCCCTCAAGGAGCCCGACTACGGGGAGATCAGGGAGTTCCTGAAGGGGTAGCGGGCCCCGGCCTCACTCGATCTCCGCGACGACGTCGCCCTTGGCGATGCTCACGCCTTCCTTGATCTTGACGGACTTGACCGACCCGTCCTTGTGCGACTTTACCGCGACCTGCATCTTCATGGACTCCAGCGTGCACACCACGTCCCCCTTCCTGACGGAGTCCCCCTCGGACACCGCGACGGACACCACCTTGCCGGGTATCTGGCTCTTCAGGGCCAGGTGCTCGCTGGCCGGGCCCCCGCCGCCGGAGTTCTTGTATACTATGTCGTCAAAGTGGCCGTGCATGTTCACCGTGATCGGGACGTTGTCGACCACCATGGACATCTCGTTGGTGGAGTGCTTGAGGTACCTTGCCATGTGGTACTCCCGATCCAGGACGAACTCCATCCCGCGGGAGTCCATCCCGATGATCCGCAGCGCGTGCTCGTCCCCGTTGATCGTGATCACGTACTCGCCGCCGCCGGGCCTCCCGGTTATCCGGCCCTCGAAGGCGTCCTCCACGTCCTGTATCCTATAGTCCACTGCCCATCAACCCAGCCTGTCTCTCCATTCGGAGGCGTCTTGAGATCCACGCACGCGGCTCTTGAGGTACTCCGAGTGCATGATGGCCGCCGCGGCGGCGGCCAGTCCCTTCCCCTTCTTCTCCTCCCGGAGGTCTCCCTCCAGCCTCTCGATCATCCCGTGGCGCTTCAGGAAGTCGGTGGACAGCCGGCCCTCCCTGTACTCCTCGCTCTCCAAGATCGTCTTGTACAGCGGGATCGACGTCTCGACGCCCTGGATGTAAAAGTCGCCCAGGGCGGTCAGCATCCTCGTCCGGGACTCGTCGAACGTCTGCCCCCACGTGCACAGCTTCGCCATGAGCGAATCGTAGAACGGGGACACGGTGCACCCGGGATAGAGGTAGGTATCGCACCTCACGCCGGGCCCTGCCGGGACGGTGACCTCGGGGACGGGCCCCGTGGACGGCGCGAAGTCGAGGAATGTGTCCTCCGCGTTGATCCTGCACTCTATGGCGTATCCGTTCATCTTGAGATCCTCCTGCTTGAAGGGCAGGGGCTCGCCGTTTGCAATGTCGATCTGCAGCTTCACCAGGTCCAGCCCGGAGACCATCTCCGTGATCGGGTGCTCCACCTGGAGCCTCGCGTTGATCTCTATGAAGTAGAACTCCCCGTCGTCGGAGCGCAGGAACTCCGCGGTCCCCAGGTTCACATAGTCGACGGCCTCGGACGCCCGCACCACCAGCTCTCCGATCCTGTCCCGCGTTTCCTGGTCCACCACGGGCGAGGGCGTCTGCTCGATGAGCTTCTGGTTCCGCCGCTGGATGGAGCACTCCCTCTCGAAGAGGTGGACGGCATTGCCGTGCTTGTCCCTTGCCATCTGGTACTCTATGTGCCGCGTCTTTTCGAGGAACTTCTCCACGATTATCGCGGACTTGCCCACGGCGGCTATCGACTCGCCCGTCACGGACTCGTACGCCGCGCGCAGCTCCTCGTCGGTGTTGACGAGCCGTATCCCGCGGCCCCCGCCGCCGTAGACGGACTTTAGCAGCACCGGGTACCCTATCTCGTTTGCTGTCCTCTCTGCCTCGGCGGCGTCCCCTACTAGGCCCGGGCTTCCCGGGACGGTCGGCACGTCGGCCTTGAGCATCGCCGCCTTGCACTCCATCTTGTCGCCGCAGAGGTTCATCGACGCCGAGGACGGCCCGATGAAGTTGATCTTGTTCCTCTCGCACAGGGCAGCGAACTCGTCGTTCTCCGACAGGAAGCCGTAGCCCGGGTGGACGGCGTCCGAGCCCGACGACAGCATCACCTCTAGGATCTTCTGCTGGTTGAGGTACGACTTTGCCGGCGCCGCCTCGCCGATGTGGTACGCCTCGGTGGCCTGCTTCACGTGCAGGGAGCCGTAGTCCTCGTCGGAGTATACCGCAACCGTCTTTATGCCCAGCGCCTTGCACGTGCGGATCACCCGTAGGGCGATCTCCCCCCTGTTTGCGATAAGAACCTTCTCAATCATGCCGATCACAAGTTGATGTTCCCGTGCTTCCTCGGAAGCTGCTTCTCCCGCTTGCTGGACAGCATCTCTAGCGCCTTGATGAGCATCGGCCTGGTCTCCGCGGGGTCTATTACGTTGTCCACCGTCCCGTGCGACGCCGCGACGTAGGGGTTGTCGAACTCTTCGGTGAACTCCTCTATGAGCCGTTTCTTGGTGTCCTCGCTGTCGGGCGCGGCGAGCTCCTTCCTGTACATTATCTTGATGGCCGCCTCGGCCCCGAGCACCGCGCACCTCGCTGTCGGCCAGGCGTAGTTGACGTCGGTGCGCAGGTTCTTGCTACCCATTGCGATGTACGCGCCCCCGTACGCCTTGCCGATCACCAGGGTGACCTTCGGGACGGTGGCCTCGCAGTACGCGAACAGCAGCTTGCTCCCGTGCCGGATGATGCCGTTGTGCTCCTGGTTCGAGCCCGGCATGTACCCGGGGGTGTCCACCAGCGTGACTATGGGTATGTTGAAGGAGTCGCAGAACCGGATGAAGCGCGCTGCCTTGTTCGACGAGTCGATGTCCAGCGCGCCTGCAAGGTGCAACGGCTGGTTGGCCACGATCCCGACGGCCCTGCCGTTGAGCCGCGCGTAGCCCACGATCACGTTGGGCGCGAACAGCTCGTGGACCTCGAAAAAGTCCCCGTCGTCCACGACGGAGCCTATGATCTCCTTCATGTCGTACGGCTGCAGGGGGTTGTCCGGGAGGACGTTGATCAGGTTGTGATCCAGCCGGTTCGGATCGTCTCCGGTCTTTACCGCGGGCGGGGCCTCGGAGTTGTTCTGCGGGATGAACGAGACCAGCCTCCTGATGCAGTCCATGCACTCGTACTCGTTCTGCGCCACAAAGTGGGCCACCCCGCTCTTGGTCCCGTGGGTCACCGCGCCGCCCAGGTCGTCAAAGGAGATCTCCTCCCCCAGGACGGTCTTGACCACGTCGGGGCCGGTGACGAACATCGTCCCGGCCTTCTCCACCATTATCACAAAGTCGGTCATCGCCGGGGAATAGACCGAGCCCCCGGCGGACGGGCCTATGCTGGCGGTGATCTGCGGCACCACGCCCGAGGCCAGCTGGTTGTGGTAGAAGATGTCCGCAAAGCCGTCGAGGCTCATTATGCCCTCCTGGATGCGCGCGCCCCCGGAGTCCATGATCCCGACTACGGGGCACCCCGTCCTCACCGCGTGATCCATGATCTTGGTGATCTTCCTGGCCCCCATCTGGCTGAGCGTGCCCCCCAGCACCGTAAAGTCGTACGCAAAGACGAAGATCTGCCTGCCGCCCACAGTGCCGTAGCCCCCCACCACGCCGTCGCCGAAGAACTTCTTTTTCTGCATGTCGTAGTGGTGGTAATGGTGGGTAGCCAGTGGATCGATCTCGGTAAAGCTGCCCTCGTCAAGCAGCAACCCTATGCGCTCGCGGGCAGTCAGCTTGCCCTTGCTGTGCTGCGCCTTGATCCTGTCCTGGCCGCCCCCCTGCATGGCGGTCCTGATCTTCGTGGAATATTCCTCAAGCTTATCGGAATGCATGCCCGGTATTAGGACATAATCGCTTCATATATTAATTTAGTTTGGCGGGCGGCTACCCGGCGCCGAGCAGCGGGAACTTTCTTTTTGCGGACTTTTGGTATTCCCGGATCGCGTTCCCCCCGTCGGCGCACCCCCTGCAGATGCAGAGCGGGGACACGCTTTCGAGGTCGCAGCCGTCACGGAACTCGCACTGCGGGCACCCGGCCGGCTTGCCGCACACGGCGCACCTGAGCTCCTTGGCCTCGGCACACCCCTCGTGCTTCACCCCCAGCCCCTTGGCCCACAGGCCGACCTCGTTTGCAGGTATGCTCCCGTTGCAGACGGTGCACGTCCCGGGAAACTTCATCCGGATCTTGCGCCAGCTCATCGGAGGCTCTCGATCTCCTTTTCCAGGATGCCGTCGAAGGCTTCGTCTTGGCCCCGGCCGAGGCTCCCGTTCTTCATGCAGAGCAGTGCGTACGGGAGGCACGAGGTGGCAAAGGAGCTCGGGGACGTGTGGAGCCGCCGCGCCATCAGCGAGGACAGCGCCCTGAGCTTCCTGCCGTCCCAGCGGATCCTGTTGAGCAGCGGCCACGGCAGGTTGTACTGCGAGTACCGGACGGAGGAGCCGCCGCGGTGCAGCCCGAGCAGGATCTCGTTGAGGTAGCGCAGCAGCCTCCAGTTCTGGGTCCTGAGTATCCTCCCGTACAGCGCGTCGGCCCTCGACAGCACCTCGAGCGACTCGGCAAGCTCCGCGCCGCCGGCGCCGCTGGTGACTATGCTGGAGTAAAACGCGCCTATCTTCTGCCGGGGATCGACCTGCATGGAGTACAGGACGGCCCTGGCCTCGTCCTCGGACTTTGCCTTGAAGAACGCGTTGACCCCCTCCTCGATGTCGACGCTCTCAAACGCCGCCTCCGTCTGCGGGTCGAACCCTGTCACCAGGGACTGCGCCAGGTTGATCATCGAGCGTATGTCGCCGCGCGACTTGGAGACCGCCTTGAAGACGGATCCCGGCCCGAGCCGGGAGCCCTCCTTTTCCAGGATCCCCCTGAGGTGCGCCGCCATCAGGCGCGGGGGGATCGGCCTGAAGGCCACGGTCTTCACGGCCTTCACGATGCCCTTCATCTTGTCCGAGGACGGGTAGTTCGCCGCCAGCACGATCGGCACCGCGGGATCCTTGAGGATCTTGACCAGGGCGTCGGCGCCCCCGTAGTCGCTCCGCCCGTGTATGCCGTCGACCTCGTCGACGAATATCATGGGGGAGCCGTGCACGCTCACGTTTCCCAGAACGGGGCGCAGGATCTCGTTGATCCGCGACTTGCTCCGCGCGTCGCTGGCGTTGAGCCCCACCACGTCGTAGCCGAACTGCCTCGCCGCGAGGTACGCCATGGTGGTCTTTCCGGTCCCGGGCGGCCCGGCCAGGAGTATCGGCCGGGTCCCCTTCTTCCACTTTGTGAACCACTCGATCACCGTAGAGCGCGGCTCCTCGTTGCCGATCATGTCGGCGACTGACCGGGGGCGGTGCTTTTCGGACCACATCAACCCGATCACCGCGGCAGGCCGAGCCTGAACTCGTCCCACTTGCCCGCCCTTTCCAGCTGCTTGTGCCAGTACTGGTTGTAGTGCTCCACCGTCAGGAACAGGAACTCCAGGAACTTTGTACGCGAAAAGTCCCCGGGCAGCAGCCCCAGCGCCAAGCGCGCCTCCCGCAGGTACAGCCCGCTCCTTTCCAGCGTGAGCTCGAACCCCCTCCTCACGTCGCCGGCGAGCAGCGAGTAGTACAGGGGCCATGACGGGACCTTGACGCGTCCCCCCTTCACAGAGTCCTCGATCTCGTTGCCGCACCCGACGCACTCGGCCGCGTGCGCCATGCCCAGGTAGAAGATCTCCCCCAGCGGCCTTTCTGCGAGCGCCATATTCCTGCCTGCCGTGCCCATGACAGCGCGGTATTTCTTGTAGGACGACGCCATCTCCTCCTCGGTGATCTCGGCGGGCTTCGACTTTAGCCTCTCGTCGACGTGCTGCCCCAGCCGGGCGTCCCTGAAGCCCTCCTCGAACTCGCGCACGACCCGGTCTCCGCCCTTGGAGATCTTGGCGCGCGCGAGCCTCAGGATGTACGGGTTCATCAGCTTGTAGTCGTCGAGGTACTCCAGGTCCTCGTCCCTGTCGACGATCCGGTCCATCGGCTCGCTGAGGTCGATCGCCAGTATGTGTCCCTCCACCATGTCCTGCCGCATCCGGGGGTCGTCCCTCCCGGCATGCTCCGCGGCGCCGTCAAACAGCGCGTTGAACACCGGGAACGTCATCTTCACAAAGTTCGAGTCCAGTATCCTGAGCACCCTGTCGTGCAGCACCTCGGGGCTCTCCAGCCGGGACCTGACGGCGTCGATCTCCGAGGCCCCCAGGACCATCTCCGCGGAGCCCACCTCGTCGCCGAACGCCCGCTGGGTTGAGGCGGGCGACGCGTCGGACCGCATCTCGGCCAGGAGGCCCTGCGTGAACCGCCTGGCAAAGTCCGGGAACGCGGCCTCGGCCTCCTCCTTGTACGTGTTGAACAGCTTGTAGCCCTTGGACTTGAACAACGCCTGCTTCATGATCTGCTTGCCGGGGGCCGTGCCCCTCAGGGCCTCCTTGCTCACGACCGACCGGTCCTTTCCACTCACGCACAAGAGATGCCGTATTGTTATTTATGCTTTCAAGGGGATCGGCTCCGGCCGCTCACCCGTAGGACTCGAACTTTATTTCGTAGCTTCCGTCCTCGTGCTTCTGGTCCTTGGTCACGAACCCCTTGGGAGAGAGGTGGTCGATCACCCCGTCTATCGTCCCCTGGTAGCCGCAGATGTAGATCTTGCTGTTCTGGGGAGTCACCTCCTCCCCCACCAGCTCGTCGATGGGCGAGACGCCCTGTTTGTTGGGCTTGAAGAAGGACTCGACCCTCCCGGCCTGCCCGGACCACGACCTGTTGAAGAACTCCTTGGGCCTGCTCACCGACGCCCTGTACTTGAAGTCCCACTCCTCCGGGCCGCGCTCTATGCTCTCGTCCTCGAGCCTCGTGAGCAGCTCCTTGTAGCTCAGCTCGTCGACGTAGCTCACGCCGTGCAGGACCACGACCTGGCGCCTGTCGTTGGTGTCGTGCAGGTGCTTTGCGAACGCGATGAACGGCGCCAGCCCGGTCCCGCCGCCCACGCATATTATACGCCGCGTGTCCGGCATGCCGTCGGGCAGCTCGTGGTCTATCTGCAGCGCGTTGCCCGTGGGATCCCCGAGGGAGACCTCGTCGCCGACGTTCGCGTAGAACAGCTCCGTCGTGACCCTTCCCGGCAGGGGCCGCCTGACCCACCTGATCAGGAACTCGAAATAGTCGCGGTTCTCGGGGTGGGACGCTATGGAGTAGGCGCGCCTGACGACCTTCTTTTCGGATGGTATCGGCAGGCCTATGGTGAGGAACTGCCCCGTCTTGTACTCGGGCATCCCCCCGTCGGGCCGTATGCGGATCACGGCCAGGTCCTCCTTGACCAGCTGTATGTATGTGATCTTGGCCTTGTACTCTACCACCATCGACCATACTTCCCCGGTTTTGGATAAATGTATTTCTGCAACCGGCGCGTGATCAGCATGGGCTGGGGCGGCCCGAGATTTATATATAAACGGCTTGCAGTCTTAACCGTGGCCAGGCTTAGGTGCAACGACTACGGCTTTGAGTGCGACTTTGTAGCCCAGGGCGGCGTCGAGGAGGTCATAGACAACTTCAAGGCGCATACCGAGGAGGAGCACGGGATAGACTACTCCAGGGAGGCCCTGATGCAGTTCATCGCAAGGCAGCAGGGGTGACCCTGGCGCGGCCCATCGCGAGGCTGGACAGGATGGCGGACGGCATCATCGGGGCGCGGAAGCTGCGGGGCTATGCCCTGTGCATGGCCGCCTCGACGAGCGGGGTCTCCTTCTCGATGATCTTCTCTACGGCGGGGACGATGCCGGATCTCTCCCGGACGTTCTCCTCGTAGATCTCGGCGATCTGATCCCTGAACAGCAGCTTGATGCCCGGCAGCGACGTGATCCCCTCGTCGACCGTCCTGGGATCGGACATGTCGAGCACCAGGGTCCCCTTCTTCTTCTCCTCCATCGGCAGGTGGATCCTGTCGTACGTGAGCAGGAAATAGTCTGCAGTCGTCGCCACGAACACGATGTCGAACCTGTCGAACCCGCTCAGCACCTCGTCGAACGCGACAGGCTTGCCCCCCAGGATCTTCGAGAATCCCGTGGCGCGCTCGATGGTCCTGCTGGTGACCTCGAAGGAGACCTTGTTCTGGTTGAGGGTCTTTGCGATCATCGCCGCCGGCTCGCCGGTGCCGATCAGCAGGACCTTCTTCTTGGGATCCAGGCCGGCCTTCTCGGAGACTATCTTGACTGCGATGTCCCCGAGCGAGAGCACGTTCTTGCTGATCGCGGTGGACTTCCTCACCCGGCCGGCTATGCGTATCACGTGGTCGAACAGCTTGTTGAGGACCCTGCCCGAGTGCCCCGCCTGCTTCGCGTTGGAGGCCGACGCGGCGATCTCGTCGAATATCTCCTGCTTTCCCACGACCACGGAGTCGAGGCCGCAGGCCAGGCGCAGCAGGTGGAAGTACACGTCGTATCCCTTGTACACCTCCATGGTCTGGTCAAAGTGGTCGATGTCGATCTGCTCCAGGTCGGCCAGGGACTCCCAGGTGTCCTTGATCTTGTTGAGCACCAGCGCCTTCCCGGCGTCCCTCCGCGCGTCCGGGGTCTCCCCGCCCTGGACGTTGCTTACCGTGAAGATCTCGACCCTGCTGGCGGTCTGGATGATGATGCACTCGTCCACGTCGGGGATCTTCCTGAACGCCTCGACCGCCGCGCCGACGTCCTTGAAGGCGAACCGGGACAGCGAGTGGAGCGGGACGTTCTTGAAGGTCACCCGCGCGTTCATCACGTCAAAAGTAGGCCCGTCCATCCCCCATCACTTGGCCAGCCTGCTCCTGCCGCCCTTGGCGGTGCGGAAGACGTTCATCCCGAGGAAGTAGTTCTCCTGGATGGATTCCAGGTAGGAGACCCTGTGCTTGGCGTCTGCCAGCTGCTTCGCGGTGGCCTCGGGATCGTCCTTCAGCCTCGCCAGGCGCGCCCTCTCCTCCTCCAGGAACCCCCCGACCCCCGACTCGTAGTTCGACAGCCCGCCGTACTCGGGGCTGAGGACGCGCTGGGGGACGTACTTTGGGGTGTTGTCGACCGGAATCTCGACCTTCCTCGTGAGCTCGTCTTGCTGTTCCTGGGAGAGTATGGGTACCGGGAACCTGTCTTCCTTGTTCAGGAAGAACTCGGGCTCGCCCATCTCCCGCCTGAAGATCTCCTCGCTCTGGCGCTTGAAGGTATAGTCGGAGCCGCTTGAGATCTCGGTCTTGTGGGCGATCGCCTTGTACTCGGCCTCGGCGGCGGCCTCGGCGGCGGCCTCGGCGGCGGCCTTTGCGTGCTCGGCCCTCGCGATGGCGTCCTTGGCGGCGGCCTCGGCTGCCGCGGCGGCCTCGGTGGCCATCTCCGCCTCGTGGGTCGCCTTGGCGGCGGCCTCGGCCTCGGCGTTTGCCTTGGCGGCCTCGTCCTTCTCGGCGGTAGCCTTGGCGGCGGCCTCGGCCTCGGCGGTAGCCTTGGCGGCGGCCTCGGCCTCGGCGGTAGCCTTGGCGTCTGCCGCGTCTGCCTCCTTGGCGGCCTTGGCGGCGGCCTCGGCGTCGATCCGGGCCTCCCTGGCGGCGTCGGCCGTTATGGTCGTTGCCGCGGGGGGCTCTTGGGCGGAACCGGCGGCGGGGCCGTCCCCGGCCTTCTGCTCGCCATGGTCTCCAGACATCGAGTTTTTACTGGAACCGCCTGAATTTTAATATTCTTGTAAGGGCCCCGCCGCTGGGGATCCGCGGCGCCGGGCCTGCCGCGTCCGGCGGCCGCCGGGCTGGGCCACGCCATGCCCGGCCTTGTCCCGCCCCCGCGTCATCTCCCGGCGGCTTGGCGTGCGGCGGGCGCGTCCGTGCGGTCAGCCGGGGCCGAATCCGAGCTTTACCATCATGGCGTGTCGCTCGTCAGTGCCGGAGTGCCTGGCCTCGAATATCTGGGCCAGCACGTCGTAGCAGTGCAGCCTGAGCCTCGTGCTGTTTATCTCGTCGAGCCTCCTCCCGTGCCTGATGTCGTTCCTGAGCGACAGTATGACCCGCATCTTGTAATCGAACACCGTCTTTTCGAGGAACACGGCCTCAAAGTGGTTCCTCCAGTTGTCCCTC
Source organism: Candidatus Nitrosopumilus sp. (assembly GCA_963662625.1). Taxonomy (GTDB): domain Archaea; phylum Thermoproteota; class Nitrososphaeria; order Nitrososphaerales; family Nitrosopumilaceae; genus JAPOPJ01. The sequence goes on along the minus strand of OY759726.1, from coordinate 1,157,582 downwards.
CGCGAGATTATCCTCCCGTAGCCGTCAAAGTTGAGGTAGTCGATCAGTTCATAGTCAGGCTTGTTCAGGACGTCGTTGATCTTCTTGGCGTTCTCGTGCCTCCGGGCCGCGTCCTCGCGCACCTCGGGCGGTATGCACGCGTTCCACCAGTCATCCACGTGGGAGAAGCGCTCCAGGAGGAATTCCCTCATGGAGGCCTCAAAGTAGTCAAGGACCCTCGAGTCGTCAACGGGGCCTGCCATGGATTGCAGTCTCTGGAAAAGTTGTTAAATTTATTGGTCGGGCCGGCCCGCGGCGGCCTCTCCCGCGAAGCGCGGGATCGGGTTTAATGGTATGGCGCCCTCGGCGGGATTTGAACACGCGTCTCAGCCGTGACAGGGCCGAATTCTAGACCGGGCTATACTACAAGGGCACGAGTTTTTTGAGACAATTGGCCTGATTAAAAGTTTCTGCATGGGCCAAAAGTTTTCTAAAAGGCTAAATTATACGCATCAGGCAGTCTTGCACAGGGTCTATGGCGCAGCCAGGTAGCGCATCGGACTTTTAATCCGGTTGTCGAGGGTCCGAATCCCTCTAGACCCGCTTCCATCCCCGGTCCGGGCCTCTCTGCCTCTGCCAGCAGGTGCCCCCGGGACCTCTGGATCGCCCCGAAGAACCCCCGGTACCCCGGGTACCCGTCGCACACGGCCCCCTTGCCCCTGAGCCACCCCAAGTGCGCGCCCGGCACGGCGGCGGCCATGGTGGGGGAGAAGAGCATCCACACCGCCGCGTCGGTATGCGCCACCCAGACGTACCCCCAGTGGCCGTCACCCCTCCTGAACATGGTCTAGCCCGCCCGCACCCACGGTCGGGCCCGTATCTCCTCCCGTATGGAAAGGATCAGGTCCGCCAGGGACGCGGCCATCGCGCGGCGCTCCGCGGTCACCGTGTTGGCCGCCATCCCGAACCCGAACACGGCGCGGAAGAACCACGCGATGCGGGCGCCGGTGCAGTCCATGGCAAACAGCGTCAGCACCACCCCCAATTCCACGGGCCCCAGGGACGTGCCCTCCGGGAACGGCGATTCGGCGCACGCGACTGCCCCGCAGCCGCCGCAGGATGCCCTGTGTATCACGGCGCACGCCGTCACCATGCGCATGGAGTCAAAGTCCGTGACCAGCTTGTTCACGGGCCTCATCGGCCCCGGGCCCCGCCCGCACCGGCACCTCGCGGCGGCGAGGAGGCAGTGCAGCGTCACGGACGGCCGGTCGGGGTGCGACGCCCCGGCGCGGTTTCCCGGGGGCCGCGCTTCCTGCCCTTCGGCCGCGCCCCAAAACCGTGAAATTGCCTGCCTTGGCACCCGTGTCGTTTTATTGGGGCGGACCACGCCTAGAGTGTGATGGGAAAGGCTCTCCCGTTGTGCGCCGACATTGTGGCACTGACAGCAGTCCTATCTATGGTTATGATGGAGTCCTCCCGGAACCTAGTGGCCGACGCCGAGTTTTTTGAAGATCCAAGCTCCGTGCGACCTCGAGTGCGAGGATCAGCAGGAGGGTTTAGGCCATATATGCACAGAGACTCAGCGGGGGATTACATGTGTAGGGGTCGTGCCACGGATCCAGAACTGGATCACACCTTCATAATCCCGATTGGCTACGGAGAATACTTTGTGTTGTTAGAGAATGAAACTCACATGTACGACTACGTGCGTTCCTTTGAGGCCGTATCTGACCTAGCAATCAACCTCAAGCTGGCCGATCCCGACGACCCGTCAAGCCAGATTGAACTCCGTCTGGAAGAAAACGACACCTTCGTGGGAGGCTGCTACGACACGATGGGCACCTGGCAAAGCCAGAATGCAAGCAATGGTGGGGCACCCTAACGGGCGACTGTCCCGAACCCCCCGACTCTACATTCATGCACATGCACTACCCGGAGGGCGTCTTCACCTACCATGACGTTCCCTACGTCGAGTTTTACAAGAGGACCGCGGCAGTCGACAGGCCCTACCAGTGCGCCTTCCCTAGCATCGTGACGGATTCCGTGGAGGCTGGGCCCGGCGTTGGCCGGCGGGGTACTGGATGCCGCCATAGGCTCCGGGATCCGGTACAGGTTCCGCCGCCCGCGGGCCGCAGCCGGGCCAGCATGCGCCACGCGGGTTTTGAAAAGGTTTGAAACAGATGCGTGCGGCCAGGTGATGCCAGAATTGCAACACGGTCATTCCGGGAATGGGCGGGCCTGCCAGAGGCGTGCCGTTGGGCGAGGCACGTGCTACCGCGCCCCTTTGCAATCGTCCACCCAGTCCATGGTCCTGAACTCCGACCGCTCGCAGAAATGCCCGTTGATCCAGCCGAGCCCGGACTCCACCATCAGCTGGTCGAGCGACTTCTCGTTCCCGCCGCACCAGACCATGGCGATCGTCCTGCCATACTTGCCGACCGGCTGCAGGTCGTCCACGTCGTAGTAGGCCGCCGCCCCTACCGGGCAGACCTGCCTCGCGTACTGGGCGTGCGGCATGGCCGTGTTCCCGGAATCCTCGACCCATACAAACGGGGACCGGATGACGTCCCCGGAGACCTCGATGGTGTTGCCGTCTATGTTCCTGGTGACGGTGCCGTGCGACCCCGAGGATGGCCCTCCCAAGTCCTGGACGGTCGCCTGGCCGTCCGCCACCGTGACATACGCGTGCGAGTCGGTGCCCTTGACCTGTACGAGGTAGGCTCCCGCATCCAGCGGGACTGAGTATCTGCCGTCTGCGCCGGTCGAGGTCCTGGCGGTGTCCGCAAAGTCGGCCACGTTCACCGTCACCACTGCCACCCCGGCCATCCCGGGCTCGTCGGGATCCAAGACGCCGTTTCCGTTGACGTCGTAGAAGACCTTGCCCATGACCCCCGTCGCCAACGGCGGGGCGCCGCCGTTTCCCTGGCCGGAAACTATGCAGAAGTCCCTGGCATCGTACGCCTCCTGGTTGTCCGGCCTGGAGGTGTCGAACGAGGAATGCACCGTGTAGCATCCTACCCCGTAAAGGCTAGGGGCCATCCTGACTGCAAGGAGGATGTCGTTGCCGTTCAGGACGTAGTGCCCGACCCGGAAGCCGTCGCCGTCAGATATTGTTATGGTTGCAGCCTGTGCCCGGTCGCGGTCCGTAGGGTCCTGGTACGCCCTTATTTCCACGGTGTCCCCAACCGAATAGAACGACCTGTCGAGGTTGAGGGTGTTTGATTTCCCATCATGGGAATCTTTCCATCCGGCACAGAGCCGCTTGTGGAAGATCGCGCCGCCGCCGTCATGGTATCCGTCCCAGCAATCGTCTCCACGGCGGCGTCGCCGTCGCGTTGCACCACGATCAGCCCCTCCATCCACGGGTGGACTATGCAAAAGTACGGGATCTCGCCCGCTTCCTCCGTCTTGAACTCGTAGGAGGCGCCGGCCATGACCAGGGAGCTGTCAAACTCGCCGCTTGGGCCGTCCCCCGAGGTGCCGCCGGCGAACGTGTGCGCGACAGTGTCCGTGTTCGAGAATGTCACGGCCCCTCCGACGTCAACCGTCACCGTGGAAGGGATGAAGCACCCCTCGGGGGTGGTCTCGCATCCTGCCACGCCGGATCCCTGCGCCGGCACGACGGTGACTTCGGAGTGATCCGCGAGTGTTGCGGGGGCTGCCGCTACCGAGAAGATGGCTACCGCCAGTGCCGCAAGCAGTGCCGGTTTTTCTTTCGCCATTGCGCTACAGCGGGGCGGTAATTATTTGAGGGTGTCGCTACCGATAGCTTGTTGCACAACCATGCCTGAGCCCGTCTTATGGGGTTGTTTTTCGTGCCTAAAAGTCGAGTTGCGCGACAAACTAGCTACGCCACTGCGCCAGCATCTCCCGGGCCGGCTCCGACGGAACCGTGTTGCCGGCCTGCCTGGCCGCCGGCCCATTCAATGGCGCGCATGGCCGCGCCGCGCCCCGGGGCTGCGCGTCCCCACGCGTCACTGCGGCCGTGGCCCGGCCTGGGCGTACGTGGGGCGGGAAGAGAAGCCTCATCCCGCACCTCACGTACTCGTCGTTGCATTCCCGGAACGCCATGACGGCGTCCCTCTCCTTGCTTCCCAGCTCCCGCAGGCCCCAGTCCGGCGTGGACAGCAGCCCGCGGAGGCCGCGCTCCCTCCTCCGTTCACGGGCGTAGTGCTCCCTCAGGAGCCTCATGATCCGTGGCGTGAAGTCGTCCTCGTCGTCTACTCCCTCGTAGTCCACGTAGTCCCAACTCTTTTTGTCGGTCCATGTGCCCGCAATGGTCTCCCCAGAGGAGTACTCGTCCTCGTAGCGGTCGGATCCATTCCGGTCCCCTACATGGTCCCGGTTATCTCGTGGTTCCTTCTCGTCTTCCATTTCCAACCTCCGTTGTCTGTCGTACCCAGGAGCGCGTTCTGGCGTCCCGCCCGCGTTGACCGCGGACGGGGGGCGGTCTTTCGCGGCATGCATGGCAGACACGCGGGTGCCACGGTTGCTTGCCGCGGGTACCGCCGGCGTTTGGGGCTGGCCCTGGGGCCCGCTCCACGCGCATATCGTCCTTGTGGCCGCTGATTCTGCCATGCCAAGGGTTTGCGTGCCCGTTGCTAATAAGGCGTTCTGAGGATTTGCCAGCTCCTCCGCCCGCGTGGCAGGGCCCGGCGGAACGCGCCGCGCCTGGCGGCGCGTGCCCGGGTCAGGCCCCGACCAGTTCCCGCACCCTGGATGACAGGGCGTCGAGTGACCTCGACACGTCGTTGTCGAGCTTCGTGGTTGCCTCGCGGCACGAGCTTATCCGCCTGATCCTGTCGGAGATCATGCGGTCCTGCTCCGCGTAGCCCGACGAGCCGAGCGACTTCCTTTCCCTCAGGGAGGAGGCGACCGTGGCGCCCCGGGCCGCCTTCAGGACGAGGCCCGGATCCGCCCTACAGCCCCTGGCCGCCTCCGAGGCGTCGGCGGCGGTCAGGCCGCCCAGCCGCGCCTTCTTGCCGTGCGCAATATGGACCAGCCTGCCCGCGACCTTGTGCGCGGTCCTGAACGGGACGCCGTCCCGCACCAGCGCCTCTGCCACGTCGAGCGCCACCAGGTAGCCGGACTCGGCAGACCGCCTCATCCGCTTTTCGTTGACGCGGAGCGTGAGCAGCACGGACTTCAAGACCAGCAGCGCGCTGATCGAGATCCTCGACGTCGACCATATCGCCGGCTTGATCTGCTGCAGGTCCCTCCCGTAGCCGGACGCGAGGCCCTTGACCGTGGCGAGGACCGCCGCGAGGTTTCCTATGACCCCCGCGGTCTTGCCCCGGGTCAGTTCCAGGATGTCGGGGTTCTTCTTTTGCGGCATGACGCTCGAGGGGGACGCGAACTCGTCGGCGAGCTCGACGAAGGAGAACTCCGCGGTCGACCAGATGACGAGGTCCTCGGCGATTTTGCTGAGGTTGGTCATGAGTATCGCCGCCGCCGAGACGTACTCGGCTACAAAGTCGCGCGTGCCGGTAGCGTCGAGCGAGTTTTCCACGACCCCGCCGAAGCCCAGCAGCGAGGCCGTGGCGTGCCTGTCGATGGGGATGCTCGTCCCGCCCGCGGGCCCCGCGCCTAGGGGGCTCTGGTTGACGCGCCCGAACGCGGAGCGCAGGCGCTCCAGGTCGCGGAACAGCGCGTCTGCCTGCGCAAGCAGGTAGTGGGAGAACAGACCCGCCTGGGCCTGCTGCAGGTGGGTGTACAGCGGCATCACCGTCCTCTTGTGGCCCTGCGCCAGCGACACCAGGGCCTCGATCGCGTCAAGCAGGCACCTGCACAGGACGATGATGTCGTCGCGGATCTTCATCCGTATGTCCAGGGCGACCTGGTCGTTCCGGGAGCGCGCGGTGTGCATCTTGCCGCCGCTTGCCATTCCCGCCTTCCCGATGACCAGCGACTCGACTAGCTCGTGTATGTCCTCGGCGCCGGGCGCGGGGGCCAGCGCCTCGCCCTTCAGCGACTCCAGCGCGGCGAGGATCTTCCTCGCGTCGGTCCTGGGGATGATCCCCTGGTCGTGCAACATCAGGACGTGCGCCTCGCTCCCCAGGATGTCGTATGGGACGATCTCGGAGTCGTCGTCCACGGACGAGACGTAGTCCAGGGTGAGGTCGCCCAGGTCTGCGCCGAGGCGCGAACGGTACATCAACTAATGTTCTAGAATGGTTATATATAGCATCGACGCTTGTGCCCACATGAGCCAGGACATCAAGCAGTTGCGGGTGAAGATATTCGACGAGCTGTCCAAGATAGTGGATCCGGAGATCAACACCACCATCACGGAGCTGGAACTGATCGACGAGGTGGACATCGACGACAGCAACGTCAGGGTTGACCTGCACCTGACCAGCCCGTTCTGCCCCGCGGTGTTTGGGTTCAAGATATGCCAGGACATCCACGACAACCTGCTGGGCGTCGACGGGATCGACGACGTCAAGGTGAACGTGTCAAACCACTTCATGGCCGAGCAGATCAACAACCAGGTGAACAACAGCCCCAACCCCAAGAAGCAGGCCGGCCCCCAGGTCCCGGAAAGCGACACCGCGTCCCGGAAAAAACCCTAGCCCCTGAACCCCAGGAGGTAGCCGCGCAGCAGCTGGATGCCCATGGCCGGATCCACGCCCTTGGGGCACACCTGGCTGCAGGATCCGGCAAAGTGGCACCTCCATATCCCGTGGGACTCGTCGATGACCTTCAGCCTGCTGTCCCTGCCCCTGTCCCTGGAGTCCGCCACGTACCGGTAGGCCTGGGCCAGCGCCTGCGGCCCCACGAAGGAGGAATCGGTAGCCATGGTAGGGCACGCGGAGTTGCACAGGCCGCATTTTATGCAGTTCGAGAACTGGATGAACTGCTCAAGCTCCTCCGGGGACTGGAGGAGTTCCCCGCCGCCGGGCTGCCCCCCCTCGTCGCCTATGATGTACGGCTTTATCTTCTGGTGGGACTCGAAGAGGCGCTCGAACTTCACTGCCAGGTCCCGGATGATCGGGAAGTTGTGCATCGGCTCCACCGTGACGACGTCGGAGCCCAGCTCGCTGATCTTCGTGAAGCACGCGAGCCGCGGCTTGCCGTTGATCATCATCCCGCAGGAGCCGCACGTAGCCTGGCGGCACGAGTACCGCACGGCGACCGAGTGATCAAAGTGCTTCTTCACGTCCAGGATGGCGTCCAGCACCGTCGTCCACGCCTCGAACGGCACCCTGAATTCCTCGTACCTGGCGCCGCTGTCGGTCTTCGGGTTGAACTTGGCGATGCGCAGCGTGGCCGCCTTGGGGGGGGACAGCGCGGTGGACGTCTTCTCCTCTGCGAGATCTGACGCGTGCGCCAACTACGCCGCCCCCATGTTCAGCATGAATATCGTGCGCGAGCCGTAGGCGATCAGGGCTATCATCGCGGCAACACATCCATAGGACACCGCCTTCTCGTACGTGCGCCCCTGCTTTAATTCTAGCAGTATCACCCTCAGGCCGTTGAACCCGTGGATCGAAAGCAGGATCAGTATTATTTCCAGCAGCCCGGCGTACGGGATGAACCTGTAGTTTGCCAGGACGCTCTCGTACTCGAGGGACTCCGCAAACCCCTGTGTGAGGCGCATGAGGACGTGCACCGCGACCAGGCCCACGGCGGCCAGGGCGGTGCCGTAGTGGATCTTCATTATGTGGCTTTCCCTCATCTCACTCACCGAACATTACGGCCATGCCGTACATCATCGCGATCGCGGCCAGGACTATCGCGGTGTAGATCCCGATCTTGTGCCTTGCGTTTTGGGAGGCCGGCTCGTACGGGTAGTCCGGCCGCGCCGGCCTTCCCACGCCGACGCCGCCGTGGCCCAGCATCACCCGGATGCCGTTGACGGTATGGAACACGCACATGCCGATCACGAGCGTCAGGAACAGGTGCCCCTCCGTGGTCTGCGTCATCGCCAGGAGCTCGTCCCACCCGGCCTTCCCCCGCAGGATGCTGCTCGTCTCATATATGTGGGCCACGAAGTACGCCAGCAGGCCCAGCCCGGTAAGGCGCATCAGCCAGTACGCCACGCGCTCGATCCCGTACCTGCCGGGGTTCGCCATCCCGCCTATTCCTTCCTTGTGCTCGTCGTGCGCGTCCATCTAATACTTCCTCTCCACCGGCTTGTACTTAGTGATTGTCACGGGGAACGCCTTCATTATGGGCCCGCCCGGATCATGGTAGGCAAGGGTGTGGTGGAGGAAGTTCGCGTCGTCGCGCTTCGGGTAGTCGGTGCGCGCGTGCGCGCCGCGCGACTCCTTCCTGCTGATTGCGCCCACCAGGACCACCTCCGCGGTCCTCAGCATGGAGTCGAGCTCCATCACGTTTACGAAGTTGGTGTTGTACTCCTTTGCCTTGTCGTCCACGTGCTTCCACGCCGACGCCTTAAGCTGGCGCACCTTCTTCAGCCCCGCCACCATGTCGGCCTCGTTCCTGAAGACGTACGCCCTCTCGTTCATCGTGTCGGTCAGCTCCTGGCGGATCTCGTAGGGGTTGGCGTCGCCGCTCCCGCGGAATACCCCGTCGTAGATCCGCTTCTCCTCCGAGGCAACCAGGTGGTGCGGCCACGGGATGGCGGGGACGCCCTTCTCGATGTAGTCCACGGCCAGCTCCCCCGTGATCTTCCCCCACACGATGCACTCGGAGGTGGAGTTGGCCCCGAGCCTGTTCGAGCCGTGGGTGCTGTTGCAGGCCACCTCGCCGGCTGCCCACACCCCACGCAGTTCCGTCGCCCCCTCGATGTCGGTGTGGATCCCGCCCATCATGTAGTGGCACACCGGCCTTATGTCCAGGACATCCGTGGCGGGGTCGACCCCCGAGAACTTGATCGATATCTCCCTGATGCCCCCCAGCTTCTCCTTTATCACCTCGTTGCCGATGTGCCGCAGGTCCAGCTTCATGCAGTCGACCCCGGTCTCGTGCTTGAACCCCCGGCCTTCCTGGATCTCCGTCATGATGGAGCGCGAGACGATGTCGCGGGGGGCCAGCTCCATCTTCTCGGCCGCGTACTTCTTCATGAACCTCTCGCCCCGGTTGTTCAGTAGGTAGCCCCCCTCGCCGCGCGCTCCCTCCGTGATCAGTATCCCCGACGGCAGGATCCCGGTCGGGTGAAACTGCACGAACTCCATGTCCTTGAGGGCCATCCCCGCCCTGAACGCCATGTCAAGGCCGTCCGGGGTGGACGACAGCGCGTACGTCGAAAAGCTGTACAACCTGCCGGCCCCGCCGGTCGCGATGATCAGCGCCTTGCCCTTGACGGCGTGGAATGTCCCCGACGACAGCTCGATTGCGGTCAGCCCCATGAACCGCTTCCCGTCGTGCACGATCGAGGTCGCGAACCACTCGTTGAGGTACTCGATGTTTTCGTACTTTTGGCAGGTATCGTACAGCGTCTGCATCTCGAAGAACCCCACCTTGTCGGACGCGTAGGTCGCGCGCGGGAAGCTGTACCCGCCAAACGCCCGCTGGTCGATCCTCCCGTCCTTTCTCCGCGACCACGGCATCCCCCACCGGTTCAGCAGCTGGATCTCGCTGGGCATCTCGACGCAGAGCCTCTCGGCGACGTCCTGGTCTGCGAGAAAGTCGCTCCCCTTCACCGTGTCGTATATGTGCGACTCGATGGTGTCGCCCTCGTCCTCGAAGAGCACCGCGGCCGTGCCCCCCTCCGCCGAGACGGAGTGGGAGCGCATCACCTGCAGTTTTGAGACTATCCCGATCCTGATTTTGGGGTTTTTGCCGGCAGCTGCTATGGCGGCACGCAGCCCGGCCAGGCCGGAACCACAGATGACTAGATCGAACTCCACGGTCGCGGTCATTTTTCAGTCAAACTTCGTTTCATGTGGGTTAAATATGTAGTAATGGGCCCCGGCGCGGCGGCAGCGCGCGGGCCGCCACTCTCCCCAACCAAAAAAACGGATCCGCGCCGGGGGACGCACGCCGGGGCCCGCGACGCCTTGCCCCCGCGCCGCGGGGGCCTGCCGCATGGCGCGGCGGGCGTCCCGGATCGCGCGCCCCCCACAACCGGCACGCCGGCTGGCGATGCCGGGCCGGGGGGCGCCGCGCGGCGGCCGCGGGCGGCCGGCCGAAGGGTTAAAATATATCGCTAGCGATATTACTAGTGATGATATCCGAATGGTTCCAGAGGGTCGGGAGCTCCGTTCCAAGGGGGTTTTCCAGATACTTCATACTGGAGTTGCTCAAAAAGAAGCCGCACACGGGAAAAGAGATCATAGACCATGCCGTCGAGCAGAGCAGCGGGATATGGAAGCCCTCCCCGGGGCTGATCTACCCGCTGCTGGGAAGGTTGCTTGACGAAAAGCTCGTGGAGGAGGCGAGCGGCGGGAAATACAGGCTGACGCGGAAAGGCGCGGAGACCGCGGAGGACGTGGACAAGATCAACGACATCGTAAAAAAACAGCTGGACGTGCTTTTCAGGGTGGGAAACGCGGGCAGGTTCGTCGCCGTGGACCTGCTTGAGAAGATGGCCACCATGGGCTCGATCCTCAGCTCGAACGTCGCCAACATGACTGAGGAAGAGGCCGGGAAGTACAGGAAGTTCCTAGAGTCCGAGCTCAAGAAGATGGGCGGCAGGAAAAAGGCGAGGAAGATCAGGGTGGACTAGCCGGGGCGGCCTTGGAAAAGCCCGGCTACCGGCCCGGCTTAAGATAAACACTAATTCGGCCGTCCCCCAAGGGGTGCAATGGCCAGGTTTTTTGGGACCAACGGGATCCGCGGGGCATTTCCGGAGGATCTCACCCTCGAGTTCGTCCACGACATGACGCTGGCGATCGCGGCGCACTTCGGGAAGGGCCCCATCTTGGTCGGCTGCGACGGGCGCAGTTCGAGCCCCGTGGTGGGCAAGGTGGTCCGCTCCGCGCTGAATTTTGCGGGGCTGGACTGCAGCGACGCGGGCCTGGTCCCCACCCCCTGCCTGGAATACTCCGTGAGGGAGCGCGGCTATGCTGGCGGGATCATGGTGACCGCCTCGCACAACCCGCCCCAGTACAACGGGATCAAGCCCGTCGCCGGGGACGGCGTGGAGGTTTCCAGGGAGGACGAGCTGGCGATAGAGGACATCTTCCTGCAAAAAAGATGGGGCGCGAGGCCCTCCAGGCCCGGCGCCTCTGGACGGGACGGCGGCGCGGTCCGGGCGTACCAGGGGGCGGTTGCCTCCCGGGTCAGCGCCGAGAAGATCAGGCGGGGGAACTTCAAGGTGGCGCTGGATCTCGGCAACGGCGCCCAGGCGGTGGCGGCGCCGGGACTGGCCGAGGCGCTGGGGTGCCGGGTGGTCCTCGTCAACGGGGAGATCGACGGCGCGTTCCCGGGGCGCGGCCCCGAGCCGACCCCGCAGAACCTCTCCGGCCTGTCCCGGGCGGTGCTGGAGAGCCGGGCGGACATGGGGATCGCGTTTGACGGCGACGGCGACAGGAGCCTGTTTTGCGACGACCGGGGGGCTGTCCTGACCGGGGACAGGTCTGCGCTCCTGCTCTCAAGGCACGTCCTGGCCAGGAACCCGGGCGCGACGGTGGTCACCTGCGTCAACTCTGGCTCTGCCATAGAGGCCGTGGCGGGCAGGTACGGCTCGGAAGTCATCCGCACGAGGGTCGGGAGCGTGGAGGTCTCGCGCAGGATGGTCGCCGAGGGGGCCCTGGTCGGGTTCGAGGAGAACGGCGGGTTCATGTTCGGCAGCCACAACCAGGTCAGGGACGGGGCCATGGCCATGGCGCTGATGCTGGACATGCTGGCGGGCTCTGGGAGGCCCCTGTCAGACCTGGCCTCGGAGCTCCCCGAGTCCTTCACGACCAAGGACAAGATCCCCTGCAGCCCGGAGCAGGCGGGCCTCCTGATGGGGTCGCTTGCCGAGGAGTTCCCCGGCGCCGACACCACCGACGGGATCAAGATCCCAAGGGGGGAAGGAAGCTGGGTCATGGTGAGGCCGAGCGGCACCGAGCCCATAATCCGGGTATACGCCGAGGCCCGTAGCAGGGACGTGCTGGATGCCCTGATGGCAGAGTTCATGCAAAGGGCAGAGTCCGTCGTCGGCGGCCGGCAGGCGCGCCCCCCGCCCGGCGGATTTTCAGACAACACTTTTAAAACCAATCGCTCGCATGATGGGAATGGTGAATGATCCCCTGGGTGACTGGCATGGGTAAGGCTTATTACGTGAAATTCGAGACTCCGGGGGATCTTGTCAATCCCATACTGGAGGCGGTAAGGGTGGCGTCCACCAGCGGCAAGGTGCGGAAGGGCACCAACGAGGCCACCAAGGCCATCGAGCGCGGGACCAGCAAGCTGATCGTGATTGCCGAGGACGTCGAGCCGCCCGAGGTGGTGGCGCACCTCCCGATCCTGTGCGAGGAACAGGGCGCGGCCTACGCGTTCGTCCCGAGCAAGCAGGAACTGGGCAGCTCGCTCGGAATCGACATCACCTCTGCGGCCGCTGCGATTTTGGACGCGGGCGACGCGCAGCACATCGTGGACCAGGTCGTGGCGTCGATTAACAAGATTAAAGGTGGAAAGACTGATCAATGAGCGAAACTGCAGAAGAAGTAACCCAGTCTGAGATCATCCAAATCGTGGGGAGGACCGGCATCGCCGGCGAGGTAATACAGGTGAGGGTCAAGGTCCTGACCGGCAAGGACAAGGGCAGGATCCTGACCCGAAACGTCAAGGGCTCCGTCAGGCTGGGGGAGATCCTGATGCTGCGGGAGACGGAGCGGGAAGCTAAGAAGATAAAGTAGGCGGATTGGGAAATGAGCGTACTAGTCAAACCCTGCAACTTCTGCGACCGGCCCGTGGCAAAGGGCTCGGGCACGATGCTCGCGAAGAACGACGGCACCGTCCTGTGGTTCTGCTCCGCAAAATGCAAGAAGAACGCGCTGGTGCTCAAGCGCGACCCGAGGAAGCTAAAGTGGACCAACAAGTACGTAAAGGGCGGAATCAGGAGGAAGTGAGATGCCCGAGCGGACGCTGTTCATCATAAAGCCGGACGCGGTGGCCAGGAACCTGTCCGGCGAGGTCATCGCCAGGTTCGAGAGAAAGGGGTTCAAGGTCCTGAAGCTGAAGATGTTCACGTTTACGCGGGAGCAGGCCGAGAGCTTTTACGGCGTCCACAAGGACAAGCCGTTCTTCGGGGACCTGACGTCGTTTATCACGTCGGGCCCCGTGGTCGCCGCGGTAATCGAGGGAAACAACGCCGTCGCGACCACCAGGATAATGGTAGGCGCCACGAAATCGTTCGAGGCCTCACCCGGCTCCATCAGGGGCGACTTTGGCCTGGGCTTTACCGACAACATCATCCACGCGTCGGACTCGCAGGCGAGTTTTGAACACGAGTCGAGGGTAGCGTTTGAGTGATCCGGCTTGCAGATCCGCCAGCCCATCGTGGCAGTCCTAGGCCACGTAGACTCTGGAAAGACATCCCTCCTTGACAGGATCCGCGGCACCGGGGTGCAGGGCCGCGAGGCGGGCGGGATAACCCAGCACATAGGCGCCAGCTTCCTCCCCGCCGAGACCCTCAAGAAGGCGTGCGGCCCCCTGTACAAAAAGCTCGAAGGGGCCGAGAGCAGGATCCCCGGCATCCTGGTTATCGACACCCCCGGGCACGAGGTGTTCAGAAACCTGAGGTCCAGGGGCGGGTCTGCGGCCGACATCGCGATACTCGTGGTGGACGCCAGCAGGGGGTTCCAGCCCCAGACAAACGAGAGCCTGAGCATACTGCAGGGCAGGAAGGTCCCGTTCGTCATCGCGCTGAACAAGTGCGACCAGCTGTCCGGCTGGCGCAAGTCCGAGACGGCGTTCATCTCCCAGGCGATCAAGGAGCAGGACGCCTCGGTCCAGGCCGACCTGGATCAAAAGATCTACGACGTCGTGGGCACCATGTCCATACTGGGGTACCAGTCGGAGGCGTTCTACCGGGTGAAGGACTTCAAGTCGGAGGTCTCGATAGTACCGATCTCCGCCAGGCTGGGCACCGGGATCCCGGAACTACTCGCGGTGCTCGTCGGCCTGACGCAGCAGTACCTCAAGCGGCGCCTGGACCAGCAGGAGAAGGATCCGCGCGGGATAGTCCTGGAGGTAAACGACGAGGTTGGCCTAGGCCAGACCGCAAACGTCATCCTGATCGACGGGGCCATCAGGAAGGGAGACAGCATGGTGGTGGCAAGGAGGGACTCCGTGGTGGTCGCCAGGCCCAAGGCGATCCTCCTGCCGAAGCCGCTCGACGAGATGCGGGATCCCAGGGACAAGTTCAAGCCGGTGCAGAGGGTCGACGCGGCGGCTGGCGTGAAGATCGCCTCGCCGGATCTCGAGGGCGTGCTTCCCGGGAGCACGCTGTACGTGGCGTCCGACGACGCGGAGATCAGGAGGTTCACCGAGCAGATCGAGTCGGAGATAAAGTCCGTCTTCGTCGATACCGAGACCAACGGGGTCACCCTCAAGTGCGACACCATAGGGTCGCTCGAGGCGGTAGTCGGGATGCTCCACCGCTCGCAAGTGCCGGTGGCAAAGGCAGACATAGGCCCCGTCACCAGGAGGGACGTCGTGGAGGCCAGGGCCGTCAAGGAGAACGACAGGCACCTCGGCGTCGTCCTGGCGTTCAACGTCAGGGTCCTTCCCGACGCGAGGGAGGAGGCGGAGAACAGCTTTGTACGGGTGTTTGAGGACAGGGTGATCTACAGCCTCATCGACGGGTACAACGCGTGGGTCGAGGAGGACGCCGCGCACGAGGAGGACTCGGTCTTCGCGGAGATCACCCCGGTCTCCAAGTTCACGTTCCTCAAGGGGTACGTGTTTAGGAACAACAACCCCGCGGTGTTCGGGATAAGGGTGGACGCGGGGACGCTGCGCCAGAAGGCGCCGTTCATGAACTCGGGGGGGCGCAGGATAGGCGCCGTCCACCAGCTGCAGCACGACGGGAAGACTGTCGCGTCTGCCGGGGCCGGCCAGGAGGTCGCGTGCTCCGTGCAGCACGCTACGGTGGGCAGGCACGTGTTCGAGGAGGACGTCTTCTACACGCTTCCCAAGTCCCACGAGGCTAAGAAGCTGCTGGGCCGGTTCCAGCACAAGCTCGGCCCCGAAGAGCGGGACGTGCTAGCTGAGATCGTCAGGATCCAGAGGGGCAGGGACGCGGCATACGCGTACTAGCCCGAGTGTTTTTTGCAGATCATGTGGATCCCGGGGGCCCCCACCGCCCCCATCATCCTCTCCACGGGGCGCCCCGACCTGAACATTATGAAGGTCGGGATCGACTGCACCCCGAACCTCGCCGCGACTTCCTGGTTCCGGTCAACGTTCACCCTCGCGAACCTTACCCCCGGGTACTTCCTCGACATGCTCTCGAACACCGGGTGCATCATCTTGCACGGGCCGCACCACTCGGCCCAAAAGTCCACCAGCGTGGGGCCCTCTGCGGAGACTGCCCGGTCAAAGTCCCGGCCGTCGAGGTCCGCGACGCCGGGCTCCGCGGGGGGCCGGTTCTGCTGCCTCAGCATCTCCTCCAGCTTCCTCTGCTTTATCCTCTCGATCTCCGGATCCTCGGCCATGCCACTCCTAACGTGGCGCTCGCTTAATCTGTGTTGCCTTCGGCCCTCCAAAAGCGGCCCGGATCCGGCTCCCGGGGCACGTCCCGGCGGGCCGCGCGCGGATCATGGGCGCGCCTGGCCTGGCCGCCGCGTGCGCTAGCGCCCCCTCACGGGCGTGTGCTTTCCCGTGACTATGTAGTTTATGGCGTCGCTCATGAACAGCGCGTGGTCGCCCATCCGCTCCAGGTACCGCAGCAGCAGGGCCTCCGTGAGCGCGCACTTTGTGTCGTTGAGCGCGATCAGTTTTGGCAGCCGCTCCCTGTAGATCCTGTCGATAAAGTACTCGTCCTCCTGGATCCTCACCGCCCTCCCCACGTCCAGCTCGGCAAGGGACATGACCGCCTCCCTCACGATGTGCTTTACCTTCTCCGAGATTTCGACCAGGGCGTCGTTTTTGCAGGAGGAGATGTCCCCGAACAGGTCACGCACCAGCGTTATGTCATAGGAATACCTGCCGAACCGCGAGAACGCGTACGCTATCTCGGTGGACGAGCGGATCAGCCTGAAGTCGATCGCCACCGGCTGGTATTTCAGCAGCACGTCGAAGATGATGTCCTCGGTCTCGAAGTACTTGCTGCGTATCTCCTCGGACAGCTCGTACACCCTGTCCGAGGTGTCCTTTCCCTCCAGGTACGAGTCCACCGCAAGCGAGATGCACTCGGTCACCAGCTCCCCCATCTCCGACATTATGCTTGAGAGCCTGTCAAGCGAGGGGTCTATCAGCCTGGGCATTATCCGAACTGGCCCTGGACGTATTTCGCGGTAAGCTCGCTCTTCGGATCCTCGAAGAGCCGCTTCGTTTCCTCAAACTCTATCAGGTCCCCTAGGTACATGAACCCGGTATAGTCCGAGACGCGCACCGCCTGCTGCATGTTGTGCGTGACGATGATTATGGTAAACTCCTCCTTCAGCTTGGTGATCGTCTCCTCGATCTTCTGCGTGGCGATGGGATCCAGCGCCGACGCCGGCTCGTCCATCAGCAGCACCTCCGGCTGTATGGCGAGCGCGCGCGCGATGCACAGCCTCTGCTGTTGCCCGCCTGACAGCTCGAGCGCCGGCTTTTTCAGGTCGTCTTTCACCTCGTCCCACAGGTATGCCATGTTCAGCGCGTCCTCCACTATCTCGCCGAGGATCTTCTTGTCCCTTACGCCGTTGAGGCGCAGCCCCGCGGTCACGTTGTCGTAGATCGACATCGTCGGGAACGGGTTCGGCTTTTGGAACACCATACCCACCTTCCTCCGGTGGTAGATCGGGTCGATCTCCTTGGAATAGAGGTCGATCCCGTCGATCATGACCTTGCCCCGCACCTCGGCGTTTTTTGTCATGTCGTGCATCCTGTTGAGGCACCTGAGAAACGTGGTCTTGCCGCAGCCCGACGGCCCTATCAGCGCGGTGACCGTCTTCTCCCTGAACTTCATCGTGACGTCCTTCACCGCCGGTATGCCGCTGTAGGATATCGTCACGTTTTCTGCGACCATCTTGAGCCTCTCCCCCTCGGGGCCGGCTTGCGGCTCCGACATGTCCTGTGACTGGACGAACCCGGGCTCTATGTTCAGGGTCATTTCCTGCCGCCCCCCATCTGGCTGAAGAGCCCGCCCAGTATGCCGGAGTTCTTCTTCCTCAGCACGGCGTACCTCACCCCCAGGTTTATGGCCAGTATGATCATGATCAGGACCAGCGCCGAGCCCCACCCGTGGAGCTGCGCGCTGTCGTACGGCAGCAGCGACAGGGTCCATATCCTCAGCGGCAGCGCGTCCATGGGCGCGTCGAAGCTCCTGAAGAATATGCTGCTGCCCAGTATCGTCATGATGAGCGGGGCGGTCTCGCCCCCTATCCTTGCCACCGAAAGGAGCACCCCCGTCACTAGGCCGCTTTTCGCGGCCGCCATCACCACCCTGATGATCACCACCCACTGCTTGAGGCCCAGCGCTATGCCGGCCTCCCTGTAGGTGACTGGCACCATCTTCAGGGACTCCTCGGTGGTCCTTGCCACTATGGGGAACATTATCAGCGCCAACGCGAACGCCCCCGCCCATACCGAAAAGTTGCCAAAGACCAGCACTATGACCAAGAACGCGAATATCCCCAGGACGATCGACGGGAACTCCATGAAGACGTCGTTGAAGAACCTTACCGACCTGGCAAGCCTGTTGTCCCCGAACTCCGCCAGGAATATCCCCGACATCAGCCCTATGGGCCCCCCGATCAGGCTTGCCAGGCCCACGACGATCAGCGTGCCCTGGATGGCCGGCCCTATCCCACCGTCCCCGGAGCCGACCGCCCCCGGGGTCTGCGTGAGGAACTCGATGCTCATCGCGGCGATCCCGTTCCTGAACACCTCGACTATTATGCTCCCGAGGGGGACGATGGCCGTGATCACGCACGCGATGACCGCCAGCCTCACCGCCTTGTCTACCAGCAGCCTCCTTGCCACGTTCTGCTTGAAGAGCTTCCTGTATTCCTGCCGCTTGGCAATCGTCGTCAATTGTTTATCGCCCCCTCCTTGACCTTCATCATCCTGGTGACGAGGACGTGCGCCACCACGTTTATGCAGACCGCTATCCCCAGGAGTATCAGCGCGACGCCGATCAGGGCGGGAAGGTGCAGGCCTGCCGGGGACGCCTCGACGAACTCGTTTGCGACTATGCTGGACATGGTCTGGCTCGGCTTGAACAGCGACGACGGGATGGCGTTTGCGCCCGTGGCGTTGCCGATCAGCATGGTGACCGCCATGGTCTCCCCGACGGCCCTCCCTAGCCCCAGGATAGACGCGCCGATCAGCCCCGTCTTGGAGTACGGGAATATCGCGAGCCTGAACATCTCCCACCTCGTGGCTCCCAGCATGTACGCCGCCTCCTTTTGCTGCTGGGGAACCGCCCTCATTATCTCCCTTGCCACCGCGGACACCGTGGGGATGATCATGATTGCGAGGATTATGCTGGCGGTGAAGATGTCCAGCCCGAACGGCACCCCCGAAAACAGGAATATGCTGTCGCCAAACGCCGAGTGCAGCGGCTTCTCGATGAACTCGGCAAACGGCTCCTTGAACACGTACAGCCCCCAGAGGCCGTAGATCACGCTCGGGACCGCCGCCAAAAGCTCCACCAGGAACCCCAGCGGGCCGCCGATCTTCGGGGGCGCGTCGGAGACGAACATGGCGATCCCGATGCTCAGCGGGACCCCGATGGCCATGGCCAGGCCGGCCGTGACAAGGGTGCCGAGCACGTACGGGAGCGCGCCGAACGACTCCCTGCCCTCGACGGCGTTCCAGTCGGTCCCGGTGGCAAAGCCGATCCCCTCCTTGTCCCATATGGCGTACGACCCGACGGTCAGCTCGAACACCATCAGGACGATGATCGCAAGCACGAACGTTCCCGCCACCGTCGCGCCGAGCCTGAAGATCTTGTCCGCGTGCGCCCGTTTTCGCATGCGTGACTCGGGGGCCCGTTCCATAAGGCGTCCACGGAAAAATACGTTATCTGAAAATTGCACATAAATTACGTAGGGTATGAGCCAAATATAGTAACTATATAGACTATTCACTAAAGCGGTATAGCCAGATGGCGACTAAACACCACCACAGTTGCAAATAATCAACGACAGCACGCAGACCAGGAGGCTACAGCTGGTCGGCGGCTCGACATACGTGGTCTCGCTTCCAAAGGGGTGGGTGGACGACCTGGAGTTCGAGGCGGGCTCGTACGTGTCCCTGACGAGGAACCCGAACAGGTCCATAACGCTGTTCCGGGACGGGGCGGACGGCAGGGTCCGCGCCGTCACGGTGGTGGCCAAGGGCGACTCCAAGGAGTCGATAAGGCGGAAGATCATCGCCATCTATCTTGCGGGGTACAACATCATAGAGGTGAAGACCAGGGGGATGGAGATCCACAGCAGCCACAGGGGCATAATCCGTGACCTGGTGCGCACCACCCTCATGGGCACCGAAATCATCGAGGCGAGCTCCGAGCGGATCGTCCTGCAGGTCCTGACCCAGCTCTCGCAGCTCCCGTTCAGCGTGGTGCTGAGGAGGATGCACATCACGGCGACCAACATGCACCGCGACGCGGTACGCGCGCTGAAGGAGCTGGACACGGATTACGGCGACGAGGTGGTGAAGATGGACGACGAGGTCGACAGGTTCAGCCTGTACATGATGCGCAACCTCAACCTGGCCCTGGAAAACATACCGATCATGATCGACTCGGGCCTGGAAAAGCCGTCGGAGTGCATGGGGTACAGGGTCATAGTAAAGTGCGTCGAAAGGATCGCCGACCACGGGGCCCTCATCGCAAAGAAGATAAAGTACCTGAAGGCCCCGGTCGACCGGCGGATCATCAGGGAGATGGAGGCAATAAGCAACAAGTCACTTGAAATCTTCGAGAGCTCGATGACGGCGCTCGCAAAACGCGACTACCTGATGGCAGAGAACGTCGCGTCGAACGTCTACAAGGTGATCGAGCGGGAGGAGAAGCTCATGGACGGGCTGCGGCAGGACGGCAACGTCGCCACGCTGAAGCTGATCCTGGAGGACATAAGGCGGACGGCAGAGTACTCGAGCGACATAGCGGAGGCCGTCATGGACGGGGCCGTCCAGACAGTGATCACGGAAGCGTGACGTGCCATAGTCCAGCCGTTCCCCGCGGAGCGGCGGCTTTGCGGCGATGTCTGCGGCGTCACGGAAGCGCAGCGTGCAGGGAGTCCAGCCGTTCCGGGCAGCCCCTCCCGATCGTCGCTTATTACCGACTCGCCTGCCTCCACCGCATCAAGTCCCGCCGTTCCGGCCGGCCCCTCCCGATCGTTGCAGTGCGTGTCATTTGTGCAGGGGCTGCGGCCGGAGACGGGCTTGCGTTCCGGCCGGCCCTTCCCCCGATCGTTGCCACGGCCTTTTTGCCGCGGTACGCGCCATGGCCGGGGATGGATCCGGGCCAGAAGCACGGCCGGCCGCGTTGCGGCGCACGCGTGCCGGCCCGTGTACTGCCCCCGGCGTCCCGCGGATCCCCCGGAGCGGTGCCCCCCCCCCCGAGCGGGCGGCGGCGCGCCCTACCGGCCAGCGCGTGACGCGTCCGTCTGCAGGCGCCCCGGGAGGCAGGATTGGGGTCCGGCGCCGCATGCTGGGGTCGCAAAGACGCGTGGCAGTCCCCGGGCTCCCGGCCCGGCAAGGCACGAAAGGCACGAAGGAAAGTCAGATTTTGAGGATGCCCTGAGACACAAGGTACTGCAGCGCGTTGACGTATTCCTCGTCGCTGATCAGGCCGTCTGCCCACCACCTGGCGTTGTCCTTGATCCAGCCGGGTATCGCGTAGCCGGCCTGCTGGCCTGCGTCCTGCGGCCCGTCATAGTCGAACAGCACCTGATCCCCGTACCTTACCTTTGCAAGCCCCTGCTTGCCGATCTCCGCCACCGAGTCTGACAACGGGACGTACAGCAGCGACTCGGAGTGCATCTGGCCGTCGGTGATCATCCAGTATACCATGTGGACCAATGCCTTTGCCTCCTCGACTGACGCCGTGCTCCCCGACATGTCTTCGTACAGGAGCAGGTACGTGAAGCTCGCGATCGGGTACGAGTTCTGGCCCGGCGCGTTTACCAGCGTCACCTGGCTCCAGTCCCCGTCGGCTGCCGGCAGGCTTGACGCCACGCCGTCCGACGCCTCCGAGATCGTCTCCAGGGTCGGCTCGATGAACGCGGTTCCCTCCGCGTTCTGGACGTAGGCATACGACATGTTTGCCTGGAACACGTACGCCAGTTCCACGTAGCCTATGGCATACGGCGTGCTCCGGACTATTTCGGCTACGCCGAAGTTCCCTTTTCCGCCAAGGCCGGTGGGCCACGGTACGCTCTTGCCCTTGCCCACTACGTCGAACCACTCCTGGCTTACCGCGGACAGGTAGTCCGTGAACACGAACGTCGTGCCGGATCCGTCGGCCCGGCTGGCCACCACTATCTCCGCGTCCGGGAGGTCCAGCCCCGGGTTGGGCTGCGCGATCTGTGGGTCGTTCCATCTCGTGATCTTCCCGAGGTAGATGTCGGCCAGCGCGCTCCCGGTAATCTTCAGCCCCTTGTCCGGTACTTCTGGTATGTTGTATGCCACGGCCACGCCGCCTAGCGATTCAGGGATCTGCAGCGAGCCAGGCACGCGTTCCATCTCGGACCGCGTCAGCGGGGCGTCGGACGCCGCAAAGTTCACCGTGTTGTTCTCGTGCTGGCTCACCCCGCCGCCGCTTCCGATGGCCTGGTAGTTGAGGCTGACGTTGGGGTACAGCTTGTTGTATTCCACCCTCCAGAGGTCGATCAGCGGGTATGGGAACGTGGCCCCCGCGCCGTTGATTGCAAAGTCGCGGGAAGGATCCGGCTCGTCTGGCTCTGATGCCGCGAACGCCTGGACAGGGGTCGCGATCGCCACGGCCGCAGCCAGCAAGACCAGAAGCGACGTCGACGTCTTCATGGTTGGAGTGCCCTTGGAGGTTATTTAGAAATGATTGGCATAGTTTTCGTAACCGCCATATACTATATAGAATGGCGCCGGGCCAGCACCCTGCGGGCCCGCCTCCGCGCGGATCGCGGCTCAGAGATCGAGCAGGAACCTCAAGAGCACCACGTCGCCCTGCCTGATCTCCATCCCGTGGAACGTTGGCGCCTTGACCTCTACCTTGAAGCCGTGCTTCTCAAGGTCGAGCGGCTCGCCGAACGCCCTCGCGGAGATCCGGTACCCGCCGTCCTCGGCGATGTCAAACTCCGTCCTCCGGATGGCAAAGCCGCGGGTGATCAGCACGAACGTGATCTCCTCTAGCCAGCCAAACAGCAGGTACCTCAGATCCTTCCCCGTCACCGAAAACCCCACCTCCTGCCTCTCTTCCACCCTTCCCTGATCCAGCGTCAGGCCGACCACCGCGTCGGCCGCCACGGAGAACGCCTCCCTGAGGTCCCCGGCAGTTACCTCGATGAACGCGTCGGTCGCGTGATCCAAAAACCTGTAGCTCAACTGGGCTTCCTGTGGCGCGTCCGGCTATTAACCTGAGCTTTTTGCCGCCGGTGCAACGGTTAATTACGGCAGGCCCCCGCGCACGGTCATGATTTACCCCGTCAGGGCAAGGCCCGTCATGGAAAGGCTGCCCGAACTGCACAGGAGGCTGACTGACGGGACGATCGAGGGCCAGGAGCCGGAGGGGGGGATCTTGGAATCGATGAGGCGCGCCAGGATCTCCGGATCCGGGAAGGTGCGGTGGTCCGAGACGTGCTTCTGCTCCCCCCCCGGGCATAAAACCTTAAATCTCACGGGCGGGTAGTGTTAGCCATGAAGGTCGCAATAGTAGCCGTCGCAGCCCTCTTGGTGATGATGGCAGTCGTGCCGGCGGCGGACTCGTCATTTGCGCAGCCTGTCGTGCCTGCTCCTGACGGGCAGGACGGCGGCGACGATGGCAAGACGTGCCCGTACAGTGGCCAGAAATCGTCCGTAGGCGCATTCGCGTACTCGTAGGCGGGCCGGGACTATTCCAGCGCGATCGAGTAGGCCACAAAGTCTCCCTTTCCCCTGCTTGCAAACTTTGCAATCTTTGCCATGAACCCGTATTTCTTGTCCCGGAGCTCCAGGACGCGCCTCGACTCGTCGTCGGGCAGCCGGGTGGCGGTTCCCGAGAGCCACTGCCCCGTGACGTCCCCTTTCATGCCGCATGCCGCGACCCTCACGTCCCGGTTGTTCCTCAGCCGCTTTACCTTTCCCGTGGCCTCCCTGGTCACCACGCAGACGAGGCCGTCGTGCAGGACGAACCACACCGGGGTCCTGACCGCGTCGCTGTTCTTCCTGTACGTCTCAAGCGAGATGTACTTTTCTTTTTCTAATTCCTGATGCCTGGGCATTGGATCCAATGCGCACCCGATTAATTTAGATTTAACGTATTGGGGCGCGGTTTCGCACGGGTGGGCCTCCTGCGCCAGGCTCGCGCGGGGGCACCACCAGGCGCGGAGCTTGTAAAGCAATTTAGCACGGGGCAGGCCCCCCAAGTCATTGGAGCAGTTGGACTCTTTTTTGTCGTGGGTTTACGAGTTCATCTCGGGGCACCTGTACGAGGGGATATTCCTGGCGGCGCTGGTTGAGACCGTGTTTCCCCCGATCCCCACCCTGGCGGTGTTCCCCACTGCGGGGTTCCTGGCGTCCCAGCAGGGCCTGCCCCTGCACAACGTGGCGCTGATGATAGTCCTGGGTGCGGCAGGGGCCACTGTCGGGACGAGCGCGATTTACCTGGTCGCGCTGAAGCTTGGCAGGGCCATATTGCTGAGGTACCTCAGGTACGCCAGGTTTTCGGAGGAAAAGCTGGAACGCGTCGAGGCATGGTTCGAAAAGCATGGCGACAAGGCGGTGTTTTTTGGCAGGATGGTGCCCGTGATGCGCGAGATGATATCGGTTCCCGCCGGGCTGCTCAAGATGGGGGCCCTGAAGTTCGTGTCGTACACCTTTGCAGGTTCCTGCGTCTGGTCTGCGGGGACGATCCTTGCGGGGTATTACTTTGGCGAAAGCCTGGGACTTGCGTGATTCCCAGGCGCCGCTGCGGCCACGTCCGGCGCGGCGCGGCCAAGGCCCGCTTTGGCCCGGCATGCTCGATCCCGGGGGCTCCCCGGGCCCGCGGGCCGCAAGGTAGGCAGCGATCCCTGTGCCCGAAATCCCGGTAGCGCGGGCAGGACAAAAGTGTAGAAATTCTTTTATCGGGCGCGGGGCTTGCTTGTAGCATGAGAATGCTCGCGGTTGCGGCATTGGGCCTGTTTGCGCTGGGGATGCTGGCAGTGGCG
Organism: Candidatus Nitrosopumilus sp.; assembly: GCA_963662625.1. GTDB lineage: Archaea > Thermoproteota > Nitrososphaeria > Nitrososphaerales > Nitrosopumilaceae > JAPOPJ01. The sequence continues at coordinate 1,133,226 of OY759726.1, read as the reverse complement.
CCCCAGTCATACGCGGCCACGCAGACGACCACGACCGCCATCAGCTGGGGGCTGAGCCTGGAAAAAACCGTCACCACCATGGAGGTGCCCGAGAACAACATCCTGCCGTGGGGGTACGTGGCAGGTTCCGTGAGCAACCCCGCCGAAAACCATCCCGTGATAATCCTGCTCTACCAGGACGGGGTTCCCGTCCACGTGGCGCAGGTGGGGGTGGACGACGACGGCTCCTACGAGTACAAGTTCAGGGTAAGGAACGTGGTGGACGGCCAGGCGGTCAACATCTTCGAGGGCCAGTACATGGTCAAGATCTTCAAGGTGGTCGAAAACATCCAAGGCACGATCTAGCCCGCGGCAGGGGGGGTGCTTTGGTCCGGCCGTCCGGTGCTGCGTGAAAAAACTCCGTCCCGTTGCAGGGACAGGCGGGCGCCACCGGGACGCTCGCCGTGCGCCACGGGCCTGAAGCAGTGCAACCGCGGCGAGTGGATACGCAAGAAGTGGAAGGTGACGCGCGGGTTCGCCAGGCTGCACCTGCTGGCCGACGCCGGCCCCGGCCTTGGCCTTCCTTTGCCGCGTCGGGATGGAATCCCTGGACGGGGGGCATGCGGGTTCTCGTAGTATGCCAGCCTCCTCGCGAGGTTCGCCGTGGCGGAGTCCTCGGACAGCAGCCTTTCAGGCGTGCCTTCTCCGCGGCGTCCCTCTTGGCCCCGGCCTTCAGCATGGCAATCTCGTCACGCAGTTCCTTGACGGGCGTCATGCAGGAACCAAGGGATCATCGTATTTAGCTTGGGTTGATCGCCAATGGTTGACCCTGTGGAATGGGGCTGCCGTATGCCGGAGCGATGATTGCCATCGCAACCCTGGCCATGATCCTGATACTCAAGGGCAAGCCAATGTGATATTGGATGCTGGGCTTGTCCATAACAGCCACCTACTGCAAGGATTCTCTTTGAAGATCGGCATGGTTTGCTATTCTGCCAGGCGACTTGTTCTCAAACCTCAGCCTCTCAAGGAACCTGCATACGGTTTTGCCGTTCGCGGGAAACTTTTCCATGATGGTCTTTTCCGCCAAATTTATCCTGTATTTGGTGTTGTGTATGTCAAGCTGCCTGTCTCGTGCCATGATTACTTAAGAACGCCTCCATTTTAAACGGAAGGTCAGGTGCGGGGTACCAGAACGACATGGAGCGCAGAGGGAGGGATTTGAACCCCCGTATGCTTGCGCACACAGGCTCTCAAGGCCCGCGCCCTACCGAGCTAGGCGACCTCTGCAAGGAACCATGGCACGCGGCGGTTAAAATTTGTTGAGACTGGAAAAAAGAATGAAAAAAGAATTGAATTCTTTAATCGTGTGCGTGCGGGTTGGCCGAGCCGGACGGCATCTTTACGAATGTCCCCGCGGCTTTCTCGTGCCATTCCTGGTTTGACGGCTCGATTCTGATCGCGCCCTCAGGACAGATTTCCTGGCACGCCATGCAGACGGTGCAATCATGCTCCCGGATCGGCTGGGACTTGTCGGTGTAGTCCAGCCTCTCGTCCTGCTCGGTGAGCCCGGTGCCCTCGAAGGTTTCACCCAAGGCGTCTTTGGCCGGGATGTCTTTTTCGGTCCTGTACCACTGGAACGTCTGGACGGGGCACACGCTCATGCACGAGCCTGCCGCGACGCAGGAGTCCCAGTCGACCGCGACTGTGGTGCCGTGGATGCCCAGGGGAACTTGCTCCTCCCCGCGCGCCTCGTACGCCGCCTTTACGTCGTCGTTCGAGAATGCGGCGCCCTCGGAGTTGCCGTCGCCCCATATCCAATGGAAGTTCTCGCCGTCGCCGTGGGAAGTCTTGCCTTTCGGTTCCTTCTCTGCACAGAAATCCTCTGGTATGACTAGTTCTGCCATGACCCATTATTGATCGGAATATTATTTAAAGCTAGATAAAATTAGTCGCGACTAAACGATCCGGCGCGGCTACGCGCCGCCCGGGTACGCGGTTTCGGCCCCCCTTCCGGCCTACAGCGTCGCCTTTTCGTGCGCCTCTACGTTGGACTGGTCGACCTTGATGGCCTGCGGTGGGCACACGGACACGCACGCCATGCACCATATGCAGTCGTGCTCCCTTATCGGGTCCGCCTTGTCGGTGTGGTCCTTGCGGTTTTCCTTCTCCGAGCTCCCCGTCCCCTCGAACGTCTCGTTGAGCGCGTCTATGGCGGGGATGTCCTTCTCCGTCCTGTACCACTGGAACACCTGTACCGGGCAGGCCTCTATGCACGCGCCGTCGGCCACGCAGGAGTCCCAGTCCACCGCGACCATGGTCCCGCTGACTCCCAGCGGGACGTGCTCCTCCCCGCGCGCCTCGTACGCCGACTTTACTTCCGGATCCGCAAGCGCCTCGGCCGCGGAGCCGTCGGCGTTTGCCGCCTTGCCCGGGCCCCAGACCCAGTGAAAGTGCTCACCGTCGGAGTTGGCGATCTTCCCGATCGGCTTCAGGCCCTCGGGAAAGTTTTCTGCTATAGGCATGCTACAAATTCCAAATACATGTTATTTAAAGCTAGACTAAATTCCCCGCGTTCCCCACGTGCCGGGAGTGCACGCGCGCGCATGTGCCATCCCTTACGTTCATATCGTTTGCGGAACCCCCACAGGCCATGGACATCATAAAGTACGACGTCTACAGGGGACCAAACATCGGCATATACGTCAACGCCAACGACGACTACGTCCTGCTCCCTATGGGGTTTGCCAGGTCGAAGGCGGACAAGCTGGCCGAGTACTTGGGGGCGGAGGCGCTGTTCACCGCGGTCGCCAACACCAGGCTGATCGGGGCGCTGGCGGTGATGAACAACCACGGCATACTTCTACCAAAGACGGCGTACTTGGACGAATACGACTACCTGAAGAGCGAGACGGGGCTCAACGTCGGCGTCCTGGACTCGAGGTACACGGCGCTCGGAAACGTGATCAGCGCCAACGACAGGGGCGCCATAGTGTCTCCGTGGCTCTCGAGGGAGGACTGCGAGACGGTGTCGCGGGTTTTGGGAGTCGAGGTGTGCCAGAGGAGGATCGCGGGGTTCTACCAGGCGGGGGCTGTCCTGGCAGCGAACAACGCGGGGGCGGTCATCCACCCGGAGGCAGACGCGGAGGACATGAAGGCGTTTGCGAGGGTCCTGGGCACCAGGGTGGAGCAGTCCACGGTCAACAACGGCATACCGTACGTGTCGTCGGGGATCTTGGCCAACAACAACAACGTCGTGGTTGGATCCATGACCACGGGCCCGGAGATAATGATGCTCACCCGGGCCTTCCTAAATTAAGGACGGATCCCGGGTCGTCCGTGAGCTTTTCAAGCGGCACCGTCCCCTCGGTCCCGCCCCTCATGTCTTTCAGGACCACGTTGCCCTCCTCCATCTCTTGGGGCCCGACTATTATGCAGAGCCTCGATCCGCCCGCCTGCTCCATCTGCTTGTGGAACCTCCTGCCGCTGATGTCGACGTCGGCGGGGATGCCGTTCAGGCGCAGCATGGACGCGATGGAGAGCGCCACCTTGCGCATTTCGTCGTTGACGTACAGCACGGCCACCCTGTCCTGCCGGGCCTGGGGCTCGACGTTCTGCTCCTGCATCGTGAGGATGATCCGCTCTACCCCGCCCGCGACCCCGGTCGCGCCGATGTCCTCCCTTCCGAACGCCCGCGTCAGGGAGTCGTACCGCCCCCCGCCCGCGAGCGCGCCGAGCGTGGAGTTCGTGTCGAACACCTCGAAGACCGTCCCGGAGTAGTAGTCCAGCCCGCGCACTATCCCGAAGTTGATCCTGACGTTGGTCACGCCGCGGTTCTCCAGCGAGCCGACCAGCCGCTTCAGGTGGTCCCAGCATTCCAGCCGCGACGTGTCGACGGACCGCTCCACCTGGCTGACCGTGCCCCTGACCTCTGAAAAGTCCAGTATCTTCCCGAGCTTGTCCGGATCATACCTGTCCTTGAACTCGTCGACGATCTCCTGCCGCGCCTTCTTCTGGGTTTTGTCCACCGCGCGCAGGATGTCGGCGACCGCCCGCCCGTCGGCGCCGGCGAAGACCCCGCGGATGTAGGACTCTACCAGGCCCCTGTGGCTGACGTCGATCGTGATGCCCTTGAGGAGGAGGGAGTCAAACAGCCTGGACGTGAACTCTATCACCTCGGCCTCAGACTCCAGGGTGGGCCTGCCGTATATCTCGACGTCCCACTGGTGGAAGTGCCGGTACCTGCCCTTTTGCGGCTCGTCGTACCTGAACACGCCGCCGAACGCGGAGATCTTGGAGGGAAGCCGCATCGACTTTTGCGAGGCCACGTGCCTCGTCAGGCCCACCGTGAAGTCAAAGCGCAGCGCGACGTCCCTTCCCCCCTTGTCCCTGAAATGGTACACCTCGTCCCGTATCCCCGGGCCGGACTTTGTTTCCAGTACGGACAGGAGCTCTATCGGCGACGGATCCATGAACGAGAACCCGTACAGGCCGGACAGCCGCCTGAAGTGCCGCCGTATGTGCTCTATGCCGGAGTATTCCTCCCCATCCATGTCCTTCATTCCGCGCGGCAGATCCATGAGTAACTACTGAGCACGTGCCTGCGGATTTAGGCATTTCTGTTGCGCGGGACGGAAGGCGCGGGACGGAAGGCGCGGGACGGAAGGCGCGGGACGGAAGGCGCGGGACGGAAGGCGCGGGACGGAAGGCGCGGGACGGAAGGCGCGGGACGGAAGGCGCGGGCCCCCGCTCCCCCGGGTCCCGGCGCGGCCTTAGCCTGAAGCGCGGCCCGGATCACGCGCTGCCTGCAGGGCCGGCCTTCCGATACGGCCGCACCCGGAACGCCATGACGGCCACCAGCCCCGCGCCAAGCGCCAGTAGCGCCACCGCGCCGAACTCCGGCACCGTGAACGCCGTCGTCGCGTACTGCCGCCCGTCTATCTCGCCCACTACCGAGTACGTCCCGTTTACCGGGAACGCCTCCCCGTCGAGGGCCAGCTCGCCTGCGAAAGTCCCGTCTGCCCCCACTGGCACGGGCCACGCCGCCACCACCTGCCCCGCCGGGCCCAGGACTACCAGGTTGATTTCGCCCGACTGCACGGCGTTCGTGTCCACGCACCCGCCTACCGACAGGACGTCGCCGACGCCGTAGCTGCCCATGCCCGTCGTTATGAAGACGGGGTCGTCCCCGGACACCCCCTTGCACGTCTCGGCCCCGACGTCCTCCACGAACCACAGCCCGTCGGGCGTGGCGCACTGCCTCGGGTACGACTCCATCACGGGGTTGCCGGCCGCGACGCATTCGGCGAAGCTCGCGGCCCGGGATGCCGGGGAGATCTTCAGTATCCTGTCGTCGTTGGCCTGCGGGTTCCCCCTGCCGTCCCGATTGCTGGTAAGAACGTACAGGCTGCCGTCAGGCCCCACCGCGACGTCCCGCAGCCTTCCGAAATCCCCCTCGAAGAGCCGCTGGTCGGAAAGCACCGCGTTGTTCTCCAGGTCAAACTCGACCATGTGCAGGTGGCTTCCGCGGAGGGCAGCCACGAAGTATTTTCCGGTCCACTGCGGGATTGCGTCGGAGTCGTAAAACGCGGCGCCCGACGGCGCCCATACCTCGTCCCCCGTGTGCAGGATCGGGCCGGTCATCCCCTCCCGCGCGCCGTCCCCGGACACCTCCGGCCACCCGTAGTTGGAGCCGGGGGTCACCAGGTTGATTTCGTCTCGGCCCGTCCCCTGCCATCCCGACGGGCCGTGCTCGGTGATCACCAGGTTTCCCGACGCGTCCCAGTCAAGCCCCTGCGGGTTCCTGTGGCCCAGCGAATAGACCGGCGAGTCCCCAAACGGGTTGTCCCGCGGTATCGTCCCGTCGGGGTTGACCCGGAGAATCTTCCCCCCGAGGGAACCCGGGTCCTGCGACAGGTCCGGCAGGCCGGCGTCCCCCGTCGTCACGTAGAGCTTGCCGTCGGGGCCGAACTTTATCCGGCCGCCGTCGTGGTACGGCCCCCCAGGAATCCCGTCCACGACTGTCCCGTCCTCGCGGATCTGCGAGCCGTCGTAGACGTACCGGACCAGCCGGTTTTCAAGCTGCAAAAACCCGGCGTCCGTGTAATACAGGTAGATGTAGTTGTTTTCCTGGTAGCCCGGATCGACTGCCACCCCCAGGAGCCCGCCCTCGACGTCCCCCACGTCCAGTGACAGCACCGGCTCGTCCTGCAGCACCCCGTCCTGCACGACCCTCAGCTGCCCCGCCCTTTCGGTAAACAGCATCGACCCGTCCGGGGTCCACGCGACAGACCAGGGCACGTCCAGGCCTTCCGCCACCGTGTCCACCCTCACCCCCAGGTCCGGGTACTCCGCCGCGAACGCGGCAGGCACGGACACCGCCAGGGCCAGGACGACAACCCACTCCTTCAACGACGCATGTTGCCCCGCTGGGCAATTAAGGATTTGCGCGTGGCGCGGGCGGAACGGCGCGGAAGGCCCCGGGAGCCCGGCGCTGGCGGAACGGCGCGGAATACTAAACGTTAATAACCATTTTGGGGAGACCTAAGTCAACAAGTTTTTGAGTCTTGGGCCGGTCGTCTAGCCTGGTAGGATAGGTGCATGGCATGCATCGGATCAAGGGTTCAAATCCCTTCCGGTCCACCACCCGCACACTGCAAGCCGAGAGGCCGCGCGCCGCCTTGAGGTAGGGGATCCTCCGGGCCGCCGCCCCGTGCCGTCCCGGGCACCCCGCGGATCCGCCGCGCGCTTTTTTCCGCGCCGCGGGACCGCCTGCAGGTCCGCGCCATTTCCCCCGCCGCATTGCATCTCGTACACGGCTTATTAACACAAAACATTTAACCATATTCGTGATGGTTGAATAGTTATGGTAGTGGACAACAAGGCGACCGTCACTTACGTGCAGCTGCTGAAGGAGGATCTGGTGATAATCAGGATAGTTCCCAAGGAAGGCGAGATCCCGGACTACAAGGCGGGGCAGTTCCTGACTCTGGGCCTCCCAAACCCGAGCGAGGGGGGGAAGATAGTCCGCAGGGCGTATTCCCTCGCGTCGCATCCCGAGAACAAGGGGTTCATGGAATTCGTGATCAGGTGGGTCAAGAAGCCGCTGCCCGGCAGGCTGACGACGCAGATCTTCAACGCAAAGGAGGGCGACGAGATCCTCTGGCTCAAGCCCACCGGCAGGGCGCTGCTGATAAACGACGAGATGCCCAACGGCGAGAAGGACACCCGGAGGATAGTCTGCATAGGAGGCGGGACGGGGCTGGCGCCGTTTGTGAGCTTCGCGCAGCACCTGCACGCCACGGGGGACAGGAGGGAGATCGTCGTCCTGCACGGGGCAAGCTACGTCGACGAGCTGAGCTACAAGGAGCTCCTCACGGACCTTGAAGACGAGAGCCTGGCAGGGGGCAGGGGGGAATGGAACTTCAAGTACAGGGCCTCGATCAGCAGGCCCCAGGAGTGGTTCAACAGGACGTGGTCGGGCCAGGTGGGGAGGGTGGAGACCTTCCTCAGGCAGAGGGACGGCGGGATGTCCCCGCTGGAGGAGCTCGTGGGCGAGAAGATCACCAAGGAGAACACGATCTTTTACGTGTGCGGCTGGCAGGGGACCATCGACGGCGTGATGGACTTTTTAAAGCCCAGGGGCTTTGTCACGGAGCACGAAAAGCGCGAAGACGGGAGCTTTGAGGTAAAGTACGAGTCGTACGGGTAGGAACCGCCGGCGGCGCGCCCCGGATGTCAACCATTGAAATATGGCGCGATCCAAGCCACCGTGGTTGACTACCGCGCTGTACCTCGCACACCTAAACCCGGTGACCAACGCCCACGTGGAGATAGTCGAGGAGCTGAAGGGCATGGCGGACGCCGTAAAGGTCATGCCTGTGGTCTTCAGGTCGGGGCCAGCCGAGATCAACAGCCGGAGTTTCCCGTTCAGCTTCGAGTCAAGGAAGAGGATGCTGGAGTCCGTCTTTGCGGACACGGTCACGGTCACGGACGACTATGCGTTCTTCGCCCCGTTCAAAAGGTACGTGCCGCCCCTGCTCGCGCCCAAGTCGTGGGAGCTGCGGCGGCGGGTGCTCAGGGGGGTGGAGGGCGACTTTTTCTCGTATACCGGCGACAGGGCGGAGGGATACGTGCTGAGGATCTACAGGCTGAGGCCCAGGGTGGGAAGGAGGAGGCCGCTCTCTGCGGCGTCGGTGAAGGAAAAGATGTACGGCGCCGCGCTGGGAGGCGGATCCGACTGGAGGGCCGACGTGCCGGGAAGCGTGGCCGGCGTGATCGAGGAGGAGTGGGGCACGGTCGAGAGGTTCGCCGCCATGGAGGACGCGACCGCCAGGGTGGCCGGGATGAAGTTCCCGAAAGACGGATGGGCCAAATGAATTAATACCGAACCCGCGGGCTCTTCCCTGTGAAGCCAGCCCTATCGAGGTACGTGTGGTTTGACGGCCGCTACGTCCTGGCAGAGAAGGCAAGGGTCCCGATCATGACTCACGCGATACACTACGGGACGTCGGTGTTCGAGGGCGTGAGGGCGTACTGGAGCGGGGGCAACCTGCTCGTTTTCAGGCTGGCCGACCACACCAGGAGGTTCAGGAGGTCCGGCAGGTTCTACGGGATGCGGCTGGACTTCTCCGACGGCCAGATAAACGACGCCATAACCGGGCTCTGCAGGAAGAACGGGGTGAAGAAGTCATGCTACATCCGGCCGTTTTACTTCATAGGGGACTATGGCATCAACCTGCACGTCACGGGCAGGGCCCCCACGCACGCCGCGGTGTGCATGTTTCCGTTCGGCGACCTGTTTGACAAGAACGGGATCTCCGCGGGCGTCGTGTCCTGGAGGAAGTTCTCCGACGCGTCGACGCCGGCCCAGGCAAAGATGGGCGGGAACTACCTCAACTCAATCATGGCGACGCGGGAGGCGAGGGGCGGGGGGCACGACGAGGCGATCATGCTGGACCACAGGGGCGACGTCAGCGAGGCCCCCGGGGAGAACATATTCATCGTGAGGGACGGCCAGCTCGTGACGCCGCCGCTCTCGTCCTCCGCCCTCGAGGGGATCACGCGCGACACGGTGATCAGGATCGCCGGGGACGCGGGCATCGGCGTGGCGGAGAGGGGGATCCCGCGCAGCGAGCTCGCGCTGGCCGACGAGGTGTTCCTGACCGGGACGGCCGCCGAGATCACCCCGGTGACGTCGGTTGACGGGGAGGCCGTGGGCGACGGGAAGCCGGGGGGCGTCACCAGGGGCATGATGTCTGGGTACCGGGACGCCGTCACCGGGAGGAACCGGGACTATTCCCACTGGCTCACGGCGGTGTACTAGATGAGGGTCGCGCTTGTGGGGGCCGGCAGCTGGGGCAAGAACCACGCGCGCATCCTCTCGGAGATGGGCGTCCTGTGCGCCGTGTGCGACGCCGACGAGGAGAGGGGCGCCGGGTTCGGGAGCATGTACTCGGTGAACCACTACGGCTCGGTGGAGGAACTGATCGGCGCGGAGGAGTTTGACGCGGCCCTCGTCGCGACGCACATGGGGACGCACTTTGACATAGCGGCGAGGCTGCTGGAGGCGAAAAAGCACGTCTTCGTGGAAAAGCCCATCAGCCGCAGGTCGGACAAGGCCCAGAGGCTGGTCGGGCTCGCAGAGGGGAGCGGGGCGGTCCTGACCTGCGGGTACATAGAGAGGTTCAACCCCGCCGTGGGGATGGTAAAGTCACGCCTGGACCGGGGCGCGGACGGCGACCTGGTCGCGCTGGAGTTCCACAGGGAGAACGCCGTGCCGCCGCGCAGCGACGTGAGCATCATCCACGACACCGCGGTGCACGACATCGACGCGGCCAACTGGCTGTTTGGCGGGACGCCGTCCGTGGTCTTTGCGATGGCCGGCAGCGTCAACCGCGAGCACCACGACTTTGCCAGCATCATGCTGGGGTACGGGGACGGGAAGACTGCGGTGATCTCCTCCAGCTGGATCACGCCGAGGAGGGTCAGGACGTTCAGCGCCGTGTGCACCGGCGCGGTCATCACGTCGGACTTTATCTCGCAGGAGGTCGTGGTGGAGGGCAAGGACGGGACAGAGACCCTGTCGGGCGGCGGGCAGGAGCCCCTGCGCCTGGAGATAGAGAGCTTCCTGGGCGCCGCCAGGGGCGACAACGACCCGGTCGTAAAGCCCCAGGAGGCCGTGAACGTCACGAGGATTGCGGAGGCGGCAGTTTTATCTAGCCGGAAGGGCGTCCCGATATATCTGGAGTTGAAATGAAGAGGTCGATGCTGGACATCCTGGCGTGTCCGATAGACAAGAGCTACCCGCTCGAGCTGTTCGCGGTCAGCGAGGCGCGGGACGTAGTCTCCGAGGGGGCGCTGTACTGCGCGAAATGCTCCAGGTTCTACCCCATAATCGAGGAGATCCCGATAATGCTGCCCGACGAGCTCCGCGACAGGGAGATGGAGGAGGGGTTCCTCAAGAGAAACAGGGACGCGCTGCCAGGCAAGATAGTCTCGGCGGCAAGCCCGTGGCACCTGTGATCCCCCATGGTCGACAGCTTCGTCTCCGGCAGCGCGAGGATCGGGAAGGGGGCGAAGGTCTGGCACTATGCCTACGTCGGGGACGGCGCCGTGATCGGCGACAACGCGGTGATCGGGGCGCTCGCGCACGTCGATTACGGCGTCAGGGTGGGCAGCAACACGAGGATCGAGGGGCACGCGTACATCCCGCCCCTGTGCACCATAGGGGACAACGTCTTCATAGGCCCGGCCGCGGTGCTGACAAACGACCCCTACCCCATGTGCAGCAGGCTGGCAGGGGTCACGGTCAAGGACAACGCGGTGATCGGGGCGCGCGCCGTGATAGGGGCGGGGCTCACCGTGGGGAGCAACAGCGTCGTCGCGATGGGGGCCGTGGTGACGAGGGACGTCCCCGACGACGCGGTGGTGGCCGGGATCCCGGCCACCGTGAGGTACTCGAGGGCAGAGTACGAGGCGAGGAAGAAGGGGTGGCTCGGGTCCTAGGACCGCAGCTCCCTTCGGAACATCCAGTTCTTTGCCTTGGAGAGGGCCAGCACCCACGCGGCAACCAGCAGGGCCGCGGTCGCGGCCTTTGCGGCCGACGTCAGGGCCGCGTCGAGGTCGCCGTGCCCGGAGACCGAGAACGCGCCGAGCACGAGGACCGCCACGGCCCCACCTGCCAGGAGCAGCGCCCACATCGCAGACAGGAAGCAGAGGATCCCGATCATGCCGACACCGCCATCATCGCCGCCGTGGCCACCGCCAGCGCCCCCGAGAAGGCCGCCAGCCGGAGTATCGCGCCTGCGACCTGCCCCTCGGTCATCGGCCCCGGGGCCAGGATCAGCCTGACCAGGGTGACCGGCGCGCGCGCCGCGCCGGTGGCCCTGAGCTTCATGTCCGGGGTGAGCTCCACGGGCCTGTCCCGTATCTGCCGGTGCTCCACTATGCGCTTGACGCTTGACAGGAACAGGAAGGAGTTCAGTATGGCCGGAAGCAGGGCCACCGCCGCGACGACCTCGACCCGGCCGGCTATCGCTATCGCCCCGTACATGGCCCCCAGCGCAAGCGCCCCCGAGTCCCCGGGGAATACCCTGCTCGGGAGCTTGTGGTACCTGTAAAACGCGAGGGAGGCAAAGCCGAGCGTCAGGCTTGCCAGGGCCATCTCGTAGTTCTGCAGGATGAACAGGGAGGCGCCGAGGGAGAACCCCGCGATGGCCATGAACCCGCTGGCCACCCCGTTTAGCACGTCTATGGAGTTTACCGTGTTCCCCGTCACCACCACCATGAAGACGACCACCCCCACGTACAGCACCGGGATGTGCACCCGGCCAAACGGCGGGAACTCGAGGTCGGAGCCGTGCGCGCCGAGGAGGAGTATCGGCAGCGCGGCGGCCGCGAGCGCCGCCGGCTTGAGCCACCTGATCGCCAGCCGCCGGAGCCGGCCCAGGCCGGCCGAGTACGCGCCCTTCCTGTCGTCCACGTAGCCCACCAGGAACGCGAGCGTGCCGGTGGCCATGACTGCCAGGATCTCGCCAGACTGCAGGAACGCGTACAGGACTGCTTCCGCGGACACCAGGCCCAGGATCAGCGAGATGCCGCCGGGCCTCGCCACCATCACCCTTCCCCGCTTGTTCGCGTCCCTCACCACGAGGCCCCGGCCCTGCAGGTACCCGATCAGGGGCGGCGTGCAGAGGTATACCACCAGGAACGCGGCCGCGCATGAGGCTAGCCCCGGCAGCATCAGCTCGGCCAGGTCCCCGTCCTCCTCAGCTCTGACTTTATGCTCTTTGCGATGGCCGGCCCGATCTTGTCCGTTCCCGCCAGCCTCTCCACCGTGGCCCTTGCGAGGCCGTCCAGGTCCCTGATCCCGCTCCTGTGCAGGGCCCTGGCCCTGACGCGGCCTATGCCCTTGACCCTCACCAGGTCCAGCAGGTCCTCCCGGATGCCGTAGGCGATGCGCGCCCGGAGCGAGTCGAGCTCGTCGAGGAGGTCCGCCCTCCCCGCGTGCTTTGCGATCTCCCGGAGGCAGTAGGCCAGCCTGCCGGCCGTCTCCGCCATCCTGTGCATGTCCCCGGACTCCACCCCCAGCGCGTCGGACATGGACAGTTCCGAGCGCTCCGTTATCCAGTAATGCAGGGCGATCAGGCTCCTGGAGCAGTCGTATTCGGAGATCGGCGACAGTAGCTCGTGGGACAGGTTCTCGATCAGGATCCCGGCGGCCTCGTAGTCCCTGTTCCTCATGGAGAACCGCGGGAAGAACTCCTCGCACTCCGATATGAGGTGCAGGAACCCGAACGCGTGGCTGCGCCCCTCGGAGGCGCCCGCCACGGCGTCCCGGAAGGAGGTCGCGGTCAGCGGATCGATGTAGAGCACGGACGCCTTCTTCCCGAACGCCGTCGCGGCGTACCGGTCACCCCTGCTCACTACCATGCCCTGGCTCGACAGGAACCGCAGCGATATGTTCATGGCGAACTTTACGGCGGGCTTTCTGGACTGCGTCCCCCCCAGCGTCTGCAGGAAAAAGTCCAGCAGCCCATCCCTCGTTATCCCGGGGTGCGTGACGATGACGCTCAGCACGTGCGTCCGCAGGGACCTGTCGCCTGTGATCCCGGACTCGATGGGCTCGGGCTCGCCCATGACGTATCGCTCCTCCAGATCCCCGGCGTTGCCGGCCCCCACTATGATCGCCTGGCCGTGGTCGTCGAACTGAGGCCTGCCGGCCCTCCCGCAGAGCTGCTTGTATTCCAGCACGCTGATGGGCATGCTTGCCCCCGCCCTCGCGTCGTACCTGGTGACGCTGGATACCACGACGCGCCTTGCCGGGAGGTTCACGCCTGCCGCCAGCGTGGGGGTCGAGGACAGCAGCTTTATGGTACCCCTCCGGAACTCTGCCTCCACCGCGTGCCGGCAGTTCTGGTTCAGCCCCGCGTGGTGGAACGCGACGCCCTTCCTCACCAGTTCGGCCAGCGTCCTGACCAGGTCGGTGTTCTCGTTGTCGGCGAGGATCTTCCGGGAGGTCCTCCCGAGCCGCGCGGCCTCGCTTTTCTGGAGGTGCCGCGAGACCGCGTCTGCGGCCTTGGCCGCCAGTGACCTCGAGCGGGCCCGGGTCTCGGCAAACACGAGGGACTGGCCGCCGTCCGCCACCGACTGCACGCCCAGGTCCACCGCCGTCCCGCGCACGCTGGGCTCAAACTCGAAGGTAGTGCCGTCGTTCATGGAGACCCGGCCCCGCCCGCTGACCCCCTCGGAGAGCGGGACGGGCCTCCAGTCGCTCTCCACCAGCCTGCAGCCTAGCCAGTCGGCGATCTCCCCGGAGTTGGTGACGGTGGCGCTGAGGCCGACTATCTGCGGCCTGGGATCGAGCATCTTCATCTGGGTCAGCACCATCTCGAGTGCCGGCCCCCTGCCGTGGTCCCCGATCAGGTGGACCTCGTCGGCTATTACGAGGCCTATGTCGTCGACCCAGTCGGCGCCGTGGCGTATCGCGGAGTCCATCCTCTCGTTGGTGAGTATCAGCACGTCGCTCCTGGCCAGGCTCCCCCCGGCGTCCCCGGAGTCTCCAGTGGACATCGAGACCCTGATCCTCCTCCCAGGCGCCATCCTTTCCAGCTTTTTGAATTCCGCGAGCTTTTCGGCCGCCAGGGCGCGCAGGGGGCTCAGGTAGACCACCTTGCCGTCGTTCTTCGACAGGTAGCTTATGATGGCGAGTATGGCGATGAGGGTCTTGCCGCTGGCGGTGGGCGCCGATACCAGCAGGCTGGCGCCGTCGAGCAGCCCGGACCTCACGCAGTCTGCCTGCGGCGGGTACAGGCCGCCGAACCCTTCGGACTCCATGTACTTGGCCGCGGCCGGCGGCAGGCGGGGCTTCTTGGACTTCACGCGCGGTCAGTGGTTGCTGTGTTTTGGTTCATAAATAGGTGCTTCGCAGCGGGCGCGGCTGCCGCCGACGCCCCGGCGCGGGACCCGGGGCGGCGCCGGGCCGCGGCACCCACACGCAAGCCGCGGGCAGGGGTGGCGGGAAGTGGGATGCCGCGGAACCTGCCGGATGGGAAGACGGCAGGTGCTGCGCGCGCGCCTGGCCTCACACGCGGTTGTAGTGGCCTGGCTTTGACTCGTATATGGACGCCTCGCGGAGCATCCTCCGGATGTAGTTCCTCGCGTCGTCCTCGGCGAACTTTTCGGTCTTTACGAGCTCGTCGACGAAGGCCTTCTCCTCCACGGGGGACTTGTTGTCGCCCTCGAGGGACTTCAGGACGTCCATGAACAGCTGCATCTTGGAGACCTCGCTCTGGGGCCTGCCCTGCAGGACGCCCAGGTCCACCTTGCCGGTGTTGACGTCCACGCCGGCGTTTGAGAGCATGTTCTGGATCAGGTAGATGGCCCTCTCCGCGTCCTCGGCGTCCACGGTGGTCTTCATGAGCATCCTCGCCCTTGCCGTAGAGAGCCGGATGATCCCCTCCAGCTGCCTCGGGGTGACCGTGATCATCTCCTCGGACTCCACGTTCCTCATGTCCAGGTAGTAGGCGAGGATCTTCTCCTCGGCCTCCCTTGTCAGGACCGGGGAGATGCGCTTGGCGTAGGCCAGGTACTTTGTCAGTATGTCGACGTCTATTATGGAGCGCTTGTCCGTCCCCTGCGGGGTGTGAAGCTCGATGATGTGCCGCGCGATCTTCTCGTCGCGCTCCTTGGTGGGTATGTCCCTCACGACGAATATCAGGTCGAACCTGGTGAGGAGCGGGATCGGCAGGTTCACGTTCTCGGTGATGTTCTTGAACGGGTCGTACTTGCCGTACATGGGGTTCGCCGCGGCGAGGATGGACGTGCGCGCGTTGAGGGTGGCCACGATCCCCCCCTTGGCGATGCTCGCCGACTGCTGCTCCATGACCTCGTGGAGCGCGCTCCTGTCCTCGGGCTTCATCTTGTCGAACTCGTCTATGCACACCAGGCCCTGGTCCCCCAGCACGACGGCGCCTGCCTCCAGCATCATGATCCCCGTCTTGTCCCTGACCACCGCGGCCGTGAGGCCGGCCGCCGTGGAGCCCCTCCCGGACGTGTAAAGGCCCCTCGGCGCGATCCTCGCGCAGAACTTCAGCATCTCGCTCTTCGCGGTGCCCGGGTCCCCCACCAGGAATATGTTGATGTCGCCGCGGATCTTGCTGCCGTCGCCCAGCGACCTCTGCGTGGAGCCCACGACCAGCAGCAGGATCGCCTCCTTGATCAGGGACTGCCCCTGTATGTGCGGCGCGAACGAGTCGATCAGCCTGTCGTAGATGTCGGGGTTGGACGACAGCGCCCTGATTATCTTCTCCTCCTCGGGCGAGATCTCCTCCCGTTCCGTCTTCCTCGACGTCTTCGTGCCCCTGCCGCCCAGGTACTCTATGTTGTTCCCCTCGATCCTGAGCCTGTACAGCCCGCTGTGTCCCTTGGTGACCCCGGCGACCGACTCCTGCTCTATCCGGACGATCCCGGTCAGTATTATGCGGTCCCCCGGCCTCGCGTTGTCCACCAGGTCCTGCTTTATCGTGACGTCGACGTAGTGCGGGAGCTGCCCCGGCGGGAGGTCCTCGGGGAGCTCCTGGAGCCGGAGGATCTGGAAGTCGATGAACTGGCTTTCGTCGGGCTTTAGCTCGAAGGCGCGTTGCTTGCAGTTGGCGTGGTCGCACACCATCGGGGTGCTGAAGCTCATCCCCTTGACCTGGATCACCTTGGTGGGGTGCCCGTCGGGGCAGACGAACGTGATCTCCTTGGCAAGGGGCTTCACCTCCGAGGACCTGACCACCATGCCCGAGACGCTGGTGATCTTCCCTATGGTCTCGGAGTTGATCTGCCGGAGGCTGCGCTCCAGCGGGAAGTTTGCCAGCCTCACCCTGATCTCGTCCTTTATCTTTTCGGCATAGTCTGGGAACCTGGTCTGCAGCGTCTCCTTCATGCCGCGGGAGAACGCCGAGAGTATCCTGTCGGGGTCGCTGCGGAACAGCGACTCGAGTTCCGGCTCGGAGACCAGGTCGTTGTAGTCGACCACGATGAACTTTGAGCCCTTTGGCATCATCTCGTCGATTGACTGGACGTACTTGTAGCTGCCGTCGGGCGACTTGAACCGCGACAGGAACATCCTCACGCGGTCCGACAGCGCAGAGTCGGTAAACGCGCCCGCCTGCGCCTCACTCACCGGGGCCGCCCCTCATCTGCCGCTCGAACGCGACGCTGTTCTCCCTTATCGCCTCGAAGAAGATCTTCTCCTCGGAGGTGAGCTTGGAGTTGAACTCGGCGGTCAGCTTCGACGAGTCGGCCAGCTTGATGATCTTCCCGCGGCGCTTCCGGAACAGCTCCATCATGCTGCCTTCGACGTTGTCAAAGTCGTGCCTGTCCAGCTTTGCCATGGCCGCCTTGAGCCTGATGTAAAAGTCCGGATCCAGTGCTGGCAGGTTGTACTCGCCCACCATCTGCTCCTTTGCGAGGGCCTGCTTGAGCTCGGCGATCATGTCGGGGCCGTCCAGGTCCCCCAGGCCGTTGTCCTCCAGGATCTGCCCCACCCAGCGCGGCAGGTTGAGCATCTCGCCCTGGTTGCTGGTGATCTTGACGTTCGCGACGTCGAAGTTCAGATCGCGGCTGACCGTAATCTTGGCGTCCTTCAGGCCGTATCCTATCTCGTGCACCTTCTTGCTAGCGTTCATGTCCATTGCAGGATCACTATTGGGCCGTTGATCTCATGTATGGGATCGATCATTTCTGTTAACAATTTGGTTAGAACAATTGATCCTAGTGGCTCGCGGGCCGGTCCCTGCGGTGCGTAGGCACGGGCGGGGTTTAAAGGCGTGGGCATTGCGCTATACCCAACCCGGATTTATTAATGGGTTCCATGGCTAGTCAAGTCATGCTGGCAAGCGGCATGTGGGTGGAGAAGTACAGGCCCCAGAGGCTGTCCGACGTGGTGAACCAGAAGGCGGCCGTCGGGAGCATAACCGCCCTCATAAAGGACCCCACGGACATGCCGCACCTGCTGTTTTCAGGCTCCGCCGGGGTCGGGAAGACGACCACGGCCCTGTGCATCGCGAGGCAGATCCTGGGCGACCACTCCGGGGACTATACCCTGGAACTCAACGCGTCGGACGAGAGGGGCATAGGGATGGTCAGGGAGAAGGTGAAGAAGTTTTCCAGGTTTGCGGGAATGGCGGAGGTCCCGTTCAAGATAATAATCCTGGACGAGGCCGACGAGATGACCTCCGACGCCCAGACCGCGCTGAGGAGGATCATCGAGGACACCGCGAGGTACTGCAGGTTCATCATGATCGCAAACAACATCTCGAAGATCATCGACCCGATCCAGAGCCGGTGCGCCACGTTCAAGTTCACGTCCATATCGGAGGACGACGTGGTCGGCCACCTGGAGGCCATCGCGAAGAAGGAGAAGGCAAAGGCCGACAAGAAGGGCCTGAAGGCGATCTACGACCACTCCGGGGGCGACCTCAGGCACGCGATCAACCTGATGCAGGCCGCCGCCAGCATGGGGTCGATCTCCGAGCAGTCGGTAAAGTCGGCCGCGGGCCTGACCAAGGCCAGCGACGTCGACGTCGTGCTGTCAATGGCGCTGGCCGGCAAGGTCGCCGGCGCCAGGGAGAAGATGATCGAGCTGATCAAGGTCTACGGCATGTCAGAGTCGGACTTTCTAAAATACATGAACTCCGCCGTGTTCAGGGCAAAACACGCGAGGCTGTCGGACATCCTGCGGGTGATGGCCAAGTACGACTACAGGATCTTGTCCGGCGCGAACCCGGAGATCCAGCTGTCGGCCATGCTGGCAGAGATCGCCGCGCTGGCCGACTGAGCGGCCGCCGCGCGGCGCAGGATCCCGTGGACCCCCGGGCGGGCTCGGGCCGCGTCCCGCGCCGGTCAGCCGCCGTTCCTTGCCCGCTCCACCAGCATCTCGACCTCGGGATCCGCCCGCCGCAGGACCTCGCGCGCGGTCTCCTCGGAGAGCAGCTCCCCGATGTCTATCGCCGCCTGTATCGCGCATTTTTTCACGTCCATGTCCCGGTCGGTCAGGCACAGCCGTATGGCCCCGACCTCCCCCCGGGCCCCCAGGTGGCCCAGCGCGCCCATGGCGCACGCCCTTACCGACGGATGCGGGTCCGTGGCGAGCCTGGCGATCTCCGGGGCCGCCTCGTGGTCGTGCCTGTTTGCCAGCACGAGCGCGGCGTGCCCGCGGACGGCCTTGCTGCCCGAGGCCAGGCCCCGGATCAGGGGGCCCGATATCCCGTTCTCGTTGGCGACCAGCGAGCTGAACGCCTCCCCCCGCACCCGGATGTCGGGGTCGCCGAGCCTCGAGATTATCCCCCGTATGGCCCCGGCATCGCCGGTGTTTTCCAGCGACTCCAGCGCGCGGATCTTGGCCTCGCGGCCTCCAGACTCCAGTGCCCTCATCGCGTCCTCCAATCTACGCCAGGTACCGCGCTGCAGGTAAATAACGGTTGAATTTTTCCGCGGTCCCGGTCCCGGGCCCCCGGGCGCGGCGGGCACGGGGCCGGAGCGGGCGTTTCCCGGCCTGCGGGGCACTGACGGCCCGGATCCCCGCCAGGTGGCCGCTCCTAGGTTTAAATTATCCTTGGATTTCACCATTGGCATGTCAGCTGAAGCCAGGGACACCATATTCATCGGCAAGAAGCCACTGATGGCGTACGTCACGTCGACCATAATCCAGTTGGCCAACTTCCCGTCGGTGAGCATCAAGGCCAGGGGCATGAACATCGGCCGCGCCGTAGACGTCGCCGAGATGGTGAAGAGGAAGACGGAGAGTTCGGGAACTTCCATAGGAAGCATCAACATCAGCTCGGAAGCGCTAGAGTCGCAGGACGGCAAGACGAGGAACGTTTCGACCATAGAGATCGAAGTAAAGAGAAACGCGGCATGACCGTGTGCTCTGCTTGAGCTTTTTCTGCTAGCGCCTTTTCGCGGATCCGTACTTTCGCTCGAGCCTGCGGAACTTGGAAAGATCCACCAGGTCGTTGAACCGGTCAAAGCCCACCACCTCCTGCCCGGATTTCGCGGTGGTGCCGGCGTCTTTCAGGTCCCCCAGTATCCTCATGGCGGCAGACGCGCTCGCAAACAGCACCGACAGCGGGTAAAGGATGACCTTGAACCCCATCCTGTAGAGATCGCCGGCCGGGCTGATCGGCGTGGCTCCCCCCTCTATCATGTTTGCCACCAGGGGCGCGTCGATCGACCTGCCGATCTTCTCCATCTCCTCGAGGCTCTCCGGCGCCTCCACGAACACGGCGTCGGCCCCGGTCTTCCTGTTCTGCCTCCCGCGCTCGATTGCCGCGTCAAGCCCCTCGGTGGCCCGGGCGTCTGTCCGTGCCACGATGACAAAGTCCCTGCTGCCCCTGGCGTCGATTGCGGCTCCCAGCTTTTCCGTGTACTCCTCCTGCGGGACGACCTCCTTTCCCTGCATGTGCCCGCACCTCTTGGGCCACCGCTGGTCCTCCAGGAAGATTCCCGCGGCGCCGGCCGACTCTAGCTCCCTGACCAGGTTCCACACGCTGAGCGCGTTCCCGTACCCGGTGTCAGAGTCCACTATGACCGGCACGGACACCGCGCGGCAGATCCGCCTCGCGTTGTCGACCGTCTCGGCCGCCCCGACGAACCCGTAGTCCGGCATCCCGAACATGGAGGCGGACGTCCCGTACCCCGTCTGGAACATGGCGTCAAAGCCGGTCTTTTCCGCTATCTTTGCCCCTATCGCGTCGTAGACCCCCGGGATGACGACCGGCCCGTCGGCGCTCAGCATCCCCCGCAGGCTCTTCATGGCTTGGGTGCCATCCAGAATTATTTATGACTTTGGCGGCCTGTGCATAGAAGCGCGATCCAGATCCCGCATTACGCCAAAACCCCGATCAAAATATTAAGCAATAGAGCGGTGACTAATTGATGGCAGACTTTCCTTATTTAGAACGCCTCACAGTCAAGAATTTTAAGAGCTTTCAGGAAATAAACATCGAGCTAAAACGGTTCAACGTAATCATCGGCGCGAATGCCTCTGGAAAGTCTAATTTTGTTCAAATTTTTAAATTTCTAAAAGACGTGCGGGAACAGGGGTTGGACAACGCCATTTCATTGCAGGGCGGAATCGAATATCTTCGCAACTTCAAATTAGAGCACGGGCAGAATTTGGTAATAGAGCTTAAAGTAACCCTTCCGCAGGCGGCACTCATGAGAATGCCGTTCAAGGCAGAGCCCAAACTTCGGATTATGGCGTACATGGGAGCCACGTGGGAATTTGAATTGCGATTAGGCAAAAAATCAGGGTTCAAAATAATGCGGGACACATGGAAAGTGGACATAGCCGCATACAAACGGGAGGATTTAAAAAGGAGCCCACGCGGCGAATTCAAAAGCATCGGGCCGGTAGACACGGGATGTTTTGAACTCACAACGAAGGATGGAAAAGTTCAACACAGCATACATATGTCAAATGAAAACTCCCCACCAAGTTTGAATTTAAGCAAATACCTGTATAGTGATCGCATACCTGGCAAAAAATTGCTTTTGGAGTACGGGTCTACTCTAGACTACTTTTTTCCGGCAATCCCTGACTTTTTTTCCGACATGGCAGTTTATGATTTTGATCCAAAATTAGCCAAGAGGGCAGCCCCATTAACGGGCAAGGTGGAGTTAAACGAAGACGGATCCAACCTTGCGATCATTGTCAAGGATGTGATCTCCAACAATGCCGACAGGCGTAAATTTTCCAACATCATAACAGACATGCTACCGTTTGTACAATCAGTCAACACAGAAAACATCGCAGACAGATCCGTTTTGTTCACCCTGACGGAAAATTATTTTAAGAAACGCGCCTTGCCATCCTCATTGATCTCTGATGGCACAATCAACATTACCGCGTTGGTAGTAGCCCTTTATTTTCAGGACAACGCGTTAACCATAGTTGAAGAACCGGAACGGAACATCCACCCATCCTTGATTGCCAGAGTCATGGAAATGATGAACGATGCATCATCATTGAGACAGATAATGA
This sequence comes from Candidatus Nitrosopumilus sp., assembly GCA_963662625.1. Taxonomy (GTDB): domain Archaea; phylum Thermoproteota; class Nitrososphaeria; order Nitrososphaerales; family Nitrosopumilaceae; genus JAPOPJ01. The sequence goes on along the minus strand of OY759726.1, from coordinate 1,111,712 downwards.
TCACAACGCACAATCCCGAAATTGTGAGGTATGCCGGCCTGGAAAACCTCTTTACAGTACGGCGAGATTCCGAGGGCCATTCTGAGATAATAAAGTCCTCGGATCAAGAAGAAATCAAGGTGTTCCTGGAGAACGAAATGGAGGTGGAAGAACTTTACGTGCAGAATATTTTAGGGAGTTAATTGCCTAGATTCCTGTTTGTGCTATTAGAAGGCACAGATGATGAGCGGTTCTTCAACCGTGTGCTAAAATCCGAACTCGCAAAAAAATATGACAAGATTGTGACCTATCTGTATGCAGAACGGCCCAAAAAAGCCATAGAGTCCATGTTGAATTCTTTAAAACGTGCAGATTCCGAATACGTCATATTTGCGGATTTTGACACGTCCCAATGCATCACAGAAAGCAAAACGATTTTGAAAAACAAAATACCTGGTGCTGGTTTTGCGAAAATCGCGGTAGCAAAAAAAGAAATCGAGAGCTGGTATCTCGCCGGCCTGGATCGTGCGAGCACCCGTAAATTAAGAATACCGTTTTATCCCAATACAGAAGGGATATCAAAGGAAATGTTTGAACATAACAGATTGGGCAAACATGATTCTAGAATTGATTTCATGCAAGAGATATTGAAACGATTCGATGTAAAGGTCGCAAAGAAACAAAATGATTCTTTCAGGTACGTCTGGCACAAGTTTGTTTTTTAGTGCATGGGTATGTGCGCATCCTTGGAATTCGGCGAGAAAACCCGCACAAACCCATCCTATGCATATCCGCGCCTAGATGAAGAATGCCGATCAACGGCTTCGTGCCAGTAGTACGTGACATCAGACTAGGCCCGCAGCAAGGACTACAATCTTTGGTCAAAAGATCCGATGCCGAGCTATCCCTGTATCGCCCCCATGAAGAAACCGCCAAGCCTGGGGGCAGGTTCTCCTCTCATACATGTGCATGCCATGCCTGTGGCTGTACAAGAGTGGAATGATCCCAAGGCCCACGCCAGTGGCCACGTCGGGGATGCTGGAGGGCGGGCCCGTGCTGTGTGCAAGAGTTGAATGATCCCAAGGCCCACGCCAGGCTACCATCACACATGATGATGGCCCATGGTGCACCGGATGGCGCCAGCTCCACGGCGCACCGGATGGCGCCAGCTCCACGGTGCACCGGATGGCGCCAGCTCCACGGCGCACCGGATGGCGCCAGCTCCACGGCGCACCGGATGGCGCCAGCTCCACGGCGCACCGGATGGCGCCAGCTCCACGGCGCACCGGATGGCGCCAGCTCCACGGCGCGCGGGGGGATAGTCCCGGGCGAGGCCGGCTGCCGTCCGGCGCAAATGGCGCGCCCGGCCCCCGCAACAGTTAACTTTGCGGGAACCGGCAGACCCGTTGCGGGAGTTGCCCAGCCCGGCCAAAGGCGTAGGGCTTAGGACCCTATCTCTCAGGAGTTCATGGGTTCGAATCCCATCTCCCGCACCACGGCCCCCGCGCGCGATGCCGATGCCCCCCTGCCTGGCGCGGGCTCGTGCCGGCCCTGTGAATGATTAATAATGAGAGGGCGCCGACCTAAAAAAGCCATGAAGACGGTCATAGGAATCACGGTGGTCGGCAGGGACAGGGAGGGCATAGTGGCCGCGTTTACAAACTTCGTATTCGAGAAGCACGGGAACATCGAGAAGGTGAACCAGAACGTCGTCAAGGGCCTGTTCGGGATGTACCTGGAGGCCTCGTTTACAAGGAAGATCAACGCGGGCAGGTTCGACTCGCAGGTCCAGGAGCTCGCTAGGAGGACCGGGATGGACGTGAGCACCAACCACGAAAAGAACTCCCGGAAGAACATCGCGGTGTTCGTGACGAAGGAGCCGCTTTGCCTGCGGACCATCCTTGCCGCGTCCAAGAAGAAGTCCCTAAGGGGCAACATCGCGGTGGTGATCGGGACGGAGAAGGCGTTGGAACCGGTAGCAAAAAAGGCCGGGGTTCCGTTCATAACGGTCGTGGAAAAGAACCAGGAGGAGGCCGAGGAGAGGATCATCCGGGCGTGCGCCAAGTACGACGTCGACCTGATCGTGCTTGCAAGGTACATGAGGATCCTCAGCCCCAACTTCGTGTGGAGGTACCCGGACAGGATCATCAACATACACCCGTCGCTGCTGCCAGCGTTTCCGGGGGCGCTGGCGTACGCGCAGGCGTACGAGAGGGGGACCAAGATCGTCGGGGTCACCGCCCACTACGTGACCGAAAACCTGGACCAGGGGCCGATAATCTTCCAGGACTCGTTCAAGGCAGACCCCGGCGACACCCTGGAGAAGATAAAGTCCAAGGGCCAGAAGATGGAGGCGCGGACGCTCCTAAAGGCGGTGAGGGCGCACCTGGAGAACAAGCTCGACGTGCGCTGGAGAAAGGTGCACGTCAAGTCCAAGTGAGGCAGATGACCGACGTCAGCTCCCAACTGGATCCCGGCCTGAGGGCCCTCATCAGGGAGGAGCGCCCGGCGGCGGTCATCCCGGTGGGCTCCACGGAGCAGCACGGGCCGCACCTGCCAGTATCCACCGACTCCGACATCGTCTCTGCCGTCTCGGAACGGCTGGCGGAGAGGGCGGGGTTCCTGCTCCTCCCGACCATCAGCTACGGCGTGTCGTTTGAGCACGCCCCGTTCTTCCAGCTTAGCGTGGGGGAGGACACCCTGCGCCGGGTGGTGGCCGACCTGTGTGGCTCGCTGTACGAGAACGGCGTCGGCACGGTCTTCGTGATCAACGGGCACCACGGGAACATGGGGGCCGTGAGGGGCGTCGGCGAGGATGCCGGGGCGCCTCCGGGGGGCGGGCCCAGGGTCCACGTGTTCTCGTACTGGCACTTCATGCAGAGGGAGTTCGACCACGCGGGGTTTGCCGAGACGTCGCTGATGCTGGCAGTCTCGGGCGGCGTCAGGATGGATCTGGCCCGGAGGGGGCTGGTCACCGACGGGCTGGACGAGGGGGAGGTCGCCCGGCTGGGCCGCCTCGCTTCAAGGTCGTTCCCGGAGGCGACGAAGAACGGGGTCTGGGGGGATCCCACGGGGGCGACGAGGGCCGACGGGCTGGCCATGCTGGCCGAGATCGTGGAAAACCTGGAAAAAAGGTGTCAAACTTGCCTTACAGGGCGCGGCGCATAGTTTCACCAATGAAATTTTAATATAATCCCTCGTTATCAGAGCCAATAAGTGAAGTGAATGTCCGTTGATATGGCAGTAAAAGTGCTGGCTGAGAGCATCAACCAGGTCGTGTTGATAAAGATCAAGGGTAACAAGACGATCCGCGGCAACCTGCTCGGGTTTGACCAGCACATGAACCTGCTACTCGACTCTTCAGAAGAGATCCCTACTGAAGGCGATTCCAAGGATCTGGGGACCATCGTGGTGCGGGGGGACAACGTAGTGATGATCTCGCCGCCCCCGGCAGCAAACTAGGTGGTGCTGATGACCAAGGGCACTACCTCCATGGGTGGCTTTACGAAGAAGAAGGTCCACATAAGGTGCAGGAGGTGCGGCAAGAACTCCCTCCACAAGAGGCACCACCGGTGCGCAAGCTGCGGTTTCCCCGACGCCAAACGCAGGAAGTACTCCTGGATCAAGTGGTACACGTAGATGCAGGAAATAGCCCTCGTCCTCAGCTCGCTGGCGGGCATAGCCACCGCCGCCGCCGTGCGCAGGATTCCCAGGCACGGGCCGCGGCTGCTCAGCATGGGCGCCAGCTCCCACATCAAGAGCCAGGTTAGCTCGCTGGAGGTCGAAAAAGACATACTCGCGAAGACCATCACGAGGCTGTACCAGTCGGAGGCCGAATACCCCGGGATCCACCGGGCAAAGCTGCTGGCAAGGTACCAGCACCAGCTCGGGATCGTCTTGGCCAAGCTGGAGAAGCTCGAGCAGGCAAGCAGGCATCCCGACCTTGGGCCCGTGGGGGACGGGCTGATCACGCTGATGGACCAGAAGCTGTCCAAGATGGACGACAGGCTGTACGAGATATCGTCCAGGATTGCGGCCGCGGGGGCCGCTCCCACCGGGAAGCCTACCGGCGCGGGCGGGGCGTCTGCCACCGGGGGGACCGGCAAGGAGGCACCCCCCAAGGCAACCGTCGATGCCAAGAAGCCGGGGGCAGAAAAGGCGCCGGGAAGGCCCGCGCCCGCATCGGAGGCGGGGGCACGTGCCCCAGCCGCAAAGGCGGCCCAGTCGGTGGAACTGACCACCCTGACCAGGCTGCCGGGAAAGGCCGGGCCCCCGACCTTTGAGGAACTTCCGGGAAAGGCCGCAAAGCCCGAAAGGCCAGCAAGCGTCCAAAGGCCAGCCAGGCCGGCCGCCGCGCGGCCCGCCCCCGCAAGGCAGGAGGCCAAGGCCGTGGCGGGGCAGCGCGCCGCCAGCGGGGCGCCGGCCGCGCCGGCGGGATCCGGGAGGCCCGGAGTGTCAGGTGGGAGGCCGGACATCGACAGGGAGGTCGCAAGGGTCAACAGGCACAAGGCGCTGCCTGGACCGCAGGCCACAGAGCCGCCGCTTGACGACGACTTTGACGACGGCTCGGACGATCTCGCCAAGATCAAGGACGACATCGCAAAGGCACTATCCAGGATCGACCAGGCGGAAGTGGAGTGAGTGGCATACGACGGTGCCCTGAGGGCGTCCGCCTCTGATGCCCTGAAGATGGTAAGGGACAGGGACGTCGTCGGGCTCGGGAGCGGAAGGGCGGCGGCCGTCCTGGTGGAGTCGCTGGCGAGGCTTGCAAGCGTGAAGAATTACGAGGTCACCGGGGTGCCCACGTCGCTGCAGATCAAGATGGTCGCAGAGAGGCACGGGATCGCCACCGTCGGGGCAGACCAGGTGGGGCACATCGACGTGATGTTCGACGGCGCCGACCAGGTGGATTCTAGGAACTACGTCATAAAGGGCGGCGGGGGGGCGCTCCTGCGGGAGAGCATCATGTTCAGCCTGGCAAGAAAGGTGGTGGTCCTGGCAGACGAGACGAAATTCGCGCGGAACCTCACGAAGGCCGTCCCGGTCGAGGTCCACCCGCAGGCGAGGCGCCTGGCAGCAGACGCGGTCGGGGGGATGGGGGGCAGGCCCTCGCTGCGCCTGCTTGACAGGGGGTACCCGTTCTTCACGGAGAACGGCAACGTCATACTGGACTGCGACTTTGGGACGGTAAGGGACCCGGGGGCCCTCACGCGGAGGATCATGGCGGTCTCGGGCGTCATGGAGTCCGGGATATTCCTGAGGAGGCCCGACATCGCGTACAAGGCAAGGGCCGGCGGGAAGTTCGACGTCGTCAGGCGGCCGGCTGGCCGCTAGGCGCGGGACGCGCCACCAGCATTCCGTGGCCCGGCTTGCCGACGACCTCAAAGTCCTCGGACACCAGCATGCCGCGGACCACCGTCTTGACGGGCCAGCCGGTAAGGTCCATGCCCCCGTAGACCAGGTAATCGGAGAAGCCCCCGAACAGCTCCGGGGTCGCCTTCCGCCGGAGTTTCAGGTCGAGCAGCGCGATGTCTGCGTCGGAGCCCCTCGCGAGCGCCCCTTTTTTCGGATACATCCCGAATATCCGCGCCGCGTTGAGGCTGGAAACCCGGACAAACTGCTCCAGCGAGATCCTGCCCCTGTTGACCCCCTCGCTCAGCAGGATCGGGACCGCCGTCCCTATCCCCGGAAACCCGGCCAGGGCGCTCCAGACGTCGCCGTCCCCGAGCTTCATCTCGAGCCGGTTCGCCACGTGATCCGTACCCACCGTGTCGACCACGTCCCTTCGGAGGGCGTCCCACACCGCCTCGTTGTCCCGCCTGGTCCTGATGGGCGGCATGACTTTCGCCAGGTGGCCGTCCTGAGTGTCGTGTGACAGGGAGAGGTAGTGGGGGCATGTCTCGACGAAGACCCTCGTGCCGAGCCGCCTCTCCGTCGCGGCCTGCTCGAGTGCAGCCCGCGACCCGATGTGCACCAGGTATATCGCGCAGCCGTAGTCTCGGCCGAACTTGCACACGGTCCTGATGGCCTTGGCCTCGTATTCGGGGCTGCGGCTGGCAGACCACGCGGGCAGCCCGTCCTGGTTTTTTTCCCTGGCGGTCCTCATCCCACACGCGCACGACTCGTGGTCCTCGGCGTGCACTAGGACGGGACACCCCAGGGATGCTGCCTTCCTCACGGTCTGCTCGACGAGGGCGTCGTTGACGTCGACGCTTGCGGCCGCCAGTTCCGAGGAATGCGGGGGCATGTCCATGTAGACGTGCCCCAGATCTCCCCCGAGGTTCATGTAGATCTTGAAGGACGTGATCCCCCTCTCGACGCAGTAGCCCATCTCCTCGACCTGCCGGCCGGTGAAGACCGACGCGTGCGCCGTATAGTCCACGTGGTGGGAGCCCGACGACGCGTCCAGCTGCTCGTCGAGGGACTCGGTGAAGGGGGGGCCCAGCCGGAGCATCCGCATCATGGTCGTGATTCCGCCGATCGCGGCCGCGTGCGACTCCGTCCTCGCGGCCTGGTCGATCGGCGAGTACACGCCGTAGTGGACGTGCGTGTCTATTGGACCCGGGACGGACACCAGGCCGTCGCCGCAGATCCTGCGGTCGCACTGGGGGACGTCGCTGGTGAACCCGACTATCTTCCCCTCGTCGATGACGATGTTTTTATCCAGGATGCCCTCGGGCAGGACTATGTGCGATCCCGTGACCACGGCGTCGTACGTCATCAAAAAATTTCACCCCCGGCATCTATTATGCGTTGAGGGCGGCGGGCCCTGGGTCGGGTGGAGGCCCTTCCTGCCCGTGCGCCGGGGCGCAGGGGCTCCGAGAAAATGAATAAAAGTGGATCCCACGGGGAGGGTACGTGGGCCGGTGGTTTAGTGGCATAATTCCTCGTTCGCAACGAGGGGGTCGGGGGTTCGATTCCCCCCCGGTCCACCAACATTAAGTAGGGCCGGGGCGGCGCCAGGCCGGCAGGCACGGCGGCCCCGGGCGCCGCCTGCGCCTGCAGGCAGGGGCCCGGCTGCCGCCCGCGGTTATGCCACGCGCACCGTTGCCCCGGACGCCCCCGTGCGCCGGGATACCCGCTGGGATACCCGCCGGCAAAATTTTTTATCCGGCGGGGCGGAGGGTTGTCGTGAAGGACATAGAGTTCAGCGTGGAGCCTGAGAAGATCCTGCCCGGCTCGGAGATAAGGGGGACCGTCAGGGTGTCCTACCCGGGAAGGTACGACGGGGTGGTGATCAGCACCCAGATTGCGGACTCTAACGAGCACGTCACCTACAAGTCATACAACGGGAAGGGCATCACGAGGAACGTGGCCAGGCTGTTCATAGACAGGAAGGCCATGCCGGAGGACAGGGCCGAGTTTACCGCCACGATCGGGTTCGAGCCGGAGCGGGCGCACGAGGTAAAGTTCAGGGCGTCGATCATCGAGCAGCACAAGGAGATCGACAGCCAGGTGGTATTCGCAGAGTACTCGGGCTAGAACCTCTGCTTGGTGACTATGATCGTCCCCTTCATCCAGGGGTGCGGCTGGCAGTGGTAGGGGACCTCTTGGGGCTCCGTGAACAGGAACTCGTACGTTTCCCCTTGCATTATCACGCCGCTGGTGCCAAAGACGCCGCTGTAAGAGTCCTCGTGGCGGTGGGCGTCGGGGGTGACGGTGTGCGGGGTGTTGTCCTTGTTCTCCCACACCACGCGGTTGTCCACCCCCAGCTGCAGGTTTACGAGCTTGGGCACGTAGTTGTCCTCCTGATCGGGCTGGTCAGAGCCGAGGATCATCTCGATGTGCGTGGTCTCGGTGGGATGCAGCACGTGCTCGTCGACTGACGGCTTTGCCAGTGACTCTGGAAGGTAGTACACTTGGTAGAAGATGACTGCCACAGACACCCCGATCAACATCGCGATTATGCCTACCCCGTATGCGTGGCTGGTCGTCGAGGCACTCAATGTTTTGCTTGGAGCCTGGTGTTCTTATAAAGCTTGTTTAGGATTTTCCCGTCCGCCGTGGCGCCGTCCAGGTGCCGACGAGACGGCTGCGTCGGAAAGATGGGGTGGAATCAAAAGGTGCAACCGTGCCACATCCACGGGGCCCTGGCCTCCGGCTTTGCCAGCCCCCCCGCGGCGCGGGACGGTGCAGCCTACTGCTTGGGGTCGTCGGGGCCGGGGCCCGCGTCGGCCGACTTGCCGAGGCCGGCATTTGGCTTGCCTGGGCTGCCCTTCGACGTGGCCTGGATCTGGGGCGCCTCCTTCTGGCCCTCCTTTGCCGCGCTTGCGTCAGGCAGCGCGGCCGGCTCCTCGGACGCCTCCGGCTCGGCGAGCTCCTTGGGCCTCTCCTCAAGGGCCTGCATGGGCGGCGGGGGCGGTGCCTCGTTTGCCTTGTTGAGCCCGTACCGGTATATGTGGAAGAACGCCCCGAACACTATCAGTATCAGCCCCACGAAGAACAGCGAGATGTTGTTCATCCCGGTCAGCGCCGCGTTGTATGCCGCTATGTTCAGGAAGACCTGGAACGCGAGCAGGGCCACTATCACCCAGTTGATCCACTTCTCGGACAGGTTGATCGTGGCCACCTTGTTCGGGCCGTTGTCCTTGGCAAGCTTCGCCTTCCGCTCTGCCTCCTTCGCGAGCTTGATCATCATGTAGGTGAACCCAAATCCCAGCGGAACCAGCAGTATCATCACCGAGTAGAAGAAGACCGGGTCGATCACCAGGCGCTCCACGAGCGGTATCGACACGTCAGGCGAGATGTAGAACCCCCAGTAGGTGGTAACCATGATCTGGGCGAGGCTGGTTATCCCGAAGGCGGTGATTATCGGCCTGTCCTTCCAAGAGAACTTTTTGTACCTGTCTATGAACGGTATCAGCACGAACGATATGATGAATATCAGCGGCCACAGCAGCCCAGTCACAAACTTGTCGTACTGCGTCCTCATGAACGCGTAGATCCCGGTCAGGTACCACTCCGGGACCGTGATTCCGGGCGGCACCGTGGGCTCGAACTTGAACCCCAGGTCGATCGGGAAGACCCCCCCGGTGATCAGTATGGCCCCCCCTATGGCCATCACCATCGGCACGTCGAACACGAGGAACCTCGGGAAGTGGACGGCCATCAGCCCCAGCATCACTACGGGCAGGATGAACACGTGCTGCGCATAGAACCGCAGCACAAAGTCCGAAAAGCCGCTGCCAAGCGCGGCGTCGCGTATGACCGGCCCGGCGACGGGTATCGACGTGGTCAGCGACGCGGCGATGCTGATTGCAAGCTCCGCCCTCTCGCTGAATATCACGTCGTAGCCCGTAAAGGCCTCGAGTATGGTCACCACCCCCAGTATGACGCCGGTCATCCAGAGGACCTCGTTTCTGATCTTGTACCTGCCGCTAAAGTACTGGTAGTACATGTGGAGCACGGCGAGCAGCACCATGGCGTTCGAGCCGTGGTAGTGGATGTTCCTTATGTGGAAGCCGAACGGGACCTCGTCGTTGATGAACTGGACGCTGTCCCACGCCCGGTCCAGTATGGGCTGGTAGTAGAACATGAGCAGGGCGCCGGACACGCCCAGTATGATGAACACGATGAAGGTGAGCATCCCCAAGAACCCGAACGGGCTTACGAACCTTGCGGGGAACGAGAACTTGATTGCCGTGAAGATCGTCCGGTCTACCCCGTTCCACAGCCAGTAGAAGAACGCTACCGCGCCGGTCCTCCTCTCAAGCGAAACGGCCATATCCAACTACTCCGTTGTCGTTTACCCCCCACCTGGGCGGCATTATCCACACCTTGCCGTCTGGATCCGCCTCGAAGTCGAGTTTCGGCAGGGTGTTTGAGGGCGCGGCCTGGACGGATGCCGGCCCCTGGAAAGCCGTGCCCGTCCGGGGGTCGTACATGCTCCCGTGGCACGGGCACTCGCCCCTCTTTCGCCCATCCTCGGGCCAGTACTTCCACAGGCACCAAAGGTGCAGGCAGATCATGCTGAATCCCCGGAACGCGGATATGTCTTTTGCCTCCCCCCCGAGCTCCGCCGGAAGCCGGATGAACTGCCACTTCCTGAACGCCTCGGCGTCAAGCGCCGCGTCCCCGGTGCTGGGGTAGGTGATTACCTCGGAGTGGTTGACTGGGAACGTGTTTACGTTTGCCTGCAACCCGTTAGGCAGGATCACCGGGACCTTTTCCAGCGACGCCTGGGTCGGGTTGGGCATAAAGTTTCCAAACGGAACAAAGGGCGCAAACGCGAGTCCCGTGCCCGCGGCCCCCATCAGCTTCAGAAAGTCCCTTCGCGACAGGCCTCCAGGCTTTTGCTTCCCCTGCTCCGACATTCAAGCTCACGTACTCGCCAAATTGCTTATAAACCTTGTTTAAGATTTTGGACAAGATACCACCAGTGCGGCATTGGGGCATGAGCCGGCAGGGCCAAGGGGCGCGGCCCGGCACCGGGCGGCTTCGCGGATCTCCTGCCGCAGTCGCGGCTTGCGGTGCCGCGCAACCCCCGCCTGGCGCGCGCCGGGCCCGCACGGCCTGCCGCGCGTGAGCGCGTCCGCTAACCCGCCGCCTTCTGCCTCACTATGAACACCGAGAGCAGCCCGATTGCCACCCCGATGCCGACCCCCAGCGCCAACCCGTAGTTGAAGACGGGGGACTCGTCTGGCGCGCCTTCGGGCCCCGGGGCGCCGCGATCCGGCGCGGCTGCGTCCGGCGCGGCTGCGTCCGGCGCGGCTGCGTCCTCCGGGGAGGCCGCCCGCTCCGGGGCATCCTCCCGCGCGGGGGCGTCCGGGGCGGAGCCTGCCCCGCCCGGCACGGGGGCGGCCGCGATGCCGGAGAACCTCGCGGTCAGGGACAGCGGCTCGGTGGTGGAGTTTCCGCCAAACAGCGTGGAGTGGGCCAGTACGGAGTACGTCCCCGTCTGGTTTACCGGCACCAGGAGTACGGTGGACGTGTCGTTCTTGTTCTTTACGGGAAAGAATCCCCCGCCCTGACTGAACGGCGAATTGCCCAGCCAGTCGACTGACGGCCAGCCAAGGAAATGGCCGAAGACCCCAGCCGGGACGTTTGTCTGGACTATCTTGCCTGCCGGATCCATCACGAATGCGGACATGCTGGTGTCGGCGTCCTGCCAGGAGAGCTCGATGGAGCCCGAGTCGACTGAGCTGTCGCCGATGTCGAAGTAATACTGCCGCCAGTCGCCTGCCATGTAACGGCCCACCATGTCAAATGCGCCCTTTATCTGCCCGTTTGCAAACACGACGTCCCCCGAGCCCCTGCCCGGCACCGTGACCACGCCGCCGACTTCTGCCACGGGGTGCGTCACCACGAAGGACACTGGCGCGTTTACCGTGTGATCCCCGCCCTCGAACGTCAGGAACCCCTGGTAGTTGCCCGTCTGAAAGTCTGACGGGACGACCAGGTCCACGTCGACCGTGGCGGCGCCGTTTGGCGGCACCTCCAGGGATCCGGTCTCGGGCCAGAGGACTGGCCACCGGTCCTTCTGGTAGTAGCTCGCGGACAGCGTATAGTCCATCGACGTGGAGTTCTGCCCCGTGTCGCCAAGCCAGTAGGAGTACCTCGTGGGGACGGGGTATACCCCGACCAGCGGCGTCCCTTCGAATCTCTGCGCCGGGTCGCTTACCCGGAGCTCCTGCACCGTCCCCCACGAGCCGGCCCTGCTGACCATGGACAGCTCGCCTGCCGCAACATAGCCGTCGCCGTCCCCGTCCACCCAGTCGTAGAGGTACAGGGAGGAGATCCCTAGGTCGTTTGCGTACGTGTCGTCGGTCTTGTTCATGAAGTCGTTGAACGCAAAGTTCACGTTCAGGATCATCAGCGAGGCCTCCGGCGGTATGGGGTCGCCCCTGCCGAAAAAATCGCCCAGGCTGCCGTGCAGCATGATGTCGGAGAGCCTGACGTAGTTTGGCACGAAGGCCCCCGGCTCGTCTACGTCCAGGTCCCGCTGCCTCGGCTCGGTGGAGCCCGGAAGCCTGTCCTGTTTTATCAGTGAGAGGCTCTGCGGCATGACCGCCACCTCGATGGGGTCGTCCGTGGGGTTTTCCACGGTAAACGTGGCGGAGCTGTACTGTCCCGGGGAGAGGTGTCCCGCGAACCAGCCGGTCATTGGGAGCTGCCTCGGCGGGAAGCCGAACTCCCCCAGCCCGATCCGGGTGTAGTTTGCTGACGCGATGGCCGGCTCCAGCACCTTCCTTATGTTGGCGTACGAGGCGTCGTTGTGGACGATGAACGCCCCCTCCCGCCCGTGGGCAAAGTCCATCGCGGCCTCCACGTTCGAGAGGCCGGAGCCCTGGGTGAACGGGTCGTTGCTCAGGTCCGTGGCGGTGGACATCAGGATGTTCTTGATGGCGAACGGGTCGTAGTCCTTTTGCTGGGAGCGCATCCCCTCCATCAGCACCGCGGCGCTGCCGGATACGAGCGGCGCCGACATGCTCGTCCCGCCAAACAGCGTGAACGGCTCGTCCTTGGAGTCCTTCTCGGTCCTCAGCACGTTTGCCGGGGTGAAGCCGTACGCGCCGATGCTCACCAGGTCCGGCTTGGGGTCGCCTATTATGCTCGGGCCCCTGCTCGAGAAGTCGACCACGTGACCGTGGTGGGCCGTGGAGTTCCCGAACCTGGGCTGCCCGGCAAACGGGCCGTACCCTACAAAGGCGTTGTTGGTGGTGGCCCCGACGGTGATGCCGAACGGCGACGAGTTTGGCATTCCCATGGTCCCGTAGCCGTGGCCGGAGTTGCCCGCGCTGGTGACGACGGTCATCCCGGGAAAGTCGTCGTCCAGCGAGGAGGGGACCGACAGCGCGGCCGACAGCAGCGACAGGACGTCCATTCCCGGCGCGGATCCCAGGGTGGGAAAGTTCGACACCCCCCAGCTGTTGGAGATTATGTCGGCACGGGGCTTTCCGGTAAAGCTCCACGAGGTACCCTGGCTGTCAAAGCCCGCGGCCCACAGCCACGCGTAGATGGTGTCGCCAAACCACAGTGCCTTCACCGGTAGGATCCTCGCGTCGGGCGCCACGCCGCGTATGACGTGCCTCTCCGTGTTGTTGTAGATGTCGTACGACTGCTCCCCGCGTGACACTATCGACGCCGCGCTCGACGTCCCGTGGCCCAGGAAGTCGGTCATTACGCCGAAAAAGTCCCCGCCTGCGTCGAGCGGGTCCAGCAACGTGCCGTTTACCGCCCGCAGCACGTCGTCGACGTCTGAGGTCTTGTTGGAGATCACGCCGTGCACGTCCAGCACCCGGGCCCCCACGGTCCCCGCGCTGTAGTCCGCCCTGCCGTCGCCGTCGGAGTCGTACAGCAGGAACTCGTTTCCGCTGCCCAGCACCACGGGGCGCTCGTCGGTAAAGTCAAAGTCATAGTCCGGCCTCTGGCCCTTTTCCAGGTCGAACCGGGTATAGTCCTCCCAGGAGGTGCTCATGTCCGGGATCACCGTGTCGTAGACGCCCGGGGCGTTGGGATCGACCACGAGTACCGGGACCACCTGCACCCGGGCGTACGGCCCCTGCATGGCCCCCTGGTACATGACCCCCAGGTGGTATTCCCCGCTCTTTGACCTGATGTACTCGCGGTTGCTGTCGCCGATCTTCATGTCGCTCGAAAGCGTCCCGTTGAACGTGGGCGCCGTGCCCACGTACGGGAAGAACGAGTTGTAGATAGGGATCTCGGTCCCCTTCCCGCCGCGGGATATGTCGAGGAATACCCCGTCCCGGTTCTGGTACACGGAGGAGGCAAACCCATCCGGCAGCGGCCTGCTGTAGTTGCGTATGATCCCGTCCTTGTCGACGAACGCGAAGAATGTCGAGTTCGTGATCACGATCCCCTGGCCGTCGGGATCCAGCATCAGGGGGTGGTTGAGATCGTCCCGGGCAAGGGACTGCCTTATGTCCGGGTTCGAAAAGTCGACGCCGGTGTCCACGATGCCCACGGTTATGCCGGCCCCCGTCGCGCCGTACTTTTCGCCGGCGGCTGCGGATCCCGTGATCTGGCCGATCCGGGACGCGTCGGGCAGCCCCTGCGCCTGGTGGAAGTCAAGCTCAAAGTCCTCCACCACGTGGTACCCCCGGGAGAGCAGGCCCGGGACCGCGGACTCCGGGAGGGCGGCCACGTAGAAGAACCCGTTGTCCGACCTGGCCCCGAACAGGGAGCCCTCGGCGTGGGCCGGGTCGGGCGCGCCCGCGCCGAACACCACGTACCTCTTGATTCCGGCAGGCTCGAAGAAACCTGGATCGGCCCCGAATATGCCGGTGTCAAACTCAAAGCCGGATCCCCCGGCGGGGCCCGGGGGCATGTCGCCCATCGGGAGGGCGTGCGAGGTTGCTGGGATCGCGGAGATTAGCGCGATGCCGAAAAGTATTGCCGCCCAGGGCATGGACTGGATGGGCCACTTGTATTATTATACCTTGATTCTGCGCGCGGCGCGGCATTCTTTGCGCGGGCCTGTCCTGCCGCGGCCCCTCACATGACGCGCCTTCTCGCAAGTATCACTATCTGCAGCGCGACGATTATCCCGATCGACGAGACTATCGGGAGCAGCAGGGAGTTCAGCTGGGACGAGGCGTCCTCCATGTTTTCCACGGATCGTGACACGGAGGATACGCCGGATCGGATGTCGTCGCTTGCCGTGTGCAGCGTGGAGCCGAACCCGCCTATCTCGGATTTCAGGGTGGCAAGCTCCGCGGAGGTCTCGTCCAGGATTGTGTTCAGCCGGATTATCTGGTCAGATATCCCCCCCAGGTCCTGGCCTATGACGCTTGTCGCGACCGAGCCGTGGGAGGCGGTCCCCTGGCTAAAGGCCACCACGTGGAACACGTACGTCCCCTCCTGGGCGGGGGTATAGTCGACGAAGTACAGCCCGCGGTGCAGCGTGGAAAACGAGTCGGACAGCGGCTCCAGCCCGCCGACCGGGGTGTGGACGTGGGTAGACTGGAGCAGCTGGTCGGGGCTGTTTCCCAGCAGCAGGCCGTCGCTTGTGAGCTGCACGAACACCCTCAGCGGGCTGTTCACGGCCGCGGACTCGGGGGCAAACACCAGTATGTCCAGGTTCCGCTCGATCGGGACCTCGACCAGGTCGGACGTGGACGAGAACTTTACGTCGGCCGTCCGCGAGATGCCCTGCCCCGTGCTGATCACCTCGATCGCGTAGGTGCCAAGCGGGAAGTCGGTGGACTCTTCTGGCCACGCCAGCAGGGGGTAGTGGAAGACCCCGTCCCCGTCGGCCTTTATCTGGTCGAACTTTATGATCGTCTCGTCGGGGGCGGTCATGCGCAGGATCAGGGCCTCGTCCGGCATCCCCGTCCCGTAGACGAACAGGATCTCCCCCTTGGAATAGACGCTGCTGCTGGTCGACAGCGTCAGCTGTTCTGCAAGCGCCGGCTGGGCGCATGCCACCAGGGCCGCCGCCAGCAGGGGGAACAGGACCGCCGTCTTCAATTCAAACATACGCCGTTTTAGTCACTATTATTTCTGCGGTTTCGGCCCCCTGCCCGGATCCATGGAGGTGCGTACAGAGCATTCCGGGGGCTGGCGCGTGATCCTCGCCACGGCGGAAAACGTGGTTGCGGTGCCTGGGGGCGCCGTCGGGGACCACGGCGGGCCGTGCCCGCCACGGCAGGGCACGGCTCCCATCCATTCGCCGGCGGGGCGGGGGCCGCGGGAGAGAGGTCATGTCCAAGAGGAAGCTAGCCAGGCCGGCGACGCGCCAGGCGCTAGCCGGAACTTGGAGCGGGCCAGGCGTTGACAGGATCATCGTGCATAACTATCGTTAAGTGGGAATCAAAAAAAAAGAAAAAGGGAAATGCGAACTAGTTTTTTAACTTACACTGATGGTCGTCGTTACTGATGGAGACAGTGCCGTCGGGCTGTCAATAGACTCCCAGACAAACGCGGTTGCCGTGTAGCTACCGGCTGCGCTCGGAGTCCAAGACTGCGACGGACTGAGTGATTGACCAGCTGACAGTGAGCCCTCTATCCATGACAGTGAGACTGTGACGCCGTTGCTGTCCTGAATCTGTACCAAGTATGCAAATGGCTGCTCCTTGTCCTGACCGTTCGTCACGTCAGCGACTACCTGTACCTGTTGATCAACTGAGACAGCGTCTAGGCTGTTCTTAAATGCATCAACTACTCTCAAGTTTGAGGCTGGTGCCCTCTCGAGAGCTGGTACTATAGTGCCGATTAGCGACGTGGCAGTGACGTCGAGTTCATCTGCAGTTGTGTATGGATCAGGCAACGTATTGTCCTCATACTCCGCGGTTATGGTATCGGCCTCTGCGACCCTGAGTCTGTGGCCGGATGAGGGGTCGCTGACGGTGAAGAACACCGTGCCCTCGAATATTCCGGTAGCCTCGTTGGTCTCGGTCACAGTAAGGTCAATGCCTCCGGAATCGGAGTCGGACCATACATCGACGTTGAAGTTGTCGACTGCTTCTGGATCTAGGTTCATGTCTGGATCAATTACTCTTACAACACCAGTTCCCGTTGCCGGGTAGCTTGACTCGAGCCACTGGACCTCGCCGATGTTCCACCTGATTAGCGCCGAGCCGACTATCGTGTCGTCCTCTGAGACATCAAAGGAGACGGTGATGCCGTCGTCGTCGTCAGATGGCAGTGTGCCATCGGTCGGACCGCTGCCAGACGGCGAACGATCCATTACGTCGTTGCCGGTGGAGCCGGTGGTAGTGTCACCGTCGGCATCATGTGCGAAACCGGTAAGGATTACCTCGCCGGTGAAGATGCCCGTGTCAGTGCCAGTCTCGACCAGCTTGTAGTTGTCAAGGTCGGCTCCCCTGGTCGAAACCTTTATGGGGTTCGAGTCGGTGTTGCCGATTTCGTCAACTAGGTCGCCGTCGAAGTTGTGGTCTGGCGCGACTATGGTGATGTATACCTTGTCAGTCCAAGTGTAGACCTTTTGGTCAAGTTCCACGGTTGCTCCGAAGTTCGAAGTGTAGATCGTCAGGTTGACATCCTGGTCCTCGTCACCGACATAATCGGAGCCGGACGGGCCCCAGTCGGTGTACTCTAGCGCTATCTCCTCACCCCTTTCGAGGTTGTCACCCTTGAGTGCCGAGGGAGTCTCGATGACGATCTGGAAGATTCCAGTGCTGTCACCGGTTTCCCTGAAGTCGGAGGGTTCCGGGTCGAATGCGCCGTCGGTGGCACCAAGGATACCCATGGTGACCGTGGCTGCATCAGAGTCCCACTCGATCAGGTCCAAGCTGTATGTCTCGGCCTGGTCATTGTCCAGATCCAAGTCTGGCTCAATGAGGGTCAGGATTATGTCAGAGCCTATGAGGTAGACGGATTTGTCAGACTGCAGTACGCCGTTTCTGAGGTCAAACGTAGCAGAGTCAGTCACGGTGTTCAGGCTGCCAGAGGCGTCAGTAGGATCAGTGTATTCCACTTGGAGGATGTCCCCCTGTAGGATACAGTAGTTTCCTGAAGTTGGCGGCGTAACGACCCTGTTGTTGTAGTCGTGAGTCGGGCACTTGCTGTCTGCTGGCCCGTCGGTGAACTTGACGGTTATGTCTGCCTCAAAGATTCCAGCGTCTGGTGCAACCTCCGTGATTGGGCCAAACTGGTTGACTGGTATGCCCTTGTCGTCGATGGTTACCATACCATCCTTGACATTCTGGTCATTGGTGATCCATCCATTCACGGTTGATTCACCTCCAGCATAGCCCAGTACGACAGTACTAGCTCCCCTTATAACTGAGAGCTTGACTGGACCAACACCTGGACACACGTCGTTGCCCTGATTGTCTTTCCCACACGGAACGTTTTGCGCGATCTTGTCTTCGCCGGATGCAGATATGTCAAAGTCTGCATCGTTGACCCTGACGTGAACGGTCAGATCACCGTTGTTGAGGAACTCCTCTGCTGTTTGGTCGCCAACAGTGACGACGTGCAAACCTACATTATCGTCCATTCCAGTCTGGTGGATCGGGAATACCGACCTACCGTCTGGTGTATTGCTATTGTTGGGTTTGGTTTTGACAGAGTCTCCTGGAACGCCGAACGGTACAGGATATACCGTCTTGTCAAGGCTTACTGAGCCAGTGTTGGCCCTTACGCCTGCTCCATCACCGACTTCGATGATTTCGCCTGACGCGTCCCTAAAGTCAACATAGTTGACCTCAATGTCAAGTCCAGTCGTTGTCATGACGGTGCCGGGGTCGTTGTCGTTGTCCTTCTGGCACCAAGTTGCCGGGATCTGGAAGTCACCCATGAAGACGCCTGTTGCGGAACCTGTCTCAACCAGAGTGAATCCGGTTGCTCCAAGGCCTGTATCGCCTGTGAATGACATACCGCCGCACATGTTGTCGGCAGGCGTCTTCCACGGAGCATCATCAAACGTTACATCCAGTACCCTGCCTAGGTTACCGGTGTGGAGGACAACTGGAAGTATTTGACCGACTGTATCTGACTGTGGAGGAATTGTGTAGATCTCCACGAGATCAGAGTCCACGTTCATGTCAGCGTCCTCCAGCGTGATGGTTACCGTGTCGGCAACCTTGTAGTTGTCGTTGTCAAGTGACACGATGCCCGAGCTGGTTGGTGCCTCCTGCTGATCGGCTATTTGGGTCGATACGCCGTCGGCACCAAGGTCAAGGTAGTTGACCCTGATGGAGTCCTCGTCGGTCATGTCCTCAATCGCGATGAACGTCACCGCGTCTGAGATCGTGTCCAAGCCTGTGTACGTGTTCTCGTCAAGTATGTTCAGCTGGTTGACCATGACGTATTCCAGCGATCCCTCGAAGGTGCTCGTGTTGTCGCCGCTCTCCTCGACTTCGATCCTGATGATCTGGTTTGCGATTCTCTCGCTTCCAAATTCACCGTTGTTCATGAAGCCGTAGGAGAAGAAGTCAGTGACGATGGGCATTGTGCTGCCTGCGCTTACGTTGACACCGTTTGAGCTGGCGATTTGCAGTCCGACGTTCATGTTGCCGTCAACTGCCATTATTTGGGAAATGGCATCGTCGGTAACACGCACCAGGCCGCTTTGCGCATCAGCACTGCCTAGCGGTATTGACGAACTGTTGCCATCGATGGAGCCGCTGGAGTACAGCAACGACACCGTAGTTGTGCCAAAGCCTAGGCTTTGAACGTCCTGGTTGTAGAAGTTGTATCCATAGGTTCTGTCTTGGGTTGTGTCAAGGAGCGTACTTTTCAGGCTTTCCATGTTGGTACCAAAGTCAATCACGACGGAATTGACCATGGCAGTGGTGTTACTGCTTGGCATGATCAATGCCCTGTCGCTGAATTGCTGCACCTCCGTAGTGGTCGTCATTGTGCCGCCCGAAGACGTGTTGAGAGCCACGTTGACAGCGCCGTCACCTAGCGTGAACGGGTCACCGGTTACCAGCGTCGGGATCAGAGGCGTGTCCGGATTGCTCACGGCATAGTCCTCGTCTGCCCTGCTGTTCTTGTTGGCGTCGCCGTCAACAATCACGATGGGTATCGCTTCGCCGGAGTTCCACGTGTCGTCCACCGGCATGATGTCAATGGTCGCAAAGTCAAATCCTACTAGAACCGTCTGTGGGGAATCGTTGTAGTCAAGGGTTGCAGATGTCCTTCGCATTGCATCGTCTGAGATTTTAATGCTGGAAACATCGTCCTCGTCATACGAGCCGAACATGCCGCTGTTGGGTCCCATTTCTGTGACCGTGACCTGCTGCATTATGTTCGCAACCAGTGCACCGTTCTTGGTGCCCTGGAATGTAACCACGTCAGTTCCCGTCGCTTGCGCGTCAGGGGCGATGATGAGCAGACAGTCGTCGCACATCAGGCCGCTGATGTCATCTGTCAGGTCAGTGCTAGCTGTAGCACCGCCAGCAGAGTTGCCGTTCTCATCGTAGACCTGGTAGTAAATCAGACTGCGGGCCGTGTCAAACGTCCAAGAGTCCTCGTCAGTCGGGTCTATGTTGAGCCACGTGTCCGTGATTGTGGTGTGGAGCTGCGCACCCTGGGGGTACGTTTGCCTGTCCAGTGTTGCGCCGGCATAGCCGTCTACAGTGTCAAAGGTGAATGTTGCCGTTTGGGCACCACCGCCCTTGTTGTACTGCACTACGACGCTGCCCGTCGGGGTGAAGTCATATAGTTGTATGAAGGGCCACATGTTATCGTTGACGCCAATCTGGCCCAGTTTGGGCACATTGTCGTTGATGTCCTTGGCCTCCCTTACGACGTTGATGTTGCTGCCTGCGGCAAAGCCGTCGGCCTCGCTGATGGAGACGCCGAGCACGCCACTGGCCCGTGACACATCACTGTAGATAGTGCCAAAGTCCAGGCCTGCGCCGGCCGTAGTGGTTGTAGCATCGGCCATGGTTGCCATCTCGATCTCGGCAAAGTAGCCATACCAGCTTCCGTCGACTGCCTGGACCATTCTTAGATCCTGGCCGTTGACGGTAACGTCCGGTTCGCCCTTTGCCTCGTCGGTGTCACTGATGTTTGAGTCAATGACTACCACCTCGATGACTTGTGGTCCGCCTATGTAGTTCTCGAATGTCGGATTTTCCGCGGAGACAAACAGGTTGGCGTTGCTTTGCTGGGCCTGTGCGGCCGGGGCAAAGCCGGGAGCTGCGATAGTCATCCCGCCGACAACCATGATTGCCATTAGTGTAAGACTAGTTAGTTTTCGTCCTATTTCGTTGTTCATGTTATTGCAGTGTCTTCAATAAAATTTCTATATAAGGCTAATGGACAATTTGTCCATAATTTCCCGATTATGTCCACATATTTGACGGCCGGGCAGCCGTTTGGGTAATTTTTAGATCGCGCGTTATAAAAATTGCAAGATTGGGCACGTTTTGCCCCCCGTGCCGCCAAATAATGCACGATTGTCCGGGTTTGCTTGCAATTATTCTAGCCGGTATTCCCCATAGAAACCAAGATAACGCCGGGCGCCGCTCAGAGGGTCGTTGAAGGTGTTTGTTACCGGGGGCGCGGGGTTCCTGGGCCGCAGCATCGCGGGGCTGCTACTAGGGGGCAACGCAGTCAGGATCTACGACGACCTCTCGGCCCCGGGCAGCGCGCCAGGGGGCCCGGTCAGGGGCGGCGCCGACTTTGTCAGGGGGGACATCGCGGACCGTGGGGCCCTGGAGGAGGCGTGCGTGGGCTTCGACGCCATGGTCCACCTGGCGGCGAGGACGGACGTCGCGCGGTCGGCGCTGCACCCGGAGGAGACGCACAGGATCAACGTCGACGGCACGGCCAACGTGCTCGAGTGCTGCGCGCGGAACGGGATCAGGAGGGTGGTCTTTGCGTCGTCTGCCGCTGTGTACGGCGCGTGCGGGGGGCTGCCAGCGCGCGAGGACTCCGAGGCGCGCCCGTCGTCGCCGTACGGCAGGAGCAAGCTGGAGGCCGAGCGGCTCGTGCGGGAGTTCTCGGAGAGGTTCGGGATGTGCGGGATCTCCCTGAGGGTCTTCAACGCGTACGGGAGTGGCTGCCGCGCCGGGGTGGTCTCGAGGTTTGCGCGGAGCATAGCGGGGGGCATGCCGGTCACGATCAACGGGGACGGGACGCAGACCAGGGACTTTGTATTTGCCGGAGACGTGGCGGCCGCCTTCGTGCTGGCGCTGGGGGCCACGGGGCCGGCAACGTACAACGTCGCAAGCGGCAGGTCCGTGTCGATCAACGAGCTTGCAGGCATGATGGAACGCGCGGTTGGAAGGGAGGTGGCGCGGGTCCACGCGGAGCGTGACCCTCACGACGTGATGCACAGCGCCGCGGACGTCTCGCTTGCAAGGCGCGGGCTGGGCTTTGAGCCGGCCACCGGGCTCGAGGAGGGGCTAAGGCTAGCGTCTGTCCCGGATCAGGTTGGCCATTGAGAACAGGATGATCGACGTGACCAGGAGGATCGCGCCCACCAGGAACGTGAGGGCCGACGCGAGCAGGGATCCGTAGAACACGACCTGGTGGTTCAGGTACTGGTCCAGGAATATCCCCCCAAAGACCGCCCCGATCACCAGCAGTGCCACCGCCGGGATCCCGTAGAACTGGAGGGGGTGCTTTATGGACACGTACTTGAGCGTGTTTGCCACGACCGAGGCGCCGTGCGACACCGCGTTCTGTTCCGACGTGTCGCCGCCGTACGAGACAGATATGGGCACCTCGGCGAGCGACAGGCCCTTGTTTGAGATCTTCAGCAGGATCTCAGTCGAGGCCGCCATGTCCTCCTCGGTGGGGTGGATCGCGGCGATCGCCGTCTTGGCGTAGCTGCGAAAGCCCGACTGCGAGTCGGACACCTTGAAGTCCGTCCCGTAGTTCGACACGGACGTGATTATCTTGATCCCGCGCTTCCTGTACCCGGGCGCGTCGGTGCTGTCGTCTGCAAACCTGGAGCCCAGCGCGACGTCGACCTTGTGCCGGGACAGGGCGTCGAGGAGCGCCGGTATCTGCCCGGGGTCGTGCTGCCCGTCCCCGTCAAGCGTGGTGAGCGTGTCCGCGTCTTGCGTGCGGGCATAGTCGAAGAGCGACGCGATTGCCGCCCCGTAGCCCCTGTTCCTCTCGTGGGATATCACCACGGCTCCGGCGTCCTTTGCAAGCTGCGCGGTCTCGTCGTCGGAGCCGTCGTCGCATACCGCCACCAGGTCGACGTGCCTGCTGGCAAGCGCCACGATCTCCCCTATGGTCCCCTCCTCGTTGTGCGCAGGTATGCACGCGATGTTCAATGTGGTTTTTGGGATTCGACGGGTATGTAAAGAGTATGATCAACGGATCCCGCGGGGCGCCGCGTCCCGGCAAGGCCCGGTCACGGCGCCGGTGCCATGCCTATTTCCATGTAGTGCACGGATCCCGGCCGGGGGTCTTCTGTGAGGAGCGCCCCCGGAACGCCGGTCGCGCCGTCTACCGGCGACGTCGCCGCGTAGCCGGCGGGCAGTGCCGCCTGCGCGAGCCAGTCGGCGGGGACGAGGTCGGCCTTGCTTGCGGCGCCGTCGGCGCCGGTCGTCATCGTCTCCAGTTCGTTCGTGCTGTACGTGTGGACGTCTACCCGCAGGCCGGGGAACGGCCCCTCGCCGGCGTCCCTCACGCCGTTTGAGTTGTCGTCGCGGTACGCCGTTACGTGCAGGGACACGAACTCGCCGGGCAGCACGGGGCGGAAGCCCACGTCAAACGTCTCCGTCCCGTCCGCGCGGGGCGACAGGTACGCGTAGGGGCTTGCGGTGGACAGGACGTGACCGGGCGGGTGGAGCCCCGTCTGGACCACCGTGACGTGCGGCGTCGGCAGGACGTCCTCGAACGCGTATGTCCCATCGGCGTCCGTCGCGACGGTGGCTGCGCTCCCCGTCGACAGGTACATGGCAAGCATCACATGCCCCGGGATGCCCGCGTCCCCGGCATCCCGGACGCCATTGCCGTTGGGATCGGAGAACACCGTCCCGCGTATGGACGCGTCGGCCCTTGACACCGACACGGAGGAGCCGTCGGTGGTGGCGGTTGCGCGCGGCCCGGAGTTGCCCGCGGCGTCGGCAAATCCTATGGCAAACTCCACTGGGCCCGAGGGATCCGCGCCGTCGACGGTCTTCGTGGCGCTCCACGAGTTGCCGCCCGCGCTCTCCGGCTCGGAGGGGCTCCCGTTGATGGCCACCGACACGCCCGCTATCCCCTCGGACGCCGTGAACTCCAGGGTGACGGCGTCGCCTGCCGTGGCATATCCCGGGATGGCCCCTGACGATGTCACGGAGACTGCGGCGAGGGAGGGGGCCTGGCCGTCGGCCACCTGGACGGTGAGCGGCCCTGCGACGGCGTTCCCGTCGCCGTCCAAGATTCCCGCGCCCACGTACATCGCCCCGGCGGCGTCCGGCGGTGCCGGCGGGCCTGCAAACTCAAGCGTGATGGCGCCGGTGCCGGATCCGGCGATTCCCGTGAACTTTCTGGCCGAGGTTTCCCCGGATATGGTGATGTCGGCAAAGTCGTCCAACGCGGCGGTGACGGGCTTTGAGAACGTCACGGTGACCTGGTTGGGGCCGGTGACGGCGGCCGAGGATATCGCGGGCCACAGGTACTCGCCGGTGCCCACTATTATCCGCCCCGTCGTCCACGGGTACGGATGGCCGTGGTAGTCAAACGTGCCGTCCGCATCAAATGCCATGGAATAGCTGTCCCCCGGCAAAAGTATGCCGCTGGAAAATATCTTGCCGCTCGACGGGTAGCTTTGAAAGCCGATCGGGGTGGTGCCTACGTTTGTCCAGGTCACAGTGGCTCCTCGCGGGACGGTCAGCGTGGCCGGGAAGTAGCACATGCCGCTGGACGCACATTCCACGCGGGCGTTGTCCAGCGCCAGCACGTCCGACGTGGCAAGCACTGACACGTCCACCCTGCCCGTCCCGTCCCGGTTCGACTTGGAGTGGCGCGACTCCACCATGGACTCTAGCAGGACTTGGACCTGGTCTGCCGTGGCGCCGGGGTACTTTTCCATTGCCAGCGCTGCTGCGCCGGCGACGTGCGGGGCGGCCGCCGACGTGCCGGCGAACCCCACTGCCCCGTAGGCCGTGGTGCTGACGCGGGTGGGCCCGGAGATGTCCGGCTTTACCCTCCCGTCGACCGTGGGGCCCCGGGAGCTGTACCACTCGAGGTCGCCAGTGCCCCAGTGGCTCGCGCCCACGCTCATGGAGCCCGGGGAGTCTGCAGGGATCACCAGGCTGGAGTCCGCCACCGCGTGCTCGTCCAAGGGGTGGCTCGAGAACAGCTGGAAGTTCGCGTCCCCGGACGCGGAGTGCTTGTGGATTGCCACGTGCACGATCATGTCGCGATCTGCCCGGTACCCTACGCCCTCCACTGGATCAGACCCGGGTTGTGGGTTGTCCGTGCACCCTATCAGCCGAAGGCCGTCGGGTTCCCAGTATCCGAACAGGCAGAGATCATAGTCCTGCGATGGCGAGTCCCAGTCGTCCCAGTTGAGGATTACCGTCAGCGTGTCGCCCCCGCGCACTCTGATGTTGATCGTCTCGTCCGTCCCCAGGAAGTCGTTCCACCTGTCGCCGTCGGCGTCTGAGAACCTCCCCTGCCAGTGCTTGTCCGCGGAATTTCCCGCGGAATTGACCCACAGGATCCCGCCGTCCCTGGCCTCGCTCACCTTTTGCGCCATCCTGCTCGTGCCGTCGGCCGGCAGGAACGGGTACCACCCCAGGGACATCGACACGACGTCGATGTCCCCGCGGGCGATTATGTGGTCTACCAGGTTGAAGAACTCCACGTTGGTGCCGAAGTTGTAGAGGTACAGCTCCGCGTCCGGGGCGACGTCCGCTATGATCTCTGCCACGGCCGTGCCGTGGAGGTAGTTGTCGCCGGCGATGTCGCTGCCGGAGTAAAAGGACTTGTATTCGGCGACGTTCCCGGCGATCTCGGGGTTTGCTACGTCAAAGCCGGTGTCGATCACCGCCACCCTGACCCCCTTGCCGGTGTGTCCCGCGGCGTTGGCATGGTCGGAGCCCATCACCCTTGCGCCCTCGCTGACCACCTCCCCAGGATCCCGCGCCGCGTGGACGCCTGGCAGGATCTGCGGATCCGCGTGGCCGTCCTGCATGACGCGCGCTTCCTGCGCAAGGTGCGCCCCGCCTGTCACGGCACAGCCTGCCACGAGCAGCGCCGCGATGCAGGCATTCAAGTTCATTTTGTTGACGCTCTTCGCTTCCACGCAAGCGCGATGACGCCTGCGGGCAGGGCCGCCGCCGGGAGCGCCAGCAGGTATAGCCAGCTGCCCTGATCCCTGGCATCCGCCGCCGGCTGCAACGCTGCCGGCTCCACAGCTGCGGGAACAGGCCTGGCGGGAAGCGTGACGAGCCTGACGTTCTCGTCGGCCGCTATGGCAGCCAGGTTCCTAACCGGGACCGTCGCCTGCACCAGTTCCTCGTACGATGTCTCCACCGCTATCCCCAGCCCCTCCGGGACGGGCGCCCCGGGCATGACCATCTCCAGCACCACCTGGACCGTCTGGACGTCCGCGCTGAGCGGGACGGTGGTGCTAGGCGTGGGCTGTCCTCTTGCGGCTGACTCGTAGAGGGCAACCAGCCTGGAGTCCATGTTCTGGTACTTTTTCTCGCCGTACTCCACTGGGGGGAGGTCCTGCGCATGAGCTGCGGGAACCAGCATGGCGCACGACAGGACCAGCATGATCAGGGCTTTCAACGCGGTAGGTACGCCATCCAGTTATATATTCATAAGCGATCCGGTCCCGCCCTACGGACGGCCAAGCGCGGGCGGGTTCCGCAGCGCGTCCTGGGGGCACGCCAGGCGCTGGCGCGGCACACCCGATCCACAGGCGCCCCCGCTGGCCTAGCTGCAAGGCGGCGGCACGCCACATGCCGGGGGCATCCTGGCAGGACGCCATCCCGGCCCTCAGTTCGACTTGCCCATTTCCCAGAACGGCGGGACGGGCGGCGACTTGCAGCGGGGGAGCGACATCCTGGCCCTCAGCCCGACTTCCTCCCTTTATGGGCGGTATTCTTCCTTTTCAGGGCGGCGAGTTTCTTGTCAAGGGCGGTGTTCTCCCTTTTCAGGGCCGCCACCACGTTTTTCACCGCCTCCATCGCCACTGCGGCCGCGGCAAGTTCCGCGTTCAGCAGCGCCTCCTTCGGATCTTCCATGCGCCTAGCTTGGGCCTGCCGGATCAAAGGCGTATCGATCGTGGGCCGCGCGGATCCGGGGAGCCATGGCGCCACGCACCGGCGCGCCATCAAAGTATATTGCAGGCTCCGGCTTGGACGGATCAGGGTTGGCCGAAAAGATCGCAGTCGCGGTGGGCACGCGCCCCGAGATAATCAAGATGTCGCCGGTGATAAGGAAGCTCGAGGCGGAGGGCATCGACCACTACGTCATCCACTCGGGGCAGCACTACTCCTACGGCCTTGACGGGGTCTTCTTCGAACAGCTGGGGCTACCCAGGCCCAAGTACAGGCTGGACGTGGGATCGGGCCGGCCCGGGAGGCAGACCGCGCTGGTAATCGCCGGAACCGAGAGGATCCTCGCGGGGGACAGGCCGGACGCGATCCTGGTCCAAGGGGACACGAACACGGTGCTCGGGGCTGCAATCGCCGCAAGCAAGGCCGGCGTCCCCGTGGGGCACGTGGAGGCGGGCCTCAGGAGCTACGACATGGGCATGCCCGAGGAGGTAAACAGGAGGCTGACGGACCACTGCTCGGACTACCTCTTTGCCCCCACCCCGGAGACGAGGGAGATCTTGCTTGGCGAGGGGATACCGCGGAAGAGGATATCGGTAACTGGAAACACGATAGCAGACGCGGTGCTCCAGAACATAAGATACGCGAAAAAACCGGGCCGCGTCGAGGGGCTGCGCGGCTATATCCTGGCCTCGGTCCACAGGCAGGAGAACGTCGACGACCCGGCCAGGTTCGGGAGAATAGCGGAGTCACTGGACCTGGTCGCCCGGAGGTTCCGGGTGCCGGTGGTGTACCCGATGCACCCCCGCTCTAGGAAGATGGCAAGGAAGTTCGGGATCAGCTTTGGCAAGACCATGGTGGTGCGGCCGGCCGACTATTTCTCGTTCCTGGGGATGCAGAAGGACGCGATGCTCGTGATGACAGACTCGGGGGGGATCCAGGAGGAGGCGTGCATACTGGGGGTCCCGTGCGTGACGCTGCGGGACAACACGGAGAGGCCCGAGACGGTGGCCGCGGGCGCGAACATGGTGGCGGGCACCGAGCCGGGCCGCGTCCTCAGGTGCGCTCAGGCCATGGCAAAAAGGGACCGTGGCTGGAAGAGCCCGTTCGGGAACGGGAGCGCCGCGGGGAAGATCGTCCGCAGGCTGAATCGCGACAGTTAATAAAAGGGCGGCGCCCACACACGTACGTTGTCTGAGATCAAGGGCTGGGACACGGTGTTCTTCATCGAGGCCCTGAACCAGAACATCGGGATCAGGGTGTACTATACCGTGGACGCCGAGAGGTGCGACATAAAGTACGGCGGTCAGAGCAAGGAGTTCGGGGTCACCGCTAGATCGTACGCCAACAACCCCAAGAAGGGCGACACCACCACCTACACCTACGAGTTCAACGTGGTGACAAGCGACCCCTACACCGCGGAGGAGGACGGCAAGAAGTTCAGGCGCATGGACGTCAAGGTCGACGCGATCCAGAACACCGAGATAAAGAACACCACGATGTGCGCCAAGAGCAGCGAGTTCCTCGACGACGGAAAGGATCACAAGGCCACTTGGAGCACGGAGTGCAGCTAGCCCCGCTCCAGCAGCGATTCCAGCATCCCGTCCAGGTCGTCAAGGCCCTTCTTCCAAGCGTTGCCCCTGGCCTCCCCGCTCCAGCAGCGATTCCAGTATCCCGTCCAGGTCGTCAAACCTCTTCTTCCAGGTGTTGCCCCTGGCCTCCCCGTCCACCAGCTCGAGGTAATCCCGGTCTCCCCCGAGCTTGAGCGCCTGCTCGACCTTTTCGACGAACTCCCCCGGGCCGCCGGCCACGAGCGGGCTCTTGTAGTTGCCCACCTCCCTTATCGGGGTCGCGACTATGGGTTTGCCTAGCGCCATGTACTCAAAGAGCTTTATCGGGGACGTGGAGTTGGTGATGTCGTTTACGAGGAACGGCAGGATGCACACGTCAAACCACACGGCGTATTCTGGCAGGATGCCGTACTCCTTTATGCCAAGGTAGTGTATGTTCTCGAACTCGTCGATCCCGCTCTTGCCGACCGTCTTGTCATAGTCCCAGCCGATCAGGACGATGTTCCAGTCCGGCCGGGCCCGGGCCACCTCCTTGATCAGCTCGTAGTCAAACCACTTTGCTATGGCGCCAAAGTATCCCAGGATCGGCCCTCCGGACTCCCTGATCGGCCTGATCTCCTTGGGGATCGCCCCCGGATCCCGGGTCCTGTGGAAGTGGTCATAGTCCACCGCGTTCGGGAGCAGGTAGACGTTGTCCCGGCGCAGTTCTGCCACGTCGGAGAACAGCTTCCCGGCGGTGGCGACCACCGCCGTGCTGTTCTTCATCATGTGGGTGTGCCGGTCCAGGACGTCCCGGGGGTTGAGCCCGCTGACGTCGGGGTGGATCTCGTCGAGGTAGTCGTACACCAGCATCGCCTTCTTCCCCAGGCCCTCGAGATCGGGGATCGTCAGGGTGGGGTGCGCGCTGTGCACGAAGGCGAAGAAGGAGTCCAGTTCCCCCACCAGTTCGTCGAATCGATCGGTCAGGTAGAGCCGGTCAGATATCTTCTCAAAGCCGCTGACCTTGTCATAGGCGTTCGTGGTGCAGTAAAAATACAGCCAGTTGTTCCGGGCCAGGTGGGATGCCATGTGTTGCGGCCTCTGGAGGAGCGGGATGTTCCAGTCGACCGTGGGCGGGTAGACGACGATCCCCTTGACGCCCCCGTTCTCCCGTATTATCTCCCGGAGGGCCTCTAGGTGGGCATTCTTCTTCTGCGCTTCTTGTGGCGCGGCGTCCGGGGCCTCCGCTGCGGCAGGCGCGGCGTCCGGGGCCTCCGCGGCTGCCTGCGGCGCAGCGCCGCTGTCCTTCTGGCCCTTCAGGGCCAGGTCGACAGTCTTTTCTATCATCCTCCCCAGGACGTTTCCTTGGAACTTCTTCTCGTACAGCCTCGTGAGCTTCCACGTCTTTGTGTTCAGCAGCGTGTCGATCTTCTGCCGTTCGAATTCCAAGGCCCGGCCCAGGGCGAGGTTCTCGTCGGCAAGGTCGGAGTTGATCTTTTTCTGGGCCAGGAGGTCACCCTCCAGGTCGGCTATGGTCTGCCGCGAGGCGGCAAGGCCCCCCTCCAGGTCGGCTATGGTCTGCCGCGAGGCGGCAAGGCCCCCCTCCAGGTCGGCTATGGTCTGCCGCGAGGCGGCAAGGCCCCCCTCCAGGTCGGCTATGGTCTGCCGCGAGGCGGCAAGGCCCCCCTCCAGGTCGGCTATGGTCTGCCGCGAGGCGGCAAGGCCCCCCTCCAGGTCGGCTGCCGTCTGGAGCGACGTGGAGAGGTCGCCTTCGAGGTTGGCTATGGTCTGGAGCGACCCGGAGAGGTTCCCCTCCAGGGTCGCTATCGTCTGCCGCGAGGAGGCAAGATCCCCCTCCAGGTCGGCCGCCGTCTGGAGCGACGTGGAGAGGTCGCCTTCGAGGTTGGCTATGGTCTGGAGCGACCCGGAGAGGTTCCCCTCCAGGGTCGCTATCGTCTGCCGCGAGGAGGCAAGATCCCCCTCCAGGTCGGCCGCCGTCTGGAGCGACGTGGAGAGGTTCCCCTCCAGGGTCGCTATCGTCTGCCGCGAGGAGGCAAAATCGGTTTTCAGCTGGGCGATGAAGGCCTTGTCCTCGCCTGCCTTGGCCCCGAGCGACTTGAGCCGATCCATAAGGATCGTGATGTCGTTGTAGTACGTCCGGCGCAGGGCCTCCGAGTCGTTCCGGAGGATCCTGGACAGCGCGGCGGCCTCCAGTTCCCGGTCGGGCGGCGCCGGGGGGGCTGGCCTTGCCACTATTACCCTGAGGTACTTCTCGTCGTCGGGAATGCCATCTGGATCGTCGGCGTCCTCGACCGGCTTTGCGTAGTCTTTAAAGTATTTCAGGTGGGTGGTCCCCACGAACCGCTCCTCCACCACCTCCAGGCCGGAGATCGCGGCCATGTCCCTCATGTCCTCGCGCAGTATCTCCAGCCCCCACTGCCACGCGCCGTCCTCCAGCGCCTTCTTCCTAAACTCCATGTACTCGGAGCTGTTAGAGTTCGGGACCAGTATTATCACGAATTTCTTGGCGACGGACGCCATCTTCTGCATCGCCTCGATGATCTGCCAGCCGTCAAAGTGCTCCAAGACCCCGGAGTTCCACACGACGTCATGGGTGCCCACGGACTCGGCGGAGATGTCAAACAGGTCGGAGTGGACGAAGATCCCGTCCAGGCCGTTCTTCTTGTAGAGCCGCTTTGATTTTTTCAGCGCGGCCTTGCTAAAGTCGAGGAGCGTGGTCCTGTACCCCTTTGACGCAAGGAGCGAGGATATGTGCCCGCTGCCGGATCCCGCCTCCAGCAGGGCGGAGCCGGCGCGCACCCCGAGGCCCTCCAGGATGGACTCGAGCTCCCCCGCGATCTCGGCCTCCCCCCGGTCCGGCGCGGTGCGGTACTGCGCCGCTATCCCGTCCCAGAGCGAGGGCTTTTGCGAGTCTGCCTCCGTCGTAGGATCTTCGCTCAACATGTAAGTACCAGAAAAAAGTCCCTATACTTGTTTTGCTATCAACCCGCGGCTTTGCTGCAGCCACGTGCGCGGCGGGCCCCGGGGCCGCCCGCGGCGGGGACGCCGGGCCGTCCTGGGACGGGGGCGCGGGGGGGCCCCACCGGCCGGGCCGCAATGCCAGCGCGGGTCGGGAGCGGCGCTAGTCACGGATCTTTTTCGCTATTACAAAGTAGCTGTCCTTGTAGGACAGCTCAAAGTTGTCATAGCCGGCAAGCCACTCGTCGAACGCCCCGTACACGCCGGGGTAGTTTGAGGCGTTATAGTCGTCCACGAAGACGTATCCGTTCGGCCTGACCAGCCCGGAGTAGTAATCGAGGTCTTTTTTCACGTCCTCGTACTGGTGGGAGCCGTCCACGAGCAACACCCCCACGTTTTCCTTGAAGATGTGCGGGATGTCCTGGGAGAACGCCGTCACCGGGATGCACATGTCGTTGACGTTTTGCTGCCTGGTGAGCGTGACATAGTAGGAGTAGTTTCCTTTCGGGTTGAGCATCTTGTCGGCCGCGAAGGAGAACGGGTCCACGCTGATGATCTTCGTGCCAAGGCCCATCGACCGGAGCACCTTGGCCATGAATACGGCGGTCTGGCCTATGTTCGTCCCGATCTCTATCAGGTAGTCGTCGGGCTTCCAGTCAAAGTTTACGATGCAGGAGCAGAGGCATGCGAGCTCCCACTCGTCCAGCATGTTGGATTTGGAATCGACGCACATGTCAGCCAGCGCGGGCTGCATGGAAAGGGACTCGCCGTGGGCAAACTCGGTCGAGGCCAGCCTCTGCCACAGCCTCCCGATCAGCCTCGCCCTCTCCGCGGGCGAGAGATCCGAGCGCATGTACACGGAGAGTTCGTCCTCGATGGGATCGCGCGATTCCTCCCGCGGGACGGATCCTGCGCCAGGTCCGCCGGCCTGGGAACCGCCCCCCGCCTTTGACACCTTGTCTTGCAACGGTTAACGATCGCGCCCCGCTCCAATTATCTGTTTATTTCCTGGCACCTCACCCGAAGCCGCGGGGCCGGATCCCCGCGGGCCGCTGCCCGCGCTAGCCCGCGGGCTTGGAGCCGAACCTCTTTCCGATTCTGTAGGACAGCGAGCTCTTCAGCGAGTCGATCTCCGCCTTCTGCTGCGCCGCCTCGTTTTGGCTTGCCTTCAGTTTCCCTTCCAGCAGCTTGGCGTCGGCCGCCTTCCCGTCGAGCGACTCTTGCAGCCCCGCCATGGCGCCGGTCTTCTCCTCGAGCGACCGCTCCAGCTCCGTGACGGCGCCGGTCTTCTCCTCGAGCGACCGCTCCAGCTCCGTGACGGCGCCGGTCTTCTCCTCGAGCGACCGCTCCAGCTCCGTGACGGCGCCGGTCTTCTCCTCGAGCGACCGCTCCAGCTCCGTGACGGCGCCGGTCTTCTCCTCGAGCGACCGCTCCAGCTCCGTGACGGCGCCGGTCTTCTCCTCGAGCGACCGCTCCAGCTCCGTGACGGCGCCGGTCTTCTCCTCGAGCGACCGCTCCAGCTCCGTGACGGCGCCGGTCTTCTCCTCGAGCGACCGCTCCAGCTCCGTGACGGCGCCGGTCTTCTCCTCGAGCGACCGCTCCAGCTCCGTGACGGCGCCGGTCTTCTCCTCGAGCGACCGCTCCAGCTCCGTGACGGCGCCGGTCTTCTCCTCGAGCGACCGCTCCAGCTCCGTGACGGCGCCGGTCTTCTCCTCGAGCGACCGCTCCAGCTCCGTGACGGCGCCGGTCTTCTCCTCGAGCGACCGCTCCAGCTCCGTGATTGCCTCGATCTTGGCTTCCAGGACGTGCTGCAGCTCGTCAAGGAGCCGAGTTTTTGCCTTGAACACCTTTTCGAGGTTTTTTGCCATTCCAAGTTTTGCTGGGAAGATCTATTTCTGTATTTTCAGGCGCGGGACGCGGCGCAGCCTGTCGGGAACTGCCCCGCCGGAGCCGGCGGGCCATACCCCTACAAAAACTTTAATCGCCAAACCGGGCCTGAGTCATGTATTGCAGATAGTTTGCTTTTCGGACATCACCTGGAACTTCCTCTGGCAGAGGCAGCAGCAGATGGTCTCCCGGTTCCCGAGCGACTGGAAGGTGCTGTACGTCGAGCCGTCGTTCTGGCTGTCGATCGCGTGGAGCATCATCGCCAGGACGCCGTTCAGGAGGAGCCGCATGGTGCGGGAGAACGTGGAGGTGGTGTCGGTCCCCACGATCCCGCTGGCAGACAGGATCGGCTTTGGCCGGAGGGGCAACGACCGGATCATAACCAGGGGGATGAAAAAAATCCTGAGGGACAGGGGAATCCGCGAGCCGGTCCTGCTGTTTTACAAGCCGAGGTACTCGTGCGTGATAGGCAGCCTGGGCGAGTCCCTGGTCTGCTACGACATCACGGACGACGTCAGGGAGTTCGACGCCACCGGCCCCTGGCTCGAGGAGTACATAGGCGTCCTGGAGGCAAGATCCGACGTGATGTTCACCCCGTCGGAGAGCATCCTGGAGAGGTTCAGGGGCAGGAAGGAGATCTTCCTAGTGGGAAACGGCGTGGACGCGGCGCATTTTGGGAAGGCCTCGCAGGAGGGGACGGAGGTCGCGGCGGAGGTGCGGGGCATCGCGCGGCCCGTCATAGGGTACGTGGGGGCCATGGGGGAGTGGTTTGACTTTGACCTGCTGGAGAAGATCCTGCGGAGGTTCCCCGACGCGTCGGTAGTGTTGATCGGGTGGGCCCCCCCGAGGCAGAGGAGGCGCCTGAGGCAGATGAGGTCCGGGAACCTGCACGTCCTTGGCAGGAAGGACTACCGGGAGCTCCCCGGGTACGTCAAGGCGTTTGACGTGTGCATAATCCCGTTCCTAGTCAACAGGCTGACCCGCAGCGTGAACCCGAACAAGTTCTACGAGTACATGGCCTCGGGCAAGCCCACGGTCACCACGGAGCTGCCCGAGCTGGGCAGGTTCGGCGGCATATGCAGGGTGGCAAAGAGTCACGAGGAGTTCCTGGGGCACGTCGAGTCGGCCGCCGGGCAGGGCCACGACGCGGCGGCCGGGCAGGACGTGGCGAGGCAGAACGACTGGGAGGGCAAGGCCGCCGAGATGGCCGGCCTGATCCGCAGGTTCTGCGGGGGGCGGGCAAACGAGATATAAAACAAGAGGTGCGACATTCCGGTGATGCCGCCAAGCGAGATATGGGAGAACCGTTCGCTGATAAGGACGTTTGCCGTGAACGACCTGATCATCCGCTACAAGGGATCCCTGCTGGGGGCGCTGTGGTCGTTCCTGGAGCCCATGCTGATGCTCGGGATCCTGTACCTGATCTTCTCCCACGTGTTCAAGTCGGACATCGAGAACTACCCGCTCTACCTCCTGCTGGGAATCATAATGTGGAACTACTTTGCGCGCTCCACCAGCACGGGGCTAGGGAGCATCCTGGCCAGGGCGGGGATCGTCAACCAGACGTACTTCCCGAGGGGCATACTCCCGATCAGTTCCTGCGTCACCGCGTTCATCATGCTGGGGGTCGAGTTCGTGGTGTTCTTCGGGTTCGTGGCGGGGTTCCGGTTCGTCCCGGAGGCCACGATACTCTTGCTGCCGGTGCTCGTGGCGCTGCTGTTCTGCATGACGCTGGGCATCTCGTTCATCCTTTCGGTGGTGTACGTCAGGTTCAGGGACGTGCAGAACGTGTGGACGATCGCCACGTACGCCGGGTTCTTCCTGACGCCGGTGATCTACGACATCAGCATATTCCCGGAGGAGATGGGCAGGATACTCCTGATCAACCCGGTGGCGCAGTTCCTGGACATGGCCCACGGCGCCGCGCTGTACGGGCAGCTGCCGTCTGCCTTTGCCATGGCGTACACCGCGGCATTCTCGGTCGGGATCCTCGTAGTAGGATACATTATATTCAAACGTTACGAGTTCAGGATTGTTGAGGAGCTGTAGCAGGATCCCGGGAAACGCCATAGAGGTGGACTCTGTAAGCAAGCGGTTCAAGACCAGGAGCAGGGACTCGGTGTTCAGCAGGGCCGGGGACGACTCCGAGATAGGCATACTCAGGAACGTCTCCTTCGAGGTGAGGAAGGGCGAGATGTTCGGGATCGTGGGCCGGAACGGCATAGGGAAGACCACCCTCCTCCGCCTCATTGCCGGGATCTACAGGCCCGACTCCGGGGAGATCAGGATCAGTGGCAGCATGGTCCCGCTGCTGTCGCTGGGGACTGGGTTCAACCCGGAGCTGTCGGCCAGGGACAACGTGGTGTTTTACGGGAAGATCCTGGGGTTTTCCCACGGCCAGATCACCGGGATGGTGGACGAGATAATCGGCTTTGCGGAGCTAGAAAGGTTCAGGAACGTCAAGCTGAAAAAGTTCTCGACGGGGATGGCCATGCGCCTGGCGTTCGCGACGGCGGTCCGGATAAACCCCGACATCATACTGGTCGACGAGGTCCTGGCCGTGGGGGACCCGCCGTTCCAGAAGAAGAGCTACGAGGCGTTCATGAGGTTCAAGGAGGCCAAGAAGACCATAGTCTTCGTCTCGCACGACCTCAGTTCGGTGGACAGCCTGTGCGACAGGGCCATAATGCTGGAGGACGGGAGGATCGCAAGCGAGGGGGAGCCGGGCAGGGTGATAAACGACTACCTTGGGATCCTGGACGGGAAGAAGCCGGGTGACTAGCACGCCATGAAGGTGCTCCTGCTGTCCCAGTTCTTCTCTACCACGCGCGGCGGCGGGGAGTACGTGTTCCACATGCTCGCAAGGAAGCTGGCGGAGAACGGCAACTCCGTGTGGGTCGTCACGAACCGGATAAGGGGGGAGCAGTACGGGGACGCCGCCGGGGCCAACGTGGTCTTCGTGAGGCCCACCCTGGAGTACAGTGGGGGCATGCCGGCCGGGTTCCTGGACAACCTGAGGTACGTGGCAAACGCCGCCAGGGAGGGCAGGCGGCTCGTGAGGGAGCACGGGATCGAGATCATCCACTCCAACAACTTCGCGCCGGCGCTTGCCGGATCGCTCCTCTCGTCGGTCACCGGCAGGCCGCACGTCACGACCATCCACGACGTGTTCTCGCTGTGCGGGAGGGACTACTGGAGGAGGTGGGGCTCGCAGAACGGCGTGTCGAGGATCAGCGTCATGCTCGCGCCGTTCTTCGAGAGGCTGGCGACCAGGCTCCGCCTCGACTGCATCCACACCGTGAGCGAGGCGAGCAGGGACGACCTTGTGAGGTTCGGCGCAAAAAAACCCGTCTACGTGATCCACAACGCGGTGGACGGGGAGGCCGTGCGCGGCTCCAAGACGGACCCGTCGCAGTTCGTGTTCGTGGGAAGGCTGGTCTTTTACAAGAACCTGGAGGTGGTGATCGAGGCGGTCGGCATCGCGAGGCAGAAGAGGCCCGGGATCAGGCTGGTCATAGTCGGCGACGGCCCGCACAGGGGGGCGCTGGAGGAGATGGTCAGGGACATGGGGCTCGGACGGCACGTGAGGTTCGCGGGGCACGTGGGGGCCCGGGAGAAGGAGAGGATCATCGCGGAGTCTGCCGCGATGGTGTTTCCGAGCCTTTGCGAGGGGTTCGGCCTGGTCATACTCGAGGCGTTCCTGCAGAACAAGCCCGTGCTGGTGTCCGACGTGAGGCCGGCGTCGGACATCGTGGAGGACGGCAGGACGGGGTACGTCATCGGCTCCCGGGACGGCGTCGCGTGGGCTGGCAGGATGATCGACTGCGTCGACGACTGCCAGAAGGCAGCCGAGATGGGAAGAAACGGCCGCGGGGTGCTAGAGTCTACGTACGGCCAGGACGCGATGTACGAGAAGGTGATCCGGATGTACCGGGACCAGGTCTGACCGGCGGAGGCCCCGCCGGAGCCCGGGGCGGGCCCCCCGGGCGGCCCCTGCCGCGGAGCGCGCACCGGGACGGTTTTGTGCAACGTTTTTTTATTTTACGGTGATACTGTCACCATGGCCGCCGCCATAAGGAGCGCAACGTACCGGGACGCCCCGGCGATACTGGAGCTGTCGTATGCGCTGGGCCGCCCGAGGCCGCAAAAGGACGCGGACGCCAGGGCGTTCGAGGGGATGGTGAAGAGGTACACCTCGGATCCCGACAAGAGGATCATCGTGGCCAGGGAGGACGGGGAGGTGGTCGGGATGGCAAGCATGGTGCTGCTGCCGAGGCTGAACCGCCTGACGCCGGAGCTGTACATCGCGGAGCTCATAGTGCACAGCGGGCACCGGAACCGCGGGACTGGCAAGAGGCTGGTCAACGCGTGCATAGCGCACGCAAAGAAGAAGAGGTGCCACAGGATAAGGCTGGAGTCGGCAAACGTGCGCAAAGAGTCCCACAAGTTCTACAGGCGCCTCGGCTTTGAGCAGAACTCGCTCTCTTTCACGAAGGGCATCACCGTGCCGTAGCGCTGCCGGGCGCCGATCCATCGGGGCAACTGCGCCCGGGTGGCTACCACATGCTCATGCCAGTGCCGCGTACCAGCTGGCTATTGGTCGATGACTATCCACACGTCGTCACTTATCGTCCACACGGCATAGTCCGAGGAGTCCAGGTCCCCCGCGGGGTTGAGCTTGGTCGAGCCGACCGCGCCGGTAAAGTCGGCGGCGACCGGGATGATGTTCTCCCTGATCTGCGCCGTCTCCGTGCTCTGCGCCGCGTCGATCGCGAGGCCCGCAAGCCAGACGGCGTCGTACGAGGTGTAGGCGTAGACGCTCGGGACCCTGCCGAGCTCCGACACTATGTGGTCCTTCACCCTCTTGTTAACGGGGTTGTCAAACGCAGCGAACTGCACGGTGGTGAAATCGACCGCCTGGGAGAATTGGAGCCCTATGGGATCCTCTATGATCTTCTGCTCGTTGGTGTTGGCGTCCGAGCCGAACCACCTCACGTCGTCCAGCACGTCGTGCGCCGAGGCCGACTGCATGAACTGGAGGGTCTCAGAAAATGAGATCAGAAGCACCCCCACCTTGTCGGCGCCGTACTGGTCCACGTACTGCTGGACCTGGTTCGCCAGGAGCGAGGTTGACGCCGAGAACTCCGGGGACTCGGGGTTGTACCTTATGCCGTCGTCCACGACGCCGCCAGACGAGGAGAACGCCTCAACCGTGGCGTCCCTCAGGCCGTCGCCCCAGGCGTCTGCCCGCCACACTGGAATGAGGGCTTCGACGCCGCGGGACTTCATCAGGTCCGCGATCGCCGGCCCCTGCTTGGTGTCGTCGGGGACTGTCCTGAAGACGTTGTCCCCGGCTATTGCCAGCGCCGGGGCGGTGCTGCAGCAGCTGATCAGTATAACGTTGTTCGCGGTGGCGTACCCTATGATGTTCCTTATGTTCGCGCTGGTGGCGGGCCCCACCACGACGTTTATTCCCTTCGCGTTGAGCGCCGTGACCTTTTCCAGCGCAATCACCGGGTTTGTCTGCGTGTCCTCCACGGTGCTGGTAAATTGCCAGTCCCTGCCGTTGTCCCTCAGGTACGCGTTAAAGTCGTCCACCGCGAGCAGGGCCGCCATCCTGTCCTCCTCCCCGTGGCTGGCCAGGTCGCCGGTCAGCGGGAGCAGTACGCCCAGGTTCACGTCGCCTGACAGGGCCGGCGCCTCTTGCGCCTGGGATCCCGGGTCTTGCGCCGGGGATACCGGGTCTTGCGCCGGGGATACCGGGTCTTGCATGTCGGATCCGGGATCCGCGGAATAGCTCATCGCGATGGATACGATTATGGCCACCGCGATTATCGGTACGGCAATGAGGGCTTTGTTCAATGCCATGATTGTTGGGAGAGGGTATAAAAACAAACCGGTGCCGTGCGGTCTTCCCAGAAGTGCCCCAGGGATGCGGCCAGTGGACTGCGGAATGGCGGCGGGACGAAAAGCCCGCCTCCACGGCGGGAAGGCTTGGGCGGCGCGGGCTCTTGGCGGCGGGGAAGAAAAGGATCATGGTCAGGACGTACGGGGTGGCCGCCATTCCCGCGGACGTCGCGGGCATCCTCGAGTCCTGCGTGTGGCAATGACGCATGGCCCGGGCGGCAGGCCGCGCTAGGCTGGCCCGAGTCCGAAGCCTGGATGGGCCCACGGGGACTTGAACCCCGGATCTTCGCCGTGTAAGGGCGACGTCATAACCGAACTGGACTATGGGCCCAGAGACATACCTCGCTGAAAACCATTTAAACTTTGAGCGGCCGGCCCCGCCGCTGCCCCCGCGCGCCACCGGACCCGGCGCCCGCCTCGTTCCCCAGGATCCGCCGCCGCCGGGAATGCAGAAATGTGGGGGGCGCGGCGTGGTGCCATGGCCGGCCTGCTCTTCTTTACCAGCCCCATAGGGCTGGGCCACGCCGCCAGGGACATCGCCATAGCGGGGGCCATGGGGGGCGTCCCGGCGGGGTTCGTCTCCGGGGGCCACGCGGCGCGGCT
Organism: Candidatus Nitrosopumilus sp.; assembly: GCA_963662625.1. Lineage (GTDB taxonomy): Archaea > Thermoproteota > Nitrososphaeria > Nitrososphaerales > Nitrosopumilaceae > JAPOPJ01. The sequence continues at coordinate 1,072,192 of OY759726.1, read as the reverse complement.
CCTGAGGGGGGCCGGCTTCGCGGCCGAGGACCTGTACGACCCCCCGCGGTTCGCGGTGAGGGACGGCCGCCTGGCCGGCCAGGGGAGGTGGCTGCTGGGCTACTACCGGTACTACAGGGAATGCAAGGCGGCGGCAAGGAGGGTCATCGGGGCGCGGCGCCCCCGCCTGGTGGCAAGCGACGAGGACTTTGCGTCGCTGGCCGTGGCGCAGGAGATGGGGATCCCGACGGTCCTGGTAACGGACGTGCTCGAGACGCGCTTTGCCGGATGGCCGGCGTCGGTCATCGAGAGGGCGATGAACGGGGCGATGCGCGAGATCATCGGGAGGTGCGACGCGGTGATCATGCCGGAGCGCGGGGAGGACAGCGGCAACGTATCGAGGGTCGGCCCGGTGGTCAGGCAGGCGTCGCTCTCCAGGGGGGAGCTGAGGGAGAGGTTCTCGTTTGGGAGGAACACGGTCCTGGTGTCGGTGGGGGGGACGGACGCCGGGGGCTTCCTGATCGAGAAGGCCCTGGAGGCGGCGCCCGGGATAAGGGGGGGCGCCGAGATGGTGCTGGCCCCCGGGCCGTCCCTGGGCAGGGCAGGCGGTGCGTGGCGGGGGGCCAGGGACATCGGGTTCGTCGACAACCTGCACGAGTACGTCTTTGCGGCCGACGCCCTGGTCTCGCTTGCCGGCAGGTCCACGATAGACGAGGCAAACGCGTACGGCACCCCGGGGGTTTTCATCCCGATAAGGGGCCATTTCGAGCAGGAGGACAACGCCCGCCGGGAGGGGTTCTCCTTCGGGGACGTCGACAGGCTGGCGGACCTGGTCTCGGAGAGGCTCGGGCGGGGCAGGAGGCCCGCCCGGGGCGGGGGGGCGGCCGAGGCCGGGAGGATAATCGGGGGCCTGCTTTGAGGCGATCCAATCCTTAATAGATGACCGCGGGGAGCCGTAATGTACCGTGGCAAACCTGGTAGTAGCGAAGTTCGGGGGCAGCGCCCTGGGCACGGACGGCACGTCGATACCGGCGATCGTCAGGAGGATCGGCGACCTGGGGCGGGACTCGAAGGTGGTAGCCGTGTTCTCGGCCCCCCTCACCGTGGCGGGCGGGGAGAGGCGCTCGCTCACCGACGTGGTGCTCGAGCAGGGGAGGAACGCGGAGTCCGGCACGAGGGCGTCGCTGGACGCCGCCGGCGCCTGCTACGGCAAGATCCTGGAGAGGGCCGGGGGCGCGGGCGAGTGCGCGGACGCCGTCCGGCTTGGCCTCGGCATGGCCCAGGAGGCGCTCGACGAGGCCCTCGAGAGGCGGGAGTTCGCAGACGAGGTCCGCTCCAGGGCGCTGGCGTTCTCCGGCGAGATCCTGATGTCCCAGGTGATGGACCACGTCCTGAGGGGCAGCGGGGTGAGATCGCGCTCCGTGGGGTTCGAGGACTGGCCGATCGTCACGGACCACAACATCGAGTCCACCAACTTCCTCGCGGCCGAGTCGCGGGCCAGGATGGGGGAGATGGCAAGGCTCGTCGAGGAGAACGACGTGGTCACGATCGGCGGCTTCATCGGGAGGACCCCCGAGGGGGCCATGACCACCTACGAGAGGGGGGGCTCCGACAGGACGGCGGCCGACATCGGCATACTGTTCCACAAGGACTACGACACGAGGGTGGATTTTGAGAAGGACAGCGCCGTCGTGTCGGCGGATCCCAAGGTCGTGGACTCCGGGCTCAGCGAGGTGGACCAGCTGTCGTACAACGAGGCGAGGCTCGCCGGGATGTTCGGGATGAAGATCCTGGACCCGATCGCGATCAAGGAGATCGTCGAAAACGGCGTGGACGTGCCGATCACGGTGACCAACATGGGGGACCCCTCGAAGACCACGACGATAAAGAGGATCCCCGACCGCGACGGCGGGCGGCCGATCAAGATCGTCACTGGGAGGGAGAACTGCGCCATATTCAGGATAGAGACAAGCGAGGTGCAGAAGCTGCTGGTGTCGCTGGAAAGGGACAAGCGGTACAGCGAGTTCGTGATACTGTCGCCGTTTACGAGGGACGGGATAGAGTTTTCCAGGATACTGTTCCTGGACGGGGACTATGTGAGGCGGAACGAGAAGTACTTCCTGGCGTTTGACCCGCTGGCTGCGATCACCTACAACAGGGGCGTCATCACCCTGATCGGCGACGGGATGTGGAGGGCGCAGCACGTCGCGTCGAGGACCAGCGCGAAGATAGGCGAGGCGGGCCTGAACATACTGAACATGGACGCGCAGGAGGAGACGTCGCGCATAATCATCGTGGTGGAGGACTCTGGCGGCAACATCAAGAAGGCCATCAGGGCCGTGCACCAGGCATCGGCCCTGATCAGATGAGTGTCAGTGGCAACGCCGGAGTTTCACCGGTGGTTGCCAACGTGGGTTTGTTCTTGGACCGTTATCTAGATTTAGTCCGGCGTTACCCAAAACACGCGATGCTGTTGGTACGCCATTCGGGTATTTAGCATTGATCTATATAGAACATGATCCGCCGCGCGCCCCCAGGCACGGCCCGGGCGCGTCACATGCGCTCCGCGGCGTACCACATGACCATTCCCAGCCCGATCAGGCCGTACCACTTGAAGTTGCGCCGGTCCAGGAAAATGTTCGACGATCCCATGCCGCCCTGGTAGGCGGCCACCCTGATCCTCCTCATCTCAAAGGCCTGGCCGACGAGGCCCACCACGAGGAGCGCTATCGCGGAGATTCCCAGGTACCATTCCATGCATTATGTTACGCCTGATCGAATATGTAGTTTCCTGCCTGGCAGTCTCGCGGGGCGGTCTTCCAGGCGCGGAAGGCAGCCCCGCGGGGGCCGGTCCGGGATGGGCCGCGCGGCAGGTCATGCCGGGGAGCGCTCGAGATAATTCTTTAAATTGGTAGGGTTTTTGTTATCACCCATGAGGGAGGCGGGCAAGATCTGGATGAACGGCAGCCTGGTCCCGTTCAGGGACGCCAAGGTGCACGTGCTCACCCACGCGCTGCACTACTCCACGTCCATCTTCGAGGGGATCAGGTGCTACGACACCGCGAGGGGCAGGGCAGTGTTCAGGCTGGCGGACCACGTCGACAGGTTCTTCAGGTCAGCAAAGCTGTACTCGATGAGGATGCGGTACTCGAAGAGGCAGATCAGCGGCGCCATAATGGACACCGTGAGGGCAAGCGGCCTGAAGGAGTGCTACATCAGGCCCCTGGCGTACTACGGGTACGGCAAGATGGGGCTCACCCCCACCCAGAACAGGGTGGACGTGTCCATCGCGTGCTGGGAGTGGAAGATGGGCGAGTCTAGCGCGGGAAAGTTCGAGGGCGCCAGGTGCAAGGTCTCGAGCTGGGCGAAGATCGACTCCCGGTCGCAGCCCACGCAGGCAAAGGCCGCCGCAAACTACTCCAACGCCGCGCTCGCTAGGGTCGAGGCGCTAGAAGACGGCTATGACGAGGCCATAATGCTCAACATGCACGGGAAGGTTGCCGAGGGCAGCGCCGAGAACATCTTCGTGGTCAAGGACGGCGCCGTCAGGACGCCCCCGCTCTCCGCGGGGGGTCTGGGGGGGATCACTAGGGACAGCGTGATCCGGATCATCGAGGAGGACGGCGGCTCCGTGGAGGAGGCTGACCTGGACAGGGACGACCTGTACCTGGCAGACGAGGTGTTCATGACGGGTACCGCCGCGGAGGTAAAGTCGGTGACGCAGATCGACAGGGTGAGCATCGGGAACGGGAAGATGGGGGCCGTCACCAGGGCCCTGCAGAAGTCGTTCACGGACGCGGCCACGGGCAGGGACGAGAGGTTCCTGAGGTGGCTGGAGTTCGTCTAGCCCGCGAAGGTTTTTACCTGCAATCCCGCTAGTGTTTCCGATGGGGTCGTGCGCGCCGGGGAAGACGTACAGGGTGTGCTGGTTCTGCAGGAAGGGCCGCCACGGCGAGTGCATGAAGGAGATCCCCACGGACGGCAGGTCAGAGGGGCCGCACGACTGCGCGTTTGACACCGAGATGGTCCCGTGCGCGTGCGCCCACAGGTGACTAGCATCAAATACCGGCTGCGCGTGGGGGTTCCATGGGGTACGACGAGGGCTTCTGGGACAGGTACGCCGACGGGAACGAGGCCAGGTACAACGCGGAGTTCGCCAGGTACGTCAGCGGCCTGGCCGCGTCGCTGGGGTGCTCAAGCGTGCTCGAGGCGGGGTGCGGCACGGGGATCGACCTGAGGCTCCTCCCCGAGACCGCCGGGGTCTACGGGGTCGACCCGAACTGCAGGGCGCTTGCCATGGCGAGGCGCGGGTGCCCGCACGGGGGATTTGTCAGGGGCGACATCTCGTGCCTGCCGTTCGGGGACGCGTCGGTGGACCTCGTGTTCACGCACGGGCTGCTGAACTACCTGGACGGGGCCACGCTGGACAGGGGGGTCGCCGAGATGCACAGGGTCGCCAGGAGGTACATAATGAACTGCGAGAGGTTCGGGGAGCACGAGGGGCGGATCGACGGGCATTCCAGGTACCGCAACATGTACAGGAGGTGGCGGGGCTACGGGGTGAGGGTGATCAGCAACGTGGACATGCACGAGGAGATCGAGCCGGACAGGGCGAGGTTCACGCTGCTGCGCAAGGCGTGAGCGTGCAGTTGCCCGCGGGGATGGGCACCATGCAGGTGGACGGGAACGGGAAGGTTCCCGGGAGGGGGCAGTACCCCGACACCCGGGACGGCGCGGCGAAGTTCGCAGGGGCGATGGCGCGCAGGCATGCCTGGGCGGCGGCCCCTGCAGGGCCGCCCGCGAGACGACTGGCAACATGCGGGACAGGACGTCTGGCGCCTCCGGGGCGACCGGGACCGGCATCAAACTGGCCAACACGCACAGGATGGCCCTGATAGCCAGGACCGCCAAGAAGACCGACATGGTGGACGCCGAGAAGATAGCGCAGGTGCCGGGAACGGGCATGATACCGGAGCGCTGCGTCCCCCCGGGCCACACCAGGGGGATACGCGCGATGGCCGGGCATAGGGTGAGGCTGGCCCGGGACAGGACGCGCGTGACAAGCCGCGCCCGCAGCCTCCCGGGCCGCCACGACATCCAAATGGACGCCTCCACCATGCACTCCGAAAAGGCCCTGGGGCAGCTGGAATCCGCGGGGCCGGGCTCCGTGTGCGACGGGTTGGTCCTGGGCCAGTGCGCCCGGCAGGCGGGGCACCTGACGGAGGAGATCTCCGTGACGGAGGGGCTCCCCGGGACGGGGGCCGCCCACAACGGTGACGCGAGGCTGCCGGCCGGCACGGCCGGCGTCGGCACGCTCGCCGCGGTGCTGATGGCCCCAGGGATGGGGGACGTCCCCGGGTTCAGGGGGCCAAGGCAGATGGCGTCGTGGGCCGGGCTGTGCCCGGCCGCATGCCAGTCGGGGAACCGGCTGCACGCGGGGAGGATCAAGAAGATCGACTCCAGCAGCCTGGCTAGCCGGGCCACGTGCGAGGCCGCGGACGTGGCAGTGCGGCACGACGCCAGGATGGAGGCCGTGTACGCGTCCGCGCGCCGGAGGCACGCGGACATGCACGGGCCGGCCATAATCGTGGTGGCCCACAAGATGGTCACCATAATGTGGCACATGCTGACCACCAAGACACCCTACGAGTCCCGCAACGAGAGGCTGTACCGGCGCAAGCTGGCCAGGACGGGTAAGGCGCGCCGGGGTTGACCCCCCGATGATCCCGGCGCGACGGGCCCCGCGCACCGTGGAGCGCAGGGCGTCCCTGCACCCGCCCTCCATGGCGCCGGGGTCCCGGCACGTCCCCCTATCCTGGACAGGAACCACGTCGACGACGGTACGCGGCGGGGCCCGTGGCGCACGGCGAGCGCCCCGGCGGCGCCCGACGCGCACGAGCGGTCCCTGCACATGGACACCAGCACGCGCACGAAGTCGGCCATGCCGCACGCGGCGTTGTGCCGGCCCGAGAACCTGATGCCCGCCTTCCCAAGCAGCCGTGGCAACGTTTTAAACGCCTTGCCCGCCACCTCAAGCCGGTGCCCCTGTGGTTCTTTTTGGTGTTGCATAAGGGATGACAGGGGCGCCTGATCAATTGGCTTTTCTGTCCAAAACGTTCACGGATCGTGTCAAAACATGCTGGCCGGCGCCCCGCGGGGTACATTTTCAACTACTGGGCCCGTCACGCGGGACATCCTGGACTTTGAGGTGGTGGTGACGGAGACGCGCCACGCCGTCCAGACCGCCGCGTGCCCCAAGTGCAGCAGGGAGCACGTGGCGCCAAGCGGCCTCCCTGCGCGCGGGAGCTACGGCAAGAACACGGTGGCCGCGGTGGCCGCGCTGCGCCACGCGGCCGTCCCGTTCGGGAAGATGGCGGGGGCCGTGCGGGAGATCACGGGGGTGAGGATCGCGAAATCGACCGCGATAAACGTGACGGGGCACACCCGCGGCGCGATGCGCGGGCAGTTCCGGGACATCGTGGGCCGCGCCAGGAGGTCCAAGAATGCCGGGGCCGACGAGACGCGCGCCAACCTGGCGGGAGAGGGCGGGCGGGCGCGGGTCACCCGGTCCGGCAGGAACGCCGTGATCGTGCACGGCCGGAGCAGGGGGCCGCGGGTGCCAGGCAGGCACGCGGGCGGGTACCGCGGGATCGTCACGTCCGGCAGGCCCTCCGCGTACGGGAGGTCAGGCCCGGGCGGGCGCCACCGGCCGTGCCGGTCCCACGGGCTGCGGGAGCTGCGGCGCGCCGCGGAGAGGAAGGGGGCGCCGGCGGCCGCCGCCTCGGGCAGGCACTCGGCGCGCCTGCGCCGCGCCTTCGAGTCTGGGATGCGCAGGCTGCCGTTCGGGCACGGGGACGCCGGGGGCACCGCGCCTGCCCCCCTGGCGGGCAGGCTGCAGGCGCCGCTGCCCCGCCTGTTCACGTTCCCGGGGCACAGGGGGGCGGGGCCCACGGACAGCGCCCCCGGGCGCGGCCTGCGGCACGTGGTGGCGTCCCGAAAGATAAGCGGCCAGATCAAGGGAGGGAAGCCCTGGAGGGACAGGTGGTCCCACTTCATGACGTGCATGATCATGTGGGAGAGGCACGGGAAATCCCTGTCAGGCGAGGTATCCAAGATAGTGTAGGGGTGGTGACCTCATACCTAGTATGTAACAGACCGTATATATACCCAATAATACATATGGTGTATAGGGCACGGCTTCGACTAGGAGTCATGCTCATAGACTACAAATATAGTGCGTTGTGCTCTTGCACAACCCACATTTCAGGTATAGTTTCCCCCCCAAGTAGCTTGTTGCGCAACTCGGTTTTCAGGCACGAAAAACAACCCCACAAAGACGGGTTCAGGCATGGTTGCGCACCTATGTTAACCACCCAGGCGTAGTTGCCGCAATGCATCCCACGGCTTTTCCGATCCGTGCCTGGGTTGCATGGCATGGGATTCATGGCTAGCGCTGGCAAGACGATCCGGGATGCGGGCAACGGGGGGGTCAACCCCGGCGCGCCTTACCCGTCCTGGCCAGCTTGCGCCGGTACAGCCTCTCGTTGCGGGACTCGTAGGGTGTCTTGGTGGTCAGCATGTGCCACATTATGGTGACCATCTTGTGGGCCACCACGATTATGGCCGGCCCGTGCATGTCCGCGTGCCTCCGGCGCGCGGACGCGTACACGGCCTCCATCCTGGCGTCGTGCCGCACTGCCACGTCCGCGGCCTCGCACGTGGCCCGGCTAGCCAGGCTGCTGGAGTCGATCTTCTTGATCCTCCCCGCGTGCAGCCGGTTCCCCGACTGGCATGCGGCCGGGCACAGCCCGGCCCACGACGCCATCTGCCTTGGCCCCCTGAACCCGGGGACGTCCCCCATCCCTGGGGCCATCAGCACCGCGGCGAGCGTGCCGACGCCGGCCGTGCCGGCCGGCAGCCTCGCGTCACCGTTGTGGGCGGCCCCCGTCCCGGGGAGCCCCTCCGTCACGGAGATCTCCTCCGTCAGGTGCCCCGCCTGCCGGGCGCACTGGACCAGCACCGCCCCGTCGCACACGGAGCCCGGCCCCGCGGACTCCGGCTGCCCCAGGGCCTTTTCGGAGTGCATGGTGGAGGCGTCCATTTGGATGTCGTGGCGGCCCGGGAGGCTGCGGGCGCGGCTTGTCACGCGCGTCCTGTCCCGGGCCAGCCTCACCCTATGCCCGGCCATCGCGCGTATCCCCCTGGTGTGGCCCGGGGGGACGCAGCGCTCCGGTATCATGCCCGTTCCCGGCACCTGCGCTATCTTCTCGGCGTCCACCATGTCGGTCTTCTTGGCGGTCCTGGCTATCAGGGCCATCCTGTGCGTGTTGGCCAGTTTGATGCCGGTCCCGGTCGCCCCGGAGGCGCCAGACGTCCTGTCCCGCATGTTGCCAGTCGTCTCGCGGGCGGCCCTGCAGGGGCCGCCGCCCAGGCATGCCTGCGCGCCATCGCCCCTGCGAACTTCGCCGCGCCGTCCCGGGTGTCGGGGTACTGCCCCCTCCCGGGAACCTTCCCGTTCCCGCCCGCCACGCACGCGTCGCACTTTCTCTTCCCCATGCCTGTCCCTATGCTTGTCTTTCTCATCCTTTCCTATCACCTCCTTTCGGATGTCTGACGGATCGGAGGCCGCACACGCCCATCAGGGCGCGAAGCCCAGTGACACGGCAGCCCGGGTTGCCCCATTCAACAGAAAGGGCGCTAGGCCCACGCGCTACCAGGGGCCGGTCCATCGGGGCAACTACGCCTGGGTGGTTATCATGTGTTCAACAAACTACACCCCGGGCGCTTGAATCCCGCCGCGCTAAAGGCAGTTCATTTCAAGTTCCTGCTGGGAACCACCTCGACCTTCAGGCCGCTAAAGTCGTTGACTAGATAATTTGCCAGGTCAAGGGAGTCGCCGCCAAACGCAATGATCTTGTCGCCGTCTCGCATGACTTTTAGCTCGTTTGGCATTTCATCCACATTTACGGCGCGTATGGAACCCCGATCGCCGCAAGCGCGGTTGGCCACAATGTCGAAGTATACGGTATGTTTTAACGCCTCGGCCTCGCGATTGAATTTCTTTCCAGTCAGCAGAAAATATATCGGATGCTTGATCTTCCTGCCGACATCTATGGCCCTTTTCTCATGGGGGGTGATCATGGACAGGTCGTAGATAAAATACTGCAAGAGTTCTGTTTTGGTGCTTTGCTCTTGCATGGGGCTACCGCGGTTCCTACTGATCTCCTCCACGCCAAACTGCCCAAGCGCCTTGGAAATAGATCCGAATTCCAACCTTGTCTTGTTAAGGTGGATGAAATCGCTTATGTACTTGGACACAAAGTCGGCAGATGAGATCAGTGGGTTGCAGTACTCTCCTGATGGGTAGATCAAAATGTTTTCATTCTCGATCTGCTCCCACGCCTTTGTGATATGTCCAGTAAAGTGATCCAGCATAAACACGGAGTTCCTCCTGTCAGGAAGGGTAGAAAGTATCTTCCATGCCAGAACATGCGGGTAATAACTCTGTAGATGTAAAACGAATTCGCTGGGGGTTACAGCCATCCTTCCCCTGTAGTATTGAATTCTGGGTGTTTTTTGGGAGTTGAGTATGGTATGTGACACAAAGACTGTTTTTACGTGTGGCATGAGTCTTTTTGTAAAATCAGCTATGAACTGCCTTGCAGAAGACGGGTTTTTTTCATAGACATAATGGCTTTTGATACATTTCCTATTCGTGGAGATGTCATGTGTCTTCTTCAACTCCTCGACAACTGAGTCGTATTTGCTCGTAAACACGTCATAGTCTTCAACCTCAAGCCCCACCCCAATGGGTGCCTGAAACGGCTTACTGGCTTGCCTGAAATAGTTTGTAGTGTCTATCCCTATGCAGCTTTTTACCATGTTCATGCCTGCCACTGGCACAATATAAGGAAACCCAGCTTTGTAGCCTGTTGCACAACTGCCAGAAATTGCCGGGTCCAAACAGTTGAACCACCGGCCCAGCCATGCCAAACCGAAAAGTCCTTGGATCACGGCCGCGCACCGTCCCCGTTGGCAACAACCTATAGCAACGCTCAAAAGTTCTTGAGCACCAAGGGCTTCCTGCTGGTGTACTTCATAACGTCAAGCCCTGCGTGGGACGTCCTCAGGCATTCGGGCAGGGTGCGTAGTATACGCGATTGATGTTGGATCACAACTTGGACAACAATCCCGACCAAAAGATTCAATACGTGGAAACCCACACGGGACATGGCGCAGTGACGGTGTTAAATATTGGACCATCTTGATGGCCCTGGCCTCCCCGTTGCCAAGCATGGCCAAGATCGATGCCTGCATCCACCCAATGCAGTCGTGCAGGAAACTTGGTGCACCGTGCCTGATCCCATTTTAATCACGGATACTACGCCACGGGAGCACGTCCTAGTGCGTCGGGTACTGCAACTGGGACAGGTTGCGCTTCTCCCCGGACACCGGCAACTGCCAGACCCCGATGAAGGCCTTCCATGACAAGAATGCCAGGGCACGATCAGTGAGAGCAGCCCGAGATGGATGGAGGTGGACACAGATGGTTAGCGGACCGACTTTACATATACTACAGGCGGCGCGTGGGGGCCACAATCTTGTTGGGCGCCTGGCAGAGCGCGTTTGCAGGACGGTGCCGGACGTAGTGGCCGCGCCGCGGGTGGGTGCCATTGGTGGGAGCGGGTCTAAAGGGATTCGAACCCTTGACAGCAGGATTAAGAGTCCTGTGCGCTACCTGGCTGCGCCATAGACCCGCAAGTTTAGCATGGCTGACTGTTGTTATTAACCTTAAGATCACGCTGCGGGGTCAGGCCTTTGCCTCGATCTCGCTGTATTTTTCCAGTATGGCGGTGAGCGCGGTGGATACCGGCACGTTCATCTTCTTCTTTTCGGCCAGCAGCTTCCTGTACGCGTCCAGCGTGATGTACACGGGGATCGAGCCGTTGCCTTCCAGCAGGCCCCTGACGTTGTACAGCGCGGTCTCCATCCCGCGCTCCGCGGACTTTGCGAACTTGGCCTTGTCCATGATGGCGCCTAGCGGGCCAAACGGCATCTCGTAGTCCACCGACATCGTGACCCGGGTCAGGTTCTCGCCCAGCGGCTTGAACTCGTTGGTTATCTGCCACCTCTTGAACGGGCCGTCTATCTGCCTCGCGGAGATCCTCTCGTTCCTGTCGAACTCGGTCGTCTCGCAGTCCCATTCCAGGCGCTTCCCGTTAAAGTCCCCGATCACCCTGAACGTGGTGCCTACCCCCATCCCGTCCTTGATGTCCATCGGTACCACTGCCATGCCCACGGCGTCGCTCTTGATCTGGTCGGAGACGTGCTCGGGCCTCGCAAAATATGTGAAAACGTTCTCCACGGGCGTCTTGATGTCTATGGACTTCGTGACTACTGTCAACGGATCAGTTTCTTGCCAATCATGATTTAAAGGTTTTGAAGATTTGGGCCCCGATCGGGCAGGGATCGGCGCGCCGCAGGTTAACGCTATATTCGTCGGGGTTGCCCAACAACCAGAGATGAAGGCGCGATCGTCCGTGGTGGTGGTGGTGCTCCTGGCCCTGTCGCCAGCGGCCTGCGAGGCCCACGCCCACTCCATGTTCAACTCAGCCGAGAAGTTCCACGGCGGGTACAGGGTCCAGGTGGCCACGGCCCCCGAATTCCCCCAGATCGGGGAGCCCTCCCTGTTCATGGTGAGGGTCACGGACGAGGACTTTGAGGAGGTGGACAGGTTCACCATGGGGATCAGGTTCTTCTACAACGGCCAGCAGGTCGACGCGGTCCCCCCAAAGTCGCACTCGGGCGCCCACTGGGAGTTCGACTACACCTGGAGGAACCAGGGTAACCACATAGTGGAGGTGATCCTGTACGACATGGACGGCAGCCTCGCGCCGCTGGAGTACAAGTTCAACATGGGCACGCAGAGCCCGTTCGGCTACATCTTCATCGTGGCGATCACCGTCGGGGCACTGTGCTTCGCCGGCGTGATGGGGTACATCTACCTTCCCAGGCTCAGGGGGCCTAGGCCCTAGGGCGCGGCGCCACCCTTGCCACCCTGAACGCGAACAGCGTCGTCAGCAGCACCATGGCAAACAGCAGTATCCCGATCCCCAGGTGTATCGCGACCAGCACTGCGTGCAGCTTCAGGTCGATCACCAGCGCGCCGAGCGTTATCTGCGTGATCACGAACACCGTCGCCAGCGAGCTCGTGATCTTGATCTTCCCGTCGGCGTTCTTGTTGAGCAGGCTTGCGACCATCGTGGCGATCACGAGCGCCCCGGTGGTGGCAGCCACCAGCCTGTGGATCCACTCTATCAGGTATTCCTCTGAGGGCATCAGCCCGTTGGGGCACAGCGGCCACTCCGGGCACGTCAGCCCGAGCCCGGCCGCGGATATGTACCCCCCGATGAACATCAGGGAGTACAGCACGACCATGGTCGCTAGTGCTAGGTACTGGATCGCCAAAACTACTCTACGATGAAGCTTCCCTGCATGCCCTGCAGCGCGTGGCCCGGGACGGTGCATATGTAGTAGTACGTCCCGGGGGCGCCGGCCAGGAACGTCGCCGTGCCGCTCTCGCCGGGCCTCAGCGGGTTGGTCGGGGCGGCGATCGCCGAGTCCCATATTACGTTGTTAAAGTCCTCCGGGTCCGCCACGACGCCGAACGCGTGGAACGACTTGCCCGTGTTGGTCGAGGTGACGGTGACCTCGTCGCCGGAGTTCACGCGGATCTCCGGGTTGCTGCCCTCCTCTCCGGGCAGCGCGTTGAACCCGAGCGTCAGGATGTCGTCGGACTCGACGAAGTCGAGCACGAGGTCAAGGGACACGCCGGTCGGCGGCGCCGCCTCGGCGGGCGCGCCCCCGCCTTCCGCGGGGCCCACCACTATCTGGCCCTCCATCCCCTGCATCCTGTGTCCCGGGACGGTGCAGATGTAGTAGTACGTCCCCTCGCTCCCTGGCACGAACGTGACCGTCCCGGATTCCCCGCCCTTCAGCGGCTGGTTGGGGCTGCCGATCTCGCTCCCGGGGATTATGCCCTTGTCGCCCTCGGAGTCCCTCGTGATGCCGAACGCGTGGAACGATATGCCGCCGTTGGCCACGTTGAAGACTATCGAGTCACCGACGCTTGCGTTGATGGTGGGGTTGGCGCCCTCCTCGCCGGGCAGCGCGTTGAACGACATTATGAGGAAGTCGGACGACTCGATGAACACCAGGTCGCTGTTGATCGTCTTTCCCGTCGCCTCTGCCTGCTCCTCGGCCGCTCCCGTGTCGGCCGCCATCATGGCGACCACCGGGGCGGGCTCGGAGATCCAGTAGTCCCACATCGCGAAGAAGATCGCGCCGCCGGCGATGCAGATGCCCAGCATGATCGCCATCATCTTCCCCGTCCTGGCGGGGGTCGTCCTGTAGTAAGTTTCGGTCTCCTGGCTCAACTCATCCTCCTCCTAGTGGTGCGGGTTCTTCGCCTCGAACGGGTAGTAGTACCTTCCCCCCAGCCCGAACGGGTCGTCCGTGTTGGCGGGCTCGCCCTTCGCGGAGCTGTGGATCATGTTTGCAAGGAACAGCGCCATGCTCACCCCGATTATCATGGCCCCGACGGACGCTATCTGGTTCATGGCGATCCACTCGGGTATTGGCGGGTAGTCGAAGATCCTCCTCGGCATCCCGTACAGGCCCAGCACGTGCTGGGTGAAGAACACCATGACGGTGCCCACGAACGACAGTATGAAGTGTATCTTGCCCATGGTCTCGTTGTACATGCGCCCGGTCACGTACGGGAACATGTAGTAGAGGTAGGCGATGGATCCGAAGGCGATCGTGCCCATCACGAACAGGTGGAAGTGCCCCACGACCCAGTAGGTGTCGTGGGTCGAAAAGTCCAGCGGCATCGCGCTGTTCACTACGCCGCCGGCGCCTGCCGAGAAGAAGAGCGCGATCCCGCCGACTGCCCACATCATCGGGGTGGAGAACCTTATCCTGCCGTTCCACATCGTAGCGAGGAAGTTGAAGACGTGCATGGCGGAGGCGGGCACCGCGGCCAGCGTCCCGACCATGAAGACGGTCTTCTCGGTGAAGGACATGCCGGTGGCGTACATGTGGTGCGCCCACGACGAAAAGCCCACGATCGACAGCATCACGAACGCGAACACGCCGGAGCCGTAGCTGAAGATCGGCTTCCTCGAGAACCTCGGTATTATCTCGTACATCATCCCGATCGCCGGGATTACGAGCACGTAGACCTCCGGGTGGAACGTGAACCAGAACAGGTGCGCGTACGCTATCGGGTCGCCTCCCATGGCGGGGTTGAAGAACCCGCTGACCCCGAGCCTGTCGGTGAGGAGCATCAGGAGCGCCGCGGCGAACGTCGGTATGGCGACCAGGATTATCAGCGACGAGGACAGGAAGGACCACGCCAGCAGGGGGACCTGCCCTATCGACATGTCGGGGTGCTTGCACTTCAGGATGGTCACGACGAAGTTGATGGCGCCCAGCACGGACGAGATCCCCAGGATCTTCAGCCCGAATATCCACATGTCGGCGGCCGGCCCCGGCGCGCTGATTATGGAGTAGGGCGGGGTGGCGTACCACGTAAAGTCCGCAAACCCCAGCCAGATGAGCGCCCCGGAGGGCGGGATCATCCAGAAGGCTATGGCGTTCAGCTTCGGGTACGCCATGTCCTTGTACCTGACCATTATCGGGACAAAGTAGTTGCCCACCGCGGAGGCGAAGGGTATGATGAACAGGAAGATGAGTGTGGTCCCGTGGACCGTGAACATCCTGTTGAACGTCATGGAATCGGCGATGATCTGCGCGCCTGGCAGGAACAGCTCTGCCCTGATAGCCAGCGCCAGGGTGCCGCCCAGGAAGAGGAACGCCAGCGACGATATGAGGTACAGCAGGCCCACGTCGGTGTGGTGCGTGGAGAACATGATCTGCCATATGGGGCGCGGCTTCTGCAGTTCCAGCACCATCAGTCGAGCGCCCCCCGCATGATTCCAGGCCGTCGTGGCGAAGGCGCGGTCAAGACAGCGGGTCCTCCACTATCAGTTTTCCGCGCATGTTGTAGTGAATCAGCCCGCAGTACTCCCTGCACTGGATGTCGTGCTCGCCGGGCTGGTCCGGCGCAAACCACACCGTGTTCACCCTGCCCGGCACCGCGTCCATCAGCACCACGTAGTCGTGTATGTTGAACGAGTGTATCACGTCCGTCGACATCACCTCGAACTTGTACGCCTTTCCGGCGTCGAGGTGCAGCTCGCCTATCTCCTTGGTCCCGTCCTCGTGCTCGAACATCCAGAACCACTGCTGGCCCGTGACCTTGATGACCTCGGCGTCCGCCGGGACGTGCTCCACTATGCGTTCCACGTTCCAGGCCTCGGCGCCCACCCACGTCATCAGCGCGATCACGATGCCGATGTAGATCCACTCGGGCCAGTTGGAATGGTGTCCCGTCGCCTACCACACCCCTTCCTTCTCGTACGGAGTCGGCTTTGCCTTGGGATTCGACTCCCTGAACCGGAGGACCAGCCAGATGATCGTACCCGAGACGACAGCGCCGACGGTGAACGCGACGGTCATCATCCTGAAGAACAGGTTCCATATAAGCACCCTGCGATCGACGTACTCCCCGGGCTCGTCGCCCGCGGCAAGCGCATATTCCGCTGCGGGAACTATAACCGCAACTGCCAACAACGAGAGGAGTCCGAGCGTGCCTTTCATAGGTGATTGACCTTCGTGATCTCTGATTTCTATTTAAGGGTTTTCAAGACGCCGCGGCGAATTTGCCCGGCGCTGGGGGGATCGCGATCACCAGTCGCCGGCAAAGCGCGAGGGGTGCATCACGTTGAGCCCCGATACCGTGAACCGCCCCCCTGACTCCCGGAATATGTTGAGGGACGCGTTTGCGAGGATCAGCTCGAAGAGGTTCCCGGGGCTCAGGTCCACCACGGTGGACAGCATCGCCTTGATCGGGTCCATGTGGGTCACCAGCACGACGTTCTCGCCCGGGTGGCGCTCGAGGACGTGGCCCACCATGCTCAGGACGCGCTTTTTCACCTCCGAGAAGGTCTCCACCCCGTTGTGCGCTATCTCCAGCTCGCCGTTGTAGAACTTTAGGAAGACGTTGCCGTGGCTGGTGAAGATCTCGTCGTAGGGCATCCCGGTGAACTTGCCCATGTCGAGCTCGATCAGCCGGTCGTCGAGGGCGACCTCCAGCGAGTTGCGGCGCGCCACTATGTCGGCAGTCTCCCTGGCCCTCTGGACGGGGCTCGAGTAGACCGCCGAGACGCCCATCTCGGCCAGGTACCCGGCTGCCTGGCCTGCCTGCTCCGCCCCCTCGTCGGTGAGCGGGATCCCGGGGGTGCGGCCTGCCAGGACTCTTTCGACGTTGTTTTTGGCCTGTCCGTGCCGTAGAAAAATAATAGAGCCCAATTGGTGGGAGTTCATATAGAGATAATAATAACATTGTCAGAGCAACACCATGAAGGTCGGGATCATAGGCGGCACCGGCGGCATGGGGAAGGGCTTCGCGCTCAGGTGGTGCCGTAACCACGACGTGCTGGTGGGCTCGAGGGACGCGGCCCGGGCAAGGGCGGCGGCCGACGAGTACGCCGGCGCCGCGAGGGAGGCCTTCGGGCAGGTCGGCGGCACGGTCGGCGGCGGCGACAACGCCTCCGTGGCAAGGGAAAGCGACGTCCTGGTCCTGTCCATCCCGTACGGCAACATAGACGCGGTGTGCTCCGAGGTGTGCCCCCAGGCCAGGGACGGGTGCGTCGTGGTCTCCCCGATAGTCCCCATGGTCAAGACCGACGCCGGGTTTGAGTTCATACCCATAAAGGAGGGCATGCCGTTCTCGCACCAGCTGGTCTCAAGGCACGTCAGGGACAGCTCCAGGCTGGTCTCCGCGTTCCACGTCATCTCGGAGAAAAAACTCGCCAACCCCACGCTGGAACTGGACTACGACATATTCGTCTGCGGGGACGACATGGGGGCGGTGGGCGTGGTCAACGGGCTCATCAACGAGATAAGCGGGCTGAGGCCGGTCTACCTGGGCCCCGGGAAGCTGGCATACCTTGCGGAGATCTCCACGCCGCTGCTCCTGAACGCGATGATCAGGAACAAGATGAAGAACCCCGGGATAAAGATCGTCTAGGCGCCCGCGCCATGAGCCACGAACACTACAGGCGCGGCAGGAACTGGCACACGGCCATAGGCGCGCTGTTTGGGATCATGGCGGGGATCGTGCTCGTGAGGCAGCTGATCCTGTGGGGCCCCGAGTTCATGCTGGAGTTCCTGGTGAACTCCGAGGTCACCAACGAGAAGGTCTCGGCTGGGATGATCGGCTTTGGGGTTTTTATGGCGCTCTGGGGCCTTCGTAGGCGTGAACAAAAGGGATGAGTTCCTGAGATCCCAGAAGGTCCTGAGGCTGGCGACGGTGGGGGCCGACGGGACGCCCCACGTGGTTCCCGTGTGGTACGGCCTCATCGCTAAAAAACTCTACGTGGGCACCAACGCGGGGACGCAGAAGGCGAGGAACGTGGGGAGGAACGGGGACGTCGCGTTCTGCGTCGACGTGGGCGTGAACTCCCCGGACATCTTCGGCGTCGCGGGCCGCGGGCGCGCCAGCCTGATCCTGGAGGTGGGCAGGGTGAAGAGGATCGCAAGGAGGATCCTTTCGAGGTACTACGACTCGCTGGAATCCAAGGCCGCCGCGGAGCTGCTCGACGACACCGACTGCATAATCGAGATCGTGCCCGACAGGCTCTCGTACTGGAGCTACTGACCCACGAACTCCTCGATCTTGTCCATTGCGGACTCCAGCACGTCCATGCCGGGCAGGAAGACCAGCCTAAAGTGCCCGCTGCCGAACTGCTCCCCGAAGCCTGAGCCGTGGACGGTCAGGACCCCCTTCGACTCCAGGAGGCCCGTGACGAACTCCTTGTCGGTGCCGAACCTGTCGGTCTCGATCCTCGGGAACGCGTAAAACGCGCCCCTCGGGACGGGGCAGGACAGCCCCGGCATCGAGTTGAGGCGCCCCACCACGAAGTCCCTGCGCGCCTTCAGTTCGGACACGAACCGGGATATGTAGTCCTGCGGCCCCCGGAGGGACTCCAGGGCCGCGTGCTGGACCGGCAGGTTCGTCGCTATCCTGACCCGGGCCAGCTTTGGCAGGTGTTCGCGCAGGCCGTCGAGCCCCGGGGACCGGCCGAACGCGATGTAGCCGATGCGCCACCCCGACATCAGGTTGACCTTGGAGAAGCCGTTGAGGACTATCACCGGGGAGTCGCCTGCCACCCTACCGATGCCGACGAACTCCTCGTCGAACACTATCCGGTCGTATATCTCGTCGCAGATTATGTAAAGCCCGTGCTGGTTCGCGATGTCCACGAGCTCCCTCAGCGACTTTTCGTTGAACACCACGCCCGTGGGGTTGTTCGGGCTGATCAGGCAGATTGCGACCGTCTTCGGGGTGATCTTGGACATTATGTCTCCTATGTCGGGCGTGGAGTGCTCCAGGTCGACTGCGAACTCGACGGGCACCCCGCCGTGCAGCCGGACGTACGACGCGTACGGCGGGTAGTACGGCCCGGGCAGCAGCACCTCGTCGCCCTCCTCCACGATCGACGACATCACCATGTCCAGCCCCTCGGAGACGCCGTTGGTGATCAGTACGTCGTCGGGGGATGTCTGGAAGCCGTTGGCGCCCTCTTTTTTCGCTATCGCGTCGCGGAGCTCCGGCAGGCCTTCGGACGGGGAGTAGTAGTTCTCGCCCCTCCTGACGGAGTCGACGAGCGCCTGCCGCACGTTGTCGGGCGGCTGGAAGCCGAACTGCACCGGATCGCCTATGTTGAGGTAGTCTACCCGCATCCCCTTCTGCTGCACCCTCCTGGCGGCAAGCACGATGTCCCGGATTGCGTACTCCACTCCGACCACCTTCCTTGATACCTTCATGTACCAAGACAGGTATTTAGGCCCGTTAAATTCTTATTTTTTTGGACTCGTAGCACAGTCAGGATAGTGCGGGCGGCTTCGGACCGCCAGGTCGAGGGATCGAAGCCCTCCGAGCCCTTCATGCCGTGGCAGGACCGGATCGCGCGCCCGTCCGCCGGGACTGGCGTATGAGGTCACGTGTGCTGACCCTTTAACCAACAAGGCGCGATCATGCCGATCCCTATGGCAGGAGGTGCCAGTACGTGCGTGGCAAGGCGCAGAACGGCCAGGCCGCCGGGGGCCCCGGGTGCTGCAAGTTGCACGTGGCGCCAGGCGGCCTCCCGGCGCGCGGGAGCTGCGGCAGGAACACGGTGGCCGCGGTGGCCGCGCCGCTCCGCGCGGCCGCCCCGTTCGGGAAGATGGCGGGTGCCGTAGTAATCCCAACTAATAATCGCTCACAAAACAGCCAACAATATTAGACCGAAAGGTCCAGATCGTGGCAAGCCTGACGCCACGCATGAAAGACATCATCATACCAACAGGGAGGGAGTTCCTTCCCAAGACTGGGGCGGGGTACCTCAGGAAGACCCGCAGGACGGAAAAGGATCCGAAGGCACGCGCGAGGCTGCTCGCGTACGTTATGCGCAAGGAGGGCGCGTCCATACGCCAGATAGGCGGGGCGCTGAACCGGCCCTACTCCACGGTGCGCGGGTGGCTCATGCGCGCCATGCGGACGGGGATCCACGGCAGGTACGACGAGAGGAGGCCCGGCACCCCGCCGGAGCCGGGCGGGCCGCAGCTGGCGCAGCCCAGGAAAGGCCCCCTCGCGGGCCCGCAGGGGTTCGGGTTCGGGTCGGGCCTGCGGGCCGCCCGCCTCCTGGCGGCCCGCATGGAGAAAAGGTTCGGGGTGCGGTACGGCACCTCCGGGACATGCGAGGTGCCGCGCAGGATCGGCTTCACGAGGCAGACCCCCAGGCCCAGGCACCCCAAGCCGGCCCCGGGACCCGGGCGGAGGGCGTTTAAAAAAAAGCAAGGCGCGCCGTCCCGCGCTGCTCCCCGGGGGGTACGCCGTCGTCGCCCAGGACGAGGCGTCCCACATAATCGGGCTGGTGCAGAAGAAGGCGCGGGCGCCCCGGGGCGCCGGGGCCGCGGCCCCGCCCGCGCTGCCGGGGCAGCGGTCCTGCTCGTTTGGCGCGCCGCGCCGGGACGGGTCCTGCTGCCCGTCCTGCGAGAGGGCTAACGGGGACAGCTTCTCGGACTTTCTCGGCAGGCTCCGCAGGAGGTCCGGGAAGGTGCCCGTCCCTGCGGGCAGCGCGGGCTGCCGCAAGTCGCGCAAGGTGACGGGAGCCGTCAGGGGCCGCGGCGGGGACGTCGTGCTCATGCACTTTCCCGCCCACGCGCCAGACCCCAGCCCGGCGGAGGGACAGTGGCGCAACACGGGGCTGCACACTGCCAACAGGCTGTACGGGTCGGCCGACGAGATGAAGGAATCAATAGGGACGATGCTGCGCACGGGGGAGATCAAGGTCGCCAAGATGAGCGATTATCTAATGTGATCACTACGTACGGGAGATCACCGGGGTGAGGATCGCGAAACATGCAGAGCCATAAACGTGACGGGGCGCACCCGCGGCGCGATGCGCGGGCCGTTCCGGGACATCGTGGGACGCGCCAGGAGGTCCAAGAGGGCCGGGGCCGACGGGACGCGCGCCAGCCTGGCGGGAGAGGACGGGTGGGCGCGGGTCATCCAGTCCGGCAGGAACGCCGTGACCGTGGACGGCCGGAGCAGGGGGTCGCAGGTGCCCGGCAGGTACATGGACGGGTACCGCGGGATCGTCACGTCCGGCAGGCCCTCCGCGTACGGGAGGTCCGGCCCGGGCGGGCGCCGCCGGCCGTGCCGGCCCCGCGGGCTGCGGGAGCTGCGGCACGCGGCGGAGAGGAAGGGGGCGGCGCCGCGCGCCGGGGTGCCGCGCCGGCAGGTGTCAGACGTGTACGCCGGGGCGCTGGCGGGCGCCGCCTCGGGCAGGCACTCGGCGCGCCTGCGCCGCGCCTCCGGGTCTGGGATGCGCAGGCTGCTGTTCGGGCACGGAGACGCCAGGGGCACCGCGCTTGCCCCCCTGGCGGGCAGGCTGCAGGCGCCGCTGCCCCGCCGGTCTGCGTTCCCGGGGCACGGGGGGCGGGACCCACGGACAGCGCCCCCGGGCGCGGCCTGCGGCACATGGTGGTGTCCCGAAAGACAGGCGGCCAGATCAAGGTCGGGAAGCCCTGGAGGGACAGGCGGTCCTACTTCATGACGTGCATGATCACGTGGGGGGCACGGGAAATCCCTGTCAGGCGGGGCATCCAAGACAGTGTAGGGGTGGTGACCTCATACGGACGGGCTGCCTGAAGGCTTTATTAGAGGACGGCGCGGACCGAAACCGTGAGCCCCGGGATAGGACTGATGAAGAGGAGGCTGGAGAAGGAGGGGGACGCCATAGCACTCGCGGTCTCCGGCGTCGCGAAGGCGTACGGCGCCGAGCCCGGCGGGATCAAGACCCTGGAGACCAAATACCACTCCGACGCGGGGGACTGGTACGTCGCGCTTGGCTGGGACGGTAAGATCGCCATCGTCAGGATGGACTCGGTCCTGGGGACGATCTCTGAGATCAAGGAGAGCGCAGGCACCGCCTGAGGGGGCGGCGCCTGCAGGCCCGCTGCACAGGCTAAATAGGCCGCGTGTTGTTGTACCGCATGGCGGGGGCGATTGTTCTGGGGGGCTCCAGGGGGATCGGCAAGGCCATCGCCGAGTCGCTGAGGTCGGCCGGGATCGAGGTCTTTGCGGCCTCGAGGAAAGACGTGGACACGTCCGACCTGGACAGCGTGAGGAGGTTCGCCGAGGGCCACGGCAGGACGGACATCCTGGTGTTGAACACCGGTGGCCCGGAGCCCAAGGAGTTCCGCGACGTCACGGAGGCAGACTGGAACAGGTACCACAACCAGCTGTTCCTGGGCTTCTGCCAGCTGCTGCGGGGGATCATCGTGAATCCCGGCGGGTACATATTCCTGATCAGCTCGAGCGTGATAAAGGAGCCGAGCGAGAGGCTGGTCATATCCTCGGCGTACAGGGCCGCGTTCAGCGAGGTCTTCAAGGTCATGAGCAGGGAATACGCCGGCAGGGGGATCAGCTGCGTCAACATCGCCCCGGGTCCGATCAACACGGACAGGACCAGGGAGCTGGTGGGGGACGCCGAGGAGTACGGTAGATCGCTCCCCATGAAGAGGCTCGGCGAGCCCGGCGAGATAGGCGACTTTGTGAGGGCCATAGTCCAGAACAGGATAAAGTACCTTTCCGGGGCAGTGGTCAACTTTGACGGCGCGAGCTCGAGCTACGTCTTCTGACCGTTGAACTCGACGTTCGGGGCGTCTGGCTGGCTCGGGATGACGATCAGCCCCCCGTCGCGCAGCTGCTGGAGGAGCTGCGTGACCTCCTTTTCCACCTGGTTCCGTTGCAGCCCCGTCTGCTGCGCGAACAGGTCCACGAGCTCCGTCACCTTCCGCTGCCCGTTGCACGACTTCCAAAAGTCGACGATCGCCTGGTTTACCATGAATCCCTGGTCGTGCTCGTTTGCCAGCACCATCGAGCCGTCCTTCTGCTGCACCAGCTTGCCGACCCCCTGCGGCAGCGCGGTCTCGTAGTTGATCGGCGCCGGGGTGCCCGCCCCGATGCCCATGCTCTTGATCTTCTGCCTGGCGCCCTCCGACATCTTGTCCATCGTCCACGGCGGATCCCAGACGATGTCCACCTTGACGTTGTTCACGCCCGGGACCCTCTTTACGAACCTCGTCGCGTCCTGGACGAGTGTCTCGTGCAGTGGGCACCCCTGGGTGGTCATGGTCATCTTGATGCTGACGTCGTTGTTCTCCGCAACGTCGATCCCATAGATCAGGCCCATCTCCACTATGTTCAGCGGGATCTCGGGATCCATGCACTGCCTGAGCGAGTCCTCCACTGCCTGGGCAGAAACGGTGATCATATCCTGTAAGACCGTTTTGGAAACAATAAAAACTTTCTAAAAATTAGCTTTGATTAATTCCGGGCTCCCGGGTCAGCCAAACAGCCCCGCGATCGACTCCGCGAGCGGGGGGGCGGCTATCCCCCTCTCGGTGATGATCCCGGCGATCAGTTCCGGGGGGGTCATGTCAAACGCCGGGTTGATCACGCTGACGCCGTCGGGCGCGGTCCTCCCGTCTCCCGTCCCCGTGACCTCGGCCCCCTTCCTCATCTCGATGATCACGTCCCGGTGGCTGCTTTTCATGTCGAACGTGGACAGCGGCGCGGCCACGTAGAACGGGATCCCGTGCCGCTTGGCCATGGCCGCGACCTGGTACGTCCCGATCTTGTTGAACACGTGCCCGGTCTTCACGATCCTGTCTGCGCCCACCACCACCTTGTCCACCAGGCCGTTTGCCATGCTGTAGCCCACCGCCGTGTCCGGGATCAGGCTCACGTCAAAGCCGTCATGCATCAGCTCGAACGCGGTGAGCCTGGAGCCCTGCTGGACGGGCCTGGTCTCGGTGGCTATCACCCTGACGTTCTTCCCGCTCTCCTTTGCGGCCCTGATCACCCCCAGCGCGGTGCCGTACCCCACGGTCGCCAGGGCACCGGCGTTGCAGTGGGTCATGACGGTGTCATTGTCCTCGAAGAGTGCCGAGCCGTTCCGCCCCATCGATCTGTTGATCTCGACGTCCCGCTCTGCCATGCTTTTGGCCTCGGCGACGACCGACTCGCGCACCTGGGAGGCCGTCCCGCAGGACGCCGCGACGGACATGATCCGTTCCAGGCCCCAGGCCAGGTTTACCGCGGTAGGCCTGGTCCCGAGTAGCACGTCCCTCGCCCTTTCCATGTCGGCGATCAGCGCGTCCCTGTCCGCGGCGCTGCTCCGCAGCGCGGCAAGGGCCAGCCCAAAGGCGCCGGACACCCCGATTGCCGGGGCGCCCCGGACGACCAGCGTCCTTATGGCCTCGGCCACCTGGGAATAGTCGTCGTACTCCACGAACTCGAGCCTGTTGGGCAGCCTCGTCTGGTCGATCATCACGACGCGGCCGTCCCTCCACTCGACGGTCTTCAGCGAACTGATGTCCTCACCGGGGCCCGCCATTCCACGTTCTATCCGGGGGACCATATTTAAAATGAGCTCGGCAGGCCGCGAAAGCAAGGTTATAACCGGCCGTGCGGAATGGCAGTGCATGGAGATCATGATCGAGCCCTGGAAGAAGCTGGTGATCCACGAGGTGATCGAGTACAGGTTCGAGGACTGGGTGAGGCAGATCGCCTTCAGCACGCGCACCTCCGGGGGTGCCATACCCACGATGCAGTGGACTGACGGGATCGTGTTTTCGCCGGCGAACTTTCCCACCACCAACGCCACAGTGGAGGAGCAGCTTAAGGGCGTGCTGCACTGGTCGTCGGTCTCCTTTGCGGTCAAGGAAAGGTTCGAAAAGCAGATAGTCGCCGAAAACGCGACGATCAACCTGGTTGACGTGAGCGTCAACGAGATTTTCAAGAGGCTCGCCGTGGAGCTGAAGGGTCATTCAAAGTTCACATAGCCTGCCATGGACGCCGGGGAGCTGATCGAGGGCTGCAAGGCCGAGGCCGTGCAGATCGGGAACTACGATCCCGACCCGTACTATGTCGGTTATTTCTTCCGGTCGTACCTCGGCCTGGTGGCCAGGGCATACGGCTGCATATTCGAGGAGGCGGCCAGGGACTTCGGGCTGCCCGTGGACCGGGGCGGCATGGGCGGGTTCAGGGAAAAAAGCGTGCTGAAGAACGACCCGGGCGCGGTGGAGTTCGTCTCGTGGTACGGGGAGAGGTTCGAAAGGGAGCACCGCGGGGGCTATCCTGGCGCCATGAGGGCCATCGCGGGCGCCTACGGGCGCCACAAGAGGCTGCCCCCCATAAGGATAATGATCAGGGCAAGGGAGAGGTGCAGGGACGACGTGCCTCACCCGGTCCGGGTGGGTTTGAGAGGAGGGAAGCTGAGGTCCAGGGGTGAGCTCGCGGTGGAGGTCAACAGGCAGATCCCGGCCTTCCTGAAGGCGATCAACCGCAAGAGGAGGGAAAACGGGGAGCCGGCGGTGGCGGGCGACTGCGTCGTCGCGTCGGCGTTCTTTGAGTGCCACGGGGGCTTTGAGATCGCCTACGCCGCCAGGGTGTACGTCCGGACCGTGGAAAGGATGGTGTCTGACTCTAGGAGGAAGATCACGGAGCTTGCCTCGCGGGGGTGACTAGCCAGATCCCGCGCCACTTGGGATGACGGCACGCCCGGAAGATCACGGAGCTTGCCTCGCGGGGGTGACTAGGCGCTGCGGCCGCGCATCCCGAAGATGGGATGATCCACTTTTATCTTTATTACCGGCAGGTAGGTAAACCCGTGCCCTATGCTGTCGGCAAATTCCGGATCCCTGCCCTTGTTTCCCATGTATTTCAGGAACGGCTTGGATGGCTCCGACTCGAGGTCTATGTAGTTGAACTGGTAAACGATGTCGTGCACGTCCAGCGAGGTGACGTAACCCAGCACCCAAGACCTCCCGTGCTTGAACGCGAACAGCGCGAGGTCCTGCTCATCTGGAAAGTCCGGGTCGTAGGTGAGCCTTGCCAGGCTACCGATGTCCCCCAGCTTGACCGGGTTGAGCCGGTCAGTGTGGTTTTTTGACTTGGTCCTCAGCGGGGAGATCTTGGACTCGAAGTTTATGATTGGGGCGTAAAGCGATATGGCCTTGGTAGACTCCACGATGTCGCATGACTCCTTTCCTTTGGAGGTGTTGTAAGATATGTACCTCCCGGTTTTGCTCATGGGGACGTAAAATATCAGCAGGGTGTTGCTCAGCACCATGGTGGTCGAGATTATCCTGGTGTTACGGTACTTGTGGGAGTACGCGCGCAGCGGGTGCACCCTGAAGGCACAGACGTATCTTGCCAGATCTGCAAAGCTGGACAGCCTGACAAAGCACTGGGTCGGTGCGGTGGTCATAGTCGTAGTGAGGGCGCCTAGTTTTTTTACTGTTTCGTAGACTGGTGTT
The DNA here is from genome assembly GCA_963662625.1 of Candidatus Nitrosopumilus sp. Classification (GTDB taxonomy): domain Archaea; phylum Thermoproteota; class Nitrososphaeria; order Nitrososphaerales; family Nitrosopumilaceae; genus JAPOPJ01. Next base: position 1,046,215 of record OY759726.1, on the reverse strand, counting down.
TCTTGACAATCCTGAATACCGTGCAGCCGCAGACCGAGCAGGTTCCCCTGACGGCATGGCGCCCGTTTTGCATGACGATGGGTCGGGCGTTGTCGACTGGGCGTTTTTCTTTGCATTTGACGCAGTACGCCGTGATCTCTGGCGCGGGCCGGGCGTCTTCTGGCGCGGGCCGGGCGTCTTCTGGCGCGGGCCGGGCGTCTTCTGGCGCGGGAGCCCCGAGCCTGTCCTGCAGGTCACCTAGTGCCTCGTCCTGCATCTTGAGCAGCCGCGCCGCCTTCTCGTCGGCGCCACCGGGTTTTGAGGTCGCCTTTGGGCCGGGTACCCGTGGCTGCGCGTTTCCTTTTTTCGGCTTAGTCTCTTGCTCAGAAACCCTGCCGGACAGCAGTTTGATGTCTGCCAGTGAGTCTTCCAATTCCTCAATTTGTGATTTAAAGTCTGCAAGTTGGGCCAGTTTCTCGGAGGCCGGTTCCGGTTCCGGTTCCGGTTCCGGTTCCGGTTCCGGTTCCGGTTCCGGTTCCGGTTCCGGTTCCGGTTCCGGTTCCGGTTCCGGTTCTGCGGCGGGCTCGGTGGACGGTTCCGGCTTTACGCCCTTGGGCAGCGAGCCCCACGGGCGCTGGGACGAGAGCTCGGGGGCGGCTTGGGTCTCCGATGATGGCGACGGTTCTGCGGCGGGCTCGGTGGACGGTTCCGGCTTTACGCCCTTGGGCAGCGAGCCCCACGGGCGCTGGGACGAGAGCTCGGGGGCGGCTTGGGTCTCCGATGATGGCGACGGTTCTGCGGCGGGCTCGGTGGACGGTTCCGGCTTTACGCCCTTGGGCAGCGAGCCCCACGGGCGCTGGGACGAGAGCTCGGGGGCGGCTTGGGTCTCCGATGATGGCGACGGTTCTGCGGCGGGCTCGGTGGACGGTTCCGGCTTTACGCCCTTGGGCAGCGAGCCCCACGGGCGCTGGGACGAGAGCTCGGGGGCGGCTTGGGTCTCCGATGATGGCGACGGTTCTGCGGCGGGCTCGGTGGACGGTTCCGGCTTTACGCCCTTGGGCAGCGAGCCCCACGGGCGCTGGGACGAGAGCTCGGGGGCGGCTTGGGTCTCCGATGATGGCGACGGTTCTGCGGCGGGCTCGGTGGACGGTTCCGGCTTTGGTGCGGGCTCGGTGGACGGTTCCGGCTTTGGTGCGGGCTCGGTGGACGGTTCCGGCTTTGGTGCGGGCTCGGTGGACGGTTCCGGCTTTGGTGCGGGCTCGGTGGACGGTTCCGGCTTTGGTGCGGGCTCGGTGGACGGTTCCGGCTTTGGTGCGGGCTCGGTGGACGGTTCCGGCTTTGGTGCGGGCTCGGTGGACGGTTCCGGCTTTGGTGCGGGCTCGGTGGACGGTTCCGGCTTTGGTGCGGGCTCGGTGGACGGTTCCGGCTTTGGTGCGGGCTCGGTGGACGGTTCCGGCTTTTGGAAAGGCTCGGGCTTCCGGACAGGTTCCGGTTCCGGATCTGGATCCGGTTCTTGTCCTTTTAATCCTGATGACAGCTGTTCCAGTTCGGACTCGTAGCCCTGCAATTCAGGGATGTCTCCAAGAAAATCCAGCCTTACCTCGTTGTTGTCGATCCTGACATACGGTTCGCCGTTTAACCGAAAAGCTCGGATTTGGTTGCCCTTCTTCCACGAAAGGGACGTGTCGTAGATGGTGACGTATTTTCGGCCATTTTTTATGTCAGAGGCAATCGAAAGCCTGTCCACCACCGTCGGCGGGCCGACGCCGTCCCCGGTGTCCTGATGCCGCTTTGCCCTGAAGATCAGGTGGTTGGAATCGTAGACGGCCTCGGATATCAGGTAGTCTGCCCACTTTGCCATTACAAAAACACTGACCGGCTTCTGGTAAATAAGCAGTAGGGTTTTGTGTCGCGGCGGCCCGGATATGTTTAATTTGCCGGGCGGCTAGGAACGGTATGGCTGGAACCTGGGAGCTGGTATCTGGCAGGGCGTCCATCCACGCCTCCGCCGTCGTGGGCGAGGGAACCAAGGTCGAGCCGGGGGCGGTGATCTACGAAGGCTGTGAAATAGGGAAGGAGTGCGTCGTCGGGGCAAACGCCGTGCTGAGGCCCAACACGAGGATTGGCGACAACACGATCTTCGGCCCCCTGTCAATGTGCGAGGGGGACGCCGCCATAGGGAGCAACACCACGATCGAGGCCCAGGCGCACATAACCAGGGGCATGTCGGTGGGCAGCAACGTGTTCATGGCGCACTATGTCGTGACGGCAAACACGCCGGAGATTACCGGCGCGGGGCACGGGACGTCGCGGGGCAAGGCCGAGGCCAGGATCTCGCCCCCGAAGATCGAGGACAATGTCAGGATCGGGACTGGGGTGACCGTGATGCCCGGGATAGTCGTGGGGCACCACTCGCTGATTGCCGCAAGGTGTGTCCTGACGAGGAGCGTGCCGCCTAACTCCTTCGTGATCGGGGGGAGGGACCAGGTCGGGCGGGTTGTAGATGGGCGGCATAAATGACGTCCACGTCCACCTGGGGTGGTCAGACAGCATAAACAATTTCCTAGACCCGTCCAAGCTGGGCGATTTCATCGAAAAGAACGGGATCGACGAGGTCGGGCTGATCCCGTTTGAAAAGGACACGGGCCTGTACAACCGGAAGATCATGGCGCTTGCAAGGGAGAACCGGAGGATCCACGGGTTCTACTGGGTCCGAAGGGGCCGGATCGGGAACGACCTGAAGGACTTGGAGAGTGGGATCGGCGACGGGCTGATAGGGGCCAAGTTCCACGGCTCGTACGAGGGCCGGCCGGTCTCCGACGCGGGGTACGCGCCGGTCATGGACATGCTGGACGAGAAGCGGGCGGTGTTGCTTGTCCACTGCGGTAGGTACATGGACGGCTCCCGGGAGTCAAACACGTCGTTTCTTCACGGGCTGGAGGTGGCCAGGAGGTTTCCCGGGATAAGGGTAGTCCTGGCCCACATGGGCGGCAACGATACGGCGATCGTCAGGCGCGCGGTGGCCGCCGCGGAGGGGCTCGGGAACGTGTATTTTGACACCTCTGGCACCAGCACGCCGTACAGGATCGAGCACGCCGTGGAGGTGCTTGGCAGGGAGAGGGTCCTGTTTGGCAGCGACTTTCCATGGTGCAGCTTCAACGCCATGCGCTCCAACGTGGAGGACGCACTGCTGGACGAGAGGTCAAAGCACGCCATACTGCACGGCAACTTCAAGAGGCTGGCGGCATAGCCTGCCTACCTCCGGAGGATCTCCTGGCAGAGTTCCACGTGCCTGTCGACGTTTTTCTGCAGGTCGAAGTGCCTGGCCGCCCACCGCCTGGAATCGTCTCCCATCCTCCCCAGGCCTCCCCTGTCCCCGAGCGCCCATTCGATCCGCCCGTAGATCTCCTCCTCGGTGCCGCACTGCAGCACCGACGGGAGGTCCCCGTGCGCCTCCACGTACAGCCGCTCGTCGAGGTTGACCATGACCGGGATCCCAAAGTGGAACGCCTCGATCCCCACGCGGGTAAAGGAGCCCGTGTTGAACTGGTCTGCCAGCACGTGCGATTTCTCCATGTAGCCTGCCATCGCGTCCCGTGACACGGGGCCCGGGACCAGCTCCGTGCGCCTCGCGCACTCTGGCCTTGCCAGCAGTTCCCTGGCCCTGCCCGAGTCCCGCCCCCAGTCCACGCAGTACAGGAACACGTCCCTGCCCTCGGCGCACAGCCTGGCAAACGCCCTGAGGAACTTGTCGTTTCCCTTCAGGTCCCACAGCTGTGCAGTGGGCATGAATATGCGCAGCGGGCCGTCGCCGGGCGGGCTGCCCCGCCTTACAAAGCGCCCGGCGTCCCAGGTGCGCGGGATGAACACCGCGCCGTCCAGCCCCAGCCTCTCCACGTAGGGCTTTGCCACGGGCCACGTGTAGACCAGCCTGTCTGCCTTCCTGTACGCCCTGCGTAGCAGGTACCCCGTCACCGACCGCTCGAACGCCTTCCTGCGGAGCTCGTCCCCGCCGGTCACCGCTACGTAGGGCCTGCCCGAGAGCATGGCGTGGATGGGGGTGGCCTGGTAGGCCTCGATGACGTCGTATTTTTTCAGGAGGTTCGAGACCTGCAGGGCCCTGCCCCTCTTGTGTATGTCGTAGAAGATCACCCAGTCGGGGTAGGCGCCGGCGCCCGGGTCGTGGCTCATCGGGTCGTTTACGGACGCCGGGGTGCCGTACGCCCCGGTGCCGGACATGCTGGACCTCGATACCAGGAGGTCGGCCTCCACCCCCCTCTTCCTGAGCTCCCTTGCCATGACGTACCCGAAGTTCGGGTTGCCGGCCTGCAGTATGCGCATGGGCAGATGGGGCCGCGTTTACATAAAACGGTTGTCAGGAGGTCAGTATTCCCCGAGTATCTCGCATATCCTCTCGGAGGCGTTCCCGGATCCGAAGATGGACGGCTTTGGCTCAAACGAGGCCCTCGCGATCCTTTTGGCCCTGGATGCCGGCATGGGCCTGCCGGGCCACATTGGAAAGTTGGCGCGCTCGTCCACCAGTTCCTTCCACTCGAAGGTCTCGTGGACCGCGATGCACGGCCTGGACATCCAGTACGCCTCCTTCTGCAGTCCGCCGGAGTCGGTGACCACGAGTGACGACTGTTCCACCAGCCCCATCATCGTGGCGTGGTCCACCGGGTCGACCATCCTGGCGTCGGGCCGGAGGCCGAACTCGGCCAGCATCTTCCGGGTGTGGGGGTGGACCGGGAACACCAGATCGAGCCCGGCCGCGCACAGCGAGTCCAGAAAGCCGCAGACCCCCGCCAGGCGGCCCCTCTCCTCGATCTTCTCGGCGCGGTGGATGGTCACCAGCACCCTGCCCGGGACGGGCGGGGCCCCGGCCGGCCCGGGGGCGGCCCCGCGCTCCTCCAGGAAGAGGTCGTACATGGTGTCGCCCGCAAAGTAGGCGTCGCCGGGGACGCGTTCGGCCTCCAGGTTGTCTGCCCAGCCCCGGGTAGGCGCGAACAGGATGTCAGACGAGTGGTCTATCATCCTCCTGTTGATCTCTTCCTGCATCCCCGCGTGGACGCCCCTGCCGCCTGCCTCCAGATGGGCCAGCAGGATGCCGCATTTTGAGGCAGCGACGGCGGTGGCAAGCGCGGAGGTGGTGTCCCCGGGCGCAATCACTAGATCCGGCCCCGCCCTCCGGAAGGCTGCCTCCAGTTTCGGGATGGCCCGGGAGAGCTGCTCGCCCGGGGTCCCCGGCCCCACCCCCAGGTTCCTTGCGGGCCTCGCGGCGGCGAGGTTGCGGAAGAACAGCCCGGACATCAGGTAGTCGGAGTGCTGCCCGGTGTTGATCACGTCCACCCCGAACCCGTGCCTGCGCAGTGCCTTGACCAGCGGGTACGACTTTATGGTCTGGGGCCGGGTACCCACCACGACCACGGCGTCTCGTATCGTCATGGGTTGTCCTTGTCGCCCGCTAACTCCTTGTAGTTTTTTCCGTCCTCTATCGATTTCAGGAAGTCGCGGGTCTCGGCAATCTCCTCCTGCGTGGCCCTGCCGGCCTGCATGTCGATCAGCAGCCGGAACCACCGCGCCATGACGGGATCCTGGTTGTGCCACAGCTCGGTCTCAATCTTGACCTGCGTCTTGTGGTGCCAGTGCCCGATCAGTATTGCCGCGGGAACGTACAGCGCGATGAAGGCTGCCACGAACAGCCACAGGCTCGAGAACAGCTCGTTGAGCGCGTCCACGCGCTCCACCAGGAGGCGGTACGCGATCAGGATGAAGTTGGCAAATGACATGGCGAAGATCAGGTAGTAGCTGTGGCCCTGCCGGAAGTTCAACCAGCGCCTGCGGGCCCAGTTGCCGGCTACGGTCATGTGCTTTGCTATCCCCCGTCATTTTTTAAGAATCCCTTGATAAAGTTCTACATGTCTGTCAATATTTTTCTGCAGGTCGAAGTGCCTGGCCGCCCACCGCCTGGAATCGTCTCCCATCCTCCCCAGGCCTCCCCTGTCCCCGAGCGCCCATTCGATCCGCCCGTAGATCTCCTCCTCGGTGCCGCACTGCAGCACCGACGGGAGGTCCCCGTGCGCCTCCACGTACAGCCGCTCGTCGAGTTTGACCATGACCGGGATCCCAAAGTGGAACGCCTCGATCCCCACGCGGGTAAAGGAGCCCGTGTTGAACTGGTCTGCCAGCACGTGCGATTTCTCCATGTAGCCTGCCATCGCGTCCCGTGACACGGGGCCCGGGACCAGCTCCGTGCGCCTCGCGCACTCTGGCCTTGCCAGCAGTTCCCTGGCCCTGCCCGAGTCCCGCCCCCAGTCCACGCAGTACAGGAACACGTCCCTGCCCTCGGCGCACAGCCTGGCAAACGCCCTGAGGAACTTGTCGTTTCCCTTCAGGTCCCACAGCTGTGCAGTGGGCATGAATATGCGCAGCGGGCCGTCGCCGGGCGGGCTGCCCCGCCTTACAAAGCGCCCGGCGTCCCAGGTGCGCGGGATGAACACCGCGCCGTCCAGCCCCAGCCTCTCCACGTAGGGCTTTGCCACGGGCCACGTGTAGACCAGCCTGTCTGCCTTCCTGTACGCCCTGCGTAGCAGGTACCCCGTCACCGACCGCTCGAACGCCTTCCTGCGGAGCTCGTCCCCGCCGGTCACCGCTACGTAGGGCCTGCCCGAGAGCATGGCGTGGATGGGCAGCGTGTTGTACGCGGAGACCAAGTCGTACCCTTTCATCGCCCGGATGACCCGGGCGGTCTTGCCCGTGCCGTCGCGGTCGTAGAAGATCACCCAGTCGGGGCAGGCGCCGGCGCCCGGGTCGTGGCTCGTCGGGTCGTTGATGGAAAGGTCGGGGCCGGTGACGGCCTGGCGCGAGACTAGGAGGTCGGCCTCCACCCCCCTCTTCCTGAGCTCCCTTGCCATGACGTACCCGAAGTTCGGGTTGCCGGCCTGCAGTATGCGCATGGCAGGGTTGCAAAAATTCAGGATAAAACTCTTGCACGCGGGCCGGCTGGCCCCCGACCGATACGCTTTCATCATCGGCGGCCCAAGGTTCACGTATGGGAAGGCCGAAGAAGAACGTCGTCGCCGGCCTGGGGGAGATCGGGGGGCCGATCCTGAGGCTGATCTCTGGGCAGTGCGTGGCGGCGGGCTACGACACGGACCCGGCTCTGTCGAGCGGCGGGCGGCTGGCAAGGTACGGGGGCCTCGCGACGGAGATGCTGCACGTGTGCCTGCCGTTTTCCGGGGGCTTTGCGCGCGACGTGGAGGAGCTGTACGGCATGTTCGATCCCGAGGCCGTGGTGATCCACAGCACTGTTCCCCCCAACACCACCGCGGGGCTCCAGGGGGCGCTGCCGGTCCCGGTGGTGTACAGCGCGACCAGGGGGGTGCACGGGCGCATGATGAAGGACCTCAGGAGGTACACGAAATACTACGCCCTGGAGGACGGCGCGCCGAGATCTAGGTGGGCGGCGTCCGCGTTTGCCGGGCTGATGAGGAAATGCGGTGTGAGGGCCAGGAGGATGTCAAGCCCGGTCACGCTGGAACTGGCAAAGCTGGTCGTCGACACGAGCTACTACGGCTGGCTGATCAACTACGCGCAGCTGAGCAAGATGATCGCAGACAGGCACGGCGTGGACTATGACGAGATGTGGGGGTTCTCCGACGAGATCCACAGGTACCTGGGCAACAGGCCGAAGATGTTTCCGGGGGTCATAGGGGGGCACTGCGTGATCCCCAACCTGGAGCTTGCTGGGGAGGCCCGGCTTTACGAGATAGGCCGCATCAACGACGAGTTCGCGGGGAGGGGCCGGGTCAGCCGGGGGCGCGGCCGGGCACGTAGCCGTGGTTGATCTCGTAGACGAAGACCCCCAGCATCGGGCCGGGCCTCCCGTCGTGGTAGCCCGGCGACGCGTGGACCAGCCTGAACGGCGCGTCATGCCCTCCCTCGGGATACTTTACGTCCTCGGCGTAGACGGCAGACAGACCGGGCAGGTAGCTGCGCGACTGCACGCCGTCCTCGAAATACACGTACCCCAGCGGGGAGAACGGGAAGAGCCGCCCCAGGAGGGTCCTGTCCCAGAAGTAGTCGGTGGCGGTCTCGCCGTCGGGGTGCAGGTACTTGGTCACCGGCTCCCCGGCTATCCTCATGAACCACTGCTTCTTTGACTCGTCCCCTCCCCCTTCCAGGACGTAGAGCGGCTCGTCGGAGGCGGTGGCCAGCCGCTCGCCGGCCACGAAGACCACCACGTAGTCCGCGTCCATGTCCTGCAGCATCTGCCAGCCGGCGTCTGGGGTGCTCAGGAACATCCTTGCCAGCCTCTCGATCTGCCCCGAGTCGATCGTGGCGTTGTCTGCCAGGGTGGCCCGTTCAGACATCGTGCTTATCCAGTAGCCATAGTCCCACCACGCGGCCACCACAGAGTCCTCTGGGGTGTTGTCCCTTATCCATTCCAGCGACTCCAGCCAGTCGTCCGTCCCGACCGAATAAAATGTCCCGCCGTTGAGGATCGTGGGCGGGGAGGCAGTCAGGGCCATCCAGTTCGCGCCGGCGGGCATCAGGAAAGGGACGATCAGCAGGAACACGATCGCCGCGAAAAACGAGTTCTTTACGGCAGCGTTTCTCACGGCGTTGGCCGGGGCCCCCAGCGACCTGTTGCCGAAGACCTCCCGCAGCAGGACGGACAGCCCGATCGACGAGAGGATTATCACGGATATCGACGCGAATACCTCCAGCCGGATGAAGGCCGAGCTCACGTAGACCCCGGACATCCCCATTATCAGGGCAAAGGCGGCCATGTCGGCCGGCGGCCGCCCCGGGCCGCCGGCGTCCCTGAAGACCAGCCACGCCCCCAGCGCCGCGAAGATCATCAGCACGGAGTGGAAGAAGAAAGACTCCTGGATGCTCGTGGGGGTGTGCTCGGAGACCGAGTCGGTCAGGGGGTTCGTGGCTGTGAGGAACGGGTTCAGGGCGTTGAGGTAGCGGAAGTTGGGCAGCTGCATGAACTGGGCGTGCTCGTTGACCGCGATCAGGACGGATCCCGAGAGGAGCACGGCGAGCAGCAGCACCAGGCAGTTCCGGGTCCCGCCCCCCCGCCGGGAGGCCCTCCGGATGGCGGTGCACGCGGCAAGGAATGCCGCGGGCACCATCAGCGCGAACCCCCCCAGTCCGAGTACAAAGCCCGGGCCCGGCCTCTCGAACAGCAGCGCGGTCAGCAGGAATGCGGCGACGAACGCGGCGATGCCAGCGGCAGGGGCCCGGCCGTCCCTCCTGATAAACGGGAGCGCCAGGAGGAACACGCCCAGCGGCAGGACGAAGAACTGTATGCCGCCCCACGAGGCCAGGCCGAAGCCCAGGACTACCCCCCCTCCGGCCATCCTTGGCAGGGCGTCCCTACCCCCGCCGGCCCGCATCCCGCTCAGGAACAGGTATACGGCCAGCAGGCCGTAAAAGATCCCGAGCGGCTCGGACTTGAACCATCCCAGCGAGCCCCGCAGGACGATCGGGAGCGACACCGAAAAGAGCACCGACGCGAAGAGGCCGGCGGTGGTGCCCGCGATGACCCGGACGAGCGCGAATATGACTACCGTGGTGAGGGATCCGAAGACGGCAGGGAGCACTATCGTAAAGTCGTAGAGGCCGGAGCCGGCCCCGAATGCCAGGTAGGCCGCCGCCGCCGTCAGGTGAAGCATGACCTGGGACGTGGCAGAGACGTCCCTGCCGTCCGGGTGCCAGCTCAGGTCGTCATGCCAGCCGAGGTACGCGGCGAGGCCGTTTTCCAGCAGGAACCCGGTGGCACGGTAGTTGAAGAAGGGATCGAACTCGTGCAGCTCGAACCCGAACTCCGCCGGCTGGGATCTCACGAGGAACGAGGCTGAAAACGAGATGCAGAGCACCGCGGCGACCAGCAGGTGGCGGTACAGGTGCGGGGGGCGCCGCGTCGCCGACTGCGTTCTTGGGATCAACGGGTTAGCTGGACGCCGGATAATTTATTACTCTTTTCGAGCGTGCCGGGCCCTTTTCCGTACGTGGCGCCCCTGCCCGAATGCGCTGCGCCTGCCTACATCACGGCCTGGGAGGCGTCGTGGAACATCTGGCTCTTCGCGCAGCCCGCCGCGAGCTCGTCGCCCGCGCCGCGCCTCATCAGGCCCCGGTACAGGCCGTCCTCGAGCTTTACGCCCTCCCGCTGTTCCCATTCCTCGACCGTGATGGAGTATTTTTTCTGGATCCTGTCGCGGTACCACTCCGGGATAACGTTGAACGCGCAGAACGGCACGATCCTGAGATCCGGGGTCAGGTAATGGATGTCGCACCTCTGCAGGCGCTCGAGATCCTCGTTGTACTTGTCCTGAAAGTGCATCATGCCGAGGAACAGGCCCTTCACGTGCCACGAGCCCACGGCGTCAAACGACCTCTTCATCAGTATGTTCCCGAACATCTTGGCCAGGTCCAGGCCGGCCGGCTGCTTCTTCGCGTCCACGAACCCCTTCAGCTTCCTGACCACCTCGAGCATGGTGAAGTACTTGTTCTTGCCTGAGCGGATCTCCTCTGCCTTGTCCTCGAACAGCTCCAGCATCCCCTGGATGTCGCAGAACTTTGTCAGCGGCACGAACTTCTTGGTATCCTCGTCCTCGAAGACGTACGTGCCGGCGCCGCAGGCGAAGTGGATCGACAGCTCGTACTTCGGCTTGCTGGAGAACGCCTCTATCACGTTGGTGAGAGGCATGCAGCTCGGGACCGGGAACCAGTCGTCTACGGTGACCTCGCCGTTGGTCTGCTCCTCGATCCTCTGGATGCAGTCGGGTATGGTGATCCTGTACTTTTCGCGCTCGCTCTTGCCCATCCTTCCCGTCAGCGAGACTGGCTGGAAGTTCACGGCGTGGACCACGTCCATGTTCTTTTGCGCGTACCTGATGATGCCCCCCAGCTCGTGGTCGTTGATCGACTTGATCACAGTCGGCACGAAGACGACCGTCGTCCCCGTCTTCCTGCAGCTGTCAAGCGCGTACGGGATCTCCCAGTGGTTCTTCGGGTTCGTCCTGGCGGTCACGCCGTCGAAGCTCAGGTACAGGTTGTTGCAGCCGGCGATCCTCACCTCCCTAGCGGCCTCCGGATCCATCGCGTGCCTGATGCCGTTCGTGTTCATCTGGATGTGGTCGACGCCCTCCTCCTTCATGATCTTGATTACCTCGGATATGTCGTCGCGCAGCATCGGCTCGCCGCCGGTGATCTGCATCGAGTTGCCCGGTATGGGCCTCTCGGCCCTGAGGGTCTTCATCATCGCCCTGACCTGCGTGTGGTCCGGCTCGTACATGTATGCGCCCTCCAGTCCCTTCTTGACGTAGAAGAAGCAGTACCAGCACGTCAGGTCGCACCTGTTGGTCACGATCATGTTTGCCAGGCCGCTGTGGGAGAGGTGGTTGGAGCACAGCCCGCAGTTGTTCGGGCACGAGCACTTGTCGATCATCACGTTCGGGGCGTGGGCGCCCTTCCCGTCCATCCAGTACGTGCTGAACTTCTTGTACATCTCGTAGGAGCCAAAGTACAGCTCCTCGCACTCGCCGTGGGTCGGGCAGACCTTGGACATGTAGACCCTGCCGTCCCTCTCGAATACCTCCGCGTCGAGGATCATGTTGCAGTCGGGGCAGATGCTCTGGGTGAACCTGATGGTGGACTTTTTGCCCAGGTTCTTGGCCGTCTGGTTGGATATCTGGATCAGTGCCATTGCTATATGGGCGTTTTCAAAAAACCCTATATATTAAATTTCATACTTGGCCCCGTATGGAATTTAGGACGCGTGCGTGCTGCGCCCCGGGGAGGCGCCCCTTCCACGGCCTGCTTAAATACTAAGACCGGCCGACTAGATCGGATGAGCATATCGGACAAGACGAGAAAGTCCCTGGAGAGGATAGGGCTGACCAGCTACGAGATAAGGACGTTCACGTCGCTGCTAAAGTCCGGGGAGATGACTGCGGCCGACCTGAGCCAGAAGTCGGGCGTGCCCTACTCGAAGATCTACGAGGTGCTCGGGGCGCTCGAGGAGAAGGGGTGGATAGGATCCGACGACTCGAGGCCCACCAAGTACTTTGCCAAGTCCCCTGCCACCGGGCTGGAGACCACCCGGCAGAAGATGGAGGGCGACTTTGCGCAGGACAGGGGCGTGATCCTCAAGGAGCTGGTGCCGCTGTACGAGAAGAGCGGGACCAGCGAGAGGCCGGACATATGGGTGCTGTCGGGGGCTACGAACATAGCCGCGAAGATCCTGGACATGGTGGACTCGTGCAGGAACGAGGTGATGATCGCTCTCCCCGAGGTCGGCCAGGAGCTGGTGAGGCAGGCCCTGCCGAAGCTGAGATCGCTGCACGACAAGGACGTGGACATAACGGTGCTGACCTCGGACAAGATGGACGGGGAGTCGCTCGCGGCCATAAGGAGGCTGGCCACCGTGAAGATCAAGAAGGGCCTGTTCGGCGGCGGGATAATCTCCGACAAGAGGTACGTCGTGATCCTGCTGGGGCCGGAGATGGGCGGCGCGGAGTCGGCAGACATGGTAGCCATCTGGGCCGACCACGCCGGGCTGGCCGGGTTCGCGAGGCAGTACTTTGAATATTTATTAAAAGACTCGCGGAAGGAGTAGGCATGGGCGGGGAAGGCGAGGAGATCCTTTTCGTGGGGACGGCCGAGGCCGAGCACGTCGAGATGTACCTGAAGGCCATATGGCACATAAAGGAGCGCGGCGAGGACGTGAAGATCAGCACCATAGCGAAGATGCTCAACGTCAGGCAGCCGAGCGTCGTCCAGATGCTGAAGAAGCTGAACGGCAAGAACCTGGTGAACTACAGCAAGGTCGGGGTGGCGCTTACCGGGGAGGGGGAGAGCATCGGTTCCAGCATGATGAGGAACAGCAGGCTGCTGGAGGTCCTGATGGACAGCGCGCTGAAGGTGGAGATCGACGAGGAGATGGTGTGCGGGATCGAGCACCACATGAACAAGCAGTTCACCGACGCGCTGTGCACCATGCTGAAACACCCGAGGAAGTGCCCCCACGGCCACGACATCCCGCTCGGGGAATGCTGCACCGAGGCGCGGGAGGAGGGCGCCGGGGATCCGGCGCCCCAAGAGATATAACCCCGGGAGGGCACGGACGTCCATGGCGTGCTTCTGCGGGTGCGAGTCCTACCGGAGGGACGCCAACGGCTACAAGGTCGCGTGCACGGAGTGCGGCCACGGCCCGCAGAACCACGACGACGAGTTCAGGGCCGCCGCGAGAAAGAACGAGGCTCAGGGCCAGAAGCGCGACGCGGACTTTGGCTGAGCGTCACTCGCCGATGATCTTGACCAGGACCCGCTTGGGCCTTCTGCCGTCAAACTCGCCGTAGAAGATCTGCTCCCAGGGGCCAAAGTCCAGCCGGCCGCCGGTGATGGCGATTACCGCCTCGCGGCCCATGACCTGCCTCTTCAGGTGGGCGTCAGCGTTGTCCTCGCCGGTCTTGTTGTGATCGTACTGCCCGACTGGCTCGTGCGGGGCGAGGCCCTCCAGCCACCGCTCGTAGTCGCTGTGGAGCCCGGCCTCGTCGTCGTTGACGAACACGCTGGCCGTGATGTGCATCGCGTTGACGAGGCACAATCCCTCCCGCACCCGGCTCTTCTCGACCAGCCTTCCCACGGCCGGGGTGATGTTGACGAACGCGCGCCTGGACCCGACTTCGAAGGTGAGGTACTCGGTGAGGGACTTCATGGCGACCGGTGCGGCGGCGCGCCATAAAAGTTCTGGGCACAGGCTCAGAACTCAAGATCCTCATCACCGCTCATAGGGATAGGTTCATCACCGCCCGCGAGTCAGTATCCCCGGGCGGCCTATTGAGTCTTTCAAGAAGCTTGATAAATGGCATGTTATCCATCCATTAGGAATGGTCGCCATAGACGTCCCGGCATCGCTGGAGAACTTCAGGAGGTTCATAATAGGGAGCACGTGCAGGTCGTACGCCCCGAGGAGCTACCTGAGCGACTTCGAGGTGTTCGCGGAAAGGGAGGACGGCCTGGGTTCCATATACGTGGAGGCCGCCGACAAGGTTACGCTGAAGAAGATCCGGGACATCACGTTCGTCAACGCGAGGGACGTGCTCGGGATAATATACAACTCCAAGAGCGGCAATACGTCGCTCAAGTGGCGCCAGATCAGGAGGAACAACGGCAAGGTTACGGGGGAGGCGTCGTCAAACTCCCTGACCAACCTGGCCGAGGCGGGGGTCCTGACGCTTGACTGGGTGGAGAACTACATGAAGAAGAAGGCGGGGCTGCCGGGCAAGGCAGGCTAGCCCCCTTTCCTTCCGCGCCCGGGTGATGCACCGTGATCAAGAGGCACGTCGACGAGAACGCCGTATCCGTGATCGCCGAGGACCCGGACGACATGCTGAGCCTCCGGCGGGTGATAAAGCCGGGCGACAGGGTGACGGGGGACACCTACAGGACGATCAAGCTGGACAGGGAGTACGCGAGGCCCGGCAAGGGCGAGAGGGTCAGGATACGCGTCGCGCTCGCGGCCGAGAGGGTCTCCCTGGACGACGCGCTTGACAGGCTGCGCGTGTCGGGGACCATCCTGGAGTCAAACAACGAGTCCGTCCCGCACGGGTCGCACCACGCGCTCACGCTGAGGATCAACGAGGGGTTCACGATCTCGAAGAAGAGGTGGTCCGGCGTGGAGAGGAGGCTGCTCAGATCCGGCGGCGGCCACGCCGGCTTCGTCCTGGTCGCGATAGACACGTCGGACTGCGGGGTGGCGAGTCTGAAGGGGACCCACGTGGAGCTTTCCCCCAACATCTACTCGGGCGCCGGCGGGAAGAGGTACAAGACCTCCTTTGACATCGGGAAGTTCTTCGAGCGGGCCCGGCGGGCGCTGGACACCGCGGGCGGGGGGGAGTGCCCGGTGGTGGTGTTCGGCCCGGGGGAGACGAAGAGGAAGTTTGCCAACTTCCTGCAGGCGAGGGGCGGGTACAGCGTGCGGGTGGCAGAGGGGATAGACTCCGGCGGCGAGGACGGCATCTACACCTTCACAAAGTCGCAGGTGATGAGGGAGATAATGTCGGAGAGCAAGCTTGCAAGGGTCTCGTCCATAATCGACGAGGTGATGGTGCTTGCGAGCAGGAAGAGCAGGAAGTTCACCATGGGGCTGGAGGAGACGCGGAGGGCAGACGGGTTGGGCGCGGTCAGGCTGCTGGTGTTCTCCGACAGGGCCATCCAGTCGCATGACGAGGACGCGGTGATCGGGCTGCTGAACAGCGCGGAGGGCAAGGGCGCGCAGACGTTCGGCGTGGACTCGACGACGGATCTTGGCCTGAGGGTGACCGGGCTGGGCGGCATCGTGTCCCTGCTGCGCTATGCCCTGGACGCCTAGGACGTGGACTCGACGAGCCAGTCCAGGTACGGCCTGTTCACGGAGGCGACGTCTATCTCGGCTATCTCCGGTACGTCGTAGGGGTGGGTCTCCCTGATCTTTTCCTTCAGTGCGTCCTTGTTCTCCTGGGTGGTCTTGAACAGCCCGACGTACTCCGGCGAGCTCTCGACCTTCCCCTTCCACAGGTAGACTGACGACGTCCTCGAGATGTTCACGCACGCGGCGACCCGCGAGCGCACCAGCTGGTCTGCGACCCTGGCCAGGCTGCGCCTGTCGGGATAAGTCGAGACGATCATGGCCGGCTTCATAGTAACCGATAAATGGCCGTAGTTTAAAAAAATTAGCAACCAGTTTGGAACTTGATTTTATTACCGACAACTCGATAATCTACGTGTTGTTGGCCTGGGTGGTTATCCTGGGGGCGGCAAAGGCGCTGAAGCTGGATAGGCACGGGTTCGAGCTGAAGGTGTACAGCATAGTGTACAAGAACCGGCAGGTGCAGGGCGTGCTGACGAGGATCCTCGGCAGGACGAAGCGCGGGATCAGGGTCTTCGCAGACGTAAGCGTGATCGCGGGGTTCGGGATGATGGGCTTTGCGTTCTGGTTCCTGATCTCGAACGTCGCGGCGTTCTTCGTGACGCCCACCGACTTTGCGGAGCTGACGGTGCTCATCCCCGGCATAACGCTGACGTCGTCGTCATCCATCGCCTACTTCCTGCTTTCCATACCGATCGTCCTGGTGATCCACGAGGGCGCGCACGGGATCGTCGCCACCCTCGAGAAGATCAAGATCAAGACGGGCGGGTTCGCCATCTTCATAGCCATGTTCGCCGGGTTCGTCGAGCCCGACGAGGAGGAGTTCAAGAAGGCCAGGAAGATCTCGAAGCTCAGGGTCATAGGGGCCGGGGCGACCTCAAACGTGCTATTCGCGTTCGTGCTGGGGGCCATACTCCTGACCAACCCGCTGTTCGCGGTGATCCTGCCCGAGCCGATACTCGGCGCCTTTTACGACGCGCCGGACGGCGTCCTGGTCGTCTCGATCATAGAGGGCGGCGGCGCTGAGAGGGCCGGGCTGCTGGCCAACGACGTCATCACCTCGGTCAACGGGGTGCCCGTCCACACGGCGCTTGACTTCCAGCGGGCGGGCATAGCGCCGGGGGACGTTGCGGACGTCTCCGTGCTGAGGGGCGGGCAGCAGCTCGACTTTGCGGTGGAGATCACGCCCTCACCCGACGACCCCGAGCGTGGGATGATCGGGATCATGCGGGACAACGCCATGTACAAGCCAGTCCTGGACTTTATCGAGTGGAACGACCACAACCTGTCCGTGTTCCTGCTGTGGCTCTGGATGATCTCGTTCTTCATCGGGATCATCAACATGCTGCCGCTGCCCATCCTGGACGGGGGCAAGTTCATCCATTCCATCATAGACGAGAAGATCTCGGAGGACGCGGTGCAGAGGACGATGTGGGGGATCTACGCCTTCACGTTCGTGCTGTTCGGGCTCAACATCGCGCTGTCGTACGTAAAGTCGGGATGGTTCACCATCTAAAGAGTCATTAGTGAAAAAAACGCAGGCACCTCCATGAAGTGCGACAGGTGCGAGGGCCCGGCGGCGTACGCCCGCAGGTACTCCGGCGAGAGGCTGTGCGGGGGGTGCTTTTCAAGCTCGATCGTCCGGAAGGCGGCAAAGACCATCTCGAGGCACAGCATGATCGGCAACGGCGAGCTGGTGGCGGTGGCCGTGTCGGGCGGGAAGGACTCGCTGGCGCTGCTAGACGTCATGGGGCAGATGGCCGGCGCGCACAACTTCAGGATCAAGGCAATCACGATCGACGAGGGCATCCCTGGGTACAGGGACGAGGCGCTGGGGCTGGTCGGGGACTTTTGCGGCAGGCTCGGGGTGGAACACGAGGTGTTCTCGTACAGGGACCTGTTCGACATGACGCTGGACGAGGCGCTGGGGCTGAGGGGCAGCCGGAGGATCTCGTCTTGCTCCATATGCGGCACGCTGAGGAGGAGGGCGATGGACCGCGCGGCGGCGGACATCGGGGCCGACGCCGTGGCGACCGGGCACAACCTGGACGACACGCTGCAGACGTTCGTGATAAACATGCTGTCGGGGGACACCGGCAAGATAGGGTGGATGGATCCCGACACGTCGTCAAACGACGTGAGGAAGATCAAGCCGTTCTGCGAGATCTACGAGGAGGAGATCGTGTTTTACGCGTTTACCAACGGCATCCCGTTCCAGTCCGAGCCGTGCCCGCACATGGACGAGGGGATCAGGGGGGAGATCCGAGAGTTCCTGAACTCCCTGGAGGGCAGGCACAGCGGGATCAAGAACAGCCTGTACAGGTCGGTCCTCAGGGTCTCCCAGGCAGTAAAGAAGGACGGGGGCAAGGAAAGGTACCTGTGCAGCAGGTGCGGCAGCGGGTGCACGGGGGACGTGTGCTCGGTGTGCGGCATCATCGCGGATCTGCGGCGGGGGCAAACCTAATGCACATATAACGCGGGTTCCGTAGGAAATGCGGCAGTAGGCAGGATCGGGGTGCCAGCCGTGCCCCATTCTGAAACCGGCTACATGCAGAGATCAGCAACCGTCGGGTAAATCTCCGGGCGGGTGGTTCCCGCCTGGCGTGCGGAAATGAAATCACGCCGGGGCGGGTGGTTGCAGGGCCAGAATCGTCCGAAGGGACGGCTTCGAGGCCCGAACCGTCGAAAGGGACGAGGTCCGGGAGGGAGCAGTCCTAAGGCGGAACATCCACGCTTCCCCGTCAACGTGGCGGATCTTGTGCGCCTCGAAACGGGGCCATCTGTCCGGACCGGAACCGGCGGGGCTACTGCCTCACAATTTGCCACGGCGCGGCCGTCCGGGCCGCGTCAGTATAGGACGTCGAATTCTGAAAACCCGCCGGAGAATTCCTCGTTTTGGATCTCGACGTCCTCCACCCTCGCGTTGGCGGGCCCGGCGTGGGACCACTCTATCATCCTGCACACGTCCCTCTCGTCCCCCTCGACGACCGCCTCGACCCTGCCGTCCTGCAGGTTCCTCACCCAGCCGGAGACGCCGTTCTTTTTGGCAGTCACCTTCATTGCCTGGCGGAAGAACACCCCCTGGACCTTCCCGGTGACGAATATGCGCACCCGTTGGCTTGCCATGCAGAGTCTGGTTCCAATCGGCCATTAATCAAGTTTGGCCGTGGCGCGTGTCGGCTGCCGCCAGGGAGCCGATGGCGCCGGGCTATTTCCTCTCCTTGATCCTGGCCCTGCCCGTCTTTCTTGCCGCTATGCTGCCCACCTTGGCTCCGGGCGGGGCGTTGCGCGAGACGGTGGAGCTCTGGCCGACGTGCTGGTGCCTTCCGCCGCCGTGCGGGTGCACGTATGCCGCCTGGGCCACTCCCCGGACGATCGGGTACTTCCTGCCCTTGGCCGAAAAGCTGCGCCACTTGTTGCCGGCGCTCATGAAGGGCCTCTCGCCGGCGCCTCCGCCGGCCAGCGTCCCGATCATCGCCCTGTTTTTGGGGTTCAGGGTGGCGAACTTGCCGGACGGCAGCTTTAGCGTGACGCCCTCGTCGCCGTGGGAGAATATCGTCGCGTTGGTGCCGGCGGACTTTACGATTGCGCCGCCGTCGCCGAAGTGCTTTTCCACGTTGCAGACTATGGTCCCGTCCGGGATGTTCTGCACGCTGATGACGTTGCCCGGCTCGATCTGCGACTTTAGCCCGAACTGGAGCACGGCGCCCACCTTCGTTCCGAGCACCGCAGGTACGAACGACACGGAGCCGTCCTCGAACCTTACCTTGGCCAGCGGCGCGTCCCTGCCGCGCTCGTGCACCAGGTCGATCACCGCGCCGTCATGCTGCTCCGACAGGGAAAACCGCGGGTACCTTGCCTTGCTGCCCACCTTTCCCGTGGACGCGGCCCTAAACTGGTTTCCTCCGCGGCCCCGTCTCCTCACTAATGGTCTCTTGCCCAAGTAGATCGTCTCGTGCCCACTGATGATTTTAAGCTTTGTTTTGGCAGGGGCGCTGCAAGCTCCCGCCCCCGCGGGCCGCGCGCCGCGCCCGGGGGCGGCCCATGCCTGCGGCTACGCGCGGGACGGGCCCGTCCGGGCAGGGCGAGCGGCAGCAGGCGCGCCGCCGCGGGCAGAAAGAGGCGCCCCCAGGCACGAGATCCGCCGCGTTTTTGCGATCATGGGGGGATTGAGCAACAGGATAAAAACTAACAAAGATATAAAAATTAGGCGGACGGATTTGCATTATGAGCAAAAACGCCCTGGCCCTCAAGGTGCTGGAGGCATACACCAGGGACGTCGGCAGGGGGGTCGCCAGGATCGACTACGACTCGATGGACACGCTGAACGCGTCGACGGGGGACGTCATAGAGATCAAGGGCAAGAGGAGGACCGTCGCGAAGTGCCTGCCGCTGTACCCGTCCGACGAGGGAAAGGGGATCATCAGGATCGACGGGCTTGGCAGGAACAACTCGGGGATCGCCATAGGCGACACGATCACGGTCAGGAAGATAAAGGCGGTGGCCGCGGAGAAGGTGGTGGTGGCCCCGCTGGAAGCCATACCGCCGATCGACGAGAGGTACCTCGCCGACGCGCTGGAGAGCGTTCCGCTGATAAAGGGGGACAACGTGATGGTGCCGTACTTCGGGGGAAGGCTCACGTTCCAGGTGATAGGGATCACCCCGGCCGCCGACGCCGTGCTGATCACGCAGAAGACGGTGTTCCACATAGCGGAGAAGGGGGAGACGCTGCGCGGCGTCCCGCAGGTGACGTACGAGGACATCGGCGGGCTTACCGACGAGATCAAGAAGGTCAGGGAGATGATCGAGCTCCCGCTGAGGCACCCCGAGATCTTCGAGAAGCTCGGAATAGAGGCCCCCAAGGGCGTCCTGCTTTACGGGCCGCCGGGGACCGGCAAGACGCTGCTCGCAAAGGCGGTCGCAAACGAGAGCAACGCCCACTTTATCAGCATATCCGGGCCCGAGATAATGAGCAAGTTCTACGGGGAGAGCGAGGCCAGGCTGAGGGAGATATTCAAGGAGGCAAAGGAGAAGGCCCCGTCGATAATATTCGTGGACGAGATAGACTCGATCGCCCCAAAGCGCGAGGAGGTGACAGGCGAGGTGGAACGCCGGGTGGTCTCCCAGATGCTGTCGCTGATGGACGGCCTGGAGGCGAGGGGCAAGGTCATAGTGATATCGGCCACCAACAGGCCAAACGCGATAGACCCCGCCCTGAGGAGGCCCGGGCGGTTTGACAGGGAGATCGAGATCAAGGTTCCCGACAAGAAGGGGAGGAAGGACATACTTGCGATACACAGCAGGAACATGCCCCTGCACGAGGACGTGGACGCCGACAAGATATCCAGCGTGAGCCACGGGTACGTCGGGGCGGACCTGGAGTACCTCTGCAAGGAGGCCGCGATGAAGTGCCTCAGGAGGCTGCTGCCGGTGCTCAACCTGGAGGAGGAGAAGATACCGCCGGAGACTCTGGACAAGCTGGTGGTCAACCACGACGACTTCCAAAAGGCCCTGATCGAGGTGACGCCGTCGGGCATGAGGGAGGTGTTCATCGAGAACCCCGACGTAAAGTGGGAGGACGTCGGGGGCCTGGACGACGTCAAGCGCGAGCTGCAGGAGGCGGTGGAATGGCCGATGAAGTACCCCGGGCTGTATGACAAGCTGGGGCACAGAATGCCGAGGGGCATACTGCTCCACGGCCCGAGCGGCACCGGCAAGACGCTGCTAGCAAAGGCGGTGGCCACCCAGAGCGAGGCGAACTTCGTCTCGGTGAGGGGGCCGGAACTGCTTTCAAAGTGGGTCGGCGAGTCCGAGAGGGGCATCAGGGAGATATTCAAGCGCGCCAGGCAGTCGTCCCCGTGCGTCGTGTTCTTCGACGAGATAGACTCGATAGCTCCCATCAGGGGCGCCGGCGGGGAGACGGTGGTCACCGAGAGGGTGGTAAGCCAGCTGCTCACGGAGCTCGACGGCATGGAGAACATGCACGGGGTGGTCGTCCTGGCCGCCACGAACAGGGCCGACATGATCGATCCGGCGCTGCTGAGGCCCGGGCGGTTCGACAAGATCATCCAGATCCCGCTGCCCGACAAGGAGAGCCGCAAGAGCATCCTGAAGATAAACGCCGCGAAGATCCCCGCGATCAGCGACGCCGGCGATCCCAGGCGCGTGGACTTTGACAAGCTGGCCGAGATAACCGACGGCCTGAGCGGGGCGGACACGGCGTCCATCGCGAACACGGCCGTCTCCCTGGTCATCCACGAGTTCCTGGACTCGCACCCGGACGTGAAGGACGTCGAGAAGAAGCAGCTGGACGCCAAGGTGGCCATGAAGCACTTCGAGGAGGCGATAAAGAAGGTCAGGGAGCAGAAGGACCTCAAGATGGGCGAGAAGCTGGTGGCATCCTACTACAGGTAGTTTTAATAAAATAACCGTCCAAGTTCCCGTAAATGTCAGAATACAGCGGGTATGCCGGGGAATCCCTGGAGTTCCTGAAGAGGCACGGTGTGGCCGTGGGCGACTCGGCGAGGTTCCTGGCCGACATCGCGCACGTCGGCATAGTCATGCCCAGGTACGAGCACGGCGACGACGGGCACGTCGTGGTGAAGCTTGAAAGCGGGTACAACGTGGGGCTTGAGATCGGGAAGATCAGGGCGGTCGAGAGGATCAAGGCTGCCGAGGCACCCGCGGGCGGCGCGGCCGCGGAGCTGCCCGCGAGGGGGCTGCCGAGGATCCTCCTGCTGTCCACGGGCGGCACCATCGCGAGCAGGGTGGACTACAGGACAGGCGCCGTGACCCCGGCGCTTTCGGCCGGCGATCTCGTCTCGTCGGTGCCCGAGATCGCCGAGATCGCCGACATCGAGGCGAGGGAGGTGATGTCGGAGCATTCCGAGAACATGAGTCCCGAGCACTGGACCCGCGTGGCCGAGGAGATCGGCGCGTGCGCCGGATCCGGGTACGCCGGGATAATCGTGGCGCACGGGACGGACACGATGCATTACACGTCGGCCTTCCTGTCGTTTGCGCTTGCGGGCTTTCCGGCGCCGGTAGTCCTGGTGGGATCCCAGAGATCCTCGGACAGGGCCTCGTCGGACGCGGCGCTCAACCTGGTCGGGGCGGCGAGGTTCATAGTGGAGGAGGGCGCCCGCGGCGTCTACGTGGCGATGCACCTGGACGGGAACGACGGCGCTGTCGCGTGCCACGCCGGCACCAGGGTGAGGAAGAACCACACCAGCAGGAGGGGCGCGTTCCAGACGGTCGGCGGGGACCCGGCGTTCGTGGTGGCAGAGGGCGTCAGCAGGAACCTCCGGGGCGAGTTCTTCGGGGAAGCGGAGTTCGTGCCGAGGACCGGGGTCGATCCCAGGATCGCCCTGGTAAAGTACCACCCCGGCTTCGACCCGGCGCTCCTCGACAGGATGGTCGGCATGGGTTACAGGGGGGTGATATTCGAGGGCACCGGGCTGGGCCACGTGGGGGACTCGCTGTACGAGTCAATAAGGGGCGCCGCGGGGAAAGGGATCTTTCTCGGGATGACCTCGCAGTGCATAGACGGCAGGGTCAGGATGACGGTCTACGAGAGCGGCAGGGACCTGCTAGACCTCGGCATCGTCCCCTTGGAGGACATGCTGCCGGAGGTGGCGCTGGTCAAGGCGATGTGGGCGTTTGGAAACTTTGACGGCCCCGGCGAGGCGGGCAGGGTCATGCTGGAGAACGTCGCCTCGGAGATGTCGTGAGGGGCAATGCGGCGGTTTTCCACAGGCGACGTGGGGCTGATGGTCGGCCTGGAGATACACCAGCAGCTGGACACCGGCAGGAAGCTGTTCTGCGGCTGCGGGACGGCCGAGTCGGGCGAGTACCCCGTCACGTTCCGGAGGGCGCTGCGCCCCTCGAGGGGCGAGCTCGGGGAGCACGATCCCGCGGCGCTGTTTGAGGGGTCGAAGGGGATGACGATGGAATACTACGGGAACCCCGAGAGCAGCTGCCTGGTGGAGCAGGACGAGGAGCCGCCGCACGGGCTGGACGGGGACGCGAAGGGGATCGCCCTGGTCATCGCGGCGGCCCTCAAGTCGAGCGTTTTCGGCGAGATATACCCCATGAGGAAGACGGTGGTCGACGGGTCTAACACGGCGGGGTTCCAGCGCACCATGCTGGTCTCCCGGGGGGGCTTTTACGAGGCGGGCGGCAGGAGGATCGGGATCCAGTCGGTCTGCCTGGAGGAGGACGCCGCAAAGATCCTGGGCGACGACGGAAGCGTCAGGAAGTACAGCCTGGAGCGCCTGGGGGTGCCGCTGGTGGAGATCGCCACCGAGCCGTTCGAGGCCGGCCCGGGGGAGGCCAGGGCGGCAGCCCTCGCCCTGGGTAGGATCCTGAGGGCCACCAAGATGGTGAGGAGGGGGATCGGATCCATCAGGCAGGACGTTAACGTGTCCATCAGGGAGGGCGGCACGGTCGTGGAGGTGAAGGGGGTGCAGCAGCTGGAGCAGCTGGAGGGCGTCGTGGAGTTCGAGGCGAGGAGGCAGTACGGGATGCTGCAGATCTCGTCGGATCTGGCGGGCAGGAAGCTCGAAAGGCCCGGAAGGATCGACGCCACGGGCGAGGCGGGATCGTGGGGCTCGAAGGTCGTAATGGAGGCCCTGGGCAGGGGCCACGTCGTGAGCCTGCTGGTGTTCGAGGGGCTGGCCGGGTCGTTCGGCAGGGAGCACGTCCCCGGGATCAGGCTCGGCAGGGACCTGGCAGAGGTGGCCAGGTCCTTCGGGCTGGGCGGGATCTTCCACTCCGACGAGCTGCCCGCGTACGGGATCACCGGGGGGGACGCGGACTCGCTGAGGGAGCGGCACGGCATCGGCGACGGCGACGCCTTCGTGCTGCTGGCCTCGCCGCCGGGGATCGCCGACGCCGTGGCAGACAGGATCTTCCTGAGGATGTCCGAGATCCGCGACGGCGGGATCCCCAGGGACACCCGGGCCGCCACCCAGTCGGGGGAGACGAGGTTCCTGCGGCCCAGGCCGGGGGCGGCGCGGATGTACCCGGAGACCGACGTCCCGCCGATCGCAGTCTCCCCCTGGGAGCTGGAGGAGGCGGGCAGGAAGGTCCCAAAGCCCTGGGACGAGTCGGTGAGGGAGCTGCGGGAGAGGTTCAAGATCAACCAGCAGCTTGCCGAGCAGGTGTTCGACTCGCGGTACCTGGGGATCTTCGAGGAGGTGGCCGCGGGAGGGTCGAACCCGGCGTTTGTGGCCTCCGTGCTGTGCTCCACCATCACCAGCCTCGAGAGGGACGGGCTGGATCCGGGGCTGCTAGGGGACGGCGAGATCGCGAAGGCGTTCGTGCTGCTGGAGGACGAGAAGATCGCGAAGGAGTCGGTCGGGATCATATTTGAGAGCATCATGGCGGGCAGGGCCCGCACGGTGGAGGAGGCCATGGCCGGCGCCTCGATGGAGGCCGTAAGCGAGGAGGACGTGGAGGGCATGGTGGGGGAGATCGTCGTGGAGAACATGGGGCTGGTGCGCAAGCAGGGGGAGAGGGCCATGGGGCCCCTCATGGGGATCGCCATGAAGAGGCTGAGGGGAAAGGCGTCCGGCGAGGCAGTCAGCAAGGCGCTCTCGAAGGCCATCAGGGAGAGGCTCGGGTAGGCCTGGCGTCCCTAGCTTAGCGTCGCCTCGCCAAAGTAGGCCCCAAACGGCTGGCAGTAGATGACCACGGTGCCGTACGCCGCGGTGTCGATCCCGTCAAGCGCGTAGTTCTGCGAGCCCCTACTCCCCTTGAGCTTGTCCAGGTGGATCCCCTGCTTTACGTCGCCGTCCCGCGTCACGTACACCCTCAGGTCGGGGCCGTTGGTGACCTCGAAGTTCTCGAACCTCAGGTACTGGGAGTCGCCTGCCTGCAGGATCTTCGCGTCACCCCGGGCATGGTGCCCCGCCAGCCCCACGAACGAGCCGGTCTTGATGACCCGCAGGCCGCCCGACTCGTCCATCCCCTCGGAGACCGACGTCGGCGACCCGGCGGCCTCGTCCATGATCATCTCCTTTACCCTGTCCGGCATCGCGCCGACCAGGGCGGCCCTGGGCCGGTCGTCCATGTTAGAGAACTCCTCCATCGTGAGCCCCTCCCGGAGCCGGTTCAGCTCGGCAGGCAGCGCCTCGTCGACTTCTGTGGCGTGGAACAGCGGGCCTATGAGTACGCCGACGGCCAGCGCCACGGCGATGAGTATCGCCGCCGCGATCCCCTTGTGCATGGGCTGGATGCGGGAGGATCGCTTATAGGTGTTCGGCGGCGGCCCTGGCGGGGGAGAACAGCACCCACACCGCGGCGTCGGCATGCGCCACCCAGACGCACCCCCAGTGGCCGTCGCCCCTCCTGAACATGGTCCCGCCCGCGCCCACGGCCGGGCCCGTATCGCCTCCCGCATGGAAAGGATCGGGTCCGCCAGGGGCGCGGCCACCGCGCGGCGCGCCGCGGCCACCGCGTTGGCCGCCATCCCGAACCCGGACACGGCGCGGAAGAACCACGCGGTGCGGGCGTCGGCGCAGCCCGTGGCAAACAGCGCGGGCACCACCCCGAGCTCCACGGGCCCCGGCGACGCGCCCTCCGGGAACGGCGATTCGGCGCACGCGACCGTCCCGCAGCCGCCGCAAGATGCCCTGCGTATTACCGCGCACGCCGTCACCATGCGCATGGAAGCGTCAAAGTCGCCGACCAGCGCGGGCAGGTGCACCTGTCACAGAGGCTGTTCAGTCACCATGCGCATGGAAGCGTCAAAGTCGCCGACCAGCTTGCTCGCGGGCCCCGTCGGCCCCGGGCCCCGCCCGCACCGGCACCACATGGCGGCGAGGCGGCGGTGCCGTGATCGACTGCCACTTTCTCTACGGGAAGATCCCGGTCACGGTGGACGGGTACGCGCCGTACAGGCCCGGGTTCGCGGTGCTGCAAGGGCGCTGGCGCACGTGCTGCGGGAGGCCAGGCGCCCGTGCGGGGGGACCACCTGCTGCACGGCCCGTGCGTGCACCTCAAGGAAATGTACTGCAGGGCCAAGGCCCCGGAATCGGACCCGGGAGGCAGGAAGTGACACGACGGCATAGCGGGGGAGGCGTCCCGGATCGCCGTGGAGTACTCGCGGGCGTGGTGCCGGTTCGGCGCGATGCCTGAGCGGGCCACCCCCCCCCCCACCTGTTCACGTTCCTGCCCTGCCCGGGCACGGAGCCCAAGTCCCCGCCATGAGGAGGCGGGATCCGACACATTTCGCTCAACTGCATGTTCCACAACACACAAAACATGCAGGCGTTACAGTCTTGGGAGAAGGCTGTTCAGATATTTTCTGCCATCTTGATCAGGTCGGTAAGGGCATACACCACTGAAAACACCTCAACCAGTGTCCTTCCTTTATTGAAGATGGGTTTGGACATTTCCCCCAATTCAGGATCTCCGCTCAGGCCTGTGGCGTCAACACCGTTGGCACGGATAAGCTCCGCGCGCGGGCTGTCTTCCAGGTAGGCCTTCTGCCATTGAACAATGCCAAGTCCATCGGGAAGATCGCTGTACAACACCATGATTCCATGGTTATCCAGCACGGTATCGATGTTGTCGCTACGCGTGTCGTAGTCAACGGATGCCGGCCCGTAAATGACAGTCTGCACTATAAAATCGAACAGCAGCTTAAACTCTGCTCCTTTGGGCAGGCTGGTCGATATTTTCACGACCGAATCAGACGCGTCACTCAATTTACTGACACCTTCGATCTGGGTGCCATACATGGTTTCAAGGTTTGGAAATGGCGTGCTGCGTTTTTGGCCTTCCAGGGATTCCGAATATTTTCCAACGTATGGGAGCTCATGTGTGGTTTGGGAATCCAAGTACAGGAGTGCTGTTATGCCCATCGCTACAACTGTGCCTAGAACCAAGATTTTGCTTAACAATCCTTGTATCCTCCAATTCCTGCCTTAATAGTTCGATATGGCGGATCGCACTGTATGACAAACCCATTATTAGTCTCATTTACATTATCACACGTAGTCCAGTACGACCATCCGTTTTCATTATGGTAGCTTATGTTTTTTATGTCTGTTTTTGGAAGATGTGCTTTTTATCAATGGATTCGACACCAATCATGACATCTAACAGAGGTGCAGATCTTGCTATCTTAGACCACGATATGGCTTCCTCCGCGTCGTTCATCTCAAAAAAATGCTTCATCGCCGTGACAGTCTGGTGTATGGTGGAGCCGCTCACCTCTTTTTTGCGCTCCTCGATGTGGTCGATTATCATGTTCTGGACAGACTTGGGCTTGGCATGCGCCTCCTCGAGCAGCGCGTCGGGGTGGTCCCGGCAAGCCGCACGAACTGCGCAAGCTTCTTGCGGTACGACTCCCGGGTCGCCTCCGTGCGGAAGCCCCTGAGGAACTGTCGGGCGGACTCGCGTTCCGGAAGGTCGCCCTGGCCCGTGCACATGGTATTGTAGGGCGGGCATAAAGGATTTCCGCCCTACATGTAGTGCGGGAAGTGGGATTCGAACCCACGAACTCCTAGAAGATAAGGACCTGAACCTTACGCCGTTGACCAGGCTGGGCGATTCCCGCAATGGGGGTTTTTTAAACGAGAATAAGTGTCTTTATTATCTTCGCGGCCATAGGGTTTAAGGTGCCAGGCGGGAATGAAGTTCAGGGAGATCTACTGCGACAACTGTAGGAAGGTCCTCGGCAGGTACAACGTGGAGTTCTACAACGAGGACAAGATAAAGGACCTGCTAAAGACCAACCACGCAGAGCACGTGCGGGACGGCCACCACGTCAAGATAAGGTTCTACGACAGCGCGGGGGTCAGGGTTTCAAGAGTTTGACCGCGTCGTGCAGGCTAGAGATCCTGCGCATGCCGGGGCCGGAGACCCCGCGGTTCCACGGCTGGCAATACAGCAGGACGGCCTTGCCCCCCTGCATGAAGCGTGACGCGTTCAGCGGCGAGTCGTCGATGAACACGTCGTAGTCGAACTCCGCCTTCTTGGGCCCATAGTCGACCGAGACATAGCTGCCGTAGGATATCCCGTGCAGTTTCAGCCATTCCTTTACGAAGTGGTCGGTTGACTTTTCACGGGCAGTGAGGATGTCTACCTGGCCGAGGGCCGAGAGGTCCTCGGTGGCCCGGGCCAGGTCCCGCTCCGTGGGGGGGATCGAGGCCCAGTCCTTCCAGCACAACGAGAGCTCCTCGTAGAAGAGGAGCCGGTCGATCCCGAGCCGCCGCCAAAAGTCCCAGTCCGTGACGTCCGCCTTCTCGAGAGGCTTCCTTACCGTGTTGTTGTAGGCCAGCCACGGCTCGATCACGTCTGCCAGCACTCCGTCTACGTCCAAGGCGATCTTCATCGTTCAGTCAAAGGAGCGTTGAAAGTCATCGAGGATCTGTTTTTGGCGCTTGCTGAGCTTTTTTGGTATGTTGACTACTATGCGCACGTACTGGTCGCCCCGGCCGCGGGAGCTGATGTGCGGGACGCCCTTGCCCCGGAGCTTTATTATCGTGTTGGGCTGGCTTCCGGAATCGACCTTGACCTTTTCCGTCCCCTCCAGGGTGGGGACCAGGATGTCGCATCCCAGCGCCGCGTTGACCATTGACACGTCGTGATCATAGAATATGTCCGTCCCGTCCCTCTTGAAAAACTTGTGCGGAAGGACCCTGAGCCTGACGATCAGGTCCCCGTTGACCCCACGGGGCATCTCGTTGCCCTGCCCGGGAACGTTATAGTCCCCGCTCTCCACGCCAGGGGGTATATCAAACGAGGCGCTCGTCTCTCCATTCCTGGATCCCTTGCCCCTGCACTCCCTGCACGGGGTATCTATGATCGAGCCGTTGCCCCGGCACGCGGAACACGGCTCTACCGTGACAAAGGACGCAAACCCCATGCTCTTGGCCTTGCGGACCTTGCCGTGCCCGTTGCACGACTTGCATGTGTTCATGCTGGTACCCGGGCTGCAGCCCGTGCCGGAGCACGCGCTGCACCGGATCTCCTTTCGCAGGCCGATCTCCATCCTCTTTCCGTGCAGGACGTCTTCCAGGGTGACATCCACCTCGCGGAGGATGTCGGAACCGCGCTGCCGCCGGTTCCCGAACCCCCCGCCGCCCCCGAAGATGGACTCGAAGATGGACTCGAAGCCCCCCTGCCCGAACATGTCGCTAAAGTCCCCCCTGGCCCCCTTGAAGATGTCGTCGGGGCTGTACCGCCCGTCCACGCCTGCGTGGCCCTGCTGGTCGTATACCTGCCTCTTCTCAGAATCCGAGAGCACGGCGTACGCCTCGGTGATCTCCTTGAAGTGCTCCCCCGCCTCGGCGGACTTGTTTCTGTCGGGGTGGAATTTCAGCGCCAGCTTCCTGTACTGTGACTTGATCTCGTCGTCGGAGCTTGTTTTTGACACTCCGAGGACTTCATAATAGTCGCGCTTTGCCGCCATAAGCATCACAGGATGGTTTTTGCTGCATGAAGGCTAAGATTTCCCGGTTTAGCTGCCTCTGGTCTCATTGGTAGATGAATCCGCTCCCTGCTGGTCCGTAGATCCCGCTCCCTGCTGGTCCGTAGATCCCGCTCCCTGCTGGTCCGTAGATCCCGCTCCCTGCTGGTCCGTAGATCCCGCTCCCTGCTGGTCCGTAGATCCCGCTCCCTGCTGGTCCGTAGATCCCGCTCCCTGCTGGTCAGGGCCCGGCGGGGGCGTCATGTTGCGGTAGAGCTCCGTCGTGACCTCGTTGACGATCGCCTTTAGCGCGTCAAGCTTCGGCTTTAGTTCCTCGGGCTCCTTGTCAAGCGACTCCTTCACTCCGGCGGCGGCGTCGGTGATCTTGATCCCCTGCTCCTGCGAAATCTTGTCCTTAAGGTCATGGTTTACCAGCTTTTCGGTGCTGTAGATGTAGCTCTCAGCCTCGTTTTTCAGGTCGATCTTCTCCTTCTTCTTCGCGTCCTCGTCGGAGAATTTTTCCGCGTCCTCCTTTAGTTTCTCGATCTCGTCCTTGGAGAGCTTGGACGACGACTCGATTGTGATCTTGGCCTCCTTCTGGGTCCCCAGGTCCTTGGCAGTCACGTTGATGATCCCGTTCGCGTCTATGTCGAACTTTACCTCTATCTGCGGGATCCCCCTGGGCGCGGGGGGCAGATCCATGAGGTTGAAGCTCCCAAGCGAGACGTTGTCCGAGGCCATGGGCCTCTCGCCCTGCACGACGTGGATCGTTACTGCCGTCTGGTTGTCTGCGGCGGTGGTGAAGACCTTGCTCTTCGATGTGGGGATCGTGGTGTTGCGCTCTATCAGCGGCTCCCGCACGCCCCCCAGGGTCTCGATTCCCAGCGTCAGCGGCGTGACGTCCAGCAGGACTATGTCGCTTGACACGTCTCCGGCTATGATTCCCGCCTGGATGGCCGCCCCCATCGCCACCGCCTCCATTGGATCCACGCCGGATTCGGGCTCCTTTCCTATCACCTCACCCACGAACTTCTTCACCAGCGGGATCCTGGTGGGGCCGCCGACCATCACGATCCTGCTTATGTCGCTTTTTGACAGCTTTGCGTCTTCCAGCGCCTTCTCTATCGACGGCCTGCACCGCTCGATTATGGCCCCGATCAGCTCGTCCAGCTTGGCCCGGGTTATGCGCAGCTCGAGGTTCTTTGCTCCCGAAGACGGGTCGTGCGCTATGAACGGGAGGTTGATGTCGGTCTCCATCACCGTCGAGAGCTCGATCTTTGCCTTTTCTGCGGCCTCCCTGATCCTGGTCAGGGCGGTGTTGTCCTGGGAGAGATCCACCCCCTCCTTCTTCTTGAACTCGTCCAGGACGTATTCGATTATCACCTGGTCCATGTCGGTGCCTCCCAGCTGCGTGTCGCCCGAGGTGCTCATGACCTCAAACACGCCGCCGCCCATCTCCATGATCGTCACGTCCAGGGTGCCGCCGCCGAAGTCGAACACCAGGATCTTCATGTCCTCCTTGGACTTGTCCAGCCCGAACGCCAGTGACGCCGCGGTAGGCTCGTTGATGATGCGCACCACGTCCAGCCCCGCTATGGTCCCGGCGTCCTTGGTCGCCTGGCGCTGGTTGTCGTCAAAGTACGCCGGGACGGTTATGACCGCCTTTTCGACCGGCTCGCCGACGAATGCCTCTGCGTCCTTCTTGATCTTTTGCAGTATGAACGCGGAGATCTGCTGCGGCTTGTAGTCCTTGTCCTGCACCTTGAAGGCGTGGTCGGATCCCATCTTCCGCTTCGCGGCGACTATCGTGCCGTCCGGGTTGGTCACCGCCTGCCTGCGCGCCGGCTCGCCCACCAAGAGCTCGCCGTCCTTCGTGAATGCCACCACCGACGGGAACGCCTTGCCCCCCACGGTGGCGCCCTCGGCCGCCGGGATGATGGTCGGCTTTCCGCCCATGACCACGGCCGCCGCAGAGTTGCTCGTTCCCAGATCGATGCCAATCACCTTGCTCATTTTAGTTCACCTTTGTTTTCTTGGATATTTCTACCAGCGTAGGTCTGATTATCCGATCATGAGAAATATATCCTTTCCTAATCTCCTTGGTGATCGTGTCCTCGTCCAGGTCCAGGTCCTGCACGATGGAGATGGCCTCGTGCATGTTCGGGTCGAATATTTCCCCCAGCGCGTCGATGGGCCTGACGCCGTGCCCCGCAAGCAGGGAGTCCATGTTTTTCAGTATGGAGTCCATCCCGCCGGCCGCCGCGCCGCCCTCGGGGAACGCCTGCCTCGCCCTCTCGAAGTCGTCGCGGATCCCCAAGAACTCCAGCATGAGCTCGTCGATCCTGGCGTTTATGCCGTTTTCGATGTCGGACTGCGTCTTTCTGGACAGGTTCTGGAAATCCGCCATGGCGTGCTTGAGCTTGTCCTGGCAGTCAAGGGCGTTCTGCCTCTCCCTTTCCAGCAGTTCCTGCAGCGCCGCGTCGTCCCGGCCCCCCGGGGCCGGCGGCTCATCCCCGGCATCCCCAGGTATCTCGGCCCGGGCCTCGTCTGGCTCTCCGTCAGGCAATTTATCTGGGGTAGCCGGCTAGCTAATTTATACTCTTATTGGATGATCTCGCACAGCGGGTTGGCCTTCACTATGAGCAGGCTTGGGTCGTGCCTGGATTTTATGATCCTGTCAAAGTCCGGCTTTGAGCAGGCCACGACCACGGTCGTCTTGTCGCTGTGGAACAGGTCGAAGTTGGGATCCTCAAACGACTCCACGTTCCCCAGGTAGTCGTGCAGCCTGGACATCAGGTTCTTCCGCGCCTCGCTCTTGTCGCTCCGCATCTCGTGCTGGTCGAGCGTCCACGATATGGCGATCTTCGTCCTGCTGGCCTTGAGGTTGTTCTTCTTCAGCAGCGTGCGGACCACGTCGATCAGCCTCTTGACGTAGCCGTCGATCCCCTTTATGCCGCCGTTGATGAGGTACATCATGGTGTTCGCGCCCTCGAACGACGAGCCCAGGGACTTTAGGTCGAACAGGCCGCTCACCATGTTGTCCAGGAAGAGGTCCCGCAGGTCGTCCGAGGCGAGGTCGGCCTTGGTGACCTCGTCCCTGGCAAGCTTGCAGACCTCGAGCGTGCTGCACAGGCTGGAGAAGTTCGACAGCACGCTGATCGCGTGAAAGTGCTCGGAGGACGACACGGTCACGAATCTTTTCTCTTTTTTGCCGGCCAGGAGGCCGAGCAGGTCCTGGTCCTCCTTCCCGTTGAAGGAGCCTATTATCCTGGGCTCCCGGGTGGCGGTCAGGGGGTAGTAAAAGTACGAGATCTGCTTTCCCACCTCCAGCCCGGTCACGTACTCCAGCAGCGATATCGTCTCGTTGTTGCCCCCGAACCCCGAGGGAAGCGCGTTCACCACCGAGCTGTTCTTCTTGAGCGGCGCGACGGCGTCCTTGAACTTCGAGTTGATCTCGATCTTGATGTCCTGCCCGGTCTTGTGGATCCTGGGGGTGAAGAAGAGGTACCTGGCCCTGGAGATTGCCACGTCTATGGGTTCCATGGCAAGCAGCGGCTCGTCCTCCCGCAGCGAGGACACGTTGGGGTAGGTCTTGGCGATCTCCGCCTTCAGGGAGATTGCGGACGGGGTGGACTCGTCTATTATGTGGACGTCGGCGCCCTTTATGGCCATCCGGGTCGCCACCGCGTACCCCTCGGTGCTCAGGCCGTATACCGCCACCCTTGGTTTTGCCATACAACTATTTAGTAAATCGGACTAAAAACTTATTGAACTCGCAGGCCCACGAGAAACGCTTGAGGATATGGCTGGACGTTCTTACTGGAAAGCAGCTCCTCTTCGCCGAGCCGATAATCAGGAAGCTGGGGGGGGAGAACGCCGTCCTGTGCACGTCAAGGCGCTACAGGGAGCTGGACGGGCTGGCCAGGATCCGTGGGATCAAGACGGTGCGGGTGGGAAGGCACGGGGGGGCTGGGAGCCTGTCAAAGCTGGTCTGCAGCGCAAGGCGCGTCGAGGGGCTGGCCAGGACTGTCCACGGGTTCGGGCCGGATCTCGCCATATCGTTCCAGTCGCCCGAGGCCGCCAGGGTCGCGTTCGGGATGGGGATCAGGCACGTGGGCTTTTCCGACTCTGCCCACGCCACGGCCGTCATGAAGCTGACCGTCCCGTACCTGGACAAGCTGCTGATCCCGTGGATAATGAAGAAGGGCGACTTTGCGAGGTACGGGATCCCGGAGGGGGACATCCTGAAGTACAGGGCGATAGACGCGGGGCTGACATCCCAGCGCAGCTTCTCGAGGCGGCTCAGGCTGCGAAGGGGGCGCCTGACCGTCGTGATAAGGACGGCCGAGGCGCACGCAAGCTACAACGAGTTTCCAGACTCCGGGATGGCCGCGATCATAGGGCAGATCCTGAGGCGCCTGCCGGGGTGCGCTGTGGTGGTCATGGCAAGGTACGAGGACCAGATAAGGTTCCTCAAGGGGCGGTTTGGCGGGAGGGTCAGGGTCTTGCGGGGGGTGGCCGACGGCATGGACGTACTCAGGCACGCCGACGTGTTCGTCGGCTCCGGCGGCACGATGACTGCCGAGGCCGCGTTCCTGGGCATCCCCACGATATCATACAACGGCCGCCGGGACTACGAGGTCGACGCGTTCCTGAAGGGGAAGGGGCTGGTCGTCGAGGAGCGGGATCCCGCGAGGATCCCCGCGGTGGTGGAGCGGCTCGCCGCAGCCGGAAACGCGGCGCAGGCGAGGCGCGCGAAAAAACTGCTTGGCGCGATGCGGGACCCGTTCCCCGTCCTGCAGAAGGCCATGGGGTGACCGGCCGGCGCCGTTTCGCCCGGGGGCCCCCAGGCAATAGCAATCGTCATTAAGGAAGGCGGAGTTCCCGTCTGTGTAGCCCGGTAGTGTAGCGGCCAAGCATGGGGGCCTTTGGAGCCCTTGACCCCAGTTCGAGTCTGGGCCGGGCTACTCAAAAGTCCAGCCTCGTCAGGAGCCGGGTCGCCACCACGAACAGCACGGCGGCAAGCGCCGCGAGCACCAGCATCTCGACCACCACGAACCCCGTGACGGCCCCGAACACCCCCGCGCGGATCACGTCGACCAGGTAGGTCAGCGGGTTGAGGAAGAACGCCGTCCGCAGCGGCTCGGGCGCTCCCTCGGCAGGGTAGAACGCTGTGCTGACAAATGCAAAGAAGAGGAACACGGTGTTGATGATCACGTTGAACCCCTCGCTTGAGCGCAGGCGCGTGGATATTATCGAGGCGATGGAGCCGAACAGGACAGATCCCGTGATTGCCGCAAAGACGATCAGCGGGACGGTTACCAGCGAGAACTCGGCCGACTCGAAGAACACCGGGTACCCCACGAGCACGATCAGCGACGCGCTGACCATCCCCACGATCCCGATGGTGCAGATGTTGCTCAGGACGTAGTGCGCCCGGGTGAACGGCCCCGACATGATCTGCTCGAACATGCCGTGCCGCCTGTCGTTCCAGATTATTATCCCGGAGACGAGGGTGCTGTTCATGATGTTGAACCCGATCATCCCAGACGCCAGGAACGCCGGGTAGTCCAGATCCTTGCCCCCGAAGGGGACGTTCTGGATCAGCGAGGTGTATGCGAACCCGGCCACGAAGATGTAGATCAGCGGGAAGATCACCTGCCATATCAGGAACCCGGGGTTGAGCGATATCGTTATGTTCCTGTTTACGAGCCTAATTATCGGGTGCATTGTCCCTCACCATCTTGAGAAATATGTCCTCGAGGTTCGTGGGGACCGCGGAGATTCCCTCGATCCCGATCCCGGCGTCGCCCAGGATCCGCAGGACCCTCTGCAGCACGAGCTCCGACCGCTCGGAGCGGATCGTGATGTCCGTGCAGTCGCCGTCGCCTACCCTGCAGCCCTCGGTCCCCGACAGGAGGGGGCCCGCCCGCGGGTGCCTTCCGAGCAGGGATATCCTTATGGTCTTTTCCTTCCCGAACCTCCTCTTCAGCCCGTCCGGGGTGTCGACCGTGAGTATCCTCCCCCTGTCGATGATCGCGATCTCGTCGCAGAGGTACTCCGCCTCGGTCAGTATGTGGGTGGTGTAGAAGATCGTCAGCCCGGTCCTCACCCTGGCCTTCAGGTAGTCCAGCAGCCTCCGCCTGGCGGCAGGGTCCAGCCCCACCGTGGGCTCGTCGAGGAACAGCAGGTCCATGTCGTGCATGAATTCACGGGCCACCTGGACGCGCCTCCTCTGCCCGATGGAGAGGTCCTCGTTCCTCTTCTTCCTGATCTCTGCCAGGTCAAAGTCCACGAGCAGCCCCTCCAGGCGCCTCCGCCGCTCCGCCCTCGGCACGTCCCACATCATGCCGTACTTGTCAAGGGACTTCTCGACGGAGAGCGTGGGCTCGTAGCTTGGCTGCTGGAGCACGACGCCGATCCGGTGGCGGACCCGGAGCGGGTCTGCCAGCGCGTCCACCCCCAGGACGGTCAGGGAGCCCGCGGACGGCGGCACCAGCGTGGTCAGGAGCTTGATGGTGGTGGACTTTCCCGCCCCGTTCGGGCCCAGGAAGCCAAAGACCCTGCCGGGCCTCACGGACAGATCCATGCCGTCCACCGCCCTGAGGTCGCCGTACGACTTTGCGAGGTTTGCCGCGCTGATGCAGGACATGGGTCTGTGCGATCTTGCCGGGCAGTCAATTAGACTGTTTGCATGGAATCCCGCGATCCGCCGCGGCCGGGCGCCCCCGATCGCCGCGGCCGCCGGGCCTCGGTGAAATTCTTATTAATACAGCCGGCATAGGGTCGTTGGATTGCAGGAATACGAAGACCTGCTGGGAAAGCTGCTGGAGCAAAAGCCCGGGCTCACCAGGGAGGGCATAGAGGAGCAGGTCAGGCAGAAGAAGGAGAAGATAGGCGCCGGCTACCTGACGGACCAGGGCGCGCTGTTCCTGATCGCCTCTGACATGGGGGTCAGCATATCGGAGCCGATCAAGACCGGGATGAGCCTGGAGGACATCTATTCGGGGGCAAGGGAGGTCTCCCTGGAGTCGAGGGTGCTCAGCATCTCCCAGCCGAGGCAGTTCTCTCGCAAGGACGGGTCGCCGTTCTTCCTGAGGACCATGACGGTGTATGACTCAAAGTCCACCGCCAGCGTCAAGCTCTGGGACGAGAAGGCCAACCTGCCGTCCCTGGAGGGCCTCAAGCCCGGGGACCTGATCAAGATCATCAAGGCGTACGTAAAGTCGGACCTTACCGGCACGCCCACCATCAACGTGGGTTCGGGCTCCAGCATCGAGTCGTCGGACGGCCAGAGCGACATACCTGGCATAGACTCCATAACGAAGGACGCCGGCGAGGTCAGGGAGGGGGACAAGAACTTCGCAGTCTCGGGCACCGTCGACGGCGGGATCAGCTGCATGCAGTTCTCGCGCAAGGACGGGTCGCCGGGGACCGCGATCAGGACCGGCATAAGGGGCAAGGACGGCACGTCGATCCGGGTCGTGATCTGGGGAAAGGACGAGTCGGACATCCCGACCGTGGTCTACCAGGGGGCCAAGATCAGGCTGCTCGGCGCCAGCGTGAGGCAGGGCAACCAGGGGATCGAGATCCACGGCAACGAGGGCACCATAATCGAGATCGAGGGGAGCAAGGTGACGGAGCCGATCATAGGCAGGATCATATCCGCCTCCGACGCCGGGGACGGCAAGAGGCTCGTCCAGGCCGTGGACAGGAAGAAGAACGTCTACGACATCACGGACCTGTCAGGCGCCACCGCGGCGTGCGGGGAGGGGGACATCGTGGAGTGCATGCCTTCAAAGGTTTACGGGCAGCGGGTCACGCTGGGCGGCGACTCGTTTGTAAGGAAGCTTGACGAGGACGGCTCCATACCCGACCTGCCCGGCATCCGGACGAAGATCAACGACGTAAAGCCGGACGGCAGCTACTGCATCGAGGCGATAGTCCTCAAGGGCCCGGACAGGCGGGACGTGCAGACGAAGGCAGGGGAGTCGGTGGCGCTCTCGGAGGTGTTCGTCGAGGACGACACGGGCCAGATATGGGTAAAGGGGTGGCGGAACCAGGGCAGGGTGATCGACGGCTGCCAGCTGGGGGACGTGGTCTCGATCACCGGGCTGGCGGCAAAGCCGGGCCTGGAGGGAAGGACCGAGCTGTTCGTCACCCCGTTCTCAAAGGTCGCGAAGAAGAGCTAAGAGTCCCAGAACCCCCTGGTCACCACGTACTGCCTCTCCGCCTCGTAGATCTGCCTGAAGAGGTGCTCCTCGTCGACCATGTTGCGGAGTATCCGGGCCGCGGTGTCGGCTCCCACCCCGTAGCCGGACATCACCACTATCGCCGTCTTCCCGAAGTTCTCGACCAGCGAGGAGACCTTCCAGGCGCGGTCGTACTTGTGCCTCTCCTCCCCGGTGAGCCTCCCCCCCTGCGCCTTCTTGCGTATTATCTTCGGCAGGTCGTAGTCCGAGTAGAAGGTCGCCGTGATCTGGCGCGCCCTGCACCTGGGGCAGGACAGGGGGCCCTCCACCTCCCGCGTCTCCACCACCCGCTCCCATCCCCCGCACCTCGCGCAGACCAGGCGGTGCTTGGTCTTGTACAGCCTGGACCTGACCAGGTCGAGTATCCCCTGGTCAAGGTTTGCCGGTGACGAGTAGTACTTTGCGGTGTGGTCCAGGACGGGCTCCGCCAGCCTCGAGAACTTGTCCACCTCCACCCACCGCACGCGTATCTCGCCGTCCCTGATCCTCTCCAGGATCCTGCCGGTGCCGGGCAGGTCGTACTTGTCATGGAACAGCTCCCTCAGCGCCTCCTCCACCAGCGGGGTCCCCACGTACCGCTCGTACAGGAACCGCGCCGACTTTTTCTCGTAGACCGCGCCGCGGCCCACGATGCCGAACTTCTTTGCGACGCACCACGTCCTCCAGTTCACGTTGTGGGTCCCCGCAAGCGAGGCCGTCACCACGGAGGACAGGTCGTACTCGTCGGTCAGGACCTCGAGGAACACGCGCTCGGATATGCGGGACCGCGAGGACAGGACTATCCTGTAGCCGTCAGAGCGCGTGTCCACCACCGATCCCAGCACGGAGGAGATCATGGAGGAGAGCAGGGTGGACAGCGTGGCGTTGATCCTGGTGCCGAGGCAGGAATGGGCCACCACGGACCCCTGTACCCGGCTCGACTCCACCACGATGTTCCCCCCGTCGGGGATCTGCTCAAAGTCCAGCCCCTCTATGGTCTTGTTGGCCAGCTCCAGGGAGCCGCGCCTGACCATGGCGCGGAACGACCCCACCCTGCTCGCGGTGCGGTAGTCGATGGGTATGCTCTCGCCCTCCCAGTACGGGACGGTGATTCCGCCGCCCCGGAACGGCTCGACGTTCACCGCCAGGGACTTTTCGTCCACGTTGAGTATGCGCCACTGGGAGCCCTTCAGCACGAAGATGTTGCCAGAGTCCCCAAAGTCCCCCACGAACCTCTGGTCCAGGGTCCCGATGATCCTCTTGCCGACGCTGTCAAACACCTTGAACTTCAGTATGTCAGGGATCGTGGAGAGGTTCTCAAAGTAATACTTGAACGAGCGGGCCTTCTTCCGGAAGGCCATGTTCTTCCTGTCAAAGAACACGAGGTAGTTCGAGTCGAGCAGCTCCAGCACCCCCACCAGGTCGGCCAGCCCCAGGCCCCGGAACGGGTACGCCTGCGTGACGGTCTCCATGGCTGCCTCCACCGGGATCTCGCCCCTCTGCATAGCCAGGCCCACCAGGTGGTGCGCCAGCACGTCGAGCGAGCCGTCGTGTATCTTCTGGTCCTCGATGGAGCCCTCGGATATCCTGTCCAGGATGGCCCTCGCCTCGAACTCGTCGTCGGGGTTGTTCGTGATTATCAGGCCGCGCGCCGACGCGTCGCGGTTGTGCCTGCTCCTGCCTATCCGCTGGATCAGCTTTGACACCTGCCGGGGGGAGCCGTAATGGATCACCAGCTCCACCGAGCCTATGTCCAGCCCCAGCTCGAGCGACGAGGTGCAGACCACTATCCCGGGCCGGCCCTCCCGGAGGCATTCCTCGGCCTCCTCCCGCGCCTCCCTGGACAGCGAGCCGTGGTGCAGTTCCACCGGGACGCTGGACTTTTCCCTGAGGACCGACGCCAGGAACTCCGACTCCCCCCTGGTGTTCGTGAAGAGCAGGATCGGCGACTCCAGGCCCAGATCGGACACGTACCCGACTATCTTGTCGGCCACGTCGGAGATCGTCCCGTCCACGTACCGCACCTCCACGTCGTACTTCCGTACGGAGGTGTCCCGGATCACCTGGCACCTGCGCTTTGTCCCCGCCACGAACTTGCCGGCCTCCTGGAAGTTCCCCACGGTGGCAGACAGGCCCACCCGGGTCAGCGGGAACCTCGAGTTGAGCTGCAGCCGCTCTAGGCTCAGGGACAGCTGGGCGCCCCTCTCGCTTGAGAGCAGCTCGTGCACCTCGTCGACTATTATCCACTCCAGGTCGGACAGCGCGGCGAGGACCTTCGGCTGGGTAAGCAGTATGACCAGGGTCTCCGGCGTGGTGATCAGTACGTCCGGGGGGTTCTCGGTTATCCTTCGCCTCGCCGCCTGCGTCGTGTCGCCGTGCCTGATCTCTATGGCGAGGCCGCTCTGCTCGGCGTACCTAGTTATCCTGCGGAAGACGTCCCGGTTCAGCGCCCGCAGGGGGGTGACGTAGAGGGCCTTGATCTTCCCGGGACGCCTCGACTTGCTTGCCAGGAAAAAGATCGGGATCACGGAGCACTCGGTCTTGCCGGAGCCGGTAGGCGCGATTATCAGGCAGTCTTTTTTCTGCAGGACCGCCGGGGACGCCTTTTTCTGTATCTCGGTCATGGAGCCAAACCCGAACTTGCCGAACAGCCTGCCCACCGCCGCGCCGGGCTGCTCCTCACCCGGCCCTTCTTGTCTTTTCATAGGCAATCACGCCAACGAGTCCAAGCGCAAACAGCACGACGGTAATCAGCGGTATGGAGTCGAATATTCCGTCCATCCATGAGGTTCCGGCCGGCCGCTAAATAACTTCAGCTGCGTCGAGCAGTCCCCCCGGCGATATCCTGTACGAGAAGTCCAGCCGGTTCTGCAGCCAGGCCGCCCTGCCGGAGAATGCCGCGCGGCCGCGGGACAGGCCGATCTTGACGTGGGTGAATGGATCCACGGCAGTCCTCATGTTCTCAAACTCCCTGTCGTCGGCGCGCCGCACCATGTTGGTGACGGCGACCGGGATCCCCCTGTCGATCGCGCGCGACGAAAGGCCGTGCATGTACCTCATGAACAGCAGGTTCCGCTCGTATGCCCGCTCGGCTCCCCGGTACTCGTACGAGAACAGGTCCGTCACGTTGTCGACCAGGATCAGGTCAAAGTCGGAGCCGTCGATGGCCCGCAGGGACCCCGACTGCTCCGACGTGTTTGTCACCCTCAGCACGGTTATCCTGTCGAGAGGGCCCGGGGCGTGGCAGCCCCCCTCCTGGATCTCCAATATCCGCTCCGGCCTGAACCGGCCCGAGGTGTCCACGTACAGGACCCGGCCGCCGTCCTTGGCCGCGTTCAGCGACAGCTGGAAGAGGAACTGCGTCTTGCCCGTCCCGTTGGGGCCGAAGATGTCGGTTATGGCGCCGGCGGGCATGCCGCCGCGCAGGAATTCGTCGAGTCTTGGCAGCCCCGTGGAGATCATCTGACTACCAGATGGCGGGCATTCCCTGTTAAGTCTTCGGGGGTCTGGCGGCAACCTCTTACTCTGGCGGATCGCCAATGGTTGACCCCGTGGGTAGGGGGTAACCTATTGCTCTGCCGGGCGGCGCGGGAGGCGCCGCCACCCGGAGAGGCTCCGCGGCGTCATACGCAGCTCCAAGTCGTG
This sequence comes from Candidatus Nitrosopumilus sp., assembly GCA_963662625.1. Taxonomy (GTDB): domain Archaea; phylum Thermoproteota; class Nitrososphaeria; order Nitrososphaerales; family Nitrosopumilaceae; genus JAPOPJ01. Next base: position 1,004,517 of record OY759726.1, on the reverse strand, counting down.
GGAGCTCTACAAATGGGTCGTGGCGTACCACGTCCCGTCGGCCGGGCGGATCATGGGGAACGTCGGCCTGTCCCCCAAGGCGCCGCAGCGCGCCCACGCCGACAAGGCCGGCCCGGGCGGGACACGCGGCTGGCAGAGGAGGGCAAGAAGGAAGATCTCGCGCCTGGAAGGGCAGGGTTTTGCCACCGTAATGATTGACGAGGCGGTTTGCATGCACGACCGGGCGGCCGGGAGGAAGTGCCGGTTCCCCAGGGGCGGGCGGATCGTCGCGGGATACAACGGGAACCGCCGCAAGGCGGCGGCGTACGGGGCGCCGGCAGCTGCGGCCGCAGGCACTTCCACGCCCGCTAGAGGTCCGGCAAGGACGCGTTCCTGCTGTGCCCCAAGGGGCCGCGCCATCACTTCTGGAATGTGCATGTCATGAAGGACGGCGCGCCTCCCCGCACCGCCGGCGCCGTGAAAAAACACGTCCCACGCAACCCCGGCACGGGGGCCGCGTACCTTCCCACCGCCACGCCGGGGCAGGACGCCACGGGGGAGTACTGGCGCAGGCCAATGCGCGACGTCCCGGTGCCGGGGAATTGCGGGACGTCCGGGGAGGCGGGGCGCACCCTGTCCGAATGCCTGGGGACGTCTCACGCCAACCTGGACGCTCTGGGGTACACCAGCAGGAAGTCCTTGGTGCTCAAGAATTTTTGAGCGTTGCTATAGTCAAACATGTGGAACGTCGTCAGGTCCTTGATGTCCTGCTGGGTCACCGGAAGATCCCCCGCGCGGGCGCCCTGCCTCGTGTCCCAGCACGGCGTTTGCCATAGTCAATGCATTATCTATCCGTTCATTTTGGGCGTAACGGGTTCCTTTTTGAGTACGGCGGCGGGCGTGGATTCGCCCACTATGCGTGTTTTGGCGGCTTATTGTTGAGCGATTTCATAGGGCGTTGACTACGGTACTTCCTCCCGGCCGCCAGGTCGTGCATGCAAACCGCCTCGTCAATCATTACGGTGGCAAAACCCTGCCCTTCCAGGCGCGAGATCTTCCTTCTTGCCCTCCTCTGCCAGCCGCGTATCTCGTCCCTGTCCATCATGGACACCCTCACCGTCCTCTTGCGGACGTCCGGCCCCAAAGGCTACCTTCTGCGGCTCCGCGTTGCCTGCCAACCTGCCTTCCGTTACGCCACTCCCAATCTGCTTGTTTGCAGTTGCGGATCCTGCAGTACTTTCGAAATTTGGATCGCCTGATTTCCTTGATCGGGGCGCACGCAATCCCAATGGAATCACTCCAAGCGCCGCCAAACTTTAGGGTACTGTTGCTTGCGCTTTAAATCCGACAAGCAAGAGCCATCCCAACTAATTCTGTACCCGGATCGTAATGTAATTTTACGGTGGTGAAAACTGGGTTTACGTTCATTTCTTTATGTGGCGTTTCGTGGCCATCAGCCAAATACATAAAGAAATGAGAGTTTGGTATTTTATTGAATTTTACGCAGTAATCTTCAAACATGCCAGACTCGATGGAGGGAACCGTCACTGTCAAATCACCTTGTGCCGTTGGCACCATTGATATTTCCAAAATGTAGCCGTCACTGTCATGACCTGCGTCTGAATTACGCTTAACAGAGCCAACTGCCTCCTTGTTTGTCTGGTATGTGACGTAGTGATGCTTGTTCCCATAAAAAATAGAAGTGGTGATTTGTGGCGAGTCTGGTTCTGAATACAATACCATGTCCCAGTTCAGATGGCTTGCTGTTTCAAAATAAACGCAGACCCAGTTAGAGTTTGGTCGCAAAGCAAGTACATGTTGTGGATTAGGGAAAGTGATGGGATCCCCCCGCTCTATGTTGTCTGAAATTTCTTTTAACGAATGAAAGCCGCCGCGGCCTTGGCTTATTTCAGCAAGAGTGATTTGAGACGACGTCCCAAATATTATGATTGCGGACAAAAATACGATGAGGGTTGTTTTGCCCCTAACTAATTGCACGCGTACTTGAACAAGAATTTTCAAACTAAAAAAAGAAAGCCAACATGACTTACAGCGTAACGCAAATTGCAGTGACTTGGAATCGAGGCTCTACTCTTTTATGAAGACTATGACCTCCTTGCTTTGCTTGTCATGGAATTTGAGCTCTTTTAGTATGGTCCCATCGTGGGATTTCTCGATGTATACTCTTGTTCCGTTTTGATATGACTTGAGGACGTAACCGGAATCCGCAGAGTGGCCGCTTGACTGCACCACAAGAGAGTCGGGATTGTTGGGGGGCAGCACTATTAGCTGTGATCCTGGATCTGTCATTAGAAATGTGCGTACCTCTTCATACGAAAGGGCTTTGGCGCCGGGAGTAATTCGCATGTTTGGCTCGGTTGCAGGTTGTATGTAAGATGCATATGCAAGGACAAGGCATGTTGAAAGCAATATCGTCCCGAGGGCCACGGCGTTTTTTTTGTTAAAGGAAAATATCATGGCATTACACTAGTTACATATCAAAATATGTGTTCGCAAGTACTGAAACAGGATAACGGGTGCCATATATTCTAGCGCATCCTGCTTGGGCGATGGATGGATGCATGCATGGGAGAAGATAGGACACCGCTCCTATAGCATTATGACCAAAAAAAAGATGTGGACTTTACCAAGCATTGCTAGTAAATTTAATCTCGATGTAACTTTCTGCATATGCATTTGGGTTGTTCATGTTGCCAGTCTTAATCACATACCCATCATTATCGAATCCAGCCACCGAGCCTCCAGCCAACGGGGCAACGATTTTAGTTTCAACAATGACGCTATTGGCCGTATTGGAATAGTTTGTCAGTGAAGCGTATACTGCCTCATCTTGTACATGATCGGGGGAATTGAAAGTTTGTTCTTGTGGGCCACTGCCATGATTGTATGTAAATACAGTACATGTATCGTTGGTGGTCTCGCATGGGTCGTATACGACATAAGCAGTTGCTGTATGTTTGTGGGCAGAATTTACTAATCGTAACTGTCCACTTGGATTTACTTCGTCGCTTATCATATCCCCACAGACAGTTATGTAATTACATAATGACGTGACCCCCACATTGCTCCAGAATTTAGGATCTGATGCATGAACCACACCGCCTACATTTCCATGATTCGCCATATGGTTAAGAATGTTCACTATGGCGAGGGATCTGTCTTCGTTACCATTTCCTACAATCTCTCTGAATCGTTCTTGAATTCCTTCCAGAGTTGTTGGAATCTTATACTGCGATAGCGCCCAATCATGGAGTTTTTTCTCGGCATGAGTCGGGAAGTAAGAACCAAAAATCTTATTTTTCTGAGCAACTAATGCCACTAGTTCATACCCATCAACATCACGTCCTATCTCTGTCTCCAAGTTGTAGAGTTTGATATTTTGTTTTAGAATATCTTTATTCCAACCATTATCGGGCATGTCGTGCTTAACATACGCAATAAAAGCATCATGTGCGTTTCGCTCTTTTTCACTAGTAGCCCATTCCCGCTCTATTAGCACATCCGTATTTGGTGTTGTAGACTCTGCTGAAGAAACTGGCATTGCAGCAAACGGCAGACTCATCGCAGCGATCAAAGTGGCAAACAACATCGTTTTCGCGTTTTTTCCAGTCATTGGAAGGGGTTACGCGCCCCCGTTATATGGCAATTTATATCGGTTTGCGGCATGCCTTTTGGGCGTGAAGACGCCGGAAACCGCGGGCGCAGGCCGTCCCAGAACATCGTCGGGCACGTCAGGAGTCCAGTGCGTGGGGCGGCATGTGCACAGCCCGGGGATCCCACGGTAGGGAATCGTTGGAAAGGCGGCCCCGGCGGCCAGACGCCGCCCCGCCCCACGCGCCGCCGGCGCCCTTGCACCTGGCGGCGGGCGCTACCCTGGCCGGGACGGTCGGCCCCACGCCCATGCCGCGGCACCTCCGCACGTTGTCCCGCGACGCGCACGCCCCGTCCGCGATCAGGCGCGCCCCGTGGGAGCCGGGCGGCTGGCCGTAGTTACGGTGTTAAATATTGGACCATCTTGACGGTCTTGACCTCCCCGTTGCCGAGCATGGCACGTACCGGCTCCTGCATCTCCCCCGTGCTGTCGTGCAGGACGTTGGACGTGCCGTGCCTGATCCTGTTGCGGGTTGGGCCGCTTTCCCCCACTGGAAATGCGACCCCCAGTCTTCCCAGAAATCCCTCGCTAATGCGCCGGCGGTGGGGGGACTGGCAACGCCCCGCAGCCAAATACGTGGGGCGGCGTCGGATCCTCGCGGCACTGCCGGGAAGGCCGGCCCTACATGTGGTGCGGAGTGCGGGATTTGAACCCGCGGCCTTCAGCTTGGGAAGCTGACGTCATACCGATCTAGACTAACTCCGCCAATTCCCATATGTCAACTATGATTAAATACCTTGACCGCATAATAGCGGCATGGACGCAAAATGCCCCGAATGCGAGCGGGTGGCGGTTCTGGACGACGAGATCACTAGGGTAAAGTGCCCCCACTGCAACTTCGAGGCAGGCTATGACGCCTACCTGGAGATCATGAAGGATCAGGCGATCAACATGGCCGCAGACTATATCCCCAAAAGGCCCGGGTTTTAAACCCGGGTTGGGCGAAACTGCGCAGGCGCGGCGGCACAAGGCCGGCGCGCGTTCCCCAACCGGGCGCGGGCCGGAGGGGGCCCCGGGTTTGCGCCGGCAATGACCAAAGGTTAATTAGTAGCACGGCTTGTCTCTGGAACACTTGGCGAACTTCAAGCTTACAGTGTCAGACACCAAGGGAAGATCCATCACGAAAGAACTGAAGGAGGCCGACGCGGTCCCGCTGCTGGGCCTTGAGATCGGCCAGGAGGCCGACGCCGGAATCGTGGGCCTCGATGGCAAGCTGAGGGTGACCGGAGGCAGCGACAAGTCCGGCGTCCCGATGCGGGGCGACATCCACACGGCCGCGAGAAAACACGTCCTGCTTTCCAAGGGCGTGGGGCTGCGGGCGGCGCAGACCGGCCAGAGGGTGAGAAAGCTCATGCGGGGAAACACCATATCCGAGGAGATCTACCAGGTAAACTGCAGGCTCGACGGGGAGCTGCCAGCCCAGGAACGGCCGGCGCCCGCCGAAGGCGGGGAAGAGAAAAAAGAATAACTTAACATATGCCGCGCCTTCCCCTTGATCCATGCACTGGAGAGAGACGCTTCCGGACTGGTACGTGAAGAAATACGGCTACCAGCCGTGCGTCAACATAGGCACGGCGGGCCACGTGGACCACGGCAAGACCACGCTGATCCAGGCGCTGACCGGCTCCTGGACGAGCGTCCACAGCCAGGAGCTCAAGAGGGGGATCACCATTCGCGTCGGCTATTCGGATGCGGCGTTCTACAAGTGCAAGGCGTGCGAGGATCCCCTGTGCTACTCCACCGCCCCAAAGTGCGGCAACTGCGGGGGGGAGAGCGAGCTGTCCAGGGTGGTGAGCTTCGTCGACAGCCCCGGGCACGAAAGCCTCATGGCGAACATGCTCTCGGGCTCCGCGCTGATGGACGGCGCGCTGCTGGTGGTGGCCGCAAACGAGAAGGTCCCTCGGCCCCAGACCAAGGAACACCTGCTGGCCCTCGAGACCCTGGGAATGCAGCAGATCGTCGTGGTACAGAACAAGGTCGACCTGCTCACGTACAAGGAGGCCATGGCAAACTACCAGGACATTGCAAAGTTCGTGAGGGGCACGAATGCCGCAAAGTCGCCCATCGTGCCCGTCTCGGCGCAGTCAAGCCTGAACGTCGACGCGTTGATCGGGGCCATAGAGGGCACGATAAAGACCCCCGAACTCGACGAGTCCAAGGAGTCCATCATGCACGTGCTCCGGTCCTTTGACATCAACAAGCCCGGCACGGGGATAGGGGACATGAAGGGCGGCGTGATAGGCGGCAGCCTGACGCAGGGCGCGTTCAACGTGGGCGACGAGATAGAGATCAAGCCCGGGATAGTCAACGAAAAAAACAAGGGGTACGAGCCCCTGCACACCGAGATAACATCGCTTGGCACTGCCGCGGGAATCGTGGATTCCGTGAAGCCCGGCGGGCTGGTGGCGATAGGCACGAGGCTGGATCCGGCGATGACCAGGAGCGACTCGTTTATCGGGTCCGTGATAGGCAGGCCGGGGACCCTGCCGGACAACTCGGTACGGGTGGAGCTTGGCGTGAGCCTGTTCGACTCCGCAGTCGGGGCCGTGGAGGACACCAAGGTGGCCCCAATCCAGGCAGGCGAGCTCCTCCGGCTGAACATAGGCACGGCGCCGATCCTGGGCCAGGTCTCCAAGGCCAAGGCCGGCTCCGTCGAGATCGAGCTCCGGAGGCCCGCCTGCATATTCGAGGGCGGGAACGTGGCCATAAGCCGCAGGATCGCCGACAGGTGGCGGCTGATCGGGGCGGGAACGGTTGGTTGACGTCATCTGCGACACGAGCTTCCTGATCCACATGGCGACCGCGAGGATCAGGAACCTGGACAGCCTGCCCGCCGACATAGGGCAGCTGGAGTTCGTCGTGCCGCAGGTGGTAAGGGCCGAGCTGGAAAGGCTGAGGGTGGGCAAGGCAAAGGCCGCAGAGGCGGCCGCCACGCTGGACCTGGTCAAGAACTTCAAGACCGTCCCGATCCCGGGGACGTTCGCGGATCCCGCGCTGGCCGGCTATGCCAGGGAGAACCGCTGCATAGTGGGCACGATGGACCGAGGGCTGAAGAGGCAGGTCAAGGCCAACGGCGGCTCCGTCCTGTCGTTCGCGAACGACAGGATCGTCCTCGAGCCGTAAAATTTAACTTGCGGGGGCCCCGTTCATAGGCCATGGCGCTGACCCTGCAGAGCGAGGCATTCGGGCACGGGCAGGAGATTCCGCGGAGGCACGGGTACAAGAACGGCAACGCAAGCCCCCCCTTGGGCGTCTCCGGGATACCGGCGGGGACAGAGTCCCTGGCCCTGATCATGGACGATCCGGACGCCATGGGCGCAGTCGGGAAGGTCTGGGTGCACTGGGTGGTGTGGGACATCGACCCGGCTGCCGCGGACTTTGCCGAAAACTCCGTTCCAGGCGGCGCGGTCCAGGGCGAGACCGACTTTGGCCAGTCAGGCTACGGCGGCCCGGCTCCCCCCGACAGGGAGCACACGTACGTCTTCAAGCTGTACGCGCTGGACAGGAAGCTGGGGCTGCCCGCCGGCTCGCGCAAGAGCCAGGTGGAGGATTCCATCAGGGGCCACGTTCTGGAGGAGGCGAGGCTTGAGGGCAGGTACGCCCCGTAGGCCTGGCCGTAGCCGTCTGCCAGCCCGCGCCTTGGAAAACTTGGCGCCTCCCCTTTACGGTGCCCAGCGGTCAGGCCTGGCCGTACCTTTCTGCCAGCCTGTACCTCATGTACTTGTCGTCCGGCGAGAATTTTGCCGGGTGCGCGGATACCGTCTCGCCCTCGCACCGGGGGCACGCCGCCATGAGCGAGTACGTGCGGCATTCCTTGCACCTTCTCATCTGAAACCTCACGTCATCCCTCCCTGGTCTTCTTTGACTCCTCCCTGTTAAACTTGAAGGAGCCCTTCTTCCTCTCCACGCTGCGCTGGATCTCGGTTATGACCGGCTTTAGCGCCTTTTCGGCGGTCTTAAAGTCCTCCGCCGTGACGGACAGCCTGTATTTCGGGGCCCCGAGGTACGAGACGGTTATCGTCGGGTCGCTCTTGGCGGCGTCAAGCAGGACCTTCCTGATGATCTCGACGCCGTCGGGGCTGCTGCTCGTGATCTCCATGACCCCCCGGATCTCCACCGAGGGGGGCTTGATCTTCGAGCAGACCTCCTCCACGGCCTCGGCCGTCTTTTTGGTCATCTTGACGTCCTTTACGGCGCCCATCCCGTTCCTGCAGATCGCGAGGAACGCGTCGTACACGGAGTCGAACCTGGAATAGATGCCGTCCTCGAGGCTCTCGATCTCCCCGTCCGACATTCCCGCCTTCTCCTTGACGCCCTGCAGCAGCGTCTTGCCCTTCTCGAACTTCTTGACCTCCTTTAGCTTCTGCTTCTTCTGGTCCTTGGAGACCTGCTTCAGGGAGAGGTCGATGTCGCCCCTCTTCGCGTTCACCTTCTTTACCAGCAGCACCTTCTTCTCGCCGGGCTTGACGAACCGGCTGACCGAGCGTATCCACCCCGGCGCGATCTCCGAGATGTGCAGAAAGCCCTGGATGTCATCGTACTCGTCCAGGTTCACGTACGCCCCGTGATCCATGACCTTGGCGACCGTGGTCATCACGATCTCCCCCCGCTCTGGCATCTCCTGCATCTCTGTCGCCATTTCTTCTAAAATCCGCCATGCGTAATTTAATGTTGCCTAGAAATCGATCCCCTTCCTGGCCTTGATCCCGCGCCGGAAGGGGTGCTTGACCTCCCTCATCTCCGTGACCAGGTCCGCCTCCCCGACGACCTCGTCCCTGGCGTGGTTGCCCGTCAGGACAAGGTCCACGCCGGCCGGCCTGGACCGCACCAGGCCCAGCACGTCTGAGACGTCCACCAGCCCCAGGTCGACCGCATAGTTTATCTCGTCCAGGATCACGACGTCGTACCTGCCAGACAGGATCCTCTCCCTGCTCACCTTTACCGCCTCCCGCGCGATCGCCGCGTGGTCCTCCTTTGGGGTCTTGTCGTCGATTATCCCGACGAACCCCTTCCCCACCGCCACCATCTCAAACTCCGGCTCCAGGCGCCTCGAGGAGTCCATCTCCCCGTAGTGCCACGAGCCCTTTATGAACTGGACCATGCACGTCCTCCTCCCGTGTCCGGCCGCCCTGAGTGCCAGTCCCAGTGCGGCCGTGGTCTTTCCCTTCCCGCCCCCCGTGTACACTATCACGAGGCCGTCCCCTCCCATGACCGTATGTGGCGCGATGCCGGTAAAAAGATTAAGGCGCGGGCCCGGTGCATCAGTTTAAATAAAAAACAGGCGCCACACATGCAAGTTGAAGATTCCCAGGATCGTGCTGGCCGGCGCGACCAGCGGGGTCGGGAAGACCCTGGTATCGTGCGGGCTGATCCACGCGCTGCGTGGGCTGGGCTACTCCGTGCAGCCGTTCAAGGTGGGTCCGGACTATATCGATCCCGGCTACCTGTCCAGCGCCTCAGGCCGCGATGCGCGCAACCTCGACGCCTGGCTGATGGGGAGGAGGCGCGTGCTTGAGAGCTTCACGGCCAACTCCGCGTGCGACGTCTCGGTGATCGAGGGGGTGATGGGCTTTTATGACGGCGCCCGCGGGGACTCTGACTTTGCCAGCACCCACCACGTCGCCAGCATAACAAGGTCGCCCGTCGTACTGGTGCTGGACGCCAGCAAGGCGTCGCGTTCCGTGGCGGCCACGGCGCTCGGCTTTCAGAGGTTCCACAGGAACTCCCGCATCTCGGGAATAATCCTCAACAGGATCGGATCCGAAAGGCACGAGTCCCTGTGCAGGCAGGCCCTGCGGCGGGTCCGCCTGCCGGTGCTCGGGGCGGTCTACAAGGACGCCTCGCTCGAGCTCGAGTCTCGGCACCTCGGGCTGGTCCCGGCCGCGGAGGGGGGGCGGGTGCGGAAGAGGCTCGCCGCCGCCGCGAGGTCGGTCGCGGACTCGCTGGACATGGAGGGGATAGTCGGGATCCTCACGGGCCCTCCCCCGCTGCCCAGGGCCCCGGGGCCCGCGGCAAAAAAGGCGAGGGCCGTGATCGCAGTCGCGCTGGACGACTCTTTTAACTTCTACTACCGCGACAACCTAGACGCGCTGCGGAGGGAGGGCGCGTCCCTGGAATTCTTCAGCCCGGCCCGGGACCGCGCGCCGCCGGAGTCAGACGGGATCTACGTCGGGGGGGGCTTCCCGGAGATCCGCGGGGAGGCCCTCGAGAAAAACCGGCGCATGATGGGGGAGATCAAGAAGCTCTCCGGCGCGGGCATGCCGGTCTACGCCGAGTGCGGGGGCCTGATGTACCTGACCAAGTCCATCGACTACGGCGGCAGGAGGTACAGGATGGCAGGGGTCTTTGACGCCGAGACCAGGATGACCGGCAGGATGAGGCTGAACTACACCAGAGGAAGGGCCGTCGCCGGCAGCATAATCTCGGGCGGGTCCCGCGTGCTTTACGGCCACGAGTTCCACTATTCCGAGCTGGTCTCCGTCCCCCAGGACTCGAGGTTCGCGTACGAGCTTGAGATCGGCGACGGGATCGAGGGCGGCCGCGACGGGCTGATGCTCGCGAACACCCTCGCGTCGTACGGGCACCTGTACTTCGACAGGTCCGACCACGCCCGGCGGTTCGTCAGCCACTGCGAGGGATTCTCAAGGCGGTGACGGGCCCCTCGCCAGCTTGTAGAGCGCGTTGAGTATGGCCGACGCCGCGGGGCTCCCCCCCTTCCTGCCGACGTTGGTGATGAACGGGACGTCCAGCTTGGCAAGCTCCTCCTTTGACTCGGCCGCGGAGATAAAGCCCACCGGGATGCCGATGACCAGGGCAGGCCTTACCGCCCCTTCCCGGGCCATCTCGACCACCTCCAGCAGCGCCGTGGGCGCGTTGCCTATTGCCACTATCCCCCCGTCCATGTCGGGCGCGGCGGCCCTCATGGCCACCTGCGAGCGCGTCTTGCCCTCTTTTTTTGCCAGCGCCGCCACCTCCTTGCCCGATATGTTGCAGACGACCGCGTTTCCAAAGTCCTTCGGGTTCTGCTTGTTCAGCCCCCCGATCACGCCGTTGACGTCGACCACGACGCTCTTCCCTCCGCGGATGGCCCGGATCCCGCCGGCGACGGCGCCCCCGTGGAATATGATCCTGTTCTTTCCGGCAAAGTCAAAGTCAGCCGTGGAGTGGATGACGCGCCTGACCACCGGCCACTCCTCCGGGCCGTACCCGTGATCCCCCGCCTCGGCCTCGATGATCCGCATGCTTGCGTCCTCTATGGACTGGCCCTTCCTAGTCTGCACCCTCCACCTCCGCGGCCCTCTCCAGTATGAGGTCGATTATCCTCTCGTCTGCCCCCAGGTGCCTCGTTACAAACACGTTGTCCAGGCCGGACCTTTCAAGCGCGGGGAGGAGCTCGTTGTTTATGTCGGTCTTGACGTGGATGCCCTCGTGCAGGAAGTAAAAGACGATCACCAGGGCCCGGGGGCCGTTCTTCGCCGACGCGCTTACCCCCGCCGGTATGTCCGGCTGCTCTATCTCCAGCCAGCACCGGTCCACGTTCCTGTAGTCCTTCCTCAGCCCGTCGACCACGAAGTTCATCGACATCTGCGCGTTGGGATCCACGCTGCCGTGCCCTATGATCAGCACGTCGACCCCGCTTTTTGGCAGGCCTACCCCGTTCTCCTCCAGCGCCGCCCGTATCCTGCTGTCCACGAGGTCGACCAGCGCCCTGTGCATGCTCATCGGCTTTGTCACCACGAACTTCACCGAGGTCCCCTTCTGGAACTTCATGGCGTCGGTCACGGCGTTTTTCACCTTCTTTCCCGGGTAGAGGAAGAACGGGACGATGGTCAGCGCGTCGATGCCGTTTTTCAGGCACCTCCTGATGCCGTCCTCTATGTAGGGCGGCTCCACCTCAAGGAAGCAGTAGTCGGCAAAGGCATAGTCGGCCCTAGACTGTATCGCGGCGCATATGGCCTCCAGCTCCTCGGACGCCTCCCTCGCCCTGCTGCCCCTGTCTATCAGCAGCAGGCCCCGCTTCATTGGGCCCTCCTCGCCACGGCTATTGTCAGGTTCGGCGGGAACTTTTGCTTTTCCACCACCAGCTCCCCGCCGGAGATCTTGAGTGCCGCGGCCTCTGACACGCTGCGCGTGCCCTCGAATGCCTTCACCGTGTCCGACGGGTTCGGTACGTCTATCTCCGCCAGCGTCTCCCCGGGAAGGTATTCCATATCCAGGCCCAGGTCGCTGGCCGCCTCCGCCAGCCCCTGGATGGGCAGGGGCTTCTTTATCGACGCCAGCCTGAAGACCGACTTTAGGCTCAGCCCGTGCCTTTCGAGGCAGTGCCTTATGCCCTCCTTGATGGTGTCCTTTGGCGTGTCCCAGTGGAGCCCCACGCCCATTACCAGGGTGGGGGGCCTGTACACCACCGCGTCCCTCAAAAAGTCCCCCTCCAGGATCCTGTCGGATATGACCAGGAAGCCCTTCGCGCCGGAATTCTTCATCGCGTCCAGGTCGTCGAACAGCTCCACGTTCTTCGGGAGTTTCCTGTACCAGTCCCGCTTTCCGGCGTCCTGGAACACCCCGATCTTCTCCTCGTTTACCATGTACGCGCTGACCCTCGTCACGGTGGACTCGTCGTCGATCCTCCAGCCCAGATCCCTCCCGAGCAGGTCCACGGCGATCGTCTTGTTGACGTCGGCGGCGGTCGTGATTACCGGCACCGAGTCCAGCCTGCGGGCGATCCTCTCGGCCAGCATGTTCGCTCCCCCCAGGTGCCCCGACAGCGCGCTGATTACGAAGGTGGCCTTGTCGTCGATCACTATCACGGCGGGATCCGTCTTCTTGTCACCCAGGTGGGGCGCGAGCAGGCGCATTACAGCTCCCAGCGAGAAGACGCAGACCAGCGCGTCGCTGGCCTTGAAGAGCTCGACTGCCTTTTCGGCGGTCGGCTCGGCATACCACGTCACGTCCCCGCCGCCGTCCGAAAGCTTTGCAGGCGCCATGACCGTCCAGTCGGGAAAGGCCCGCAGGATGTCCCTTCCCACCGCTATGCCGTTTTTGGTGATGGCGACCACCGATACCTTGTCCACAGTTAAACCTGTAATGTTTTAATAAAATACCTTACTCCCCATACCTGGCAAGGACGCAGCCGTCAAAATCGAACAGTATGACCTCCAGCGGGACCCTCCCCTCGGAGTGCCCCCCCAGCTGCCTGTGCGCCTCCCGGCAGACCAGCTCGAAGAACCCGTCCACCTTCCTCCGCGCGACGATCTCAGACACGTGCCTTGCCGTGTTTGCCCCCAGGATCTCGGCCGCCGTCTCCTCCCCGGCGCCGCACCTCCCGGCCAGCCCCGCAAGGAACGCCATGTCCACCTTGGAGCCCTTGACGTGGGTCTGCCTGGCCCCGGCGGCCACCTTTGCCAGCTTGCCTATAAACCCCACCACGTACGCCTTCTTGATCGACTTTTTGGCGCACTGCTGCACGGTATAGCCTGAAAAGTCCCCCATCTGGACGAAGCAGTGGTCGGGCAGGGATACCAGCCTCCTTGCGAAATCCTCGCTCCTGCCGCCGGTGGAGAGCACCAGCACGCGGTCCCCCATGGCCGCCGCCACGTCGATGTTCTGCCGGATCGACGCCGCGTACGACGCAGTCGAGAACGGGATCACGATGCCGCTCGTGCCCAGTATGGAGATCCCTCCGAGGATCCCGATCCTCGGGTTGTCCGTCTTGGGGCCCAGCTCCCTCCCCCGCGGGACCGAGATCACCACCCTGATCCCCCTGCTGGCCAGGGCGTCCCCGGCCGCGTCCCTCAGGTTCTCGTCGATCATCCGCCTTGGCACTGGGTTTATCGCCGGCTTGCCGATCTCGAGCCCCAGCCCGGGCTTTGTGACCGTCCCCACGCCCTCGCCGCCGTCGATCTGGATCTCGCTTGCGGCGCCGTTGAGCTCCAGGTCCGCCACTATCTCTGCCCCGTGGGTCACGTCGGGGTCGTCGCCCCCGTCCTTTATCACGGAGCACCTTGCAGAACCCGGGCCGAACCTGCACGAGGCCACAGGGATCCTCACGCTCCCCCCCTTTGGCAGAGTGACGCTTACCGCGCCGACGCCCTCCTGCGCCATGGCGGCAAGCAGCGCCGCCTTTGACGCTGCCGCGGCCGACGTGCCCGTGGTAAAGCCGGTCCGGAGCTTTTCCCTCCCTTTCACGACCAGCGTAGCCCCCCGTGATGTTTTAACCCTTCTTTGCGCTTGGTCGGCGAGTGCGGCCTGCGCCACTCCCTGTAACGTATTTAAAATTAGGCCCCGCACCGGTAGCATGGGAAGGGGCCTCCGGGTTGCAGTCACCGGCGCTACCGGGTTTGTGGCAAGGCACGTCAGGAGGCACCTGTCCGAGAACGGCGCGGAGCTGCGCTCGGTGTCCCGGAGGGGCTTCAGGAGGCTCCGGAACGAAGAGGCGATCGTCGCCGAGCGCTACGACCCGGGCAACATCCTTCCCGGGATCCGGGGATGCGACGCCATGGTCCACCTGGTGGGGCTGGGCAGCCAGTCCGCGGGGGAGGGCTTTGACGCCGTGAATTTCCGGCTTACCGGAAGGATCGTCGACCTGTGCAGGCGGGCCCGGATAGGGAAGATCGTCTACCTGAGCGGCCTGGGCGCCTCGAGGGACAGCCCGCTCGCGTACTTTCTCTCAAAATACAGGGCGGAGAGGGAGATCGCGGGATCCGGCCTGGACTTTACCATCCTGCGGCCCTCCTACATAGTTGGGGGGGGCGACCCCCTGACCAGGCGACTCAGGAGGCAGGCCAGGCGGGGCCTGGTAACGGTTCCCGGTTCCGGCAGGTTCCTGATCCAGCCAATACACGTAGGCGACGCCGCCAGGGTCATCTCGGAGTCGCTGGCAGGCGGGAGGCTCTCCAACAGGGTGCTTGACCTGGTGGGGCCCGAAGTGACGACCTACGGGAGCTACGCCAGGCGGTTTGCCAGGAACGCCGGCGCCACGGTCAGGAGGGTCCCGCTCGAGAGGGCCTACCGCGAGGCCGTGACCAGGCGCGGCGGCGACTTTGACGTGGACGATCTCAACCTGCTGGTGGGAAACTTTTGCGGCGACTTTGGTAGGCTCGAGAGGGCCTCGGGCGTCAGGTTCCAGAGGGTGTCTGGGCTGCTACAGTCCGGCGTCCTTCTTTAGCGCGTCGGCCCTGTCCGTCCTCTCCCAGGTAAACTCGGGGAGGTCCCTCCCAAAATGCCCGTACGACGCGGTATTCCTGTAGATCGGCCGCTTCAGGTCCAGCTGGGAGATTATCTGGGAGGGCCTCATGTCAAAGTGACGCCGGATCAGCTCCTCGATCCTGCCCTCGGGGACCTTGTTTGTGCCAAACGAGTTCACGTAGAGCGATACCGGATCTGCCACCCCTATGGCGTACGCCAGCTGCACCTCGCACCTGTCTGCCAGGCCGGCGGCCACCAGGTTCTTGGCAATGTACCTGCACATGTAGGACGCCGACCTGTCCACCTTGGAGGGATCCTTCCCGGAGAACGACCCGCCGCCGTGCCTTCCAAAGCCGCCGTAGGTGTCCACTATGATCTTTCTCCCGGTGATTCCCGTGTCCCCGTGGGGCCCGCCTATCACGAATTTTCCCGTGGGGTTGACGTGTATCTTGATCTGCCCGCTCCACAGGTGGCCCAGTACGGGCTTGATGACCTTGTCCGTCACCTCCCTTGAGATCTCGTCCTGCGGTACCCCCGGGTCGTGCTGCGCGGAGATTACCACGGTCTCTATGCTTGCCGGCTTGCTGTCCTCGTACCTGACCGACACCTGGGACTTGCCGTCGGGGCGCATCCACGGCAGGGTGCCGTCCCTCCTGACCTCGGCCAGCCTCTCCGTCAGCTTGTGCGCCAGCAGCACCGGCATCGGCATGAGTTCGGCCGTCTCGTTTGAGGCATACCCGAACATCAGGCCCTGGTCCCCCGCGCCTTGCTCCTTCCCGTCGGCTGGGGTCACCCCCATGCTGATGTCCGGGCTCTGCGCGTGGAGCTTCAGGACGACCTGGCAGGTGTCCGTGTCAAACATGAGGTCCTTGTTGTTGTAGCCGATCTCGCGGATGGTCTTCCTCACCAATTCCTCCTGCGCCTTCTCGTCCAGGTCGGCCTTCGAGGTCACCTCGCCGGACACCAGGACAAAGTCGGTGGTGACCATCGCCTCCACCGCCACCCTTGATTCGGGATCCTGCCTGAGGAACTCGTCCACGAACGCGTCGGAGATCTGGTCGCATATCTTGTCGGGATGCCCCTCGTTCACCGATTCTGACGTAAACAGGAAGGTGGCGGTCATGGAGGCACTACCTTATAGCTCATTTTCGAGTTTGATGAACAATACGTTGTTGCCCCTCACAATCACGCGCCCGTAGTTGGCAATCACCCGGCTGCCATGAAGCTCCTCGGCATCGGTCATGATGAGGTTCATGTAAGAGTCCACGTTGTCCATCTTCCCCTTGTACTCGACCTCGTTTTTCAGCCGTATGGTGACCTTCTTTTTGGTGCTCTTTTGAAGCACGGTCAATGGTCTTTTTGCGCTCGTTTGCGACACTGGTTATTCACTTGATCTGCAACGTTGCTCTCTAGAATAAAAGCCTACCTTTTTGCGCAGGATCGTGGGGGCCGGGTCAGCCGCGCATCGGGCCTCTGGGGGCCGGGTCAGCCGCGCATCGGGCCTCTGGGGGCCGGATCAAGGCGCCCGGGTCGGGATTGGCGGGTTGCGCGGATTTGCAGGGCGGAACGGCGGCGCGTGCGCGGGGATCACCCGGTTATGGAGAGGGGCATGACTGAACGCCTGAATCCCTCCCGCATGGTGATGTATCTTGCAGACAGCATGTCCCGCTTGCCCCTCTGGTTGAAGTGCTTGGTTTTGCGGCTCGTCCTGCGCTCGTCTACGAATTCTAGCTCGAACGCGGAGCAGAACTTCAGGTTAAGCGTGGTGGCGATCTGGCTGGCGACTGCCATGTTGCCGTTGCCGATCTTGACTATCTTGCGCCCGGCCCTCAGGCCCCCTAGGATCTGCACTATGTGGGCGACGAGTCCGTCTACCGACGAGTAGACGGAGCTTTCTATCTCCCGGCCGCAGTAGAATGCCGACAGCCCCGTCAGCTGCCCGGGATCTATCCCTATCAGGAGCTCTTCGTGGCGGCACCCCAGGCCGAGTTTCCGGATCATGATGCCGCGCGTCACGGCAGGGTGGTGCTCGGTGACGTCCTCGTACAGCACGGGCTTTCCGCACTCGTCGTGGGCCTCGAGCCTGGTGGTCAGCACCAGGTGGCCGCGGTAGGCCGGAATCTCCTGCGGGAGTATCGCGTCGAATGGCAGGTTCAGCGCCTTCAGGCAGGTGGAGAACCTGTAGTAGGGCCTGCCGTGCGTGGTGGCGATTCCTATGCGTATGTTCCGTAGCGGGTCTATGGGTTAACTAGGCAAGGCGTACGATTTAGGTTTATGGCTTCAAAACAGTTAACACGACGTGGCTTACCGCTTTATCAAAATTCGCGTCGATGCTGGACTGGATCTCGGCCAGTTTTGACTGGCCCTCCTCCTCTATCTTTGCCGATTCGGCAGTCGCCTGTTCCTTTGCGGCGTCGATTATGGCCTCGGCCTCCTTTGTGGCCATGTCCCTCGTCTTTTCAAGCATGGAGTCTATCTTGCTGGTCGTCTTGAGGTACATCTGCCTTTTCATGTCCTCGACCTTGCCGTTCAGCGAGTCGAGATCCTCCTCCAATTCGCCCAGGGACTTGATGATGCCCGACACCTTGGACTCTGCGACGCTGCTCATGAAACACTTGGATCGAATCCCGTACTTAAACCATTCAGTCCGCCGGCCGCGCCAGCGCGGGATCCGCATCCATTGCACGGCATGCCGGCGCCCCCGTCCGCGCCGGCAGTCCCTGCGCGCGGGTTGCAGGTGCGCGCAAGCGCGGGAAAGCCGCGGTTCCCCGGGCCCAGTACTTGAAAATGTACTAGCCGGCAGACGCCTGGTTGGGCCAGGCCCGGCCGCCATACGCCGCGCACGCGGCCAGCCTCGCCACGTACTCCAGCATGATCGCCAGCCGGACCGGGGCGGTGTCGCGCCTCCCGTACCACCCGGCGGACCATTCCACCGAGATCATCCACGGGTCGTGCATGACCAGCGCCATGAAGAACATGAACGTCCTGACTGAGGGGTTCGTGCCGGTGGTCCTGGGCCTGGCCTTCTCGGCGTCCCCGTGCCCCGTCCCTGTCCCCCACCTCTTCCTGTACTCGTCGGGGACGTCGGCGGCTCGGACCGCCCTGCCGGCGCCGGCGTTGGTGGCGTACGCCAGGTACCTCTCCTGCGCGTCCTCCGAGTCCCACCCGTCCTCGCCCTCCTTCTTCGGGACTATCACCAGGGTGAACGGCTCCCTCTTGCTCCTGTCCTGGGGCGTCAGGACGTGCGGGGACGCCGCATCCCTCTCCCCGCGCGCGTGCTCCCCCACGGCCCTCTTCACGCCGGCCGTCCGCGACGCGGGCATGATGAACCTGTGGCCCGATCTGGACAGCTCCCCGACGACCCCTGCCGAGAAGAAGCCCCGGTCCAGCAGGACCAGCCCCGGGCGGACGCCCGCGCCAGCGCAGTCACGCAGCAGTTCACGCACGGTCTCGGCCCCCGTGCTCCCCTTCTTGGGCCTGCACGCCAGGTTCAGCCCCGGCCCGTCCACCATCTGGGCGGTGGCGTACCCCTCGAAGCGCGACGTCCCGTTCCTGTGCCTCGCGCGCACCAGCTGCTCCCCCCTGGTGGCGGGGTTCCTGTCATACCTGGGTATCAGGTGATAGTCCAGGGCCACGGCGTGGGACGCCCCCCTGATGATCCCGGCGCGACGGGCCCCGCGCACCGTGGAGCGCAGGGCGTCCCTGCACCTGCCCTCCATGGTGCCGGGATCCCGGCACGCCCCCCCTATCCTGGACAGGAACCACGCCGACGACGGCACGCGGCGGGGCCCGTGGCGCACGGCGAGCGCCCCGGTGGCGCCCGACGCGCACGAGCGGTCCCTGCACACCGGTACCAACACGCGCACGAAGTCGGCCATGCCGCACGCGGCGTTGTGCCGGCCCGAGAACCTGATGCCCGCCTTCCCAAGCAGCCGTGGCAACGTTTTAAACGCCTTGCCCACCACCTCAAGCCGGCGCCCCCGTGGTTCGTTTTGGTGGTACACGATGGATGACAGGGGCGCCTGATCCATTGGTTTTTCTGTCCAAAACGTTCACGGATCGTGTCAAAACATGCTGGCCGGTGCCCCGCGGGGGTACATTTTCAACTACTGGGGCCGTCCCACGGGCCTCGGTTTGGCCCCACCGCCTGCGTGTCGCCGCCGCGGCTCCTGCCAGCTTTTGGGCCGCGCCGGGAAGCCGGCTCCCTGCCGCGGCGCGGGCGCTATCCCGTGGTCAGGCTCATGATCGCCTGTGCCAGATCGCCCTTTGCGTCCTCGAGCGCCTGCCTCGCCTTCTCCGCGCTGACGCCGGCCTGCAGGCTGACCAGCTGGATGTCCTCCTCGGAGAAGATCTGGGACTCCAGTTCGACCTCCTCATAGCTGTCGGCTGTGACCGTAAAAATCGAGTTTTCCTTGGATTTCATCTCGGTCACCGACGGTTTCGAGAGGATTATCTCCTTCTTGTCGGTCTTGATGACCACCTCCTGGACGTTTGGGACGTCGTTCATTTCTAGGCCCATCCTGCCCATCATCCGCCGCATCTCCCTGTTCCCGCCGCGCATCATGCCTTTGGTTCACCGCCGGAACTTTTTAAGCTATCCCTGACGCGCACTGCGACCCCCCTCTGGAAATCCCGCACCATCTCGGACGACAGGACTGCCCTGCCGACCGCAATCACCCTGCCGTCGAACAGCACCGGGACGTCGTCTCCGATGCGGACGTTCTTTCCGCACCATGCCACGTGCTTGCAAAAGACCGATCTCCCGCGCTCCACGAACGGGGCGGCGTCGTCGTTCACCTCGATGCAGTTTTCCCTGAACCTCCTGCTCTTTAGCAGCAGGCTGGCGCAGTACGGGGTGATTGCCAGGCCCCCGTCTATCCTCAGCGTGCAGAGCAGCCTGCCCTGGTGGGCCACGGTCCTTATCCTCCCCGTCTTCCTGGAAAAGGTAAACTCGACGTCCCTTGGGAGGCGGCGCGATACCCCGGCGCCGAACAGCGCGTCCACCGTGTGCCTTAGTTTCAGGACTGGATCCACGGCTTTGTGTGGGCCTGTCCGAATATTAGTCCAATGAAGCAATATATTTTAAAAATCAAACTATATAGACTGGGGTTTGCCATGTAGCGCATGGAAGAGAGAGAGGAGACCAGGAAGATCCAGTTTACCGGCAAGTCTTCCTATATAGTCTCGCTGCCAAAACAGTGGGTTACGGAGCTCAACCTGAAGCAGGGGGACCACGTGAAGATGGTCAGGAAGGGGGCCTCCACCCTGGAGCTCTTTCCGCCAAAGTTCGAGGCCAGGTCCCAGAAGAAGGAGGACGCCACCATAGAGATCAATGCGGAGGAGGAGCCCTCGTCGATCATCCGGAAGCTGATCTCCCTGTACTTCCTGGGGTTCAAGACCATCAACGTAAAGCCAAAGAAGGGGAGGCTGAGCCCCAACCAGAGGAACACGGTCAAGGAGGCGGTGAAGAGGATGCTGATGGGCTCCGAGATAATATCGGACTCCAGTGGCGGGATCACGGTACAGGTCCTCGTAAACCTGCTGGAGATCTCTGTGGACGGGGCCTTCAAGAGGATGATCCACCTGGCAGAGTCCATGGCAAGCGACGCGATACTGGCCGTAAAGGAAGGCAACCAGGACCTGGCCCGGGAGGTGATCAACACCGACGACGAGGTGGACAGGTTCGGGTTCTACATCATCCGGCAGCTGAAGATCGCCATCCAGAACGAGCACATGCTGAAGGAGATGGGGTTCAGGAACGCCAGGAACTGCCTGGGCTACAGGCTGATCGTCAAGAACATCGAGAGGACGGGTGACCACGCGGCCTTTGTCGCAAGCGACATACTGGAGTTCAAAAAGCCGATAAAGAGGGACATCCTGGAGAAGATCGAGGAGATGAACCGGTTCTGCCTGTCCATGCTCGACGACGCGTGCCTGGCACTGTTCAAGGAGGACTATTCCCAGGCAGAAAGGACGATCGTGGAGACCGAGCAGATAGTAAAGTTCGAGAAGAGGATAAGGGACGCGCTGAAATCGCGTAAGGACGACGAGGAGGTGTACAGGGTCAGGAGGATGACCGAGAACATAAGGCGCGTCTCCGAGTACGCCAGCGACATCTCGGAGATAGTGCTTAACATGAACGTCGAAAAGACGCTGAAAAAATAGCCGCTGCGGGCAGCGCGTCCCGCGGGAGGGCGACAGGACGGAACGCGGCGCCCCCGGGCAGGCATGATCGCCCGCGGCCGGCTCCCGCAGTCAGTAGTAGTGGTGCATCTGGCGCTGCTCCAGCCCCTCCTGTTCCCAGTGGTTGTGGTTCCTTCCGGGATCCTTGTGGGCATGGACCGTCCCGTCTATGTGGCAGTGCGTGTTGTCGATCAGGTCCTTCACGAAGACGTCGTCCACGTTCAGGATCATGTTGGTCACCTCGACTGCGGTCTTCAACACCTGCTCCTTGACTGCCGCGGTGTCGACTATTCCTGCGGAACGCATGTCCCCGACCCTCCTCGCACGCGAGTCGATCCCGTACCACCGCGCATTCCTGGCCCCTGCCGCCCTTGCCCTTAGCTGCGGCAGCACGTCCAGCGCGTTCATCCCCACGTTCCTGGCCAGGGTCAGCGGTATCTCTTCTAGCGCGTCGGCAAGCCCCCGCACCGCAAGTTGCTCCCTCCCCTCCACGAACCCGGAGCGCTCCCTGACCTTCTGCGCCAACGCCGCCTCGCACGCGCCGCCCCCGAAGACGATGTGGGGATCCTCGATGAAGTTCCTCAGCGCAAAGATCCCGTTTTTTGCGGTGCGGTGGAATTCGTCCAGGTAGCTTTTGGAGACGGAGCGCAGCAGGAGCGTCACGGACCTGGGCTGCCTCGCCTCAACGAACAGCATCCGGTCCCCCCCGACGTCCTGCTCATACACCGACGAGGCAAAGCCCAGCTCGCCGTCGGAGATCCTCTCGACATCCATGCACGTCTTGGCCCCGGTGGACTTTTCCAGCCACCAGAGATCGTTGTATTTTGCCCTGCGGACGGAGATTATCCCGGCCCTTGCGAGGTATTCCTGCGCGAGGTCGCCGATTCCCTTTCGGGACACGACCACCTTTGCGCCAGAGTCCACGATCTTCTTGGCCAGGGAGAGGACGTCGGCGCCCTCCTGCTTCAGGAATTGTCCCATCTGGCCGGGGGAGGACACCTCTATCTCCGACTCCGTCTTCGTGCGCATGGTCTCAAGCGGGTCGTTTAGCAGGAGGATCCTGGCGTTCTCCAGCGCGACTGGCATTGCGGGGCTGTCTATGGTCTTGTCCACCACGGTGCCCATCACGAGCCGGATGTCTGACGAGTTGCCCTGTTTTTCCTCGATCTTGATGCTGTCCACGTCCGTCTTCCGTTTGGCAAAGTCAGTCACGCTGCATACGGCGTCGATTATCATCTTGCTGATTTGCGAGTCTTCGTGCAGGGAGTCGAAGATCGCCTTTCCTTCCAGGCAGGAGTCAAGCACCCTCGCCATCATCCGCCTGTCTGCGTGGTCCGACTTGATCTTCATCCCCTCCAGGGCCTCCAGTGCAAAGTCCAGGCCCACCTCAAAGCCCCGGATGACTGCGGCCGTCGGGACCCCCATCCCCAGCAGGGCCCGGGACCGCTTGAGCAGAGCCCCGATCAGCACCGCCGCTGTGACGGTGCCGTCGCCCACGTGCGTGTCCACGGCGTTGACGGCCTCGACCACCGTCTTTGCTGCAGGGTGGTCGACGTCTATCTTCCTCAGGAAGGCCCCGCCGTGCTTGGTGACCGTGGCCTCTCCGAGGATGTCGATGTACACCTTCTCCATTCCTCGCGGGCCAAATGACGTCTTGACGATTTCGGTCACCAGCTGCCCGGCGACTATGTTATACATCTGTGACTCTTGGACGCCGATCCGCGAGATTTCCGGGTTGATCAGATCGGGGTATTTCATCCTGATGCTCCCTTGTTGAAATTTTTAAGTATTGCCACGGGCGGCGCCCGGAACCCGTGCCGCCCGGGGCCCGGACGGGGTCATGTCTTGCCTTCTGGCCGGTCAGCGCTCACGTCGAACCCGGAGCTCATAAAATCGCCCTTGAAGTGCTTGAGGTCCTCGCCGATGATGATGTCCTCCTCCGGCGGGACGTAGTCCCTGACGTCGTGCCGCGCCTTTCCGGGGTACCTGCCCTGGGTGGCGAGGGCCACCCCAATGAATACGACGAAGGAGACGACCGGAGGGATCATCGTGTCCAGCCCCGCCCATTCCTCCGGCATGGTGAAAAAGAACGACAGCCTCAGGGACGATCCCACCAGCAGCGACGCTATCGCCGCCGGCATGTTCGCCTTTTTCCAAAACAGGCCGAAGGTCAGGGGGGCAAACGCCCCCGCGAACATGATGTCAAACGCCAAAACCAGGTAAACGCCGGGCGCCGGAACAAAGTAGCCCAGGGTCGTCCCGGCCACCATCATCGGCACTATGACTACTCGCGTCATGAAGAGCAGCTTCCTGTCGTCGGTGCCTGGCTTTCCCAGCCAGCGCCTACGTATGATCCTGGTGACCAGGTTTCTGGACACGACGCTCGATATGGCCAGCAGGCCCCCGCTGGCGGTGGACATGGACGCCCCTATGACCCCCATCAGTATGGCGGCGCCTATGGCGAACGGGAGGTGTTCGGTGGCCAGCAGGGGCAGGGCGAAGTCAGGAAGCGTGTCTGCCGGGAGGTAGTACAGGGCCACTATTCCCAGCATGCTGGTGGGGACCACCGTGAACAGCGTCAGCGCGCCGCCCATGAACGCCCCCCTCCTGGCGGTCTTGGGGTTCTTTGCCGCGAAGACCCTTTCCATAAAGTCGAGCGCAATGATGTCCCCGAGTCCCAGGGCAAGTATCGCGCCCCAGTTGATCAGCGCCCCGTTGCCGATGTCGTACAGGCCCGACAGGTCCAGGTATTCCGGCGGGGCGCTGTTGTATATCACGTCCCACGGGGCGCCGGAGAACCCGCCCGCGAAGAACAGGAACCCCACCCAGAAAGCCCCGATGGCGAGGTAGACCTGGAACAGGTTGGTATAGGCAGACGCAAAAAGCCCCCCCGCCACGGTGTACGCCACCACCACCAGCGCGGAGATCAGGATTCCCCAGAAATAGTCGATCCCAAACACCGTCTCCAGGATGAACCCGCTGGCCGCCAGGTTGCCGGCAACCAGCACTATGAAGCTTATTATCATCAGCACGCCGGAGATCCCTTCGGCGCCGTTCCCGTACCTCCTAAAGTAAAAGTCGGGCAGGGTGATCATCATCATCTTGTTGAGCGGTTTGGCGTAGAACGCTGCGGTGATCAGCAGGCAGACCCCCAGGCCGATTGGCACCACGGCCCCGGCCCAGAACCCGAATTCGAACACTAGCGCCACGTTTCCGAGCGTGGAGTTTCCGTCGACTGCCTGGGCGGCCAGCATCGTGCCGACCATCGCAAGCGGCAGGCTCTTTCCCGCCACGATGAGGCGCCTTCCGCTCTGCTTCACCAGCTTGCCCGTCAGTATGCCGACTACCAGAGTCAGCACGATGAAGGCTGCTATCGCAATTCCAAAATCCCCAAAGGCGGCCACAGGTAAGCTTGGGCAAAAAATTATTTAAATATTGAAATTTTTAAGTAAAGTACGTTTTATGAATAAAAAATAATGCGTATAGTACAGGTTATATGGATTTTTACAAGAATGGCCGCCAAAAATCCAAAACATTACACCAAGGCCGCCAGATCTCCGGCCCGGCGGGGGGCGCGATCCGGAACCCGGGGCGCCTGGCAGACTTTTAACCTGAATTCCTGATCGGAGTCCATGGACAAGCAGTTCGCGCTCGCGGTAATCCTGATAATCTTGGGTTTCGGGCTGATCCACGTGGAGCAGGGCGGCGATCCCTTTCTCAGCGGGCTGGGGGTGGGCACCATCGTGATTGCGGCGGTGTGGATAGTGTTCAGGATAATCAAGGATCTGAAAAAATGATCCCGCTCCCTTTCACAAACGATATAACCCATAGCGGCACTAGCAAACCATGCCCGGCAAAGGCTATTCCACCATTGGCCTGAAGCCAAGCGTCTTGGCGCGCTTGGAGAGCGTGACGGACACGTTCTACCCGGGCATGTTCCTGCCGAGCACGCTGATAATTCTGATGAACGAGGTGCAGCTGGGGAGATACACGGTGGAATCCCGCAGGACCACCGTGGACCTGGCCGGAAGGTACAGCACGCTCACCGTCCGTTCCGACGTGAAGGGGTGGCTCGAGGAAAACCACCGCAGGCTGGGCGAGGAGTACAGGGCGAAGTACCGGATCAGCGCTTTTGCCCATTTCGTGGCTTACTTCCTTGCGAACCTCTTCGAGTCCAAGTTTGACTCGCAGCAAAACGTCATCAGGCTCAAGGAGTCGGATTTTGGCTGGCTCCAAAAAGAGTACCAGAAGCACTGCCGGCGCTCGAAAAACGGCGCGGGACGGGTGCCGTTTGAGAGGTTTGCCGACCATTACATCAACGAGCTGCTCCAAAAGATCAAGGCCGCAAGGGAGCTGCTGACAGTCTAGGAGCGCGGCGGCCCCGGGACTAGAGCGGGGTCATGGTGTCTATCAGCCGCGCGTTGGTCACCTGGCCGTCGCTTTCCTGTATCTCAAGATCCACCGTGTACTTGAGGCCGTTCAGCATGAAGTTTACCTGGACGTCCCACGCCTCTCTCGGCCCCTTCTCGGGCATCTGGAATGTTTCGTTGACGCGGAAGTCCGACACCTCGCCGTACAGCGAGCTGACCACCCGCATGGATTCCCTCCTTATGTCCTCAGGCGTCGAGACCCTTACCATAGATGGAACAAAAGGTCGTACGATATAAGAATTTTGCAGCATGGCTTTGGCCCCGCCCGTCCCAGGCGTACAGTACGAATTTCCCGCTGGGATCAGGTTTTGGCGGGGCTCCCCCGGTCCCTCTTCCTCATCTGTTCCAGCACCTTTTCCTTGTGGTAGATCGCAGTCTGGTTTTTGGGATCCAGCTTCAGGGCCGTGTCGTAGCATTCCAGGGCCTCGTCATACCTTTTCATGGACAGCAGGATCTTTCCCCTGTAGCTGACCGCGTAGGCGTAGTCCGGGTCGATCTCGAGCGCCCTGTCGCAGTACTTTAGGGCGTCGGCGTAGTTTTTTTTGTGTTCCAGGACCCACACCATGCTGCACAGCGCCTTGACGTTGGACGGATCGAGCCGTATGGCCTCGCCGCAGAAAAAGATCGCCGCGCTGTGCTGCTTGAGGGAGAACAGCGACACCCCCTTGCTGTACAGCGCCCGGACGTTCCGGGGGTCGTATTCCAGGACGCTCTCGAAGCACCCGACTGCCTTCTTGAACAGCCCCGTCCGGTCCAGGACGAAGCCCTTGTTCAGCCAGGCTTCGGTGAACTCCGGGTCGATCTCGAGCGCCCTGTCAAAGAACGCAAAGACGTCCTTTGGGGAAAACCCGGCCAGATCCAGCGTCCAGCCCTTCGCGACCAGCGCGTCCAGGTTCTTTGGGTCGTACTCGAGGGCCTTGGAGTACCACTTTATCGCCTCCTCGTGGCGCCCCCTGGAGGCGAGCAGCCTGCCCTTGCCATGGCAGATCCCCGACTGCCTCGAGTCCTCCCCCAGCGCCAGGTTCAGGTGGAATATGGACTCGGACTGCCTGCCCATTCGCCCGAGGACCGTGCTTTTGTTGTACAGGGCCGCGGAGTTCCTCGGATCCTTTCCCAGCACGTCGTCCAGCAGGGCGATGGCGTCGCCGTGCCTGCCCAGGCCGCTCTCGCATGCCGCCATGTACGTCTTTGAGTCGAGGCAGCCGGGATCCGCCTCGAGCGCGCGGCGGAAGGACGAGATGGCCTCCGGGTACCTGCCCAGCTTTTCCAGGCAGAGCCCCCTGTTGTGCGAGGCGTCGATGTTTTTTGGATCGTCGGCGAGGATCCGGTCAAAGCACGCCAGCGCGTCGGCGAACCTGCTTGCGCGGTACAGGGACGTTCCCATGTGCAGGTTTGCCACGACGTTGTGCGGGTCTATCCTCAGCGCCTTGCCGAAACACCGGGCCGCCCTGCCGAACTCGCCGTAGCGCTCCCAGTACAGCCCCTTGTTGATCATGCTCCACTCGTTCCTGGCCTTGGAAAACACAGTGTAGCATGCGGGGGATTCCGCTTATAATCAGATCGTCTCCCCGGGCCGGCCCCCTCCCCAAACGTACTTTACCTAGAATGTTTATTTATAGAAATCTGGTAGAAACGCTGGATCATCATGGGGATGGAGTTCTACGGCGACGACTACAGGGGTGCCGACGTGGCGCCATTTGTCGGAATCAACACCTTTCTCCACCTTCCCTGGGTAAAGTCTAGCGAGGAACTCAAGGAGGTCAAGCCCGACGTTGCGATAATCGGAGAGCCGTTCGACTTTGGGACCACGATCCGCCCCGGCGCAAGGTACGGGCCGCGCGCGATCAGGGCGGCATCCACCATCCCGTCCCCCCCGTACGAGAGGTTCAACATAGAGACGGGGGCAGACCCGTTTGGCACATTCAAGACGGTGGACTACGGGGACGTGCAGGTATCCCCCGGGGACGTGATAGAGTCGCACAAGAGGATGACGGTGAAGGTCAAGGAGGTCCTCGAGCAGGACGGGATCCCGGTCATGCTGGGGGGCGACCACTCCATCACGTACGCCAACGTGCGGGCTTTTGCCAAGAAATACAAGAACATAGGGATGATCCATTTCGACACCCACGCGGACTGCGCCCCGCAGGGCCTGACCGGCTACAAGTACGACCACGGGGCGCACATCCGGCGGATAATGGAGATGGGCTGCCTGAAGGGGAAGAACTACTCCCTCGTGGGGCCTAGGGGGTACTGGCCCGGGCCGGACCTGTACAAGTGGATGGCAGACCAGGACTTCCAGTGGTTCACCATGCTGGACGTGGAGGAGCTGGGGATCGACTACATCGCAAAGGAGATCGCGGACAGGGCAAACGACGGCACCGACGCGGTGTACCTGAGCTGGGACATAGACTCCTTCGACCCGGCATACGCGCCCGGTACCGGGGAGCCGGAGCCCAACGGCCTCACTTCCAGGGAGGGAATCAGGATGATCCGGCTGCTGTCCAAGTCGTTCGACCCGGACAGGTTCGCGATGGACCTCGTCGAGGTTTCTCCGGCTTACGACGTAAGCGACAACAGCTCGTACAACGGGGGCATAACGTCGGGGCTGGGGCAAAGGCTCGTCGTGGAGCTGCTGGCGGGGCTGTCCCTCACGAAACGGGGGCTGGACGGCGGGAGCCCGGTCAGGCCGCACGACTACAGGGGCACCGGGCACACGTACAGTTTCGGCGGCCCGAGGGCGGAAATCCCAAAGAGAGACTGATGCGGATCACGATCACCGTCAGGGGCGAGCCCGACGTCATGCCGTACACGAAGAACTTCCAGTTCGACGGGCCCGACGACGCGGCCTTCCTTGCGGCCTGCGATAGGGTGGGATGCATGCTGGGCCGGCGGCAGAGGATCAACGTCAACGACGCGCTGCTGCTGTTCTCTGCGTTCGTCGTCTCGTCGCTCAGGGAGGGAAAGGACGGGGGGCGGATCGGGAGGGAGGCGGCGTCGATCCTGTCGCCCGGGCAGGTCATGATCGGGGTCCCGGAGATGCTGCAGGGGCTGGACTTCGAGGTTGTCATGGCAGGCGAGAGGTTCACCGTCTCCCTGAGCCGCCCCATACCTGCCACCCACGGCGAAAGCCCGCTGGACGGAGGCGGCGCATGGTAGTGGGGGAGTCGCTCGCGCAGC
Source organism: Candidatus Nitrosopumilus sp. (assembly GCA_963662625.1). GTDB lineage: Archaea > Thermoproteota > Nitrososphaeria > Nitrososphaerales > Nitrosopumilaceae > JAPOPJ01. The sequence continues at coordinate 975,891 of OY759726.1, read as the reverse complement.
TGGGAGGCGGCCTGCTGCTGTCTGCGGGGTTTTTGGTGGGCTTGCTGCATGCCTTCGAGCCGGATCACGTGGCTGCCATGCTGACGCAGGTGCGGGGCGGCGGGAAGAAAGATCCGGCCGGGCCCTTCGGGGGAACCTGGGCGGCGGCCCTCAGGAACTCCCTCTTGGGCGCGTTCTGGGGGTTTGGCCACATGTCCACGATCCTCCTCGTCAGCGCCCTGGTGTTCGTGTTTGCGCTGGGCATCCCGGCCATGGCGTTTGACGGGCTTGAGATTGCGGTCGGGGCGGTGCTGGTCGCCCTGGGAATATCCATGTGCGGCAGAAGGAAGGCATTCCGGGTGCGACACGAGCATCCCCACGCGCACGAGGGCGGCATCGTCCACACGCACCCGCACGAGCACGGCAGGGGCCACTCGCACACCCACAAGTCCTACCTAATAGGGTGCCTCAACGGCCTGGCCGGGAGCGGGAGCCTGATCGCGGTGGGCGTGGTGGCGCTGAGCGACATCTCGGAGGTGCTGGCGTTCGTCCTGGTGTTCGGGCTGGGCTCGGTGATCGGCATGATGGCGGTGGCCGGGGCGCTGTCCTCCACGTTCCTCATTTCGGGCAGGTTTGCGGGGATGGGGAAGTGGGTGCGGGTTCTGGCCGGCGCCGTCACCGGGGCCATAGGGCTGGACGTAATCGCCGGCATCGTCGTTCCCGGCTTCCCCGGCTTCCTGTGAGCCCAATACCGTTTTATGCCGCCCGGCCCACAGCCGTGCTGTGGAGCCGAGGTTCCTGGTGGACGGGAGAGTCTTTTCGCGCGACGAGATGCTGGTCGACCCCGGGGTGGCAACCATGATATTTTCGGTGCACTCGCAGTACTCCGACCAGGTGCTAAACTCGCTGGCAGAGTCGCTCAAGGAGAGGGGGTACGCCGTCAGGTCCTCGCTCAAGGACGGGACGGTGCTGAGCGCGATGATCTTCAGCGGGGGGCGGAGGGCTGGCACCATAGACTCGCACTACGTGTGGCTGGTGGCAAACGCGTCCCTGCAGCTGTGCGACGACATTGCCGGGATTTTAAGGGACAGTTTCGGGTACTTTCGACACATTGTCGGCAGGGTGCCGCACGTCGAGAAGGAGGAGGTCGTGTCCGGGCGGGTGTCCGTGAGGACGGCGTCCGGGATCGTGGAGTCGCCGGACCGGGGGGTCCCCCTCTCGGTTTTTTTGCTGTACGAGGGCGAGTCCCTCATAGGAAGGGCGCTGGTGGACTACTTCAACCCGGAGATGGGCGAGTACGAGCCCACCGTGGTCTCCATACAGGTTTCAAGGGAGGGGCAGGGGAGAGCAGGGATTCTCCTGGGGCACATGGAGGGGGAGCTGGGGCGCAACGGGTTTGTCAAGCTGTGGGTCAGGGACGTCCAGAACGAGGGCTTCTGGCGGGGGGCAGGCTACCAGATCGATGGCGGGCAGGGCGTAAAGTACCTGAACCCGCCCGCAGATGGCGCGGGCCGGCAGGATCACGGCGGCGGGCGGTGACCGGGCCCCCCGGCTACCTCGCGGCTTCAGTCGGCGCCACGTTTTTTTTTCCCAGCAGCATGGAGCGGGATTTCAGCGTCTTTCTGATCAGGACGAACCCGAGGGCCGTGGTTATCGCGCCAAACAGGATGTTCGTGATGCTGGCGTCGCTCCCCGTGGACATCATCGTGAATGCCAGCCCCGCGAGCATCATGAAGCCCCCGAGGCCGGCGAAGATCATCATGACGAGCGGGAGTTTCTTGGGCGGCTGCGGCAGGTCCTTGGAGGTTGGTATGACGCCGTTGGTTGCGGCCTCGTGGCACACGTGGCAGTAGTTGCGGTGTTTGGGGCCCCTGTTGTACGGCTTTAGGAAGTAATAGTCGACGTCGCAGAGGTCGCACTTTCTAGTGGGCAACGTGATTCTCCCGTACTTGTCAAAGTCCTGTCCGAGATCCAGCATGCACGGCTTGCAGTAGTACCCCGGAATGCGCCACATCCTCTGGAACTTGTACTTTTTCCAGCCCAGCGTTATTCCGCACCCGCTGCAGTGGGTCATTTGGCGTCCCCTCCGGAATCCTGCTCCGGCGCGTTGCCCCGCACGACTTTGGCAATCCCGTGCCTTGCCTCGATTATCGGCAGGCCCACGATGAAGAACGTCGCGGCGCTCACCCACACTATGGATATCCCCACCCACAGCGAGTAGAAGTTGATGTCAAACACGTATCCTGCAAAGAACAGCGGCATGGGCCACGCTATTATCAGGACGAGCGTCATCAGGCCGCCGCCCTTGAGGCTGAACCTGAAGGCCTTCTTGAGGGTGGCCTCGTCGGCGTCGAGCTTGCGCGCGTCCTCCTCGCTCAGGTCGACGAGCTTGATCTTTTGTTTCATCTCCTCCCAGTCAAACTTGGTCCTCGTAGCCAGGCTTCCCAGTCCGGCTATGGCGCCGCCCGTGAGGATTCCTGCGATGTTGCCAAACAGCATGGAATAGTTGTTCCCGAGGCTCGCAAGGGAGACCACCCCGCCGTGCTCGGGCAGGGAGGCGGCGACTCCCACCCACGTTCCCAGCGCGACGAACAGCCCGGCTATGGCGCCGATCGTGGCGGCGTACTTGTTGGTCCGCTTCCACGTTATGGTCAGGGCTATGGGGATTACCGCCGATCCGATGAGGACCCCCATCGCCAGGTAGACGAATCCCAGGCTCAGCCCCATGCTCAACAGCACCACGGCCAGGCCGCCCATCCCTATTCCAAACCCTACGATGGTCGCCCTGGAGACCTTCAGCAGCTTCTTGCCTGACGCCTGCGGGTTCTTGTACGTCCGGTACACGTCATACGTTATAAGCGACGACACCGCGATCAGTTCGGCCGATCCTGCAGAAGTCACCGCCATGAAAAGCATGGTAAGCACCATCACCGCGCCCACCTCGCCCATGAGGACCGACGCCGCCGCCGGCACGGTCAGCCCCAGCTGGACCTGCTCCGGGGTCAGGTCAACGCCAAGCGCCACCGCGGTGAGCCCCATGGTGGTGGCCAGCGTGAAGGGGATCGCGAACCAGCACGCGCCGCCCAGCAGGAAGCCTTTGACGGTGGAGGTGGGCTGGGCCGCTATGGCCCTCTGCCAGTACGCCTGGTCTACGAACACCGTTCCAAAGTTCCCGACGATGTTGATTATGCCGAATATGAGGCCTCCGAGGGAGGCCATGGTCAGGTACGCGCCCATCGCGTTTCCTTCGACGGGGTTGAGCCTGGCGGCCTCCGTGAGCTTGTCAAACATCCCCTCGATCCCCCCCGTGACCGGGCTTACAAAGTAGACCGTGGCCACGAACGTCAGGATCACTATGAAGATTATTATGGTGTGCATATAGTCGGCGACGAACGTGGCCTTCAGCCCCCCGACGAGGGTGTATATCATCACGCCTATCGGTATGAGGAACGCCGCAAGGGAGATGTCCATTCCGGTCAGCCCGTTGACAACCGCCGCCCCTCCCAGGAGGAGCATGGCAGTCACGATCATGTTGGTCATCAGCGCAAAAACCAAGAAGACGCGGTGGGCGCCGTCACCGTATCTTGCTCGTATGATTTCTAGGAACGTGTGCGCGTTTGGGGCCTTTCTCTTGAGCTCTATGGCCAGTATCCCGAACAGCAGCACCTGGATGGACGCTCCAGCCGCGTACCAGAACGGTCCGCTTATCCCGTACTGGTACGCCACGGTGGAGGACTGCAGCAGGGTTGCGGCCCACGTCCATGCCGAGACGATTGCCGCGGCAGTCAGGCCCGTCTTGATGACCCTTCCTGCGGTGTTGAACCACTCGGAAGTTTGGGAGACGCCCAGATATTTCTCCTCAACCTTGGTCTCAAGGGTGATTACGATGGCAAAGACGGCTCCGAGTCCGACTACTATGAACCAGCCCCACTGCTCGTCAAGCACATCACCTATGGTAAAGCCTTCTGAGATGGCGCCGGCGCCGAAGACGGCCTGGGGAGAACCGGCAACGGCAACAATGACCAAGATCGGGATGATGGCGACGAATCCGCGATTCACGAAGGTAAGCTGGGCCCGGATTACTTAGCAGTTCAAGGTGTTATTTTCTTTATATACCAGGCGCCGGCCGCGGAATAGTCGATGTCGACTAGAGGCGGTCAGTACAGGCTGTAGAGCCTGGAGAGCGAAAGCCTGTCTGACGGGTTTACGGTTGCCGTGTTTCCGTCGACCCGCACCTCGTACGTCTCGGGGTTGATCTCCACGTTTGGCATCAGGTCGTTGTGCACCATGTCCTTCTTGCCTATGGTGCGGCAGCCCTTGACCGGGACCAGCCTCTTCCTTACGTTCAGCGCGGACTCCAGGCCCTTCTCGAGTGCCAGCCCCGAGGTAAACGTCAGGGAGGTGGAGTGTTTTGCGTTTCCCATCGCGCCAAACATCGGCCTGTAGTATACGGGCTCCGTGGTGGGTATAGACGCGTTTGGATCGCCCATCAGGGAATACGCGATGAGCCCGCCCTTGATGACGAGCTTGGGCCTTATGCCGAAGAACTGCGGGGTCCAGACCACGATGTCCGCAAGTTTTCCGGGCTCCATGGACCCGACATACTCCGATATCCCGTGGGTTATCGCCGGGTTTATGGTGATTTTTGCCAGGTACCGCTTGACCCTCAGGTTGTCGTTGCTGCCGGCCTCCCCGGGCAGAGCCCCGGTCATCTTCTTCATTTTGTCGGCAGTCTGCCAGTTTCTGGTCGTGACCTCGCCCACGCGCCCCATGGCCTGGCTGTCAGAGGACATCATGCTTATGGCGCCGATGTCATGCAGGACGTCCTCTGCCGCTATGGTTTCGCCCCGGATCCTCGATTCGGCAAACGATACGTCCTCGGGCACCGAAGGGTTGAGGTGGTGGCACACCATCATCATGTCAAGGTGCTCTGCCAGGGTGTTTACCGTGAACGGCCTGGTGGGGTTCGTGGAGGACGGGAGCACGTTGCTCTCTGCGACCACCTTCATGATGTCCGGCGCGTGCCCGCCGCCCGCGCCCTCCGTGTGGTAGGTGTGTATGGTCCTGCCGGCGATCGCCTCGATCGTGTCGTCTACAAAGCCGCACTCGTTCAGCGTGTCGGTGTGGATTGCCACCTGGGTGTCGGTCTTTTCGGCCACGCGCAGGGCAGAGTCGATCGCCGCGGGGGTGGATCCCCAGTCCTCGTGCAGTTTCAGGCCGCATGCGCCCGCCTCGACCTGTTCCAGCAGGGCCGGTTCCAGGGAATCGTTTCCCTTGCACAGGAAGCCAAAGTTGAGGGGGAACTCCTCGGCCGCCTCGATCATCCTGTGGATGTTCCAGGCCCCGGGCGTGCAGGTCGTCGCGTTTGTCCCGTCGGCCGGCCCGGTGCCGCCCCCGATCATGGTGGTCGTCCCGTTGCAGATCGCCTCGACGGCCTGCTGCGGGGAGATGAAATGGATGTGGGTGTCTATGGTCCCCGGGGTGCAGATGGTGTGCTCCCCCGCGATGATCTCGGTGTTGGACGAGATGACCAGGTCGACGCCGTCCATGATGTTGGGGTTGCCCGAATTGCCGATCCCGGCTATCCTTCCGTCCTTGATCCCGATGTCGCCCTTTACTATCCCCAGCACGGGATCCATGATTATCGCGTTTGTTATCACCAGATCCAGCGATCCCTCCCTGGTGACGCCGCTTGCCTGGCCCATGCCGTCCCGGGCGCTCTTTCCGCCGCCGAAGACGGTCTCGTCGCCGTACTTGATCAGGTCCCTTTCTACCTCGACGATCAGGTCTGTGTCTCCGAGCCTCACCCGGTCGCCCGCGGTCGGGCCGAAGAGATCCACGTACCTGCTCCTAGGGATGGCCAGCGTCACTCAGAGACCCCCTTGAATCCCCTCTCCCTGGCCTTGCAGATCGCGTCGCCCCTTTTCTCGTCCAGGCTCCCGTTGACCAGGCCGCTGAAGCCAAAGACGGCCCTCCGCCCGCCGTATTCTGTCAGCTCCACTCCCCGGGAATCTCCAGGCTCGAACCTCACCGAGGTGCCTGCCGGGATGTTGAGGTGGTACCCGTATGCCCTCTCCCTCTGGAAGGAAAGCGCCTTGTTCACCTCGAAGAAATGCGTGTGGGATCCGACCTGCACCGGCCTGTCGCCCGTGTTGGTCACCTGCAGCGAGACCGTCGCCTTGCCCCGGTGGGCGATGATCTCGCCTTCGGATATCATGTATTCGCCCGGCTTCATGCGCCTCACACTATGGGGTCGTGCACGGTCACGAGCTTCGTCCCATCGTCGAACGTGGCCTCTACCTGTATCGAGTGGATCAGTTCCGGCACCTCGGGCAGCACGTCGTCCTTTGTCAGGACCCGCTTTCCCGAGCTCATGAGGTCGGGCACCGACCTTCCGTCCCGCGCGCCCTCCAGAATGTAGTCCGCGATTATCGCCACCGCCTCCGGGTGGTTCAGCTTCAGCCCCCGGCCCATCCTCCGCCGGGCAAGCTGCGCGGCCAGAAAAATGTGCAGCTTGTCCATCTCCCGCGGGGTAAGCATCATTGGATCTGTTACCCAGGCGACGTATTTAATAATTAAAGGGAAAGACCAACAAGATATAACCCAGATCGGTGCACCGGTTACCGTGCTGACAGTCACGTCGATTTCCGGAAACGTTTTCCATGACAAGGGGTACGCTCCCCCCGAGGAGGGGGACTACGAGCGGCTCCGGGTGCCCAGGTCGGATCTTGGGAAGAAGAGGATGCGGCGGCGGACCGACAGGGGGACCGACGTGGCCCTCGCCCTGGAGGCGGGCCAGTCCCTGCGCCACGGCGACGTGCTGTCGGGCGGCGGGAGGACCATAGTGGTAGAGCAGCTCCCGGAGAAGGTCATTTCGGTCAGACTGAAGACCAGCGAGGCGTCCCACATGGTGCTGGTCGGGCACGTCATCGGGAACAGGCACAGGCCGTTTTCGGCAAGGGGCGACGTGGTGTCCTTTCCGATCCAGGCGAGAACCGAGCTGGAGGTTTTTGGCAGGCTGTTCTCAGAGATTGCCGGCCACGTGGAGCTGTCCACGGAGGAGGTGGTTTTCACCCCGCATGCGGGAGCGGATGTGCATGGGCACGGGTAGCCCCGGGTGGGAACTGGACATGATGCAGCTGTCCGACTCGTTTTTTCCGACCGGGCTGTTTGCGACGTCCAGCGGCCTGGAGAGCCTGTTCATGGACGGGAAGGTCACCACGGCGCCCGAACTGGCCGAGTTCAACAGGGTTTGCCTGGAGCAACAGCTCGGCCCCTGCGACTGCGTGGCGCTGGCAAACGCGCACGCGCACTGCGTGTCGGGGGACTTGGAGAAGATCAGGGAGGTAGATGCGGCGTGCAGCTCCACCAGGGCGGTCAGGGAGGCCAGGGATGCGTCCTCCAGGTCAGGAATCCAGATGGCAAGGTGCGTCAGGGAGTTTCACGGGGGGGACAGGGTCCTGAACTGGTACTACGGCGAGATGCAGGAGGGGGGCGTCACGGGAGTCTACCCGGTGTCTCTCGCAGCGTGCTGCAACGCGCTGGGGATCACCGGGGAGAGATCCCTGCTCATGCTGATGTACGGCTTTGTCGTGAGCACCGTGGGCGCGGCGCTGCGCCTTGGGATGATCCAGCATTTCGAGGGCCAGGGGGTGATTCACGGCCTGAAGCCGCTTATGCTGAGGATTGCCAGGGAAAGCGCCGCGAAGTCGGTCGAGGACATGTGGCAGTTTTCGCCGCAGATAGAGATCAGCCAGATGCAGCACGAGGAGATGGACTCCAAGATGTTCATTACGTGAGAGGGATGGCCAGGATTCCAAGGGTGGGCATTGGCGGTCCGGTGGGATCGGGTAAGAGCATGCTGATAGAGCGGGTGGTCCCGGCCCTCGCAAAAAAAAGGTACGCCGTCAGCATCATATCAAACGACGTGATCTCCAAGGAGGACGCGGACAGGATGAGGCAGAACCTGGCCACGGACCGCGGGCTGCTGCCCGAGGATCTGGTGGTGGGCCTCGCCACGGGCGGCTGCCCCCATACCGCCATAAGGGAGGATCCGTCGATGAACATGGCCGTGATAGAGGAGATGGAGGGGGGGCACCCCGAGCTGGACCTCATAGTCATAGAGAGCGGCGGGGACAACATCACGACCACGTTCAGCCCGCTCCTTGCCGACTATTTCGTGTACATCATCGACGTCGCGGGCGGGGACAAGTACCCAAGGAAGGGCGGGCTGGGCATCGAAAGCTGCGACCTCCTGGTCATAAACAAGATCGACCTGGCCCCGCTCGTGGGGGCGGACCTGGAAGTCATGAAAAACGACGCCGTGCGGCTGAGGAAGGACAGGCCGTTCCTGTTCATAAATTGCATGACCGGCGAGGGAATCGACGAGGTGGCGCGGCACATCATCCGTGACGTGCTGTTTGACGCGCCGCCCAAGGCGGCCTTGCCAGGCGCAAAGACATGACCGGCGGGGATTTTTCCGCGTCCGCCCGCATTCCAGAGGGCATCAGGGCCTTTGACTCTGACGTGAGGCAGCTTGCCGTGGGAAAGGCCGGGAAGAAGGGCGCGCTCCGGCTGGTTTTTCAGAGAGACGGGGGCGGGAAGACCTTCATAGGGGAGCAGTTTTCGGAGGTGCCGCTGCATGCGCAGAGGGCGCTGTACTGCGACGAGCGCTGTCCTGGCATGGCCCACCTCTACATCGTCTCCGCGTCGGGGGGAATCTTGCAGGGGGACAGGTACAGGATCGACATCACGATGAAGAGGGGCTCGATGGCGCATGTCACGACGCAGGGGGCCACCAGGATCTACGGCATGGACTCCAACAGCGCGGTGCAGGCGGTCAACGTGACGCTGGAGGAGGGGGCGTACCTGGAATTCGTCCCGGACCAGATCATTCCTTACGGGGGATCTAGGTTCTACCAGGAGACGAACCTCAGCGTGCATGACTCGGCCACCATGGTTTATTCGGAGATCATCACGCCGGGCAGGGTGGCCATGGGGGAGGCGTTCGAGTACGACGCGTGCTACGTCAAGACCAGGGCCACCAACCAGGAGAAAATCCTGAGGTTTACCGACGCCGCGAACCTGGAGCCGAAGAAACAGAGACTGGCGTCGTTCGGAGTTCTAGGGGACAGTTCCGTGGCCGGATCCGTCTACATCCTGACCGAAGGGAAGAACGTCCGGGATCTGCACGGCAGGATCAGGGGCGTGGTTTCGGGAGGCGGGGTCTCCGGCGGGGCAAGCGTCATGAGGGACGGCAACGGGCTGCTGGTCAGGATCCTCGGAAGCCGGACGGAAGACGTGAAGGACGCGGTCCTCGGGGTTGTCGGGCACGTGAGGCAGGCTTGCATCGGGGCCCCGTTTTCTGGAATCAGGAAGAGCTAGCCCGGGGGCGGGGCCCGCGCCGCTTCAGTTCAGCAGGATCACGGGTTTGTGCGTGATCTTCAGGACCCTCCGCGTGACGTGGCCGAGGTCGTCCTCCGACCTGCCCAGCCCCTTCTGCCCCATGGCGATGAGGTCGACGCCGAGCTTGTCTGCCACCTCCACGATCTTGGCCGGGGGATCCCCGAGCTTTACTATCCGTTTGTAGTCGCCGACCTGCTGCGGCACCACAACGCTGCGCAGCATCATCCTGCCCTCCTCATGCATCTGGGAGCTGAGTTCCTCGTCCATGTTCTCGTCGTCCTCGTCGGGCCACTCGATCACGTGCAGCAGGTAAATCTTCACTTTCGCAGATCCCCTGAACAGGTAATTCGCGTTGTTGAGGGCCTTGAGGGACTTTACCGAGCCGTCGACCGGCACGAGGATCTTCATCACGGTCGCGTCAGACGAGTCGTCCGCGTCCAGGTTGTCCTCAAACGGGCGGGTTGACCTTGCACGCGTGAGGATTTCCATTATGCTGTGCCTGGCCTCTATTACGGGCAAAAGCAGAACCACGGCGGCGGCGCCGAACGCCCAGACCAGCGCCAGGACGATCCAGGCGGTGAACGACTCCACGGTGAAGACGTATTCGGTTGCGTAGAACGTCACCGGCCAGACGATCACGAGGAATGCCGCGATCCCGAAGCCCACCCTCTTGCAAAGCGTCGATGCCTTCTGGAGCAGTTTTTCGTCGGTGTCGTGCTTTATCATGGAGCGTACCTTGTCGTCGACCAGGAGGATCTTCTGCCTGAGCGCGCGGAAGTCAAACTTCTCCGGAATGAGCATGCTCCCGACTACGGTGATTGTCAGGCTGACGGCGATCGATACTGTGTTCCCGGTCAGGAGGGCGATGATGTTGCCGGTAGACTCGATCGAGATTTCGCCAAACATCAGGCTTGCCGAGACGATCCACGCCAGGACTCCGCACGCCAGCCCGGCTATTGCGGCGGTCGTGGCGGCGTACCGGTTTGTCTTCTTCCACAGGATCCCAAGGGATATAGGGGCTACGGCCGAGCCGATGAGTATCCCCATCATCAGGTAGACGTACTGCAGGCTGACGCCGAACTGGAACAGTATGGATGCCAGAATCCCCATCCCTATGCCAAAGGTCAGTATGGTAAACCTGGAAATCCGGATAAGCTCCCTCCCCGTGGCCGACGGCTTGAGGTATGTCCGGAAGACGTCGTAGGTTATCAGCGACGACACGCTGACGAGCTGGGAGGAACCCGCGGCGGTGACCGCGGTAAAGATTATGGCGAGGATCAGTATTGCCCCCAGGTCCCCCATCAGGTCCACCGCTGCGGTGGGCGCCACCAGCCCTTGGCCGATCTCGTCCTGGGTCAGCGTCACGCCCGTTGCCACGGCGGCCAGGCCCAGCGTGGTCGCCAGGGTAAACGGGATTGCGAACCACGCGAGGCCGCCTATGATGAACCCGCCCGTGGCCGCCTTCGGCCTTGCGGCGATGGCCCTCTGCCAGTACGACTGGTCCACGAACACGGTCCCAAAGTTTCCCACTATGTTGATTATGCCGAAGATCAGCGCCCCTATGGACGCGAGGGTCAGAAAGCTCCCCATGACGTTGCCCTCGACAGGCTGCAGCACGGAGGCGTCGCTGAGTTTGTCATACATCCCGGAGAACCCCCCGATGTTGGGGCTGGCGAAATAGATCACGGTCACGAAGATTAGGACCACCACGAAGATGAACCCGGCGTTGAGGTATTCTGCAAAGAAGGTCGCCTTCAGCCCGCCGAAAATCGTGTATATGATGATCCCGATGGGGAGCAAAAACGCCGCGAGCGTTATGTTGACGCCCGTGAGCGAGTTGACTACGGCCGCGCCGCCCAGCACGAGCATTGCGGTGACTATGGTGTTCGTCATCAGCGCGAAGAACAGGAACACCTTGTGGGAGTGCCTCCCGTAGCGGACGTAGAGCATCTCCGGAAACGTGTGCGTCATGGGCGCCTTGCGCTTGAGCTCTATTGCAAGTATCGAGAACAGGATTACCTGGATGCTCGCGCCCGCGGCGTACCAGAAGGCCCCGGCTATGCCAAACTCGAAGGTCACCGTGGACGACTGCAGCAGCGTGGCCGCCCACGTCCATGCGGAGACTATGGACGACGCGATCAGCCCCGTCTTGATCGTCCTTCCCGCGGTGTAGAACCACTCCGAGGTCTTTCGGGTGCCGAGCCACTTCGTTTCGACCTTTACCATGAGGGTCACGGCGATTGACATTATCAGGCCGACGCCGATGAGTACGAGGTACCCCAGGTTCTCGGACAGGATTGCAGACATCGTAAGGTAAAAGGTGGGCGCTTGCGGTATTAAAACAATGGCTCCGTCCCGCGGCGCGCGGCCCCGCGCACCCCGGTAAATCTGTTAAATATGGGAAGGACGAATGTGGGTAAATGGTAGACAAGATAGACGAGCTGATCATCGCGGCCCTCAGCCAGAACTCCAAGCAGGGGGCGTTCGAGATTTGGGACTTTTTGAGGGGTTCGGGCTACAACATCTCGGAGGAGGAGATCGAGGCAAGGACGCAGATGCTGGAGGACGAGGGGGTCATCAAAAACTATACCATTACGGTGGATTCGAGGAAACTGCCGGGGAGGGTCATCCGGGTGGATCTGGTGACGTTCAGGACGTCCCAGGCCCTGCCGAAGAGGCTCGAGGGCCTGAAGAAGTACCTCAAGGACGCCCCGTTCGTTGTCTTTTCAGGCAAGACTAGGGGCGGGTACGACTGGATTACGATAAAATCTTTTTTGACGTCGGAGATGGCAGACGAGGAAAACGACATCTACAGGAACCTGTTCGGGGACATATTGCAGACATACGAGGTGTATGATTTCATCCCGCAGACCAACGCCTCGCTTTATGCCCTGACGTACACCAAATTCGAATACGAGAGGTTCCTCAAGGAATGGTTTCCCCCGTTTATCGGAAAGTGAGCCGGGCGCCAGGCCGCAGGATCCCCGCGCGCCTACCGGTTTTTTGACCGCTCTTTTTTGTACTTGAGCGTGTCGTCGATCATGGAATGGACCCTCCTGCGGAGTCCCAGCAGAAACTGGACCAGCTCGGTTCGCTCCTTTGCGTTTGCCCGGTGCGCGTCCTCCACCAGGTCGTCGATCCTGGACAGCGCGATCCTCAGGGCCAGGCTGCTTTTTCGGATGACCTGATCCCCCTTGGACTTTGCGTACGCGTCAAAGTCATTTTTCCGGGATTTGGCCAGCCTGTGTTTTATCTGCCTGATTTGCCTGACTGTCAGTTTGTTGCACGCGATGTCGTTTGCCAGTTCCTCCTTGATCGAGGGATCGGCGGTTGTGATCTCCAAGGCCTGGCTTATGCCGATGGCGTTGCCGGCGACCTTCACGCGGACGTCCTCGGGAAGCTTTAGGAGCTGCATCCTGTGCGAGACGTACTCCTCGCTCTTGCCGATCTTCCTTCCCAGTTCGCTTACCCCTCCCCAGCCAAAGTCGACGACGTATTTTTGGTAGGCCTCCGCCTCCTCTATCGGATCCATCGTCTTTCGCTGCAGGTTTTCAGTGAGCTGGATTTCATAGGCCTGCTTGTCTGAGAACTCGCATATCTTGCATGGGATGAACCTCCACCGGAGGGATTTGCAGGCCGCAAACCGCCTGTGGCCCGCGACGATCTCAAACCCGTGCTCCAGGGGGCGCACCACTATGGGTTGGAGCAGGCCGTGCTCCTTTATGCTCGATTTAAGGTTGGCCAGTTCGGCCGAGTCAGCCGGATCCGCATACCTTACCGGGGATTGGGACGGCCTGATCATCCTGATTCCTATCGGCTCCACCAGGGAGTTGTCAAAGACGTCTATGCCCATCCTACCGGTATATAACGCACGGAAGGTATTTATCGATTATTCAGGTCGCGGCTGCGCCTTTGGGCGCGGTTCCGGACCCGGCGTCCCGCGCGGCCGGCCCCTCTGTCGGGAGATCGGTTCCGGGGCACGCCCCGCGTCGCGGCCGGGCGCGGGGATCCTGCGGGCCCGGACGCGCTCCGGGCCGGCGGGGAAAGGCTCGGGGGCACGGATGGAATGTTTAACTTACGGGGGCGGCGACTGTCGGTGTGGATTCTGCGGTTCTGATCACGTATGACGTGGACGACGCGCTCAACGAGGCCGAGGGCCTGTGCGATGCGGCCGGCTACGAGATCATCCACACGGTGAGGCAGGACTTCCTGAAGCGGCCCAAGTACGGGATCAGCAAGGAGGCCCTTGACGGCCTCAAGGAGACGTCCCAGGCGATCAGGCCCGACGTGATCGTGTATGACGAGATACTGAAGCCGGTGCAGAACTACAACCTCGCGTCCGCCCTGCGCAAGGAGATACTTGACAGGGAGACCCTGATTCTCAAGATTTTCGAGAAGAGGGCGTCTAGCGCGGAATCGAAACTGCAGGTAAAGCTTGCACAGCTGCGGTACGAGATGGCAAGGGCAAAGGAAAGGGTTCGCCTGGCCAGCATGGGGGAGCAGCCCGGGTTCATGGGCATCGGGAAGTTCGGGGTCGACGTCTACTACAACGACATCAAACACAGGATGCAGTCGGTCATGGCCAAGCTGGAAAAGGCCGGCAAGCAGAGGGAGCTGCACCGCCAAGGAAGGAAGAGGCTCGGGTTCAAGACGGCGTCCCTGGCAGGGTACACGTCCGCGGGCAAGACGACGCTGTTCAACAGGATGACGGGGGAGGCGCGCGCGGAGGGCGACGAGCTGTTCACCACCCTGTCCACCACGACGAGGAGGACGGCCATCGGCCGGGAGCCGTTCCTGATCTCCGACACTGTGGGCTTCATCAGCAAGCTGCCGGCATACATGATCGACGCCTTCAAGTCGACGCTGGAGGAGCTGGTCCACACGGACGTGGTCGTCGTCGTAGTGGACGCCAGCGATCCCGGGGGCGACATGAAGAAGAAGTTCAGGAGCTGCATGGGGACGCTGGGCGAGCTCGGGGTGGAGAAGGACAGGATCGTGTTCGCGCTGAACAAGGCGGACCTCCTCGGGCCGGGGGAGATGCGGGGGAAGATAGACGGGCTGAAGCTGAACGACGAAAGGCACGTGCCGGTATCGGCAGCCACTGGCCAGAACATCTCCGGGCTGAAGGGCATGATAGCCGGCGTCGTCAGGGGGCAGGGGGCACCGCGGCCGGACGGCGGGCAGCCGGGGCCGGGGGGCGGGCATGGCAATTGAGGTGGTGCGGATCGGGCAGAGGCCGGTCAGGGACGACAGGGTGACCACGCACGTGGCGCTGGTCGCAAGGGCCTTTGGCGCCAGAAGGATCTTCATGACCGAGGTGAATCCCGAGATCAAGGACACGATAAGCAAGGTCAACGCAACCTGGGGGGGCAGCTTCGAGATCGAATTCATCGACGGCTGGAGGCGCGTGGTGAGGGAAAAGAAGGGGGCCTTCAAGATAGTCCACCTTACCATGTACGGCGAACCGATCAACGACGTCCAGGCGGAACTGCGGGCGGAGAAGGACATGCTGGTGGTCGTGGGGGCAGAAAAGGTTCCGAGGGAGGCATACGAGCTTGCCGACTTTAACGTGTCGATAGGGACCCAGCCCCACTCCGAGATCAGCGCCCTGGCCATATTCCTGGACCGCGTCCAAGGCGGGGGCCAGTTCGCGGGGGGGTTTGCGGGGGCAAGGCGGCAGATAGTGCCCGTAAAAAAAGGCAAGAACGTCGTGGTGAGGGAGACAAGGGATTAATAACGGGGGGCCGGGAGGGAATGCGCTTGGTGGACAAGTACGAGGATCCGTTTGTCAGGATCGCCGCGATGATCGGGGGGGACGAGTACCTCAAGGTGGCCAGATCCCTCCTGAAGGCGGACGACGCCACGGACGAGGAGATTGCCAGCTCCACGGGGCTGAGGATAAACATGGTTAGAAAGGTGCTGTACGACCTGTTCGGAAAGTCCCTGATCACCGGGATAAGGGTCAAGGACGAGAGGAAGGGCTGGTTCGTGTACAGGTGGAGGACCAGGCGGGAGGAGGTTGAAAACTTTATCGAGAACCAGAAGAAGAAGATCGCAGAGAGGCTGCAGCAGAGGCTGGACTACGAGAACGCGTCTGACTTTTACCACTGCAAGAACGACGACTGCCCTAGGGTCACGTTCGAGGAGGCGCTGGAGGAGATGTTCAAGTGCCCGTCGTGCGGGAACGTCCTGAACTTGAAGAAGAACGACCGGTCAAAGAAGGCGTATGCCAGGAAGATAGACGAGATAAAAAAAGACATGCAGCAGGTCTTCTAGAGGCCCGGCCTCAGAATGCTCCGGCACGGGTAGGCGCGGCCCGCGGACCGGCGGGGGGCGCCCTCTTGTAGTGCAGGACGACGTGGTCCCCCAGCCTGGCAGCGGAGACCAGGGAGAGCCTGGCAGAGCCCGCGACCGTCCCGAACCCCCTTCCCCCGACCAGTGGCACCGCCCTGGCACCTCCGACTATGAAAGGCGACACCGCGATGTACAGCTCGTCGAACAGGCCGTCCTTGAATAGGGCCCAGTTCACGGTGCCGCCGCCCTCCACGAGGACCGACTTGATGCCTTTTTTGGCCAGCGTGCCCATCAGCAGCCTCAGGCTGACCGTGTTTTGCCCGGCGACGACCACCTCGACTGGGAGACTGCGCAGCCGGGACAGCCTCCTCTGGGGGATTTTCTTGGATACTGCGATGATCGTGGGGACGTCGTGGCACGTCTTCAGGATTTTTGAGGTGGGTGGGAGGCCCCCCGACGAGTCCAGGATTACGCGGATCGGGTTTTTCCCCCTGGCAAGGCGCACCGTCAGGAGCGGGTCGTCGCGGACTGCCGTGTTCTTGCCAATCAGGATTGCGTCGACCCTGGAGCGGAGCTTGTGGACCCTGACGCTGTCCCTGCGCGACGACAGCTTGGAATCGCCAGAGACGGTGGCGATCTTTCCGTCTGCGGACATCGCCGCGCTCAGGATGATGCGGGGCCTACAGCTTTCCATGCACTACCCTTCCCCCGATCATCACCGCCCGGATTGACGCCTCGCTGGCCCTGTGCACTATTGACGCGTGCGGGCTGTGCATCGGCTCCAGATCCAGGGCGTGCTTGTCCAGGAATATGCAGTCGGCAAGCATGCCCCCCTCGATGGCGCCGACGTCCATGCGCAGGATCCTCCCCCCGTTGACGGTGGCCATCTTCAGGATCCCCCCCGGATCCACCCGCTTCTTGCCAAGGCCCATGGTCGCCTTCCAGGCGTAGTCCATCTCCCTGAACATGTCAGGCGAGTTTACCATAACGTTGTCGGTACCCAGCCCCACGGTGCAGCCTGACCCTTGCATCAGTCCTATGTCCGGGATCCCTTCCGCAAGGGCGGCGTTGGCCCTCGGGCACGCCACGATCCCCACGGAACGCCTGGCCGCGGAGCGCAGATCCGCCCTTGACGCGTGGGTCATGTGCACCAAGAAGTGCGGCTTGAGGCCCAGCGCCCTTGAGGTCTCTGACCTGCCCGTGAGCTTCTTCGAGGCGGAGGCGCTTTGTTCGGTCTCGGCCGCGTGGATCGCCCTCAGTTTCGGCGTCCCGGAGTAATGGCGTAGCACGGAGGCGCTGTTCTCATTGGCTCCGCTGATGCCAAGCCCGTCGCACGAGCCGGCTAGATCGGCAAGCTCGCATGCCCTGTCCCTTGGGAACCCGGCGTCCCGCCTGATCTCGCGGGGGGCGTGGTACAGTTCCAGCCGTCCCAGTATGACGGGCCGGATGGGAAGCCCCGACAGGGCCTTCCTCAACAGCAGCACCCCCGGGACCCCGCCCTCCCGAAAATCCGCAAAGGTGGTTATTCCCTTCCTCATCATTGAGATGCACGAGTTCCTCATGAAACTGGCAAGGTGTCCCTCCCCGGTGTTCCTCAGGATCCTCGGCTTGATCCCGAATACCGGGTGGATCCTCTTGTCGACGGAGCTGTTAAGAAAGACGTCCTTTGCTATCGAGTCTCCCAGGTGGGTATGGCAGTTGACGAATCCCGGGAGTGCCAGCAGCCCCTCGCAGTCTACTGCCTCCTCGCCCGCCCTCCGGCTGAGGGCGGGCCGGATCTGCGAGAACCTGCCGCCGGATATCCTGATGCTGGTCCTTCGGGCGTACTCGAGTTCCTTGCCCAGGAGGGCGCCGACGTTCCTGACTAGCATGACATCTCGTAGACGTCGGGCTTTTCCCTGCCCGAATCCCGTATCTCCCTGATTGTGTCAAGCGACTTTGTGGCAAGCCTTATGGCCTCCCTTGCGGTCGCCGCGTTGCCGATGCCGCAGTTGAGGGCGATGCCGAGTTCCTTCCTGGCTATGCTGATGAACTCGCTGGCGGATTTTTTTGCGCCGCCGTCTGCCACCACCATGAAGTTGTCCCCGCCCATGAAGAAGGCCAGCGAGTTTCTTGCAAGAAAGTATTTCGACATCATGGCGTACAGCTCGAAGATCTTCGACGAGATCTCGTAGGGGGAGTCCGTCCGCTTCCTCGAGGCGAGGTTGTCGACGTCGAGGTGCATTATCGACACGGCGTGCGGCGACTCGCCGTTCACGGAACCGAAGATGCTGTGCTCCTCGTTTAGGACCGCCTCTCTCTTCATCCCCTCGTGCGCCGCGAGGTTGGCCTCGAAGGGGGATTCGGCGCTGCCGATCGAGACCGAGAGCCGGACGTCAAACGACTTTTCGAGGCTCTCCTGGATGGCCACGTGCTCGTCAAGCGTCAGGCCGTTGGATACCGCGAAGAACTCGTCGAACCGGTTCAGGAACACTATGCAGCCCTTCTCTGAAAACAGCCTCTGCACTTCCCTGTACAGCGACGCCTGGAGCATCTGCAGTTCGTGTTCCCTGTCGCTTCCCAGCGTCAGGGTCCATGGGCCGTACCCCATGATCTTGAGAATGCTCAGCTGGATCATTTCCTAACCTTGCCGAGCTCGTCGTAAATCTTTACCGCTGCCAGCACTGCGCGTTCTGCCACGGGCCGTATTCTCGCATGGGCGTGCCTCGCGTGCATGCCCGGCCCCGACACCCCCAGGGACACGGGTTTCCCGTGTTTTATGGAAAGGTCGGTCAGCGCCAGGGCGGCGGCGTGGGCGATCACCTCGTCATGCCTCGTCTGCCCCCTTATGACGGCCCCCAGCGTCACTACCGCGTCGACGTCGGCCCTACGCAGCAGCGAGTCCACCAGGACCGGCATGTCGTAGGCGCCCGGGACCCTGCAGACGTGCGTCACATCCAGTTTGAGTTCCGCTGCTTTTTCCTCTGCTACCAGAAGCATCCTGGAGGTCACCTCTTCGTGAAAGTCCGAGACCACTACGGCGATGTTCAATGTTAATGCACCTTGGCGTATTCCAGGAGCTCCCTGCTGTCGACCAGCTGGATCCCGTTCTGCCTCGCATACCTATGCGCCTTCTCAAGGGACAGGGCCTTGTATGTCTCCGCGTCCATCATCTCGCATATCGCGGTGACCGGCGTCAGGCCTGCCACGCGTGCCAGGTATACCGACATTTCCGTGTGCCCCTGCCTTTCATGCAGCAGTCCCCGCGACGCGATCAGGATGGGGACGTGGCCAGGCGTCTTGAATGACGAGATGAACCTCTTCCTCTTGTTTTCAACCCCGTGGATGTTGGCAAGCTCGCGTATGGTCAGCGACCTGTCGTTGTCGGTGATGCCGGTGTATGTCTGGTAGTGATTTACCGAAATCGAGAACGTGGGGTGGTCGCCGTACGGGGCGAGCCCCATGATCATCTCCCTGTCCGAATCGGGGTGCTCTGCGAGCAGCTCGTGCATGTACCTCAGGCCAAGCGAGCTGGCAAAGCCGTTGTCCACTGCCATGCACAGGAGGCCGCCAGCGTGCCGCCGCATCCGCGCCACGTGTTCCGGGGTGACGAACTCGGCTGCGACCACCATGTCGATCTCGTTCTCCCTGCCTTCCGAGTCGTGCAGCAGGACGAATTCGCCCTGCCTGAGCGTCTCCAGGCCCGTTTCAAGGGACATTATTCTGAAATCCCGCCGCCGCGATTATAAAGCTTACTAAAAAATGGGTAACTACCAATAAAATTGTAGGTGTGGCAGCTTATTTCAGGACGTATTTCCCAAGGATGTCGGTTTCAATATTAACCTTGTCGCCTGGCTGTTTTGTTTTGAAGTTCGTGACGTCGATCGTGTGGGGGATGAGGCTAACTGACACCAGCGTGCCCCTTATGCCGGTGACCGTCAGGCTTATCCCGTCCACGGCGATCGAGCCCTTCTTGACCACGTACTTTGACAGCGCCCTGGGAATCTCGAAGCTTACCCGCACCTCCCCCGGCGCGCTGCTGATCTTCGTTATCGTGCCGACCCCGTCCACGTGGCCAAGCACGAAATGCCCCTCGAGCCTCTCCCCGGCCCTGAGGCTGCGCTCCAGGTTGACCGTCACGCCGGGCTCGAGGCTGCCGAGATCCGTCTTCCGGACGGTCTCGTCGATCATCTCGAATGTGCAGGTTGACTTGGAGATCTTCGTGACGGTGAGGCAGACCCCGTTTAGCGCGACGGACTGGCCCGCCTTCAGCCCCCGCGCGTGCCTTCCTAGGTTCACGGCCATCCTGACCGCGCTCCTGTTTTTCGTGTCCCTCGAGATCCTCTCCACCCTTCCGGTGCCCTCCACTATTCCGGTGAACATTGTCTAGTGCGGGCCGGTTCTTTTTATAAATGGAAAGGAGGGATCACCTCTTGTTCATGGCCTCGAACTCGTCAGTGCAGAACTGGTGAAATACGGTGTACTTGTTATTTTTTGCGTCCCGCTTTATCTTCTCCATGTCCTTTACCAAGACGCCCTGGGCTGCGAGAAACGCCTCGTCCTCGAGCCCCAGCTTGGAGAAGGCCCTGGACTTTGCCGCCGCCGCGTCTGCCTGGGCAGGATCCAGCGTCTGCACCCTGTCATAGCACGCTATGCACCCGTCGTAGTCGCCCATGTGGTAGAGGGACATCGCCTTGTTCATAAGCGCGGTGATGTCTCCCCCGTCGATGGCAAGCGCCCTGTCATAGTACGTGATCGCCTCCTCGTGCCTGTCCAGTTCGTTCAGCGACAGGCCCGTGCTGTTTAGCGCCCAAGCGTCGCGCGGGTCGTCCTCCAGAAGCCTGGCGCAACATTCCAAGGCCTGCCCGTGCCTTTTCATGCGCTCGAGGCAGTAGATCTTGATCTTTAGCGCGTAGGAGTCAGAGTCGGCGGTGTTGAGCACCCTGTCGCAGAAAACCACCGCGTCGGCATACTGCTCTAGGCGGAACAGGGCCAGGGCGGAGTTCTGCAGCGCGAGCATGTCGCCCGGATCCTTTTTGAGCAGCGTCTGGCAGTAGCTGAACATGTCGTCAAACTTTCCCGCGTCAAACATCCTGTTGAGTACGGCGTTGGGATCGAGTAGGTCTACCAATGCCGTCTGTTGGCACCCCGCCACCTATATTGTTTCAGCAGGGTTCCGCGGGGCTCAGGCGGGAACGTCGGGTCAGGGTTTGGCGGCGTCGAGCAGCGCCCTCGCCTGCTTGTAGTGGACCTCGTCGATCATCTTCCCGTCCACCGTGGTAGCGCCCTTGCCGGCCCGGACGGACTCGAGGTACCGCCCGCAGACCTTTTCTGCCCACAGGATCTCCGTCTTGGTGGGGCGGAAGATCCTGTGCGCGGCGGGTATCTGGTCGGGGTGTATTATGCTCTTTCCCGAATAGCCCAGCCCCTTTCCAATCTCGCAGTCCTCTTCCAGCCCCTTGGAGTCCTTCAGGTCCTGCCATATGGCGTCGATCGACGCGACCCCTGCGGCGGCCGCGTCTACGGGTATCTTCGCCCGGGGGTACCTCCCGCCCTCGGGGTTCTTGGAATACTCGATCCCCATGTCGTTGAGCAGGTCAAATACCCCGAAGACGACCGCGACGACCCGCTCGCTCGAGGAGGCTATCCGGTACGCGTTGACCACGCCGGCGGCGGACTCTATCGACGGGATTACCGAGACCGGCCCCATCCCGCGCATCTGCTCCAGGGCGGAAAGGTCGCCTATCACCTTCTTGAGTTCCTCGGCGCCCCCCACCTTGGGGACCACTATGCCGTCGATTCCCTCCTGCACCACCTGGCCGAGGTCGTCTGGGATCTTGCCGGACGCCGCGGAGTTTGTCCTGACGTATACCGGCGAGGCGTAGGAGGAACGCGACTTTAGGGCCTCCTTTACCAGCTTCCTAGCCGCGGGCTTTTCCCCGTCCGGCACCGAGTCCTCCAGGTCGAAGCAGACGACGTCTGCCACGATCCGCTTTGCCCTCTCTATGAAGCGGGGGTTGTTCCCGGGGACGAAAATGAGGCTCCGGAAGGGTTGCGCCATGCAGTGACTATGCGCCCTCTGGCTTCATTAAGATTTTGCCAAAGAGGCCCTTGCCGGTCAGCATCTTGGTATGGGCCTCTGCCGCCTGCTCAAACGAGTACACGGAGTCTATTGCGGACTTTATCTTCCCCTGGCCCATCCAGTACAGCGCCTGGTCAAGCTCGGCCTTGGTTCCCTGCGTCGAGCCGAGGATGTTGGTCCCCTTGAAGAAGATGTGCCTCAGGTCGGTCTTTGCGTCATAGCCGGTGGTCGCGCCGCAAGAGACAAGGGTGGCGCCGTACTTGAGCAGCGTGAGTTGCTTGTTCCAGTGGGTCTGGCCTATGTGGTCAAACGAGATGTCTATCCCGGGCGCCTCGCCCTTTCTTTTAGCGATCTCCTTTGAGATCGTCCTTACCTCCTTGTGCCAGTCGTCCTTTCTGTGATCCACGGCATAGTCTGCCCCGAGTTCCAGGCACTTGTCCAGCTTGTCCGGGCTGGCGGTCGCGATCACGTCGCAGTTGTACAGCTTGGCGATCTGGATGCCGAAGCTGCCGACGCCCGAGCCGCCTCCCATGATCAGCACCGTCTGCCCGGGCGTGATTCTCGCCCTGCCTACCAGCATGTGCCAAGAAGTGAGTATTGTCATCGACGCGGCCGCGGCCTCGTCATAGGACACCCCCTCCGGGATCTTGGACACGTTGACTTCCGGCAGGTGTGTTACCTCCTGGTATGCGCCCCACGCGGGGCCAGTCTGGAAGCCCCAGATGGTCCTCTTGACGCAGTCAAACTCGCGCCCGGCGGTGCACGCCATGCATACCCTGCACGACATGTTGGAGTGTGAGACGACCCTGTCGCCGACCTTGATGTTTTTCACGTCCTCCCCAACCGCGACCACGTCGCCGGCGGCGTCCGATCCGGACACGTGCGGCAGGGGGACTGCCACTGGCTCCCCCCTCATCCCCCAAATATCGTTGTAGTTGAGGGCGGCGGCCTTTACCGTGAAGACCACCTCGTCCGCCTTGGGTTTCGGATCATCCATATCCCGGACTTTGAGGATTCTGGCGTAATTGTCATCTGGAGCGTACTCGTCGTAGATTACAGCTTTCATGTCTAGTCCGGCGTTTTTCCCATAATTATATTTTATCAGGCGGATCCTCCCAGGCCAGCTGTGGGGCGCGCGGCGGGCGGCGCCTGCAGCCTCTGCGCCAGAGGGCGGGCAGGCGTGCGTTGGCCCCCGTCCAGGGCACCAGCGGGCGCCTCAGCGGCGGCTTATCTTAAAGTCCCGCCTGGGCTGCTGGAGGGACAGCAGTACCTGCTTTAGCTGGTCGTCGGACAGCTTGCCCGGGAGCTTCCCCTGGGTCGCCATCCCGATGAGGTACTGCTCCACAAGGTCTGCCAGTTCCGGCTTTACCATCTTGATGTTGTTGAGCCGCAGCCTGGCCTCGGAACTGAGGATCTGCTTCAGGACCTGCTCTTTTTGCGCCGCGAGATCCTTGTCGTTCGGGCTGCCCTGCGATTCGGAGGAATCAGGAAAACTCATTTTGAATCAGGAGTAGATTTTGAGCTGCGGGGTGGCTGAGATCATCTCGTTTAGGATTTCGGTGGAAAGCCTGTCAAGTTTCTGCATGCCCTGCCGCGAGATGGCCCGGCCCTTCCGCTCCGCCTTTTCGACGTAGCCGAGCTTCTCCAGCCCCTGGATTGCGTTGCGGATGATCGCGCCGCCGGCGCTCCTGTGGTGCGCGGCGCCGTACCCGGAGGGCCTGCCGCCGCCGTAGATCTTCCTCAGGCCGTTGATCCCTACCGGGCCGTGCAGGTATATTTTTCGCAGTATGGAGGCGCACCTGGTATGCCACCAGTCCCGGTCCTGCGGCGGCTTGTCGGCGTGCGCGCCGGTCTTTACGAACGGGATCCACGGCGGGGCCGGGATGTCCTCGTTTTTTAGGCTCTCGGCCAGCCTGCTTATCAACAGGTCTGACGGCACGTCGTACACCTTTGCCATGAAGTGGGAAAGTCCGGAATCGCCTTATAAATCATGTAGGTATTATTTTCCGGTAAACGTGCCCGCACAGGTTGCAGGAGATCCTGATCGACTTTACGGAGGCCCCGCCTACCCGGATCCTGGAGCCGATCCCGGGGGCGATGAACGATTTGCACCCCTTGCAGAACGCCATCCGCATGTGGTACGGCATGCGGACCTTGTGCCTGGTGCTGATCCTTCTGGCAAGCATGGCATGGCGCTGCGCGATCTGCGGGTCGGCCCTGGCGTTTGCTATCGCGCTGTCGATCAGAATCTGCATCCTCTCCAGCGCTATCTTTCTAACGGACGGCTTCACGACGCCTGTACGGGAGGGGCCTAAAAATTAGTTTGCGCTTGGTTGGATGGTGCAGTCAGCGGGATTCGAACCCGCGTCGCAGGGTTGGAAACCCCGAATACTCACCAGGCTATACGATGACTGCATTAAAAAAGCAGGCTTTGTTTCCTACATAAAAATGGTTTTCATATTAGCACGGCCGGCGCGTCGATCCCCGCCCCAGGTTCAGCCTACATCCCCGATCCGGGCACGGAACTCGCCCCATCCCGGCTTTGGCGTGCCGTCGGAGGATATCAGCCCAGAGCTGCACACGTAGTGGCCCAGCCTCTCGATCACATGCTCGCTGCCTGCAAGCCCCACGCCGCCGGGGCTGTCCTGCGGCACCTGCCCTGCCGCGCAGGTGCCCGCGTGCCGGTCATACTGCCTGTACCACGTGAGGAACTCAATTCCGGGCTCATTCTCCGAGTAAAACTCCATCGACTTTTGGACGAACGCCGCCTGTGCCGGCTCGCTCCCCCCTACAAAGTCCGACGTGCTCCAGCCCACCTCGAGGAACCCGGCCCTCTTGCCGGGCACCAGCTCCAGCGAGGCCGCCAGATCATCCTTTGCCTCGGAGGGGGTCCTTGCGATGTCGTTCAGGGAGTCGACTGGAAAGTACGTAAACCCGACAAAGTCCCCCACTGCAAGCTCCGTTACTATGTGGCCCAGGTTCTTGTTCAGGACGTGGTGGAGGCCAAACGCGTTGCCGATCCTCACGTCGGGGTGCCTCTCCTTCAGCCGGTCGTACAGGCCGGCGAACAGTTCCTTGTAGACGGGGATGCTCTGCTCGGAGTAGCGGAAGTGCGACTCTGCCTCCCCGGCGATTATGACGGTGTCGATTGTGTCGTACCGTGACAGTACCGCGTCAAGCGCGTTGAAGAGGTGCGTCCCGTCGATTGCGTTGAGCGACGGCCTGCCGATCCAGTCGGGGAACGGGCCCAGCGTCTCGCCGTTGATTACGGAAAAGTAGAGCGTGGCCTTGAGGCCGTTACTCTTGCCAAGGCCCATCAGGACGTCCGGCTGTTCCCAGTCGAACTGGCCCCTCGCAGGCTCCAGCGCGTCCCAGAATAGGTAGACGTTGTTTCTCCCGATCCCGGTGGCGGCGGCGGCCGAGTATATCCGATCCAGCTCCTGCATCGACGCGGACTGGCCCGGGGTGTTTATCACCAGGCCGATCTTCTCGGCAGGCTCCCGCGTAGCGGGCTCCTGGAGCAGCGCCAGCGCGCTCCCGACTACGACCGCGATTCCGGCAAGCGCGACGAGGAGGGTTCTCCCGTTCACACGGGTTCAAAAGGAAAAGAAGGTAAAAAAGTTCCGGCTACCCGGACGCGCACCCGCTGTAGCCGCATTCGATGCAGATGCTGCACCCCTCCACGAAGATGAGGTTGTTTTTGCAGGTGGGGCACAGCCGGTCCTCCGCCACCGCGTCGTGCCTCGGCGGCTCTGGCGCGATCGCCTCGTCGCGTGGCTTGAGCTCCAGCGCGCTGGTGACCTGGGACTTTATGTACGGGTTCTGTATCGCGGTGGCCACGTAGCTCGTGAGGTAGGGGCTGGGGAACACGTCAAACGTCTTTTCTGCGTTGTCGCTGGTCATGTGGAGCACCTGCGTCTGCCGCGAGCCGTCGCGGTACACGGTTATCCCCTTCAGGCCCAGCTCGTGCGCGAGCAGGTACGCCGACTTTACGTCCTCGGTCGCCACGTCATACGGCATGTTGATCGTCTTGGCGATCGCGTTGCCGATCCAGTCCTGCCACACCGCCTGGGCCATCAGGTGGTCAGACCAGTGGATGTCCATCGCGGTCACGAAGACCCTTTGCATCCATTCCGGGATTTCCGGGATCCCCCTCAGGGAGCCGTAGTTGTCGGCGATCTTTGCGAGGATCTCGTCGTTGTAGAGGCCGTTCTCCTTGAGGACCTCCTCGATGATCTTGTTGGTGTAAAAGAACCGGCCCACGTTCACCCGCTTTTCAAAGACGAGCGCGAACGCGGGCTCCATCCCGTTGGAGCAGTCGGCGATCATCGAGAGCGTGCCGGTGGGCGCGACGGTCGTGGTCAGCACGTTGCGTATCCCGTGCTTCCTGATCTTTTCTATTAGCGCGTCCCACTCGTAGGAATGCATCTCCTTTGGCTTCTCGTAGTAGCCGGCCACCGGGATCTTTCCCTCCGGGTATTCCGTGTCAGGGCACAGCGGGAACTCCCCCCTTGACTTTGCAAGGGCCACGCTTTCCTCCATGGAGTAGTAGGTGAGCGCCTCGGACAGCTTGGACTGCAGGTCGTAGCCCTCCTTGGAGTTGTACGGGATCCGGAGCTTGTAAAGCAGGTCGGCCACCCCCATCACCCCCAGTCCGATCCTCCTGGAGTCCTTTGACGCCACGTTGATCTGGTGTACTGGGTAGTGGTTTACGTCGATGACGTTGTCGAGGAACCTGGTCGTCTTCCGGATCGTCTCCTCGTACCTCTGCCAGTCAAACTCGTACTCCCCGTCGGCCTTCCTCTTGACGAGGTTTGCCAGGTTGATCGAGCCGAGGTTGCACGACTCGTACGGGTACAGGCTCTGCTCCCCGCACGGGTTCGTCGCCCTCAGCGGGGCGTGCCTTGCCTTTGCAAACACGTTGTACTTGTTAATCTGATCAAAGAAGATCAGTCCCGGCTCCGCGCTCTTCCACGCGGACAGCGCTATCAGGTCGATCAGGTGGTGCGCGTTGATCTCCTTGACCGGCTTCCTGTCGTTCGGGCTGCGCAGCATGTACTTGCCGTCGGCCGTGTTGACAAGCGCGTCCCAAAAGTCCTCCCAGATGCCGACGCTCACGTTGAAGTTTTCGAGTATTCCCGGCTCCGTCTTGTTCGTGATGAACTTTTCGACGTCGGGGTGCCACACCTCGATGATTCCCATGTTGGCGCCGCGCCTCTTCCCGCCCTGCTTGACCACCTCGGTGACGGTGTTTATGATGTTCATGAAGGAGACCGGGCCGGACGCCACCCCGGAGGTGGACGCCACTATGTCCCCCTCCTGGCGGAGGTCCGAGTAGTTTATCCCGACGCCTCCCCCCGACTTGAATATAAGCGCGGCGTCAGTGGTGGACTTCATGATTTGCTCCATGTCGTCGGGCATCCCGAGGACGAAGCACGCGGACAGCTGCCCGAGCCTTCCGCCGGCGTTCATCATCGTGGGTGAGTTTGGCAGGAAGTCCTGGGAGGTCATCAGGTCAAAGTATTCCGCTATCTTGTCTGCATAGCTGTCGAATTTCTTGGCCGCAAGCATCACCAGCACCTGCTTGAAGCTTACCCTCATCTGCCCCTGGGACGCGAGGGTGGCATAGTGGTTTATAAGGCTCCTAAAGTGCCACTTGTTGAGGAAGTACCCCCCGATCTTGAACTTGTAGTCGAAATTGTCCAGTTTCTCGAGGTATGTCCGGGCCTCCGTTACGTCCTGCGGCGTGTTTCCCAACCGGTTAAATACCTGGGAGTCATACAGCATGTCGCCTATCCCCACCAGGATCGCCACCCTCTCAAACATCTGGGTGGGGGTCTCGACGATCTCGTTTTTGCCGTTTCTCATGAGGTACCTAGACGCCAGGACCCTCAGGCAGTTGAGATCGAACTTCTTGGAGGTCTCGTCCAGGGTCTTTGCGTTTAGGACCTTCATCTTTTCGTCCCTGAGCTTGCGCCGTTCGTGGCGGTAGACGATGTACGCCTTTGCGATGTCGCTGTTGCCGCTGTCGATCAGCGTGTACTCGACGATGTCCTGGATGTGTTCCACGCTGGGCGCCCTGCTGCGCGTGAAGCCCTGCTCCACTAGTCTGTCAACTACTTTTTCGGCGAGTTGATCGGCCAGCCCACGGTCGGCTTTAGAGGTGGCTGCCAGTGCCTTGAATATGGCGTTTGAGATCTTGTCCTGGTTGAAATCGGCGACGTTCCCGTTCCTCTTTCGGATCTCGTTGATGGTGTTTTCTACTTGCGAATTATCCAATTATAATCTCCTAGCAGAGAAGATGAGTTAATACAGATATTAACTTTGTTGTAAAAAAAGATCGATAGGGCAGTACTATGGATTTCATGCTGGCACGACTTGTACGGTAACAGGTGATCGCGTGCAGGGCCCTCACGGGACGGCCGGGGGCTGCCTGCGCCGGCCGGACTCAGATGACGTGCGAGGACTTGCACCTGGGGCACTTGTCTGCAAACGAGGCTTCCTTGAACCCGCACTCGCCGCAGATAGACGCGTTTTTTACTGGCTTGAAGGACGGCACCAGTTCCGCCGCCGCCTCGATGGATTTTTTGATTTCGCCTGCCGCCGCGTCCCTGTCGATGTTGAGCGCCACCAGCAGGCCCCCGTTGAGGATCTTTGAGAGCTTGTTGCACTCCGAGATAGGTTCGTCTTTAGCAGCATAATTGACGATCTCCGCCGCGTCAAACACCACGCCTTGGGAGTAAGAGTCGCCATCCATGGCGTTCAGGGCCGAATTCTTGCCGTATTTTTCCCCGTCCAGGCTCGCAAACCGGGCAGAACTCTCGGTTTCTACCATGGAAATGGTCACCGGGTCGCCGAATTCCTTGCCTTTCTTGGCCGCCACGTCGACTGCGGTCTCGACGACCTTGCGAAGGACGTCCCTGCCCTCCTTGTTGTTCTGGTACCCGAGTATGTTGAAGACGGCCTCTTTCAGGCCGACCAGGTTGATCACGAGGGATATGGAGCTCCTCTGCATGTACTGGGTGTTCTTGGCAAGGATCGGGTTGAACCCCCGCCGGGTAAGGTCGGAGATGTCCCGCTTTCTTTGCACCATGGATGACAGCGCCGGTTTCATCAGCAACGTAAGCCTTGCCCGGAAGTAGGTCTCGTCCTTGTTTGACTCAAACGCGAGCCTCGGCAGGTTGATCGATGTTGACTGCAGCATGATCGAGAGCAGGCCGGAGTTCCTTGCCTTGCCATTCATGATCCCGCTCCCCGACACCTGGCCCTTCGCAAACATCACCTTTCCGCCGAGTGAGATTATTTCGGAAAGCGCCTGTGACACGTCCGAGATCTTGCCCTTCTCGTGGTCTATCACCAGGCCGATCCTGGGCACCGGGGTGATCCCGACGTAGTTCTTGTACGCGTTGATTGTGGCGGTGACGATTTTGGCGTCGGTGCCTAGCTGTAGCCTTATTGACACGCTGGTGCTTGCCCTGTCGTACTTTGACGACGCCGACACGGACGTGAACGCGTCGGTCAGTTCCTGCTCCAGCTCCGAGATTGACTTGAAGTGCTTGGCAAAGAGCTGCGTAAAGTCGTCCAGCACGACCTCGTGCGAGGCCTCCTTTGACAGCAGCGAAATGGCTATGGAAAGCGCCGAGGCAGTCTCGCCGAGGCGCTTTGAGGGGGGGACGCGCGACACGTCGGTGTACTTCCCGCCAAGCGAGATCCCGTCCGAGAGGAGTTCCCTTATATTTACGAAGAGGGTGTCCGGTATCATCGACCAGGTTCCGGGGTTTGTGATGTGAAGATCGCCTGACAGGTGGGAGTCCGCGACGTCTTTTTGCAGGGTGTTGGTCAGCAGGTGCTCGGCGAAGACCCTCTGGCCCGTATTGAACAGCACCCCCTCGGCCCCGTTTTCAACGGCGTCCGGGTTTGCGAGCATGCTCTGGACGTCGTATACCGGCAGGCCCAGGCGCGTAAGCTTGTTGCGGTATTCCTCGTACCCGTGTTCCAGTAGGACGGAATTAGTCATTTCCCTGATTAGCGAGCCTGTGAGGTAGGTGGTTTGATACTTGTTGATCCTGTTCCCGACCTCCTCGGCGATTTTTTGTGCCAATTCCAGCGGGAGGTTGCCCTCGCGAACCAGTGACTGGATGATTTTATGCTGGCTGAACTCGTCGATGGACTCGTGCGAGGTCCTGACGTACATGTTTCCGCTCTCGATGATCGAGCGGTCCTCGATCTGCTTTGCCAGGCTCAGGACGAGCTTCCCGAGGTTTGTTATGGTGTAGCGCCTCTCGGACTTGTTTAGCCCCACGAGGGACTGCCTCAGCAGCTTTCTCAGGTGGTAGGCAAACTTCCCGCTCTCCTTTTTGGACTTGAACCCCGCGAGTGATTTCAGTTCGGAGTACGTCAGCGGCCCCTTTGAATTCAGGATTCGGAGGATGTCGATCCTGTTGGGGCTTGCCATGACGGAAAAGATCATCTTCACGCGCTTTGACGTGGACTGCAGTATCCCGCTCCTCTTGGGTTCTTCCACACTCCCCTTTAGTTCCACACGTTCATGCTCTATTAAACGGTAAATAAGACTTGTGACGTGCAGGCAGGCGTCACCGGACCGGGGGTTTGATCCGGTTTTGCATGCATGCCGATCAGGGGCGGCGCTGTCCCGTGGCGGTTATGCGCGGTGTAGCATGGAGCTTCCCGACATCCGCGCGGCTTGGTGGCGGGGCGTAGGCCGGTCCGGCACCGCAGGGCAAGGCACTTCCGGCGCCCCCGGCCCGGGCGGCGGACCCGGTCAATTCTCATGCACGTCGAGAGAAAACTCCGACGTGGACAGCCTCTGCCCGCACGAGGGGCACTTGCCGCCGGACGGGTGCATTGCGTCCTTGAGCGACTTTAGCATCTTCATGCTCGCGATCTTTTCTCCGCACTTTCCGCACACTACCTCAACTGACATGGGAGTGATCGGCCCTGCAGAATTATTAAGAATCGGCTTTGATTTTTTTTAATAATTGTAACAAAAAAAACTACTGCTTTTCGATTATTATCCCGCGCTCGTCGAAGCCTGCGATCTTGGCCCTAGTGCCGACGGGAAGATCGCCGGGGGTTGCGATTCCCGCCATGAACCCGGAGATCCTCAGATCCGCGTCGTCCAGTTTGAGGACTACAAACGCGTACGGGGTGTACTTTTCAAAGCCCGCAGGCGCCACCGTGATTATGGTGTAGGTGGCGATGCTGCCCGCGCCCCCCAAAATGACGTCTTCGTGCCCCTTGCCGCCGCATTTCGTACAGAAATACGCGGTAGGCAGGCGCGTGTGGCCGCACTTTTCGCACCTGTGAACCAGGAATTTGCCCTGTTTTGCCGCCTCTATCACTTGCTGTTCGATTGACATTTTAAATACTCTGGAAGATGTGGACTGCGCAGCTTGCCCCGGTTGCGCCAAAGTTATGGGCCAGGCCTACTTTTGCGTCTTTGACGGCCCTCGCGCCAGCATTCCCGGTCAGTTGGTCGTACATTTCGACCACCTGGCCGATGCCGGTGGCCCCTATTGGGTGCCCCTTCGACTTGAGGCCTCCGGACGGGTTGACTGATATATCGGAGTTTAGACTCGTCCTGCCCTCCCGGACGGCCTCGACGCCCTTGCCCTTCTCGAAGAATCCCAGGTCCTCGGTGTCTACCACCTCGGCAATCGTAAAGCAGTCGTGGACTTCTGCAAAGTCTATGTCCTTTGCGGCGACGCCGGCCATCTTGTATGCCGCCTCTGCGGCGATCTTGGTGCTCGGGATGGTCGTCATGTGGTTGCGCCCCTGCAGTGCGGCGGGCGAGCCACCCCTCCCCGAGCCGATCACCTCTATGTAGTCGCCGCCGTGCTCCTTTGCGAACTTTTCGGAGCAGAGTATGACGGAGCTTGCCCCGTCAGAGAACGGGCAGCAATCAAAAAGCTTGAGCGGGCTTGCGACCACCGCGGAGTTCATTACGTCGTCTACCGTGATCCTCTTCTGCATGTGCGCCTTGGGGTTTAATACCCCGTTATCGTGGTTTTTTACAGCAACCTTGGCAAAATCTTCTTCGGTTGCGCCAAACTCGGTCAGGTATGCCCTCGCCATCGATGCGAACAGCCCCGGAAACGAGGCCCCCGCCTGCCCCTCGTAGAAAAAGTCAGAACAGTACGCAAAGTAGGTCGTGGTCCACTCGGTTCCCGTGTGCGTCACCTTTTCAACGCCGGTGGCCACAAGGCAGTCATAGAAGCCCGCGGCGATGTTTGCATAGGCCTCCCTGAACGATACGGAGCCGCTGCCGCATGCAGACTCGATTGTCAGGGACGGCCTGTCCGGGATCCCCAGCCGGCTCATCAGTACGGGGCCGATGTGCACCTGCTTGTCCGCAACGCCAAATACGTTTGATATGTAGGACGCCTTGATCTCCCCCGGCTCTATGCCCGCGCTCTCTATGGCCGCTACCGACGCCTGGGTGGTGATATCTGCAAGACTGTCCTCCAGCTTCCCGTATTTGGTGCTTCCGGCGCCAAGAACGCAGACCTTTTCCACAAACGTAGCTGACAAAAATCCCTATAAAAATCGTGGCAGTAAGATAGGCGGTGAACCTTTGAAGAAGGCTGGTCTCAAGGCGGTCCATGTGGCCGGGTCAAGGCACACGGTAAGGGCCACAAAGTCGGGGACGAGCGCGTTTAAGAAAGAGATCATGCAGTACCTGGACGGGAACGGGTACCTGTCCTGGTCCGCAAAGGACAAAAAATATACGATTCTCGGCACCAATTCCCCAAAAAACGGCCTTGTGAGGTGTCCGGTGTGCGGGTTGGGGCAGCTGATGGTGATCAGGTCCAGGACCACGAGGAAGAGGTTTATGGGGTGCTCTAACTTTTACGGCGGCTGCAAGGCATCGTCGCCGCTGCTGCAGAAGGCAAGGCTCCGGGCTACAAAGTCCGCGTGCGCCGAGTGCAAGTGGCCGATGGTGATCTTCCGCTACTCAAGAAACCAGAAATGGACCAGGCAGTGTTCCAACTTTAACTGCAAGAGCAGGAAGGGCTAAAACGCTGAATACACGTCAGGCCTCCTGTTCTTCAGCAGCGGCAGCGCCTTCCTGACCTGTCTTACCCTGTCCGGGTCTATGTCGGCATAGCCGATGCCCTGCCTCTTTTTCATGTCTAGGATCACCCTGCCGAACGGGTCCACCACCAGGCTCCTCCCGCAGTAGATGTTTCCCACCTGGTCGGGCGCGACCACATAGCAGCCGTTTTCAATGGCGCGCGTCTTGTTTATCGCGAGCCAGTGATCCTCCTTCATGTCGCCTGCCACCCAGGCAGACGGCGCGACCAGGACCTCGGATCCCGCGGTCGCAAGCAGGCGCGACATCTCCGGAAACCTCAGGTCGTAGCAGATCAGCATGCCGACCATTCCGACCGACGTCCTTGCCGGCCTGGCAATGCCGGAGCCGGGGGCCATCTTGTCGGACTCCCGGAACCCCAGCGCGTCATACAGGTGGATCTTCCTGTATGCGGAGATTACCTTTCCCGACCTGCCGATCAGGAACGAGGTGTCGTAGACGCGGTCCCGCCTGCCGCTCCTTTCGTAAAACGATCCGACCACCTGTATCCGGTTCCGCCTCGCGGAATCTGCGATCCCGGAGACAAACGGGCCGTCGAGCGTCTCGGCGAGGCCCGCAAGCTGCCCGGGGGTCTGCGACGAATCCGTGTAGAGCATCATGAATTCTGGAAACGCCACGAGGCCCGCCCCCCGCCCGGCCGCCCGGGATATGTGGCCCAGCGCTTTTTCCAGGTTGGCCCCCTTGTCCGTAGACGCCCTTAGCTGCACAACCCCCACTTTCACGGGTCTCATGCGTCCCATCGGGGATAAAAGGGTAAGGCGCGCGGGGGGACGGCTTGGCAGGACCCGCGCCGGCGAGGCCTGGACGAACCGGCCGTCAGAGCCGGCGCCCTGCCAGGAACCAGTTCTCCCGGGGGTTGTCCTCAAAGACCACGATGACGTGGTCCTCCTTAGTCTTGAGGATCTCCGCCGCGGACCTCGTCACCGCCTTTGCAAATTCGTCCTTCTGTTCCTGGGTCCTGCCAGGGTACATGGACACCGTGATCAGTGGCATGTGGTGTGGTGGGGCCCCGTTGATTTATTCCTTGGCTAGTCGGGCCTGTACCCGTACCGCGTGCCGTACGTGAACTCCGAGCCGTGCATCTTTTTGTACAGGTAGCCCGTTCCCAGCCCCACCGCGAAGCCGCCGATATGCGCAAGGTACGCCACGCTGTCGGATGCGACCACGCCGAATCCCCCTATGAAGAACGGCAGCAGGTTCTGGAAGATCAGCCAGAATGGCAGGAACCACTTTGCCTGGATGTGCATCATCCTCCAAAAGAACCCCAGGATCAGGAACGTCTGGACGCGCGCCCTCGGGAAGATTACGAGGTAGGCTCCCAGGATCCCCGAGATTGCCCCCGACGCCCCGACTGCCGGAATGGCGCTGTTGACGTCGCCGAGTATGTGGATCATGCCCGCTGCCACGCCCCACGCCAGGTAGATCCCTATGTACTTTAGCTTGCCGAACTTCTGCTCGATGTTGTCGCCGAATATCCACAGGAACAGCATGTTGCCCCCCAGGTGCATCAGGCCGCCGTGCAGGAAGGTGGAGGTGATCAGGGAGACGTACGGCATGTCGGTGCACGGGATGCGGACGGGCCCCGCGCCAAAGTCTATGTTCATGACGGTTCCGCCCATGACGCAGTGGGGCACCGCGCCCCAGTTGTAGAACAAGTCAAACGCCCTGTTGTTTGTGAACTCGAAAAACTGCCCGGTGTACGCGACCTCGATGAAAAACACCGCCACGTTTATCACAATCAGAGCATAGGTTACTTTGGGCTTGAATCCTGGCGGGTGTGGGTTTTCATCCCGTAAGGGAAACATGGTATGGTGGCTTTATAGGAGGTTTGTATAATAAGATTGTTTCAGGCGGTACGTGCCGAAGCTAGACCCGCATGATCCCCCGGTCAAGCAGGTAGGATACCGCGTTGACAAAAGATTCGTCGGAGATGCTGCCCTCTGACCACCAGCCGGAGAGATCCTTCACCCATGACGGGACGGCCGCGGCCGCGCCGGGGGCGGCATCTCCCTGCAGGGTGATTGCCCCCCTTTCCACCAGGAACCCCACCGCCTCGAGGAACTCCGAGTCTGGGATCTTTCCCTCGCTCCACCACCCGGCGTTTTCCTTGACCCACTGCGGCACCGGGGGCAGCCCCTTCTCAAAGCCCGAGATCTCCAGCACGCCCTGAGAGGTGGGCCCCACCGAAAACGCGACGTGCCAGAACCCCATCTCGTCCATGCTCTGGATGAACTCCACGGGCTCTCCGTTGACCGTGACTGAGAAGACCTCGTTGCCGGAGATCGGGGCAAACTCAAAGTTTGCATGGGTCTCCAAGGGGAAGCTGTTGTATCCACGCATCGTCATCGCGGTCCCCTCCCCGTCAAACTTTGCTGCATAGAACCAGGCCCCCGAGTCGTACCTGAAGTCAAACTTGCCGCCGTTCTTAATGGCAGTCACGGGGATCACCGTGGTGTCTGCCGGGGCAAAGCAGCTGTAGTGGGAGACCTTGGCCGTTATGGCGGGATCGGGGTGCATCGAGAAGGCCACCGTCTCCCCGGGCCCTATCTTTTCAATCAGCCCGATGTTTTGCGCTACGTCAAGCGGGGCATCACGGCCGTGAACCACCGCGTGCACCGTTGGAAAGTGCACCGTCCTGTCGCCGGTATTTTGGAGCCTTCCGGTAAGGTGGCCGCCTGCGTGCATTACCAGGGTGTCGTCGTAGAGGACCCGCAGCGTGGAAGGTGCGTGCTCCGTGCGGACGAACTCCAGGCCGGCGCCCCGTAGCACGGGCGATTCGAGCCCGACTCCTGGGAACTTGACCTTGAATGGGGCCTCGCTTCCGGCCGCAGCCGGCACGTACCTGATCGCCTTTGACAGGGTTTGCGAGCCATCGGCGACGTGAACCGTGACGGTGGGGATCACGGCAAAGGCGTTCGCGTTTTTTACGTTTCCGACCACCGTGTACACGCCGTGTCCGTCAAAGTATCCCAGATACTCGTGCTCGGGAACGTATACCTCCGCCGATGCGGGGGAGAGCAGCGGCACAAGCAGCAGTGCCAGGGCGGCCGGCAGCGCACGGCCGAACCGGGCTGGCGTCCCCGCACCGGGCGCTCATGCAAGTCCTGTGCGTTGCATTCAACCAGCTTATCAGGGCGTCACGGTTTAATATAATGCGCGTCCGCCGCCCGCCCGCGCGGCGCGCGCGGGGCAAGGGCGCCTCAGACCACGAGTATCCCCTGTTCGATCAGGAACTGGATGCCTCGGACAAACTCCCCGTCCCCGATGGAGCCTTCGGCCCACCAGCCGGCGCTGGCCTTGATCCAGGACGGGATTTCCCCCGGGGACGGGGAAGGCCCCTGCGAGTAGGGGATGCGTATCACGTCGTTTGAGATCAGGAACCCGATTCCCCGCAGGAAGGTGTCGTCCCCGATGGAGCCTTCGGCCCACCAGCCGGCGCTGGCCTTGATCCAGGACGGGACCGGGGCTGCGCGCGGTACCGTGCTGTCCACTATGACGGGGACAGAGGTGGCCGCGAAGGGATTGCCGGACAGGTTGTCAAAATTGAGGCGGATTATCCCGCTTACGCCATCCGGGATCGTGAATTCCGCGGTGTTGCGGCTGTCTTTCGAGCCGGCGGCGATCCCGCTCTGGGAGAATATGGTTTCCTCGCCATGGGTCACGGAAAAGTCGTAGCTTACTGCAACGGGCAGGTCCTTGAGAAACACGTCCATGATGTCAAACGATATGGCCGCCCCGGAGTTTGACTCCAGCCTGCCCGGTTCCCACGACACGAGTACCCGGAACTGCCCGTTCTGGGTGACGGAGCTGAGCTGAGTCTTGTCCGATGCGGGCTTTACGACAAAGTCCATTCCCGGGCGGTCGCTGTTCTCGAACACCCTCCCCAGCTCCTGCTGGTTCACGATGAAGTGGACGGTGCGCACGTCGGCAAAGTCGTCTATGGAGACTATGCCGTCGGATAGTCGGACGCCGTTGATGTACATGACGAATCCCGACGCCAGCAGGTCGCCGAACGTCTTGGGGATCACCAGCTCCTCGTGGACCACTGATGTCTGCTCTATGTTGCTTTCGGTCCAGTCAAACGGCATTGAGAACGAGACCTCCTTGGACGGTATGTCGTAGTTGAAGTCTGAAAGCTCGTCGTAGTACGTGATGGTTTGTATGGTCTGGCTGCCGTAGTCGGGGTGGTGTATCTCGTGCTCCACCGTCTGCGGGACGGAGATTCCGACGTTGTACACCAGTGGCTCGTCAAGCGTCTTGGAATACCCGTCGGCTGCCAGCACCGATACGTCGAACTTGTAGAGCCCGCCGTCAGCTAGTTTCGGGCCCTTGACGTGGATCTCCCTGCTTTCCAGTCCCAGCAGCGAACCGAACAGGTCGCCGCCTGCCTCCTCAACCACGACGGGGCCGGCGTCTTCTGACACGAAGTTGAAGACGAGTACCCCGTTGTCTGCCTTGAACTCCTCCTCAAAGAGGAACTGCGTACCGCGTTCGGACCTTATGTGGAAGGCCACGTCCCGCAGCGTGATCTTGGAGTCAAAGTCAAGAAGCGAGATCGAGATCTGCTGGCCGGCGGCGGGATCGCCCTGGGAGGAGGAGGCCTCCAGCGCGACCTGCCTGCCGTTTAGTTCCACCGGGGGGAACGTCTCGCTGCCGACCCCGTGGCCGAGGGCGCTGCCGGGGGGGGCGAGAAGAACCAGGGAGAGCGCCAGGGGCATGGCGGGGTGCTTTGTAAAATTTTTTAGGTCCATTTTTTGGGATCTTTTTTCCAGACTTGTTTTCCGTCGATGGTAATGTTGTCTTTTTCCTCAAAGACGGTGTGCCACCTCCCATTTGACGGGAAGATGCTGTTCATTTCATGGATTCGCTGGTTGGTGGGCGCCTTGTTCATCAGGGCGCCCCACCTCATGTTAGGGATCCTCGGCATGATGTCATTGATGTCCTTCAACAGCCTTACCTCAGCAGAATCTATTTAAAAATCTACGAGCCCACTTTCAGGATTCCTTCCTTGATCAGGTACTGGAGACCCTGGACGAACGAGGCGTCGTCTATCTGGCCCGCGGCCCACCACCCGGCGTTGTTCCTTATCCAGCCGGGGATCTCGCCGGAGCCCGCCTCCGGGTCCTGCGCGGTCTGGGGGATGTTGAGGATTCCTTCCTTGATCAGGTACTGGAGACCCTGGACGAACGAGGCGTCGTCTATCTGGCCCGCGGCCCACCACCCGGCGTTGTTCCTTATCCAGCCGGGGATCTCTGCGGGCTGTGAGGACGCGGGCGCGGTGCCCTGGACGAGGCTCGGCCCCAGTTCGATCAGCCCGGAGCCTATTCCGGAGTATGTCGCGTCATAGTCCAGGCCGGTGCCGTAGACCAGAATGTCGATCCTGTACTGCCCTTGGGACGGAACGAGCATCTTTTGGACGTCGATTCCCTCGGGGGCTGGGATTCCGGGGTTGGCAGGATCGTCTCCTGCGAGCACTGCAAGCTCCTGCCCGTTCCCGTCAATCAGGAACACCGCATAGCGGATGTCGCGAATCAGGTTGCCATCGTCGTCCAAGAAGGTTATCTCGAACGGAACCTGGTCGCCTGCTCCATAGTTGCCGTCCCAAGACAGGCTCACGTTGGCCGGTACCCGGTTGTTTTCCGAGTCCACCAGGTAAAACTGGGTCGAGTTCTTTGAGATCCCGCTCTGCGGGACGAGTTTTAGTTTCATCGTGGGGTTCGAGTGGTTCTCAGGACCCAACGTCTCGTTGATCCTCTGCAGGTCGTTTTTTGAGATGAGAAAATGCATGATGTTGGTGTCGTCGTACGAGTATGGATCGTTTAACAGCGCCCGCTGCTCGATTTCGACCCCGTTGACATACCCCGTGAACTGTTTTCCCTCCGCATACGGCGTAAACGATTTAGGCACCCTGATCTCCTCGTGCACTACCTG
This sequence comes from Candidatus Nitrosopumilus sp., assembly GCA_963662625.1. Taxonomy (GTDB): domain Archaea; phylum Thermoproteota; class Nitrososphaeria; order Nitrososphaerales; family Nitrosopumilaceae; genus JAPOPJ01. Next base: position 937,108 of record OY759726.1, on the reverse strand, counting down.
GACCAGATCCACATAGCTCGGGGTCCAGTCAAACGGCATCTCAAACGAGATGGAATTGTCATGCTGGTCGAACTGGAAGTTATCCACTTCGTCGTAGTACGTTTTCACGACTACGGGTACTTCTTCGGCGCTTGCCGTCTGGATGAGGAAGTCCTGTTCCTGCGCAACGCTGATAAACGTGTCGTAGCTCAGCAGATCCGCAACCATGGTTTTCGGACTGGTGGCGCCCTCTATGTCCACCCTGACGTTGTACAGCCCACCTTGGACGAACAGAGGGCCGGTTATCGTCGGCTTTCCGTCTCCCTGAACGAACAATGCGCCCGGCGCGGTTACGTGTTCAGAGCCCCCGTAGACGGTGCACCGCCACAGATCCACGTCCTGGCACCCAGCCTGCGGCCGGATTTCGACGTTTAGAGTTCCGTCCAAGTCGTAAAACAGGTTCCTGGCCAAGAGTTCGCCTTTCTGCCAGACCTCAATCCTGTAGGTCACCTTTTCCAGCGTCGTGTCGGTGAGGGTGTCAAAGAAGCGCACGCTCATGTTGATGTTGTCAATGTCTCCTACCGTGATATCAGACGGCGTGACCTCTGTCCTGACGGTCACCTCCATGTCGCCAAATGTCAGTGCGGGGGCCTGGTCGCCGCCCAGCCCGTGGCCGTACGCCTGGGGAGCCAAGGCAGTAGCTGCGAAGATGCCGGCTATGACGAAAAGCATTGCGGACTGGCCAGACACAGGATCTATTCGCGTATTTCCATATTTAAAGAATACAGGAACGTGGGGTCAAATTTCGCGCCTGCCTTTAGCGGCTTGCCTGCAGCCCAAGGTGGCTCGGTCAGTGGCACCTGCCCGTCCTTGCGTTTGCAGGATGCGGGCGCGGGGTCGCCGCAGAAAGGGGGGGGCCGCCATGCGGCGCGGGCTTGTCCGCAGGCCGCGGGATGGGATGCAGGAAAATGCCAGCTGGCGGCCAATGGAGTGCGGCTCGGATCAGGTACCGGGCGAAGCTTGTCGGCACGGATTCCAGCCACGCCCCTGGTGCGTCCGGCTCAACTGGCGGATTAGTGATGTTTTTATTTGCGGGTTGGAAAAACCAGCGTTGTGAGATTCCTGCTGCTGCTGGCTTTGGTTCCCCTGCTGGCAACGCCCGCGTTTGCCCAGGAATCGGAGGTGACCCGCCCCACGGACGGGGGGACGCTAGATGTTAAGTTGTCATACGGGGAAATGGTTCCCGGCCAGCAGACCAGGCTGGGCATAGATTTTATCAACCCACAGACACAAATGGTGCAGGAACACATCGATTACACGGTGACGGTTTCAAAGGGAAACCAGGCCATTTTTGGGCCGATTCCGTTGACGCATACTTCGGAGGGCTCGGTAAGGATCCCGGTGGAATTTGTCGAAGAGGGGGCACACGACGTATATGTCCAAGTAGAGGGCATCCTGTTTCTGCCAATCCCAGAAGAAGCTGTGACGTTTGGCATCATGGTGGGCCAGACGGAGATTCCGGATCTTGGCGTAAATGGGGACGACGGAGGGGGAGGCTGCCTGATTGCTACTGCGGCGTACGGGTCTGAACTTGCGCCACAGGTGCAGCGACTAAGGGAGCTCAGGGACGGCACGATACTCATGACGGAGTCCGGGACGGCGTTCATGACGGCGTTCAACGAAATCTATTACTCATTCTCGCCGTCAATCGCAGACTTTGAGAGGGAGCATCCTGCATTCAAGGAAGCCACTAAGATAGCGCTGGTGCCGCTGCTGTCGTCATTATCAATACTGGATTATGCAGGGATTGACTCCGAGCACGAGATGCTTGTCTACGGCATGGCGGTGGTTATGTTGAACGTGGGGATGTATGTGGGAATTCCCGCGGTTGGCGTGGTGAAGTTGTGCCGGTCGAGAAGGCGGTAGGCGCGTTGGCCGGGTCCCCGCGTCACTGGGGCGATGCCTGGATCCGCAGGGAACAAACGTGAGTCGCCTGGATCGCGGCCTGCTGCATGGCTCAGATTTCAGGCGCAAGATTCATGGCGTTTTTCGGTTAGACGCGTTTGTGCAACAGGCTGGGATCATAGCATGTTGCGTAACCCCCAGAACTGCCGGGTGAAAACATATGATCAACTGATCCAACATGCCTGGCCGGAAAAGCCTTGGATCGCGGCCCCCGCCGTGCCTGCTGGCGGCAACCTACAACGCGAAATGCGTCAGGCGCTGGAGGGGCATGGTGGCGCCCCGCGACTCGGGCCGGTGGAGGCCGACGATCCCTGATCCGCTGGAAGGCGGACGCGGCAAGGGATCCCCTGCCGTGCGCGGGCCTCCCCCGCCCGACTTGCGGAAGGCGTGCCGCCACCCGCGCGGCAGTGCGGCCCGCCGCCCCGTTCCCACGGGGCGTACACGCCCCGGGCCAGCATGCGGGCATGCCAGAACGGGGGCACCATCCCGCCCGTCCTGTTCCGGGCAGGATCCGCCGCCGGGGGCAGGGGCGACTAGGTGCGGAAGCGGTCCGGGCACCACGAGATCAGTGAGGTTTTTATGCTCCAAGCATGGCACTTAACCAATGAAGAAAATAACGATAGGCGCTTTTTTCGTGCTGTTTGCGGCCATGGCAGGGCTTGCGGCGTCCCCCGCGGCACTCGCGGATCATTCCGAAGTCACCGTCGTGCCGGCGCAGGGATCCGGCGTGGCAGGATGCGAGACCACCCCCGAGGGGTGCTTCATCCCTTCCACGGTGACGGTTGACGTCGGAGGGGTCGTGATATTCTCGAACACGGACACTGTCGCGCACACGTTCACCGGCGGCACCGCGAGGGACGGCCCAAGCGGCGTGTTTGACAGCTCCCTGGTCATGGCTGGCGCTTCCTACGAGTTCAAGACGGAGGAAGTGGGCGAGGTCCAGTACTTTTGCATAGTCCACCCGTGGATGGAGGGGCTGATCGTGGTGCAGGCAGACGACGACGGAGCGGATGGCATGGACGATCACGGCGGGAAGTCAGGGGCTGATCCGGGAGATCCCGCCGTACAGGGAATGCTGTCTGACGGCACGGTGGTCTCGGTATGGACTGGCGAGCCCGCGGCGGGCGAGCAGCTGCAGGTCACCATCAAGTTCGCCGATTCGGACCATGTCAACTACGACGTAGTGGTAACGCAGAACGGCGAAGACGTCCTGCGCGACGAAGGCGGACACGAGCACGAGGGGGTGGCGACGATGAGCACTGCGCCGCTCAGCACCAGTGATCCCGTGGACATCAGCATAGTGTTCCAGGGTTATGGAGTGAATGACTTGGCCGGACCAATCGGCGAGGAGTTGGCGTTCACTAGTGTTATGCCAGGAGATGATGTCGCAGTGGTTACGAATTCCGATCCTACGGTACAGGGAATGCTGTCTGACGGCACGGTGGTCTCGGTATGGACTGGCGAGCCCGCGGCGGGCGAGCAGCTGCAGATCATCATCCTGCATGTGGACGAAGGCCATCCAAACTACGGTGTCACAGTGTCGCAGAACGGCATGGAAGTCCTGCGAGAAACCGCACACAGCCACGGATTGGAGACGTTCAAGACAGCGCCGCTCAGCACCGGTGATCCCGTGGACATCAGCATAGTGTTCCGTGGCCATGGATACGACCCGGACGCGACCGGTATTGAGTCCCATCCTCATGACCCGATTGACATCACCGGGCCGGTAGACGAGGAGCTGATATTCACGAATGTCGTCCCGGAATTCGGAGCGATTGCGATGGTGGTGCTTGCCGTCGCGATTGTCAGCATCATTGCCATCACGGCAAAATCCAGAGTAATTCCGCGGCTTTAGGGATTCCCCTATCTTCTTTTTACCAGGGCCACTATTGCCAAGACTATTGCGGCAGATGCGATTGACAGCCCGAACACTGCAAAGTCGTATGCAAGACCGCCGTCGGGGGCAGCCGCGATGCCCGAGCCCGACTTGATCGACGAGACGTCCTGCCGGATGTCGGATATCGCGTTCTTTAGTGCTGCAACGTCCTGACCAGACGAAGAGCCCCCGGTCGGGGGAAAGTCCAGTACGGCGGTGCCTTCTACACTCTCAATCGGGGTTTGGACGTCTATTGGTATGCCGTTGATCTGTCCTTGCAGGGAGATCATGTACGAGCCCGTCTTTGTAGGAATTATCGGGGAATAATAGTATCCTGGCCGTGGGTCAGAATTGACGTGGATACCCTTCGATGCGCCTCCAAACATCGCAGTCGCGTCAAGTTCGTGGAACGCGTTCAGGACCCCTACGAAAGATCCCTGGGTCTCGCCGGTCTCGGCTATCCGGAAGACAATGTCGTTTCTTATTCCTACGATGGGGGGCTCGGTACCCCACCCAATCTCGATCTCATACGGCTCCACCTCGACAGTCACGTGTGCTGACGCGACGGATACGAAGGTTGCAGAAAACAGCAACATGGTCACGGTCAGGGCGAGGATATTCACGAATACCATTCCATTTCGGGCGATAGCTTATTTAAGTGAATCAACCCGTGCAGGTGCCGTCTTGTGCAGGTAGCCACCCCGGCGCGCTGGTCATCCACTCATTGGGACGGAATTGATTTCGTTTTCCGTGCGGTGGCGGCCACAGGATCATCCACAGTGCGTGTTGGTGGCCTCCTTGTGAGAGCTCATGGCGCGTTGACTGCAGTGGCGCCGCGGTATAAAAACTCTTTATATTATCATTGGCGGGTTATAAGACAAATGAAAAAGCTGCCCGTGATCCTGGTACTCTTGATTTGCGTTTCTGTCCCTTCTGCCGCCGCACACCCGTATATGGTGGAGACAAGCCCGGGCTCGACGGGCAACGCGCAGGTCGGGATCACCGAAGTGTACGTCGTATATTCGGAATCCATCGAACTGGGCTTCAGCTCTCTCAAGGTCTTTGACAGCAACGGCGACCAGATCGACAACAGAGACACGCAGCACCGCGGGAGTGACGAGTCCCTCGTTGTGAGCACCCCGCCATTGGAGGACGGGGTGTATACAGTCGCAAGCAAGGTCTTGTCAAGGGTTGACGGGCATCTTGTGCCTGACGCGTTTGTGTTTGCTGTGGGCAACGCAAAGCTGGAACGGTCAGGCCTGGAGGATCCCGCCAAGGACGTGGTGTTCCTGCACGAGGCCGGCGCCAGGTTTCCCGGACTTGTAGGCCAGACGATAGTACTGGGCGCGGCAATCGCCTCGCTGCTGATCTGGGGAACGCAGAACACGCGGCTGATAAGGGCCGATCTTGGCAAGCTAAAGACGTTCTACCACGGAAGGTTCATGTCGGTTACCGGAATCGGGCTGGTGCTGGTCATGGCATCCAACCTTATGGTGCTGGGAGTACATGCCTGGCGGCTGGAGGCGTCGGTGCTGGAGACAGTCCAGACGTCGTTCGGATCCACGTGGATGCTCAGGATGGCGATCACCGTGGTCCTTCTCGGAGTGTGGTTCTGGATGAACAGGAAGAAACACGTCACGAAGATCAACCAGGCTCCCATGCTGGCCCTGTCGCTAGTCCTGATCGCCACGACCACGATGATGGGTCACGGCGCCGCAAGCGAGCAGCTGTCAGCGGCGGCCCTCGACTACGTGCACAACCTGGTAGCGGCGGTATGGATAGGCGGGATCATCTTCTTCGTGTCGACGCTGCTTCCCACGTTTTCAAGACTGGACGGTGACAAGAAGGAGAGGATGTCCCTGGTCGTGATCCCGAGGTTTTCCATCGCGTTTGTGATAGCTGTGGGGATAGTCATAATAACCGGCCCGACACTGATGTGGCACCTGGAGAGCGACGTGGGCGTGATTGTAGAGTCCACGTACGGCAAGCTGATCATGGCCAAGATAGCGATAGCCGGGGCCATGGTAGGCATGGGCGGGTTCTCCCAATTCATGATTCAGAAGGCGGGGGAAGAGGCAATCAGGACAAAGGCCCTCTCGGTGCACAGGAAGTTGCGGCGATCGTTGGCCGGGGAGGCCGCGCTAGGCGTGATCCTCCTCGGGGTCGTGGCCCTGCTTTCGAACGGGACCCTGCCTGCGGGCGAGATCCAGAAGGCGGAGGCGCAGGAAATCCTGTACGACTTTAAAACCACGGAGTTTTCCGAGAATGCAAGGTTTGACGTCGAGGTAGTGCCGTTCTACGTGGGAGAAAACTCCATAGCAGTGAAGGTGACCGATCCTGGCGGCGGGCCGATTTACGATCAAGGCGAGCTGAAAGTCAAGGTATCAAACCCGGAGAAGGGCATCGCCCCCGTAAAGGTCGCCCTGGAGAAGATCAATGGCGAGGACGGCGTGGTGGAGTTCAGGGGCGAGGCGGCCTTCGGGTTTTCTGGGACGTGGCACGTGGAGATCGAGATCCAGAGGACGGAGAATGCAAACGAGTCGGTGCTGCTCCCGCTGACGGTCAAGCCAAGGCTGACGGATCTCAAAATAGAGCTGGTCGAGTACGAGCTTCCCGCAGAGGCCGCGCCACTTTATCCGCTGTATGACGGGAGGGGATCAGTATGGATAAGCGATGCCTCCGCTCCAAGGCTCTGGAAGTTTGATCTAGACTCCAAGGAGTTTGAGTCATTTTCGTTTGAGGGAATGACCTCGGTAGTGCTCACAAAAGACAACGAGGGGAAGATCTGGTTCAACGATCCGCCAGGAAACCAGATCGGTTTCATAGATCCTGCGACGGGGGAGATAACCAGGATAGGCCTGCCGGAGCTGGAACCCGCAGGGATTAACAATACCTCCACCTTCATCCAGTCAGATGGCAGGGGAAACGTCTGGACGGCGATTGGATCCAAGGATCTGATCCTCAAGTACGACCAGGCACGTAGTACGTTCCAGGAGGTCAGGTTGCCGGGGGAGGGATCGATGCCGTTTGCGCTGGCGGTGGACGACGAGGGAAAGATCTGGTTTACAGGATCCCAGAGCGGGCGCATCGGGTACATCGACCCGGAGGGCAACGAGGTCACGGAGTTTGCCCCCGAGATCCCCCTCAAGTCACCAGAATCACTACTGTTTGACGATGACGGGAACGTCTGGATCGGGGAGCACACTGGGGCTGGAATAGCAAGGTTTGACACCGTGCTGGAGACCTTTGAGAGGGTTGCCGTGCCCAACGACGGGGCGCTTCCGTTCGGGATGTCGCTTGACAGGTACGGGAACGTCTGGATTGCGCAGCATGCGGTGGACAGCCTGGCAGTGCATGACCCCGACAACGACGCCGTGCTGGAGGTACCCATCCCCACCACCACCTCATGGGTACAGTTCACCACCACGGACGGCAAGAAAGACGTATGGTTCGTAGAGCAGCGGGGGAACAAGCTTGGGATGGTCAAGAAGACAGAGCTCCCGCCCCCCGCGCAGGCAGAGGGGCCGCCGCAGTTACTTGGCCTGAAATACACGGAGATCGCATCGCCGTTGATTGCGTTGGGGGTCATCACGATGTCGCTGTTCTACGTGAAGGCCGTCGGCGACAAGAGAAGGCTGAACGAACTCATTAACGGGTAGGCATCAGGCCCGCCGACTTTATTCCCAGAGTCCCGGCAAGCAGCCCGATCGACAACAATACTATGGCCCCGGAAGGAGTGATGTCAAGCACGTATGAGACCATGATTCCCACGACGACTGCAAAGACGGAAAAGGAGATGGATATGGCTACCGTCTGCTTGAACCCCCGGCCGTACATGATCGCATTCACGTTCGGAATCACAAACAGCGCCGATATCAGCAACACGCCGATCAGCTGTATTGCCGTGACTGCTGTCACTCCTGCCATAAAGATGATCATGTAGTTGATCTTCTCCACAGGGATGCCGCTTGCCTTTGCCTGATCCTCATTGAATGTGGAATAAATCAGATGCCTGTACGTCAGGAGGATCACGGTGAGGATCGCTCCCACAAGCGCCAGGATCAGGATCGTGTCATTCAGGCTTACAAGCATGATGCTGCCAAATAGAAAGCTAAAGATGTCTACCGTGAACCCTCCCGTTATGCTAATGATTACTAGCCCTATGGCAATGCCCGAGGACAGCAGCACCGCCACGGCCGCCTCGCCAGATATGTCGAATTTGTATTTGATGCGGGTTATGACCAGCGCGCTGAGCAGCGAGACCCCGTAGGCAGCCCACATCGGGTAGACGCCTGCCATCAGTCCCAACGCGATGCCGCCAAAAGACGAGTGGGCCATCGCGTCACCAAACAGGGAGTGTCGGCGCAGGACTAGGAACAGGCCCACGATGGAACACAGGACTGCGATGACAACGCCCGAGATCAGCGCCCTCTGCATGAAACCGTATGACAGTATTTCAAGTGACATGTCAGTTGTGGCGCGTGTGCTGTTGCATTGGTGACTCAGAGTATTGCCTTACCAGCTTGCTGTTCTCAAAGAAGATGTCTGATTCCCCGTGGAAGAATAGCGTCCTGTTAAGGCACGCCACACGGTTTGCAAGCCGGTTTACTGCGTCAAGGTCATGTGACGACCAGATGATCGTGATCTTTTCCTTGGTGTTCAACTCGCGTAGGATGCTGTAAAATATCTCTACACTCTGCCGGTCAATCCCGACGACCGGCTCGTCGAGGATCAGCAGTGAGGGGTTGTTAACAAGGGCTTTTGCGATAAATACGCGCTGCAGTTGCCCGCCGGACAGGGCGCCTATGCGCCTGTTTCCCAACTCATGGATCCACAGCTGCTGTAATACTTTATCGACGTTTTTCCTGGTTGACTCGTCACGCACGCCCATGTTCACGACATCGGTCACGGTGACCGGGAAATTCTTCTCAAATACAAGCCGTTGTGGCACGTAGCCAACGTTACGGAGGTAGTCGGATGACTTTCTGATGTCCCGCCCGAAGAACTTGATCATGCCGCGGTATTTTGTGTTAAGGCCCAACATGGATGCAAAGAGGGTAGACTTGCCCGCGCCGTTGTGGCCGATGATGCCCAGAAAGTCTCCACGGTTAACGGAGAATGTGATGCCGTCAAGCGCCTTTACTCCCGGGTACTCTACTGTCAGCCCCTCGACTTCTACAGCCTTTAACACAGTGCCTCCTTGAGACTGTCAAGGTTTTGGGTCATTCGGGTTATATAGTCCGCGTCATCTGCGATCTCCAGCGGGGACAACAAGAGGATCCTGCCGCCTATCTCGTCTGCGACCACTTGGGGTACCCGTGGGTCTACCCCCTCCTCTGTAAAGACAACAGAAAGACCCAGTTCTCTTGCTTTGTCAATTACCATCTCTAGCCTCTGGGCCGTGGGTTCGGCGTGTGGGTCGGATGAGGGGACTACGGTATGCTGAACCAAGTTGTATTCGTCTGCGAGGTATGCGAAGGCATTATGGTACGCAATAAAGTCACGGTTGCAGCCTGAAAGTTCTCCGCGTATTTTTGAATCAAGCGAGTCCAGTTGCAAGATGTATGCCGCGGCGTTATCCTGGTAAAAATCCCGGTTCTGCGGATCGGACGTGGAGAACGCGTCGGCTATGTTCTGAACTTGGATCTTTGCAAGGGTTGGATTCAGCCAGATGTGCGGGTCGCCGGAGCCGTGCCCATGGCCGTGCTCATCGTCGCCGTGCTCATCGTCGCCGTGCTCATCGTCGCCGTGCTCATCGTCGCCGTGCTCATCGTCGCCGTGCTCATCGTCGCCGTGCTCATCGTCGCCGTGCTCATCGTCGCCGTGCTCATCGTCGCCGTGCTCATCGTCGCCGTGCTCATCGTCGCCGTGCTCATCGTCGCCGTGCTCATCGTCGCCGTGCTCATCGTCGCCGTGCTCATCGTCGCCGTGCTCATCGTCGCCGTGCTCGGCAAAATCCTTGGCTACAATGCCGGCGCTGGTGTCTACTATGGCTCCCGGGTAGCCGGTCTGCTCCAAGTTGTCTACCCATGCCTCAAAATCCAGCCCGTTAATTATTATCAGGTCGGCGCTTTGCATGCGCTGTGCGTCTTGGATGGTCGGCTCCCAGTCATGTGGGTCTGCGCCTCCCGGAGTCAGGAGGTCGATATCGGCACGATCCTTCCCCACCGCTTGCGCAAACTCGTTGATCGGGTAAAACGACGACAGCGCCTGCAGCTTCGGCGAAGCGTCTTGGGGAATTGGCTCCGTGTCGGAGGTCCACAGCATAACTGAGAGCGCTAGAACCACCGCGGCTATTGCAGCTATTCCGATCTTTGTCTGCCGATTCACGCTCCAGATTACGGAATGTTATTAATAAATATGTTTATGTTTAATAATATTACCTGCTAAACTTTTAAGGGAATTAATAACAACAACACCATGCCGATAGTCTCGATTTCGTTGAACAATGAGATACTTGCAGAGCTGGACAGGTTGCAGGCATCGTTGGGGTTCTCGGGAAGATCCGAAGCAATCCGTGCCGGAATCAGGGCCTTTGTCTCAGAGGAAAAACAGAAATCAGACCTAGCGGGAAACATCCATGCGATATTACTGGTGGTGCACGGAGACGAGTTTGACCACGTAGTCACAGGGATTGCGCATAACTTCGAGGACCTGATCACCACCCATCTCCACAGCAAGCTTGATCAGGAAAAATGCATGGAACTCTTTGTGATCAGCGGGGATGCAAAGAAGGTCGCCACAATAACAAAGGATTTTCAAACAAACAAGAACATGGATACGGTGAAACTGGTAGCGCTCTAGGGCGTGAGTCGCATGCCGAAATGTGCGTCACGGATTACAACCGTATTTCACGGCGCCGGTTACAGTAAATCTGGCAAAACCATGGCGGCAGAGGATCATGCCAGCGGCGAAACTTTGGTGGGTCAGAGCACGCGGTTCTGTATCGGGCCATGGTTTTGCCAGTGTTGGTCGGCAGTCGCATGCTTGGAAAGTAATACAGCAAGGGGCTCATGCAACAACCAGAGAAAAATGTGTGCTGAGATCTATTATATCCATCGATGGTTCCCTAAAATTGTTTCAAAATGCCGCAGCGGGTTCGGCATGTTACCCGGATGTGTTTTGAAAGAATAGAGCATGGTCTTGGACTGTTCGGTATTTTTAATAGCAGACAGCGCGGCTTTTCAGCATGAGCCAAGCAGTGGAGGCTACACCGTGGGTCATAATTACAGTATTCAGGGAGGACACCAGTCGTGAGGAATTAGGTAGGATAGCACCCCAGATTCAGAGCCTGGTGGACGGGTGGCAAGGCAGTGGGAGGATTATGTGGTCCGGCGCCTTCAATGACAATGCGACGGGCATGGCGGTGTTTGAGGGAACGGAGCGGGAAGCGGCAGAGTTTTACGACGAGTACGACAAGATATGTTCCGGGATACTGCAATACTCCATGTATCAGTGGGACGCGATGCCAATACTCTCGGTCTTGGGCGGCCCCTCCCGCGAATAGCGGCATGTTAAAGAATGAGTTCTGCAGGATCTGCGGGTGCCGCATACAAAAATACGAGCAGTGTTCAGGTTGCAGGCTAGTAGTCTCCACCATATGCAAGTGCTGTCAGGACATCCAGGAAATCCAGCAGCACCGGCATTAGGCGATGTGGTTGCGGCGGGGAGCATGAGTCCTAAGGCCGGGGTTGCTGGCCGAGGCAGGTTTTGGTCACGTAAGGCGATCCCCCAAGGCCGGAAGATCCCAAAAAACGTGCGGGGAAGGCAAGCTTGCCTGTGTCGGAAAAACTCGAAGGGTGCCATACGCCGGCCGGGGACGGAAGCCGGCCGCGCTACAGGCAGTTCCTACGGGGGAGGAGCCCGTGCCTCCTGCCAAGAAGGATTGTGCCTGCCACGCCTGCTGCGAGCATGACTGCCACGAGGCTTCCAAACTCGGGCACGACCACCAGGCCAAACTCGGTCTCCTGGCCAGAGTTTCTGATGTTTTCAAAGCGTATTACCGTGGGCCCCGTCTGGCCTTCGGCAAACTCGTATGCCTCAAAGTCGCCGCCCACTTGGGCCTGTCCGGAGGCCCTGTGTATTTCCTTCCCGTTCTGCAAAATTACGAACGTATAGTCGGAGTTCCGCATGGGATCCCCGGTGGAACCGTCCCGGATTGTGAAGATGAAGTTGGTCTTCTGGCCGGGCTCGATCTCCACTGGATCCCACGAGAGATCCACCTGAAAGTCCTCGCTTCTGGTAAACGCGGTGAGCGGGAACGAGATTTTCTCGCTTGCCGACAGGGTGAATTCCATGGTTCCGGGAAGCGGCTCCCCAGATGCCTTTTGCTGGTTTTTCAAGAATTGGAGGTGGTCCTGCAGCAGCACAAAGTGGACTATTCGTTCGTCGCTCTCCGTATAGTCATCGATCACCACTGACGCCTTGAAGAGGTCTATCCCGTTTACCTGGCCGACGTATCCCGGGTGGAGGAACTCGGCAAAGTCCTTTGGAAAGTGCACTTCCACGTGGACGACCGGGACGTGGGACATCCTCTTTTCGCTCCAGTCAAACGGCATCCCAAACGAGACCTGGCTTGCCGCCGGATCGTACTCAAAGTTTGATGTCTCGTCAAAGTAGGATTTCATCCTGAATTTCACGTCCTGCCCGCCGGAGTCTTCCTGGAAGAATTCCGTGGTGCCCACAAGCGTCAGGTCCGCGTAATGGGTGCCCCGATCCCCTACCGTGTCCGCAGTGTCGTCGACGCCCCCCACCCCTATCTCGAAGGTGTAAAGGCCGCCGGAACTGAATATCGGGCCGGTTATCTCAAGCGGCGCGGACTCACTCCCATACCATGCCCCCGACGACTCGTCTCGCTGGCCGCGGATCATGACGTCCCCTCCCTCGGAGTGCTTCGCGTCGACGGCCAGGACCCCGTCTGCTGCGGAGAAGTAATCCCTGAATACCAGTTCGCCGTCATGGAAGAGGCCCACTAGGTACGTGGTGTTTTTTACCGTCTCGCCGGTATCGTCATCCGTGGCAGTAATCGTGATCTGCTTGTCGCCCGGCTCGTCAAAGTACATCGGGAGCTCTACCGTGATCGTGGCCTCCTTTCCCTGCAGGCTGACCGACGGGATGGTGTCAACCCCATACCCGTGGCCGTACGCCATTCCCAGGGGGAACAACACCGCTGCAGCGATCGCGGCCGCCCCGAGTTTTGTGACATCCAACGCTTCCTATGGATTTACGGGTTATTTTACTGTCATCAATTCCCTGACTTTTTGGAGCAGCGTGTCCATCGTACCTGCCTCCAGTATAGGCTGCAGATCGCCGGGCCCCGCCGCCCCGAGGGCGGACAACGAGTAGACGTAGTCGATCGTCGGCGTGTCGGTCGAAAGGTAATACTGCTCAAGTACGCGGTCCAGCGCGCGGGGCTCCACCACCCGCGGGAGCGCCTGCCGGGCCACCTTGCGCTTCCACAGCCGCACCAGCTCTTCCCACCCGGATGCGGGGACGTTCTCGTCAATCTCCGGAACCATCTCGACTTCTGCCCGTATGTACATCTTTTCGCCGGTGCCCGCGCTCTCATGCAGGTCCGAGATGGCCTGGTGCCCCTCCATCGTGTATGGATCATAGTCACGCGGCTGCTCAAAGGATGGCGGGATGATCTTGCTTATCCTGAACTTGTTCCGCCCGACCGTCTCTATGTGCTGCTGCATCCCGTCCAGCCCGACGTCCTTGCACCGGGTGATCTTTGTGACTGTGCCTACTGGTTTTGGCGCGTTCCAGCCCCTGATGAAGTCGTGGGGATCGATTAGGCACACGCCAAACTGCCCGTCATCCACCATGCAGTCGTCGACAAGCTGCTTGTACCTCGGCTCGAATATTCGAAGCGGCAGTTCCTGGCGCGGAAACAGGACCAGATCCAGCGGGAATATGGGGAGGGTGCTCTTTTTGCTCAATCTACCGGTACCGCGGGGCCTCCGGATATATGGAATGCGAGATCCCGGTCAAAACCCATCCTCGTTGAGCGTCAGTCCAAGCAGCGCGGCGCGGGTGAATTTTCCGTACTCGGCCTGCTCGAAGTACCTCGCATTCTTTGTGGCATCCACGTCTGCAGACACCTCGTCCACCCTCGGCAGCGGGTGCAGTATGATCGAGTCCTCCTTCATTTTACGAAGCAGGTCCATCCCCACGACGTAGCTTCCCTTTACCTTGAGGTACTCCTCCTCGTCTGGAAACCGCTCCTTTTGAATCCTGGTCACGTAAAGCACGTCAAGGTCGTCGATGTTGTCCTCGACGTTTGTCGACTCGTCGAAGGAAAGCCGTTGCTTTATCTCGTAGACAGAGTCCGAGCGGATCCGCAACGACTCGGGGGAGATCAGGTGGATGTCGACGTCGTAGTTTCCAAGGCCGTACAAAAGCGAGTAGACTGTCCGGCCGTACTTCAGGTCGCCGACTATGCCGATCTTCAGCCCGTCAATCTTTTTCTTCTCGTTTCGGATGGTAAAGAGGTCCTGGATTGCTTGTGTCGGGTGCTCCTCAGTCCCGCTTGCCCCGTTGATCACGGGCTTTGGCGAAATCTCTGCGGCAAACCGGCTGGAGCCGTCCAGCGGATGGCGCAGTACCAGCACGTCAGAGTTGATAGACACCATCCTGACCGTGTCTGCGAGGCTCTCGCCCTTCTGTATGGAGGACGAGGAGGTGTCAGAGATCCCTAGCGAATTGCCACCTACCGACGCCATTGCGGAGTCGAAGCTCAGCTTGGTCCTCGTGCTGGGCTCGTAAAACAGGTACCCGAGGGTCTTCCCCTTGCAGATTTCGCGCCTGCCAGCAGGATCCATCTTCATGATCTTGTCGGTGTAGGCAAATATTTTTTCAAGCTTGTCCCTGTCAAAGTCCTTGATTGATATGATGTCCTTCTGGTAGAACTCATTCATTCTTTCAGTAATATATACGGGTGCTTATACATAGTATTCTAATGGAACAGTCAGAGCTCATGGTCCGGCGCATCCGGGGCGGTACCGTAATAGACCACATTGACGAGGGGAAGGGCCTCCAGGTCCTAAGCGCACTGCAGATAGACGGCGGGGACGGGGGCCTCATCACCATTGCGCTGAATGTGCCCAGCGGAAAATTCAGGAAAAAAGACATCATCAAGGTGGAAAACAGGTTCCTAAAGGGCGATGACACGAACAAGCTGGCTGTCATCGCGCCCAAGGCCACGATAAACATCATCAGGGACTACAAGCTGGTAGAGAAGCGGAGGGTGGCGCTGCCCAACGAGATAGAAAGGATATTCAGGTGCTCAAACCCCGACTGCATAACAAACAGCACCGAACACATAGAGTCGGTGATGGACGTGGTTGACAGAGAAGGCAGGGTGCTCAAATGCAGGTACTGCTCCAGAATCTTGGACGTAAACCGGCTAAAATATAATTGAAAATCTTGCGTGCTACTGCCCCAAGATGATAAACATCATGACTATGCCGTAGATGGCAATTGATTCTACCATTCCGATGAAGATGAATACCTTGGACTGCAGAGCGGGGTTTTCGCTGATTACCGCCAATCCCGCAGAACCTACATATCCCAACCCTACTCCGGCCCCGCCGGCCGCAACGCCGAACGCGATTCCTGCGCCGATCAGCTTGGAGCCATCACTCATGCCGCCGGATGCGGCTTCTTGGGCATGCGCGACTTCTACCACGCCGGCAACAAGAAATGCAACTGCTGTTATTGAGAGTACCAAGACTGTAGATCTCATTTGCTTATTGCCTGACAAATCCATATTTAAATCATAGCCCTATTGACGGGTGCGTCATAAGGATTCCGGACGCGGTGGATCGATCAGTGCCGGTGTTCTTCATCTACGAGGAGCTCGACGCGGCCCCGGGCAGGTGCCACTAGGGATTAGTGAGGTTTTTATGCTCCAAGCATGGCACTTAACCAATGAAGAAAATAACGATAGGCGCTTTTTTCGTGCTGTTTGCGGCCATGGCAGGGCTTGCGGCGTCCCCCGCGGCACTCGCGGATCATTCCGAAGTCACCGTCGTGCCGGCGCAGGGATCCGGCGTGGCAGGATGCGAGACCACCCCCGAGGGGTGCTTCATCCCTTCCACGGTGACGGTTGACGTCGGAGGGGTCGTGATATTCTCGAACACGGACACTGTCGCGCACACGTTCACCGGCGGCACCGCGAGGGACGGCCCAAGCGGCGTGTTTGACAGCTCCCTGGTCATGGCTGGCGCTTCCTACGAGTTCAAGACGGAGGAAGTGGGCGAGGTCCAGTACTTTTGCATAGTCCACCCGTGGATGGAGGGGCTGATCGTGGTGCAGGCAGACGACGACATGATGGATGACGGAATGAAATTAGACATGCAATCCACCGATCCCGCCGTACAAGGAATGCTGTCTGACGGCAATGTGGTCTCGGTATGGACTAGCGAGCCCACGGCGGGCGAACAGCTGCAGGTCACCATCAAGTTCGCCGATTCGGACCATGTCAACTACGACGTAGTGGTAACGCAGAACGGCGAAGACGTCCTGCGCGACGAAGGCGGACACGAGCACGAGGGGGTGGCGACGATGAGCACTGCGCCGCTCAGCACCAGTGATCCCGTGGACATCAGCATAGTGTTCCAGGGTTATGGAGTGAATGACTTGGCCGGACCAATCGGCGAGGAGTTGGCGTTCACTAATGTCGTGCCGGAATTCGGAACGATTGCGATGATAGTGCTTGCCGTCGCGATTGTCAGCACCATAGCAGTCACGGCAAAATCCAGAGTAATTCCTCGGCTTTAGGGATTCTCTCCTTTATTTTCTTTTTACCAGATCCAGTCTTCCCAGTAGCAAAAAACGGTCCAAACCGTAACAGATCAGTTAGGGCGGCGGCGCACCGGAAGATCTTTGCAGGGGGCGTTATGACGCCCACCGCCGGGAGGAAGAAGATCCGGGAGGAGGACGGTCCGACCAAGCCCGTCCCGGGAACCGAGACCCCGCGCCCCCCCCCCCAATGGGGAGGGATCGAGCTCTTCAGCATGGCAGCGCCCAGGCAGGCGGAACACGTCATGTGGGGGCTGGGGCCACCGCCACGGCCTCAGGGTGCCGTTGCAGGTTGTTCCCGCTATCCGACACGCGGCCGGAGAGATTCACGCATAAAGTCCACCGCGTTCCCGATCAGGGTGCGGCCGTGCGCGCATCTTCGGATCCTCGGACACGGGGGACGCGGGCCAGAGTTTTCCGGCTCAGAAAGGTATTAAAATGTAAAATCTGTGGTTGTGGTGTGGCTGTTGCCGAACTTTTGATGGGAAGTGTGATATTGCCCAGAACAGAGTCCCCGAAGGCGATTTCCCGACTTGCCGAGTTTGAGTGGTTCCACAAGGTGGAGGTGGAAAACGAGACCCTGACTCCCGAGATCGACGATCTGCTGCTCCGGGCCCAGAAATCACACCAGTTCATCGAAGAGATTGTCAAGGGGCTGAACATTCCCCCGCGGGTTGGAATCATGGAGATACTCTTCAAAGGCACCGTATTTAAGAAGAAAAAATACGAGCTGGACGAAATTGAGGAGATGGTCGCGGACCTGGAGAACGTCCCCGAGCAGGTGGCAAAGGCGGCCAGGATGCTTGAAGAGAGTTCCAGCACCAGCCACTCCTTGGAAGAGTTTAGGGCGCTAAAGGACGCCCTGCAGGTTGCAAACAAGCTGAACATAGACTTGGGCAATTTCGGGCTGACGAGTTATTTTTATTCGAACATGTTTGTCATAAACACGGCAGATTACGACGAGATCGTGAGATCGTTGGAAGGCACGCCGGTCTTCAAGTATGAGCTAGAATCCAAGGAAAAGTCGGCCGTAATCATAATATCCAGCGCGGACGAGTCCGAGAGGATCCTCAAGGTCATGCGCGCCTTGAATTCAAGCCCCTTCAGCATTCCAAAGGAGTTTCCGCAGGTCCCAAGCGAGGCATACGCCCTTGCCGAATCCAAGGTGAAGGAGCTGGGGGAGAAGCAGGGGGAGCTTTCGAAGGAACTTGTATCGGTCACAAAGAAGATCCGCGGGCAGGTGCTGTCGATTCATGAAAACGCCTTTGTGGCAAAGGAGGTCCTCGAGACCCTACGCAAGCCCGGCGGCACGAAGAACTTTGCGGTCATCCAGGGCTACATTCCCAAGAAGATGGAACAGAAATTCAAGCAGGTGACCGGCCAGTGGACGTCGATTACAGAAGAAGCGGGAGAGGGCAAGGACGGCACCCTCCCGGTCCATTTGGACAACCCCAGGTGGGTCAGGACGTTTGAGGTGATCACGGACAGCCAGGGGATTCCCAAAAAGGGCGAGTTTGACCCGACCTGGATGATCGCCCTCATGTGGCCCATCTTTTACGGGGTGATGTTCGCGGACCTGGGCCACGGCCTGCTGTTGATGGGGCTGGGCCTCTTGTTCAAGTTCAAGGGACAGGGAAAGCTTTCCAGATGGGGCATGCTGCTTGCCATATCCGGCGCCGCGGGAGCTGTAGCAGGCGTCTTTCAGGGCGAGCTGTTCGGCTTCCACATAGACCACTTTGCAGGGTTCGAGGCCCTGCTGCACGAGGGAGGACCACTGTACTCGATCTCGTGGCTGGTCGGGGCCATAACGGTGGCCGAGCTGACGTTTGACCAGGTGATAATGATTCTCAAGGTGTCGATCTTCCTGGGGGTCATCCATTTGGGGTGGGCGTTCCTCTTGCGCATCTACAACTTTTGGAGGACCGGCGACAAGGACATGATGGTCTTTGAGGCCATTCCCAACCTGACCATGTGGCTGGGGGTGTTCGGGGTCATGATGGGGGCAATCGGCTCCGGGTATGACGTGATGAACATGTATTCCAGGGTCCACACCGAGGTGGTTCCCTGGGTTACGGTGATTCTCGGGGAGTGGGCAGTGGTATGGATAGTAGTCAGGATTTCCGTGATAGTTGTGATCGCATCAATGGTGATGATGATCATAGGCGGCATAAAACACAACAAAAAACACCCGGAGGCGGGGGGAGACATGGTAAGCGTGATCATGGAGGTCCTGCTTGGAAAGACCATCGAGTGCCTGGCGCACACCATCAGTTATGCCCGAATAGGGATAATGTTGCTGGTGCATGCGGCGCTCTTGCTCACGGTCAACAGGGCCTACGAATCGATGGGGGGGCTCGACTCCCCCACGGCACTGGTCCTGATCGTGGGAGGGCAGATAGGAATCATGATGATCGAGGGCCTGATAGTCTACATCCAGTCGCTCAGGCTCCACCTGTATGAGTTCTTTACAAAGTGGTATGCGGGCGGATCCCAGCCGTTCAGGCAGCTGGTCCCCGAGATGGTTTACAACTCTTTTTCCTGGAAAAACAAGAAATAAGGCGCTCTGGCCCCCTACCGTTCGGGTTCCATCTTCCATTCCCGTACGAGCTGCCCCGTAAAGCGCCGGGCGGGTGCCGCCGGATGCGGCGGGGGGTTTGAAGGATGGCGCCAAAGCCAGCCCGGCCGTCCCGCAGGAATCCAGGCGCCTGTCCACACGGGCCAGGCGCGTCTTTGGGGGCCGCCCCGTGTACTCGTGGCATGCACCCGCAGAACCCCGCGGGGCCCGCGGCCCGGCTTCCCGGCCTCCTAGTGCCGCGCCGCCAGTGCTTTCTCGCCTGCCATGCGCCATCTCCACGGTGCCGACATGGAACGGGATCGGGGGAACGCCGCGTTCCGCAGGCGTGACGGGGCGCGGGCCGCCCGCCGCGGGGATTCTGGGGGTTTTGTCTGTAGGCCAAAGGGGGCAGCACGGCCCTGATGTTAACGGTTAATACCGAGTAGGAACTCGATAGTTTATGTCAAAAGAATTTGCCATTACGCTGGTTCCCGCGGTAGTTATGCTCGGATTTGCCATTTTCGGTGCAATGCACATCAGTTCCTAGCACCTATTGCAAAAAACTGCCGGGCCGCCCAACCGCTGTTCCGGGGGTGCCGGTACGCGCCGGCGATCCATTCCAAGCCCGTGGGTTTGCCGTTTATGGCGGCCCAAGGTGCCTGGCCGGCGGCCTCCGCGTTATTTTGAGATCGGGAGATCCAAGCGGTTCCCCCACTCACCCCACGAGCCCAGGTACACCCGGACGTTGTCGAACCCCAGCTTCTTCAAGGCCAGAAACGTGTTGGCCGCCCTGTATGCCCCCTGGCAGTACGTGATGATTTGGGCGTGCTTGGGCATGCCGTAAATCTCTGACAGATCCTCATCGCTCTTGAGGGTACCGTCCTCGGCGAGGTTCAGGCGCCAGTCGATGTTGACTGCGTTGGGGATGTGCCCTCCCCGTGCCGCACGGACCACGCTTCCGTCATACTCGCCGGGGGATCGGGCGTCGATTATTACGGCGCCCTCCAGGCTTTCCCTAACATGAGCAAACCCCGAGACGAGTCCGGGATTGGCCGTGCCTGAAAACTCGGACGGCCGGAACCCGTTGGGCTTCGTCTCCAGCGGGAGGCCCTCCCTCCGCCATTTTGAGATCCCCCCGTCCAGCATCAGGGCCTTCTGGTGCGAGAGGTACGCAGTCATCCAGACCCCGCGCGCCGCGAGCATCCCGGATACAGAGTCGTAAAAGACGACCGTCTTTTCTGGGGCCGCCCCGACAAAAGACAGCAATGACCTTGACTGGTCGTTGAAGTTTTCAATGCCCCGCCTCGTCGTGTCGATCCAATGAAACGCGAACAGGTCAAGGTGCACCGCTCCGGGGACGTGGCCCTCGGAATATTCCTTGAAGGAACGGACGTCCACGAGAACGATGCCGGGATCGTTTAGGATGGAGTCCAGCCCCGCGGTCGAGATCAGCATGACGCTGGTAAAACGATCAAATCTAAATTGATTTGGGTTGAAGAATAAAAATAAGGAAAGAAAAGTAGGTTTTTCTATTCGTTGACGTATGCTCTTTCTCCGTGCTGGGCCAAATCGAGGCCAATCTCCTCTTCCTTAGGAGTGACCCTGATTCCGCCAGGCCAAACGGCATCCATTACCTTGAGGATTACAATCGTGACACCAAAGGCGTATCCGATAGATATCGCAGCGCCTATGATGCTGATTGCTTGCTGTTCCATTCCTTCTGCAGTGCCAGTCCACGCGCCAATACCGTCGCCGGTATCCCATATGTGCGGACTAGCTAGCGTGCCAGTCAAGATTGCGCCTGTAAGACCACCCATTCCATGTACTCCCCATACATCCAATGCGTCGTCCCACTTTCTTGCATTCTTGAGCGATACGCTTGCATAGCAGATTGTACCAGCAGCAATACCGATTATAATTGCAGCCATTGGACCCACCCAGCCTGAGGCCGGGGTGATTGCTACCAATCCTGCTACTGCGCCTGTCGCGGCTCCAACAATGCTTGGTTTGCCTGTATGGGCCCACGACATAAGGACCCAAGTAAGTACAGCCATACCTGTTGCGGTATTCGTGACAGTCCATGCGCTGACGGTAATGCCGTCTACCATTACTTCGCTCCCTGCGTTGAAACCAAACCAACCAAACCAGAGAATGGATGCACCAAGTACAACCATCGGAACGTTGTGTGGTTCCATCGGCACCTTGCCGTATCCTAGTCTTCTGCCAAGGATCAAGGCTCCTGCCAATGCAGAGAATCCCGAAGAAATGTGTACTACAGTACCACCAGCAAAGTCCAGAGCAAATGTCGGCGACAGATCTGGATCAAGGTCTAACGACCCTCCCCCGATGTAGCCGCCACCCCAGACCCAGTGTGCGATTGGATCATAGACGAAGGTTCCCCATAGGAGCACGAATATCATCAATGCACTAAACTTGATCCTGTCAATCAACCCACCGACAATCAATGCGGGTGTGATGATTGCGAATGTCGCTTGGAACATTGCGAATAGTTGGTGAGGCACCGTACCTGGCCATCCTTGACTACAGACATCTGCATCAACAAACGCGTTCATCTGGTATGCCGCCGACCATGTGTCTCCACACGGGCCCACTTCACCTAGCGGTGCATAGTGGGACACCTGGTTGAATCCAACATAGGCAAGGCTTCCCATGAACATGTTTGCGTCGTTGTCGATAGGGCCGAATGCTAGCGAGTATCCCCATAGAATCCACTGTACCGACATCAGACCCATCACGATGAGGGTCATGCCAAGCACGTTGACGACATTCTTCGATCTGGCTAGGCCGCCATAGAAGAATGCCACTCCTGGAGTCATGAAGAGTACTAGTGTCGTGGCGGTAAGCATCCACGCTGTATCACCTGTGTCGATCATACAGGGCAGCATGCCACCGTCGCCGTCATCATACCAACATTCGTTGGCATTGCCGGTGTAGATACCACTGGTTCCCTTTACGTATCCGTCCATGCCATCATCAACGCTTTGTGCATATGCCTGTGACATAGCACCGGTTGCTGTAATGGCTACTGCGGTCACAAGTACTAATAGAGCATACTTGTGATTCCTAGAATTCATTAAACTGTTCAAAAGCGGAAATTATTTAAGAGTTGAAGGTATCAAATTCGATAGAAATGTAAATTCATATATTTGGGTATATTCTGATATTATCATAAAAATTGAAAATTAAATTACGGGTGAGGCATGAGTAACAAGCCCAAGGAGAGGCTGGCCGTGTTTGACACGTTCAAGACCAAGGACAGCCTCACGGGGGAGGCAAACAGGCAGCGCTCGATCATCTCAATTCTTGCCGGCAGGGGCAACCCCACCGAGAAGACCAGGACGGGCATATCCCAACTGATCGCAAAAGAGCACGGGATTGCCTGGAAGAACATCTATTCGGGGGTCTTTCGTGACCTGGACGAGGTGCTGATCCCCATGGGGGTGGTGGAGGAACACGGGAGGCTGCCCCTCAAGAGGGGGCCAAAGGCGCTGCAGGAGAAGGGAATCCCGTACTACCACCTCACGAAGAAGGGCACGCTGGTGGCCCTGTCGATAAACGGAATGGCGGACAGGGAGAGGCTGCTCGGCGAGTTTTTTGCAAGCTCCGAGCCCGCGGAAAAAGAGTTCGAGGGGATCGTCATGAATCTGCAGAAATCAAGCCCCAGCTTTATGTATTCCATATTTCAAAAGTACGTAAGGGCATTCTGTGACGGGAAGTTCGCCGATCTGCTGCCTTTTGACCTGTCCAGGCTCAGCGAGGTCCACGACGAGTCGCTGGTCATCCAAAAAGAGATCCTCAGCGCGTTCATGCAGCTGCCAAGCCGGGACAGGGAAGAGACGGTGAGGTTTCTCAGCAGGATAACACCCCAATGACGTCATGCCGGACGGCGGCTCCGAAGCGTGCCGGCGGCGTGCCGGCTGGGATACGCGGGGGGCTGCCGCCCGCGCCGCGCCATGTGCGCCCTCCCTTGGCCCGAACTAGTATTTTGTGCGCATGGTGGCAAGCGTGGATCCGTCCGCATTGCGTGCGTTGGCGGCTTCCCGTCGAGCGGCCTCACGATGCGCGGGCCGCGGGCGAGCCGCTTCCTGCCCCCGGCCGCCTGCACGTACGGTGAGGCGGCCGCCCCACGCCCCCCCCCCCGGGGGGGAATGCTGGAGTCCTGGGGCGCCCCGCCCGCCTTGGGAGGCCCCGCGGCTACGGTGCGGGGCGCGGTCCATCCCCCGCAGATCCGTTTGGAATTGCAAAATTTGGCCGGTTGGCGCGCTTTTCGCTTGGCCGGGCAGCGCCAAACATTAAAATCCGTTGCGTTCTTCAGATCAGGCGTTGAGTAGCATAGTGTATGCCTCCGTAAAGTCATACAGCAGGAGGGGCAGGCTGTTACAGAAGGGCGACTTTCAGACGCTGGCAGAGTCGAGGGATCTCGACGAGTTGATGACCAGGATAAAAAACACGAGTTATGCCGAGGCGGTTTCTGAAATCCAAAAGCCGTTCACGTCACAGGGCATCGAGTCCGCCCTGAGGTCGCACCTGGCAGATGCGCACTATTCCATCGCGAGGACGGCGGGCAACGCAAACATCTTCAACGCCTATTACATGAAGTTTATCGTTTCAAACCTGAAGCTGATCCTCAAGGGCAAGGTCCTTGGCAAGCCACAGGAGGACATCGAGTCCCACATCAACCTTCACGCAGAAGAACTGGTAAAGCAGAGGGACATAACGGTAAAGGCGCTTGCGGCCAAGGACCTGGAAGAGGCGGTCGCAAGCCTGAATTCCGCGGGGTTCGGCGAGGACATCGCGAAGGCGGCGGCGATATACAACGACAAGAAGAACATACAGATCTTCGACACGTATTTCGACAAAATCCTGTACCGGCAGCTGGGAAACGCAAGGAAGAACAGCAGGGACCTGGATGCCGGCAAGCTGATCGGGCTGGAGATCGATTTTTACAACGTCCTGAGCGTGATCAGGGGAAAGTTCTGGGGGCTGGACGAGCAGAACATCCAAGACCTGATCGTTGCGGAGACTTCGGCCGCGCCGAGGGAGATGCTGGGAAAGATGGCCTCGGCAACCTCGGTCAGGGACGCGTTCAACGAACTGTCCGCCAGCAGGTACAAGGGAATGATCCCCCAGGTGGAGAACGAGCTTGACGCGCTGGCCGAGTTCGAAAGGGCCTTCGAGATGGCCATCTACAACGCGGCAAAGAACTCCTTCACGAAGATGTTTAGCCTTGCAACGACCATAGGGATCATCAAGCTGACGGAGTTCGAGGTAAGGAACCTGTCCGCAATCGCGTACGCGATAGAGCAGGGCATACCGACTGAGACCATCATGGCAAAGCTGATCCTGGATGAAGAATGAGTCCTGAAAATGATTAAATTCCCAAGGAAGAACAAAGGAATCTCTACCGACCTCATAATCAAGACCGTCTGGGTCAGCACGTTTCTGGCCGCAATATTCGCGCTGCCGGCCCTGGGGCTGCTTCTTGGGATCTACTACGCCACGGGAAACCTCGTCGCGGGGGCGGTGGCGGGATTCGCGGTCCATTTTGTCACGCTGGCGCTGTCGTTCCGGATTTCACGGTTCTTGACGCGGGTTATAAACTAGCGGGGCGGGTTGTCGGCGAACTACCATGATGGGAGACAAGGACTTTCGAAGCGTCATAAAAAACGCAGTCGACTCGATCGGGAGGGAGGTGGAGACCAAGATAGACGCCGGGGACGCGCAGACTGTCCACCTGGGCGAGGTGGTCCAGTGCCTCAGGCGCTCCTACTACGACAGGGTGGATCCCCTGGAGGTGGAGCGCACGGGGTTCAACGACCTGCTGGCGGGGCTGCTCCGTAACCTGAAGTACGGCAGCGAGCCGAAGGATTTTGCCGTTGACGACATCAGGCTGAGGGGCCACGCAGACATGATCGTAGACGACTTTGTAGTCTTGTTCAGGCCCGCGGACGCCGAACCCGAAACGCCAAAGTCAAGCGACCTGCTCTTCCTTAATGCGTGCATGTGGGTCTATGGCAAGGTCGACGGGGTGTTGATCTACGTCACGGGGAGCAAGGACGAGTCGGCGTTTTCGGTGACCAGGGACAAGAAGATGTTCGAGGAGGTGATCAGGCGCGTCAGGGTCCTAAACGATCTCCTCAAGGAGAGCAAGACGCCCATCCTTGAACCGTCGGCGGAGTGTGCCGGGTGCCAGTACTACCAGAGGTGCTTTATCTCGAAGAAGAACGCGAAGCAGCTTACGCTGGCAGAAATGCTGGGGCTGTCTAAGAAAGACTAGGAAGATGAAAAATATTGTGGGGTTTCCCTATTCTAGTGATTCGGGATGCCCCTTACCACGGAGAGCGAAACATACTACTGCTAGTGCAATTGCTACTCCTACTGCTGAGCCAAAGGCGGCCATTCCTGCTTCTGCCATTTGATAAAGACCCGCCTTGGGGGCTTTTATAACTTTGCCAATATTTCCATCACGAAAACAAATTAGCACAATATTCGAGTTTTGTGATACATGGACTGCGCCCTACGTGGTGAACTCAAAGTGGACCTCGTTCTCCTGGCCGCTGGTCATGGAGCTCAGGTTGTAGAAGACGTCCCCCGTGACCTTCCACTGCGCGGTGTTGCCCCGGAGTGCAGACCACAACTCGGGCGCGTTTCCCGTGTTCTTCAGCACGATCTCGTCTTTTAGCACCAGGGAGTTTTCCCCAAGCAGGGTGTAGTAGTTGTTCCCGAACTCTATCATGCCTGCGGCCCTGCTGCCTATCTGGCCGCCCGAGACCTGGACGGTCTCGGAGAACCCTGCCTCGTACAGCTGGTAGTCCATGACCTGCACCAGGACGGAGACCGGGTTCGGGTTGCTTACGACGAACCTGATCTCAATGCTTGCGGACCTGTCGTTGACTTCGGAGACGGAGACCCCGTCGAGTTCGACGGAGATTGGTTCCAGCCGCGCCGGCTGGTCCGGCGCGGCCCCCTGCGAGGGCCCGGCGGGGGGCTCGAATATCGTGGAACTGGTGAAAAGGACGGATCCCAGCGCCACTGCCAGCACCGCGACTGCCGCAAATACGAAGATCTTCGGGTTCACTTGTACGACGCACTCTCCGGGTATCTTAACGTCAAGATAGTTATTATACCATTTGCAACGGAGACTCACCATGCGGTATTTTCAGGCTGTCCAGCAGGGAAAGCAGAGGGCGGGCAAGTCGCAGCTCAGGATGTTCGAGGCCGCGGGGTTCGGGATGCTCACGCTGACCACCAAGAAGGTGGCCGGGAGTTTCGAGCCGGTGGGAGAGGAGGACCTGGCCGCGGTCGTCACTTCCCCCGACGGGCACGTGGCCATCCTGGTGGACGGCGACGGGTTTACGAAGGCGCAGTCCAAGGCTGTGCCAAAAGAGGAGGCGCTCGGGATATTCAAGAGGCTCCGGGATTCCGGCGTTCCGGAGTACCCGGGCAGCGAGATCCAGATCTGGTCCGAGACCCGCCGGGCCGTGCAAAGAGAGGCCTCCAAGTAGCTACCTTGGCGGGAGGGTTATCTCGGTGCCCACGCTGTCGCCGCGGATGGCCTTTTCGATGACCTTCGTGTCGGCCTTTATGATCTTGGTCCTGATTCTTGAGCGCTCGATGATCTTCAGGGCCACTATGTCCATCAGGTCGTGGCCGCCGGCGACCGAATCCTCGTGGACGAGGATGTTCTTCAGGTGCTTCAATTCGATCTTCTTGAATTTTTTCGCGTTCTTGGACTTGTTGGGATCCATGTCGTATACTCCGTCGACGTCGGTGGCGTTCAGAAACTGGGCGGCGCCCGTCTTTTCGGCGATGAGCGCGGCCGTCCCGTTGGTGCTCTGTCCCGGGTGCAGCCCGCCGGCGACCACGATCAGCCCGCCGTCCGCCGCGTCCCTTACCTCCTGCAGGCTGGTGGGCGGGCGGGAGTAGGCCCTGCCGTCCAGCGCGTAGATCAGGAGTTTTGCGTTTAGCCTCGAGATCTCTATTCCAAGCTCGTCGAGCGTGGACTCGTCGGCGCCCGAGGTGCGCGCGTGGTTGATGTAGTGGCGGGCGATCCTGCCCCCGCCTGCGACGACTATGGGCTGGCAGATCTTGCTGATCTTGGCCAGGAACGACGCGTATCCCTTCAGGAGCTTTGCGTCTTCCATGCCAAACGCCCTGCCGGACAGCTTGATGACGATCCGTTTTTTAGTCATTCTAACCCGCCGATGATTGATCTGGCCGCAATTTCAACCTTTTTTCGATGCTCCCGGTGCGCGTAGATCCGGAGTATGTTCATGAACCCGGAGATTGCGGAGACCACTGGGATCTCGGAGATCGGCATCTCTTCGGCAGATTGGCCGCCGTCGTCGTTTGTGACCAGTATTATGGACTTGGACTCGCTTTTTGACGGCGCGAGCGGTATGGACGGGGTGACGGAACTGTCTACGAAGATCTCCTGCCCGTCGACGCCGGATTTGCGCGATATGGACTCGCGGAGCTCGGCCGTCTTGATGTTTCCCAGGCCCGTCCTGCCGGTCAGGATCCTCTCGTAGACGCACTTTAGCAGCCTCCTGTCCTGGTAGTCCTTGGCAAGCTTCCTCGCCCGCCCCAACTTGGGAGACTTTGAGGAGATCATCTGGGACAGCACGTGTTCGTCCGTAAGCTGCACGTATTCCTCGATGTCAAGCGAGGTAAACCCGAACTCGTCGTCGGACAGCCTCAGCGCCTCCAGGAGCATCACCTCGGCCGCCCTTACGGTCTTGTGGAAATATACCGCCTTGAACATCTCGTACCGCGAGTGCGTCATGGACTCGAACGAGTACAGCGCGGACCTTTCCAGCGCCAGTTTCCCACGGTGCACCTCCAGCGACTGCGTCATTCTCTTGTGATCCACCTTGGCGTGCTCTGCGCCCGTGAAATACCCGTCCCTCTTCAGGTAGTCCATCATGTCCGCGCTCAGGGCGCCGGAGATGATCTCGTTCATGTACTGGCGCCCGGACTCCCCGAATGCGACGGCGGCCACGAGTTCCTTGCCGAATCCGTGCTTTGACAGCGTGTCGCCTATCTCGGAGTTCAGGACGATCTCCCTGCCAAAGTCCTCGTGGGAGGATTTTTTCCTGTTGATGATCTCCTCGAAAAGGTGCGAGAAGGGCCCGTGGCCGACGTCGTGCAGGAGGCCGGCGAGCCTCAGGATCCTGGCCTCGCCAGAGTCCAGTATCCCCTTCTCCGAAAGCGCGCTGCCTGCCTGGCCCGCTATGTGCATCACCCCCAAGGAGTGCTCAAACCGCGTATGCTGCGCGGCGGGGTAGGTCAGGTGCGCGCCCGAGAGCTGCTTGATTCTCCGCAGCCTCTGAAAGATCGGGCTGTCGATGATCTCCAGCTCGTGATCATACACGCGTATAAAGTCATGGATGGGATCTATTATGTCAAGGTAGTTTTTCTTCATGGTGCCTCTCGAATGCTTTCAGGATGTCTTGGTGGACCTGCTGTTCCGGCCTGGCCGCGTCGACGACCTTCCAGCGGCGCCTTTTGGCAACGATCCTGTACGTTTCAAGAATCTTTTGCAGGAACCCGTCCTCCTTTTCAAACCTGTCCCGGTTGGCCCGCTTTCTGCGGAACGGTTCCTCACGGGGCACGTCAAGCAGGACCACCATGTCGGGTTTGGGCAGTCCCCTGTCCAAGCCCTCCAGCCAGCGCTGCCCCATCCCGTTCGCCAGGCCGTAGACCAGGTTGGAATGGTAGTAGCGGTTCATGATTACAACGTGGTTTTTTGAGGCGGCGTCCAGTATGTCGTCGAGCCTCTCCCACCTGTTTGCGGAAAACAGGCAGTGGATCACCTGGGGCGGGAACCTCCTTTTCCCCCCTAGGTACAGGAGGATCTCCTTGCCTATGGGGGTCCGGTAGTCGGGAAAGCTGAACGTGGCGGCCCTGACCTTCCGCTTCTTCAGGGCCCTTGCAAGCAGCCGGGTCTGGGTTTTTTTCCCCGCCTGATCCCCCCCCTCTATGGCGATAATCATGGGCACCTGAACTGGAAGCCTGCCGATTAAAAGTCTATCAAGGTTTATAACCAAAAATCAATCATATAACACGAAATGGAACTTGCGAAGGCCATGGCAAACGACATGATGAGGGAGATCGGGAACAAGACCAGGGAGTTTTACGAGTTTGTCCTGCCGCCCGTGGATATGCGCCTTGACGGCGACAAGCTGTCCGTGGTAGTCGACGTTCCCGGGTTTGACAAGGGGGACATCAGGCTGTCGCTGGAGGAGAACGTCCTCTCAATCCAGGCGTGCAAGGAAGGCCACGAGAAGGACGCCAAGATGATCTGCAACCAGAGGCCAAACGTGATAGACAAGAGGCTGCGGCTGCCGATCGACCCCGTGGACGGCAAGGACTACACGAGTTCGGCCAAGTTCGAGAACGGAGTCCTGACCGTGGTGATCCCCGTCAAAAAAAACGGCCGGGACATCAAGATAGACTAGTCAGCGTTTTCTGAGAATCACAAAGGCGCCCATGATTGCCATGGCGCCTGCCATTCCAGCTAGCCCGAGGGCCTCGTTGGACATGAACAGCACTGCAGAGCCCACGAAAACCGCGGAAGACAGTATGCTTCCAGATAGCAGGACTTGCGGCCTCGCGTCCCGCTGGAGCGACCTGTTGTCGTCAATGAACTTTTTGAGTTCCGGGGCCAGCGAAAAGGCGGCGTTGATCGATTTTGCAAACGCTTGAAAGGAATGCTTTAGTTCCTCGACGTAGGCGTCCTTGATCAGGTGCTCCTCCTCCAGTATTTCGCGGAGGACCTTTACGAACTTGAAGTCCACCTTGTGCTGCTTGTAGATTCCCTCTATGATGGAGGCCATCCTCATGTACAGGGCCAGGTTCTTCGGGAGGATGAAGGGGAACTTGCTCATCGTCTTGTTGGCAAGCTCCATCAGGCTCTGGATCTCCATTTCGTCGGGCTTTGTGCCGTGCATTGCGCGCACGGTCAGCTCTATGCCCTTTTCTATGACGGAGCGGTTGAAGTCAGGGGTAAGCATGCCCAGCTCCTCCATCGCGTTGACCGTGCGCGGGGGATCCTTTTCCAGCAGTGCGAGGTACAGGCGGACGAGGCGGAGCCTGGTCTCGTTGTCCAGCCTGCCCACCATCCCGTAGTCGTACAGGATGAGCCGGCCGTCGTCGGTTACCGAGATGTTCCCCGGGTGGGGGTCGGCGTGGAAGAGGGAGTGCCGCAGCAGCATGGTGAAAAAGACCTTGTGGATGTTGATTACCAGCCTCTGCCTGTCAATCCCCTTGGCGTCGAGTGCCTCCACGTTGGTGATCTTGATTCCCGGCAGGTACTCCATGGTCAGGACGTTCTTGGAGGAGTGCTCGTCATACACCGAGGGAATGATCACGTTGGGGTTGCTTTTCATGTCATGCTTTATCTGCTTGAGGTTTTCGGACTCGCGGGTGTAGTCCATCTCTTCGTGGATCGTCTCGATGAACTGCGCCAGCATGACCTTCGCGGAAAAGCGCAGGTTCGGGTCCACGAACCTCAGCGCCAGCGGCAGGAGCCTCTTCAGGACTTTGAGGTCGTCCTCGACCACCCTCTCTATCCCGGGCCTCTTGACCTTGACTATGATGTGCCTGCCGGAGACGTTGCCGCGGTAGACCTGGCCCAGCGACGCGCCCGAGACGGGGGTCGTGTCTATGCTGTCAAACCTCTCTTCGAGGAGTCCGAGGTCGTTTTCGATGATTGGCTTTACCTGGTCGAACGGGGCCGCTGGGACGTCGTCCTGCAGTTGGGCAAGCTCCTCCAGGTACGGCTGCGGGAGGATGTCGGCCCGCGAGGACAGCCACTGCCCCAGCTTTATGAAGACGGGTCCCAGCTTTATGAAGGTGCGCAGGATCTTCCTGGCGTTCTTCCGATAGACCTCCAGGTCCGTCTCCTTGCCCTCGGTCCTGACCCACCTCCTCCTGTCCCTCCTAAGGGCCAGGATGGGGGGGAACAGCGTTATCAAAACCCGGATCGTCCTGAGCTGCGACATGTCACTTCCCCAGGCAGTTTTTTGCCTTCCTGGCTGCGGCATACCCGAGGTAGCCGACGACGGCCGGCAGCAGGGCGCCCGGGGGCGCCGGCGGCTTTGCGTTTTGCAGTTTGTTTGCCACCAGGATCCCGCCGAATACGGCGCACGCCAGCCCCACCAGCACTTCCGGCGCGTCGTGAACCAGGTGGCCGAGGACGTCCTTCTTGGGATCCACGTTGTCTGAATGCACGAGGAACTTGTCGTCATATTCCCTGATGTGCAGTTTCCCGTACCTGTACTGCCTCCTTGCGCCGTTCTTGTGTCCAAGGACGGTCTCTTCTGCATTGCTGGGCATGAATTCGCGCAGTTCCTTTGGGACTTCTATCTCATCCCCG
Organism: Candidatus Nitrosopumilus sp.; assembly: GCA_963662625.1. Taxonomy (GTDB): domain Archaea; phylum Thermoproteota; class Nitrososphaeria; order Nitrososphaerales; family Nitrosopumilaceae; genus JAPOPJ01. The sequence continues at coordinate 905,530 of OY759726.1, read as the reverse complement.
GGCATGATCGCAAGATCGGGCAATTGCTTATAACCTTAGCTTGGGGCATGCGCCCGCGTTAGGATCCGCGGGCATGGCCGGCGACGGGACGGTCGCCGCGGTGCTGATGGCCCCCGGGACAGGGGACGTCTCCCGGCCCGGGGGCCAAAGCAGACGGCATCGCGGGCGGGTATGTGCCCGGCCGCATGCCAGTCGGGGGCAGGCCGTACGTGGGGAGGATCAAGAAGATCGACCCAGGCAGCCGGGGCGGCTGGGCCATGTGCGAGGCCGCGGACGCCGCCATGCAGCCCAGGCACGGATCGGAAAAGCCGCGGGATGCATTGCGGCGACTACGCCTGGGCGGTTAACCAGGCGCGGGCCGCGCGCGAGTTATTTTTTCGGGTCGGACCTTCTCCTGTCCCTGCTGAACAGGAAGAAGCTGAGCATGAATGCGAACAGCATCGCGATGCCCGGGATGTACGCGTAGTTGAACCCGTCCCCCGCGGGATCCCGCTGGTGGTAGTAGTTTATCAAGAACGTGGCCGCTAGCAGGATTACGGCCAGGACTGTGAGCTGTCTATGCGTCTGCACAGGGTTTGGTTCCCTTCGGCGTATATGAATTTAGAAATGCAGGCCCCCGGGGCTTGGCCGCGGCAAGGTTTCGGACGGCCTGTGGATCCTGCCGCACGCTGGCCGGTCAGGCGCCGGCCTTTGCCTTGTTCCTCCTGCGCAGCACGATTGCCGCCGCCCCCGCTGCGGCCACCGCGGGAATTACCACCAGCTGGTAGGGGACCGGGTATTCGTCTGCCGCCGGGGGCTCCTGGACAAGGACTGACGCCTCGTGGGCGAGGAATATCTCGTCGCGCGTGCTGTCCTTGTACCTGACGGTGATTTTGACGTCGTGCTGGCCGTACTCTGGCTCGCCGTCGAATTCCAGCGGGATGTTAAACGGGACCGGCGCGTCAGTTTCAATCTCGTCGATGAACTGCGTCTGGGTCGCTATGTTGGAGCCCTCCAGGGCCTCCAGGGTCACAAACCCGAACAGCGCGTCCTCGTTGCCCTCGTTGATTATCTCGCCGATCACCATCTTCGAGCCCGACAGGTCTATTGCCCTGACCCCGTATACGGAAAGATCGATCATCCCCTTGACGTAAAAGTCGACTATCTTGCTGATGGTGCGCTGATCGCCGTGTGCGTTGTAGTACGTGATCTCCAGGGGCAGGTGCAGCGTGTCACGCTTGAGGTTCTCCGGCACGTACACGGTCGCAGTGAGGTACCCCGCGGATTTGGGCTCGATGTTTCCCACGTCCCAGTTCGTTTCCAGGATGACGACGCTCGCGACGTTGGTCGCCGAGGGCGTGCCGGGCGCGGACTCGGCCAAGGTGGTGGCCACCACGTCGACGCTCGACAGGGGGGCGGTGCCGTCGTTTGATATCTCGATCACCACCTTGTTTGACTGCAACGAGGTGAGAAACGGCTCGAGTGCCTTGACGTTGACTATGCTGTCCCCCGTAACCTTGAAGGTAAAGTCGGAGAATGCGGTCCTGACCCCCGACTCCCGGAGCCTCGAATAGTCCACCTTGACGGTTCCCGGATACTGCTGGATTTTCGCGTTTTTGTCGATGTTGACGAAGAACGTGAGGTGGAAGTTGTCCCCTGCCGCGGAGTTAGATTCGCTGACTGCCAGGATGACCGGGCCCGATCCGTCCGACGGCGAGAAGGAAAACGGCAGCGACAGCTGGCCCCTGATTCCGGTGATGTCCTGGGTCCCGACGTTTGCAAACACCGCGGTGAGGGGAACGTTCGAGTCGCCCGGCTCGACCTCTATCTTGGAGTCAAGCGTGCCAAAATACGCGTCAAGGAACTTTACGTCCCCAAAGTCCCTCTCAAACGGGGAGTCCCCGAAGCCCCCCGACATGGTTTGTGCAGACGAGCCGGCTGGCACCAGCGGGAGCAGCGCCAGCGCCGCAAGCAGGGACGCGGTTGCGGCGCCGATCATGCCCGTGCCCCGGCGGCGTCACCCTCGAACGCCTTGCCGTCCTTGATCGTGATTACCCTGTCCGTGTCTCCGAAATGCTGCCTGTCATGCGTCACTATTATGAACGTCTGGCCCAGTTTTTTTGCCAGGGACTTCATCACGTGCACGATCGTCTCCGAAGTGACGCTGTCCAGGTTGCCCGTGGGCTCGTCGGCCAGGACCAGGGAGGGGTGTGCGACCAGCCCCCTGGCGATCGCCGCCCGTTGCGCCTGCCCGCCCGAGATCTTGTTTGCGCGCTTGTGCATCTGGTCCTCCAGGCCGACTGCCCTGAGCAGGTCGACTGCCTCTTTTTGCGCGGTTTCGCCGTTGCCCGCTATCTGCCTCGGGAGCATGACGTTCTCCAAGACCGTCAGGTCGTTTAGCAGGTTGGAGAACTGGAAGACGAATCCCAGCTTCCTGTTTCGGAACGAGGATACTTGGTTGTCGTCAAGCTTGGTGGTGTCGGTCCCGTCAACGAGCACCCGGCCCGACGTCGGACTGTCCAGCAGCCCGATCATGTTGAGCAGGGTTGACTTTCCCGAGCCGGAACTCCCGATTATCAGGGCGGTCTCGCCCCTCTCTATGGAAAACGAGACGTTGTCCAGGGCCTTTACCCTGCTGTCGCCCTCGTTGTAGACCTTGCTCAGGTTTTCTATTTCCAGGACCCTAGGCATTGCGCATTACTTCCACGGGCATCAGCTTTGTGGCGCGGTACGAGGGGTACAGGGACGCGATTATCGCCAGAATGAACGCGGTGAGGGCGGTCTGGGCGATCTTCCCCCACTCGTAGCTTACCTCTAGCGGCAGGCTGTTGTTAAACGACATCTTTGTCTCCTTTGCGTAAAAGGTGTAGCCCAGGCCCGCGGCCGTGCCTGCGCCCGCGCCTATGGCGCCTATGATCATCCCTTGGAAGATGAAGATCACCAGTATGTCCTTCCTTCTGGCGCCAATAGAACGCAGGATTCCTATGTCCCTGGACTTTCCGTTGACCAGCATCATTTGGATCGTGACTATGGCAAACGCCGACGACATCATGCCGAAGTACCCGATCATGTTGATCATCGCTATGCCCGATCTGAATCCGGCAAGCTGCTCTTCGGCGGACTCCTCGATCGTTTCGGCTATGAAATCGTCGTTGGGGAACGACCTCAGGAACAGCTCCTTGACCTCGAATGCCTTTGACGGGTCGTTGAGCCTAACCATGAAGGATCCGGTGTCCCCCTGGCGGCTCATCATGTCGCGCAGGGTATCGATGTGGATCACGGTGGTGTAGTCAAAGCCCTGGCCGCCCGGGGATTTCGCGATGCCGGATACCGTGAACCTTCTTATCTGGTCTTGGCCCCACCTGTCAACCACCAGGACCTTCAGGTTGTCCCCGACCTGGGCGTCCCCCAGATCCTCTGCGACGTTTGAGCCCAGCACGATCGAGTTCCTGGAAAAGACGTAAGTGCCGTCGGTGATGGTTTCGTGCACGGTCGACGCCCGGATGTCATGGAAGGGATCTATCCCGACTATCGGGATCCTTGTCTCCTCGATCAGCTTCCCGTTCTTCGTCATGTTGATTTCGGCAGTAGAGGACAGCCGCGGCGCGGTCGCCTCCACGTAGGGGATCCTCTCAAACCAGTTGATGACGGACATCTCTGACTTGTCGATATAGTCAAAGTCGTCAGTTACAAGGATGTCGCCGTTCCTGTAGTTGCTGATGTCCCTGACGATCGCGTCAAACAGTCCCTGAAAGATTACAAAGTTTACGTGGATCACCAGGATTCCAATCATGACTGCCAGTACCGCGCCGATCAGGCTGCCCTTCTTGTTGAACAGCATGCGTTTTGCCAGATGCAGCCGGTATTCCATGGGAATGCTATAATAGTCTTGTATATAATGTAATTGTTGAATTCTGCTATCATTATAGACAAATTTAGTTAAAATTAGGCATTTTTATATTATCTAGTGCTAACTCAAGTGACATATTGGACAATTTAGACATCAAGATCCTAAGCAGGCTGCTCAACAATTGCAGGGAGCCGGACAGGCAGATTGGAAAGGGGCTGGGAATCTCGGGCGGCGCGGTAAGGGCAAGAATCCGCAAGATGGAGGAATCGGGGGTGATTGAAAGGTTTTCCATCAAGGTCGAGCCGCCGATCTTTGGCCGCGGCGTGCTGTACATCGTGGTTTCGGGGCAGAACGTGGAGGAGATCCTGGGGCAGGTAAGGCTGGTGGGCGAGCCGTTCTTCGTGGTTCCGTGCGTGGGGGGCATCACGGTATGCAGCATCGTCGCAAAGGAGGATCTCGCGGGGAAGATCGAGCTGGCAAAGAAGCTCATGTCAGGCGTCAGGGTTCTTTCAATTTTTGAGGCGGAGAGTCCCGGATTTGCCGCAAACCTGACAAAGACCGATCTTGAGGTCATGGAGCAGCTGATGTCCGATCCCAGGCAGAAGATCGAGGGGCTGTCAAGGGGCACGGATCTGTCAACAAAGACCGTGGCCAGGTGCATTGAAAAACTCCAGAAGAGCGGCGGGGTGCAGTTCACGCTGGTGTATGATCCGACGAAGATCGAGGGCTTTATCCCGCACGTGATACTAACCCGGATCGACGGCGACCTGAAAGACACGCTTGCAAGGATGGAGAACGGGTTGTCGGGCTCGTTCCTGCAAACCCCGTTCATCGCGAAAAACCAAATCGTCCTGTTCATGTACAGCGAGGACATATTCAAGATGGACGACCTTACGCAGAGGGTGGATTGCATGGACGGCGTCAGGACGGCAGACCTGTTCATTCCAAAAAAGATTTCCCTGATGGACGGCTGGCTCAAAAACGCAATCATGGACGCCAGAAAATCCCCCGGGCTACATCTTGCATGCCGTAGTAATCCCAACTAATAATCGCCCACAAAACAGCCAACGATATCAGGCCGAAAGGTCCAGATCGGGGCACGCCTGACGCCACACATGAAAGACATCATCATGCCAACGGGGAGGGGGTTCCTTCCCAAGACCGGGGCGGAGTACCCCGGGAAGATCCACGGGACGGAGACGGATCCGAAGGCACGCGCGCGGCTGCCCGCGCACGTCATGCGCGAGGAGGGCGCGCCCATGCGCAAGGTGGGCGGGGCTCTGGACGGGCCCTGCCCGACGGTCCGGGGGTGGCTCATGCGCGCCATGTGGGCGGGGATCCCCGGCAGGCGCGGCGAGACGGGGGCGGGCGGCCCCTTCTTGGTAGCCACGGTCACGCGCGCTATCACCGCCTCCGTCAGCAGGTGCCGCACCAGCGGGGTTCCCGCCTTGGTTATGCGGCCGTGGTGCATGGTGCCGGCGGAGTTCCTCACCGACGGGATCGGCCCGAAGTACGACGCCATGCGGTCCATGTCGCCGAACCCGGGACGTCCCCGATCTCCGACGCCAGCCCCAGCGCGGTGGCGTTGCCCACGCCGGGAATCGCGGTGGGGAGCCTGGCGTTCCCGTTCCCGTCCGCCGCCTTGATCCTGGCGTCGCAGTCGGCGATGTCCCCGCCCGGGAACCCGGTGGTCCTGGGGTGCTTGCCTGTCCTCCAGTCCCCCAGCCCGCGGGGTGTTTGCAGGGCCGGATGCGATTCGCGGCTGCTATCAGGAGACCGGCGTGACGGTAATGCTCACCACCCGGGTGTGGTTCAGGACCTTGCCTAGGTCGCCTGCCGGGGAGCTGATCTTTACGGTGACGTCGTAAGAGTCCTTTGCGTAACTGGTGTCCGTGGATCGGAGGCTGGAGCCGATTATCTCGAACTGGGCGTTGTCCCCGCCCGTGGCCAGCGAGTACGCGCGGGGCTGCCCGTTGAGGTATGGGCCCTTGGCGCTTATGGTCGCGACCGCGGTCTCGTTGGCCGCCACCGTGGCGCTCGCGGGCACGACGTACCAGTTGCCCAGGTTCTGGTTGAAGATGGTGACGTCCCAGAACATGCCGGACATGTTGTTCACGGAGAATATGTCCCAAGAGCCGATGGGCCGGTTGAAGGAGGTGGCGTTGTGGAACATGTAAGACATGTCTTCTACCTTGGAGACGTCCCAGGAGTTGAGGGGCTGGTTGAAGGAGGCGGCGTTCTGGAACATGCAGGACATGTCTGTTACCTTGGAGACGTCCCAGGAGTTGAGGGGCTGGTTGAAGGACGACGCCTTCCAGAACATGCCGTACATGTCGGTGACCTTGGAGACGTCCCAGGAGCTGAGGGGCTGGTTGAAGGAGGTGGCCCCGGAGAACATGTCGTACATGTCGGTGACCTTGGAGACGTCCCAGGAGTTGAGGGGCTGGTTGAAGGAGGTGGCCCCGGAGAACATGTCGCGCATGCTGATCACGCCCGAGACGTCCCAGGAGTTGAGGGGCTGGTTGAAGGAGGTGGCGTTGTAGAACATGTCGGACATGTCGGTGACCTTGGAGACGTCCCAGGAGTTGAGGGGCTGGTTGAAGTAGGTGGCCCCGGAGAACATGCCCGACATGTCGGTGACCTTGGAGACGTCCCAGGACGAGACGCTGCCGTTGAAGTTGGAACGCTGGAACATGAATGACGTGTCGGTCACGCCCGAGACGTCCCAGGAGTTGAGGGGCTGGTTGAAGAGGTAGGCGTTGTGGAACATCTCCACCATGTCGGTGACCTTGGAGACGTCCCAGGAGTTGAGGGGCTGGTTGAAGGAGGCGGCGTTGTGGAACATGCTGGTCATGTCGGTGACCTTGGAGACGTCCCAGGACGAGACGCTGCCGTTGAAGGCAAAGGCGTTGCGGAACATGCTGGTCATGTCGGTGACCTTGGAGACGTCCCAGGACGAGAGATCCCCGGTGAACTTGTGGGCCCCATGGAACATGGACCTCATGTCGGTCACGGAGGACGGGCCGCACGCCGTTCCCGGTGGCCAGCCCGGACGGCGCCAAGCACGGCGTGTCTGGCGCGCCGGAGCCACCGCGCTGCAGGCGCGCATAATGGCCGACACCGGCATCAATGTCCCCCACGGCGCCATACACAGCATACTCATGGACGAAAACATGGCAGAAAGGCACCCCGGGAAGGGCAGGAGGCGCAAGTGGGTGCGCCACGGGCGCACGTACCCCGACTCGCTGTGGCACACCGACTGGAAGCAGATGCGGGGCGGGATGCATGACGGGCGGCGGTTCCCGTGCCACGGGGACGACGCCTCCGGATTCGTCACCGGGTACGGCATATTCGACGGGGCCACGACTGAAAACGCGCTTGGCGTGCTGGAGGGGGCAATCAGGGATCACGGAAAGCCCGCGCCCGTCATGACAGACCACGGCTACCAGTCCTGCGCGAACTGTTTTTAGTGCCTGAAAACCGAATTGCACAACAAACTAGTTTTATCACTAGTTTTTTATTAATCGGGGATGGGCCCATAGGCATGATGGGGAGCCCGGATGCATGAGAAAGTCGGAGTGGTATTAAACAGGCTGACGCTCGGCTTTGCCTTTGCCTTCATCTACCAGACCATCGTAAACATCGCAAGCTTCCTGATGGTGATCCCGCTTACCGGAACCCTGCAAGACCTACTCACGGGCATCGAGCAGATAGACTCGTCCCACGGGTACCCGCTCATCGCGTGGTGGCTGATCTCCACGGTGATCATCACCGGCGTCGCATTGCTGCTCATGCGGCTTAAAAAATACATATCGCCATACAGAAGGGAAAAAGACCTGGACATACCCCCGCGCATTACCGTAATAACCGCGGTAATCGTTGGGGCGATAATCTCGTTTCTCTTCTACATACTCGAAATACTCTTGGGCGCGATCATCACCCATGGCTCCATCACCATAAAGGAGGTAGAGCACACGGGCATAGCAGGCAGCACGTTCGAGCAGGCAGCCACAGACCTCCTGTTAATCGAGCAGGCGGTAGTACACGGCAACTTCGGCCCGCTGGTGATCAGCATGCTGTTTTCGATAATAGCAGGATACATCATAATCGGGGTCATAGCCAGGACTGGAAAGGTCAAGGACATTACGAAAGACGTGGGGCTTTTGGACATCGCGACCCTCGGAACGCGCTCCAGAAAAAGGTCGGACGACGTCAAGACCTCCGCGGACACGCTGGGACTCCAGCCAGGGACCCTGATGCACATAGGGGAAAGGAAGGTGGACAAGATAACCTACCACATAATCGAGTACGATGGAAAAGACTTGACCGAAAGAGACACCGAAGACGTGGAGGACTGCTTTGTGTCCAAGGATAACGGAAAGAAGTACTGGATAAACATTACGGGGATACACGACGCCGACATAGTCAGGAAGTTGGGGGAGCACTTTGGGATTCACAAGCTGGCCCAAGCCGACATCATGAACACGGATGTCAGGCCGAAGATCGAGGTTATGGACGACTACATATTCCTGACGCTGAAGCTGCCCCATTTTGAAAGCAACACTAGCAGGCTGGCGATCGAGCAGATCAGCCTGGTTCTGGGCAAAAACTACGTCCTGTCGTTCCAAGAGGTTTCGGATGACGTGTTTGACAGGATCAGGGAAAGGCTCCGCATGGGGAACAGCGACGCAAAGGAGCATACGAGCGACTACCTGGCATACCTGCTTGTAGATGCGCTTGTCGACAATTTTTTCGTGGTGCTGGAAAAGGTCGGGGAGGAGACCGAGGTGATCGAGGACGAGCTGATGGACAATCCCAAAGCAGACCTCATCAACACCATCCGCAACCTCAAGCGGCAGATGATTCTCCTGCGGAAGACAGTGTGGCCGCTCAGGGAAGAGATCAACATGTTTGGGAAAACCACGTCCAGCCTGGTGTCCGAGGACACCAAGATCTACCTGAAGGACGTTTACAGCCACACGATCCAGGTCATGGACACCATCGAGTCCCTGCGCGACGTGATCGGCGGCATGCTGGACACGTACCTCTCAAACGTCAGCAACAAGATGAACGAGGTCATGAAAACCCTGACAATCATCGCAAGCATCTTCATCCCCCTCACATTCATCTCCGGGCACTACGGGATGAACTTCGTGAACATGCCGGAGCTGCAGTGGAAGGACGGCTACTTTGCCGTGCTTACTGGCATGATCGTGATCACGGCGCTGATGGTCGTGTGGTTCAAGAAAAAAGACTACCTTTAGGCGTCTTGCGGCGGCAGGCTCCATGTGCCCCGTGGGTGACGCGGCCTGCCAAGCCCCTCAGATCCGCCCGAAAAACGACTCCAGCGCCTTCCCAAACATGGAATTCAGATGACGCAGCCTGGAGTCCTTGAACGACATGGAACCCCTGTCGAACCACCGTTCCGACAGGTACAGGTCGCGGCTGATCTCCACCTGGATCCAGGGGGGCGCCCGGCTTCCATAGGTCCTGATAATGTGCCCTCCCTCGAAGGGGCGGTTGCGGCTGATTTCGTCCCGGCCTATGGAAAACGATTCCGAGATGCAGTCCGCGAGAAGATCCATCATCTCCCGCGAGCTTGTCGCGCCGCGCAGGTTGGAGATGCAGAACGCGGGCCGCGCCTCCCCGCCGCCATCCGGCGATACCGGGGGCGCGGCCGCGGCCATGGAGTGGCAGTCCAGGCACAGCTGCAAGTCTGACTGCGCAAGCGCTTTCTGGATCTTCCTGTGGTACGGCATGTAGTACCGTTCAACGAGGGCCTTCCGTAGCACTTCGCCGGGCTCCCTGCCCTCGGCGTAGATGGGTTTTTTGTAGCATGTCATGCTTTTGATGACGCCGTCGCGGCTCTCGGGCGGCATCTCCTGCAGCGAGCGGTTCGGATCAACGAAGGCGCGCGCGATGTCCGCGGCGATCACCTTCTCGGCCCTGCCACCCAGGTCGTAGATTTGGCAGGTGAAGGGATCCCCGTCGTCAAACAGGTCATTCTCCGCGATGCACAGGCGATCCGCAAGCTCGGGCGGCGTCGCCGTCCCGCCGTGCGGTATTGACAGCAGCACGGGGAGCCTGCTCATGGGAGCCCCTCCGCCGTCCCGTCCCGCCTGACGTCTGCCACGCCCTGAAAGCCCCTGCCGTCATGGCGCCTCAGGACGGCGTGCAGGGCGCCAAAATAGAACGAGTGCCGCTTCAGGGTGCGTACCTTGTACCCCTTTCTTTCCAGGTGGCCCGCCACCCCGTCCCACGAGCTGTCCCCCTCCATGCTGACGGTCCCGTCAAGGGAGCAGTGCATGCGCGGCCTTTCCATTGCGTCATAGATGGAGTTCTCCTCGTCGAGCAGCCTTGAAAGAAACAGGCTCACGACGGAGAATATCCTCGCGCTGCCCGTGCTCCCCACCGAAACCCACGGCTCGCCGTTGTAAAACACGATGCTGGGGCATACCGACGACCAGGGGACCGCGTTTGGCCTCAGGTAGAACGGGTGGTTCGGGTTTTCAAACTCCAGTGCCGACATGTAGTTGTTGTACAGGAACCCGAGGCCGTCGGCCGCGGCCTTTGAGCCATAAACCAGCTCGATTGACTGGGTCATGCTTACGGCGTTCCCCTCGCAGTCCATTGCGGAGAGGTGGGTGGTGTCTTCAAGATCGGAGGAGGCGTCCTCCGGCGGGAGGGAGGGATCGACCGTGTCCATGATGGATCTTGACAGGTTTCTTGCGAATCCCGCGTGGAGGTGGATCCTGTCCTTGACTTGGTGGTATGTGCGGGGATCAAACGGCCTCTGGGTCCTGTACAGCAGCGCCTTCCTGAGGGTCTCGGAGATGTAGTGGTACGTGTAGGGGCTTTTGTGCCTCATGTGCCGCCTCGGAATGTTGCCCAGCATCATCACCGCGAGGAGCATCGTGTCTCCCGCTCCCGGAGGCGGCGTGGAATAGACCCTGGTTCCCCGGTACGCCCTGTGGATCGGCTTTCTCTCCACAGGCAGCGGGGCCAGGGAGAGGTCTTCCTTTCTTATGTATCCCTTGTGCGCCTTCATGTCCTTGTCTATCTGGCTGGCGATGGCCCCGTGGTAAAACGAGTGGTGCCCGTGCCGGCTGAGGCAGGAGAGCGTCTCTGCCAGATCCTCCTGCACGAACAGGTCGCCGGTTTCGTAGGGGACCTGGCCGTCCTTGAGAAAGTACCTTGCCCCCGACCTAGATCCCACCTTGAAAAACTGGTCAAGGGCTCCCGCCTGCGAGTCGTGCTGCAGTTTCGTGATCCTGTACCCCCGCCTTGCGATCCTGATTGCGGGTTTGATTATTTCCTGCCAGTCGAGCCTCCCGTAATGGTCGTTGAGATAGCCTATCGTCGCGACGGTGCTGGGCACTGTGGCCGCCTTGTACCCGACGAGCCGCCTCTCCCTCTTCGCAAATGCCGAGGAGTGCGCAAGCGACGGCACCCTGCTTGAGCCGTCTATCCCGATCGTCTTGCCGCCAACGTGGATGAGGGCTATGGTCTGGCCCCCTATTCCCGAGGCCTGCGGCTCGCACACCGCCAGTGCCAGGGAGGAAGCACACGCGGCGTCCACCGCGTTTCCCCCCTTCCTGAGCATCTCCACGCCCGCCTTTGTGGCGTGGGAAAACGCGGTGGCCACCATTCCGCGCTTGGAAGCGGAGGCCGTTTTGTCGCGCCTGCTTTCAAACGACCCCTCGATGTTTTCTACGTCGGCGCCCCTGTTTCTCGAAGCCATGCCCTGGACGTGCTATCGGGGCTGCTCCCGGGAAACTGGCGAGCACTCGTGCAGTACCAGCGCAAGCAGCAGCGCCCTGTCGATTAGGCTGTCGCGTAAAACGAACTCGTTGGGGGTGCGGTGCTCCCCGCCGAGCGGCCCCATCCCGTCCAGGGCGGGAATGCCCTCCGGAACGTAACTGATGTCCGAAGAGATCAGGCGGCTGGAGGACTTTAGGGGCAGGTCAATCCGCTTGGCCTGCTCGGCGACGATGCCAAGCATCTTCCTTGTTGCCACGGTCTCCACTATGGGATCCCTCCTGGTGCCCCTCGTGATTTCCACGTTGAGCTTCATCGCGTCTTGTTTTTTAAGAGTTTGTCTGAGCTGCAGCTCGATTTCGTCCCCAAGCTGCTTGGTCGCAAAGTTGGTTACGACGCTGACTGACGCATAGTCGGGGGCGCGCCCGTAGGACGTGTGGGCCTTCATCGAGGACACCCTTATGCTGGAGCCTTTTTTTGACAGCCTGCCCAGCGCGATTATTTTTTTGCAGACTGCGGGTATCAGCCCCGGGGAGTCGGGGCCGGCGGTTTCACGCATGTTGGACAGCTCTATCTTGTAATCGTCCCTCCCGTAACCCGACGTGATGACGCCCCCGTCGAGATCCCCCCATTTCAGGCCTATGACGTGTCTTGAGTGTTTTGAATGCTCGGCGATCAGTTTCCTGGAATGCGCGCCGGCCAGGCTGTCGTCGGTGGTGACCAGAATCCCGCACCTTATCTTTCGAAGCTTCCGCGCGAACCTCAGCGCCTGCAGCGCGGAGATCATGACCGCCATTCCGCCCTTGCTTTCCGACACCCCCGTCCCGAATATCCTGCCCCTTTCTTCCCTGAACGGCGTAAAATCCCGGGCGCTGTACGGGGTGTCGGTGTGGCACAGCAGCAGGACGTCGTTCTTGGGATCCTCGTGGTTTGCAAAATACCGCATGTCCCCCACGTCGAATTCCTGGTGGACGCGTTCCTCGAATCCCAGGTGCGTGAGCCGCCGGGAGACCAGCTTGCCGAGCCTGTTTACGTTTTCCACGTTCCGCACCGTCGTGTTGATCTCCGACATCTGCCTCAGAAACTGGACCGTGGTCACGAGGTGGCTCCTGAGGTAGCTTCTGGCAGCTATCCTCAGCGGCTGGCTGTGCGCTTTTTCCAGATCCCCCTGCGCGGCGGCATGGAGCCGGGACTCGCCAAAGTGCCGGACGGACGCGACGTCCAGCATCTTGTTTATCAACGATTCGTAGGTGTAGCCTGCCGCCTTGGCGGCGGCCACGAATGACCCGGTCTGGCCAAGGCTGGCCATCGAGTTAAGCTCGAGGATGTACATGTCCCCCTCCTCGTCCACCCTGATGTCCACCCTCGCATAGTCGTGCAGGCCGAGCTTGTTGAATGCCTTGATGCACAGGCTCTTCATGTCCTCCTCGGCGCCCGGGTCGAGTTTGGCGGGGCAGATCTTTTCAATCGGGTCTTTCATCTTGTCTGATTTTGTCTGGATTTGGTTTGGATCTTTCAGGGCGAATTCCACGGTGGGCAGGACTTCGAGGTGGTTCCTGTTTCCCAGCACGCCCACCGCGAACTCCCTGCCCGGGATGAACTGCTCGACCAGCGCGTCCTGCTGGTATTTTTCAATCTCTTCTTTTACCGCGGCGCGCAGATCGTCCCAGTTGTGGACGATCTTCATCCCCATGGACGTCGATTCCATCTTGGGTTTCACGATGACCGGGAATGTCAGGTCGTCGAAGCTGTCCTCGGGCGAGGAGAACACCCAAAAGTTCGCAGTCGGCAGCTGGTTCTTCTGCAGCACGATCTTTGTCATCACCTTGTCCTGGACTATGGCGTGGGCCTCGGGACCCGAGCCGGTGTACGGTACGCCCAGCATCTCCAGCATCGCTGGGAGGTGCGTGTACCTGTCGTGTCCCTGTATTCCGTACGCCATGTTAAACACCATGCCCGGGTTCGTTCCTGCGACCACCTTTGGCATGAAGGAGTGCATCTCGTCGACCGAGCCCATCGTGCCCTCTATGATCTTGACGGTGTGGCCGCCCTTTTCCAGCGCTTCTGCCACCTTTTCAACGGTTTTTGGGTTATAGTGCTCCTTGGTGGCTATGCCATAGATGCTGATGACGTCCTTCGGGTCGATGGTTTTTTTGTTGTAGATGACGGCCACCCTCAATGTGGTTTTGGATCAGGCTGTTTGGTATATGAGAATTGTGCAACGGCGCCGGCACATGGCGAACCGTTCCCGGCGGCGCGGCGGGCGCCAAGACGCGCGTTCCATGGCGGGGGGCCGCGTGCAGGCTGCGTGCCCGCCGCCCTGGCGGCGGCGCGGCGGTCCTTGACGGCACCGCGGGGCCGCCCGCGTCTGGCCGCCGGCGCAGCGCGTCCCCGGCGCGCCATGGCCCCCTCCGGGGCCCGCCGTCCGGGCCCCGCTTGCCTGCCGGCACCCGTCGCGCGCCGGCGCGCTGCGTGCGCCGGTGATCAAAAGGCGGGCGCTACCGCATATGCTTATTAGATTACGCGGGTGACAGGTTGCGTTGAAGAAGAAAAAGATCTACAAGGGGAAAATCCTGGGCCTCAGCGTGTATGAGGGGAAGATCGAGGGGAGAAGGGTCAGGCGCGAGATGATCGAGCACAGGGGGGCCGCCGCGGTGCTTGCGCTTGACGGGGACGGGAATGTCGTGCTGGTGAGGCAGCACAGGTTCCCCCACGGGTACGTGCTCGAGATTCCCGCGGGGACGCTGGAAAGGGGGGAGGATCCTGCAAGGTGCGCCTTCAGGGAACTGGAGGAAGAGACCGGCTACAGGGCAAGGAAGATGACGCACATGGTGACGTACTATCCCTCGATAGGCTACAACACGGAGGCAATCCACTGCTACCTGGCCTCCGGGTTGAAGAAGGCGGGTGGCCTGAAACTCGATGACGACGAGATACTGTCGGTGGTGAAGGTAGATCTGAAAAAACTGCTCCGCATGATCAAAAAGGGGAAGGTGCAGGATTCCAAGACCATCTGCGCGGTGCTCACGTACGCAGTAAGAAAGAAGCTCTGCTAGCCGTCGTTATAGATGGGCTTTACGAGGTCGGCCACGTCCGCCCAAGACTTTGCAATCCTCTCGAACATGTAAACTAGGTCGAGGACGTCGATCGGCACGTGTTTCCTGTTGGCCATGCTTGTCCTGAACGACGTGAGCCTTTCCTGGTACTCCCTGTGCATCGATATCGCCTCGATTGCGAGGCGCCTGTCGGGCGTGGTAAACGCGCGGATCGACTTCTCAGCCAGGCTGTTGAAGTTCCTGACCAAGTCGAGGATTTTGGCCGAGTGGTCGTTTGACAGCGTTGACGCATACAGGTGGTTGGCAAGCTCGACGATGGCGTCGCCGGCGTTCTCCAGCAGGTTCGCGGCAACCCGGTAGTCCAGTATGTCGATGTTTTCCAGGTTGAACGCGTTTGCCAAGTTCTTGTCGATGAGCGTGCTGCGTATCAGCCTGACCAGCAGGAAATACTGCCGGTTGACCTCCACGTCCCGCTTTGGCAGCGTCTGCAGGTTGGATCTGTCGTCTGCCACCAGGCCGCTCACGATGTCGTCGTACATGCCCAGGGAGATCGAGCTCATCCGCTTGAGGATTTTCTCGGGATTCAGCGTCGTGGCGTCCAGGAGAAACTGCATGGTGATGTGAAAAGAGTCCTCTTCGACGATCTCCATCCCCACCAGGCGCCTCATCGAGTTGCGGATCTTTTCCCTGTCTTCCGCGGGCAGGGTGGACTTGGAATTGATCAGGATGGCGTCATACCCCAGCAGGTAGGCGCCGGTGATGTCTGCCACGATGTTCTCTTCCAAGGGGAGCGGGTATGTGATCGTGAGCTCCTTTGTCGGGCGGAGATCCTTGCTGACCGAGATGGATATGCTGTCCTGCCCCGTTTCCAGTTCCACCTGACTGCTTTTTTCAAGGTTGTGCGCGTCGACCCATTCCTTCGGGAGCGATACCAGCATGCTGCTTCCGATCCTCTGCAGGCGCCGAACAAATTTAGGCAATTTATATCAATATAATTAATTTAAGCCATATTCTTATATTTTATGTTGAATTTAAACTTAGAGCAATGGAGGCTTCCGCATTCTGCCCGGCCCACATAACGGGCTTCTTCAAGGCGCACATCGGCGACGGGCGGCGGCCGGAAGATTTCGGTTCCATGGGCGCCGGGTTCTCCATCAAGGAGGGGGTGACGACGCATGTCAGGGTCTTGCCGGGGGCCGGCCGGGAAGGCAGCTTTAAGATCACGCAGGGCGGGTACCCGGCAGACAGGACGGACGTCTCGGAGTCGGTGCTGGGCGATTTTTTGGAGAGGGGCGATTTTGGCGGGATGTTTTTCGACATAAGACACGAGATCTCGGTTCCTGTGGGGTTTGGCCTGGGGTCGAGCGGAGCCGTGGCGCTGTCATTGGCCTACGCGTTGGATCGGGCGCTTGGAACTAACTTGGATAAGACAGAGATCGGCCGGATTGCCCACGACGCAGAGATAAGATGCAGGACGGGCCTGGGCGATGTCTTGGCATCCTACCACGGGGGGTTCGAGATCAGGGTGAAGCCGGGGGCCCCGGGGACGGGCGTGGTGGAAAAGATCGACGCGGAACCGGTGGCAGTAAGCGTGATATGCTTCTCCCCGGTCCCCACGGACAAGTTCATCGAGGAACGGCTGTCGAGGATCAACGGCGTGGGGGAGGGGATGGTGAACAGGCTGCTGGAGACAAGGGACTACGGGCATTTTCAAGACATGTCGCTGGAATTCGCAAAGTGCATCCGGGTGATGACCCCGAGGATGGAAGAAGTGGTCGGGGCGTTGTCCTCCCGTCAGATCAAATGCGGCGTTGCGTTGTTTGGCGAGACGGTGTTTTCGATGGTTCCAAGGGAGAAAGAAAGCGCAGTCGCCGGTATTCTGGAGAGGTATTCGGACGGACTGCTGATCAGGTCGGAGATAGACGGGCTCGGCGCGAGGGTGCTTCACGGCTGAACCGCCATGGCGCTGATTCCGGAGTCACATCCCAGGGCAAAATCCCTCCAAGTCAGGGAGAGGCTGGTTTCCGGGTTTGAGCGCGGGCTGGTGGCAGCGGAGGGGCTGCTGGCAGAGGGAAGGGGGGAGGCGTTTGACTACCTCCTAGGCGAAAAGACCGGCAGGCCTGCAAGGAGGGCGATAAGGGCGGCCGCTGCCCAGCTCCTACTGGCAGGCAGGCCGGTGATTTCGGTGAACGGCAACGTGGCGGCGCTGTGCCCGGACGAAGTCGTGGGCCTGGGAGATGCCTCGGGGGCAAAGATCGAGGTGAACCTGTTTTACGCTGATGAAAAAAGGAGGCGGGCGATCGCGAGGGCGCTGAAGGGGAGCGGCGCGGGGCAGGTGCTGGGCACTAGCGGCAGGAGATCCAGGCGCCTCTCGGGGACCGACTCTGCGAGGCGCACGGTGGACGCGGAGGGGATCTTTGCGGCAGACGTGGTGGTCGTGCCGCTGGAAGACGGGGACCGGACGGCTGCCCTGAGGGGTGCGGGCAAGAAGGTGATTGCGTTTGACCTGAACCCGCTGTCTAGGACGGCGCGGGCTGCCGACATCACGATCGTGGACAACGTGACCCGGGCAATGCGCCTGCTGACCGAGTCCTGCCAAAGGCTGGCCGGGAGGGGGCCGGGGCAGCTTGAAAGGATCGTGGGCGGCTTTGACAACAAGAAAAACCTCTCTGACTCCGTACTGGAGATTAGGGACCACCTTACGGGGAGGGCGCGTGTTGCATAAGTCGGTCCAGGACATCGTAAACATGAAGGAGTCAAGGAAGATCTCCGTCGTCACCAGCTACGACTACACCATGGCCTCGCTGTGCGACCGGGCGGGGATCGACATCCTGCTGGTGGGAGACAGCGCGGGCATGGTCATGCTTGGCTACGAGGACACGATCCCCGTGACGATGGAACAGATGTGCGTGTTTACCGAAGCGGTGCGCAACGCAAGGAGTGGCTCGCTGCTTGTTGCGGACATGCCGTTCATGTCGTACCAGGCAAGTGCCGATGACGCCATCAGAAACGCGGGGCGCCTCGTGACTGCGGGGGCGGACGCGGTGAAGCTGGAGGGCGGAACCCCGGCGGCGGCCACGGCCAAGGCGATAGTGGACGTGGGGATACCGGTCATGGGGCACATCGGCCTGCAGCCGCAGACCACGATGCTGTCGCAGGGATACAGGGTGCAGGGCAAGACGGAGGCCTCCGCGGCGAGGCTAATCCGGGACGCGAAGAGCCTCGAGGAGGCGGGTGCTTTCAGCATCGTGCTGGAGATGGTGGTCCACGAGGTTGCCGAGATCATCTCAGGGGCCGTGAGCGTTCCGACGATCGGGATCGGCTCCGGCTCCGGCTGCGACGGCCAGGTGCTGGTTGTCCAGGACCTGCTCGGAATGTATGACAGGATAAGGCCAAAGTTTGCAAAGAGGTACATGAACCTGGCCGAGGACATCGTCAAGGCCCTGGGAGAGTACAGGGCGGACGTCGAGTCGGGCGCGTTCCCGGCAGAGGAGAACCGGTTCTCGATGGACGGGCCGGAACTGAAGAAGCTGAGAGATGGAATTGGCGGGTAGAAAGAGGCCGGAGGGGGGGAAGGGCCACCCGTCCCTGGAAATCGTGGGCTCGCATGGAACCGAGCTGTCGGGCAAGAGGATAGTCTTGTGCGTGTCGGGCAGCGTCGCCGCCTACAAGGCGATCGAGCTGGCAAGGCTCCTGATGCGGCACGGGGCGGACGTCACATGCGTCGCTAGCAGTGCGGCCACAAGGCTCATACGGCCGGAATACTTCAGGTGGGCCACTGGAAACGCCGTGATAACTAGGCTTTCGGGCGGACTGGAGCACGTCAGGCTTGCCGATTACGGCCAGTCAGACCTGGTGGTCGTCTATCCGGCCACCGCAAACACGCTTGGAAAGCTTGCAAACGGGATCGACGACACGCCCGTCTCCACCGTGCTTACCGTCGCCCTTGGCTCCAAGATCCCGATTCTGGCGTGCCTGGCCATGCACGCCTCGATGTACGACAACGCGGCGGTGAAGAAGAACGTGGGGTTTTTGAGAGGCAAGGCGGAGTTTCTGGAGCCGTCGGTGACTGAGGGGAAGGCAAAGGCGCCGGAACCCGAGGAGGTCTTGGAATACGTGCTGGGAAGGTTCGGCCTGTCGCAGGCCTTAAGAGGCAAGAGGGTGCTGATGACGGCCGGGCCCACGATAGAGCACATAGATCCCGTCAGGATCATCACGAACCAGAGCACCGGCAGGACCGGAGTGCTGCTTGCGGCGGGGCTGCTTTCTGCCGGCGCGAAGGTCACCATGGTCTACGGGCCCGGGGTCGAAAGGCCCCCGGAGGGCGCAAGGGTGATCCGCGTCGAGACCTGCAGGCAGATGCTCGACGCGGTGAGGCTGCAGATGAAGAAAAGGTTCGACATCGTCATCATGGCGGCGGCTGCCTCCGACTATACCCCCGAGAAGCCGAGCCGGAAAAAGATCAAGAGCGGCGAGGAGGCCCTTACGGTCAGGTTCAGGAAGGCGCCGAAGATCATCGAGCACGTCAGAAAGTCCCAAAAAGAGGCGCTGCTGGTGGGATTCAAGGCGGAGGCCGACGTGGCAAAAGGATCCCTGGTGAGGGAGGCAAGAAAAAGGCTGCTCGAGGTGGGCGCGGACATGATCATAGCCAACGACGTCGGGAAGAGGTACCAGCAGAACAGGAACAACAACGAGGTCTTCGCAATAGACTCCGCGCGGGTGGCATCCTCCGGAAGAAAAAATAAGGAGGCCGTCGCAAAATTCATCATAAAACAGATTGAGAAAAGGTTGCAATGAAGAAGTCAGAGTTGCGGCGGCTGGTTGGAGTGTACAGGGAGGTTGTCAGGAAACAGAAAAGGAACTCCGGCTCCCCGGGACTGGCAGAAAGGCGGGGGGAGATCGAGCGCAGGTATTTTCACGAGACGGGAAGGTCGCTGGAGGCGGACTTGGGGGATCCGGGCGGGATTGGCAAGAATTAACGCGTCAGAATACAAGAAAAGGAACATCAGGGCGTGGAACGAGGTCGCCCCGCGCTACCACAGGAGGTGGGCAAGCGGCGACATAGGCCCGTTCCAGAGCACGGAGAAGCTCGTCGAACTGGCAGGAATAAAGGAGGGGGACAGGGTGCTGGATGTAGCGTGCGGGACGGGGGTCGTCACGAAAAAGATCTCCCGGAAGGTGGGCGACGCGGGCATGGTTGTTGGGGCCGACATGTCTGCCACGGCGATCAGGATAGCGAGGGGGTGGAACGCCAAGCGCCCGAACGTGCACTTCATAAACGCGGATGCGGAGAGGCTGGGCTTTGCTGGAAAATTCGATGCGGTTACGTGCCAATACGGGCTGTTTTTCTTCCCCAACGCGACAAGGGCCCTCGGGAACATGAGAAACAGCCTCAGGAGATCCGGCAGGCTGGGCATAACGGTCCACGGGCACGGGGTCCCGTTCTACGTCAACATCCTGGAGGCGGTGAAGGAATTCATCCCGGACTATGTCCCCCCGGGCACGCCGCAGCTTGACAGGTATGGATCCAAGCCGGCCCTGAGGAAGGTGGTGGGGGACGCCGGGTTTTCCGGGATTTCGGTGAGGGGATTTGTGTTCAGGTACAGCCCCGGGACGTTTGAGGAGTACTGGAGGAACTACAGGAGGTATGCCACGGGGCCGGAAAAGGAGAAACTGAGGGCGCTGGGCAGGGCGGAGTGCAGGCGGCTGAAGGAAAGGATCGCGGACGCCACCAGGCCGTACACTGGGAGGAACGGGGTTGTCGAGTTTCCCTGGGAAGTTTTAATTTTGACTGCAAGAAGATAAGGTCAGGGAAATGGGAAGGGGATCGAGGAAGGAAGGCAGGCCGAGGAAGGAAGACAGGCCGAGGGAGTCGGGGTTCAAAAAATTCGCCAAGAAGAGGGCCCCGTTCTACCTTGCGGCAGTGACCATAGCGGTCGTCTTCGTAGTCCCGGAGCTGACAAAAAGCGACCTTCAAAGCCATTTTCCCGACGATCTGACGGACGATGAAAGGCGGGTCCTGGACGCCCTGATGGGCTACAAGGGGCCAAACGGCAAGGGGCTGAGCGTGGCGGAGGCGATCTCGGGCAAGATAGGCGAGGAGTACCCCGACGAGAGGATCTACGACAACAAGAAGACCAGCGTGGACGTACGGGTCCTTGCCGCCGGTCCCGGGCCGGACAGGGTCTTGCTGAACTTCACGTCGTACAAGGGACAGATGGACTACTCCTGGGACGTCGACGTGGGTGCCGGGTCGGTCAAGGGAAACAACCCCAAGTCGGACCACATCATCGACCTGGTTGATTTTTACGACTAGCCCTAGACCGCTACCAGGTCCTTGGTAAACTTGTGCATGACGAGCGGCCTGTCTTTCACGATCAGCGAGTCCTCGATCCTTACGCCGAATTTGCCCGGAACGTATATCCCGGGCTCCACGGTGATCGCCATGTTCCTCTCCAGCGCGGCGCCGTTCCTGGGGGAAACCGCGGGCCGCTCGTGCACTTCCAGCCCTATCCCGTGCCCCGTCGAATGGATGAACCGTTCCCCGAAGTTCCGCTCTTCGATGAGCCCCCTGCATGCGAGGTCGACGTCGCTGCAGCGCGCCCCCGGCCTGGAGGCCCGCAAGCCGAGTTTTTGCGACTCCCTGACGGCCTCGTAGGCCTCGCTCGCCCGGCGGGAGGCGCCCCCAACCGCAAACGTCCTGGTCGCGTCAGACACGTACCCCTTGTAACGCAGGGTGAGGTCGACTACCACCAGGTCCCCCCTTTTGAACCTCCTGCCGGTGACCTGGGCGTGCGGCAGCGCCCCGTTTGGCCCCCCCGCGACGATCAGCGGGTTCAGGGTGTGCCTGTACCCGGTGTCAAACATCCCCCTGCCCGCCGCGTATGCCATGAGGAGCGCCTGCAGCTCGGATTCCCTCTGCCCCGCCGCCATCTTCCCCGCGCACAGTTCAAACATCTCGTCGATGATCCCGGAGGCCTTCCTCAGGATCCTGATCTCGGCCTCGTCCTTTATCATCCTGGCGTCGCAGAACGGGCCCGCCGCTGGCTTGATCTTGGGCACGGCCTTCTTCAGCGATTTCATCACGGAATAGTTTTGGCAGTCCGTGCATGCCATGGAACCCTTTATCTGCCTTACAAGGGACGCGATCAGCCCGCTGCCCCGCTCCGCGGATACCACGTCGCAGTCGCTGGACTCGTCCCTGGCCCGGCCGGCCTCGAGCTCCGGCGCAATGATGGAGGCCCTGCCGTTTTTTTCCAGGATCCCCGCCGCCTCGCCCCAAAAGCCGGTCATGTAGAACAGGTTTTCAGGCTCGAATGCCACCAGGGTGTCGCAGCCAGCCCTGCCTGCCAGTTCGAGTAGGTTCTTCCTTCGACGCTGCACAAGAAGGGGACGTCCCTTCCAAATTTATGTATGATGTAAAGTTTGTATACCGGGGCCGGGGATGGGGGGATGTGCCAGAAGAAAAGAAGAAGGTGGTGGCCCTGCTGTCGGGCGGGCTGGACAGCCAGCTTGCCGTGAGGATGATGCAGGAGCGGGGGTTTGACGTGTCGGCCGTGGCGATAAAGACCCCGTTTTGCGACTTCGACTGCGGCAGGGGCTGCGGCTTTGAGATCAGGGAGAGGGCAGACGACCTGAACGTGGACCTGAAGACGGTCTACTTGGGGGACGAGTACATCGAGATGCTGAAGAGCCCGAAGTACGGGCGCGGCGCGGGGTTCAACCCGTGCATCGATTGCAGGGCGATGATGTTCGACGCCGCAAAGAAGCGCATGGAGGAGATCGGCGCGGAGTTCGTCATCTCGGGCGAGGTCCTGGGGCAGAGGCCCATGAGCCAGCACAGGCAGGCGCTCAGGACCATAGAGAAGGAGTCGGAGTTGGTCGGAAAGATTGTCAGGCCGCTGTCTGCGGCGCTGCTGCCAAAGACAGATCCCGAGAAGGACGGCCTGATCAGGAGGGAGGATCTCGGGATGATAAGGGGGAGGACCAGGAGGGCCCAGCTGCAGATGGCGAGGGAGTACGGGATCGAGAACCCGCCAAACGCCGGGGGCGGGTGCCTGCTGACCGATCCCGCGTTTGGGGCCAGGACGAGGGATCTCTTCGAGCATGTAGGGACGCCGACGATCAACGACATCGACCTGCTGAAGGTCGGCAGGCATTTCAGGCTGGACGAGAGCACAAAGCTTGTGGTCGGGAGGAACAAGGGCGAGAACGACGTGATCGCGGCCATCGCGCTGGGCGGGGACATACTGCTGGAGGCGCGCGACCACGTGGGCCCGGTCTCGATCCTGCGCGGTGACAACGCGGGGGCCCACGTCGAGTTTGGCGCGGGGGTGACGCTGCGGTATTCTGACGCTCCGGGGGAAGAAGAATCGTTTGTCACGGTCAAGGGGGACGGCGCCGCCAGCGAGGTGCGCGCCACCGCCGCAAAAGAGGATTCCTACGCCAAATTCAGAATTTAGGCACGCGGATTGGCCGGCGGCATGGAAGAGTTTTTGAGTGAGTAGATCGCATTTTCAGCAGTATGCAGGAGCATGAAAATACCACGTACCTGAAGGCAATCACCATCAGGGATGTCAGCGACGTGCACTCGATCAAGGAGGACATCAAGAAGAGCATGGTGTTGATTCTCCGGGTGACCCCCCTGGCCCAGCGGGACGTGGAGCAGCTTCGCAGGGTGGTCGAGGAGCTGTATTCGATTGCAAAGGCAGAGGGGGCGGACATCGCGAGGCTGGGCGAGGAAAGGATCATCGTCGCGCCGTCCAACATCAAGATCTGGAAGCCCGAGTACGACCTAAAATAATTTTATTGCCTCTTGGATCTGGGGGTAGTGCGACAGCAGCCGGTACATCCGCCTTATGTTCATTGCCAGGTTCTCCGACTTTTTTCTTTCGCCGTGGTTCACCAGCACCCGCCTCAGCTTAGGCCGCAGCCTCTGCACGAATGACATGAGCTGGTTGTAGTCGCTGTGTCCGCTGAACCCGTCCAATTTTTCCACGCTGCAGTTTATCGTGATGACCTCCACCTTGCCTTCCTTGCCGAGCATCGTGACCTGCCTTGAGCCGTCCAGGACGCGCCTGCCAAGCGTGCCGTTGACCTGGTAGGACACGAAGAGGACCTTGTTCTTCTTGTCGGGCGCAACGTTCTTAAAGTATTCCAGCACGGGCCCGCCCTCCAGCATTCCCGACGTGGCCAGGATTATGCAGGGGGAGCCTTCCCTCATCGGCTCTTCGCGGGTGTCGGAGTGGTCAATGTTCGTAAAGTACTCCGAGTCAAACGGGTTGTCGTCGGTCTCCAGGATCTTTTGCTTGAGCTCCTTGGCCAGGTATTCCGGATACGACTCGTGTATCGCGGACGCCTCGGAGATCATCCCCTCCGTGAACACGGGCGCCTCTACCATCTGGCCGGATTTCATATAGTGGTCTATGACCATCATTATTTCCTGGGCGCGGCCTACCGCCGGGATCGGGATGAGGACCTTGCCGCCGTCTGCAAGCGTGTTGTTCACCGCGTTGATGAAGGCGGACTCGACCTCCTGCCTTGTGGGCTGGATGTCCTCCTTGAGGCCGTAGGTGCTCTCGATCAGCAGGGTCTCCACCCTAGGGAAATTCCAGCTCGCGGCCTCGAACAGGATGCTCTTCCCGAATTTTATGTCCCCGGAATAGACAAAGTTGTGGTCGCCGTTGCCTATGTGAAAGTGGCACAGGGCGGAGCCGAGGATGTGCCCCGCGTTTGCCAGCACCAGCTTGATGTCTGGGGAAAGGTCGGTTACCGTCCCGTACGGCAGCGTGATTGCCTGCTTCATGATCTGCTTCACGTCCCTTTCCGAGTATATCGGGGTGCGGCCCTGCGCGGCGGCTACCTTGATGGCGTCTAGCTGGATCAGGTTCATCATGGGAAGGGTGGGCTCGGTGCAGTAGACCGGGCCCCTGTACCCGTACTTGCACAGGACGGGCAGGAATCCGGTATGATCCAGGTGCGCGTGCCCGATTACCACGGCATCGAGGTCGTCAAGGGTGATGTTCAGGGAGTCCAGCCTAGGGTACGCCTCCATGGGGGAGCGGGCCCCCGGGTTGACGCCGCAGTCGATGAGAATCTTGCTCTCGGGGGTGGAGAGGAGCATCGAGGAGCGGCCCACCTGGCCGAATCCCCCTAGCGTATACAGCGAGACCTCGGTCTTTGGCGACAGGCGCGGCCGGAAGATCTCGTCGCCTACCTGCTTTAGCTGCTTGCTGCGGTCTGCCGAGTACTGCTTAAGGGTGGTGTTGATGGTCTGTATTGTTCTAGACGGGATTGTCGTCGCCTTCCTTACGCGCAGTTTCCATCCGGTCTTTTCCGTGACGTCTATTTGGTTGAACTCCTTGGAGTCCCTTTGTAGCAGCCAGGGCCGCTTCGCCTCGATGGATGCCTCCCCCGTGGCGGTGTCGAACGTGGCGCCTTGCAGGCTTGCGGCCTTGGGCACTGACTCGGCGATGATCTTGCGCGCGTCGTCCTCGGTTTTTCTGATCGACTCGTCGGTCCTTACGACGATCCGCTTCTTTATCACGTTGACGAGGTTCGAGATAGTTTCGTTGTTTTCCATAAGGTAGCGCGGCGAGCTTGTATACAGCGCGATTCTGGGCCCCTCGTATTCTATCTTGGTCACCCTTGCCTCCCTGGGAATACTTTGCAGTATGGTGGCCATTATGTTTTGGCTGGTGGGTGCTTCTCTGCGTTGGTTTTTTCTTTGCATTAAATCACTAAAGATCAATGACGGCTTTCTTTTGTTCGCCTGCCAAGAGGCGGAAGCCGTCCTTGTCCATGACGGCCACGTTGATCCCGTCCCCCGTCCCGATGTTGCGGACGATGGCCGCCTTTACGGCCCTCAGGGCTATGTCCTTTGCCTCGTCCACGGCAAGATCCTCCCTGTACTCGTCTTCAAGCAGGCCGTATGCAACCGGGGACCCGCTTCCCGTCGTGACGTACGACCTGGCCTCGGCGGAGCCGAACATGTCTATGTTAAACAGCTCGGGGCCGCCCGAGTCGTGGCCGCCGACGAGTATGTCGGCTATGAACGGGTAGCCCCTGTTTTGGTGGAAGATAAGGGAACAGAGCCTGGCCAGGGAGCGGATTGGGATCGGATCCTGCTTGTTTACCCTGTGCAGGTTTGCGTGGTATCGTAAAATGTCAACTATGTTCTGCGCGTCGGCCACCCCGCCCGCAAGCGTCAGGCCCGCGTGGTGGTCGATTTTTTGGATTTTCATCGTGTTGTTGTTGGCGATAAAGTATCCCGCGCTGGCCCTCATGTCAGCGCACAGTACGACGCCGTCCTTGGCCTTGATACCTACAGTGGTAGTCCCGTGCAAAATTTTTTCTTCGACGTTGTTTGACAAAAAGTACACCTAGTGAGATATCCTAACTGGTGTGGCACCCTTTTAAATAACTTTTTGATCCCTTGAAATGATAAATAATGACGCGGGGGGAAGATCGCATGCGGTCACATACGATGGAGCTGCCTAGGCTAATCGTGGTAGGCGAGAAGAACATCGGCGGGTTCGGGGGGTTCGTGCGGGCGCTAAACAGGCCCAATAAAATATCGGTGGTTTCGGGCACCAGCGTGAAGAAAATTCTGGGAAAGAAGCTGGAAAAATCGCTAAAATCGAGGAAAATCGGGGTCGTCTGGCACACGTCCAAGGACAACGAGATGAAGTCCATAACCCAGATTCAAAGGGAGGTGGAGGAGGACGGGAGCGACCTCGTCGTGGGGGCGGGGGGGGGCCGCAGCGTTGACACGGCAAAAATGGTCTCTTTTAACCTCGGCACCCCGTTTGTCAGCGTCCCCACCGCGGCGTCCCATGACGGGATGGCGAGCCCGTTTGTGTCTGTAAGAAGCGAAAAGCCGCATTCCATAGTGGCGGCTGCCCCGCTGGGCGTCTTTGTGGACATCGACGTCATAAAAAAGGCCCCTGCGAAGCTGCTTGCGAGCGGCTGCGGCGACCTGATTGCAAACATCATCGCGGTGAAAGACTGGCAGCTGGGCCACGAGAAGACCGGGGAGTACTATGGGAGGTATTCGGCAAGCCTAGCGCTGATGAGCGCGAAAATGGTGATGGAAAACTCTGCGCGGTACGCAAGAGAGGGGCTTGACGCGAGGGTCATCGTGGAGGCGCTGCTCAGCGCAGGGGTCGCCTCGTGCATAGCCGGAAGCAGCAGGCCGTGTTCGGGCGCAGAGCATCTTTTCTCTCACGCGTTGGACAGGATATCCCCCGGGAGGGGGCTCCACGGCGAAAAATGCGGGATAGGCTCCATCATGATGGCAAAGTTGCAGGGGCAGGACTGGAAAAAGATAGTCAAGGCGCTGAAGGACGTGGGAGCACCCACTACGGCAAAACAGATCGGACTGGGGGAGGAAGAGGTGGTCAGCGCGCTGATGATCGCGCAGGATTTGAGGCCGGACAGGCACACCATTCTAAAGGAAACGGGCATGACCCGCAGAAAGGCGGCCAATCTGGCAAAAATAACCAAAGTGGTTTAAGGGGAGCCCGGGCGGGGTTTTCAGGGCAGAGACCGGAATGTTTTGCGCGGCCGGTGGGAATCCGTGAGATTAGGGTCGGGGGAGCCCGAGGCGTCGGCGTCCGTCTCCGCGGCGCCAGGGTCGGGGGAGCCCGAGGCGTCGGCGTCCGTCTCCGCGGCGCCGGGATCCTTGTTCCCCATTTGCTTGTTGGGGTAGGTCTCGACAAAGTTGATTTTCTCCAGCGTCGGGATAAAGTGGAAGGCGTCCTGCTGTATGAAATGCTTCATGAATTGGAGCCCGTCTGCCTGTAGCAGCCTTTCGGGGATTGGTACGCTCGCCTCGTTTCCTTTCAAGTCAAAGGATATCTCAGCGTCTTTCGCGGGAAGGCGGTGGTTCAGGATGGCGTCGAGTTTGTCGTGGTCGGTATCGAGGGCTTTTATGACGTTTACGTCGTAAAGGATTGTCTTTCCGGCATAGGCGTGGTTGTAGTCAACCTTCACCCTGCCCGAGCCCATGAACTTGATGATTCCCGTTTTGTGGTCAACCTCGATCGTGTCGCCCACCGAAAGCTTGTCGGCGTCTTCCCCGAGCTTTCTTGCCGGCATCATCCGTACCTTGCTCGAGTCCCTCTCGCCGAAGGCCTTGGCGGGCGGGACTTCTACGGTGAGCTTGTCGCCCGCCGACGTTTTGGCCAGCTCCTCGTCAAGCCCCTTCAGAACGGGGTACGCCACGTCGTCAATCGAGACTAGCTTGGGCCCGTACTTTATGTCCGGCTCGTATATGTCGTGCTTTTCGGCGTCTGATTGGATCGTGGTGTCGAAGACTTTGTCTGTGTCTTTTATCTTCGCGGTATAATCTATGAGGATTAACGTGGACTTGCTGAATGCCAATGTCATAAATCCCAAATTTCCTTATATTAAGTTAAACCCTGAAATTCATGCCCGGTCCGTAATGCCGTATCGCAGACGAAACGCCTGCCAAGGCAAGACGGGTCGGGGGTTAAGGTTTCGGGGCGGGGTGTCCGGCGCGTTCAGAGGGCCTGCAGTTTTTCTTCGGCGATCCTGAGTCCGTCCTGGGCGTTTGTTTCGTAGCCCATCATGGCCAGCGTGGACGATATGGCAGAGATCGTCCGCATCACGTGGTAGGGGCCGACCTCCCCCATGCAACCCACCCTGAAGACCTTGCCTTTGAGGTTGCCAAAGCCTCCCGCCACCAAGACCTTGAACTTCTCGGCCAGGGTGTTCCTAAACGTTGCGTCTTCCAGGCCCTCCAGGTAGTTGAGTGCGACGATTGAGATCGAGCGGTCCTCTTCTTTTGCAAACGGCGTCAGTCCGATCGCGCTCAGGCCGGAGTACAGGGCGTCAGAACAGGCCTTGTGGCGCTTGAAGACGGATTCCAGGCCCTCCTCCAGCAGGATTGCCAGCGCCTCCCTGTATGCGTAAAGCAGGGGCAGTGCCGGGGTGAACGGGGTGTGCTTTGACTCCTCGTAATACTTGAAGTACCTTGCAAGGTTGAAGTACATTGTGGCTGGGGGGTTCTCTACCATGTATTTCTTGGCCCGGGGGCTGACGGAGATCGGGGATATCCCGGGCGGGGCGGCGATGGCTTTTTGCGCGCCGGTCATGCACACGTCTACGTTCCACTTGTCCACGGGCAGCTCGGCGCCGCCTAACAGCGAGACAGAGTCCACCACGTAAAACGCGTCGTTGCGCGACGTCAGGTCGGAGACCCTGTCCAGGTAGTTGACCATGGTTCCGGTGGAGGTCTCGTTGTGCACCACGTAGAATGCCTTGACGTCTTTGTTGTTGTCAAACGCCTCCCTTACCTGGTCAAGCGTGGCGTTCTGCCCCGGGGGCGTCTCAAGCCGGACTACGTCTGCCCCTTGCCCCTCGATTAGCTGCGACAGCCTGCTGCTGAACTCGCCGTTGACGGGGATTATGACCTTGTCGCCTTTCTTGACGAGGTTGACGACGCCTGCCTCTACGGCGCCCGTCCCGGAGGAGGACAGGGCCACTATGTCGTTTTGCGTCTGGAATACCTGCTGGGTCTTTTCTACCACGTCGGAATACAGTTCGACGAAGTCGTCGCTCCTGTGGTTGATGATCGGGGCAAGCATCGCGCGCATCACCCGGTTGGGAACGTTTGTGGGGCCCGGAAGCATCGATAGGTATTCCAAATGTATACTCGATGAAAGTTGGCGCGGGGTGTATTTATAATTAGAGATTTTGCAGGCGGGCCTTGGCACCAGCGTCCACCAGGAATCTTCTTGTGCCGGCAGGCACTAGGTGCTCCCACCCCTGGCCGCCGGCGACCAGGCCCCGGATGTTGGTCCCAGACAGGCTGTCGCGGTTTACGAGGGGGATCGGGACGACCTCCACGCCACGCCTCGAGTAGAGGTGCGCCGTGACGTCGTCGTTTGTGAACACCACGCCGAATTCCGGGACGGCCGCGGCTACCAGCTCAACCCACCTTCGGTGGTCATCCGCGTCGGGGATGGGGTAAATCCCGATTTTGCGCCTCATGGAGCCGTCGATGGAGGCCAAGATCATGCGTTTTCGCTCCTCGGCGGAGAACGGGTTGGACCTCTGCCGCGGCCTGTTGGAGCTTCCCAGGCCCAGCCAGAGCCGGTCAACTTTTGGCAGCGCAAAGCGCAGCGCCTCAAGGTGCCCCATGTGAAATGGCTGGAAGCGGCCTACCAGCAAGCCATCCATGCGCGTTATGGCGCATCTCTTTTTAAAAAACTATCACAAAGTACCACGGGCGGCATGGAGTTTTTGAGGATCGACGGGGCGCACGGGGGCCAGGCTGTAAGGACGTCGGTCGCGCTGTCCTGCATTACGAAAAAGCCCGTGGCCATAGAAAACATCAGGAGGGAAAGGGGGGTCCCGGGATTGAGGGCCCAGCACGTCGCGGCGGTGAGGATCCTCCAGAAAATTTGCGGCGCAAGGGTGGAGGGGGCGGCCCTGGGCTCGACGGAGCTGCGCTTCATCCCGGGGGACGTGCGGGGCTGCAGGCTGGAAGAAGACGTGGGAACCGCCGGGAGCATATGCCTAATACTGCAGGCGGTGATTCCGGCCGTGGCCGCTTCGGAGAAAGACGTCGAGCTGAA
Organism: Candidatus Nitrosopumilus sp.; assembly: GCA_963662625.1. Lineage (GTDB taxonomy): Archaea > Thermoproteota > Nitrososphaeria > Nitrososphaerales > Nitrosopumilaceae > JAPOPJ01. The sequence continues at coordinate 875,285 of OY759726.1, read as the reverse complement.
GGTGGTCGGGGGCACGGATGTGGCGTGGAGCCCCACGTTTGATTACATGCGGCATGTGGTAAGGGAGGCGTATGGCAGGATGGGGCTGGGGTTTTCCATAAGCCTTGAAAGGAGGGGCTACTACCCGAAAGGCGGGGGAAGGGTCGTCCTGAGGGCAAGATCGCGGGAGATCATGCCTGCCAGGCTACTTGAGAGAAGGGCCGGGAGGGTGGAGGTAAGGTGCACCTACTCGAAGATCCCGGAAGAGGCGGTCGTGGCCGAGGTCGAGAGAATCGTCGGGGGGTTGGAAGAAAGGCACTGCGTGGTGGGGCAGCATGTCAGGGAGGAGGACGCCCTAGACGCGGGGGCCGCCGTGCTGGCGCACGTGCATGACGAGGGTTCTGTCCTCGGCGCAGATGCGTTGTTTGACAGGAGGGCTGGCGCCTTTGACATGAAGCCTGACAGGATCGCTGAGAACAGGCTGGGGGTGGATGAGAATTTGGCGGACATGCTGGTGGTGCCTGCAAGCGTCGCGCCCGGCCTGTCCGTGTTCCGCGTGCCGCGGATTACGAGGCACCTGGAGGCCAACCTGCGCGTGGCGTCGAAGGTTTCCGGGTGCAGGTACGGGGTTGGAAGGGTGGAGGGCGGCTACGAGGTCAGGATCAGGGGCGCGTCATACCCCGGCGTCCATTAACGAGGCGAAGAACAGGATCGCGACGGATATTACTACCGTGACTTCCCCGAGAACTATGATTTTCTTCCTGAGCTCCCGTATCTGGCCTTCCGGCATTTGGTCGGACATTATCTTTTCTTCGACGTCCCTGCGTATGATGCGGACGTGGACCGCATACGTGATTACCAGCGCGATTACGAGGGCGATCTTGATTGTCAGGAAAGTCCCATAGCTCGTGGCAGTCAGCAGCTCGGGCCTGCTCAAGAGCGCGTGTGAGTTGTACAGCCCGGTGGCCATGAGGATTATCAGGGAGGGGACGGCAATCTTGTTGAACCGCCTTCCAACCCGTATCATTATCCGCATTCTTTCTGCAAGGGAGTCGGACATCGTCTTGAGGAGGGGCGAAAAGACGATCCCTATGAATAGCGAGCCGCCTACCCATATGGCCGCCGCGACCAGGTGGATCCAGGTGATTACCGCTTGTTCCAGCGCAGCCATTGGCTTTGGTGCTTGAAATCAAATATTATGTATTTGGATCGTGGCGGGCCGTTGCGCGGCCGTGCCTGAGCCGGGGGCCGCGGCTGGCTTTGTGCCTGAAAGCCGGGCCGGGGGCGGGCCGGATCTTGACAACCTTTTTTAATTGTCCAGAGGGTGTTACCGTTGATTGGCGCTACAAAGTAAGATGACGGTTTATGCGGCCATAGGGGCCATGCTTGCGTTGATGGGCGGGATTGTGTACTATGCCAGCCTGGACAACCCGGAGCTTGAGAAGGTCGAGGTGGAGCTGGCAGACGTCCAGATAAGGGAGGTCAACACGGTTGAAAGCCGCGCCAAGCTGGAGGTGACGTTTCTCGTGAGGAACCCCAGCGAAAAGACGTTCACCGTCCCGCTGATCGCGTACCAGCTGTATGCGGACGGGGTTCTGATGGGATCCGGCCAGTACTCGACCGAGGACATCGCGATGCCCGGCAGGGCCGTGTTTTACGCGGGCTCCGAGATCCCGCTCAAGAACACGTTTGTCCTGAACCGCTCTGACATCAACTCCGACGTCTACGACGCGGTGCTGGGGGAACGGGTCGGCACCTTCTCGGCGGAGGGGAGCGTGACGTCCGAGACCTCCTGGAGCATAGTCGAGAAGGAGTTCTCCACAGAGTTGAATTAAAAAAGTGGGCCGAGAGAGATTCGAACTCACGATCACCGCCGTGTCGAGGCGGTATCCTAACCAGCTAGACTACCGGCCCATTGAAGTACAAGGTTAGAGGGTGGCATTATTAACGTTTAACAAAAGAATGAATAGAAAGAAAGCTGGTGCAAAAGGGTTGGGCGGGGAGTTTTCAGACGAGGAGAAGAAGGGCCTCTACAAGGCGATTTATTCCAGGAGGGACGTCAGGTCCCGTTTCACCGGCAGGCCCATCGAGGACGGCGTTTTGTCGAAGATCCTCAACGCGGCCCACCACGCGCCCTCGGTGGGCTTTTCACAGCCGTGGAACTTTATTTTGATCAAGGACGGCGGCGTGAAAAAGAAGGTCAAGGAGTCGTTTGACAGGGAAAAGGCCCGCTCCTCGAGGCTGGTCGAGGGGCCGAGGCGGGCGAAATACGCCTCGCTCAAGCTGGAGGGGATCATGGAGTCGCCGGTGAACCTGTGCGTGACCTATGATCCGACAAAGTTTGGGCCATTCGTAATAGGCAGGTCAAGCATTCCCGAGGCGGGGCTGTACAGCGTGTGCTGCGCCATCCAGAACCTGTGGCTTGCCGCGAGGGCCGAGGGGGTGGGGCTCGGGTGGGTGAGCATACTGTCAAACGAGACCCTGAGGGAGGTCCTGTGCCTGCCGGAGCACGTAGTCCCCGTGGCGTACCTGTGCCTGGGGCACGTCGACGAGTTTGCCGGAAAGCCGGACTTGGAGGCGGCCGGGTGGCTGCCGAGGCTGGGTTTGACGGACGTGGTGTTTTACGAGAGGTGGAACGACAGGGAGGATTCTGGCTGGAAGCGGGTCCGGGAGATGATTAAAAGCGGCATGGATTACGCTTAAATAATTACAAACCTGCTTTTTGCTGGGCTTGTAGCGCAGAGCCGTCTGGCGCGCAATATGGATAGCGCAGTAGCCTCCTAAGTTACAGGTCGAGGGATCGAAGCCCTCCAAGCCCGTTTTTTTACAACGCCCGGGCGGCCGGCATGCCGCCCTTTCTGCGGGGACGTGGCGGCGCCGTCGCGATGAGGCACCCTCCGCCTTCTTGCCCCGCGGGCGATCCGGGTTCTTTGTCCGGCGCCCCCGCGGGCTGCGTAGGCCCCCCGGGGGGCGTTGGGAGTTCCGGTTCCGGCAGGCGCCGGGCTGACGCCCACGCCGCTCCAAACGCCTTGTCGGCAGACTCGATGGCCTGCGGCTTCCCATACTGGATTATCGCCGCCGCCAGATAGCCGGTCTCTGGTTTTCTGCACGTCCCCTTGCGCCGTTGTCGCGAATCCCTCCTTGCACGGGACGGTAAACTTTGCGTCGCCCGCGCCGTCCTTTGAAGGCACCTCGAGGTCTTCTGCGCCCGAAACAGCCCCGCTCCACGAGGTGTCCGAATAGATCAGGGCCACCGCCGTGCCGGGCACGCTGTTGTCTTCGTCCTGCAGCTCCCTTTCTGTCTCCGGTTCAACAATGTCCGCGATTGTTAGTTGGGCGGGCGCGTCGGTTAACGGAAGCGGGGCTAACCCGAGCAGAAGAAGGACGGCCGGGTTTTCATGGCGGGTCACGGTTGGGCGGAATCACACATCAGTTTTTCTAAGTTCGGCCGGTGCCGCGCGGCGCAATCCCCGCGCCCGTCTTTCTCGAACTTCCTGCCGCCTCCTTGCGGGCGCGCCGCGGATCGGAAGCTGCGTGCGCCCGCCATGGCGCGCGGCCCACGGATTGCCGGGGGCGGATCGTCGGGGCAGCCGCGCCCCGGCGGGTACCACGTGCTCGTGCGCCTCGATCAGGGAAGTCAGGCGGGCCGGATTCCGGCGGGCGGGCGGGGACGCGCGGCCGGAGGCGGGCCTGCATGCACGAAGGCGCCGCGGGGCGTCCTCCTTTGCGGGGCCGGGCGGGCGCCGGGGATCCAAGGCCGCCTTGTAAAATGTGCAACTTAAATACATTGGCGGGTGGCAGAAGTTGTGAAGGTCGTAGTAATTTCCGGGAGCCCCAGAAGGAACGCGAACACGCAGGTGATGATGAAATACGTCTACGAGTATGCCAAAACAAAAAATGCCGACACGCGCCTGATCAACCTGTCAGAAGGCCTGGTGGAGTGTTACCGGGGGCCCGACGAGGGATACAACGAACACACGGGGAAGGCGGCGGCGGACTTGACCGATGCCGACGTGTGGCTGGTTGGCACGCCGATCTACAACTCGTTCTTCAGTTCCGCCTTGAAAAACCTCTTTGAATACGTGGATTACAAAAAGACGGAGGGAAAGGTCGCGGGGGTCGCGATTCTGGCCGCTGGCAACATAGGGTTTATTGGCGTCCAGACGCTGGTAACCCAGCTGATGTCATATTTCAGGGCCATAACAAACCCGAAGGCGGTCTTTCTTACCACAGAGTCCGTTTCGGGGGAGTCGGTCTCGGACGAGGGCGCGCGGCAGAGGCTGAAGGAGCTGGTAGACGGGACGCTGGAGCTGGCTTCAAGGACACGCGGCGGCGGGGGATAGCCGGCGAGGCTCCGGGGGCGCCCCACGGGGGGCGGGCGCGGGGTGCGGCTGCCCCGCACGGTTCCCTGGATACTGGTTTAAGAATCAAATAACGGGAACGTGCCACGGTCCCCATGGGAAAGGATCCCGCGGGGGCGTGTTCGTGCAAGTGCCATTTCGGGGGGGCTGAGAGTTGCCCTGGCTGCAAAGGCAACCACGGCGTCGTGTGCGGCCATTGCAGGCAGTGAGGATCTTAACTCTTGTCCTGTTCGGAGGCCAGCGCCTTCAGGTTGGCGAGTTCCGTCTTCAGGGACTCGATCTGCACCAGCGTCTGCAGGCTGGAGATCTCCTCGTTCAGCCTCTCAATTTCGCCGTCCTTCAGCTTTATGGTTGCCTTGAGCTGGTTTAATTCCTCGGAGAGTTCGGTTTTGGCTTCCGTGATTATGCTGGCATGTTCTCCGTCAGGGGCGTAGACCTGGGTCGCCCGCGGGCCGCTCAAGCTTTTTTTTTCGGGGCCGGCTGGGGGATCCACATGCCTGTTGTGCATGTAATCCGCGCTTTTCTGCGAGATCCAGCAGGTGAATGTCAGGAACCACGTGATGGGGACCGCCATGATGAATATGAAGTTCAGGATCGGGGAATAGTCCACGAACACGGGCCACAGGCCGGTAAGCACCGCGGCAAAGGCCCCGGTCGAGACCGTGGCCAGGTGGTTGCCCATGTAGCCCATGTTTTAGTGGAATAGCCCACCGCTTATAACAGTAATGCCAAACGCGTTATGGCAAAAGCAGGAAGCGGCCTGCCTGGACGCGCCCTCCACGAGGCGCTTGGCGGCGCGGGTTTTGGCCGGGCGCGCGGGGGGACTAGTGAAAAAGAAGGGGGCGGTTAGTCGCCTTCGGACGTCGTGGATTTAGGCATGTCGGACTGCAGGATCTGTATTTTTTGCAAGAACTCCGTTCTCAGATCTCTTGCGACCCTTCTGACGGTGGGCCGGGGGACGCCAAGCTCGTCGACAACCTTGCTGTAGATGTCCTGCTTGTCGGTTACACCTTTGTCAAGATGAGAATTAATTGCTTCTTTAATTGTCGCGCTCTGATTTGTACGATTCAACAGATTCTAAATTTTAATTGTTCTATATAAGATTATAACTTGCGGGTAGGTTAAAATTTCAGTGCGGCTGGGGGGCTAAAAGCTCCCGGGAAGGAAAGGTGCCCGAACTCGGGGGCGCATTTGGGCGGCCGGGCGCGGCGTGTGGTTCCGGCCGTGCCCAGGCAGTACGCGCGCGCCTTGCCGCGCGCATCCACGAAAAGACTCTTATGCTGAGGCCGCCCACCGTCCACCGTTGAGCACGGCGACGGTAGAGACGAACATGGGAAGGATCTCGTTCAAGCTGCTGCCCGAACTGGCGCCGGAGACCGTGCGGAATTTCGAAAAGTTGGCCAGGGACGGGTTTTATGACGGAACCCTCTTCCACAGGGTCATCCCGGGGTTCATGATACAGGGGGGAGACCCCAATACGAAGACAAGCAACAGGGGCTCGTGGGGCACCGGGGGCCCGGGCTACACCATAAAGGCCGAATTCAGCCCGCGCTCACACCTGCGGGGGATCGTGTCCATGGCCAGGGCGCAGGATCCCGACAGTGCGGGATCGCAGTTTTTCATAGTGACGACGGACAGTACGTTTCTGGACAGGCAGTACACGGTGTTTGGGGAAGTCACCGAGGGAATGGACGTGGCCGACAAGATTGTCAACCTGCAGCGGGACGGCAACGACTGCCCCGTGCAGGAGGCAAAGATGCTTCGTGTAACAGTGGAGTAAATGGATCCAAAGCTAGGCGCGTTTCTTCTAGCCCTAATTGCCGCGGTGCCCCCTGCCTACGCGGAAGAACCCCCCGGAAAGCATGCGGACCACGAGGCGGTGGAGGTGAGGATCGGCCACCAGGGGGACGTGCACGTCAGGCACGTCGTCAAGGACTCCGACGAGCACCAGCAGCTGCCGCTGGTGAGCGGGACCGCGGCCAACGTTTTGGTCCGGGACATGCAGGGAAACGAGGTCGGGTTCGAGACCGTGGTGGAGGGCAGGCAGGTCCTGCTTTTCGCGTCGGAGCAGAAGACCGTGGTGGAGTACGACTTGCTGGGCGAGATGGCCCTGGTTGACGGGGTGTGGACGATGGACTTCAACTACGGCGCGCTGACAAGGTTTTACATTCCCCAGGGGGTCGACCTGGTTTTTGCCAACGGCAAGCCGGTATACGTAGGTGAAAAGAGCGGAATCGCGTGCCACGGCTGCAACATGCTGCTGGAATACGCCATTGACGAGCCCAGGGTTTTTGAGAGCGTGGCGTGGGAGGAAAACGAGTTTCTTGTGGAGATAAGGACGCTGTCCGGGATAGAGCGGTTTGTGTTTGACCAGCCCGCAAGGAGCATAGGTTTCGACGTGGCCGGCGGGGGCAAGTTTGTCACGGCCATAATCCCCACGGAGCTGCTGGGGGATCCATACAGCGTGTTTCTCGACGGCGAAAAGATCCACTTTAGCGATTACATCAACGACGGGACGCACGTGTGGCTAACGGCAAAGCCCGAGTCCGGCGGGAGGATCGAGATCGTCGGGACCACGGTGATCCCCGAGTTCCCCCCCATGGTGCCGCTGATCGCCGGTTTTGTGGCGGTGGTCCTGGCGCTGGGGGCCGGAACTGCGGGACTCCGCCTGCCGGGCTTTCGGGGTTTGGCGGATCCCGCCCGGGGCTAGTCCCCGCAGGAGCCGCAGGAGCAGAAGCCATACTCGTCGACCCGGGTATCGCATACCGGGCACTTCTCGCCATAGTCCACCTCCCACGGTTCTTTGCCAAAAAGCCTAAAGTGGTCATCTATCTCGATCGGGATCTCCCGGTCAGCCAATGGTAGGTATAGATAAGGCAGCTATACATACGTTGCCGGTGACTGGCCCTGAAGATTGCCTGCGGATGCCGCTGCATTAGGTGCGGCAGTACCGAGCTGGAGTCAAGCCGGACCGGCGAGGTCGAGGAGGACGGGTATTTCGACATGCACCACACATGCAAGGAATGCAACGCGCACTTTGATCATCTGGGGGGGGAGACGCTCACTGCGTGCGGGAAGTGCGGGTACGAGGCTGCCGGGGTCGGGCCCTCCCGGGCAAAGTAATACGTGCGGTCTTCGTCGGAATTCTTTGAAATTTCCTTGCTGGACGCCATCCGGGCCAAGGCCACCGACACGTCAAGCGAGCTTGCGTCCCAGCCGGATTCCCTCAGCTGCTTGACCGTCTCGGCGACTGTCCTCGGGGAATCGAAAAACCTGTCAGATTCCAGGGCCCTCAGCCTTGGCCTTATTTCGCCGGCCTCTATGTGCCGTGGCTCGTCAAACTCCGGCTCGAAGGCTTCTGCGTCCCTGAGGGACTCGAGGCTGCCGCGGCCAGCTTCTGGCGCTGGCGCCTCACGCGCCGGCGTTTCCGGGTTCCCGCTCATGTGTTTGGAAAGATCCTCGATGACGTTGCCGACGGTTTGGTTGTCCAGGTAAAAGTCACGCGAGTCTACCTCGATTTCGCTTGTTCCAAACCTGATCTTTATCTTGGCCATCTACACCTAAACCGCGGTTTTGTGATTTATTCTGCTAGCTCTAATGAGGTTTAAGACTAGATCAAAACTTTTACACACATAATTCGAAATTTTGCGCCCTTGGGTTAAAAGAGAATTCCACGATGCCGGCGCATGGGGGGTTCCAGCAAGGCGGCGATCGCGGTGCTCGTGATCGGCGCCGTGGCCTTTGGCTGCTCCCAGATCGCGTCGGCCTCCCAGATAGGCGTGGCCATCACCCACAGCGAGCTCTTGGAAGAAGGCGAGCACGGATCCTCCTACGGCGTGGAGTTGCGGTTCGACAACCCCTCCCTGCTGATACTGGGCGCTGGGGAATCGGAGTTCTTCGTGGTTGCCGACGGCGAGCTGGCCGGGGAGGGCAGGCTGGAGCCGTTTGTGCTTCCCGCGCTCGGGAGCAGCCTGGTGAAGGGGACGTTCGAGACGGACTCTGGGATGGATCCGGACGATCCGCCCACGCTGAAGATAAGCGGGCTGGCAGAATACGATGTGCTGCTGGCCTCCATAGGGATCCCGTTCGTGTTCCATCCCACGGAGGAGCAGACAAGGGAATTTATAGACGGGGGCTAGCTTTTCAGGGAATGCTCACGGTTTTTGGGTCTGCCGCACTGGACACGATCAGGACTCCGAGGAAGACCCTGAGGGACGTCCTTGGCGGGGCGGCGACTTTCGCGGCCGTCTCGGCAAGCAACTTTGTAGATGTCGGACTGGTGGCGATCGTCGGAGAAGACTTTCCCGAGAGATACCGCCGCGTGCTGGCAAGGTACGCGGATCTGCAGGGCTTGGAGTCGGGCGACGGAAGGACGTTCCGCTACGACGGCAGCTACGACAGGACGCTGAGCGCCAGGACGACCCTGAAGACCGAACTGAACGTGCTGGAGGGCTTCAAGCCCAAGATCCCGGACGGGTACAAAAAGTCCCGGTTTGTGTACCTGGCAAACAACGACCCCGAGCAGAACTCATCGGTGATCAGGGAGTTCGACAAGGTAAAGTTCTCCATGTGCGACACGATTGACTTCTGGATATCGACGAAGAGGGAGGCCGTGGTAAGGATGATCGGGGCGGTGGACGCGGTGGTGATAAACGACGAGGAGGCCAGGCTGCTTACGAAGGAGTTCAACCTGGCAAGGTCCGCAAAGAAGATGATGGGCTGGGGCGCCAAGTACGTGATTATCAAGAAGGGCGAGCACGGATCGCTCATGTTTTTTGAGGACGTGGTGTTTCCGACCGCGGGTTTTTCCCTGGAGGACGTGGTGGATCCGACCGGTGCGGGGGACTCGTTTGCAGGCGCCATGATAGGATACCTGGCCGGCAAGAACTCCACGAAGCTGGCCGACGTCAGAAAGGCCGTGGTGCATGGAAACGTCATGGGCTCGTTTGCGGTGGGGGGGTACGGGCTGGACGGGCTGCTGCGGCTGAAGGGGCCGGACATTGCAAAGAGGGTGCGGGCTTACGAGAGGATGATCCGGGTCTAAATATTTAAGTTCGGCAACCTCCCGCATTCAGTTGTCAGTTGGCCCAGGATATCACGGAAAAGGCAGGGGACCGTTTGGAGGCAATCTTCGAGATGCAGCGGGGCTTGGCAGACATGATGAACCTTGACAGGTACCCGCCCGACACGGAGGGGAGGGTGTCTGCCCTGTGCACCGCGATGATCCACGAGGCGGTAGAGTTGCAGAGGACCACCAACTGGAAATGGTGGAAGGCCCCGTCGCGGTTCGACGCCGGCGAGGCGAGGGAGGAACTGATCGACGTGTGGCATTTTGTGATCCAGGCGTCCATCGAGCTTGGCCTGACTCCGGACGACATCATGGAAGAGTACGCAAGGAAAAACGAGATCAACAGGGAGAGGCAGAGGACGGGCTACTGAACCAGCCCCCTGATCGAGTCAAGGTCGGTCACGCCGATTTTGTCCACCAGCGTGATCCTGTTTTGAAAGTGCGCTATCTCCTGCCTCGTGGCTGTCAGGAAGGGCTCCGGGCTGTCAGAGCCGACTATTCGCCCGCGCCTGTCAACGCCGTTCTCGTGCAGCGCCACCAGCGAGTGTCCCGCCCTGTGGCCCCACACCTCCTTTCCGCACACTACTATGGTCTTGATCTTTCTGTGCGAGCTGACGTGCCTGACAAGCGAATCGATTCCCTTGTTTTCGGAGAACAGCCTGCCGGCGACGGAGATCCGGCCCAGGACGTCGGAGTTTGCGATCTGCCTCAGCAGGCCTATGCTGGACAGCGTGCATATGGCCACCGGCGCGTCCGGGTTCCCCGCGTAGGATTCCTCGCGTATGGGAAAGACCGCCTTGCAGATCTCGCCCAGGACGTCGCCCACGCCGTTCATGCCACACCACGGACGGTTTTGGCTATAAACTCAACGTCGGCCTTCGTGACCCGCGGGTGGACCGGCAGGGACAGGACGTGCGCCGCCGCCCAGTCGGTGACGGGGAGGCTGGCGGATCCCCCGTAGGACGGGGTTTTGTGAACTGGCACGCGGTAGTACACGGCCGCGCCCACGCCGCGCCGGTTCAGCCGCCTCAGGGTTTCGTCCCTTGCCGCGGTCGCTATGGTGTACAGGCCCCAGTTTACCCTGACGCGCCCCGGCTCGTTCGGGACCCGGATGTCCAGGCCGGAGAGCAGTTCTGTCAGGTACTCGGCGTTGCGCCTTCTCGCCTCGAGGAACCCCGGGAGCCTCCTCATCTGCGCGTTGGCTATTGCCGCGCTGATCTCGGGCAGCCGGAGGTTTAGCCCGAATGTTTTGGCGCTGCCGGAGGCCATGCCGTGGTTTCTGATCATCAGCAGCTTGTCGCGCAGTTTCCTGTCGCCGGTTACGACAAATCCTCCCTCCCCCGAGGTGATCACCTTTCCCGGGTACATGCTAAAGCACCCCAGATCAAAGAACGTGCCGGCGTGGCGCCCCCCGAGGGTCGAACCCAGCGACTGGGCAGAGTCCTCTATGACAGGCAGGTTGTTCTTCTTGGCAACGTCGGAGATTCGGTCCACCGGCGCCACGTTTCCATAAAGGTGGACCGGCATGATTGCCTTGGTCTTCCTCGTGATCTTTTTTGCCAGATCGTCGGGATCCATGGTGTAGTTGTCCCGGACGATGTCGACAAAGACGGGCCTCGCGCCGGTCGACGCCACCGAGTTTGCGGTGGCCACGTAGGTGAAAGAGGGGACGAGCACCTCGTCGCCCCCCTTGACGCCCAGCGCGTGCAGCGACGCCTGCAGTGCGGCGGTGCCGGAATTTACCGCCACGGCGTACCTCGCCTTGAGGTATGACGCCGCGGCGGCCTCGAATTCCCGGACCTGCGCGCCTCCAGCGTCGGCAGCGGTGGTCAGTTGGCCGCTTTTTAGAACTGATGCGGCCGCGGCGATCTCCTCCCTGCCCAGAAAGGGCTCGTTTATGGCGATCTTCAACGGCTGTTCTGCGGCCTCCCGGTAATTTCAATTTTGACCTGCATCCGGCGGCCCTTGGCGCCGCCCCCGGGCGCGGGAGCCGCGCTGCCGGCCCGGGCCCCGGCGGATCCACGCCTGCCAGGGGGACGCCCGCGGCGCCTTCGTGCCTGCCGGCCCGGGCGGCCGGGGCGCGCGTCCGGCCCCGTATGAATTTTTATATTTCAAAGATAATGCAAACGGCATCATGAAGACCCGCCATCTGGAGAGGGCCGATTTGGGCTACAAGGTATACCTGTACGTCTTTTACGTGTGCGCCGCGGTCATGTCTGCAAGTTTTGTTTTTGGCGTCTACGTGACTATGGTTGAGTGGATGGAGGACGGGACGTACGTGATGGGCGAGGCGATACACAACACGACCGTCCCGTTTGAGAACTTTGCAAGGGTCTCCACCTGGATATTCTTCTCGACCGTCATTGGGTGGTACTGCGTTTCAAGAATCGGCTGGAAAAAGACTGCCGGGGACAAGATCGCGGGGTGGAAGATGTCCCTGCTGCAGCTAATGCTGCTGGGGTTTGCAATCATTACGCTGTACGAGGTACTGTACAACTTTACTGTCCTAAACGCGGTGATCGCCGCGGGCGTGATCGACGGCGGGGTGCCCGACATCGACATGCTGTCGGTCGCGTACCCGGATCCGGAGAGGCCGTGGAACCTGGTTTTCTCGACAAAGGTTTTCCTAGCCGCCTTCATAATCAGCTCGCACGCGTTTTACCTGAGTACCAGGCCGAGGAAGCGTTTGGACGAAGGTGCGTTGTAGGCCGGGGGCGGCGCGGGTTCAAAAGGCTGCGCGGCTTCCCCGTTCCGGGTTTGTGCTGGTTGCAGGTGCAGGCCGCTAAGGCGTTCTTCCAGGTCGCGCTCCCGGCTGCGGCCGTGGTTGGCTCGTTTTCCCTTGCGCGTGCGGAGGACCGCGTCGTCTGCGTGCAGCTTGGCGCCGACGGCCCGTCGCTTGACACGCGGGCGCGGTTCGAGCCTGCCGGGATCACGGCGGCCTAGGGCGATGCCGTGGCCGGCGGCGAAGGCCCGTGGGTTGGGCCGAGGCGCGACGGCTTTGGCGCGCCGGGCAGCGTTGTTGGCAGCGGGGGGATCCGCGCCCGGTGCGGGTGTTGGACGAGCCGCGGGTTCCCCGCTTTTGCGTGATTCGCCAGCGGGTGCGGGGGGCCTGCCGTGGTGGCAGGGGCGGATCCCGGCTACCCGCGCGGCGCGGCGGGGGGAGGCGTGGAAAGCAGGGCGCGGCGTCGGCCTTGCCGCCGTCGTGTGCGATGGTGCCGAAAAGACGGCGCGTGGGGACTCGGATAAAGCCCGCCCGGGGGCGGGTATTTTATTACGAGTTGGCGGTGTCGCCCACCGCGGTTCCGCCGGTTGGCCGTCCCGGCCATGCGGGGGACGATGGGGCAAGACCCCAAGCGCGGGGCCGGCCCAACCTGGCACAAGACAAAAAAGGAAAAAGTGGCAGAACTTACTCTTTGATGAGTTCGTCCCAGCCATTCACGAAGACTGAGTTCTGGTAGAGGGGAACCGGTTGTCCAACGGTGAAGTCCATCGGCCTCATCCAAAAGATCGCCTTTGTCGGGCACACGCCAATGCATGCGCCGTCGGAGATGCATCTTTCCGGATAGTAGACGAATGCCTTGCCTCTCTTCCAGCCTTCGACTGGTTTTACTCGGAGGACATCTGGGCCCAGAGACGTACAGATCTCTACACAAAGTGCACAGCCTATACACATCTGTTCGCTGATGTCCGGAATAATTCCTACTGGCATTACAATTCATACTGGCGTTTTGATCTTAATATAATTTGCCTAAAAACCGTGAGCTATAACGGCGTTTGGGGTTTATAACGGCGTTTTAATCGCGGCCCGGCGCGATCACTGCGCGATCTGCTGCAGGTACAGCGCGCCGCCGGTTTTTCTGAGGCTGTAAAGGCGCGAGTTCTCAGACCCCGTGATGTGCCTTCCGCCGGGCGACAGGATCCACCTGTTCTGCGCGTTCCTCCGGGCCAGGGCGAGGGCCACCACGGGGCATTTCCGGAAGCTTCCCATGTAGGAGATGAGCATCAGCGACGCGTTGACGAACCTGGCCGATTCTTTTTCGCCATACATGCTGTGAAACCCGTTAAACGAGTCGATGATCACCATGGACCTGGCCACGGAGATCTTCCCCAGCACGCCGTGGAGGGTCTCCTGCCAGCCCCCCCTGCTGGTGCGGATGATCCGGACGTTTTCCCTTCTTTCGACCAGCCGCGCCGCGACATACCCGCTGTACATCAGGTCGAAGTCCAGAAAGATCACGGGGCAGTCCGCAGAACGGAGGAGGGAGGTGGCCAGCTCGGCCTTGTGAAAGGGATCCGAGGCCAGGATTATGTTCGGGTTGTGCGATGAAAAATCCTCCCGGATCTGCCCCAGGCTGTCGGCGGAAATCCGGTAAGGGTTTTTATCCAATGCGGCCTTATCTTCCCACAGGTATAATAATGAATTTGGCCGCAAAGGATGTTTCTGGCGGCTTTCCAAGCGACGGAAAGGTCTATCTCAACAACGCATCCGTGTCCCTGATGCCCCGTCAGAGCATCGAGGCAATGAGGGATTTTCTGGTCTCTTACAACGAGGCGGGGCCCGATTCGGCCGGATCTGGATCGTTCGTCTCAGAAAAGCTGGATGGCGCCAGGGAGGCAATCGCGAGGATCATCAACTGCCGGCCCCAGGAGGTCGTCCTCACCCAGAGCACCACGGACGGGATAAATTTCGTGGCAAACGGCCTGTCATTCCCGGAAGGCTCCAACATGATCATTCGCGGCGGCGGCCACGAACACCACGCAAACTACTACCCCTGGCTGCGGCTGCGGGACAGGGTCAAGATAAACGACATGCCGATAGACGGGGACGGGTTTTTCGACCTTGACGGCTTTGGATCGCTGTTGGACGGGGACACGGCGCTCGTGGCGCTGAGCCATGCGCTGTACAACACGGGCGCCATCCTGCCCGTCGAGGAGATAGGGAAGATGCTCGGGGGCGACGCCAGTTTCTTCGTGGACAGCGCGCAGACTGTCGGGTGCGTGCCGGACGTCGACGTCTCGCGGATTAACTGCGACTTCATGTCGTTTAATGGATCAAAGTGGCTTTGCGGCCCCATGGGCACGGGCCTGTTTTACTGCAACAAGAGATCAAGCGGGTTGCTGGAGCCGGTATCCATAGGGGCCGAATCCGCGGAGGTGTCAGAGGGGGGCGGCCTGGCCTTCAAGGACATTCCGGAGAGGTTCCAGGCCGGGTTTAGAAACTACGTCGGGATCGTGGGGCTGGAATCGTCCGCAAGACTTCTGCTGGAATTCGGCCTGGACAACGTCCGCAGCAGGAACCGGCGCCTGTCAAGCATGCTGAGAGAGGAGCTGTCGGGGATCAGGGGCGTCACGCTGTACGGCCCGCAGGATCCCGGCAGCCGGACGAGCATAGTCTCCTTTAACGTGGGGGGAACCGAGCCCGAGGCGGTGGTGGCAAGGTTGGAAAAAGAAGGGATCGTCCTGGCGGTCAGGGAGATTTTTGACAGGAAGATCGTGCGCGCGTCCCCGCATTTTTTCAATACCGAGGCAGAGATGGCCAGGGTGGTCGATGCCCTGAAGCGCCTATAGCTGTTCCTGCTCCTCTATCACCATCATCGTGAGCGTGGACTGTACCTTGCTTATCCTTCGAATCTTGTTAGTGATCGTCGCCCGTATCTTCTCCCCGTCGTCCGAGGACAGCTTGAGGACGATGTCGTACACGCCGTAGACCCCCTGCACCTCGTAGTCGAGGTCCTCGTTTGACAGGATCTGCCTTACCTCGTCTATGATTGACTGGTCTGTTCCGAGGTCGGAGTTCAGCAGGACATAGGCGGTTGGCACATTGCAATTCTCAACAGACAGTATTTAACCTTTTGAAACCGGGGGCGGCGGTTCTGCACGGCGCGCCAATAAATCTTTTTAAAATCATGGGAGACTTTACCAGTGTTGAAGCTCGGAGGCGTTCTGCTTGCGCTGCTCTTGGTTCCGGGGCTGGCGGGCGCGGCCCACGCGCATGTGATTGATTCCGTGGGCCCCTACAGGGTAGAGATAGGCTGGATGAACGAGCCGGTCGTGTCCAACGAGACCAACGCCGTCGAGCTTTACATCAGCCCGCTTGAGCCGGGCCTGGAGCTGGCGGAACAGGAATTCAAGGACGGGATCGTCGGGTTGAAAAAAACGATCAGGGTGGAGCTGGCCTACAAGACCGAGAAGATCACCCTCCCACTGTCAGCAGACCACGACACGCCGGGAAAATATTTTGCCTTTGTAAACCCGACGGTTGCAGGATACTACCAGGCAAACGTGCTGGGGACGATAGTCGACACCCCAATAAGCCTGTCAATGCACCCTCCCAAGGTGGAGGAACGCGCCTACATAGAGTTCCCAAGGCCGTCAGACTACACGGTAACCCAGATGGTTGAGGGCCATACCGCGCTGATCGAGTACGTAAACGACCTGGGGGACGACGTGGCCGACCTCAAGCGGGACGGCCAGCGGCCCGACGTCGGTTATGTGGGGGCAGGTCTCGGGCTTGCCGGGCTCGCGGTGGCCGTCGTCGCCGTGATAAGATCCAGAAAATGACGCGGGGGGCCCCCGGGCGGCTTCAGGCGGCAATCTAAAACACCGCAAAGCGCAACCCGTACTGGCTTTTGAATGAAAGGCGGCTCGTCGAGGCGCCGGAGGCAGGGCTTGCGGCGCCAGCAACGCTCGTGGCATCCATCGGCCGGGGGAGCGCGGGGGCGTCGAGACATTCTGGCCTGAAAGGCTGGGCAGGCGGCGGCGTCCAGGGAGGCTGACGGCCGGGTAATGATCGCCGGGGCCTTGGGAACGGCAGAGGACAGCGGCCCCACCCTGATCACGGGGGCCGGTCTTGCCTACGTGGTTACGGTTGAAAACCACGGTTGCAGGCACCACGGGCGTACATAGACGGGTTTGACATCCAGGCCGGCCTCCCGGGGCCCGGATAGTCAGACACGTTGTGGTATGCCCCGACAGGGGGGCGCCTACAACTATTACGACAAAAGGCAGTCCCTAGAGCTTCTGAGGCAGTCATAGGGATCGGTCCGGGTTGTCCCCTCTGACGGCGTTACGGGGTTCTCAAGGACATGATCTGGTTCTTCCGTTTGCGCCCTGGCCGGCCCGGGCGCGGCATCCTGCCGCCCGCCGTAAAAAACTAGAAGTATAGGAAAATTGGAATTTTAACCTGAAACGGGGGAAATGATGGAGAGCAACTACGACATCCTGGGGATCGTGGAGGGATCTACCGAGAAGGAGATCAGGGACGCGTTCAGGCGGTTGGCCCTGCAATTCCACTCAGACAGGGGCGGGGAAAACGAGCAGTTCATAAGAATCAAGCAGGCCTACGAGGATCTCAAAATCGGCAAAAAGTACCCCGATACGGACGTCGAGAGGATCCGGAACTCCAAGGTGTATTCGGGGGACTCGGAGGCGGAGGTGAGGAGGAAGAACCAGATCCTGGGCCAGCAGCTGTCCAAGGAGATGCATGCCGCTGAGGAATGGGCGGCGGCGCTGAACCGGGCAAACGCTACTGCCACCAAGCTGTTCGGCTCCAAGACCCTGGGCGAGATGGAGCTGGAACGAAAGGCGAACGGCTCGCTGTCAATCAAGGGAAACTTCATGGCGGGCAGCCTCACGTACGACGGCCCGGTCACCATGCAGGGAAACATAACCAGCCCGTCATGGACCGAGGAGTTCAGGACCGACATACGCGTGTCCAGGGGCGACTTCAAGTTCGTAAACCCCCTGGACAACAAGTACCGGATCGAGAACGGCGCCAGGCTGACGGTGGACGGCGGCAACGCGGTCGTGGGAAACATATTCGGCCGCAAATACAAGGCGGAGGATCCCGGGGGCAGGGTGGGGCTGTTCCACACGGTAGAGCACCGCACCCGCGTGTCGGCCCCGCGGGGAAAGATTGTCGCGGAAAACGCGGTGAACACGGTCCTGCTCGAGGCGGACTCCATCATGGTTCTCAACATGGAAGACGACGCGCGGGCGCGGGCGCGGGAGATCCTGTTTTACGGCGACAAGCTTACCTACGACAGCTCCATAGAGCTGGTCCGCGGAGGCACCATCCGGTTCTTTGAGACTTTCTCAATCCAGGGGATAAGCGGGGACGCCACCATCAAGCTTGACAACGGCAAGCAGATCCGTCTGTTCGACATAAAAACCAAGAAGATCAGGGACCTGGCAGATGAGTTCGTGCCTGACAAGGACGTGTATGCCAAGGACGCCACGATGGTGGGCAACGGGTTTACGATCACCTACGACATGCTGGACAACCTGTCAAAAAAACCGTCCAAGAAGAGCAGGTGGCGTCTGGGAATCTGAACCGGGGCCGCGCCGGCGGAAATTTGAATAGCTTTATAGGTTTATTTTTTAGAGACCGGGTAGTTGGATGTAATTGACAAGGTGGAGCTGGTCGGGAGGGCGCCCACCGAAGAAGTCGTCACGCGCGGCGAGCTTACCGAGCTGTTCGAGACCAACTCCGCCCCGAGGCACTACATCGGCCTGGAGATCTCGGGCTTTCTGCATTTGGGCAGCCTGGTAAGCACGGGCTTCAAGATCAACGACTTCGTCAGGGCGGGGGTCGACTGCACCGTGTTTCTTGCCGACTGGCACACCGTGATCAACGACAAGCTGGGCGGCGACTGGGAGACGATCTCCGAGGTCTCGCGGTACTACTCTGACGCGTTCAGGCTGGTCTGCCCGGGCGCAAACATCGTGCTAGGGTCAGACCTGTACGACTCGAGGAAGGAATACTGGAAGGAGTTCATGAAATTCACAAAGCGCGTGTCGCTGAAGAGGACCATGCGAACCCTGACGATCATGGGCAGGTCGGAGGAGGAGTCCAAGATCGACCTTGCGAAGCTGCTCTACCCCCCCATGCAGGCAGTGGACATTCACTCGCTGGACCTGGACATCGTCCACGCGGGCATGGACCAGAGGAAGATACACATGCTGGTAAGGGAGATCTTCCCAAAGATGGGGTGGAAGGTCCCGGTGGCGGTGCACCACAAGCTTCTGCTGGGGCTGTCAAGGCCGGCCCGGGAAGATGCGGGGGCCGCCGGGAAGATGAGCAAGTCTGACCCGAACTCTGGCATATTCATTCACGACTCAGACGACGAGATAAGGAGGAAGATAAGCAAGTCGTGGTGCGAGGAGGCAAACGCCGACAACAACCCGCTGCTGGAGATCGCCAGGGCCGTGATCTTCCACGAGTTCGACTCGATCAGGGTGGAGAGGCCCGCCAGGTTCGGGGGGAACGTCGAGTACGCGGGCTTTGGCCAGCTTGAGGAGGACTTTGCGGCCGGGAAGCTGCACCCGGGGGACCTCAAGCAGGCCGTGGGCGACTGCCTGGTGAAGATAGTGGCGCCGATAAGGGACAGGCTGGGCCTCAGCGAGGAGCTGTCCCGGGCGATAAGGGGCTGCAGCTAGGCCCCGGGACCGGGGCTGGCCTGCCCCTCCAGGTTGTATTTTGACTTGTAGCCCCGGGGGTTGATCATCAGGTCCTTGTACGTGTAGGTGGAGGAGTTGCCCACGATCACGGTGCTGATCATTCCAAGTTTGTCGGAATGCTCCGGCAGGCTTTGCAGATCAGTCAGGACTACCGTCTGGGACGACCTGAACGCCCCCTTGATTATCGCCACGGGGGTCGCCGGCCTCCTGTACTTTAGCAGGATCTTCCTGGTGTCCTGCAGCTGGTGGATCCTCTTCTTGCTGGCCGGGTTGTAGATTACGATGACAAAGTCCCCCCGGGCTGCGGCCTCCACGCGCTTTTCAATTATCTCCCAGGGAACCAGCAGGTCGCTCATGCTGAGCACCGCGAAATCGGTCATCAGGGGGGAGCCGACGATGGACGCGCAGGAATTCAGCGCGGACACTCCCGGGATCACCTCCACCTGCAGGCCGTCCTTGGGGCTCCAGCCCGTCTCTGCCAGCGTCTCGTAGATCAGGCCCGCCATGCCATATATCCCGGGATCGCCGCTCGAGACAAGCGACACGGTCTTCCCGGATTTTGCAAGGTCTATGCACTGGTGCGCGCGCTCGACCTCCTGCGTCATGGCGTACCGGTAGACCGTCTTTCCCCCGATCAGGTCGGCGACGAGGTTGACGTAGGTCTCGTATCCCACGATGGTGTCGCTTTCGGCGATCGCCTCCTTTGCGCGAAACGTCATGTGGCCGTGGTCTCCCGGGCCGACTCCGACGATGTACAGTTTTCCAGCCAACCACAGTTGATCCCCACCCCAAGTAATTTATCCGTTTAGCGACTCACTGGAACGGGTCTATGATGGGGCGGTTTATGATGTGATCGCTGTTCATGGGCCGCGCGATGGATATGGAGATCAGGCCCCCCTCCTTCGAGGAGTCTATATCGCGTTTCGTCTCAAGGATCTTCGCCGACGCGGGATCGTTCCATTCCACGGTGTAGACCCGCCACATCGGGGTATAGTTCTCATCGCCGGTGGCGGCGCCCGCGATCCCGGCCTGGAACCCCAGGGGCCCGGGGCCCCTTACCCCGTTCTGGAACTGGGAGAGATCGGCGGCGGCGGCGCTGGCGATGAGGTCTGCGGAGGCCGGGGAGTGGGGCACCCCCATCACGCCGGCGGGTCCGGGCGGGGTCGCGTCTGCCACGATGTGGTAGATCGTCCTGCCGTCGGGACCCCAGCCCCTGTGGGCCACAAAGGTGACCGTCATCCCGTCCCGGTCTATCCCAGTGACCTGCCCGCCGCCGTACTGTGCGTCGCCTGAGATCCCGGCGTCCCTTGCCTCCAGCTGCCCGCCGGGCCAGATTATTTGTGGGGCGTTTACCACTATGCCCGTCTCGTCAAACGTGACCCTGCCGGCCTCCTCGGCATCCAGGACTTCCCGCGCGGACTCCAGCACGGCCTCGTTCTGGCCTTTCTTCCAGGCGACCTTGATTACCGAGTTTAGTGCGCCGTATCCCGGTTCTCCGGGAGTGCTTGAAAAGACCTCCCCCTGGTACCCGTACAGCCCGTCCCCCCTTACGCCGTTTGTAAAGATGAAGATGGTTTGCAGGGAGCTTTCGGGCGCGCCCGCGATCGGGGGCGCGAGTTCCACGCGCCAGCCCTGCCTCTCTGACACGTCCGCGGCGAACTCCGGGTCGCTGGAGTCGGTCATGATGTAGAAGACTCCCTCGCCGCCATGCAGCCCCCCGTGCATGGGGATGGTTGCAGGCACGCTTGTGTTGGACAGCGGCATGGATGGCTCTTCCTTTTCAAACTCGAGTTTCTGCAGGATTATCCCCGCGGGCTGCCCGCGTATCCACGCGTCGACGCTCACCGTCACGGCAAACTCTTCCGGGCTCGGCGCGTGGAAGGCCAAGGCGGCTCCCGTAAACTCGAAGGATCCCGCCTTTGAGCCCGTGTTCACCAGCGAGATCCCGTAGAACTTCTCCCCGTCAACGGTCCATACGGGCTGCCCCCTGGAGTCGTTGGGGCCGATCTCGTGCAGGACGGCCACCTGCATGGGCGCGCTGGAGGCAAACGTCATAGAACCGTCGTAGATCGCCCCCTCGCTGGGCGGCAGGACCATCGCCATCTGGTGGCTTTCGTGGCCCTGTCCCGGATCCTGCGACGATGTGATGGTGTCGGTAAAGTGTATCTTTTTCCTGGGGCCGGCGTCGGCGAACTGGTCGGAGGCAACGGACACCGCCAACAGGCCCGCCGCGAGTGCGGCGGCCGCAAAAATTACGAGTTGCCCCTTCACGCCACTCTTGGGGGCGGGCCGTATTTAAATCGGTTCAGTTAATCTTGCAGTCCAAGTTCAGGCTCGAGTCGGATTAGCGCCGGGGGGAACGTCTGCGCTGGTTTCGCGCCTAGCGCGGAGTTTCTGGGCCCGCCGCGCCGGCGCCTGCACGGGGGGCCGCCATGTCGGCGTTTGCGGGGGGCCGCTTCCTCTTCCCCCGCACGATCCGCCGCGTCCTTGAACCACCCGGTTTCGTGTTGTCTGGACGGTCCGGGCTCGCGCGTTTCCCTAAACCCCTTGCGCCATGCCGGCGCGCCACAGGCACGCCGGCTTTGCGCGCTCGGGTGGGGGTGTGCGACTTTCCGGACTCCACAACCAACCCGGTCTAGCTCAAGCGCGTCGTGGGAGGACCCTTACCGCCGTCTCCGAATCAGAGTCCTTCACGACGAACGCCAGGCTGGGTTCCGAGGATCCCCGGGTGATCATCGCTGCGTTGACGCCGTTGTTCTGGATCGCGCCGAAGGCCTTCGGGGCGGCTCCCACGGTCCCCCTCATGCCGGGGCCTAGCGGAATGCCTGGGTTAGCGGTTCGCGTATCCACGCGTCGACGCTCACCGTCACGGTAAACTCTTCCGGGCTCGGCGCGTGGAAGGCCAGGGCGGCTCCCGTAAACTCGAAGGAGCTTGCCTTCAAGTCGGTGGTCATCAGCGAGATCCCGTAGAACTTCTCCCCGTCAACGGTCCATACGGGCTGCCCCCTGGAGTCGTTGGGGCCGATCTCGTGCAGGACGGCCACCTGCATGGGCGCGCTGGAGGCAAACGTCATAGAACCGTCGTAGATCGCCCCCTCGCTGGGCGGCAGGACCATCGCCATCTGGTGGCTTTCGTGGCCCTGTCCCGGATCCTGCGACGATGTGATGGTGTCGGTAAAGTGTATCTTTTTCCTGGGGCCGGCGTCGGCGAACTGGTCGGAGGCAACGGACACCGCCAACAGGCCCGCCGCGAGTGCGGCGGCCGCAAAAATTACGAGTTGCCCCTTCACGCCACTCTTGGGGGCGGGCCGTATTTAAATCAGTTTAGTTAATCTTGTCTAGCTCAAACGCGTCGTGGAGGGCCCTTACCGCCGTCTCCGTGTTGGAGTCCTTCACGACGAACGCCAGGTTGAGTTCCGAGGATCCCTGGGTGATCATCGCTACGTTGACGCCGTTGTTCTGGATCGCGCCGAAGACCTTCGAGGCGACGCCCACGGTCCCCCTCATGCCGGAGCCTATAAGCGCGATGATCGCGACATCGGTGGTCACTTCGAGCTTCTTGATGATCTTTCCCAGCAGTCCCATCTCCAGCACGCCGACGGCCTTGTCGAGTGCGGTGTTTTTCACGACGATGGTGATGCTTGACTCCGAGGGGTTCTGGGATATCATCATCACGTTGATCCCGGCCTCGGCGAGCGTGTCGAATATCCGCGCCGCCGTGCCGGGGTTTCCCACCATGCTGCCGCCGCGTATGTCGATCAGCCCGTTGTGCCGTATGTTGCTGACGCACTTGACCGTGTTGTTTGCGGTGGGCGAGGCGGTGACCAGGGTGCCCTCGTTTTCCGTGTTGAAAGAGCTGCGGATCCTCATGGGGATCTTCCCGGACAGCAGCGGCTCGAAGGTGCGCGGGTGTATCTGCTTTGCCCCGAACATCGCCATCTCGACCGCCTCGGCGTAGGAGACCTCCTTGAGCAGTTTTGCGTTTTTGACGATGCCGGGATCTGCCGTCATCAGGCCGTCGACGTCGCTCATCAGCCATATCTCGTCGGACCTTATGCAGGAGCCGATTATTGTGGCCGTGTAGTCGGATCCCCCCCTTCCAAGCGTGGTCACGTGCCCGTGCTGGTCGGCGCCCGCGAACCCCCCGATCACCGGGATCGTGTTCTTAGAGAACAGCGCCCCGGCGGTCTTTGACACCCGCAGGCTGGTGGTGTCCATCAGCGGCTTTGAGCTGCCGAAGTTGGAGTCGGTGACGATCCCCGCCTCCTTGCCGGTCAGCGGGGCGGACTTGAGTCCCAGGTCGACCAGGGCGGCCGATACCAGTTTTATCGAGAGCCGCTCGCCAAACGAGATCAGGTAGTCCATCGTCCTGGGGGTCACCTCACCCAGCAGCACCATCCCGTCAATCAGGGCGTCAAGTTCCGCAAAGTCCTGCTCGAGTTTCCGCAGTAGCCTTTTCCCGTTACCCGGCTTTTTGACCGCCTTCCGGGCCAGATCGTTGTGCTTTTTGGTTACCCTCGCGGCGATCTTCCTTGCCCTTCCCTTGTTCTCCCTTTTTATTGACTTGGAGATCTCGATCAGGTCGTCGGTGGTGCCGCTTGTCGCGGAGCACACCACCGCGACCGTGTTCTTCTTCGACAGGGAGTTGATGTGCCGCGCCGCCCCCTGTATGTCCTTGGCAGACGATATAGACGCGCCGCCGTACTTTAGAACGAGTTTCATCCAAGTTACCTGAATGGGTTAATCTTTAAATTCTTTAACTTTCCACGCGCGGGGCCAGGTAGAAATGGATCCTGCCTATGTTGGCCACCTTGAACTCGATCCTGAGCGGCTTTGCGGTTGAAAACTCGCACGAGACCAGGCCGGCGGTGTTCCCCACCGCCTTGACGACCGGGTTGAGGTACTCGAGGCTGTACGTGCCGGAGCTGTCCTCTTTTGAGGAGATCTCCTCGACGTCTTTTTCGTCCTTGTCGATGTCAATCACCACCTCGCCGGAGTCGCCCTTGCCGGAAAAGTCCGCCTTGGAGTCGGCGGTGTGCATGGTCAGGTAGTCGGAGACCACCTGCACGTCTCCCAGGATCTTGTCGAACCTTGACGACGCCATCGTGATTTTGGCGTCGTACGGGATCTTTGGCAGCGGCGTGTCGGTGGCGGAGCTTTCGATCAGGCGCATCTTGTATTTCTTGTTTTTGCCGATGGTTACCAGCAGCATGTTCTGCTCGGAGATGCTGATCTCGATGCCGTCTTTTTTTTCCGCCCGCTTGATGAGCTTGGAAAACTCGTCGATGCGCACCCCGAATTTTATGTCCGCGTCGCACTCATATTTTTCAAAGGCGGAGTTCGGCCAGGAGATGTCGATCAGCGCCACGTGCGAGGGATCCATCCCCCTGAAGGTGATGCCCTCCGTGGTGGCCACGAAGGTCGCCTCCTCGACAAGCGTCGAGATGGCGGATATTATGGCTTTGAGATCGTCCGAGCCGCTGGTTTTCGCTTCAAAAGTCATTGGCCAGTCTTGTGGAGCTGGGCGTGCTAGTTTAAACGTTTACGCATAGTCGCGCCAGGTGAATTTGCACTTCGTGCACCGGTAAAACTGGGTGGTCGGCTCGTCGGCGCTCCTCGTCTGAAGCATCCACCACACGGCCTCTTTGTTCCCGCACTTTTGGCACTCCATTTCGACCGTGGGCATTGTCTCGCCGGAGTCGCTCTCCGACATCACGTCCAGTTCCGGCTCAAAGTCCTCCTCTACCTGCCTTGGCGGCCTGTCCCCGCCGCCCTCGGTGTGGCCGCACTTGGCGCACTTGAGGCCAGAGTCCCCTTTTTTTAGTTTGGTCTCACAGACGGGGCAAAACTTCATCTAGTTTCCCTTGATCGCGGAATTAAATAATTGTTTGAACTCATCGGCGATCTTTATTGCGGAATCCGCCGCCTTTTTGACCTGCGCGATGGGCTTTGACTTTGAGTTGATCCTCATCCAGCACTCGTTCGTCAACGGGTGCTTGACTATGACCCCGGCAAAGTCCGTGTTGGAGTCCTTCAGGAGCTCCTGCTGGATGATATACAGGATTCCGACGTCGGTGTCCGTGATTGAGAGGCTGATCTCCTTCTCGTCCGAACTGATTACCTGCGCATTCATGTATTCGGGGAAAGCGCCCACTGCGGATATAAATCATGCCTCGCGCGCCCGGCCGGGCAGGCCCCTTTATAGAATATTAAGGGCGTGGGGGCCACCATGGGCGATTGGGATGGGGGAGAGCATGATTTCCGAGATCCGGCTGGAAAAGTCCAAGGACGAGTACCTCCTGGGCGAGAACGTGGAGGTCCGCGTGAAGTTCGCGGTGGGCGGGGACGTCAGGGAGGCGTTCAACGAGGAAAACTGGACCCGGGCGTACAACAAAAACGACGTGTCGTTCAAGATGAAGTATGGCGTGAAGCTTACCTCGGGCGGGCTGAGGAAGCACGGGCTGGGCAGGACCATAGACACCTACAGGAAGGCGTCGATCTTCTGGACGAGGAACCCGAAGCTCGTAAACCCCATGAAGGACAGGAGGATCTGGGTCCAGGTGGCGAAAAACTTCGAGCCCTTCATCAGGCTGTCCGAGGAGGAGGTGAGGCAGGAACTGTTCGACTTTGACGAGAAGTTCGTGTTTGCGGCGTCGGACCTGGGCAGGGGCAGGCACAAGATAGGCGCCGAGGTGTTTGCGTCCTGGCAGAGGCACGAGTACACCGAGCCCGGGACCGTCAAGAACCACTCCGGCGAGGCCGTGGTGGCAATCAATTAGGATATAAGGAACGCCCCCCGACGGTAGGCGTGGCAAAGTACGACGGGCTGCTGGGGCAGCCGATACTAGAGGTCGAGGAGCCCGACAAGGAGGGCGGGATCACGTTCATCTTCAAGGACAACAGGTTCCTGTTCGTAAAGGCGGTGGACGGAAAGCTGGAGACAGTCTCGATCCCCGAGTAGGTGGCGCGCATGGACAAGTTCGAGCGGATAAAGATGGCGGAGCTGGTCAAGGTGGAGGATCCCGATTCCGACGGCCAGATCACCCTGGTGTTCCAAGAGGGCAAGAGGCTCAAGATAAGGGTGGCCGACGGGAAGCTGGTCTCGGAGTTCGAGTAGGGGTCAGCCGACGTGCTTTTCGTAAAGGCCGATTGCCAGCTCCTGCACCTCTGACTGGACGGAGCCCGGCCGCGCGCTCCTGATCCTATCGATGGCCTCGGCCGCGGAGCACCCGCGGTATTTTACCAGGTAGCATGCCAGGACGGTCCCCGCCCTGCCCAGTCCCGCCGCGCAGTGAACCATCGCGGCACGGCCGTTGCTGATCTGGCCGTGGACAAAGTCCACCGCGGCGTCGATCCTGTCCATGTCCGGCGCGGTGAGATCCGGCGTCGGGACGTGCAGGTAGTCCAGCCGGCCCACCCAGCCGTCCGGCAGCGGATCCTCGGTCATCGTCACGACCGATTTTACGCCCTGCCTCAGCGCCCACTCAAGCTCGTCGGGGCTGGTGGGCATGCCGGAGCCGGCGAGCTTCCCGTCGATCACCCACGAAAAGTTTGTCGGCCTCTTAGCGATCCTCCCGTGCACCTTCCTCCACAGGTTCCCGGGCTTGCTCATGCCGCTGCTGGATCCGCCCTTGCTTTTAGCATTGCGAATGGGCGCACCTTATATGGGAAAGGCCCCGTAACATGTGGATGGGCAGGGAGGCGGTCCTCTACGAAAAGCTCCCGGGCGGCGGGGTCAGGTGCACGGCCTGCGCAAGGTACTGCGAGATGGGAAGGGGCCAGGTGGGGCTGTGCGGGGTCCGGGGGAACTCGGGGGGGAGGCTGGACCTGTTTGTCTACGGCAAGGTAATCTCGGGGCACGTCGATCCCATAGAGAAGAAGCCCGTCACGCACTACCGGCCGGGCTCGAAGATATACTCCATTGCGACCACCGGGTGCAACTGGCTCTGCAGGTACTGCCAGAACCACGACATCAGCCAGAGGCGCAAGGTCGAGGGCGCCGACATGACGCCCGCCCAGGTGGCCGAGACGGCGGCCAGGAACGGGGCGGACGGGATCGCCTACACGTACAACGAGCCCTCGATCTTCATAGAGTTCGCGAGGGACTGCGGGATCGAGGCGCACGCAAGGGGGCTCTTCAACGTCTTCGTGTCAAACGGGTACGACACCCCGGAGTCGGTGGGGATGATGGGCCAGTTCCTGGACTCCATCACGGTCGACTTTAAGGGCAGCGCGGAGCCCGGGTTCACGAGGAGGTACGTCGGGGTGCCCGATCCCGGGCCGATCTTCGACACGCTGCGCGAGATTCGGGACAAGACCGGGATCCACGTGGAGATAACGGATCTTGTCGTCCCCGGGGTGGGCGACAGCCTGGAGTACGCCGGGAGGCTGTGCAGGTTCGTCTGCGACGTGTTCGGGCCCGACGTGCCGATCCACTTCCTGCGGTTTCACCCGGACTACAAGATGATGGAGTTCGGCGTGACGCCGCTGGGCACGCTGGAAAGGCACCACGCCGTGGCAAAGGAGGCGGGCCTCAACTACGCGTATGTCGGCAATGTCCCGGGCCACCCGCTGGAGCACACCTACTGCCCGGGTTGCGGGGAAGTGGCGGTCAAGAGGTTCGGGTACGACATCGAGCGGTGGAACCTCGACGGCAAGAACCGGTGCGTGCGCTGCGGCCAAAAGATCGCCATCTCGGGGAAGCTGTCCAAAAACTACAGGAAGAACAGGTTCCACTTCGTCAGCTAGAACGCCACCGCCCTCACGGGGGATCCGGTGGCGCCCTTCAGCTTCAGCGGCAGGACGGCAAAGTCAAACCGGCTCCCCGGGATCCTGTCCAGGTTGGCCAGGTTCTCGACGATCAGGACGCCGTTCCTTGACAGCGCCCTGTGGGCGGGGAACCGGCGGCTGTTCCCGCAGTCGATGCTGGGGGAGTCGATCCCCACCATGTTGGCCTTTTTTGAGGCCAGGTACTCCGCGGCGCGCTCTGACAGCCCCGGGTTTTCCGCGAAATACCCGTCGCTCTTCAGGAACTCCTGCCATCCCGTGTGGAAAAAGACCGAGGCGCCGTCCGGAATTTTTCCGTTGTCGCGCTCGAAGGCCAGCAGATCCCTCTTCGTGACCGCCCGGTTTGCCCCCTTCCTAGCCCTTACCAGAAGCGCACTGCCGAGGAGCCTGCCCACTGGGATCTCGTGGATCCTCGCGCCGCCATCGGCGAAGTGGTACGGGGCGTCCATGTGCGTCCCCGTGTGCGAGCTCAGGAACAACAGCTCGAGGTTGTACCCGTCCTCCTCCAGGTCGGACCAGGGGATGAACTGCGGCCCCGGCGAGCCGGGAAACGCGGGGAGCGCCTCGGACACGGTCAGCGTGAGATCGATCGGCCCCATGGCCGCCCTACGCCGCGGTGGTTAATCAGTCTTTGAGGGATCCGGGCCGTTCTGGCGCGCGCGGCGCGGGGCCCTCACGCGTCCGCGTACATCGAGACCTCCCAGGGGGTGGGGGTCTGCGCAAACGTGGTGTATTCCATGTACTTCAGCTCGATGTACTTGTCGAGAAAGTCCTTGGTGAAGATGTCCTGGAGGAACCCGCAGTCGCTGGTGAGCGAGTCAAGCGCCCCCTTCAGGGAGACCGGGAGGGATCCTATGTTGTACTCCCTCTTCCTCTCGGGGGTCAGCTTGTAGACGTTCTCCTCCACCGGGTCGCCCGGGTCGATCTTGTTTTTTATCCCGTCCAGCCCGGCAAGCAGCAGCGCCGACTCTAGGAGGTAGATGTTGGACGTGGGATCCGGGACGCGGTATTCCAGGCGCTTGCTTTTTTCCTGGTTCCTGCGGTACATCGGCACCCTGATCGCCGCAGAGCGGTTGCCCAGCCCCCAGCAGACGTTGACCGGCGCCTCGAAGCCCGGGACCAGCCGCTTGTAGGAGTTGGTGGTAGGGTTCGATATGGCGCACAGCGCCGACGCGTGGTTCAGGATTCCCCCGACGTAGTACCTTCCCGTCTGGCTCAGCTGGGCCAGCTCGTCGTCCGGGTCATACATGATGTTGGTCTTCCCCCTCCACAGGCTCTGGTGCGTGTGCATCGCCGACGCGTTGTCCCCGAAGATGGGCTTTGGCATGAACGTCGCCACCTTGTTCTGCTTCTTTGCCTTGACCTTGACCAGGTTTTTGACCGCGATCACGTTGTCCGCCATGCCGACCATGTCGTTGTACACCAGGTTAATCTCGCATTGGCCGGAGGTCGCCACCTCGTGGTGTTCTGCCTCTATCTCTATCCCGAAATAATGGTAGAGGTCGTCGCAGACGTCTTTCCTAAACCCCTCCAGCGTGTCCTTCGGCTGGGACGGGTAGTAGCCCTCCTTGATGTCGATCGCGGTGCTGATGTTTCCCTTCGCCCAGGGCGATTCCTTTGACTCGATGGAGTAGCCGGACCCCCCGTACGAGTGGGTGGCGGCGTACGGGGACGGGTACACGTTGATCGCGTCGAATATGAAGAACTCTATCTCCGGGCCCCAGTTGGTGTGGGTGAGCCCGAACTCCCTGAGCCTTTCCGACGCCTTGTGCGCGATGCCGCGCGAGTCGCGGTTGTAGCGCGACGGCTCTTCGGCGTTCCCGTCGTACAGGTCGCAGAAGATCCTCGCGTTCTTCCGGGGGCCCGGATCGTAGTCCGGCGGCAGGATCCTGAACGTGTCGGGATCCGGCTTCAGTATCATGTCGGAGTTGTTGACCGACTTGAACCCCACGATGGAGCTTGCGTCCAGCTTCTCCAGCCCCGAGTCGAAGCTGTTCTGGCTTATTGCGTAGCTGGGCATGCCGACGTTGTGCAGCTCGCCGAAGATGTCCACGAACCAAAAGTCGATGAACGAGATCTTCTCGCTTTGGACCGCCTCTAGCACCTGTTCCGCGTTCAACTGAACTGTCTTTGAGGGCGCGTCTACTAATAGCGGTTGGTAAGGTTGTTTTAGCTATGTTGTGAATAGTGAAGGTGCGGCTCAGTGCGACATCTTCACGCCGTACTTCTGCTCCTGCTCGTCCTCGAAGAAGAACTTTTCGGAGAACGCGGGCCTCAGGTCGTCCAGCCACAGCGCGCTCTCGTCGTACATGGCAAAGAACGGCTTTTGGACCCAGTCGGGGTTTCTCCCCTGCAGGAAGCGCAGGGCCATGACTTTCTGGCCGTTGATCGTCGCGACGCCGTCCATCTGGACCTTCCCGGGGGTCGCGGACATGCTGGGGCCCCTGACCGTCCTTCCGAGGCCGCTCACCTTCTTGTACGCGTTCTGGAATATTTCGTGGGCCCTGACCAGCGAGACGCCGAAGTAGTGCTGCGCGCCGGTGTCCCTCACCACGAACATGTAGTAGGGGACGCAGCCCAGCTGGACCTGGGTCCTCCACATCTCGGCCCACATGTCGGCGTCGTCGTTGATGTGGGTCAGGAGCGGCGACTGTGTCCTGATCTGGGCGCCGGTGTCCCGAACCCGCTTTATCGCCTGCTTTACCGAGGGGGTGGACATCTCTGCCAGGTGGTTAAAGTGCGCCATGATTGCCAGGTGTATGTTGTTTTGCGTGATTTTCTCGAAGATGGCCAGCATCTCTTCGGAGTCCCTGTCGGTCAGGAACTTGTACGGCCAGTAGGAAAGCGCCTTGGTCCCGATCCTGATTGTCTTCAGGTTTGGGAGCCGCGCCTCCACCAGGGCGTCTATGTACTTTGAGAACATCCTCGCGTTCATTATCATCGGGTCGCCCCCCGTGAACAGCACGTCGCTTATCTCCGGGTGCTCCCCCACGTATTGGACCAGCAGCTCGCCCTCCTTCATGGCAAACTTCATCTCGTCCATTCCGACGAATTGCGGCCACCTGAAGCAAAAGCTGCAGTACGCGTGGCATGTCTGGCTTTGGCTGGGGAAGAAGAGGCACGTCTCCTTGTATTTGTGCTGCATGCCGTACAGCTTCGTCCCGTCGCCGAGTGCCGGGACGTTCAGCTCCATCTGCCCGGCGGGGTGCGGGTTCAGCTGCAGGCGGATCTCGTTGGCGACGTTGGCGACCTCCTTCTTGTCGGAGGTGCCCTCCAGGGTGGCGGACATCTTTTCGTAGTGCTCGGGCCTGAGCATTCCCTTCTGCGGGAAGGTCAGCACGTACATGGGGTCGTTGGGGATGTCGTTCCAGTCGATCAGCTGCTCGACGACGTAGTTGTTTGCCTTGAACGGCAGGACGTTTCCGACCACTTCCATCTCGAACTGCTGCTCCTCAGAAAGCGCGTCTATGTGCGGCAGGGTGCGGAAGTTTGCAAGCGTGTATGTCTTGATCGAGGGGGATTCGTCCCACGCGGACTCTTGGTACGTCAACGCCTTACGTTGTACACGCTCATTGTTAAAGGTTACATCCGGATCCCGCGCGGGTTCGGATCCCGGCGGGGCCGCATTGGTTTTTATCAAACCGCGGCGGCCTTACCGTATGCATCCCGACGAGAGGATCCGTGCCCACATAGTCTCTGTTTGGAGGGAGGCGAAGAGGTTCCTCTCGGTGGGGGGCAGGGAGGGGATGCTGATCCTGACGGACAGGCACCTCATGTTCGTGCACAGGACCGAGGCCAAGATGAAGTGGTGGCAGGCGATCAGGCAGAGGCAGGTCGTGGGCTTCCTGAGATCAAAAAACACCATGATCGTCCATGACGGGTATGACGAGAAAAGCCTGGAGGAGGACATGAAGGACGAGAAAAACGTGGAGTTGTCGTTTGATGACATATTGGACGTGTATTTTGAGGAAAAGACGTGGGGGAGCGTCCTGGTCCTGGAGTACAGAAGGGGCGGCAAGCAGGAGGCGTACCAGTATTCCGTCGCGCAGGACTGGGTGAAATACCCGGTCAAGGAGCCCACGAAGTTCATGAAGGTGGACTGGGGGCCCTTTGTGCAGTTTATTAAAGACGGGCGGGGGATGGCCGGGTAAAGTTGGGAAAGATCTACGCCGTGGGGGTGGGCCCCGGCTCGCCGGAATACGTGACGGGCGCCGCGGAGAGGGCCATCCGGGACTGCGACGTGGTGGCGGGGTACAGGTATACCCTGAAGACGATCGAGGGCCTCCTGGAGGGAAAGGAGGTTTACGAGGTCACCATGGGCGACCAGGAGGAGACGTACCAGAAGATCCTTTCGGGCCTGGGGGACCGGTCGCTCCTTGTCCCCTTTACGGGCGACGTCAGCTTTTCAGAGTCGGAGGTGGTCGACCGGCTGGTCGAGATCTTCGGCAACGTGGAGATCATCCCGGGCATAAGCTCAGTCCAGGTGGCGGCGGCGCGGGCGCGGGTGCCGCTTGACAAGTCCAGGGTGATCACGATGCACGTCACGTCCTCCATAGAGGGGAAAAAGCTCGAGCTCCAAAAGGCGCTGATGGACGGGCACAGCGTGGTTTTGATCCCGAGGCCTTGGCCGGGGCGGCCAGACAAGCACTTCATGCCGTCGGAGATTGCGGCATACCTGGAGGGGTGCGGCTTTGACACGGGGAGCATGAGGGTCCGCGTCTTTGAGGCGCTGACCACGGAGGACGAGACGAGCTTCGAGGGGACCGTGAAGGACCTGGAGGGGCGGGAATTCTCCGACCTTTCCGTCATGGTGTTTGGCCAGCCGGACCCGGACTCCTACATGAACTACAAGTGGCAGTGGGCGGGGCAGTGAGCCCCCGGCGGTTCCCGGCCTGCCGCGCCGGGGGCGGCCCTAGCAGATGTCGGTGTACCAGCACACGATGCCTTCCTCCATGGAGTAGATCATGTGGTGTTCCACCAGCCCGCCTGCCAGAAGCAGGCCCACCACGATCCCGATCTCGATTGCGGTGGGCTTTGCCTGGACCAGTATGCCGGAGTTTTTGACCATCGCCCGGGCCAGCATGTAGCTCCTCGACGTGGCAAGCGAGTATGCGGCAAGCTCCATCAGCCCGAACGGCGTGAGGTAGAGCAGCGCGAGCGCCGGCAGCTGGCGCAGTTCGGGCATGGCCTGTGCAAGCGACGCGTAGGCAAACCCGGTGGCCGCCGCGGAGATCCCTCCCCACAGGGCCCCCGCCCCGGGCAGGAACATCGGCAGGGCAAGCATGGTGTTGTGGAAGAATATGCCCTGGCCGTCCAGGCCTTCAAACTCGTCTTTCAGCGCGCTTGCGAGCTCGGCGGCCACGTCTTCGGGAACCTCCAGCATGGAGGTGATCTGGTACGCCGCCGTGATGATTCCCGCAAAGACGAAGAAGAGAACTAGGCGGGGGCGCGGCACGCCGTGTGTTCCGGGCCGCGCTATTTGAAGGTTGGAGGGACGCAGGTTTAATTAAACCGCGGGGTACTGCCCGTTGTTGAAAAAAGAGCTCAGCTACGCGCTGGACTACGCGCTGAACCGGGGGTTCCAGATACACCCTGACGCGTTCACGATCCTCGAACGCGTCGACGTCGGGGAGCTTGAGAGGGTCATCAAGGACGTGGTGAGGCAGAAGGCGAGGCAGAGGCGGTTTCAGATAAGCCGCGGCGACCTGGAGGCGTGCCTGGGAATAAAGGACGGCGCCGACTCCCCGGCCGAGTACTCGGTCGTCTCCGATCCCACCGCCGGGGCCACCTCTGCAGAGGGCATCGACGGGTACAACGCGCTGTTTGAAAGCAGGTTCAAGAAGATGAAGCAGATCGTTTCGGACAGGCCCGAGGCGAAGGCGGCAAAGACCATCGCCTGGGCCAAGGGGGCAAAGCCCGAGGACGCGTACGTGTGCGGGCTTGTCACCTCCAGGGAGGTCGACAGGAATGTCGCAAGGGTGGTACTCGAGGACCCCACGGGCGTCCTCGAGGGCGTGGTCTTCGACGAGGAGCTGAAAAAGGCCGCCGGGGGCCTGCTTGTCGACCAGTTCGTGGTGGCGAGGACGGGCGTGGGAAGGTCGGGGTTTGTCATAAAGGACCTGGTGCTTCCGGACGTCCCGGACAGGGTGCCGAACCGGTCCGAGTCGGAGGCGTACGCCGTGTTTTTTTCCGACCTCCACGTGGGAAGCAAGTACTTCATGGAGGAGGAGTTCTCCGAGTTCGTCGCCTGGCTGTCAGGCCCAGACCCCGTTGCGCGGAAGGTCAGGTTTGTCCTGATAGCCGGGGACGTGGTGGACGGGGTGGGGATCTACCCCAACCAGGACCGGGAGCTGGTGTGCCAGACGGTCGAGGAGCAGCTGGAAAAGACCAGGCTGCTGCTGGAGGGGATCCCCGGGCACGTGAAGATATTCATCATGCCCGGAAACCACGATCCCGGGCGCCGGGCCCTGCCACAGCCCGCGATACCAAGAAAGTACAGCCCGCCGTTGTGGGAGAAGGAGAACGTGGTCATGGTCGGGAACCCCGCCACGATCTCCCTTAACGGCGTGAGGGTGCTGATGTTCCACGGCCAGAGCATCGACGACATCGTGAAGACCACGCCTGGCCTGAGCTACGACCGGCCGGTGGACGTGATGAGGCAGCTCCTGCGCGCCAGGCACCTGGGCCCGATTTACGGCAGCCTGACCCCGGTGGCGCCGGAGACGGAGGACCTGCTGGTGGTTGACGACGTCCCGGACATCTTTCACGTGGGCCACGTGCACAAGGCGCAGCTGGGCATGTACAGGGGGGTCATGCTTTTAAACTCCGGCTCGTGGCAGAAACAGACCCCGTTCCAGGCAAGCGTGGGCATGGTGCCCAACCCGGGGATAGGCATAGTGGTCAACCTAAAGACCTTCAAGGTGTACCAGAAAAACCACGGCGCCGACTCAGACGACATCCTGCAGCGTTAGCTCCTCCCGGAACGCCTTTTTGACCATCTCGGGGGAGACCGTGAGCTTGTATTTCTTGGTCCTTCCGTGCATTCCCTGGTGGACCAGCCGCCCGGTGATTATCCCGGAGAGCTCGATCTCGCTCAGCATCTGGGTGATCCTCCTCTGGGTCAGGCCGTCCCTGCCGACGGCCTTGCAGAGCCCCCTGTAGGCAGAGTAGATCTCGCCCGTGGAGGAGCCGGCGGCCTTCATTACCGCGAGTATCACCAGCTTTTCGTGGAGGGGGTAGGACTTGAGGGACGCCTCTTCCTTGTTCTCCTCTATCTTCTGGGACGCCTCCCTGACGTGGCCGGCCGTCACGCTCTTGGACTGCCGCCTCTCTGCGATCTCCCCCGCCACCCGGATAAGGTCTATCGCGCGCCTGGCGTCCCCGTGCTCGCCGCCCGCCATGGCCGCGCACAGGTTCAGCGCCGGGTCCTCGACGGAGCCGGGCACGAAGGCCTCCCGTATCCTCGCCTCCAGGATCTTCTTGATCTGCTCCACGTTGTAGTTCGGAAAGACGATCTCCTCCTCCCCCAGGCTGCTTATCACCCGCGGATCAAGCTTCTCTTTGAACGTCAGGTCGTTTGATATCCCCGCCAGGGTCAGCGACCCGTTCTCGAGCCTCCCGTTGGCCCTCGTCAGCTGGTACAGTATGTCCTTGCCGGTCTTTGAGACCAGCTGTGCGAGGTAGTCGATCTCGTCCACCACGAAGATCACGTTGAGTTTGTTGCCGCTTATGTTGGCAAGCAGCCTCTTGAAGACCTCGCTGATCGCAAGGCCCGTGGTGGGCAGGTCCTTGTCGTCCATGCCCAACTGCCGCCCGAAGCTTACCAGCAGCCCGTACAGGGTGGTCTCCTCCTTCGAGTTGGAATAGACCAACTTGATGGGAAAGTTCGATTTTTTGACCCGTTCTTGGATCTTGGAGATCACCTTCTTCACGACCAGCGTCTTGCCGGTGCCCGGCTTTCCGTACACCAGCAGGTTCGAGGGCCGCGACTGCTTCAGGATGGGGATCAGCGACTGGGTCACGTGTTCCTGCTCCTGGTTCCTGTGCTGGATGGTGTCCGGGATGTAGTTAAAATGCAGGATCTCGCGGCTTTTTATTATCGACTCGCCTGCCTCCACCGCATCCAGTATCCTGTCAATCGGGTCGACCATCACACACACCTGCGTTTCCATTCAACAACTTCACATCCAAATTGAGGGTATAGGATGTATTACTAACTCTAGTTTAGTTTGTAATTAATTATTTTTGGTTAGATTATTAGGTTTTCAAAAAAAAAAATGAAAGAAAGGGAGTGGAAACACGGGTGTGTGGGCCGCGCCGGGTTAACAACCGCGTTAATTTTATGTTATGGGCCGCCCATTACGGGCCATTTTGACCCCTATATTTCCATTCCAGGCGTGAAGAAGGGGGTTAACGCTGTGAATAACACGGAACCGACCCCTATATTTCCACTCTAGGCGTGGTTTTGCCGCCCATTCCGGCCTAGGGCGCGGGCCGGGTGTTAATGACAAAACCATGCCCAGGCGTGGGCTAGGCAGTCAATCTTAACAAACCACTTTGTTAACAAAAACCTTTAGATCACTTGAACTGTAAACGTTAGATCCTCAAGATCCTCATTGGCCAAAAAACGCATTCGCATAGACATGGAGGACTCGGACGGCACCCGCTTTGATATAAAACTGGAGGGCAACGTCCCAAGGGAGAAGGTCCTTAAAATCTTCGAGATGCTGGACCTGATGAACATCGAGGAGGAGCCCGCCACCCCCGATCTAGACTCCACGGGCTCAAAAATCTGGCATGTGGTGGACAAGTTCTTCCCAATGGGCAAGTTTACGTCCACCAACATACTGGAGAAATACGAGGACGAGTTTAACGAGCCGATAAAACTAAGCATAATCTCCACATACCTCTCGCGGTTCTCCACCAAGGGCAAGATGGGCAGGATCAGGACGGGCCGCGAATGGACATACCAGACCATACGGGTGGGCCAGAGGCAGGGAAACTGATCACGAAATCACGATCTTACGCACGGTTATCTGATCCGTTCCCAACACCAGTTTTACGTACTCGCCCTTCTGGATGTCCATGTACTTTCTGAATTGTTTCGGGATGGAGATCGTCCCTGCAGACGTGATCTTTACCAGGACCTCGTTTTCCTGTACGGACATATTATTATTAATAATACATAGAATTTATTATTATCTATTGATTATGATTTAATACAAAAAACAACGATCTTCCAAAACCGCGGCCCCACATGGCGCGTCTTGGGGCGCCCGGGCCACAGTGCGGGCGCCCTCCCCGACGCCCGGATTTCATGCGGGCCCCGGCATTTCGGGCCCGGCGAACCGGCCCGCGCTTCTGGAGGGCCCCGATGGCAAGCCCTACGTGACGGGGGGGGACGCGACGGCGGCGTTTTTTGGCCCGGCCACGGAGATCTTCTCCCTTCCCTTCTGGGTAAGGGAGTACGCGTACGGCTTGGTCCGGGTCCTGTCAACATACCCGTCATCAAACAGCTTCTTCATGAGGCGTGACGTGTGCTCCCTGCTGCGCCTTAACGTGGCCTGTATGTCACGTGACGTCATGGCCTTGTGCGTGACCAGATGCAACACGCGCTCGACGATGCTGTTGGCGTCAGAACCGGGCGCGGGCGCGGGTTTTGGCGCCTGGGGCGCCG
Source organism: Candidatus Nitrosopumilus sp. (assembly GCA_963662625.1). GTDB lineage: Archaea > Thermoproteota > Nitrososphaeria > Nitrososphaerales > Nitrosopumilaceae > JAPOPJ01. Next base: position 837,955 of record OY759726.1, on the reverse strand, counting down.
CCGGGGCGGGACTCTCCGGCGCCGCGGGCTTCCCTTCGGCCGCACCCTCCGCCGGTTTCTCCACGAACCGTTCCAGTTCCGGGCCGGGATCCCCCCCTTCCTGCCCGATCCCCTGCAGTTCCATGGCATCCAGCCTGATCTTCATGTCGATCAACTGCCTTTCATAATACTCCAGCCTCTCTGAATGGCCCGATCCCGCCTCCCTTCCAGCGCCCACGAGCGGGCGTATCCTGTGGTAGAGGAACAAGCCCCCCACACCCGCAAGGAAGGCCGCCACCATGCCCAAAATCACGCCGGGATCCGGGATTTCCACCAACATCACAATATTTACGCACGGCTCGTGATTTATTGTGGTCGCATAACATTATTTCACATTTTAGACTAATAATCACACACCGCCCGTCACGGTTGCCGCGCAACGGGTGGCGGGGCATAACGCACTACGTCACGGCCAGCACGCCTGGCGGACCACCCTGTCAATCACGCCCATCACGTCGGCTTCCCTTTCGGGAAAAACATCACCGTCGTTTATCACGCTTACCTGGGCAGAAAGCTTTGACATCACGTCTGCATCATCGGGCAACAGTATGCCTAGGGCGCGCAGCAGCACGATTGAGTAGAAAAACGAGACCAACTTCTCCCTGGACTGGCCCACCTGCCTGTAGTACGCGCCCTTTGTCATTGAAAACTCCACGTCAAGGAGATCCTTCTGTTTTAAAATAATTTCAATCTGCCGTTCAGTAAACAGCGATTTTTCGATAATTTGTTGCATGATGTTGTTAAAATTAGATCCTCCAGACCCGGCCAAAGCTATACAAATCCGTATACCCAGCCTCAATTAAACTTTAAAGACGCAGGCGCATACCACCGGTATGTCCAAAGGCCGCGTGGAGTCGTTCTTAAAGTCCGAACTGAAGGCCAAGAAGGCGCTTCTGTTCGTCCTGATCGACTCCGAGGTCTCCAACACAGAGTCCTCGCAGAAGCTCGCAAGGGAGGCAGAGAAGGCCGGCGCGTCGGCGATACTCGTGGGGGGCTCGTCGGCGACCAACCAGATTGAGATGGCCGAGGCGGTAAGGGAGATCAAGAAGGGGGTGGACATACCGATAATCCTGTTCCCGGGAAACGTCACCGGCGTGGTTCCCGACGCGGACGCGATCCTGTTCAGCTCGATGATGAACTCCGAAAACCCCTACTTTATAACCCAGGCCCAGGCGCTGGGCGCGCCCAGCGTCCTGAAGTTCGGGCTGGAGCCCCTCCCCACCGCATACCTGGTCATAGGGGAGGGCACCTCCGCGTGGTTCGTGGGCTCCGCGCGGGGCATCCCGCTTGAAAAGCCGAAGATCGCGGCGGCCTACGCGCTGGCGGCGCGGTTCCTCGGCATGAGGTTCGTCTACCTTGAGGCAGGCTCCGGGGCAAGATCCCCGGTAACCCCGGAGATGGTCAAGACGGTACGCAGTGCCTTTGACGGGTTTTTGGTGGTAGGGGGAGGAATAAGGGATGCCAAGACCGCGAAAGGGCTCGCGGCGGCGGGGGCCGACGCCCTGGTCATAGGGACCCTTCTTGAGAGGGGCGGGAGCGCCAAGAAGCTTGCGGAGATGGCAAAGGCCGTCCAGAGGGCGTAGTGGTCGCCGGCCTTGCCCGAAAACGCCGCGGTTGCCAGAATCAACAACATAGCGATGCCGGACTCCTACCGCAGGTACTACCGCGAGCTGTCCGTCCGCACGTACGACGCCTATGAAAACGCCGCGGCCGCCAAGTCCTGCCTGGCCGACTCGTCGGGCGTAATCGAGCCAAAGATCACCTATGACCTGGCCGATCGGGTCGCAAAGATGCACGACATCGACATCGCCGGCCCCCTCCGCGAGCTGCTGAAGGACCACGGCAAGGAGTTCTCCGCCCTCATCCTTTCTAAGGAGATAGCGCTGGGAAAGCACTCCGCGCCCGACGCCACCCTGGAGGAGAGGCTCGGCCTTGCCGTAAGGGTGGGGCTGGCCGTCGTGACCGAGGGGGTCACGATCGCCCCGCTGCAGGGCATCAGCGAGGTCAGGATCAAGAAGAACAAGGACGGCAGCGAGTACCTCTCCGTCTCCATCGCCGGCCCGATGCGGTCCGCGGGCGGGACGGAGTCGGCCATAACCATGCTCATCGCGAACCACGTGAGAAAGGCCGCCGGCCTGGCAAGGTTCCAGGCCAACTCCTTTGACGACGAGACGGGCAGGTTCGTGGAGGAGCTCCGCATCTACGAGAGGGAGGCAGGCAACTTCCAGTTCCACATACTGGACGAGGACATAGAGCACGTGATCTCAAACCTCCCCGTGGAGCTTGACGGCGTGGACACGGATCCCTACGAGGTGGTCAACCACAAGGGCATGGCCAGGATCAGCACGGACCGCGTAAGGGGGGGCGCGTTGCGGGTGCTCAACGACGGGCTGATCGGGCGGTCCAAGAAGCTGCTCAAGAGGATAGAGATGTACAAGCTGGACGGCTGGGAGTGGCTGGACGGCCTGAAGGGGGCAGTCCAGCTGGGCGACGGCGACCAGGAGGACGCCGCGGCAAAAAGGATGCACGAGGTGATCCTCGGTAGGTCCGTGCTGTCCATGCCAAACAGGAAGGGCGGGTTCAGGCTGCGCTACGGCAGGGCGTGCAACACCGGGTTTGCCTCGGTCGGGATCCACCCGGCGGTGGCCGAGATCCTCGACCACACGGTGGCCGTGGGCACGCAGATCAAGATCAACACGCCCGGCAAGGGGGCCACCGTGGCATTCGTGGACTCCCTGGAGGCCCCCACGGTCCGCCTGGCGGGGGGCGAGGTGGTCAGGATCCGGGACGCGCGGCACGGAATCTCCATAAAGGACCGGATCGAGAAGATCCTGCACCTGGGCGACATACTGATCTCGTTTGGGGACTTTTTGGAAAACAACGCGCAGCTGGCCCCCTCCGGGTACGTCGAGGAGTTCTGGGCCGAGGACCTGAGGGAGAAGATCGCAAAAACGGGGCCGGACGCAGGCCTGAGCCGGTTCCTCGCCAGGGCGCCCACGCTCGACGAGGCCCTCTGGCTGTCCCGCGACCACCACGTCCCGCTGCACCCGAGGTACCTGCACTTCTGGGACCACATCTCCCCGGAAGACCTGCGGCGGCTCCTGGAGCCGCTAGAGGCGACGGAGGGCCGCATCCGCTACCCCCCGCAGGCGAAGCCCGCGCTCGAGGCCCTCGGCGCCCAGCACGCGGTCGTGGAAGGCGACCCGGTGCTGCGAAACGAGGAGGCGAAGATCTTCCACAACCTGCTGTTCAGGCACGGGCCGCGCGTCACGGACATGCCCGTGCCGCGCATCCTCTCGGAATCGTCCGGGATCCCAGTCAGGAACAAGTTCTCCACGTCGATCGGCGTGCGCATAGGCAGGCCGGAAAAGGCGGCCCCGAGGCAGATGAAGCCCCCGATCCACGTGCTGTTCCCCATAGGCGACAAGGGGGGGGCCACGCGGGACCTCCTGAAGGCCTCAAGGCAGGAGAACTTTTACACCGACATCTCCAACCGGGCCTGCGCGAGGTGCCGGGAACCGTCCATCGGGATAAGGTGCCGGCGGTGCGGGGAGAAGACGGCGACGTCCTACCGGTGCCAGTCGTGCAGGGAAGACCTGGACTCTGACTTCTGCCAGAGGTGCAAGAGGCAGGCCCACGCCCACTCCCACAAGGCGTTCCCGCTCAAGTCCCGGCTCATGGAGGCCCAGGAAAAGATGGGGCTCCGCGCCCGGGAACCGTTCAAGGGCGTGAAGAGCCTGATAAGCCAGGACAGGATCCCCGAACCGCTCGAAAAGGGCCTGGCCAGGCAGCACCACGGCCTGACCATGTTCAAGGACGGCACGGTGAGGTTTGACGCCACAAACGGCCCGCTGACGCACTTCCGGCCCTCCTGGATAGGCACCCCGGTCGGCGTCCTGAAGGGGCTCGGGTACGAGACGGACGTGGACGGAAGGCCGCTGGCGGATCCCGACCAGACGGTCGAACTCAAGATGCAGGACGTGGTGATCCCGCACGACGCCGCGGCGCACCTCGTGTCGGCCTGCAAGTACATCGACATGCTGCTGGAGAAGTTCTACGGGCGCCGGGCCTTTTACAACGTGGAAGGCGTGGACGATCTGGTGGGGCACCTCGTCATCGGGCTCGCCCCCCACACGTCCGTGGGGATCGTGGGCAGGGTGGTGGGCCACACCAAGACCCACGTGTGCTTCGGGACCCCCAACTGGCACTCCGCCAAGCGGCGCGACGCAGACGGCGACGCCGACTCGATCATGCTGCTCATGGACGCCCTGCTCAACTTCTCAAGGCAGTTCCTTTCCGACAGGATCGGCGGGCTCATGGACGCCCCGCTGCTGATCCAGCCCCTCGTGCTCCCGCACGAATCCCAGCCGCAGGCGCACAACCTGGAGGTGACAAAGGCGCTGCCCATGGACTTTTTCAAAGCGACGCTCCAGGAGAAGAAGGCGTCCGACGTCACGTCAGTCGAGATAATAAAGTCCAGGCTGGATACCGAGGGGCAGTTCTTTGGCTACCACTTTACCTGCGACACCACCACCCTGTCCACCTCGAAGCCGCGCAGCGCGTACTCGACCCTGGGCTCGATGCTCGACAAGCTCGACATGCAGATCAGGAACGCGGACCTGATCAGCGCGGTGGACACGCCCGAGATCGTCTCAAACGTGATCTCCACGCACCTGGTCCCGGACATCGTGGGAAACCTCCGCTCGTACGCCAGGCAGGCGTTCAGGTGCACGGCCTGCGGGAAGTCGTACCGGCGGCCGCCGCTGACCAAGGCCTGCATGTGCGGGCACGGCCTGATCCAGACGATCACCAGGGGCTCCGTGGAGAAGTACCTCAAGCTTGCAAAGAGGCTGGTGGAAAAATACCCGGTCGGCCCGTACCAGAAGAACAGGATCCGCGCCCTGTCCGACGAGATCGACCTGGTATTTGGCAAGAACGCGGGAGACCAGTCGCTCCTCACCGACTTTGCCTAGGCCTACCGCAGCTTTACGTACTCGTACCCGCCAAGCCTGTTGTCAAAGCAGTAGCGGACCTTCTGGAAGCCCTTCCTGAACGACCTCACCCTTGAGCGCACCCCCTTGGGGTCCTTCCCGTCGACCACGACCCGCTTGATGTACCCGGCAATCTCCTCCATCTCGGCCTTCTTCATCCCCAGCCTGGTGATCTCCGACACCCCCAGCCTGATTCCGCCCGGGTGGAAGTAGTTGCGCCCCGCCTTGATGTCCCCGGGGATCAGCTGCCTGTTTACTATTATGTTGGCCCTCTCCAGGTCGGCCTCCACCTTCCCGCCGTCGGAATACTCCAGCACGTTCACCGCGATCTGGTGCGACTCCGTAAACTTCCTGCGCTCTCCCAGGACCCGGAACCCCGCGTCGCTGAGGGCCTCTGCCAGGAACCGGGCGTTCTTTATGACCTGGGCCGCGTAGTCCCTCCCGAACTCCAGCGCCTCTGCAAACGCCACCGCCTTTGCGGCCATGTGGTGGATGTGGTGGCTGCTTGTCATCCCGGGGAACGTCGCCTTTTTGATGGGCTCGGCGTGCGCCTCGGATCCAAGGACCAGCCCGCCCTGCGGCCCGAACAGGGTCTTGTGGGTGCTCATGGTCATCGTGTCGGCGCCCTCCCTCAGCGGGTCTTGGAACTTGCCCCCCGCGATGAGGCCCGCCACGTGGGCGGCGTCATAGTTCACGTGCACGCCGTGACCCTTGAGGAACCCGGCCAGCTCCCTTACCGGGTGGGGAAACAGGAAGAGCGAGCCGCCGAACATGGCCATCTTGGGCAGCCGCCCGGCCTTTTTGAGGTCCCTGACCTTCTTCATCGCCCGGTCCACGTCAATCGTCATCTCCTCGGCGTCGAACGGGAAGAACTCGATCTCCAGGCCGTGGACCAGCCCGGCGGTGCCCGAGTGCTCCTTCTTCCCGTGGGATATGTGGCCCCCGGCCGGAATCGAGGGGGCAAGCATCACGTCCCCCGGATCCGTAAAGGCCGAATAGACTACAAGGTTTGCCACGACTCCGGACACGGGCCTCACGTCGGCAAACTTGGCCCGGAACAGCCTCCTTGCGAGCTTCATGCACTCCACCTCGACGTCGTCGATGTACGTGCACCCCGCATAGACCCTCTCCCCCGGCCACCCCTCGGCGTACCTGTTCCCGAAATCGGAGATGATCGCCTCCCTGACCGCGGGGCTGGGCACGTTCTCGCTCGCAATCAGCGGGATCGAGCCCTCAAACCACCTGTTGTGCTCCCTGAGCTTCGAGAAGATCTTCTTGTAGGCCTCCCTGTTTGCCTTTGCCATGCTGACCACTGCGGCCCTCCTAACTTAAAAACTCTGGCCACCTAAAACGCCGCGCGGGGCCGCGCCGCCCGCCGGGCCCGGCCCCCCGCAAGGGCGCCGGGCGGCAGGCGTGCCTGCGCCCCGCAACGTGGTTCTACGGGCCGCCCGCGATCTGTAAAGTATAAAAAGGGAGTCTGGAACTTGCTAAACCATGGCCATACAAGCGACCTCGAAAGGCAACATGCCCGTGGTCTTGCTCAAAGAGGGCAGCTCCGAGACCAAGGGCAGGGAAGCCCAGAAGAACAACGTCGCGGCATCAAAAATCATCGCCGAGATAGTGCATACCAGCCTGGGCCCGAGGGGCATGGACAAGATGCTAGTAGACTCGCTGGGGGACGTCACCATCACGAACGACGGCGCGACCATCCTCAAGGAGATCGACGTCCAGCACCCGGCGGCCAAGATGCTCGTCGAGATTGCAAAAACCACCGACAACGAGGTGGGCGACGGGACGACGTCGGCAGTGGTTCTCGCCGGCGCGCTTTTGGAGAGCGCCGAGTCGCTCCTGGAACAGGACGTGCATCCCACCATCATCGTAGACGGCTACAGGAAGGCCGCAAAGAAGGCCAAGGAGTACCTTGAAAGCATCGCCGACGCGGTCCCGGCAAAGGACAAGGCAGTCCTGACCAAGATCGCCAAGACCTCGATGCAGACCAAGCTGGTCCGAAAAGACTCCGACCAGCTCGCAAAGATCATCGTGGATTCGGTCCTCTCGGTGGTGGAGGCGGACGGCGACAACCTCACGGTGGACATAGACGACATCAAGGTGGAAAAGAAGGCGGGGGGCTCCATCAAGGACTCGGCGATAATAAAGGGGATCGTCTTGGACAAGGAGATAGTCCACGGCGGCATGCCCAGGAAGATACCGTCCGCCCGCATCGCGCTGATCAACACGGCGCTTGAGATAAACAAAACCGAGACGGACGCGAAGATAAACATCTCAAACCCGCAGCAGCTAAAATCATTTCTTGACGAGGAAAACAGGATGCTCAAGACCATGGTCGACAAGGTGATAGGATCCGGGGCAAACGTGGTCATGTGCCAGAAGGGGATCGACGACATGGCCCAGCACTACCTGGCCAGGGCCGGGATAGTCGCCGTGAGGAGGATAAAGGAGAGCGACCTCACCAAGCTTGCAAAGGCCACCGGCGCCAGGATAGTCACCAACCTTGACGACCTGTTCGAAAAGGATCTGGGCAGCGCGGAGCTTGTCGAGGAAAGGAAGATCGAGGAGGACAAGTGGGTCTTCGTGGAAGGCTGCAAGCACCCCAGATCCGTGACCCTGCTCATGCGCGGCGGCTCGCAGCGCGTGGTCGACGAGGTCGAGCGCTCCGTGCACGACGCCCTGATGGTGGTCAGGGACGTCATCAAGAGCCCTTCGATCGTGGCGGGCGGCGGGGCGCCAGAGACCTTTGCCGCCACGAAGCTGCGGGGCTGGGCCAAGACCCTCGAGGGCAGGGAACAACTGGCCGCCGAAAAATTCGCGGACGCGCTTGAGGCAATACCGCTCACGCTGGCCGAAAACGCCGGCATGGATCCGATCGACACCCTGACGACCCTCCGGGCCAAGCAGCTGAAGGGCGAAAAGTGGACGGGGATCGACGTCATGAAGGGCAAGATCGCAAGCATGAACTCAAGCGACATCATCGAGCCGCTGGCGGTAAAGCTGCAGATAGTATCCGCCTCCTCCGAGGCCGCGTGCATGATCCTGAGAATCGACGATGTCATAGCCACGCAAAAGTCGGCCGGCCCTCCCCCGGGCGCGGAGGGCGGAATGCCCGGAATGGGCGGCGGCATGGGAGGCATGGGCGGAATGCCCGGAATGGGCGGCGGCATGCCCGACATGGGCGGCATGATGTAGGCCCCCGGGCACGGTCAAAAGTTTATCTTCCCACCCGACCACCGTCTTCAATGGCAGCAGCTAAGTCGCTGGCGCGCCTGGGATCCAGGTACGCCTACCTGGCGGCCTTCCTCGCGCTTCTCTCCGGGGTATTCCACCCGTTCATCGCGGGATCGAGCCTCGTCGCGGTGCTGATCGGGGTCGCCGTCCTGTTTGGCGGCCTGGCCGGCGGGGTGTTGCTGCACAGGGCGGCCACCGTCGAAAGGAGGCCTGGCAGGTTCGTGAGCGCGGGGGGCGACCTGATTGCCTACAGGACGGGCCCCCCCGGCAACAGGCGCGTGGCGTTCCTCGCGGGCGGGTTCGTCGTGATCGGGGTGTCCCTGGCGTACGTCTACGAGCTCACGGGCCGGGTCTAGACGTCAAAGTACAGGTAAAACTCGTGGGGGTGGGGCCTGATGGCTATCTCCCTCTGGTCCCTCCTCTCCAGCTCGATTATCTTGTCGATCACGTCGTTCGTGTAGATCGGGTTGAGGAACTTCCTGTCGCTCTCCAGCTCGTCCAGCGCCTCGCCGAGGTCCTTTGGCAGCACGCCGATCCCCCTCTTCATCCTGTCCGCCTTCGTCATCTTGAAGATGTCGTCGCGGATCTCGTCGCCGGGATCCGTCTTCTTCCTGATCCCGTGCATCCCCGCCGCGGTGACCGCGGCGAATACCAGGTACGGGTTCGACGACGGGTCGGGGGCCCTGAACTCCAGCCTCTTGAGGTGCGCGTACCTCTTCCCCTTCAGGTGCTTCGGGACGCGGACGATGGCGGACCTGTTCCCGGAACTCCACGCGATGTACACGGGCGCCTCGTAGCCCGGGACCAGCCTGTGGTACGAGTTCGTGGTGGGGTTGCATATGGCAGACAGCGCCTTTGCGTGGCTTATGATCCCGCCGCAAAAGTACCTGGCGGTCTGGCTCAGCTCTATCTCGTCCTCCGGGTCGTAAAAGACGTTCTTCTTGCCCTTCCACAGGCTGACGTTGACGTGCATCCCGGATCCCGAATCCATCGCGATCGGCTTTGGCATCATGGTCGCCACCTTGCCGTGCTTTCCCGCGATGTTCCTTATCACGTACTTGTAGGACTGCGCCGCGTCCGCGGCGTTGGTCATGTAGTCGTACTTTACGTCGATCTCGCACTGGCCTGCCGTGGCCACCTCGTGGTGGTGGTTGTCGCAGAGCACCCCAAAGTCCCTGTTCAGTATGTTCACGCACTCGTTCCTGAACGGCGTAAGCGTGTCCGACGGCGTGCTCGGGTAGTACCCCTCCTGCAGGCCCATGGGATACCCCGAGCCCTCCTGGCTCCAGGGCGCCTCCTTTGACTCGATGGAGTAGGACTGCCCCTTGTAGGGGGTCAGCACGTCCCAGTGGATCTTGTCAAACACGAAGAACTCCACCTCCGGGCCCCAGGCGCTGTAGTCGTACCCCTGGGCCTTCACGTACTCCTCGGCCTTCTGCGAGATCCCGCGGGGGTCCCTCGACAGCCTCCCGCGGTCCTCCCCCCAGTAGACGTCGCACAGCAGCCTGGCCGTCTTGTTCTCCACCAGCCAGGGGATGGTCGCAAACGTGTTGGGATCCGGCTTTAGCAGTAGATCCGAGTCGTCGATGCTCGTAAAGCCCACGATCGAGGAGCCGTCCAGCTTCGGCAGCCCGTCCCTCATCTGCTCGGGCGTGAACGTGTCGGCCGAGATGGTGGTGTGGTGGAACCTCCCGGCCAGGCTGGTGAACTGCAGGTCGATGAACCGGATGTCCTCGTGCTTGATCTTGGAGAAGACCTCGTCTGGCGAATACGTGCTCTGGACGGCCTTTCCGTGGCTTACTTTATACGGCAATTTCGCGCTTCAATCAGACACAAATAGATCCGGCATTTAAGGATTAGGTAGGAGATGTCCAAGCCAGACGACATAGACATAGGCTACCTGCACGCGGTGGTCCTCAGGGAGACCGAGAACGACCCGGTCCAGGAACTGGATCCGGGCTTTTACCGGGCCGTGTCGGAGTTTCTGGGGAACCTGAGGAAGCAGGAGTTCGACGGCGTGGAGGACAAGATCAAGGAGTCGATGATCGACATGGCTACGGAGCTGACGTCGCTGCTGATCCGCGCGAGGATCGAGAAGGCCTCCGGGCCGGAGGGCGGCGACACGAAGAACCTGCTGGACGAGGAAAAGTTCATCCTCGACGCCCGCGAGCAGCAGCGCGAGAGGGCCGAGATGATCCTCTCCGCCACGATCCACGGCAGGTCCAAGTTCCTCGAGTCGGTCTCCCACAAGCACAAGACCAGGCCGGTGGCGGTGAGGTTCCTCCAAGACGTGGGCGAGATCGTCGGCGCGGACCTGGAAAAGTACGGGCCGTTCAAGGCCGAGGACATCGCCACGATCCCGTACGAGAACGCGCAGGCACTGGTGGCCAAGAACGCGGCGACCAAGGTCAGCTGGGAAGACTAGGTAGAAATTACGCCAGCGACGCCCACCACGTATGTCGCACACGGGGGTGGACGTCATAGACTTCCTCTTCTACACCATCTATCCCGTGATCGGGATCTTCCTGGTGGAGGCCGCCTCCAGGCTCGTCAGGGCGCCCAAGTGGGCCAAGCTCTGGACCCAGGCGGCCGTCGCGATAGGGTTCGGGATCTACTACTGGTTCGTGCTGCCCGCCCCGCAGAACTTCCCGCTGACGGCATTCGTGATGTTCGTCCTGGCCGTGGCGCTGATCTACCAGGGCCGCCGGGCGAGGATCTCCCCGGACAAGACCCCGTACTAGCCCCTCAGCCTCCTGAATATGCGCCTGAGCACGCCGCCCCTGCTCGGGCCCCCGTCGCGGATCACGCCCCTCTGGCCGAACCTCTTTGCCCTGATCTGGGACAGCTTGACGCACCTGTGCTCCTCGGGGAGCCTGTGCTCCGCGCAGAACGGGTCCTTGCAGTAGTTGCACTGGAACGGCAGGTCCGTCATGTCGCCGCAGTACGCGCACTTTTCCGGGCCCATGCCATACGTTGCCGGCCCGTTCTATTAAAACTGCTTTGGCCCCCACGCGCCGCGCCACAAGGTTATTATTTAAAATTCCCGCCAACACTCCGTATGCCACTACCGGTTCCGGGCAGGCGGGCCCCATGATTGAAGGCAAGGTGGCCGTCGTGACGGGGGCGAGCAGCGGCATAGGCCACGCCACCGCCCTGGCGCTGTCCAAGGCGGGCGCCAAGGTGGCGATCGGCGCCAGGAGGACCGACAGGCTGGCCGAACTGGAAGGCAAGATCAGGCAGACCGGGGACTGCTTCTCGCAGAAACTGGACGTGACCAAGAGGGAGGAGTGCGACTCCTTCGTGGGGGGCGCCCTAGAGAAGTGGGGCTCCGTGGACATACTGGTAAACAACGCGGGCCTCATGCCGCTGAGCTTTGTCAAGAACCTGAAGGTCGACGAGTGGGACCGGATGGTGGACGTCAACGTCAAGGGGGTGATGTACTGCACCGCCGCGGCCGTCCCCCACATGCTGGAGGGGGGGTCCGGCCACATCGTAAACATCTCCTCCGTGGCCGGAAGGATCGTCTTCCCCGCCGGGAGCGTGTACTGCGCGACCAAGCACGCGGTAACCGCGTTCAGCGAGGGCCTCAGGGCGGAACTGAGCGTGCGCAAGAACATCCGCGTCACGTGCATCGAGCCCGGGGTGGTGGCCACGGAACTGACCGGCACGATCACCGACGAGTCCCTGCAGGGCTTTGTGGAGAACGCGAGGAAGATGGAGTCGCTGCAGGCCGGGGACATCGCGGACGCCATCGTCTACGCGGTGGGGTCGCCGCCGCACGTAAACGTCAACGAGATCCTGATCAGGCCCACGTCCCAGGAACGCTGAATTGCCGGCCGACGCCCCGCACGTGCTGGTCCTGGGAGGCGGCTTTGGGGGCCTTTCCGCGGCAAACGAGATAAGGAGCCGCTTCCCCCCGTCGCGGGTCAGGATCACGGTGGTCGACAGGAAGGACTGGTTCATGGTGGGCTTTGCCAAGCTCTGGATAATGAGGGGCGTGAGGACGTTCGAGGACTCCGCCGGCTCCCTGAACGGGCTGCCGAAGAAGGGGATCGGCTTTGTAAAGGAGGAGGTTACCGGGATCGATCCGGGCGCCAGGCAGGTCCGGACCCCCACGAGGGTGCTGTCCTACGACTTCCTGATCATCGCCATGGGGGCGTCGCTGGCCCCGGAAAGGATCCCCGGGCTGGGGGAGTTCGGGATGATCCTGTACGACCACTCCCAGCTCCCGGAGATCCGCCGGAGGTTGAGGGGGATGAAGTCCGGCAGGATCGCGATATCCGTCATGGGCATGCCGTACAAGTGCCCCCAGGCCCCCTTCGAGGCGGCCCTCCTGATCGACTCCATGCTCAGGGAGGAAGGCACCCGGGACTCGATACGGATCGACTTTTACAGCCCCGCGCCGATCACGCTGCCCGCGGCGGGCCCCGAGGTCAGCAGGCGGGTGCGCGGGATGCTCGAGGACGAGGGCATCGCCTTCCACGGATCGTGCAGGGCAAGGCGCGTGGAAAGGAACAGGCTCGTCTTCGAGGACGGCGCGGCAGACTTTGACCTGCTCCTGGCGGTCCCGCCGCACGTGGCGCCCGCGGTAATCTACGAGTCGGGGCTCGCCGAGGAGGGCGGGTTCATCCCCATCTCCAGGGACTGCAGGACGAGGTTCGAGGGCGTCTACGCGGTGGGCGACGTGACCAGCCTTCCGGCGGGGCGGCAGGCGGCGGTGCCAAAGGCGGGCGTGTTTGCGGAGGGGGAGGCCGCGGCCGTGGCAAGGAGCATCGTGTCCAGGATCAGCTCCCGGGACGACCGCGTGCCGTTTGACGGGAAGGGGAGCTGCTTTCTCGAGTCCGGCAGGGGGACCGCCGCCATGGTAAGGGTCGACATGTTCTCGGAGGGGGGGCCTTCCACCAGGCTGACCAGCTCCACCGCGCAGCACCTGTCCGAAAAGCTGGAGTTTGAGAGGGAGCGGCTCGAAAGGTGGCTATGACCGCCCGTCCTTCTCCCTCGAAAGGTGCTCCAGCAGGGCCCTGACCTCGACCCCCAGGCCCCCGGGGTTCTCCGCCAGGTCAACCTTCTCGGCGAGGCGGCCCTTGAGGTCCTCGTCCTCGAGCTCGATCCTGCGCATCTGGACGCAGTCAAGGTGGTCCCGGCCGGTAGCCGACAACTTCTTGCATATCCTGCAGGTTCCCAACGCCAACCCTTGGAAATCCGAGAATTTAATAATTTCATCCTCGCACATACCAGAGAGGGATTGTCGTCTAGCTTGGCATGATACTAGTCTGGGGGACTAGTGGTCGCAGGTTCGAATCCTGCCAATCCCACCATATTGGTGCCCCGGCCTACAGCTTTAGCACGCCCAGCATGCCCTCGAAGCTCCGGCGCGACCCGTCCTTCTTGTACAGCCGCAGCGAGTCGATGATCTCCTGCTTGGGGGGCAGCCTGTACGCCCTCCGGACGGCCTTCGAGATCCCGGAGCCGATGAAGATCGCCTGGGCGGCCGACGTCACGTTCGACGCCCTCCTGCGCGTGCTGGAGCTCTCAAAGTCGATCACGGCCTGCCTCGCCTCCCCGACGATCACGTGCTTTGAGATGCTGCTGAGTTCCCCGTGGTCAAGGCCCGCCAGGTCCATCCTGTAGCAGTCCTCCAGGACCTTTCTTGCCACCGACTTGATCCTCCCCGCGCTGCCCCTCCCCCTGACCGACCTTACCCAGTCGCCGATCTTCTGGCCCTCGATGTGCTCCATGGCCAGGAAGTTCCTGCTCGCGCCGTAAAACTCGGGCCCCACCCCGGCCGAGTTCGCGGCCTTTAGCAGCCTTGCCTCGTCCCTCATGCTGCCGCGGGGCGCGTCGATCCTCCTGATCTTGAGCGCCACCCTCCTGGCGCCCATCTTTGCCAGCACCACCACCCCGACGTAGCCCTTTCCCAGCACGTCCAGGTTCCCGATGCTGGTGGGCCCGGAAAACGAGACCGACGCTATGCCCAGCCCCCCGAGCTCGGAGATCCGCCGGCTTACCTGCCGCGGCGTCGCCCGAGGGTACCCGATTATCCCCGAGTATGGCTCGGCCGCCAGGTCCTCAGTCGAAACAAAAGAAGGCCTCATCAGTGGAAACCAGATCCCGGGCGGCCTCTTTAATTGATTTGCCCATCCTGCCGGTGCCCGAGTACACCCTGAACCCGGACGCAAAGTCCTCCCTGAGCCCCTTCGGCAGCCCCGCCCGCCCGCCGTCTTCCAGGAGGTCCCTCAGGAACAGCCTCGCGTCGCTGAACCGGCGCTCTTCCAAGGAGAAGATCCTCCCGCCCCCGACCCACATGAGCCTGCTCTTCCGGGAGTTCTTCCCGATGAACCGGTCCGCATAGCCCTCCATGAAGATCCCCGGGCCGTCCTTTACGCGGATCCCGGGGATCTTCACCGACTCCAGCAGGAACAGCAGGCAGGCGTCCCTCTTCTCGTCGGTCCACGCCGCGCTGCGCAGCACGCTGAACCCCGCGACGCCGAGCTGGGTCGCAAGCGAGGCCGCCGCCCTCTTCGCCTGCCCCCAGATCTCCTCGGAACTCCTGGGCCGGAAACCGAACCTCACCGCCAGCACGTTCCTCCCGTCCACGCGCGGCCTCCGGGGGGCCGCCGGCCTGAAGAACCGCGGCCCGGGCCTCCTCTGGAACGCCCTGCAGAGGAGGACGAACCTCCCCACGTTCTCCTCGGATATGGCCGCCGCCAGGTTCCGCCTGCCGTCTATCGGGTCGATGATCGTGAGCGGCGTGTCGAACTTTTTCCCGGCCCTGCCGACCACGGAATTCTCCCCCATGGAGGCGACCGCCTTCACGACGTTCTCGAAGCCCCCGAACTCCAGGACCAGCACCTCGCTCACGTACCCGCTGAACCCCTGCCTTGCGATCTCCGCGCCGTAGATGCCGGCAGACCCGAGAAACGTCTTCAGGACCCGCACATCGTCCCTCATCCTCGCGGTGAGGGCCTTCTGCATGTACCTCGTGTGGTGGGGCGACCTGTCGGCCGCGCTCTTCCACCTGCCCCGCCCCACGTCGTAGTACGGGACGGCGTTGATCTTGGTCTGCCGCATCCTCGCCTCCACGTACGGGTGATCGGCGTACCTCACGTAGGGCCCGTGGTCTTTCAGCGCCGCGAACCCGATCTCCTGCGAGACCCTGACAAACTCCTCCTCCGGCGTGTCCTTCTTGAAGCCCACGAAGATGTCCACGTCCGAGCCCGATCCCAGCCACGTGCCCTTCGCGTACGATCCGCCAAACTCGACCCCCGTCACCTGGCCGTGCCCCGCCGCCTGCGCCTCTATCAGCCTGAGCGCGGCGTCCGCGATCTTCTTCTTGGACTTCTTCACCGCGGCAGAAGGGGCCGCGGATCTCCTGGCCTTGGAAACCACCCCCCTCATTGCGCGGCCGCCACCTCCTCCAGATCCGAGTACGCCGGGCCGGCCGGGGTCAGGACGCTCCGCTTGAGCTTGATGCTGGCGACTCTCTGGCTCCCGAACTCCGCCGACTTGAACCTTTCCAGCACCCCGGCCACGTCCCCCGCGCCCCCGCCGATCCTGAACACGGTGACGTGGGGCCTGAACGGCCTGCCGCTCGGGAAGCCCAGCGGCGCCAGCGCCCTCCCCACCTTGCCTGCCAGCCCGCGCAGCCCCTCCGCGCCGCCGCCGTCGGTCCCCACCCAGACCACCCTTGGGGACCTCGGCCCGGGAAAGGCCCCGACCCCCCTGAAGCCCACCGCGAACCCGGAGAACTCCACGGCCCTCAGCGCCCGCCTTGCCTTCTCCACCGCGCCCGGCCGCGCCTCCCCCAGGAACTGCAGCGTAAAGTGCAGGTTGTGCGGCCCGACCGCCCTCGCGGCGATGCCGGCGGCGGACTGGAACCTCAGTATCGACCCGGCAACCTCCGCGGAGACGTCGACTGCCACGAACGTTCGCATCATAGATGTCTTTGGAGGGGTCGTTATAATATCTCCGGTAACTTCATAGCGCCCGGGGCCGGAGTCAACACCATGCAAAAGCTGATCGTGTGCCTGACCGGCATGCCGGGGTCGGGGAAATCCACGATTGCCCGGGGGCTGGAATCGAGGGGCCACGAGATCATCAACATGGGAAACGCGGTCAGGGCGGAGGCGCGGAGCCGGAACCTGGAACCTACCGGCGCGAACCTGGGCCGGCTGATGCTCGAGCTGAGGCGCAAGAACGGCCCCGGGGCGGTGGCCGAGCTGGTAAGGGGCAGGATCGAGGCCTCCGGATCCCGGGTGGTAATAGTGGACGGCGTGCGCTCCAACGCGGAGATTGACGTCCTGCGGGGGTGCGGCGACGTCAAGCTCCTCGCGGTGCACGCGTCGGCAGGCACGCGCTTTGGCTTCATGCGGCGCCGGGGCAGGCCCGACGATCCTGCCACGCGGGAGAGCTTCGAGGAGCGGGACAGCAGGGAGCTCGGGGTCGGAATCAGCGACCCCATAGCGCTGTCCGAGGAGGTGGTCAACAACAACGACAAGACCGCGGACGAGCTGGTCGACGCCGCGCTTGAAAAGATCGGCCGATGGCTGAAATGAGCCCCCGGCTCCCGGGCTGCAGGATCGAGGCGTCCTGCGCGGTAAACCCCTCCGAAGACCCCGGCAAGGTGGCCGCCGCCGTGTCCAACGTGCTCCCGGGCTGCACGGCCAGGCCCGGGGACCGCTCGGTCTCCGCCACGTCGGACAGCCTCGCCTCCCTTGAAAAGATCCGCGAGTCCATCCAGTCAAGGCAGTCCCAGGCCGCCTACAGGCGCGCCCTCGAGAGGCACGCGGACGGGGGCGCGACCTGGTTCTACCTGAACAAGCAGGCCGCGTTTGCCGGGAAGGTCGCGCTGTGCGAGGCGGCCGAAGAGTCCCCGCTCGGCCCGATCAGGGTGGCCCTGGCCTCAAGCAGCATAGGGGAGGTGATCGGGCTCCTGACGTCGCCGCGAAGGCTTAGCTAAGAAAATTCAATCACTTCTGTACAATTATTTCAGCATCACCTAGAAAAAACAATTTTTTGAGACAGCACCAATGTTTATAAAACTGGGCATAGCCGCGGCGATCGTGATCGTCGCCCTGGCCGCGTTCTCCTCCGAGATAGGCGAGTACTTCCCAAACGCCACCAGCACCGGCGTCGACTCGCTCAAGCAGGACATCAGCTCCATCGCGGCCAGCTCCATCGAGTCGGCAGAGCGGAGGATTGACTCGGCCGCCGGGCAGATAGGCGGCGAACTGACCGACCTGGCGGGCTCGTCGGTGGAGTCCGTGGGGCAGGACATCGCCGAGAAGCTCGGGTCACTCCCGGGATCGCAGGCCCCTTAGGAACGCCGCCATCTCGGGCAGCGCGCGGGCAGAGGCGTCCCTTATCGACAGATCCATCTCCCCCGACATCGCGGTGGCCTCCGGGTTGACCTCTACCAGCAGCGCGCCGTTCCGCCTGGCGTACGCGGGCAGGGTGTTTGCAGGGGATACCGCCAGCGACGTCCCCACGACCACCATCACGTCGCACCGGCTCGCGTGGGCCACGGCCTTCAGCCACACGTCCTGCGGCAGCGCCTCGCCGAACCACACCACGTCGGGCCTCAGCATGTGCCCGCACCTGCAGACCGGCGGAAGCTCCGAAAACCCCGCCGCGGCATCCTCGCGAAAGTCGCAGGCGGTGCACCTCGTCCTAACTATGCTCCCGTGCAGCTCCAGGACCCTGGTGCTGCCCGCCCTCTGGTGGAGCCCGTCGATGTTCTGGGTAAGGACCACGACGTCCGCGACCCCCTCGAGCCCGGCGATCGCCCTGTGCCCGTCGTTGGGGCTGGCCGCAAGGACGTTCGCCCTCCTCTCGTTGTACCACTCCCACACCAGCCCCGGATCTGCGAGGAACGCCTCGATGGTGGCCAGCTTCATCGCGTCATGGTTCCTCCAGAGCCCGTCGCTGCCCCTGAACGTGGGGATGCCGCTCTCGCGGGATATCCCGGCGCCGGTGACAAAGACGATCTTCCTTGCCTCCCCGAGCCTTCCCGCCTCCCGCCCCAGCGCGTCCATCATCTTATCTCTACTTCGAGCATGTCCCTTGCGGCGATGACGGAGCCGTGGATCCGCCCCGCCTCCCTGAGTAGCGCCGACTCGTCCTTGTACCTGGTCGAAAAGTGGGTCAGCACCAGCGTCCCGACCCCGGCGTTTCTCGCAAGCGTCGCCGCCTGCCTCGCGGTGCAGTGGCCCGTCTCCCGGGCCCTGTCCCTCAGCTCGTCCAGGAACGTGGAGTCAAACACGAGATAGTCGCAGCCGCCAAAGAACTTCTCCAGCTCGGCGGTGGGCGACGTGTCCCCGGATATCCCGATCTTCCTCCCGGGCCTGCTCTCGCCCAGGACCTGGGCCGGGGTGATCCTCCTCCGGCCCACCACCACGTCGCCCCCTTTCTGCAGCCGCTTCCATTGGGGGCCCTCCGGGACCCCCAGCTCCAGCGCCCTCTCCCGGTTAAACCTGCCCGGCCTGTCCTTCTCCCTGAACAGGTACGAGAACGCGGTGACCGAGTGGCTCGCCCTGCACGCGGAGACGGAATAGGCGTCAGACTCGGACACCGGCCCCTCCCTGACGGCGCTGATCATGACCGGAAACGACAGCCCGAAGTTCAGCACCCTGACGTTGGCCGCAACGAACTCCTCTATGCCGCCCGGCCCGTAGATCTCGAGGGGCTTGGTCCTGCCCTGCATGGTCATCGTCTGCAGCAGCCCCAAGAGCCCGACGCAGTGGTCGCCGTGCAGGTGGGTTATGAAGACCTTCATCTTCTTGTTCCATCCCAGGCCGGACTTTAAAAACGGGACCTGCGCGCCCTCCCCCGCGTCGAACATCAGCACCTCCCCCTCCCTCTCGAGGCAGAGGCACGACAGCCCCCTGTCCTTGCTGGGCTGCGCCGCCGACGTCCCCAAAAACACCAGCTTCATCGTAGAATTACTGCCCGGCCTGGCTTTTATGCCTGTGGGTGCGCCGGACCCCCCTGCCCAGCGCCGCTATGCTATCGCCCCGGCGATCTCCGCCGACACGTCCACGCTGGCGGTCCTTCCGGGGACCGTGTTGGAGCTGACGATCTCCGCCACGCCCGCCCCCCTGATCTTTTCCACGGCGTCGCCCGCCATGAGCCCGTGCGTGCACGCGACAAACACCTCCCCGCATTTCTGGCCCCTGAGGAACTCCGTGGCCTTGATGATGCTTCCCCCCGTGCTTACCATGTCGTCCACCAGGATCACGTCCCTGCCGGCTATGCCGTCGGCCCCCTTTGTCTTGATCCGCACGCTGCCCGTCCTCCTGTCCCTCTCCTTTGACAGCGCGACGCAGTCCGTGCCTAGCAGCCTCGCAAACTCCTCCGCGCGCTCCCTGCCACCCTGGTCCGGCGACACCGCCACCGGGTCCCCCAGGCGCATCTTCCTGAAGTGCCTTGCGAGCGCCGGCACCGCGGAGACGTTCGTCGACTTTATCTTAAAGTGCCCCAGCCCGGCCTTGCTGTGGACGTCGACCACCACGATCTCCGAGGCCCCCGCCCCCCTGAACAGCCTGGCCAGGACCTTCGTGGCGACGATCTCCCCCGGCAGGAACTCCCTGTCCTGCCTCGCGTATCCCAGGTACGGGACGACGGCGACCACCCGGGGGGCGGCCTCCCTGGCCCTGGCCACAAGGGACAGGGCCTGTACCAGGTTCGTGTCCACCGGCGGGTGGATCGACTGGACCACGACCACCTTCTCGCCCGACAGGGCGCCGCGCAGCGTGATCTTGCTTTCCCCGTCCGGGAAGGTCACCACGCGGGTCCTTACCAGGCCGGCCCCCAGCCTCCTTGCGACCTTCCCGGCCAGCTCCTCGGAGGACTTGCCGGCAACCACCGATAGCCTGCTCAACAAATGATCGTGTGGGGTGGGATTCTTAAGTTTTGAGTGTCTAGTCCTCGAACTCCCCGTGGCCGTAGCTCTCCGAGCCGTACTCCTCCACGACCTTCTTCCTCTCCGGATCCTTCCTCGCGATCTCCTCGCCCTCCTTCTGCTCGTCCCCCTGGTAGACGGTCCTGATGTCCCACGGGATCCTGATGTCGTACCTTTTGAACTCCTCGTATATCATCATCCTCATCACCGACTTGGTCCTGAACTGGGACCCGTAGTCCCGCACGAACAGCGTCACCGTAAAATCAAGCGACGAGGCGTTGAACGACTGGAACCTGACTATCGGCTGGCTGATGTTCACGAGCAGGTCCTTGTCGCAGCCGCAGCTCGGCCTGTTGCGCTTCAGGTAGGGGCACTTCTTCTGCCTCACGAGGTGCTCCTTCCTCTCGTTGGTCAGCTCCCTCATCCCCCTCTCCCCGATCTTGACCAGGATCGCCTCGACCTGCCTCGGATCGTTGAGGTACGAGACGCCGACGCCGACCACGGCGGGAACCAGCCTGTTTTCCTTGGTGTAGTTTATGATCTGGGAGGCGGTGAGCGACCTCGTGGGGACCACCGCCACCGACTCGTACTGGGCGTTCATGACGTACGTCACCCTGGGCGTGATCTTGTGCACGTAGCCGTTGTACCCGCTCTCCAGCTGGATCCTGTCGCCCTCCGAAAATATCTTGTCCTTTTTGATGAACAGGTACGCAAAGTAGTTCTGCATCGTCTCCTGCAGGGCCAGGCCCAGCCCTATCGCAAAGCCCCCCGTGGCAGTGGCCACCACGAACAGGTCCACCCCCCACCACGCGACCACCCCCAGGATCGTGGCTATGAAGATTCCTATGGGCAGCGCCTGCTTGGCGGACTTTGGGATCCCCTCCCTCTTCTTCTTTGCGTACCCGGGGGGCCTAGAGCCCGCGACTATCGGCTCGAACCCGCCCGCCCTCTTCTCCTCCCTCCATACGTCTATCGGGTAGATCTCCTCGGGCTTGACGCCGGGGTTAAGCTTCCTCCCGGACTGGTTGTCCCCCGTGACGCAGCTGTCGAAGTACTTTTCATACTTTTCCCGCTCCGACTTTTTCCACGCTTCGAACGGGTTCTTCACCAGTTTTTCATAGCCGCCGATCGGGTTTCCCCTGCCCGTGCGGAAGTGCTCCAGCAGCAGCCTTCCCTCCTCGGTCTCCATGCGCTTCTGGAAGTCCGCGTCCTCCATGTCTTCGGGGGTGGACTTTGGAGGGACCCACCTGTAGAGCCGGTGGAACAGGTCGCCCTCGTCGTCTGAGAACCCCCGGCTCTCGAACCACGCGTCAAAGTCCTCCTTCTCGAGCCCCGACCTGTCCCTCTTGATCAGCACTATCGGAACCAGCTGGGCCGCCGTGTACCCGATCACCAGGATGTTGAACGTGTTGAGGATCTTCGCGAACATCTCCTCCGCGGTCATGTCCGAGTGGGCGATCCTGTGCTCCTCCTCGAACAGATCCGAGCTCTGGATGTACGCGTTGGTAGACGTGATGAGCGCTATTGCAAAGAGCGGGAGGATGGCGCTGCGGAGGAACTTGGACTTGTGCGGGAAGGCGTAGTAGGTTTTTTTTGCCCTTATCCACGACGAGAACGCCCTGTATGCCGCGACTATCGCGATGATCCCCGCAACCATGATGATGAACGCGAGTTGGAGGGACTCGGACGACGCGAGGAGCTGCGACACCGCCTCGAACTCCCCCGCAGAAATCTGTGAAACGTCTTCCTCAGCCATGATCCTTCACCGTCTTATCTCACAAAGTGTCTGGGGTTATGTTATATGAGAATTATGCAGCCCGCCGCGGGCAGGGGCGCTTTCTGCCGCAGAAGGCCGTCTCCCGCGGCACGGCCTCTAGCTGGGGGGCGAAAGGCGGCTGCAGGGAGCTGCCCGGACGGCCCCGCGCCGCCGCCCCGGCCGGGGAAGCGCGCGGGCTCTGTGGCCCGCGCGGGCAACCCGGGCAAGGCGGCGGGCCGGGTGGCGCCCCGGACGCCGCCGCAGGGCAAAAACTATACATATTTATTATAGATTTTTTGGGTTTTTTTCCAAACCTGAGGGCGTTAATTGCAAAATAATTAAAATTATTACAAAAATTCCTATTTCTTTTCCTAAATTTCATCGATCCATGCTTATATAGTTGTGAATTCTATACTACAATACTAAAATGACTTGCAAGGGAATCTGCGTTAGGTACAAGGCCCAAAAGCCGGTCGGGACAGGCAGGTATGCGTCCGGACAGCGCCGATGCCAGATCTGCGAGATATTCATAAAGTGGGAGGGCCTCTGGTGCCCCTGCTGCGGATACAGGCTGAGGACAAAGCCCCGAAACCTCAAGTACAAGGCAAAGCTGCGTGCAAGGGTCGAGGCAGACTCCATCGAGGCAAAGGTAGCAGCCGAGACTGCCGCCGATAAGATCAAGGTGGAGGCGCCCCCAACCAAGACCTCGAAGACCAAAAAGACCACCAAGGCAAAGACCACCAAAACACGAAAAACGAAAAGCTCCGCCGCCGCCAAGTCGGCCTCTGCAAATCTGGCAGACGCGCCGGCCGAACCGGCCCGGCCCGACATGGAATCCTCCACGGTGATCCCGCCGCAATCCTGCTAGGCGGGCCCCCACGGTGCCCGGCCCGAACCAATATCAATAAAAGCGCAGGGCGCGCCCATAACCCATTGAGCTCTCCAGGCGGGTTTGCCCAGAAGGCCGTGTCCCTAGACGGCCGCAAATTTTCTTTGCGGGTTTTAAAATTCGCCAACGGGCGGTTCGTCACGGTTTCGGAAGGCGACGACAGGATTGGCTCGATGGCGGTCTCCATGGCGGCCGGCCCGGCCCCGGTCACCACCACCATAATACCGTCCAAGTCCGGATCCCTCTTCCTGAAGCTGGCCGCGGAGCAGGTATGCGCCAGGGCGGGAGGCATCGCCATGGTCTCGTCGTTCGTACGCGGGGACCTGGGACGCGAGACCGCAAAGGCCTTAATGGCAGAAATCCTGGACATGGTGCAGAATGACTGACTTGCGGCACTACATCGGCCTGCTGAAAAGAGCCAAGGAGCTCAAGACCGTCAAAAAGCCGGTCTCCGCCAAGTACGAGGTGGCGGCGATCACCGCCAAGGCGAACGGCTCGTCGGCCGTCCTGTTCGAGAACGTCAGGAAGAGCGACTTCAGGCTGGTCTCGAACCTGGTGGGGAGCAGAAGGAGGTTTGCGCTGGGAATCGGCTGCGCGGAGGACGGGATACACGAGAGGATGATCTCCGCGATAAGGCGGGCCAGAAAGCCGAGGGCCGCCGCTCCCGGGAAGTTCCTCCAGAACTCGGCCAGGGATCTCTCGCCGCTGCCGGTAGTGACCCACTTTGAAAAGGAGTCGGGCCCGTTCATCACGTCCTCGATAATATACGCCCGGAACCCCGAGACGGGCAGGCAGAACTCCTCCTTCCACAGGCTGATGCCCATAGACGAGACGCACTTTTCGGTGAGGATGGTGGAGGGCAGGCACCTCCACAGGTGCTTTACGGACGCGAAGGCCCACGGCCGGGACCTGCGGGTGGCAATCACGGTGGGCGTGCACCCGGCAATCTCCGTCGCGGGGGCATACCAGGCAGAGTGGGGCCGCGACGAGCTCGGCATAGCAAACTCGCTCCTCGACGGCAAGCTCGCGCTGGCCAGGCTCCCGTTCTCGGGCATGTCGGTCCCGTCCGGCGCGGAGATAGTGGCGGAGGGAAGGATCCTGCAGGACAGGACCCACCCGGAATGGATGGTGGAGATGCTGCAGACATACGACTACAGGCGCCTCCAGCCGGTCTTCGAGCTGGAGCGCCTCTACTACCGGAACGCCCCCGTCTTCCACGACATCCTGTCCGGGTATGCCGAGCACAGGCTGCTTATGGGCATGCCGATAGAGTCCAAGCTCAACGGCGAGCTGAAGAAGGCCTTCCCGCAGACGCGGCAGGCCTCCATGACCAACGGGGGCTGCAACTGGCTGCACGCGGTGGTCCAGATCAAAAAAAGGTCAGAGTCGGACGGGAAAGAGATCGCGAGGAAGGCGTTCGAGCTGCACCGCTCCCTGAAGCAGGTGACCGTGGTCGACGACGACATAGACCCGCACGACGCGGAGGCGGTAGAGTATGCCATGGCCACCAGGTTCCAGGCAGACCGCGACCTGGTGATCCTGAAGAAGGCGAGGGGCTCCAGCCTCGACCCGTCCAGCGATCAAAAGAGGCTGCGGACCGCAAAGATGGGGGTTGACGCCACGAGGCAGCTCTCGAAGCGGCCCGAGGGGTTCGAGCTGGCTAGGATACCCGGGCTGGACGGGATCAAGCTCGACTCGTACCTAGAATGACGCCCCCCGGCCCGATGGATTAGTTTAAGAATCACTGCCCCCACCAATAACCAATGTCCGAACCAGAAAAAACCGGCGAATGGGACTCGATGTGGGAGGAATACGTCAAGTCCCTGGAAAACTGGAAGGCCCTCTGCGACCAGATCCAGGCCGCGACCAGCGACATGCAGTCGAGGTTCAACGATGTCTGGGAGAAGGCCTTCAGGGAATCCAGCGCGGACACGATCAAGTCGTTCGGGGAAAACTGGCAGAACGCCATGAACGAGGCAGGCATGAAGCCCATCAAGGAGTTTGGCGATTCCTGGCAGAGGGCCCT
Source organism: Candidatus Nitrosopumilus sp. (assembly GCA_963662625.1). Lineage (GTDB taxonomy): Archaea > Thermoproteota > Nitrososphaeria > Nitrososphaerales > Nitrosopumilaceae > JAPOPJ01. Next base: position 813,112 of record OY759726.1, on the reverse strand, counting down.
GAACAGCTCAAACACGGACGTCTTCAAGCAGTTCGTCGAAAACTGGCAGAACAGCACCACCATGTCGGGTTTTGAGCAGATGACGGCATACGGCGAAATGATGAAAAAGTTTGCCGATACGTGGAATTCCATGTGGCCCAAATCCTAGCCCGGGGGCAGGGCCCGCGCCCGCCAGCGGGCCGGCCGATCGCCCGGGACGCGCCGCCGCGGCCAGCCGCCCTACGCCCGGCCGCTCTGCCACGCCTCGTTGAACCTCTTGATGGCCTCCTGGTACGCCCTTATGGAGTCGCCCCCGGACGTACTTAGGAACTTCTCCCACTGGTCGTTGAACCTCTTGATGGACCTGACGTTGGTCTCCTTGAAGATGCCCTCGATCATCTTGGTCTGCTGCTTGATGTACTCGGGCCCTATCTCCTCCCACGCCGCCTCCCAGCTCGCGCTGACCTTCTTTAGCAGCTCCGCGTCGGATTCCAGGGCCTCCCGGCACGCGTTCTGGTACGACACCAGCGCCCCGTTCGTGGCACTCTGCCACCGCGCCAGCGACTCCTTCCACGTGGCCAGCGAGGAGTTGTACTCCTTCCAGGCCTTCTCGAACCCAGTCTTCTGGGGAGCCTTCGGCTGCGCCTTCGGCCTCGCCGGTTCCTTTGCGGCCCCCCTCGCAGCTGCCTTCTTGCCGGTAGCCATGCATTACATCCGCGACCCCAAGTGTTAAACTTTTCAAGTGCCCGCCGCGCGGGGACGACCAAAACACACTATATTGCCGGCGCGTACTCCCAACTGTGAAGGCAGACCCCAACATATCGCGACACCGCCCGGCAGTCCACGGGGGGATCTTTTCAATCCCGGGCCCCCGGGGCGGCGTCCTTGATTTCAGCTCAAGCGTCAACCCGCTGGGGATCATGCCGCAGGTCCTAAGATCCATGCAAAAAAACCCGGGCCTCTTCCAGGAGTACCCCGACCCCGAGTCCGAATCCCTCAGGGAGGACCTCGGGTCCTACACCGGCGCGCCGCCGTCCCAGATCGTAGTCGGCAACGGCGCAACGGAGATAATCCACAACTTCTGCAGGGCGTTCCTGTCGCGATCGACCCCGGTCCTGATCCCCGCCCCCACATTTGGGGAGTACGAGGCCGCGGCAAGGCTCGCGGGGGCAAGGCCGTCCTTCTTTGAGACCATGGACCTGGAAGGCGACCTGCCCGCATTCCTCTCGGCCATCCCCCGGGACGGGTGCGTCTTCGTCTGCAACCCCAACAACCCCACGGGAACCCTGGCGTCCGGGAAAAGCCTCGAGAGAATCGCCGCCAGGGCCGGGAGGAACAACACGCTGGCGTTCGTCGACGAGTGCTTCATCGAACTGGTGCCCGGCAGGGGCGAGTCAGCCGTGCCCCTGGTCAAGAGGCACAAAAACGCGGTGGTGCTGCGTTCCTTTACCAAGTCGTTTGCCCTTGCAGGCATGCGCCTGGGCTACTGCGTCTGCCCCGCCGCGGTGGCCGCCGTCCTGGGCAAGGCCAAGATCCCGTGGAACGTCTCCGGGGCGGCACAGAAGGCCGGATCGGTGGCGCTCTCCGACCCGTCCTACCTTGACAGGGCGAGGAAGGTCATAGGTTCCGAGGCAAGGTTCCTCCGGGAGCGGATCTCCGGGATCGAGGGCTTTGAGTGCCGCCAAACCGCCGCCAACTTCATCCTGGTCAGGACGGACGTCGACTCCACCCTGCTGCAGGAGAGGCTGCTCAAAAGGAACATCCTGGTGCGCGACTGCAAGTCGTTTCGCGGGCTGGACGGCAGCTTCGTCAGGGTCGCGGTAAAGACAAGGAAGGAGAACAGGCGGCTCGTCGAGGCGCTGGAGGCACTATGAGGCCGCTCATGATCCAGGGCACGTCGTCCGGCGCCGGAAAGACAGTCCTGGCGGCCGCCCTGTGCAGGATCCTCTCCGATCGGGGGTTTTCGGTCGCCCCCTTCAAGTCCCAGAACATGTCCAACTTCGCCTACGCCGGCGCGGGCTTTGAGATCTCCCGCGCCCAGGCAATCCAGGCAGTGGCCGCGCGGTGCGACATAACCCCCGACCTGAACCCGATACTGCTGAAACCGCTGGGCGACTATTACAGCACCGTCTACCTCCACGGGAAGGCGCTAGGGAGGATGCACGCGTCTGACTATTACCGGCGGTTCGGCAACGCCCGGGGGCTGGGGCTGGCCATGGAGTCCTTCAGGCGCCTGCAGGCGAGCCACGACCTGGTGATCCTGGAGGGCGCGGGCTCCCCGGCGGAGATCAACCTGGGGCGGTTCGACATCGCGAACATGAGGATCGCCGGCAAGACCGGCTCGGCCGTGCTGCTGGTGTCGGACATCGACAGGGGCGGCTCCTTCGCAAGCATCGTCGGGACGATGTCCCTGCTCGAAGAAAAGCACCGGGACCTGGTCCGGGGCTTTGTCATAAACAAGTTCCGCGGCGATCCCGCAATACTAAGGCCGGGGCTCAGAAGGCTGGCCAGGATCACGAAAAGGCCGGTCTTGGGAACGATCCCGATGGCGGACCTGGACCTCCCCGAGGAGGACTCGCTCGGCGCGCGCGCGAGGCCGTACGCCTGGAACAGAAGAGGCGTCAGGAGGCTCGACAGGGAGATCGGCAAGCTCGCGAGGCTGGTAGAAGAAAATTTGAATATTGGGCATATACTAAGACTGGTAAAATGATAGCCGAGTCCGCATCGATCGTGTTTCTTGCCCTCCTGCTTGATCTCGCCTTTGGCGACCCGAGGAGCAGGTACCACCCCACCGCCTGGACCGGCGCGCTGATCGCGAGGCTGGCGCCCCGCGCGAGGGGCCCCTCCAGGGCGCACGAGCGGCTCGCGGGGGCGTGCCTGGTCCTGGTCCCGGCCCTGGCGGCGGTCCTGCTCCTTCTCCTGCTGTACTCCGGGCTGGGGACGCTGGGCCAGTCCATCTCGACGGCAGCCACCATCCTGGCCGTCGGGGTACTGCTAAAGACCACGCTGGCAGTCAAGGGGATGGAGAGGCACGCCCTGGCGGTTGCCGCGGCCCTTGAGGCCGACAACCTCCGGTCCGCACGGGAGCACCTGTCCATGATCGTAAAGCGCGACACCGGGGACCTGGACAGGGACCACGTGTACTCGGCAGTCGTGGAGTCGATCGGGGAGAACACCGTGGACGGGATAACCGGCCCGCTGTTCTACTTCGGGATCTTCGGGATCTTCGGCTCGTTTGTCTACCGCGCGGTAAACACGGCGGACTCGATGATCGGCTACAAGACGCGGATCTTCAGGGACATCGGCTGGTTTGCGGCCGCGTGCGACAGGGTGCTGAACTACGTCCCGTCCAGGCTCACCAGCCTGGTGATGGTCCTCAGCTCCATGATCCTGCGGAACAACTGGAGAAAGTCCTACCGGGTGATGGTCCGCGACGGCGGAAAGACCGAGAGCCCCAACGCCGGCTACCCCATGGCGGCGATCGCCGGGGCGCTTGACGCGCGGCTTGAAAAGTCCGACCACTACTCCCTCGGCGACGGCACCGGGGTCTTCTGCAAGGGGCACGTCACGGGCGCCATAGCCCTTATGAAAGTGACGTCCGCAGTCTTCTGCATGGTGGTGGTCGTGCCCACGATGGCGCTCCTTTCATACCTGGGCTGGTGGATCCATGCTTAGGGAAATCGGCTCCGTCTTTTCGTTCCTGACCATACTCCCTGCAGGCACCGCCAGCCTCGAGACCGTCGCGAGGCACATGTACCTGTTCCCGCTGGTGGGCGTCGCCCTGGGGCTGCTCGTGGGCGGGATGGGGTTTGGCCTCTCCATGTTCCTCGATCCCCTGGTGGTAGGCCTGCTCGTGGTCGCCTCCATCGCGGTGGCGACGGGGCTGCACCACGCCGACGGCCTGGCGGACTTTGCAGACGGCATGATGGCCAAGGGCCCAAGGGAGAAGAAGCTGGCGGCCATGAAGGACGCCTCCACGGGCTCGGCGGGGACCGTGGCCATAGTCCTGTACATGATCGGGCTGGTGATCGCCCTTTCAGCGTCGAGCGGGTACGACCTCTTCCTGGCGATCCTGCTCGGCGAGATCATGGCAAAGTTCTCGATGGTGCTCCTGGCGGGCATATCGCGGCCCGCCTCGCGCGGTTCAAGCTCCCCGTTCGTCGAGCTCATGAAGAACCGCAAGAAGCTGGTCCTCGCGGGCGCCATGGCGCTGGTCCCGGCCGTGGCGCTCGGCGGCGCAGCCGGGATGGCGGCATTCGGGGCCTGCATGATCGTGACCATGCTCCTCGCGGGACTGGCGGCGCGCAGCTTCGGGGGCATCACCGGGGACGTGCTGGGGACCGCAAACGAGGTGACGCGCCTGGCGTCCGTGATGGTGTTCGTCTCGGCATGATCGGGCTCGTCATGGCGGGGGGAAGGGGAAGCCGCATGAAGATGCCGCAGGAGAAACTGCTGCTGCGGTACAAAAAACCGGTCGTCCTGCACGTGCTAGACGCGCTGCGCGACTCGGGATGCTTCTCCGAGATCCTCGCGGCCACCAGCCCGAACTCCCCGCGGACGAGGATGCTGCTGGTAGGGGAGGGCCACAAGGTGATCGACACCCCCGGCGACGGCTACTCGGAGGACCTCAACTACGCCCTGCGGCGGATGGACGGGCCGGTGTTCGTCGCGTCGGCCGACATGCCGCTTCTGGACGGGGAGGCCGTAAGGGGGATAGTGCGGCGCTGGACCCCCGGCGCGGCGTGGACCTCGGTGCTCGTCACGGAGAAGTTCCTGGGCTCCGCGGGGCTCTCCCCCGGGATCGGCGTGGACTGCGCCGGCACGCGGTGCAGCTACACGGGGATCTCGCTTGTCGACTCGTCCGAGATCAGCGGCGCGGGCAGGGTCCCCGAGGACCACCTCGTGCTGGACGACGGCCGGATCGCCTTTAACATGAACACCAGGCGGGACTACGAGTCACTCGGCGCTGCCTGAGACCTTGCCGTTTATGATCGCCTTGGAGCCGGTCGCCTCGGTGATCGCGTTTCCGCAGGAATTGCAGGTGGCCGCGGTGGTCGCGTGGGAGTAGACCACCTGCATCTCGCCGCACTCGTTGCAGCTGACCTTCTGGAACCTGCTTGACGGCTTTGGGATCTCGATGTGGTTCTTCTTCATACCGCCACCAGCTCAAACTTTTTGATGCGGATGCCAAGCTTGTTGTATTTCTTCTTGCAGACCGTGCACGTCATGATCGGGGTGATCTTCTTCGTGACCTTCGCGGGCTTGGCAAGCTTTGGGAACTTTTGTCCCCCATACCCGCGCTTGCGCTCCGCGTGCCTCCTTTCCCCCCTCGCGGAGCCCCTCCTCTTGCCGGCCTTGTATATGGAGACCTTCTGCTCCGTGTGCGTCTTGCACTTGGCACAGTACTTCCGGATGGACTTGGGTATGTTCATACCAAAAAACCCCGTCCCACAGTAATTTAAGCATTGGTTCCTGGCCGCGGGGCCCGGCGCGCCCACGCGGCGCGGGGGGGGGGGGCCGGCCCGGGCTGAAAACGATTATTAACTTAGCCTGAGACCATGCCGGTATGGAGAAGAAGCGCGTCGCCATAATAGGCGCGACGGGCGCGGTGGGCCAGGAGTTCGTCCAGTCGCTGCACGGCCACCCGTGGTTTGAGGTGACCCAGATAGCGGCGTCCGAGCGCTCGGCTGGCAAGAAGTACCTCGACGCCATAAGGGACGCAAGCGGGATCGTGGCGTGGGCCGTGGGCGGCGAGATCCCCGGGTACATCAAGGAGATGCAGGTCAGGAGGATCGACGAGCTGGACGTGTCGCAGCTGGACCTGGTGTTCTCCGCGGTGGAGTCGGGCCCTGCAAGGGACATCGAGACCAGGATGGCCGCCGACGTCCCGGTGATCTCCACGAGCTCCGCCTACAGGTACGAGGAGGACGTGCCCATACTCATCCCGGGGATCAACGACGACCAGGCAGACCTGCTCGACGTGCAAAAGAAGAACCGGAACTGGAAGGGGTGGGTGGCGCCGCTCCCGAACTGCACCACCACCGGGCTTGCCATCACGCTAAAGCCGCTGCTTGAAAAGTACGGCGCAAAGAAGGTGCTGATGACCTCCATGCAGGCGATCTCGGGCGGCGGCAAGTCGGGGGTGACCGCCATGGGAATAACCGACAACATCCTGCCCTTCATCCCAAAGGAAGAGGGGAAGGTGCGAAAGGAGACGAGGAAGATACTAGGCAGGCTAAAGGACGGGAAGATAGAGGACGCGGACATCCGGGTAAGCTGCACGTGCACCAGGGTGCCAGTGATAGACGGGCACACCGAATCGGTGTTCGTGGAGACCGAGAGGGAGATCGACCCGGAGCTGGCAAGGGACACCTACGACACGTACAACAGGGAGATCTCCGTGTCGGGACTGCCGTCGGCCCCGGAAATGTACTACGCGTTCCACGACGACCCGACCAGGCCCCAGCCCAGGATGGAAAGGGACGTGGGCGACGGCATGACCACCTCCATCGGAAGGGTGGAAAAGGAGGAGCTCTTCGACAACGGCCTGAAATACATGCTGTTCTCCCACAACAAAAAGATGGGATCGGCAAAGGGCGCAGTGCTGCTGGCAGAGCTGCTTTACAAAAAGGGCAAAATCTAGGGATTTGTTGTAATTTTTACAATAATAGCTTTATAAGATCCAGAAAACCATAATGACTAGGTGTTCTAAACGGCGAAGATAGACGAGCTCGACCTGCAGATCCTGTCGGAGCTCTCGCGCGACGCCTCGATCTCGGTGCCGCAGCTTGCAAAGAAGATCGACGTGAACTCGTCGGTAATCTACTCCAGGGTCAAGCGGCTGGTTAAGAGGAAGCTGATCGAGCGCTTCACGATCGTGGTCAATGACAGCGAGCTCGGCTACACCGTCAAGGCGCTTACCGGCATAAACATGGACACCAAGAGGAGGGACCACATAATAGAGGAGCTCTTCAAGATCGACGGGGTCAGGGAGGTGGTGGAGGTCACGGGCAGGTTCGACATCCTGGTCACCATGTACTCAAAGTCGCTGGACCAGATGCACAAGATCGTGTCCGAGAGGATAGGCAGGATCCAGGGAGTCCAGTCCTCAGAGTCATTTATAGAGATGAAGTCCCGCGAGAAAACAATGCCATATATTCCCGCCAAGGAGGGTGAAGAGTAGTGCAGCGACAAAAGTCCGAGTCCCGAATCGCCGTATACTACGAGCTGACAAAGCCCAAGATCTGGTACCTGCTGGTATTCACCGCGTTTGGCGCCGCCCTGACCGCCTCCAACATCCACGGCGTCGACATCTCGCCTGCCACCTGGGGCCTCATGCTGTTCTCGGTCGCGGCCGGCTCCGCCGCCGCCAACACCCTGACGAACTACCACGACAGGGACATCGACGCGGTGATGGAGAGGACCAAGAAGAGGCCGCTCCCCTCCAAGAGGATCCACCCGGCCGAAAAGGCGAGGAACTTCGGGCTGGCGCTCGCGGGAATCTCGCTGGCGCTGGCGCTCGGGCTCTCGCTTACCACCACGCCGGAGCAGGGGGCGTGGGCCGCCGCGTTCATAGCCTTTGGGCTGCTGAACAACGTGCTGGTCTACTCCTACGCGCTGAAGCGCAGCTCCAGGACTAACATAATACTCGGGGGCCTGTGCGGGGGATCCCCGCCCATGATAGGGTGGGTCGCGGTGGGCACGTCGGACCTGTGGACCATGGGGCTCGCGATGGCCGGCCTGGTCTTCATCTGGATCCCAATGCACATCTGGGCTCTGACGCTCCACTTCAAGGACGACTACAACAAGGTGGACGTCCCGATGCTGACCGCGGTCCAGTCCGAGAAGACCTCTGCCAGGGCGATCGCCGGGTCGACCCTCGTGATGGTGCTGTTCTCGGTCGTGCCGTTCTTCCTGGCCACGGAGGCTGGGGGGTCCGCGGTGGGCTCCGTGTACCTGTGGACCGCGCTGGCGTCAGGGGCGCTGATGGTGGCCCTGTCGCTATGGGTGGTCGCAAGGCCCATGGAGAGGGCCTCGTGGACCCTCTTCAAGTTCTCGAGCCCCTACCTGGCCGTGCTGTTCATCGCGCTGATGGTGGACTCTGCGCTATAGGGAGCCGCCGTCCAGGCAGTTGATCTCCCTGGTGATCTCCGCGTGCCTCTCCACGAGGGATTCCAGCTCGGCCCTGATCTCCGCCGAGTCCCAGCCAGACCGGACCAGCCTCGCCAGGCTGCCGACCATGCGCAGCTGCAGGCCGTTCTGCTCGTTGACAAGCTCCAGGAACCTCCTTCCCTTCTCCTCGGACACGGGGGTTGTCCTGCTGGCCAACCATAAATACCTAGCAGGGACCCCCGGCCCGCCGCCTACAGCTCCCGCACGGCCTGCTCTATCGCGCCCCTGTCCCGGGCCCCGGGGGACATCTTGAGGTACGTCTTCAGGTCGTCCCTTGCCTGGGAGTTCTTCCCCTGCTTCTCCCTCAGGTACGCCCGGTTCTTGTAGATCTTGGCGGACCTCTTGGGGTTGGTCTCGATCGCCTTGGTGTAAAAGGACTCCGCGGCGTCGAACTTGCCGGCCTTCAGGTAGTAGTTTCCAAGCCCGTTGTACGCGAGGTAGCATCGCCCGTTGACGTCGAGGCACCTCTCGTAAAACTCGACGCAGCCGCCCGAGCCGTGCTCGTTCAGCATCGCGCCGAACATCTGCAGCGCCGTGGGGTTTGTGGGGCTCAGCTCCAGCGCCTTCTTCAGCGAGCCGAGCGCCGCGGTGTGGTCCTTCTGGATGTTCTGGCGCTCTGAGGCCAGGCACAGCCTGTTTGCGTCGGCGTCTGGCCCGTCCAAGCCTAGTGCCGAGACCGTGCCGGGCGGCGCCAGGACCATCATCAGCCGCCCGTCCTCGGACCATTCCCTGTCAAAGACGCCGTGTGGGATGGCGCCCTCCTGCCGCTGGCCCCCCTCGGCCCCCTTCTGGACGTAGTGGAAGACGGCGCCGTCGTCATATCCCGAGACCACGGAGGCGTGCTGGGTGATCTCCGGGATCCCGGGAAGTATGACTATGGGCGGAACCCCCGCGTCCACCGCCTTCTTCAGGCCGGGCAGCGTAGAGTGGACGATCCTGCACGCCAGGCCGTGCCTCTCGGCAAGCTCGATCCCCTCGATCAGGATGCTTCCCGCAAAGCCGGGATACCTCTTGGCGTTGGCGGCCGCCTCGGCCATCGGCATCTCCACGTTCCAGTACCTAGAGACCACGTTGATCGGCAGCGGCAGGCACGGGTTCTCCTCCTCCACCAGCGGCAGGAGGAGCTCGTGTTCGGACGGTTCCACACCGGGTTGAGCCCCGCGGAGTTATTAATATCATAGGCGGCAGAAGCGCTCTATCATCCTGCGGCCGTCTGCGGACATCTCGGGGTGGAACTGGGTGCCGAATATCGGCCTGCGGCCGTACCGGATCATCTCGTGCTCGCAGTCGCCGGACGCGGCAATCGGGACCAGCCGCCCGGGCAGGGCCGAGATCTCAAACGCGTGGCTCTCAAAGACGTCGACCTCGCCGGCACACAGCGGGTTTGGCCTGAGGACGGTGACCTTCTGGCCCCCCCTCCGGGGCGCCGCCGACCTCCTTATCGTCCCCCCCAGCGCCAGCGCCAGCATCTCCGCGCCGTAGCATATCCCGAGCAGCTTCTTGCCGCACTCGACCGCGTGCAGGACCGCCCGGGAGTTGACCATGTTGGTCCTCTTGTCGTTGCGCCTGCGCCCGGAGAGGATGAAGGAGTCAAAGCCGCCCAGGGACCGGGGATCCAGGGAGCCCGGATCCCGCCTCTCGAACGGGATCCCCCGCCGGCCCAGGAACCCGGCCAGGTCCCCGGTGTATGCCGAGCCGTTGTCGACTACCAGCAGCAACTAGTCGCCTACCTCGATCGAGACGTAGTGCATCTCCGGTATCCCGTCGCGCACCACTATGGTCCCGATGTTGAGGCCGTCCTCGTCCTCCCACAGGAACACGTGCTCGCTCCTCGGCTTTACAAAGTCCGCGATGAACTGGGCCAGGAACGACTCCGTGTCGCCCCTGTCGTTCTCCGTGAAGAAGAACATCTCCCCCTCGTTGAACGACAGCGGCACCTGGATCGACGTGGGTTCCAGTATCTCGATCCCCTCGTCCGTAAACGACGACCTGACGATGTTGATCCTGTCCACCTTGCCGAGCGTCTGGACCTCCTCGGCCGATGCCGACGGGGCCACGATCCCCGAGACCTTCTTCAGGTACGCCTCGAACGCCTCCTCCTGGGTGTTGCCCAGGCCCACGTAGTACTCCCCGGTGAACGCCGCGCCCACCGCGGCGATCGTGCCCAGCTGGGCCACCACGCCGCCGGCGCCCGCGGTGTAGACGGGAATGAAGTAGACGTCGTGCTCCCCCACCCTGTACAGTATGTTGTCGCCGATCCTGGGGTTCCTCAGCAGCGTCTTGAGCTGGGCGAACTCCGGGTCCCTGTCCAGCGCCTCCCTGACGGCCGTCGGGCCTATCAGCTTGGTGGTGGAGTTGAGCGGCACCTCGAAGAACTGCATGTTCCCGAGGTTGGTCAGGTCGTTTTCGACCACCATGTACCCGGCAAGGTTCCTCCCCTGGGAGCCCTTGAGTTCCAGGGACAGCAGGCCCAGGAACTCGGTCTGCTCAAAGCCTATCGGCTTTGCCTCGACATAGTACGTCTCGAGGCCCGTCGGGATCTCGTAAAACTCGTTGGCCTGGATGAAGGTCTCGGCGTCGGTCACGTGGTAGATGTTGTACATCTCAGTCTTCCAGTTGAACAGCTCGACGGGGTACCTGATCTGCTCCTCGAGCCACGCGGGTATCGGGACGAACTGCTTGGAGTACTGGTTGGCGAACATCTCGGTGAAAAAGTCGTCGCCCGTCTTCAGCAGCTGTATGCCGCCGTCGTGCGAGTCCACCAGGGCGTAGCCCACCAGGCGGAGGTACGGGTTTCCTATCGACCACGGGACGTTGTGCGTGTCAAAGCCGATGATCAGCGGGATCAGCCAGTAGGAGTTCTCGCCGTCGGTAACGGGAAGGGAGTCGAGCTCCCTGCCGAACAGGTCGTAAAGGAAGTACGGGTAGAGCGCCTCCATCCTGTCGTTGACGTCCTTGTACCGCATGATGTGGACCGGCTCCGTGGGGAACGAGAGCAGGAAGTTGGGCTCGAAGATCCAGCTCAGCGGCGGGGCTATGTCCAGGCCCCCGTCCCCGTCGTACGCCGCCCCGCCCAGCTCCGCGCTGGTCTCGCGCTGGGTCGGGTATCCCGACCAGGTGGACTCGAAGAGCCCGCCCTCGCCGTAGTAGATCTCCCGCTGCTTGAAGAACTCGCTGCTGTCCACGATCTGGCCGTCGGTGGCCTCCAGCGTCAGGAACCCCTCGGGGACGTGCGTGTACACCAAGTGCTCGTTATACCACTGGTTTTCCGCGCTCACCGCGGTGGGCAGTATCGGCTTCATCGAGGCCGTCCAGTACAGGGTGTTGTTGAAGCGGAGGATGTCGTTGTCCTCAAAGTCGACATAGGGTATCAGGCCGATCTCCGGCTTTAGCTTGGCAAACGCGGCCTCCCAGTCCCACACCCTGACCACGTCGAGCACGTCGCTGTTCTGGCCTACGTACCTGTCTATGTTGTTCGGGGAGATCGACTGCAGCTCGACGTCGTGGACGTTTTGCACGACCTGGTCCAACTGGCCCAGGTGCCTGTTCACGCCTATCTGCTGCGCGGTGTACGGGCCCAGGAACTCGACCTTCTTGGCGTCCGCGATGCTCCTGTTCACCTCCACGATGGCAAACACGATGATCGCGATCACGATGATCGTCAGGAACCTGATGTAGACGTCCCGCTTGAACATGTGGGTCAGGACCCGGGCGCGCAGCCTGTCGACCACCGAGAAGCCGATCAGGGCGAACCCTATGACCAGGACGCCGGCTATCACGTACTTGGTGTTGTAGTCTATCTGGTTGGTGAAGAACAGGTTGAACCCGGCCCAGATCACGCCTATCCCGGCCAGCGCCTCGATCGTGGAGACGTAGTTGAGGTAGCGCGGCTGCCCCTCGCGGGAGTCCTTCATGTACGAGGTGATGACGCCGATGATCCTGTGGACGCCCACGTACAGGACCAGCCTCAGGCCTATCGCAGCCAGTATGGGCGGTATCAGGATCACCAGCACCGGGATCATCGGGATCACGGTGTCCGCCGCGTTGGACGGGTCGATCGGGGGCTGCACGAAGGGCAGCGTGAACAGCGTCGGCAGGCTCTCTATCCCGAGGCTGTTCCCGCCAAAGAACTCCATCGCCGCAAAGCCGAACATGATGTTCGCGAAGAACGCCCCGAACAGGAGGATCTTGGTCACCTGCCAGACGACGAACTGCACGGGGCCGAGCTTGTAGTCCCCCAGGCTGGGGATGTTCGAGGAGACCGCCTGCTGGCCGCCCCTCCCGATGAACCCTATCATGGCGTTGATCCCGTACCAGAAGATCGAGGACCTGCCCGCCACGTTGACCCGGACGAGGGATATCGCCGCCAGTATCACGCTTGACGCCAGGGTGTAGTAGAGCGGCTTTGCGAACTGCTCGCCAAACTCGGTAAAGTTCATGGAGAGGATGACCGCCTGGTTGGCGGCAACGGTGAATATGACTATGGCAATCAGCGCGACTATGCCTATGCGTATGTATTTGCCCGCGTCGGGTGGCGGAGCTTGCTTGTCAGTAGCGGCGCTATACAAAACCAACGTTTGTTGTGGTTTGGCAAATTAATGTCTTACCAGCACGACGCGGCGGGGCGCCCCTTCCGGGAGCCGGCGGCCGGCCAGATCTTGGCCGTTTCAAACCCGCATCATGCAAATTTAGGGGATTTTGGCCAGTTTCTTGCAAATCATGTACGCGGCGGCATATGTCGGCACCGTCGCCACCTCGTCCTCGTACGGCCCGAACTTTTTGTTCCTCAGCCTGAACCGGGGGCAGCTTGCGCTCACCTCCACCGTCTCGTCGGAGAGCAGGGCCGCATCTACGTACGGATCAAAGCTGTCGAGATCCTTGCAGGGGATCTTGGACATGCCGCTCTTGCTGTTTATCGAGCCGGGGAGCCTGAATATCCTGTGGATGTCCATGGTCACGCCGGGATCGATCCTGATGCCCATCTTGGCAGAGAGGCCGTCGAGGGTGCCCTGGAAGGACTGGTAGCCGGCCGCGACCAGTTCCGATATGGCCTTCGGCCGCCTCGATTTGGAACCGAAGGCCTCCCTGGCAAACCTGCCCCGCCACCCGCGCTCGCCGATCTCGGGAAACGATGCCCTGTCAGGCCTGCTCTTCTTCATGCCAAAGGTCTCCGGGACCGGGCCCCTGAACATGATATAGTCTGCCAGCTCGGACCTCTCCATGGAGCCGCTCTCGTAGAACCCGGAGTTGTGCACGTAGACGTGGAAGCCCTCGTTGCCCGAGAAATAGACGCGGATGTCGTCCGGATCGGCCGCGAGGTCCCCGACCAGGATCTCCTCGAGGCCCCTGACCTGGGCCTTTGCCGCGCCGATGCAGTCCTTGCAGGGGAGGGACCTGGGCTCCAGCCTCGCCGAGCCACACTTTGGGCACCGCGGCCCGGGGGCGGAGGCGCCGCCGCAGTCGTTGCACAGGGCCGCGGTGTGGCCCGCCCTGCAGTCCAGATCCAGGTCCTTCGCGTCGATGTCGAAGATGAGGTCGGCGCCCTTCCACTCCTTCTCCCTCATGGGCATGTTCGGGAACAGGTAGCGGGCGTTGGAGCAGTAGACGTCGGAGGGGACGTTCTTCATCAGCAGCAGGCGCAGCTCGCGGTCGTCCTTGAGCGATATGTGGCGTGTCATGCCGGAACCGAACTTCTGGTACCCGAACTCGCGCTCGGGCGTGCTGTCCGGGACGCAGACCAGGTCAAAGTGGTCAAAGTAGTACTTTTTGAAGGAGGCTTCCAGGAACCTGGCCTCGCTACCCCGCATGGCCCTTCTTCCCCGCAAACTTGAGGGGCGACGTGATGCCGTCGCATTCGGGGACCGCATAGCAGTGGTTCTGCGTCTTGATCTTCTCGCACGACGGGCAGTAGTACCGCGTCCCGCTTCCCGATCCCCCCGCCAGGTGGTTGAGCTGGTAGAGGGTGATCTTCTCGCTGTAGTCCGGCGCGTTCTTGAACAGGGGCGCGATCTGCTCGACCGACTGCCCCCTGGCAAGCAGGAACGTCGCGAGCATGAACCTTCCGGAATGGGGCAGGTTCTCCCCCTTCTCGAGCACCCCGATCGCGTGCTTTATGCACGGCGGGTACTCCCCGGTGGCCACCGGGGCGGCCGCGAACCTCTTCGAGATGGTGACCAGCATGCCCACGTGCCCCTCGAGGCCGGGGATCATCCCGGGCGTCGCGGCGCCGTTGATCTTGGAGCTTATGTAGATGCCCAGCTCCTTCCTGATCAGCCTGACCGTCTCGTGCGGGTTGAGAAACACCATGCCGCCGTCGACGTGCCTGTTGACGAGCTTCCAGACCCGCTCGTGGAAGTGAACCGAGTGCTTGAGGTAGTCGGGGACCGGCATCACGAAAAAGCCGTCCTGCTTGCTTACCCTGACCGAGAAGAGGTCGTGGATTATCCGTATCGCGAGCTCCTTCTTGGACTCGTCGCGCACGTCTGCCAGGTCCCGTTCCAGGTACCTTTCGGCGCGCCGCGCCTCCGCAAGCGCGAACCGCCGCACGAGCGTGGCCATGCCGCACAGCTTCAGCAGGACTATGGCAAGAAGAAACGAGAAGACCTCCCTCGGCAGCACGGACTCCTTCGAGGCCTGGTCGTTGACCAGGTCGGACCCGTATACCTGGCCGTCTGCGGCCGCGCGGATCCTCTCGAAGGCCCTGTCGACGAGCATCTTCAGGTCCGGATCCGTCCCGAACTGCTCCAGGCGGAACCCCTTGTCCTTGAGGTACTGCCCGGCGTCCGCCAGGAACGGGTATTTTGCCATCTCGTCCTGGCCCAATTCGAGCATGGTACTGTTCTGCACCATTCACTTAAAAGTCTGGTTTCGGCCCGCGGATGCTGGTTTAAATTATGTTTAGGAAGTACGGTCAACCATGCAGGTCGGGTGCCACGTCTCAATCTCGGGCTCTATCGACAGGGCCGTGGACAACGCGGTTGAAAGGGGCTGCTCCGCGTTCCAGATCTTCACGAGGAACCCGAGGGGCTGGCACGCAAAGGCCCTCACCGACGGGGACGTGTCCGAATTCAGGGCGAAGCTGGAGGCCAGCGGGATTGACAGGATGGCGACGTGCGCCCACATGCCGTACCTGCCCAACCTGGCCACCCCGAAGGAGGACGGCTTTGAAAAGTCGGTCAGGACCATCGTGGGCGAGGTGGAACGGTGCGGGCAGCTGGGCATCCCGTACCTGGTGACGCACCTGGGGAGCCACCTGGGCACGGGCGAGGAGGGGGGGATACGCCGCCTCGTGCGGGGGCTCACGGAGGCGGGGCGGACCGAGGCAGACGTGATGATCCTGCTGGAAAACACCGCCGGGCAGAAGAACTCGGTCGGCTCGAAGTTCGAGCAACTCGCGGAGATATTCGGCCAGCTGGGGCCGGAGGGGAGGTTCGGCGTCTGCCTGGACACGTGCCACGCGTTTGTCGCGGGCTATGACCTGAGGACCGAGCAGGGCGTGAGGGACACGTTTGCGGAGTTTGACAGGCTGGTGGGGATGAGGCACCTGAAGATAATCCACCTCAACGACGCCAGGGGGGAGCTTGGCTGCAACCTCGACAGGCACTACCACATCGGCCTCGGGGGCATCGGCGAGGAGGGCCTCGCCGCCGTGATAAGGACGGCAAACAAGAACGGCATCCCGGTGATACTCGAGACTCCGATCGACGACGTCAGGGACGACTTTGGCAACATAAGAAAGGCGAGGGAGCTGGCCTGAGGCATGGCCTACGAGGACGTGATGAAGCTCGCGCTCGAACGCGGGTTCTACTTTCCCAGCTGCGGGGTGTACGGGGACGCGCAGGCGGGGTTTTGGGAGTACGGCCCGTCCGGCGTGGGCCTGAAAAACAAGTTCCTCGAGCTGTGGAGGAGGGAGCTCGTCAGGCGCGACGGGATGCTCGAGATCGACGGCTCGCAGATCATGTCGAAGTCGGTGTTTGAGGCGTCGGGGCACCTGACAAGCTTTGCCGACCCGATCGTGAAATGCGCACAGTGCGGGTCGACGCTCCGCGCCGACCGGATGATCGCGGAGGTGGCGGGGATAGAGATTCCCGAGAGCGCGGCCCTGGAGGAGTTTGACGACGCGATAAGGAAGGAGCGGATAAGGTGCCAGAAATGCGGCGGGGAGTTCGGCGCCGCCAAGAAGTTCAACATGATGTTCAAGGTGGGCATCGGCCCCGACGAGGAGGTCGCGTACCTCAGGCCGGAGACGTGCCAGTCCATCTTCGTGGACTTTCCAAGGCTGTTCAAGACCATGCGCGGGAAGCTCCCCCTGGGGATCGCCCAGGTGGGAAAGAGCTTCAGGAACGAGATATCACCGAGGCAGAGCCTGCTGAGGCTGCGCGAGTTCTACCAGGCGGAGATAGAGGTGTTCTGCAACCCGCAGAAACTCGACATGATAAGGGGGTTTCACGGCGTGCGCGACACGGTGATCAGGATACACGGGGAGGACGGGCTGGCGGAGGTGACCTGCGGGGAGGCCGTGGAGTCCGGCATGGTCCCAAACAAGTTTGTCGCGTACTACCTCGGGATACTGGAAGAGTTCTACGACAAGACCGGGATCGACACGGCGAGGAGCAGGTTCAGGAAGCTGGGGGACAAGGAAAAGGCGTTCTACGCCGAGGTGTCCTTTGACCTCGAGGTCGAGACCTCGATCGGCTGGCTTGAGCTCGTGGCGTGCAACTATAGGTCGGACTACGACCTGTCCCACCACGCGGGCAAGAGCAAGGAGAAGTTCGAGGTGATGGACGGCGACCAGAAGGTGCTGCCGCACGTCTTCGAGATCTCGATGGGGATAGACAGGAGCCTGTACACCATCCTCGAGCACTCCCTCGTGGACGACAGGGAGCACGAGCGGCACGTCCTGTCGCTGAGGCCGTACCTCTCCCCGGTGCACACGGGCGTGCTGTCGCTGGTGAAGAAGGACGGGCTGAAGGAGAAGGCAGACGAGATCCACTCGCAGATAAAGAGGAGGTTCGACTCGTTCCTGGACCACTCGGGGGCCGTCGGAAGGCGGTACAGGAGGCTCGACGAGGTCGGCGCGCCGTTTGCGCTGACGGTGGACCACCAGACGCTCGAGGACCAGACGGTCACGCTGCGCCAGAGGGACTCCATGGAGCAGAGGAGGATCAAGATCTCCGAGATCGGCTCGGTACTGGCCGAGGGCACCGCGTTCCCGTGAGGCGCGCGGGCCGCCCCGCGCACCGCCTGGGCCGCGGGAGGCCGGGCGCCCGCGGCCCAAGCCGCAACTAAGCTTGAGCACCTCCTCAACTATTGCCCCACCAAAAACTAATAACCACATGTTTTTCTGTTAGGATCAATGCCGGTGGCCACCAGAGACGCGCAGGTGTCGATCATACTCCCCACGTACAACGAGTCGCAGAACATCCTGGCCGTGTTAAAGTCGATCAAGGAGAACCTGCCCAAAAACCTGGTCACCCAGACCATAGTGGTCGACGACGGCTCGCCTGACGGGACCGGGAGGATCGTGGAGGACTACCTGAAGACGGTCAAGAGCCTCGCCGACTATACGGTCGACGTCATCCACAGGACGGCAAAGCGGGGGCTGAGCTCCGCGGTGCTCAACGGGATCCAGCACGCGACGGGCGACACGATAGTGGTCATGGACAGCGACCTGTCGCACCCCCCGCAGGTCATCCCCAAGATGGTCGAGGCCCTGCGGCAGTACCAGTGCGACCTGGTGGTGGCCTCGAGGTACATCCGCGGGGGCAATATCCGCGAGTGGCCCATGAAAAGGAAGATCATGAGCAGGGTCGCGACGTGGATCGCCAAGAAGGGGCTGGGGGTCAAGCCGACCGACCCGATGTCGGGGTTCTTCGTGTTCAGGAGGAACATCATCAAGGGGATCAACTTCGACGCCATAGGCTACAAGATCCTCCTGGAGATACTGGTAAAGAAGAGCGGGCTCGACGTGAGGGAGATCCCGTACACGTTCGAGGACAGGGCCCGGGGCTCTAGCAAGCTGAGCCCCTCGACCGTCTCGGACTACATAAAATCCGTCTGGAGGCTGTACAAGTTCGGCAAGGCCGCCGAGAAGGACGACAGGCGCAACTCCGTGAAGTTCCTCTCAAAGGCGGCCAGGTTCTACACGGTGGGGGCCATCGGCTTCGCGGTAAACTTCCTGCTCTCCCTGCTGTTTGCGGGGGCCTCCGACCTGTGGTACCTCCACGCGAACCTGGTGGGAATCGGGGCGTCGATGACGACTAACTTCCTGCTCAACAAGACGTGGACGTTTGGCGACAGGGACTTCGCGCCGGGCAGGACCGTCGGGCAGTACGGGAAGTTCGTGCTGTTCAGCTCGCTCGGGGCGCTGGTCCAGCTCGGGATGGTGTACCACCTGGTGGACCAGCACGCCTTATCGTACCCGGCAGCGCTGGTAGTCGCCGTCCTCGCCGCGGCCGCGGGGAACTACGTCCTGAACAAGAAGTGGACCTTCAAGGAAAAGGCCTGGGGATAGCGCCGCGGGTGGCCAGCCCGGAGGCCCCGCGCGCGAGTTTGGCCAAAAAAGACGGACGTCGTCCCGCCCCTACTCAAACGTAGAGGAAGACTGGGACGAGAGTCCGGTTTGGGAGGGTACAGACGGGAACTTGTCCCCGATCTGCTGCTCTGCCACTGCGGATGCTTCCTGCAGGATCTTGTCCGTCTCCTCGCTCGATATGTCCGAGTCCATGCTGAACGAGTCGCCGGCAAGCGAGTCCATCATCAGGCCGTTGAGCGTCTGCGTCATGGAATTCAGTTCCGAGTCCGCCTCCGGCATGAACCGTCCCAGCGATGACTTTAGTCCCTTCATCGTGGACATAGCGGGCCCGATTGCCACCATGGCGTCGCCAAGGTCGTGAATGGTCGTCAGCCGTAGTTGGACCTGTTCCAGCGACATCCTTGCATTGCCCAGCATCTTTGTGACCTTGCGGATCTCGGCCAGCTCGTTTGACAGCACCCTGCTCGTGCTGGTGTCGTGCTGCTGCATGGCAGTCACGATTCTCTGGAAGAGCTGCGAGTCCCTCTCGTGCAGTTTCCCGAGCATGGAGTCCATCTTGGATATCTGGACCTGGAGCTTGTTGACTGCGGTCTGTATTCTGGGTTTCAGTGCGCCCTGAGGCTTTACTGCATCACGTAGTTTGCCAGTTACGCTTTGGGTCTCTTGTCGAGCCCAAGTCTTGTCGAAATTTGGCATGCCTGGTACTGCCGGAGTTGGCTCTTAATGAACGGTGTATATTTAGATCAACTTGGGGCTAAATTTAGCTAACAAACTATTAGGAGGGGCCGCGTGCGTGACCCATGGCCAGGGTGGCGGTGTTTGACTCGGGGCTGGGCTCGCTGTCCGTGATCAGGGCAATCCGGGCCGCCGCGAGGTGCGAGATCGTCTATTTTGCGGACCGGGAGAACTTCCCGTACGGCAACAAGTCACGGCGGCAGCTGGGCAGGATCATAGGCAGGACCGTGAGGGCGCTGCGCGAGGAGTTCGCGCCGGACGTCATCGTGATGGCGTCGAACACGCCCTCGCTGGTGCTGGGGTGCGGCGAGGGGGTGATCGGGGTGTTCCCGCCGGTAAGGCAGGCGGCCCGCGCCTCCGCGACCGGGAACATCGCGGTGCTGGGGACCGGGGCCGCCGTGGCCAGCAGGGGGATGGCCGACTACATCGCGCGGCAGCGCCTGCCGGCGGGGACGACGGTGCACAGGATCAACGCGTCCCCGCTGGTGGATCTGGTGGAGGACGGCGCGTTCCTGACCGACGAGGCCCGGTGCAGGGGCGAGATCAGGGCAGCGCTAGGAAAGAGGATCCGGGACGGCGGCATCGACGCGGCGACGCTCTCGAGCACCCACCTGCCGTTCCTGAGGCCACTCCTGGAGTCGGAGTTTCCGGGAGTGGGGTTCCTGGACCCGGCCGAGTCGGTGGCCGCCGAGGTGGCGGGAAGGATCGGGGAGTCGGGCCGGGCCGGGCTGCGGGTCTATACCAGCGGGGACGCGCGGGAGCTCGAGAGGGACCTGGCAAGGCTGGGGATCAGGAGCAGGGCCGGACGCTTCACCGCCTGACCTTGGCCCTGCGGTACCCGTGGCTGAACGTCTTGTCATACAGCCTGGAGTGCTCGTAGGACTTGGGATCCACCACGTCCCCGACTATCACGACCGCGGTGCGCGTGATCTTCTGCTCCCTCACCTTCCCGGCGATCGAGGACAGCGTGCCCCTGACGATCTGCTGGTCCTTCCAGCTTGCCCTGTACACCACCGCGACGGGAGTGGACTCGGGGTATCCCCCCGCCAGCGCCTCCCTGACCAGGTCCGCCACCAGGTGCACGCTAAGGTAGAAGACCAGCGTGGCCCGGTGCCTTGCAAGCTCGGCGATCCTCTCGCGCTTGGGGACCTTGGTCCTGGACTCCGCCCTCGTGACTATTATGGTCTGCGTGACGCCTGGCAGCGTGAGCTGGGTTCCCAGGGCCGCGGCGGAGGCCAGGAACGCGGTGACGCCGGGCACGACCACCGAGCTTATCCCCTTCTCTTCCAGGCCGTCCATCTGCTCCCTTATCGCGCCGTAGATCGACGGATCGCCGTCATGCAGCCTCACCACGAGCCTGCCCTTCCTGGCGTTGCCGTACAGCAGGTCGAAGATCTCCTCCCTGACCATGCCCGAGGCGTCGTGGAGTTCCCCCTTCCTGCACAGCTTCAGCACGGGCTCGGGGATCAGGGATCCCGAGAAGACGACGACGTCGGCCTTCTGGATCAGCTTCTTGGCCTTCACCGTTATCAGCTCGGGATCCCCGGGCCCGCACCCGACAAAGAAGACGCTAGGCACGCTTTACCACCAGGATCGAAAAGTATTTCGTGGTAAGCGTCCCGTCGTTCACCTGGCCCAGCGTGAGCTTTCTTATGATCTCGTGCTCGGTGCCGAGGTCCTGCCCTATGGCGAAGACGGAGTCGTCGCCGAACCCGGCCTCCCTCAGGACGTCGATTACCCGGTCAAAGTACCTCCCGTCCTTGAGAAAGACCATCGTCTCGGAGTTCCTCGCTATCTCCTTGACCGACGAGAGGTCGTAGCATGACGGGATTATCGAGACCTTCTCCGCGCCCTCGGCGATGCTGACGCCCACCTTTGACGCAAACGTGAACATGGAGACTATGCCCGGGACGACGCTCTGCCTTATCTCCGGGTGGTTCTCCTCGATGTCCCTGTGCATGTAGATCCAGGTGCTGTACAGGTACGGATCGCCCACCGTGATGTATACCACGTTCTTGCCGGCCAGGACCTTGCCGGCCATCACCCCGGCGTTCCGCTTCCAGGTCGACTCCAGGACCCCCCTGTCCTTCGTCATCGGGAAGACCAGCTTGACCACCTCCTGGCTCGACCTGTCGATCAGCGAGGACACCACGGACAGCGCGATGCTGGGCCTGTCCTCCTTGGAGGCCGGGCACATTATGACGTCGGCGTTGCGTATGGCGTTCACCGCCTTTACCGTTAGCAAGTCGGGGTCTCCCGGGCCCACGCCGACCCCGATCAGTTCGGCCATGGGGATGTGTGCAACAGGCACAGTTAAAAATCTAGGTCAGGCCCTGGTCGCGGAGACTATCGTGACGGGGTTTCTCGCAAGCATCATGGTCCCGGTGGACGTCTTCCTGCCCTTCGCCACGGTGATCTGGGTGACGTCCACGGCGTCAAAGCCGAGCTCCTCCAGCGCCCGAAGGACCGCGTGCAGCGTCTCGATCAGGATGACGCCCAGCACTATCCTCCCCCCCGCCTTCAGCCTGCCGTGGCACAGCTCCACTATGTCCCTCGTGTCGCCGCCCGTCCCGCCCACAAATATCGCGTCGGCCGGCTCCAGCCCCGGGATCCGCTCCTTGGCGTCCCCGAGGACCACCGAGACGTTGGACAGCGAGAACCTATCCAGGTTCCTCTTGGTCAGCTCGACCGCGCCGGGATCGTGGTCCACCGCGATGACCCTTCCCGAACCCTCCACCTGCAGGGCGGCCTCCACCGACACGGAACCGCTCCCGCAGCCGATGTCGTATACGGTCTGGCCCGGACGGAGCCTTGCCTTGCTGATCTGGATGGCCCTTGCCTCCTCCTTGGTTATGGGGACCTTCTCGGAGCGCTCAAACTCCCCGTCGGGGATCCCGGGAGTCTTGAAGCCCCACTTGGGCAAGCCGGCGCCCGTCATGTCAGGGGGGACGGGATCCCGGCCGACGCGTTCCCGGCGTTGACCAGCGTGTAGGACACGATCCACACGAAGAGGTAGATGAAGATGTAGCTTCCTATGCCCTGCGTCACGATCTTCTTCCTGTCGGACGCGGGCAGCTGCATCTCCATCCCCTTTGCGATGAAGATCGTCACGATGAACACGCTTATCATGAAGGCGATGGACGCCCACCTCCGTTCCTCCCCCTCTATGTCCTCGAATATGAAGGTCGCCGCGGTCCCCGCAATGACTGCCAGGCCCACGCGCAGCCAGAACAGCCTGTTCAGCTTCCTGTCTTTCTCGCTTTTCTCGGCCTGGAAGTCGGCCGGCCCGGCGGGGGGCGCGACGTCGGGCGCGGCCTTTTCTTGGCTAGGCTCAGGGGTCCCAGCGCTCCCCTCATCGCCGGGGGCTTTTTTTAGATCCGCGGGGTCGGGGGTGGGTTTGGACTTCTTTTTTTTGAATCTTGCCAAGTAAATTTCTAGGATGACTCATGCTAGCCTTGTTTAAAATCTTTGGCTAGCAAAACGTGCATAAACCGGGCGGGGCATGGTTTTATACACGAGGCAGATGGGCATGGCTCTTGCGGGGATAGAACTCAGGTACCTGGTAGACCAGATCTCAGACAGGGTTCGGGACTACTACGTGAGCAACATCTACGGCATCAGCAGGGACAGCGTGCTGTTCAAGCTCCACCACACCGAGAAGGACGACGTATTCATGATGGTCACCACGTTCGGCATATGGCTGACGTCCGTGAAGATCGACCAGATCGAGCCAAACAGGCTGCAAAAGAGGCTGCGCAGTGACCTGCTGCGGCTGAAGCTGAAGGAGGTGGGCCAGGTGGGGTCCGAACGCGTGGCATACCTCACCTTCGCCGGGTTCGGCAAGGAGTTCGTCGTCGTGGGCGAGTTCTTCGGGGACGGGAACATCATACTGTGCAACGGCCAGATGAAGATCCTCGCGCTGCAGCACTCGATCGACGTGCGGCACAGGAAGCTCGGGGTGGGCCTGGAATACGCGCCTCCCCCGCAGAACGGGCTGGACGCCCTCGATGCCTCTGAGGCCGACTTTGCCCCCATGAGGCTGACGGACCTGCCAGCCGCAAAGTGGCTCGGCAGGACGATGGGGCTCCCAAAGAGGTACGTCGAGGGCATATTCGGCATCGCGGGGGTGGACCCGAAGACCGCCGGAAGCCGGCTTTCGGACGGGGACGCGGGCCGGATCTGCGCGACCACCATGTCGGTGGTGGCCGACGTGGCGGCGGGAAGGCACGAGCCGGCCATAATCCGGGGAGACAAGACAGAGGCGGTCCCGCTCAGGCTGGGGGCCGACGGCGGGGACTGCACCGCGGCCGAGAGCTTCATCGCCGGCCTGGACGCGGTGTTCACAGAAAGCCTGGTGGAGAGGGGCAAGAAGATGCAGACAAGCGGATCCGAGAAGAGGATCAGGGATCTAGAAAGCCAGCTGTCGGAGCAGCAGAGGGCGATCCACGCAGTCAAGGAGAAGGCGGGGGCCATAACGACGGTAGCAAACTCGATCTACCAGATGATCTCGGACGGGATCACGTCGATCGAGGACGGGCGCGCCCGGGCCATCCTGGAGGCCAACAACGCCATGCTGGGAAGCGAGAGGGGCGTCCAGCTGGTGGTCGTGGGCGACGAGAAGATCCGGGTCGACCACGGGGCCCCGCTCCAGTCGATCGCGTCGGCCCTGTTTGACGCGGCAAAGAAACAATCCGGCGCGGTGGGCACGATCGAGCGGGTGATGGAAAAGACCCGGAAGAGGCTGGACGGCGTCGACAGGACGGAGGGGGCCGTGCGGGTCTCCGAGATACGGAAGAAGAGCTGGTACGAGAGGTACAGGTGGTTCTTTACCACCGACGGCCTGCTCGCGATAGGGGGGAGGGACGCGGCGTCGAACTCCGCGGTGGTGCGCAAGCGCCTTGGAAAGGACGACAGGGTGTTCCACGGGGACATCTTCGGCTCCCCCTTCTTCATCCTCAAGGGCGGCCACGACGCGCCGGCGGCCAGCATGAGCGAGGCCGCCCACGCGACCGTCTGCTTCAGCCGGGCGTGGAGGGAGGGGATGTACGGCCTCAGCGCGTACTGGGTGAGCCCGGGGCAGGTAAAGAAGTCGGCCCCGAGCGGGCAGTTTCTCCCGAAGGGCTCGTTCACAATAGAGGGGCAGCGCAACTACGTCAGGATCTCCTCGCTCAGGCTGGCCGTGGGGATGATCAGGCGGGACGACGGCCACGCCATCACGTGCGGCCCGCCGGAGGCCGTCAAGAGGGCCTCGGTCTGCTATGCGGTCATCGAGCCGCACGGGTCGGATATGGCCGAAGTCGCCAAGCGGATCAGGGTGGAATTTTTAAAACTCGAGGAGGATGCGGTCAGGGCGATAGGCATGGACGACTTTGTCAGGGCCCTCCCCGCCGGCCAGAGCCAGATAAAGGAGGTGGGCCGCGGGGATGCCTGACGGAGCAGGCAGGCCGAGGTTCTTCGTAGACGCGATGCTCGGAAGCGTCGCTAGGAAGCTGCGCATGTTCGGCTACGACTCCAGGTACGACCCGGGCATAGGCGACGCGGAGCTCGTCAGGATCGCTAGGGACGAGCGGAGGGTCATAGTGACCAGGGACAGGGATCTTGCGGGGCGCTGCCAGGGGCTCGGGCACGAGTCCGTGCTGGTGGCCGGAACCTGCGACGGGGAGCAGCTCCGGGAGGTCCTGGGGCGCCTGCGGGAGGGGCGCCCGGAGATGAGCGGCGACGCGGCCAGGTGCACGCGGCGCAACTCGGTCACGAGGCCCGCCAGCGGGCGGGACGTCGACGGGACCGTCCCCCCGGGGGTGCTGGAACTCCACGAGAGGTTTTGGAGGTGCGCCCGGTGCGGCCAGGTCTACTGGGAGGGGACGCACGTCAGGAACCTCCGGGAGTTCGCGGAGGGGGAACTGTGAGGCGCGTCTCCCTCGAGGACGGCAGGCTGCTCGTAAAGGCCGCAAGGCGCGCGGTCTCCGAGCACATGGAGCGGGGCAGGACGGGCGCCGACGGCGGGTTTGACGCGAGGTTCTCCGGCAAGTCCGGAGTGTTCGTCACCATCAACGACTCCTCGGGGCTGAGGGGGTGCATCGGGTACCCGCTGGCGGACAGGGGGCTCTCCCCCGCGCTCAAGGACGCCGCGGTGGCCGCCGCCACGAGGGATCCCAGGTTTCCGCCGCTGGGGCCGGGGGACCTGGACGGCGTCACGTTCGAGGTCACCGTCCTGACCCGGCCCGAGAGGATCCTGGCCGGCAGCCCGGAGGGGCTACTGCGCGAGATCAGGGTGGGCAGGGACGGGCTGATCGTGAGGAACGGGGGCTTCTCGGGGCTGCTGCTGCCGCAGGTCCCGTCGGAGTACGGGTGGGACGAGCGGGAGTTCCTGGAGCACACGTGCCAGAAGGCCGGGCTGCCGGGCGACTGCTGGCGGGAGCCGGAGACGGAGGTCGAGAGGTTTCAGGGGACGGTCTTCAGGGAGGAGCGGCCCAACGGGGACGTCATCGAAGGAAGGTTATAGGGTCGGGGGAGTCGGTGTCCAGGGACACCATCTGGCCCGTCCTGAGCGAGGAGAACTCGCCGCCGGACACGGTCAGGAGCGGGATGCCGGTCAGGGCGCACCCGGTGGCCACCGTAAGGTCGGCCTTGGCGCACACCATCGCCGCCGGCGCGGCCCCGTTTGACTTGAGGGAGTATATGGTGTAGGCCCCCACGCTGCTGCCGGCGCCCGAGGGGAAGACAAGGATGGCGCCCCTGACCGACTTGGAAAACAGGTCGTGGCCGCTGTCCTCGATCCTCCCGGTCTTCTTGTCCACCGCGCCGAGAAAGTTGATCGGGTCGCCTGACTTTAGGACGCGCCCCTCAGCCCTGCCCCTGACCAGGACCTTTCTCACCCCGTCTCGTCCTCCACTATCTGCGACAGCGGCTTGAGGTTCACGCCCACCCCGTTTGAGTTTTTCAGGTAGTACGCCCCCTTGATGCTGTTCGTGGTCACAGAGTCCACCTCGTCCCTGCTGATCAGGGGGGTCAGGCAGGTGCAGCAGTCCGACAGGATCTCGCACCCGGCGCGTTCCAGCCTCCCCGCGTATCCGGCCTCCCGGGCGCGCTCCCTTACGGACCTGGGGCAGAACACCATGCACCGCTTTCGGAAGGACCTGCCCTTCAGCCTGTCGGCCAGGTCGGAGATCTCCCAGAGGCCCAGCTGCGGGCTTCCAAGCGTGATCAGGTCTCCCCGTTCGGCGGTGTTCAGCTCGTCGTGGATCTTCTGCGCCTCCCTCCCGTCGAAATCCACCCTCTCGCAGCCCGGGTCGCCCCGGCCGAGGTTGAATTTTGCGCACGTCCCCGACGTCCCCATGCCGCCGCACAGGGCCTTGCAGCCCCGCCTGTCCAGCCGTCCGGGGCCGTCGATGTTCACGGAGTTGTTTGCCACCTTGCCCGCAAAGAACCCGAGCATCCCGTACGAGAGCTCGTCGGGATCCTCCACCTTCATACTGATGGTGAGGTCCGGGGAGTCCCCCCTTCTCATCGAGGAGTACGGGCTGCTGCCCGTGATCGCGCTTGCCAGCGCGCTGAAGGCGCTCTCCTTGTTCGTCTTCAGGCCGTCAACCGAGTTCGCGTGGATCGCCGCGTTGCTTTCGGCAAACGACACCTGGGTGCCCTCCCTCGGGATGTCAAATATCTCGTAGGGCACGCAGGAGAAGGACGGGATCACCCCCATGGCCACGTAGGAATCTCTTATCGACGCCTGCTTTTCAATGAAATCTTCGCCCAGGCCGTACCTGGCGACGCTGTCCGCGTCAAAGCCCATAGGGTTCAGGGTGGTCATGACCCTGACCCGGGCCTCCCCGCTGATGTGGGACAGAAACTCCTCCCCAGCGTCGCCTATGGTGTTGTAGTTTACCCCGGACAGGTGGGCCCACTCTATGGGAACCAGCCTCTCGGCATCGGTGGCCTCGCCGGTGGCCGCCAGGATCCTGTACGCAAGCTGCATGATCTCGCCGCGTTCGCCCTTCAGCGCCGCCTCCTCTTCCCTGGTTAGCTCCAATGCAAGTCATGCTTGCAACAGATATAATACTTGTACTGCGGCCGCCTGCGGGGGGGGGGGCGCCGCACGGGCCGCCCCGGCCCGCGCCGGATTCACATTTACATTGTGGGAGATCCACCACACAACCATGAGAAAAATCCTTTCCGGAATGGCCAGGACCATGGACGCCGTAAAGCCGCCCAGGATGACTGCGCTGAGGGAGCTCCACGAGGCAGAGACCGGGCCGTTCAGCATACTGATCGGGACGATCCTGTCGGCCAGAACCAAGGACGAGAGCACCACCAAGGTCGTCAAGGTGCTGTTTTCCCGATACAAGACGGCCAGCGCGCTTGCCAAAGCCAGGGTGGGGGACGTTGAAAAAATAATACGGCCGATCGGGTTCTACCGCGTCAAGTCGAGGCGGATCGTCGAGGTCGCAAAAATCATCGACTCGAAGTACAACGGAAAGGTGCCAGACGACCTGGAAAAGCTCGTGGAGCTTCCGGGGGTCGGAAGAAAGACCGCCAACTGCGTCCTGGTGTACGCCTTTGAAAAGCCGGCGATCCCGGTAGACATCCACGTCCACAGGATCTCGAACAGGCTCGGGCTGGTAAGCACCAAAGATCCCGAGGAGACGGAACTGGAACTGATGAGGAGGATCCCCAAAAAATACTGGCTTGAGATCAACGACACGTTTGTCATGTACGGGCAGAACATATGCAAGCCGGTCTCGCCCATGTGCGGCCCCTGCCGGATCAAAGGGGCCTGCGACTACTACAAGCACTCGAGGCCGGGACGGGGATGACGTGCCTCTCCCGGACGCCGGGCGCGAAGCCTTACGGCACCCAAGGCGCCCCGCCCGCCAGGAGCGCAGAACCGCGCCGCATCTGTGGCAACGCGCAGCATACGACACGGGTCTTGCCGGCCCGGCGCACAGAAAGCCCCGGCCCCCGGGGGGCTACAACGAGCCCACGCATATCAGGGCCAGGCCGATCCCGATGATGGCAACGCCGCGTTTTGAACGAAGATTTGTGTCCCATAACCCGCGCAACAATCGCTGAATCATACTATAACTTGCATTCGATCTTATATAAGACGAACCCTCGAAAAACCCCCCGCGCAACCGGGGCCACAAGCCAAGCGACGGCCGCTGGTAACCGCGGGAACCGTCGCGGCGGCCACGCTGCCGGCGGCAGCCATGGGTACGGGCGCCAACGGGCATGAAGAACTCGCGTGCAAGCGGGCATGTCCTAAAACGCGAAAAGCCCACGGCGCGAATGCGTCCAGCACGGGGAAGCGCGACGCACCCTCGACGCGCCGCCCAAAGTTCGGCGGGCAAGAACCCGGCCGGGCAGCGGCATCCGCTAGGTGCGCTTCTTGGTCAGGTAGAGCACTCCGACCACCACCCCGATCCCCGCCGCGATGTAGAACGGCATCATCGCAAACGGGTTCCTGGCAGGATCCCCCGAAAGAAACTCCATTACCACGCTGCCCGAGTATGCGGCGGGAGGGTCGGTGGTGCCCCCCATGCCGTGGACGGAGTATGACCCAATCGCAAACACCCCTATGTCGAGGTTGGATACTACTATGCGCGCGCCGTTGTTTATGGTGAGCCCCGCACGGTCGGTGTAGGCGATGCTGGTCTTTGCGGAGGGGGGCCACCCCCGATCCAGGTCCCGGTGGACCACGATGTAGCCCTCCTTCGGGGTCTGCACGGCCACCCAGAACTTGTAGTCGGGCTGGGCCCCCATGCCCACCTCGATCAACTTCTCCGGATCCGCGTCGTCGTACAGCCTCAGGACCGCGTTGCCGTCGGGGTTTGCGTAGAGCAGGTTGTTGTCCACGGTGACCTGCCAGCTTACCGCGTGGAGCCTGTCCATCTGGACCACCCGCGCGTCGCGCAGGACGCCGTTGAACTCCTCGTACGGCACCTCCACCGTGTCAATGATCAGGGACGGGTTGGTGTATTCCTGGGCAAACGCGGGGCTGAGAAAAAACCCCACGGCAAGCAGGGCTATGATGTACCTCACAAGCAAAGTTGCGCGGGTGTGAATAAATACCTAAGCTACGAACGGGTCGCGGTAGCCCAGTATCACCCTCGACACCTCGGGCCTCAGGATGAACTCGGACGGGGCCTGCCCTTCCTGGATCATCTCGCGCAGCCTCGTCCCGCTTATCTGCGCCTTGGAGTCGTCATCGTGGGGGCACGCCTTCGGGTTCGTGTACGTGAGGCACTTCTTGCAGTAGAAGAACGCGGGAAAGAACACCGGGGCTATCTCGAGTTCCGGGTAGTCGCCGAAGATCTCCTGCGCCGCGAACGGATCGTAGAACTTTCCCACCCCGGCGTGGTCGCGCCCGATGATGATGTGCGTGCACCCGTAGTTCTGCCTCATGATTGCGTGGTGTATCGCCTCCTTCGGCCCGGCGTACCTCATCTCGGTGTGCAGGGTGCCTAGCTTGCACCTGTTTTCGGGGTAATAGTGGGAGATCATCGCCTCGTAGCACTTCACGATCACCTCGTCCACAAAGTCGCCGGGCTTTTTCTTGCCGATGATGGGGTTTACAAACACGCCGTCCCTGGTAGTGATCGAGGTCTTCTGCAGCATCTCGTGCGCCACGTGGGGCGGGTTCCTGGTCTGGAACGCGACTATGGTCTTCCACCCCGCGCTGGAGAACGCCTCGCGCGTCTGGACCGGCGCCAGCCTGTACTTCCTGATCTCGGTGTCCTGGGGCCTCCGTATGTAGTCTATCTTCCCACCAACCAGGCGGTCCCCCATCGACATGGTCTTGGCCACGCCCGGGTGCGCGGGGTCGGCAGTCCCGTAGATCCCGCGGGCCGTGCCCTCCTTGTCAAACGGGAACACCTCCTCCACGTGCAGCACGGCGATGCCCGTGCCCTGGGGATCCTGCAGCAGCACGTCGCCGGCCTCCTTCATCCGGGACGCCGTCGCCTCGTCGACGTCAAGGACGGTGGGGATGGTCCACGCCAGGCCGTTTGCCAGCCTGCCACCCGACACCACCGCCTCAAAGTCCTGCCGTCCGAGGAACCCCTCCAGGGGGCTGAATATGCCGTCGGCGATGTTCTCGACGTCGTTTGCCAGGTCCGCCGTAACGGGCACCGCGAACATCCCGGAGGGATCCGCCTCCGTGATCCTGCTTACCAGCCTGCCGCCGTGGGGCCTTATCGATCCGTTCCCAGGCATGTCAGGCCTCCTGCCCGTGCACCATGTGGAGCCCGCACTCCTTGTGCTCCCCCTGTTCCCACCACCAGCGGCCCGCCCTGAGGTCCTCCCCCGGCTTTATCGGCCTGGTGCAGGGCTCGCAGCCGATGCTGGGGTATCCCTTGTCAACGAGGCTGTTGTACGGGAGGTTGTTCTCCTTTATGTAGTCCTGGACCCGGTCCCACGTCCAGTTGATTATGGGGTTAATCTTCAGGATCCCGCCGTGCGCGTGATCGATCTGAAAGAGGCTCACGTCCTTCCGCACCTCCGTCTGGTCGCGCCTCAGGCCGGCAATCCAGCCGTCAAGGGTCTTGAGCATGCGGTTTATCGGGCGCACCTTGCGGACATCGCAGCAGAGCTTCCTGTTCTCCACGCTCTCGTAGAACAGGTTCATGCCCTTGCCCATCACCATCTCCTCCACCTCCTTCGTGTCGGGGAACAGGACCTCGATCGTGATGTTGTATTTTTTCCTGACGATGTCCATTATGTCGTAGGTCTCCTGGTGCAGGCGGCCCGTGTCCAGGGTGAAAAACCTGAACCTAGGGTTGATCTTCAGCATGATGTCCATGATCACGGCATCCTCCGCGCCGAAACTCGACGCCTTCGCGACCCTCGGGTGGAGGTTCTCCGAGGCCCACCTCAGCGCGTCCTCCGCGGTGGTGATGGTCTCGTTGAGCTTGTCCACCTGCTCCCGGGTGAATCTGGTCACAGGTTCAATTGATTTGGTAGTTTTATATTAATTGTCCAGATCGCGCCGGCTTCTGGCCGGCACGCCCCTGCGTGCCCCCTGCCTGCGCCGCCGCCCGCGCCCGCCCCGCCCGGGCGGCCCGGGCACAGTAGATCGAAATGTACTAGCCGCCAGACGACTGGTTGGGCCACGCCCGGCAGCCATCCGTCCCGCCCGCAGCCATCCCCACCATGCACTCCAGCATGACCGCCAGCCGGATCGAGGCGGTGTCGCGGCTCCCGTACCACCCGGCGGACCATTCCACCGACATCATCCACAGGTTGTACATCACCAGCGCCATGAAGAACAGGAACGTCCTGACCGAGGCGTCCGGGCTGGTGGTCCTGGGCCTGGCCTTCTCGGCGTCCCTGTACCCGGTCTCTATCCCCCACCTCTTCCGGTACTCGTCAGGGACGTCGGCGGCGCGCACCGCCCTGCCGGCGTCCGCGTTGGTGGCGTACGCCAGGTACCTCTCCTGCGCGTCCCCCGAGTCCCACCCGTCCTCGCCCTCCTTCTTCGGGACCATCGCCAGGGTGAACGGCTCGCTGGCCTTCCTGTCCTGGGGCGTCAGGGCGTGCGGGGACACCGCGGCCCTCTCCCCGCGGGCGTGCTCCCCCACGGCCCTCTTTATCCCGGCAGTCCGCGACGCGGGCATGATGAACCTGTGGCCCGACCCGGACAGCTCCCCGACGACCCCTGCCGAGAAGAATCCCCGGCCCGGCAGGACCAGCCTGGGGCGGACGCCCACGCCAGCGCAGTCACGCAGCAGCTCGCGCACGATTCCGGCCCCCGTGCTCCCCCCCTTGGGCCTGCACGCCAGGTTCAGCCCCGGCCCGTCCACCATCTGGGCGGTGGCGTACCCCTCGAAGCGCGACGTCCCGGACCTGTGCCTCGCGCGCACCAGCTGCTCCTCCCTGGTCGCGGGATCCCTGTCGTACCTGGGTATCAGGTGGTAGTCCAGGGCCACGACGCAGCGGATCCGCCTGAGGATCCCCGGCCGCCCGGCATCCCGCACGGTGGATGCGAGGGCGCCGGCGCACCGCTCCCGCATGGCGTCCGGTTCGGGGCACGCCCCCCGTATCCTGGAGAGCACCCACGCCGACGACGGCACGCGGCGGGGCCCGTGGCGCACGGCGAGCGTCCCGGTGGCGCCAGACGCGCACGCGCGGTCCCTGCACATGGACACCAGAACGCGCACGAAGTCGGCCATGCCGTACACGGCGTTGTGCCGGCCCGAGAACCCGATGCCCGCCCTCTCCAGCAGCCCGGGCAACATTTTAAACGCCTTGCCGGCCACCCTGAGTCGGTGCCCCTGCGGTTCGTTTTGGTTGTACATGACGGATGACAGGGGCGCCTGATCCATTGGTTTTTCTGTCCAAAACGTTCCAGTGCCAGGTCAATACATGCTGGCCAACGCCCCACAGGGGTACATTTCGATCTACTGGGGCAGGGGCGCTCGACGGTGTCCGGCCTGGCACGGCCATGGCCAGGACGCGGCCCGGGCGGCCCGGGCAGGAGCCCGGCAGGCCGACGGGGCAGCAGCCTGTAAATCCTAAGTTATAAGCGGGTGCCTGGGAATGAAGGCATGGAGCAGGTCTCGTACGTCGTGGTCTTTCCCACGGCCTTTTCCAGGAACCGGATGCCGTTGCTCGTCTCCAACATAAAGAGGATCCTCGTGGCGCAGAACCAGCGGTTCAGGTCCGTAAAGAGGGACGGCGACGTCATACTGGTGGACGCAAACGATCCGGTGTTCGCGTCGTCCGCGATCAACCTGCTCTTCGGCATAGACAGGATCGCGATCGCGCGGCAGACCCGGAACGACTTCCGGGAGGTGGTCTCCGGGATCTCCTCCGTGGGCGGAAGCCTGCTGCTGAGGGGCGAGAGGTTTCTAGTGAGGGTGGAGGGGTTCTCAAGGGGCTTCCTGCCGGCGGACGTGGCGCTTGCCGCGACGTCGGAGATCATCGAAAAGAGGCCCGGCCTGGGGGCGAGGCCCGGCACGGAGCACAACCACGACAAGCTGCTGTACGCCTACCTGACCAGGAAGAACGCGTACATCTGCATCTTTTCAGACGGAGGAAACGGCGGCGTCCCGTTCGAGCCGGGCGGGCACGACGCCGCGTGCTGCATCTACGACGAGCTCTCGGCGGTCTCGTGCTACGAGACGATGAAGCAGGGGCTCAGCCCCAAGATCGTGGTCTGCTACAGGACGGGGTCGGAGCTGACCGGCCTCGCAAAGATCGTGAACAGGATACTCCCGAGGCTGCTGAGGGAGGACGTGGAGGTGGAGGTGTTCCGCGCGGGCTCCGTCCCCGCCGGAAAGGGCGGTTACGGCAGGCTGGTGATGCTGGCCCTGGAGATCCTGATCGGCGTCGCTAGGTCGCGCGGCATCCCGAGGGTCTCCGTCCCGGTCTCGCCGCTGGCGTTCCCGGCAGAGTTCGTCGACGGCGCGGTAAGCAGGGTGTTTGATGCCGGGAAGATCCCGGTCACCCCGCTGAGCGGGCTCGGCTCGGGGGTGTTTGCCGACGCGAGGGAGCTCGGCCTGGGGGGGAGTCCCGGGAGGCTCGCGCGGCCGTTCCCGCAGAAGGCCGCCTCGGGCTTTTCCAAGAAAGAGCTGGACGCGGCCCTGGCGTCAAGGCAGGCAGTCTCCCTCAGCGTGGGGCCCAACAACGTCCACGACTTCCTGGACTCGCTGGGGGAGCGCTAGAGTTTAAACTCCCCCCCGGAGAACTGACGGTGTGCTGAGGATAGGCGAGTTCATCTACCCGTGGGGCGGCGGCCACTACTCGCGCATGATGAGGCTCAACTCGGAGCTGCCGCGGTTCGTCGGGGAGGAGTTTGAGATCCACTACTCCAGCAAGGACCACGTCTACGAAAAACTGCTTGCTGAGTTCCCGGACAGGCCCGATCAGATCCACAGGGTGCTCATGCCCACGCCGATAGACGGCAAGTTCGGGCCCAGCGTCTCGATGTCGCTCCTGAACCTGATGCTCCCGGTGGCGCAGAACCCCCCGCTGATAAAACAGATCACGGACTACCTGAGGCAGGAAAGGAGGCTGTACGACGAAAAGCAGTTCGACCTGGTCATCAACGACGGGGACATGGGGTCAAACGTGCTGGCAAGGAACCGCGGGATACACAGCCTGTTCATCACCAACCAGTTCATGCCGAGGCTCTACAGGACCCGCTCGTACTTTTACCCGTCAGTGGCATTCATCGCAAAGCAGATAGCGAAGGCCTCCCAGATACTGGTGGCGGACTCGCCGCCGCCATACACGCTGTGCGAGTACAACCTGAACTTCACGAAGGACGTCATGGAGAAGGTCGCCTTTGTCGGGCACTTTACGGGTTCCAGGAGGGCCGGGAAGGGGCCCCCCACGGATCTCGAGAGGCTGATCCGCGGCGAGGAGTTCGGGTACTGGATGAGGACTGGCAACAAGTCGACAAACGACGGGACCGGGCAGAGGTACGAGGAAGTGTTTGCCCGTGACGAGATGAGGGGCGAGAAGAGGATAGTCTCGCACGCGAGGAACGACCCGTCCATCGACTCCGTCCTGGGCAGGGACGGGAGGAGGCGCTCCGTACAGGAGGCGCTGGAGGGCAAGGTGGACTGGGTGCAGATCGACGTGGGCTTCCTCTCCGAGCAGGAAAAAGAGTCCGTCCTGGACCTGTGCGGGTACGCGGTCATCAACGGCTCCCACACGGTCATGGGGGAGATCCTCGGGGGGAAGTCAAAGCCGATAATAGGCATCCCGGTATACGACGAGCACACGAACAACATCCGGTGGGCCGAAGAGCGGAACCTCGGCGTCCTGGCCGCGAAGACCCGGCAGGTGGCCGGGGCGATCTCAACGATCAAGGAAGACCGGGGCAGGTTCGAGGAGGGCCTGGCGGAGTTTTCAAGGAACTTCGTTTCGGACGGCGCGGCAAACGCCGCGGCCATGGCAGCCCAGGCGCTGGAGGCAAAGAGATAATACGCGATCCCGGCCAGCCTACCGCGTCTGGCACGTGGGATGTTCGATGGGCGAACGGACCGCAAGGGATGACGAAAAATCCACGTGTCAGATAAGAGACTCTGGCGGCCGCCGCCCGGGATGGGCCGGAGGCGTGCCCCCGGCCCCGCCTGCAAGCCGCGGGACACGCGCGCGCCCGGGCGCCCGCCACGCCGCCGCGGAGCGCCTTCCGCCCAGCCCAACAAGTGGGAACGCTTTTATGGAAAAAACCAAGCCAAATGAGCAATGCCCAACTGCCCCGAATGCGCCGCAAGGGAAAAGAAGAAGATCCAGGCAAGGTACGAGGAAGAGGTGCCCGAGGACAGGAGCAAGGAGGACCTTTACAAGCTGTTCGACGAGATAGACATCCCCATGAAGCTGGACCCGTCCACGAGGCACTTCGTCTGCAGGGTGTGCGGGCTGTACGCGACGCGGGAGCAGGTGGCCGACATACGGCACAGGCTGAGCCAGAAGGAAAGGACCAGGCAGGACAAGCAGGACGACTATCTGGAATGGTGGCAGAAGAGCAAGAAGGAAAAGCAGCAGACCTAGGACCGGCGGCATGGCAAAGAAGAAAGACGAGATTCCGGGATGGGTTTCCGACGAGATCCAGGCCGCAAAGTTTGGGAAGCCCGAGGAGCTCAGGAGGACCGGGTACGTCCTGGAGATATACGGGCAGGACGGCAAGGCAGACGCGCAACTATACGAGCCCGTGGAGGACGGGCGGCACATAGTCACGATGGACCTGCCCGGGGGGGACAAGCCGCCCGAACTGGAAAAAGGCGTCGTGTACGAGTTCACGTTCGACCAGTACAGGGCGCCCCTGAACAGGGAGGTCTCCGAGTACCTGCAAAAGGAGAAGGAGATAGACATGATGGCGATCTACCGGTTCGAGCTAAAGTCCGTGGAGCCGCTCGACGCAGGCTCCGGCGATCCCGACGCCGACGGGTGACTCAGCCGCCCTTGGCCGAGTCCAGGCCCCTCTTGAACGCGGATCCCACCGCCGGGTTCACTATGAACGGGAACGTGTGCTTGCACCATACCGCCGCCCGGACTATCTGCGGGACGATGATCTCCAGGCGGGGGGATCCCGCGGCCCTCAGGACCGCCCTCGCCACGTTCTCCGCGCTCAGGGACGCCGGGGAGTACCTGGGCATCTTCCCGAACGACGGGTGGTCAAAAAAACCGGTGCGCACCATGATCGGGCTGACGACGGTGACCCCGACTCCGGTGCCCTTCAGCTCGTGCTTCAGGCCCTCGGAGAACCCCAGCATGGCGAACTTGGATGCGCAGTACGGGGCGATCCCGGGCAGGCCGAAACTGGCGGCGACCGAGGCGACGTTGACTATGTGGCCGGAACCGGCCTCCAGCATGCCCGGGAGGAAGCGCTTCGTGCAGTAGACCATCCCAAAGTAGTTGGTGGCCATCTGCGCCTCGATCTCGTCGACGGACAGCTCGGAGACCGTGCCATACGTGGCAAACCCCGCGTTGTTTACCAGGACGTCCACGGGGCCGAGCCCCCCGGCGACCTCCTCGTGGAGCCTGGCCACCTGGCCCCTGTCCGACACGTCGCAGGGGCAGACCAGCGTCGAGCCGCCGGATCCTTCCAGCTCCTCCTCCACCTGCCGCAGCCTCTCCCGCCGCCGGGCCACGAGGGCGACGTTGGCGCCCTTCCTCGCGAACTCGGCCGCGGCGGCCCTCCCTATTCCCGACGACGCGCCGGTGACCACGACGTTCCTGCCCCCAAGGTCCAATAAACAGACAAGCCGGCCTCGGGATAAAGCGCTTTCGCAGGGGCCCGCCGCGCGAAGGCGCGCGGGCCGTCAGGCCCGGCCGTAGATCACGTCGTGGTATGCGAGCGGCACCATGTGCCTGTTGCGCGCGAGCAGGCTCTGCACCGACTCGTCCATGACGTAGGTCTTGGCATGATCCCCGTCGTTCCTGACGCTCCGGCCAAACCCCTGCAGCAGCTTCACGGCGGTCTGGTACCTGTACCACTGGGGGTCCCTGGACTTTTTTATCATGACGCGCCTGTCCCCTAGGTAGAGGTAGGGGCACTTCTCTATTATCTGGAACCTGGACAGGTCGTCCTTGAGGTCTATCCCCTGCCACAGGGACGACGACAGCAGGACGCCGTTTTCCGTGTCCCTGTGGACGTCCAGTATCTCCTCTATGGTGGAGCCGTCCTCGTTCTCCGAGTGAGCCAGCTGGATCCTCCCGCGCTGTTCGGGCGGCAGGAGGCGGAGGATGTCTTCGCACCGCTTCCTTGACGAGGTCAGGATCAGCCCCCGCTCGCCCTGGTGATCCCGCATCACCGCGCCGATCCGGTCGATCACCGCTGCCCTGTCTTCGGGGGTGGATGACTGGCTCAGCCTCCTGACGTTCAGGAACTCCACCGTCCTGTTCTCCCTCGGGAACGGAGATTTCGGCAGGTCGACGAACGCGCATTCGCCCAGCCCCAGGCTCCTTGAAAAGTTGTCCCTGTCTATGGTCGCCGACAGGAACACCTGGTACTCGGAGTCAAAGAAGCTGTCGACAAACCCGCCGATCTCAATCGGCACGACGGAGAGCGCCTTGGGGCTTCCCCCGGCGTAGTTTTCGGGCACCTGGGCCACGAAATTCTCCCTGTCTCCCGCAATCATGGCCCTGAAGTCGACGACCCGGTTGAACCGCTTGAGCATCCTCGCGTAGTCCTGCGCCTGCCCGGCGGACTGGGGCGACGCGGAGTTCTTCTCCACGTCTGCCAGGATCCGGGCATACCCGACCCTCAGGTCGTCCAGGAGGCGGATGACCTCGTCTATGTCGTCCAGCCTGTACCTGCTCGCGGCGATCCCCACGTCGTTCAGGTACCCCGCCCAGAGATCCAGCCCCAGGAACCTCACGATCTCGTTCTCAATAGTGTGCGCCTCGTCGAAGATCCCGGCGGTCCTGCTCACGCCCTTCGACGTCGGCTGGTATTTCTTAAGCTGGAAGTAGATGGCGTAGTTGAGGATCGCCTGGGGGGCTTCCAGCCCCTCGTCCTTCTGCTTGTAGTAGAGGCACTGCTTTTCGGCCTGGTCGCCCGACTTGTACTTGCACGAGCTGACCTGCCTGCCGCCCTCCCTCCTCGTGCACTGCCCCCTGTCGCAGCTAAGCCCCCTTCTCATCGCCGCCGCCGCGTCGGATACCTTCTCGAGCTCCATCTGCTGGTAGCACGCGAAGTTCGGCATCCCCTTGACGGTCTTCGTGTCGGGAAAGTCCCCGGCGTACTGGCCCTGGAGGTATTTGGTCGACGTGACGATGAACGACGTGTCCATCGAGTCCGCGATGGCCTTTGCGACGAAGCTCTTCCCGATCCCCGTCGGCGCCGAGATGATGACCTTCCTGTACCCGGAGGCAAAGACGCTGTCCAGGGCCTTCAGGATGCGGACCTGGCTGTCGCGGGGCACGTGCCTTGGAAAGTGGTCCAGGAGCATCTCGATACGTGTGTGCCGCACGTTTGATAATTATCTTTGCGCGCGGCCCCCGGCGGCACCCAGATCACTAAAAACAGCGCTGGCCCCCGGCCAAAAGGCGGCGGGCGCCAGGGAGGCCGCCGGCAGCTCAAGGGAGGCGATGCCCTACCCCGCCGGCGCGGCGCACGTCCTCGGGACGGCCGAGGGGTTCCCGCGCCGCGGGATCCAGATCTCCCAGGTGATCGCGATGGTGGACGAAGACCCCTCCGGGACCGCGCTTCCCGGACGCGGCCTCGGCTTTAAGTCTCCGACTGGGGTCGCTGGGGGAGAGGATCGGCCGCTTTCAAAACATCACGGCCGGGAGGATGCGGCGGGCCCTGTCAAATTTCGGCTGACCCCGCGAGCCCGTTTCCCGGCCGCGCCGCCGCCGGCCGCCATTCCGGGCTGCAATGGTTTATTTTTGGGGCGCGGGGCTGCTTGGTGATGGGCCCGGCCGGTACCGAGACTGACGAGCAGAGGCTGGCCAGGCTGCTGAGGGACACCGGGGCTTTCCAGCACTCCCCGGACAGGCCGTTCCGGCTGGCGTCGGGGGCGACGAGCCCGTATTACTTTGACCTCCGGCTCCTAAACGGCCACCCGGAGGGGATCAACGCGGTAGCCCGGGCATTCTACGCCCGGATCAGGCGCCTGCCGGGGGTAAGGTCGGTCGGGGGGCTGGAGTCGGGATCCATCCCGATCGCGACGGCGATCTCGCAACTAAGCTACATCGAGCACGAGGGGGACCAGTCGAGCCCGCTGCTCGACTCGTTCTACGTGCGCAAGCGGCCAAAAGATCACGGGGCCCGGAAGATGATCGAGGGCCGGATCGGCTCGCCGGCCGTCATAGTGGACGACGTGATCACCAGCGGAATGTCCGCAATCACCGCCGTAAAGGCCGTGAAGGAACAGCGGCACGACTGCCTGTGCCTGATGGCCATCGTCTTCAGGGGGACCGCCGGGCAGCGCCGGGACATCGAGGAGCACGCCCCGTTCCAGTTCATCTTCGACAAGGATCAGCTGGTCGGGCAGCGCGACGCGTGACCGCCGCGCCGCTATGACGGCTCCGGCTTTATCCTGCTCAGGGCCAGCCTCACCATCAGCATCCACGTGAACAGTATTGGCACGTAATACGTCGCGATCCTCCAGCCTATGACCGCGTCCCACTCGGCCACGTCCCCGCCCTGGACGTTGAACTCGAAGGGGTTGAGGTTCTGGATGTATGCCACGATGCCAAACTCCGCCAGCCCGGAGCCGCCCACCGTTATGGGCAGGTTTCCTATCGCGTTTGCCCCCATCACGGCCATCACGGAGTCAAACGCGCCTATGACGTAGCCCGTCCCCATGGCTATGATCATGAACGAGATCCCGTAGAACGTCCACGACGCGAGGGACATCGCGAACGAGACGGCAAACACCCTCACCGACTTGGGCGTGCGCAGGTTCTTCCTGCTCATCGCGCATACCTCGCCCATCCAGGAGTTGGTCTCCTCGATGTACCGCTGCCCCTTCTCCTTTCCGAACCTGGAGACGAGGGCGGCGATCACCCCGGGGACCTGGAAGGTCCTCTTTGCGGACAGGAAGAACATGACCATCCACAGGGCCGTGACCGTCACGCTGGTGCCCAGCACGATCGCGGCCACCACGTAGGCGCCGCTGAGCAGGGCGAGGATCCCCGCCAGGATCGACAGCAGGCCCCCGGCAAAGACCTCGGTGACTATGTCCATGATCGCAATCCAGGTGGACTTTGACGGCTTTACCCCTTTCTTGTGCAGGTAGTAGATCACGACGAACTCGGCGCCGACGAACATCGGGGTAGTGAACTTTATGAACTCGCTTCCCACCCTGACGCCGGTCAGCTTCCAGAACGAGTCGAACTTCCCGAGGTACGTCCGGGTGATGTACGCGAACTTCACGCCCTGCAGGCCCAGCTTTGCCATCATCGCGGCGACCGCCCCGGCGAAGGGAAGCAGCCCTATGGCGAATATGTCTTCTGGCTTTATGTCGAACTGCACCGCGATGATGAGGATGGGGACGAGCGTTGCGGGTATCACCACGATTCGCCACTTCATTTGTAGGTCTCTTCATGGATTCAAATATAAGCCAATAAAGCGGATCCAGATGGCATTGAAGTCAATTTTTGTGGTCGGTACCGCGGGCGCGGGAAAGTCCCTCCTCACCTCGAAGCTGTACGAGTATTATACCAGAAACGGCGCGTTTACGGCAATCCTGAACCTGGATCCGGGGGTCGAGAAGCTCCCGTACGCCTGCGACATCGACGTGAGGGACCACGTCGACATCGTGTCCATAATGCAGCAGTATGACCTGGGGCCAAACGGCTCCCTGGTCATGGCAAACGACCTGATCGCCTCGAAGATCGACGAGATCCAAGGGGAGGTGGACGGCACGAACCCGGACTACCTGCTGGTGGACACCCCCGGCCAGATCGAGCTGTTCGCATACCGCTCCAGCGGGCCGTACCTGGTGGACAACATAGCCGCGGATGAAAAGACGGGCATATTCCTGTTCGACGGCGCGCTGGTCACGACCCCCGTGAACTTCGTCTCAATCGCGCTGCTCGCGACGTCGATAAGGCTCCGGCTGGGCCTGCCGGCGGTAAACGCGCTGACCAAGACGGACCTCATCGGGGAGAAGCTGGGGGACGTGCTCCGGTGGTCCTCCGGCCTGAAGGCGCTCGAGGACGACATCGCGAGGGAGGCCGACGGGGAGACCTACTCCCTTGCCATGAACATACTGAGGGGCCTGAACCTGGGCGGGTTTGCGCAGGGGCTGCTGCCGATCTCCAACGTCACGGGGGACGGGCTCGTAAACCTGGAGGGAGCGCTGAGCAGGATCCTCAACCTGGGCGAGGAGGTGGAGGACTAGTGGACTCGATCACCGTGAGGGCGCCGTCGTCCACCGCGAACCTGGGCCCCGGGTTCGACGTCTTCGGGCTGGCAGTCGACGCGTTCTTCGACGAGGTGACCCTGGCAAGGCAGGACAGGGGGATCTCGATCCTCGCCGACGGCGGGGTCCCCACCAGCCCCGACCGCAACACGGCCGGGCTGGTGGTAAAGAACGTCAAGAAAAGGTTCGGGATCACGGGGGGCGTCCGGATCAGCATAAAGAAGGGCGTCCCCGCCGGATTCGGCATGGGCAGCAGCGCGGCGTCGGCGGCCGCCGCCGCGGTCGCGGCAGACGGGCTGTTCGGGCTGGGGCTAGACGGCAGGTCCCTGGTGGGGCTCGCAGGCTACGGGGAGAGGGCCAGCGCAGGCTCGGTCCACTATGACAACGTCGCGGCGTCGGTGCTGGGGGGATTTGTGATCGTCAGGAAGGACCCGTTGGACGTGATCAGTATAAGCCCCCCGCGGGATCTGCGCATGTGCGTGGCGGTGCCGAGGGTGGGCGTCCCAGAAAGGAAGACGCAGGTGTCGAGGGGGGTGATCCCCGAGAAGGTAGGGCTGGCGGACAGCGTCGCGAACCTGTCCAACGCCGCGTCGATCGTGGCTGGGTTCATGAGGAAGGACCCGCGCATGATCGGCTCCTCGGTCAGGGACGTGATCGTCGAGCCCGCCAGGATGCACATGATCCCCGGGTTCGCCAGGGTCAAGAGGAACGCCCTCAGGGCCGGCGCGCTGGGCGTCACGATAAGCGGCGCGGGCCCCTCGGTGATAGCGTTCTCGGAAAGGTCGGCGGACCTGGAGGGCATCGCCGCGGCCATGTCCAGGGGGTTTGCCTCGGCCGGGACGGGCTGCCAGACGGTCCTGTGCAAGCCGGCCCGGGGGGCCTCGGTCAGGAAGTGATCCGCGTGGAAAAGGCGGTAATCGTGTTCAGCGGGGGGATAGACTCGGCCTGCTGCGCCGCGATGCTGGGCAAGCGGTACGGCCTCCACGGGATCTCGTTTTCGTACGGGCAGAAGGCCGGCAGGGAGGTGAGGGCCGCGAGGGCGCTTGCCAAAAGGCTGGGCCTGAAGGAGCACAGGGTGGTGGACATCGGGTTCATGAAGGGGCTTTACGGGGACTCTAACGCCCTCACCAGCAAGAGGCGGGGCGTCCCGGGATCGTTTGACTACTCGATCGTGGTCCCGGTAAGGAACGCGGTGTTCCTCGCCGTGGCGTCGGCGTGGGCGTACGCGCTGGGCGCGTCGCTGGTGGCGTACGGGGCGCATACCGGGGACAGGCACTACCCAGACTGCAGGCCGCCGTTTGCAAGGAAGCTCGCGTCGGCGCTCAACCGGGGGGAGGCCGACGGCATAAAGGCGGGCCTGAGGAGGGGCCTGGAGATATGGTCCCCGTACGCCGAGGGCCTCTCAAAAAGCGACCTGCTCAAGCGGGGCCACGGGATCCTGGGGGACTCTGTGTTTGGGGCCTGGAGCTGCTACCTCGACGGGAG
Organism: Candidatus Nitrosopumilus sp.; assembly: GCA_963662625.1. Lineage (GTDB taxonomy): Archaea > Thermoproteota > Nitrososphaeria > Nitrososphaerales > Nitrosopumilaceae > JAPOPJ01. The sequence goes on along the minus strand of OY759726.1, from coordinate 769,888 downwards.
GCTCCACTGCGGCGCCTGCGAGTCGTGCAACAACAGGAAGGCCGCGTTTGCCCGGGCCGGGATTGCCGACAAGACGAGGTACATGGAATGACTAGTTCCTGCTTCCCAGGATCCTCTTTTTGAGGATCAGGCCCCTGACAACGATGTACCAGGCAAAGAAGATCGCCCCCACTATCCCCATGAACACCCAGTTTTGCACGTCCGGGGCAAGATCCGCGATCGAGTCGGTGATCTCCTTGGAGACCAGCATGGACACCGCAAGCACTATGCCGAACTCGATGGCGTACCACGTCCAGTGAGGCCATGACTCTTTTGGGACGTGCACGTTGGAATGGGAACCCATGGATGTGCTCAAAGGGACTGATTATTTAATTTTTCAGGCCGCGCCTAGAGGGGCGAGTCCATGCGGCCCCTGATCACCGCCAGGATGCCCTCTTTTTCCTTCTTGTCCTCGTAGATCCCCCTGTACGCCGAAGAGTACAGCTTTGCGTCGTTCTTGACCCCGCGCATCTTCATGCACAGGTGCTCGGCCTCTGCCAGGACCACCACCCCCTTGACGCCCTGGGCCGACAGCTCGTCCGCGATGTTCTTCGTGAGGCGCTCCTGGATCTGCAGCCGCCTCGAGTACTTTTCGACCAGCCTGACGAGCTTCGATATGCCAAAGACCCTGCCGTTTGGGGAGTATGCCACGTGGATCTTCCCAAAGAACGGCAGCATGTGGTGCTCGCACATCGAATAGAACTGTATGTCGCGGGCGACGACCACGTCTGCGTCCTCGGAGAACTGTATGGACAGTTCGGGATCCGAGTCGTAGCCGGCGAATATCTCCTGGTACATGCTTGAGATCCTCTCGGGGGTCCCCTTCAGCCCCTCCCTCGTCGGGTCCTCGCCGATCTCGATGATCAGCTCCCTCACGAGCCTTTTTACGCGTTCCTTGTCCATGGACTGCTTTCACAGTCCCCTGCCACTATTTGAACCTAATCAGGTTGCGCGGCATGGTGCCCCCGCAGGGGATCCGCCCGCCCCAATCACGGCGCGCCGATCATCTTGTGGAGCTGCGGGACGACCTTGACCTCCCCGTAGTGGGGAAACACGGTATCGTACAGGTCGAGCAGCAGATCCAGTGGCGGTTCGGCCACCCCGTACGTGGGCTGGATGACAAACCCCGAGATGTCGTCCCCCGAGACCCTGGAGAAGATCCGCCCTGACATCGCCCCGAGGTCGTCCGGGGTGGTCCTGGAGCTCACGACTATCTTGACGTAGGTCGTCTTCCCCGAAGACGCGGAAAGCTCCAGGCACCTGACCGCGTTGTCGACCAGCCTGGAATGGTGCTTGGGATCCACGAAGCCAGAATCCCTCGTCTTAAGCTCGATCTTCGCGATGTCGATGAACGGCAGCACGAGGCCGAACCTTTCAGAGTCAAAGCACGAGGACTCTAGGTACGTCGGGATCCGCTTTCTCTGGACGTGCCTTGCCAGTTCCGCGACCGCCTCGTGCTGGATGAGCGGGTCGCCGCCGGTGAAGTTGACCTTGTACGTGTTGTCCCGGATGCTGGAGTCGATCAGGCCGCGCGCCTCCCCCACCGTGTACTCCTTCCCGGATCCAAGCGGCAGGGACTCTGGCGTGTCGCAGTAAAAGCAGGTGAACGGGCAGCCCGCGAGCCTTACGAAGAGCGTCTTGGTCCCGTACAGTATGCCCTCCCCCTCGATCGAGGTAAACACCTCGGACAGCCTCACATTCAAGCAACTCTGGTACCCGCCGTCATTATTTATTCTCAGTGCAGCGTGGGTTCCTTGGCGTAGAACAGCCCGGAGATGAAGAAGACCACGCCCAGGATCCCGACCGTGCTTCCCACGAGCTCCACCTGGCCCTGGAACTCTGCCGCGGCGGGGGCCCAGAGCCATGCCATGAGGGCTCCCACGACTATCATGGGGATCCCCACGCCGGCGGCAATCTCCTTGGAAGCCATGTCCAATGCTGCCTGGAAAATGTATATGAAGCTTGTTGTGGGCCCAGTTAAGCGAAAAGTAGACCAAATAGTCAACTCTCGCAATTCCAAACAGATCAACAGGGGATGGGCCCCGACAAGACTTGAATTGTCTCGAAACAAGACCCGCCAGGGCCGCGACATGGTGAACGACCCCCGCCTATATCAGGGTGTCGTCTCCGGCATGCGCGGGTTCCTGGCCCCGCTCATGCGGCCAGCGGGCCGCAACGCCGTGTTCGGAGTGGACGCCCTCAACCGGGGCATGCTTGGGGCCGCGCTCCGGGACTCGTCGGTCGGGGGGTGCGCCAACGCGGCCAAGGCCGTGCACGGCAGGGCGGCCCCCTCGGACAGGTGGTTCGCCTCGGCGCTCAGGGGGGCAGGCGGCGCCGGGATCCAGGATGCCCTCGGCGGCGCCGTGGGGAGGCAGGCGGCCGCGCTCAAAAAGGCCGGAAGGCTGCCCCGCAAGCCCTCCATCGCCATCGACATGCACCTGATACCGCGCTACGATTCCGCGCCGGGGCCCGGGCTGACCCGCTCCAGGAGCAAGAACGGGACCAAGCTGTTCGAGAGGTACATCACGGTCCAGTGCGTCGGGGGCAGGTACCCGCTGGTTTTGGGCGCGTACCGCGTGAACATGTTCGATTCCGTGCCTGGTTTCGTCGAAAAGGCGCTGCGGTCGGTACGGGACGCCGGAATCGGGCCCGGCCTCGTCCTGCTGGACAGGGAGTTCTTCACGGTGGAGACGATCAGGGCGCTGGACAGGGCCCGCGTCGGGTACCTCATGCCGTGCAGGAACACCGGCAACGTGGTGGCCGCGCTGCGGGAGTTCGCGCGCAACGCCAGGCCCGGCGTGTCCCCGGTGACGATCGAGGGGCGGAACTCCGCGGGGTACCACATCAAGATCGAGGAGAGGAAGAAGTGCGACGATCCCTCCGTCCCCGAGGAGCGGTACATCGGGTTTGCGACCAACCGCCCCGCAGCCAGCGCAAGGGGGTACCCGCGCAGGTGGGGCATCGAGACGTCGTACAGGGTTATAGAGTCCATGAGGGCCAAGACCAGGGTCGCCGACGAGGGGGCCCGCATGCTGTGCTTCTACTACTCGCTGCTGGCGTACAACGAGTGGGTGGTGGTGCGGGCCGTCCTTTCTGGAAGGGGTTGCAGGAACGGCGTGATGACCCAGCGGGCGTTCGCCTACCAGTTGGAGTCGGCCCGGATACTGGAGCCCAAGCCCCCGCCATGAGGGGGCAGGATCGGGTACATTTCGCTTAACTGGGGCCGCCCGCCCGGCGGCGCCGGCAGGCGGGGCGCGCGTCACTCCCCGAGGCCGATGATCAGCTGCTTTGCGGCGACTATCTCGCCTCCGGAGTCATACGCGATCACGTAGAGCATCGCCAGCTGGCTGTTGGGAAACGGGGTCACGCCGCGCAGCTCTATGCCGTCCCCCGCGGTGGATTCCGAGACGTGCGGGCTGCAGCTGACGCAGCCTGCCAGGTGGCTTGCCGCGGCGCCGTCGTGGTTCCAGGATATGGTGACCGTCGCAGAGGCGCCGTCATAGTCTGAGACCGACGCCGTGACCTCCTCCAGCGGCTCGGCAAACGCCTGCGCGGGCGGGTGCGCCGCCGCCATGACCAGCAGGGCCAGCAGTGCAACCGCCTTCAACCCTCGCCCTCCACTTCCCTTCTCAGCCTGACCACGTTCTGCTTGTCTTTCTTGTAGATTTCGACCACGCCCATCCTCTCCAGCCGCTTTACCGCCCTCCACATGGTGGTACGGGGCTGGAGGAACTCCCTGCGCAGGGTGCTCTCGAGCGCCTGGCCGCCGTTGCCGTGGATGAACCGCACGATCTCCTTGTCGTCCTCGCGCATGTCTGGCCGGAGGCCGAAGATCGTCCGGGGGTCGGGGTGGCCCGCCCCGGCCTCCCGCGGCGGGGCCCTCCTTCTCCTTAGTATGATCGACGCGGCGACCCCGGCCGTGATGATCGGGCCGGCGATCAGCCCCGCGGCTACAAAGTCCGGCCCCCCTGCGGGTTCCGGCTGGGGATCCGCCCGCGCCCCAAAGACGTAGTCGATCCTGGCGGGCCCTGCCGCAAGCTCCAGCCTCATCTTCCCGCCTTCTGCCACTATCCTGCCCGGGCTGGCGTCCATCATGACTATCACGGAATTTTCCGGCATCTCCAGCGAGTAGCCGGACGGCGAGTCGAGGGAAAATGTCCAGACCCGGCCGTCCTTCGAGACCAGGTCGTGGGTGTCGTAGGCGATGGTGGCCGTGGACGCGGGGACGGAGCCAAAGACCGCCATGCCGTCGACCACGGTCAGGGGCAGCCGGGCGCCGCTGCCGTCCGTGGCGACAAGGTTGTCCACGGGCGGGCCAAGGAGGCCCACCCGGAATCCGGGAGAGTCGACGGCGATCTCCGCCGAGACGTGGGTGGTCCCGTCGGGGCCTACGACCAGGTCAAGCGCGCGGGCGGAGCCAAACGATGCCTGCGCCGGCATTGCCAGTATGGCCACGATCAGCCCCGCAATGATCAAAGGCGCCTTGGTCATTGCTTCATGGGTATCAGCCATCCTTACAAAAAGCATTCCCTTCAGGGGGGGCGTCCCCGGCACGGGGACGCCTGACGCCGCGCCCATCCCCTAGTACCTCAGGTTCAGGTTCTTGACCAGCTCCCGGAACCTGTTGAACTCCTGGAAGAACTGGAGCCCCTTCTCGGTTATCAAAAAGACCCTGTTCCTGTCGTTCCTGACCGACTCCACCAGCCCCGCATCCACCAGCTTCTCGCACTTGCTGAGCACCGCATAGTGGGACAGGTTGGCCCTCCTGGATATTGCAGACACGATCACCCCGCCGCGGCCGCCGTCTGCGGCAACGTCCAGGATGTCGCCCATTATGCCCATTTCTGACCTGTATTGTTGTTTTGCCATGCATGCCATACGGCAGCGGCGCGTATGAGGTACACCATGAAACGCCAAAGCGGGACGCGTAGCGGAACGCCGTTCCGGCGCCCGTTTTCTGGCAAAAACGCGCCGGCGGGGGGCCGGGCGCCGCGCGGCGGCTTTTACGGCACCCAAATCGCGCGCGAGCGCTAGATTATAATAACTTTTTATTCTTATTTTCCCAGAACATAGCAGAGTGTTTGACAAATTCAAGAAGGACGGCGACGGCGGCGAGGCCGTAGAGGAGAGAAGGGACGGGTCCGAGGAGGCCGACGGCGGGCCAGAGGGCCCCCGGGAGGGGCCCGTGGAGCGGCCCGAGGAGGCCGACGGCGGGCCAGAGGGCCCCGGATCATCGAGTCAGATAGGCATCGGGGAACTGATGGGAAAGCGCGCACAGCTGGAGGAGGCAATCGATCACGTCGGCCTGATGATCAAAAACCTGAAGGACAAGAGGACCGGCCTTGAGAAAGAGATCGAGGAAGAGTCCGTGGACATCAAAAACCTCAAGGAGAAGCTTCAGAAGGTCGGCGAGTACATCAACGAGGAGAACAGGGGGATTACGGACCTGGCAGAAAAGCGCCAGCAGGTGGAGAACGAGGCAGACGAGGTAGGCCTGCTTATCAACAGCCTGAGGGACAGGCTCGTGGGAATCGACAGGATAGTCGACGACGAGGGCAGCAGGATCAGGCGGATACGGGAGTCAGAAAAGCTGGAGGGCTAGCGGCTACAGCGACTTTGTGGTCGTGGACGCCATGACGTCGGCAGGCGTAGTCGGGAAACGCTCCCCGGCGGAGCTCTCTGCGACGGCGGACGCCTCCCGGAGGATCTTTTCGGACTCTGAGCTCGTCGCCTCGTCCAGCCCGAACGCTCCGTCGCCCGAGAAGCTGTCGGTCATGAACCCGCCCAGCATCTCCGCCATCTGGTGGATCTCCTGATCGGCTCCGGGCACGAACTTTGCCAGGGACGACTTGAGGTTCTTCATCAGGCCGAGCGTCGGCATTATGGTGCCCACCGTGTCCCCGAGGTCGTGGTAGGTAGTCAGCCTGAGCTCGATCTTCTCCAAGGCCATCCTGGCGTTGCCCAGAACCTTGGTCACGCTCCTTACCTCGGCCAGCTCCTTTGACAGCACCCTGCTCGTGCCCGCGTCGTGGGACTGCGTGGCTTCCACGATCCTCTTGAACAGCTTGGCGTCCCTCTCGTTCAGCTTGGCCAGCATGGAGTCAAGCTTGGAGATCTGCGCCTGGAGCTTTTTGATGCCCGCCTCGATCTTGGGCCTCAGCGGCCCCTTTGGCCTCAGGGCGTCGTTGATCTTCTCGCCCATGCCCGGGTTCGGGTTATGGATCCACCTGTCTTGAAAACTTGGCAACAGTTAGGATGCTGCAGTTTGTACTTAATTTCAGGTGTAAAGATTGGTTAACAGATAGTAAAATTTGACGCAGCTGATCGGCGCCCCGGGCCGCCCGGCAGCGGAATCCGCGGCCCCGCCAACGGAGCGTGCCTGGCGGCCGGGACGCGCCCGGCAACCGCGGCGGGCCCGCCCCCAGGCGCGATCAAGAAACTTATCTTCGTGGCGCGGCTAGGGGGTGCATGAACAAGAAACTGGCCGCCGCCTCCGCGGCGGCCGCAGTTGCCGCCGCCATCGCCGGCGCCGCCCTCCTCGACGGGGGCCGGGAAGCGCCCAACAACGTCGCGTTCCACATAACGCTGGCAAGCCCGGACCTGTACGAGGGCGGGGTCTACTCCGAGAGGGTGGCCCTGGACCGGGGAGAGTACACCTTTAGATTCGTCCCGAACGGGGACAGCCCCAGGGTGCTGGGCATCACGCTGCGGGGGGATGCCTTCGGCTTCTCGGAGGACTTTGAGCTGGTCGGGACCGCCCACCAGACGGGCATCTCCGAGTACTACACCTGGGACTATGACGGCCGGAAGCGGGTCACGGTCCCGGGCGACGGGGCCGTCTTGATCGAGATCGACCCCAACGGCAACGTCCGGGGCGCGGTCTCGGTGGATCTCTTAAGAAATTAAAGGCGCAGCCCCCTTCACTGCAGAACGTTGAGAGATTTCCTCTCCTGTCAGGACGGTTTTACGCCTGATTCCCTTGGTTGTTCTGCGGGGCCGCGCAGTTTTAGTCGATAGGAATTACATCCTTCGGCATTAATCAGTATAGGAACTTTAAGTATTTAACATTTCACATGAAATCTCGCGGCCCCCGTGCGGGATTTTTGCAATTCTTGGCGCCCCCAGCCCCGGGAGGCCCGCCTGCCAGCCCCGGGGGACAGGTTTCACATGAATTTAATACCGCCCGGTGGAAGTGGCCATGATGCATACGAAGAGGCAGAAGGCCAAGCTGATAATCCTGCTGGGCGTGATCTGGGTGGTAGTCACGCTCCCGCTCCCCTGGGTAATCGACAACCCGCAGGTATCAGAGTCGCAATTCAACATAATATTGGGAATCGTGGGGATCATGTCGATCCCGTTCGTCGTCCTGGGCGTCGTCTGGACGCTAAGGCCGGAACTCACCACATAGGGGATGCGGTTGCAAGGAATTCCCATTAAAGGCAGCATGGCTGAGCTGGACCTGGCAATCGGCGCCTCGGTGGACGCGGGAAACTCCATCATGGGGGTCTACCGCAAGAAGTTCGAGACCCGCATGAAGAGCGACGACACCCCCGTGACGGAGGCGGACCTGAAAAGCAACGAGGTCATCAGGAGGGCACTGTCTGCCACCCCGTACATGATCCTGTCCGAGGAGGACAGGGACGACGAGGCGAGGCTGGGCGAGGAGGCCGTCTGGATAGTGGATCCCCTTGACGGCACCCTGGACTTTATTGACAGGATAGGGGAGTTTACCGTGATGATCGCCCTGGTCAGAAACAAAAAACCGGTCCTGGGAGTGATCAACTGGCCCGCCGGGAAGACCGTCTATGCCGCACAGCTGGGCGGCGGGGCGTTCATGCATTCGGACGGGAGGTGGCAGAAGCTCGCCGTCACCGGGACCTCCGAGCTGGCGGCGTGCAGGGCGGTGGGCTCCCGGCACCGCCACTCGGAAATGGAAAAGGCCCTCATCAAAAAACTGGGGATCGGGAAGTTTACCCACGTCGGCAGCTCGCTGAAGGTGGGAAAGATCAGCTCCGGGGAGGCGGAGGTGTACATGGCCACCACCGAGAAGATGAAGGAATGGGACTCCGCCGCGTCCTACTGCATAATAGGGGAGGCCGGGGGCAGGATGACTGACATGCGGGGAAACGAACTCACGTACAACAACAGGGACGTGTACCACCGGCACGGGATCCTTGCCACCAACGGCCCCGTCCACGACAGGATCGTGCGCGAGTTCAGCGGCGCGTAGCCGCGCGCCGGGATCCCGCGGGGACGCCGGCCTACGATCCGCGCCGCTTCCTGCCCCGCGACCCGGATCTGGTCCTCCGCCTTATGATCAGCGTGAGCAGGGCCCCGGCCGGGACGCCGATGATGGTCCCCAGGGAGACATACGGCGCGATGAAAAAGCCGCCCACCCATATCCCGCCCTCGGTGGTAAGCTCCATGAACACCCTCGGCCTAAGGATCACCGACACCGTCCTCGAGTCGGTCTTCCGCTCCCCGACGTCGTCGGTATACTCCACGACGATCTCAAACGGCAGCCTGTGTTCCGCAAGGACCTCCCCGTCGGGCGTGACTATCCGCGAGGCGATGGAGACGGGCTCGCCCTTCTTTATGGCCGAAAACGCGTGCAGGGTCTCCCCCCTGAACCCCACGTCCGCGGGCGGGACTATCGAGATGCTGACGTCGCTGATGTCGACGTCGTCAGATGCCACCCCCACCTCGATCGGGAACTCCGCGGACGCGAAGATCGACTCGGGCGCCTTGGCATAGATCGCGACGTGCGGTCCCCCCTTCAGCGTGATCGGGATCGCGATGTTGTGAAAGGTGGCGGGCTGTGGCGACTCGTTGCTTGCCACCAGGACCTGCGAGTACGCCACGTTCAGGAAGTTGGTCCCCGGGTTCGCGTCGCCCGCCACCGCCACGCCGACGCTGCTCCCGTAGGAGCCGCCCTGGGACAGCTTCTCTATGGCAAGCCTCGCGGGCGTCGCCGCCAGCTTCCCGTCCTGGCTGGAAAACTCGAAGGTGATGTCCTGCTTGTCCTCCCACCCGTTGTTCCGTACCAGGATCGAGATCGCCGCCTCCCTGCCGATCACCACCTCCCCCGGGTGCGTGATCTCGACGTCCATGCTGCCCTCCATGGTCTGGTTGATCGTCTGGGCAAACGCCCCCGACACCGCCCCAAGGGCGGCCACCGCAAGCGCCGCCGTCCAGAGAACCCTCATGATTTTTCCTGAGATTGTGCCCATTTTGCGACTATTCTGTGTTGCCGTGGGCCCAAAACGGCCCGGATCCGGAGCAAAAAGCTGTTGATTCATAAATAACAAGAGACTAGGAACCTAGAATCATAGCATGGCAGGCAAGTCATCCAACACGAAGGGGATGTGCCCGAGGTGCGCACACGGCAAGCTGGTCACCGACAACGAGTCAGGGGAGATGTTCTGCTCAAAATGCGGCTTCGTGCTGACCGAAAAGCTGCAAGAGTCGGGGCCGGAATGGCGGTCGTTCACCCAGGACGAGCACGGGGACAGGGCGCGCGCGGGCGCCCCCACGTCGCTGACGATACACGACATGGGGCTGGCGACGATCATCAACCCTGCAAACAAGGACGCGTCGGGAAGGCCGCTCACCACGTCCATGAAGAGCACCATAGAGAGGCTGCGCACCTGGGACAGCAGGAGCCAGGTGCACGAGCCTGTGGACAGGAACTTCAGGCAGGCGTTCAGCGAGCTGAACAGGCTCAAGGACAAGCTGGCCATATCCGACGCCGTGATCGAGAAGGCGGCCTACATATACAGGAAGGCGCTGGACAAGGGCCTGGTCAGGGGCCGCTCCATCTCCGCGCTGATGGCGTCTGCGCTGTACGCGGCATGCCGCGACACCGAGACCCCGCGAAACCTCAAGGACGTGGAGCAGGCGGCCAACATCAAGAGGAAGGACATCGCGAGGTGCTACAGGCTGCTCGTCAAGGAGCTTGACCTGAAGATGCCGGTGACCGACTCGATCCAGTGCGTGGCACGGATCGCGAGCAGGCTGGGGATCGCCGAAAAGACGAAGAGGCACGCAGTCAAGGTCCTCAAGAAGGCGCAGGAAAACGAGGTCTCGGCCGGCAAGGATCCCATGGGCCTGGCAGCGGCCGCGCTGTACCTGTCATGCGTGAAGAACGACGAGGACAAGACCCAGCGGGACATAGCCGAGGCAGCGAACGTCACCGAGGTGACCATCAGGAACAGGTACAAGGGCCTCAAGGACTCGCTGTCCCTGTGACGAGGAATCCGCGCCCGCAACCGGCGGTTTTGATAAGGCACAAGGGCACCAAGGGCTAGCTGCCCCCGTGGCCCTGCAGCCGGCCTCCTCGCGCGCGGCGGCGCGGCCGGCGGTCCTGCGGCGCACTAGCCGCGCCCGCCCGGCGCCGCCCCGCCCCACCCGTCGTCCTCGCCTTCGGGCTCCTCGCCCGGGGGCTTTACGAATCCGCCGGCCACCGGCTCCGGGGGAGGGATGCTCTTCGACCTTCCCATGCCGATCGTGGTGATGACCACGGACGCGAGGATGATGAAGAAGATTATCTGCGGGTACGCCTCCGCGTTTGGCAGGCCCATGGTTATCGGGTACGTCGCAAGGACCGCGGCGGCCAGGCCCCTGGGGATCATCGAGTTTGTCACCGCCTTGTCCAGCCTTGAAAACCTCTTTGTCAGGACGGCCTTGCCCACCATCATCCTTCCAAAGTAGACGGCGACGGTGATCAGGACCCCGAACACGATGTACTCTATCCGGCCGAAGCTTGCCATCAGCCCGACGAACACAAAGAAGAACGACCTTACCAGGAACGTCAGCTGGTTGTGGGTGGGATCGTCGACGTTGATCTTCGGCAGCTTGAACTTGAGGATGCCGGCCAGGCGGGCCTTGTTTCCCACCATCATCCCGAACACCAGCGCGGTGAGCGCCCCCGACTCGCCAAACGAGTTTGACAGGAAGAACAGCACGAACAGGATGCTCAGCGTGAGCATGTAGGCGTGCTGCGCGTTCGTGAACTTCGTGGTGATGTACATCCACGGGATCCCGACGCCGAACCCGAGCACCAGGCCGACGGCGATGGCGCGCCCGAGGGTCTCCTGGAGCGTGTGCAGGTCAAAGCTGCCCGCCAGCACCGCCTCGAACAGGACGAACGCCACTATCGTGGCCAGTATGTCCGTCATGGCGGACTCGAAGCTGAGCACGGACTTGGCCTCCCTGGAGATCTTGACGTTGCGGACCAGGCCGAACACTATGGCGGAGCTGCTCCCGCCGACGATCGTGGCCAGCAGTATGCTGTCCAGCAGCTTCCATCCCAGCAGGTAGTACGCGCCCGTCGCGATGATCGCCACCGATATGATGAACCCGGCTATTGCGAGGACGAGGGAAAAGTGCGCCGTCTTGATGATGTGCTTGATGTCCAGGTTCAGCCCGCCGTCGAACATTATGATTATGAGCGCCAGGGCGGCAAAGTACGGGACGATCTGGATCACGACCTCCGGCTGGATGATCCCCAGCAGCGGGCCGATGATCACGCCCAGGACCATCAGGAACGCCACGTCGGGGATCCCGGTCCGCTTGAAGAACGCCTCCCCCGCGACCCCGAGGAAGATCACCACCCCCGCCGCGAGCAGGACCACGGGCGCCGACGCCATGGGATCCTCGTTAAAGGCCATGCCGGCTATGACGGCCTCCAGATCCGCCACCCTTGCCATCATCTGCTCGGGATCCAGCAGCGCCGGCAGTATCGCCTCTCCCCCCTGCCCCCTGACCAAATCCAAGACATACAGAACGATCCAGTCCATAGGGTACCAGCTTGCGTCACGTGCAATAAAAACCATGATCAGCGCGCCGTCAACCCTCCAGCCAAAACGCCCCCAGCGTCGCGCAGAACGAGGCCCGCCCTGCCAAAGCGGGCCAACGGCCGGCGCGCCGGGGCACAAGTTAAATCATGCGCCGCGCTAGAAGGCGCGTGAGTGCCACCGAGTCCCTCCGCCAGGACCACGTGCAGATCAGGCGCCTCGAGAAGGTGATCGTGAGATGCTACGGCGAGCTTTACGCGGGAAGGCACGTCCCGCTAGGGGACATTGAGCGCATAACGGGGGTCATCGAGGAGTTCCTCGACTCCGTCCACTACTCCCGGGAGGAGGACTCTTACTTCCCGTGCGTGGCAAGCTACGGGCACCTGAGGACCGAGATAAAGAACCTGATGATAGAGCACGAGTTCTCCCGGAGGATCGCAAGGCAGATCTCCAGGCACCTGTCGGAGTGGAGGCAGGGCAGGGACGCAAGGGAGCCAGTCGCTAGGTTCCTCAGGACCTACTCCATATACCTGGCAGACCACATGAGAAAGGAGGAGGACTTTTTCGACAGGGCAGAGGCGGAGATCCTCTCCCGGGAGGAGGAGCAGGAGATGTTCGAGCAGTTCAGGTCGGTCATGGCCACCACCAGGAAGGTGGGGGAGGTGGCAAGGGAGATCGAGTTCCTCGAGGGGCGGCCCTGGTTCCGGGACGCGTAAGGCGGCGCGCCCGGCGGGGCCCGGGCGGCCCGGCGCACGCCGCCAACACAAGCTCTTTATGGGATCCACTTGGGACTTGGTTCATGAAGCCGTTTGTTCTATGGATGACGGGCCTTCCGTGCTCCGGAAAGACGACAATAGTAAAGGACCTGCAAAAAGACGTCCCCAACCTGGCGATGCTGGACGGCGACGAGCTGCGGGAGTGGTTCTCGCCCAAGGATTTTTCAAAGGCCGGGCGTGACGAACACAACAAGAGGGTCGCGCACCTCGCAAAACTGCTGCTAAAGCACGGGGTGCCCAGCGCCGTCTCGCTGGTCTCGCCCTACGTCGAGAACAGGGAGGCCGCCAGGCAGATCATCGGCGCCGGCGACCAGTTCGCAGAGTGCTACGTAAAGTGCTCGTTGGACGAGTGCGAGGAGAGGGACGTCAAGGGAATGTACGCCAAGGCCAGGCAGGGGGAGATCAAGGGATTCACGGGGATAGACGACCCCTACGAGGCCCCGCCCGACGCCGACCTGGTGGTAAACACGGAAAACGAGGGCGTCACCGACAGCGTGAACAAGGTGAAGGACTTTCTACGGTCAAGGGACCTGATCTGATCCCCGGGCCCGCCGCGGGCTTTAAATTATTTAAAGGGGGCCGCAAGCAAAAGTTTTATTTTTTCGCTGTTAGGTACATTAGATGGCCATGCTGGGTGGAGTCTCGTGACTTACTGCATCGGGGAGTGCAGAAAGTACAAGGCCGCAAAGCCGGCGCAGATAGGCAGGTATGCCGCGGGGCAGAAGAGGTGCAACCACTGCGAGGTGTTCGTGGACTATGACGGGATATGCTGCCCGTGCTGCAACAGGCAGCTGAGGTGCCTGCCCAGGAGCAGAAAGGGCAAGGCAAAGTACCTGGAGCAGATCGTCAGGTAGGCGGCCCGCCGGGCCGGTTCCGGGCTTTATGGTTTTTATATGCTGGTTATTTCTCAAACCCTGATGACCCTTAAACTAAGGTGCGGGGACTATGGTTTCGAGTGCGACTATGTCCTGGAAGGCGAAAAGAACACCGGCCTGCTGGAAAAGCTCAGGGAGCATTTTGAAGGCGAGCACGGAATAGAGTACACGGCCGAGGCGATAACCCAGATGGTGATGAACCGCGGCCATTCTTTAGAGTCGATCAAGAAGCAGTGATCGCGCCGGCCCGGCATTCCGTGGCCCGGCAGGCCCCGCGCCGCAGCCGGCCTGCCAACACTTAATACGGCGCGCGGGCGTACCACCACTGCCGTGGCACGCCGCGGGGATCACCCGGAAATTTTTGTCGCGCCGGCGCGGCCAGCAAACCAAAACTGCCTGTTGCGCTCGCCTTTTATCCGATGGCCGCGTATAGTAATTGGTAGTGGTAGTACATTCTTCTAGTGATTATCAGGCCAGGTGCCAGCACGACACCTGCCAAACCTACCCCATGGTTACCGATTCGGATCGAGGAGAGGTTGTCTGCGGGGGTTGCGGTCTTGTCCTAGTGCAAAACATGGCCGACATGTCGCACGAGAACAGCAGGTTTTCCGTGGAGGACTTTATGAGGATGACGAGGACCGGGCCGGCGACGTCGCTGACGATGTACGACAAGGGCCTGTCCACGGTGATCGGCGCCAACAAGGACTCGTCCGGGCACCTGCTGCCTACCAAGACGAAATTCGAGTTCAACAGGCTCCGGCTGTGGGACCAGAGGAGCAAGTCGCGCTCCAACAGCAAGCTGGGCAAGGCCTTCACGCGGCTGCACGCGATGCAGGCAAAGCTCGGCATCCCCAACAACGTGGTGGAGGGGGCCGCCTACATCTACAGGAAGGCCGTGGCAGCGAGGCTCACCCGGGGGAGGAGCATGGCGTCGCTGATCGCCGCGGCGCTTTACGCGGCATGCAGGGAGAACAGCATACCCCGGACCCTCGACGACATAAGCGGCGCGGGAAACGTGGAGCGGAAGGTGCTCTCAAGGGACCTGAGGACCCTGGTCAGGAAGCTGGGCCTGAACCTGAGCCAGTACGACACGGCGTCGTTCATCACAAAGATATCAAACAACATGGCCCTGAGCGAGAAGACAAAGCGGGACGCGTTTGACATCCTCAAGCGCTGCGAGGCCAAGAGGATCACCGCCGGCAAGCACCCGGTGGCCCAGGCAACTGCGTCGCTCTACCTGGCGTGCGTCATAAACGGGGAGAGCATCAGCCAGAAGCGGTTTGCGCAAGAGTCCGGGGTGAGCGGCGTGACGATAAGGAACAGGGCGGCGCTGATCAAGAAGACCATCAAGATCGCCGGGTGAGGTCAGGCATTCGGGTGGGCGGGGCCCGGGCGGCCCGGCGCCGCCCCAGTGCCCTCCACCATGCCCATGATGACCCGGACCTGCTCCATTATGATCTCCCACAGTTCGGCGATTTTCTCGTTCAGCCCCTCGACCTCCTGCGCGAGGCCCGCGATCCTGTCCCGCAGCCCGGCGTTCTCCTCCCTGAGCCCCTCGTTCTCCTCGGCCAGCCTCTGCAGCTTCTCCGCGTCTGTCTCCTCGGGGAACGGCTCCTGCACGGGATCGGGATCGGGCAGGGGGATGGGGTCGGGATCGGGCGACGGCTCCGGCATGCTCGGGGGGTCCGGCCCCTCCTGGGCGGCGGCGCCCTGGAAGAGCAGCACGGCGGAGGCCAGCGCCACTAGCCCCAGGACGGTCGCACTTCGCATCTTTGATCCCACCTGTGGGGGGGATTTTACGTATATGAAGATCGCTGTGGCGCGGCGGGGGCCGCGCGGGGCTACTGGCGCCTCTTCCCGGGCTTGATGGATTTGATTGCGGCGACCAGGTCGGCCTGGGTGATCTCGATCTCTTCGACGTCCCCCTTCCCCCCGTCGATGTACCTCTGGATCGCGGTCACCGCTGCGGTGTTGGTCACCGCCTCGACCTCCGCGCCGTTGAACCCGTCGGTCAGCCTGGCCAGTTTCGGCATCTTGACGTCCCCCGCCAGCGGCTTCCTCTTCGTGTGGATCTCCAGTATCTTCTCCCTGGCCTCGCAGTCCGGGTTTGGCACCTCGATGATCTTGTCGAACCTCCCGGGCCTGAGCATGGCCTCGTCCATGATGTCTATCCTGTTGGTGGCGCCCATCACCAGCACGCCGTGCAGCTCCTCGAGCCCGTCGATCTCGGTCAGCATCTGGGCCACCACGCGCTCGATCACGCGCCCTCCCGCGCTGGAGTCGGCCCCCCTCTTCGGGATCATCGAGTCCACCTCGTCGAGGAACAGTATGCACGGGGAGGCCTGGCGCGCCTTCCTGAACGTCTCCCTAACCCCCTTCTCCGAGTCCCCCACCCACTTTGCTATGAGCTCGGGGCCCTTTACGCTGATAAAGTTCACGCCGGCCTGCCTCGCAAGCGCCTTCGCGATCAGCGTCTTCCCGGTTCCCGGCGGGCCGTGCAGCAGCACACCCTTTGGCGCCTTGACGTCCGCGTAGCTGTACGCGTCCTTGTACCGCAGCGGCCACTCGACTGCCCGGCGCAGCTCCTCCTTGAGATCCTCGAGGCCGCCCACGTCGTCGAACCCCACGTTGGGAATCTGTACCAGGACCTCGCGCAGCGCGCTGGGCTTTACCTCCTTCAGCGCGTGCCCAAAGTCCTCCTCGGTGACCACGATCTTCCGCAGTATGGACGCCGGGATCTGCTCCTGGTCGGCTGCGATGGCCGGCATGATCCTGCGCAGGGAGCTCATGCCGGCCTCCTTTGACAGGGCCCTGATGTCGGCGCCGACAAACCCGTGCGTGGCCTTTGAGATCTTCTCCAGGTCCACCCGGGCGCCCAGCGGCATCATGCGCGTGTGGATCATCAGTATCTCGTGCCTCGCCTCCTCGTCGGGCACGCCTATCTCGATCTCCCTGTCGAACCTGCCGGGCCTCCTCAGGGCGGGATCGAGCGAGTTGGGCCTGTTCGTGGCTGCGATGACCACTATCTTGCCCCTGGACTTCATCCCGTCCATCAGCGTCAGGATCTGGGAGACGACCCTCTTCTCCACCTCGCCGTGGACGTCGTCCCTCTTTGGCGCGATGGCGTCTATCTCGTCCATGAAGATTATGCTCGGCGCGCTCTTTTCGGCCTCGGTGAACACGGTCCGGATCCTCTTCTCGCTCTCGCCGTAGGCCTTGCCCATGATCTCGCCCCCGTTCACCGTTATGAAGTGGGCGTTGCTCTCCCCGGCCACCGCCCTTGCCAGCATCGTCTTGCCAGTGCCCGGCGGGCCGTACAGCAGCACGCCCTTTGGCGCCTCCACACCGATCGTCTCGAACAGTTCGGGGTGCCTCAGCGGCAGCTCCACCATCTCGCGGACCTTCGGGATCTCGTCCTTGAAGCCGCCCAGCTCGTCATAGCTGACCAGGGACACCGTGGTGTCCACCTCCTTGGTCATCCCCCCCTGCTTGAACGCCGTCTTGCCGGTGACGATCACGGGCTTTCGCACGGGACTCGTGCTCGTGACGACGAACCTGACCCTCTCGTTTCCCTGGATGTCCAGGGTGATGGTGTCCCCGACCGTAAAGACCTGCCCCCGGTACGTATCCCTCATGTACTCCTCCAGTCCCCCCAGCTCGATCTCCCTCGTGGGCGATATGGTGATCTGCGACGCGTCCGCGGCCCCGGCCGACATTACCGTGATCCTGTCCCCGATCCCGGCCCCGATGTTGCGCCTGGTGGTGCCGTCGATGCCGATCATCGCGGCGTCGGATCCGCCGGAGGCGAACAGCCTGCTGTGGTCCCTCACCTTGGTGATGGACTGCCTGATCATCCTCTTGCCGACCTGGCGGATGGACGACGGGGGGAGCCTCACGTACGTCTTCCTGTTGTGGGACAGCTCCAGGACCTGGCCCGCCTTCCATCCTTTCTCCTTGAGCACCTTGGGGTCGACCAGCGCATGCCCCATGCCGATGTGCTCCTGCGGGAGCTCCTGAACCGTCAAAACCACCTTGTCCATGCCCTACCGTACATAATCGGGCCGCACCAATTTAAAGAGGTTTACAATGGGCCAGTTTGCCGCACAAGCCAGGATCTCGGGCGCGGGACCGGCCGCGCCCCCACGGCGCGGCCGAGCCGCAGCAAAAAAAAAAACGCGGGGCGGCTACTCCACCCTCACGGTCCTGACGTCGGGCTTTGCGGACTCTGGCAGCTTGAACGACAGCTCCAGGACGCCGTTCTTGTAGGCCGCCCTTGCGGAACCCTCGTCTACCTGGTGCCTGAGCGGGATCTTGGCCTGGTACCTCTTGTCCCCGCGGCTGGCAGATATGTCAACCACGTTGTCGTGCACGGTGATCTTCACGTCGCCCTTCTCGACGCCCGGCATCTCTGCCACGAGCTTCACGTGCCCCTCCTTCTCGCCGCCGATGACGTCGACGATCGGCTCCCTGACGTCCGCCGTCGGGAGCAGCCCCGGCTTTACATTCCCGTACTCCTTCACCACCGGTTTTCCGTCGGGACCGACGGTCACGGTATAGCCGTAGTAAAACGGGCCGGTACCGGAATTGTTTTCTAGATCCTCCACGATGTCGCCTATGTCAAAAAAGGGGCGTGACATGCGTTTGAAGATTTTTTCGTATTCGTCAAAGAACACTGTCATATTCACCTCTATTATGTAATAGGCATGACATAATATAAATATTTGCAATAGTTACAGGATTTATTACATAATGCTATTATAACTGACATTATATAATGTTACTTTATGAGGATCTCAAACGTGTCGGTGCCCGAGATGGTCAGGACTATAATCGCCCGGAACAGGTCGATCTACGACTGCATGAGGATGGACCTGATAAACTATACCGCGCTGGCGGTGAAGATCCAGCCCGAGATCGAGAAGGGGGCCGGGGCGCCGGTGAACCTCAACACGATCGTGGTGGCGATAAAGCGGTACGCGGACGCCCTTGAGACAAAGGAGGGCGTGAGGGACGGGTCGGTCCTGAAAAACGCGCGGCTTGCCCTGACCAACGGCATAATGGACGTCAAGATCTCGGTGCGGGACTCCGAGGCGGTGGATCCGGCGGCCGTCCTGGACAAGTTCTCCAAGGTGACCGACAACTATGACTTTTTCAGGGTGTCGGACTCGTTCAGGTTCCTCGCAGAGGACCTGGAGGACGTCAGGCAGATATTTGAGGGCGTCCCGCCCAGGGAGGGCATGTTCAGCACGGGCCTCGCAAAGATCAGGATCTCGATCCCCGCGGGGCAGAACAAGTCGGACGTGGTGTCCTACGTGGCCGAGGTGCTCCACGAGAACGGCATAGAGCTGGAAAGCGCGTTCTTCGGGCTGGACAACATCACGATAATCCTGGACGAGCGCGACGCCTCCCGGGCGTACGACGTCCTGGACTCGGACATCCTGCGGTAGGTTGGGGGCGGTTGGGGAAGAAGAAGAGGATAGTGGTAATCGGCGGGGGCTTTGCCGGCGTCAAGTGCACCAAGCAGCTGGAGGGCCGGTTCGCCGGCGACCCGGACATCGAGATAGTGGTGATCAGCGAGGACAACTTCCTGCTGTTTACCCCAATGCTGCCCCAGGTGGCCTCCGGGATGGTGGAGACCCGGCACATAGTCATGCCGATCAGGACCATCTGCAAGAAGGCGAAGTTTTACGAGGGCAGGATAAAGAACATCGACCCCTACGGGAAGCTGGTCACGCTGTGGGGGACCGGCGACAAGCGGAGCTTTTCCATCCACTACGACTACATGGTGATCGCGCTGGGCAGCGAGACCAACTTCTTTGGCATGGCCGACGTGGAAAGGAACGCCTACACCATGAAGACGCTGAACGACGCGGTGATGCTGCGGAACAGGGCCATAGACATGCTCGAGCAGGCCGACAACGAGACGGACCCGATCCTCCGCAGGAGCTTCCTGAACTTCGTCGTGGTCGGGGGCGGCTTCGCCGGCATCGAGACCGCCGGGGAGCTGCTGGATCTGCTGCTCGACGCCAGGAAGCACTACCCGACCATCCGCAAGGACGAGATCAAGGTGAGCGTCGTGGAGGCCTTCCCGATGATCCTCCCGGGGTTCAACGACAAGCTTGCCACGTTCGCGAGGGACAAGCTGGTCGAGAGGGGGATAGCCATCAGGCTGGAGACTGCAGTGACCGGCTTTGACGGCACGGAGGTCACGACAAAGTCGGTGGCCAAGGGGGCCGGGCCCGGGACGGAGTCCATGATGACCAAGACGCTGGTATGGACGGCGGGAGTCACCCCGGTCAACACGATCAAGAGGTCCGTCTTCAAGACGGAGAAGGGCCAGGTCATCGTGAACGACTTTCTGCAGGTCCGGGAGTTCCCGGGGGTATTCGCCATCGGGGACTGCATGCTGTTCGTGGATCCCGAGAGCGGAAGGCCGTTCCCGCCCACGGCGCAGATTGCAGAGGCCCAGGCCAAGACGGCCGCGGGGAACCTGGAGGCGCTGATAAGGAACACGGGCATGAAAAAATTCGAGTACCGCTCCAAGGGCCAGATGGCGATCATCGGGAAGAGGACCGGGGTCGCGACGTTCCTGGGCATGAACATCTCTGGGTTTCCGGCCTGGATAATATGGAGGAGCGTGTACCTGTCCAAGATGAGCGCGTTTGACAAGCAGGTGCACGTCATGCTGGACTGGATGATCGACTTTCTCTTTGACAGGGACATCTCGAGGCTGAAATTCATGAAGCGCGAGGAGGGCAAGGAATACAAGGCCCTCGACGAGGTGGACGACGTCTGGTAGCGGGCTACCGCCTGATCCTGCTGATCGCCACCGCGGGCGCCGCGACGTACATCCCGACGTTCAGCATGAGCACCGCCAGGCCCCAGCCAAGCATGCCGTGCTCCGAGCCGGCCTCGGCGTGGTCCAGCAGCGACAGGCTGTACAGCATCGGCGTGATCGCGATCTTCACGGCCTCCCTGAAGGCCGGGTTCTGCCGCTCCAGGTCGGCCACCGCGGGCGAGAAGGAGTAATAGACCTGGTTGAACCCGCCCATGAACGCCGCGCCGGCCGCGGTGCCCATCACCTTGCCGTCCCTGATCTCCCTTAGCGCCTGCACCTGGGGTGCAAGCTCGGAGCCGAAGGTGGCGGTGGCGATCAGGCACCCCCCTCCGCCGGCGGGATCCCCGGCGCCGGGCTGCCCATCGGGCTCCTCGGGTTCCTCGCCCGCCGCGCCCGGGGACCCGGCGGGATCCGCGGCGCCGGCCAGCCCGACGGATCGCACCGACTCTTCAAAGCGCGGCAGCTGGGAGTCAAACTCGTCTATCCCGTTGCTGTATGCCATGGTGTAGAGCTTTCCTGGCCCGTACATCATTATGTCCTTGAATTTTATGTCCTGCATCCCGTCGTCGGTCTCGAACGTGCCTAGCGCCACCGTGGTATACGCGTCCATGCCCCGCACCGTGGACCTCTCCTGCGAGATGATCTTGAGCACCCCCGTGGACAGCACGGGCTCCAGCATCTGTTCCTTGGACCGGATCATCTCGTCAAGCGTCATCCCCTTGGTGTCTTGCACGGTCAGGGAGATCACCGGCGTCACCACCCCGACTGACTGCCCGACGGCCACGATGTCCGGGACGTCCTCGCTGGTCTTCTGGGGGCTCTGCAGCAGCCAGCCGGGAGGCGCCGAGAACACGATTCCGAGTTCCGGGTCCTCGTAGAGCTGGTTCTGGGCGGGCTCCGGCGCGGCGCCCACCCTTTCCGGCTCGCCGGGGGACAGGAGCCCGGGCACGTCCGACCGGCCGACGACGCTTGCCGAAAGGATCCTGACCATCTCCGGGTCCTCCGGCGCGTCCTGGAACGAGGTCGTCACCGACGCAATCCTGTCCAGCGTCTCAAAGCTCTGGTCCGTGGCGATCCGCCCAAACACCGAGTACTGCTGATCAAGAAAGTTCGAGTTCTGGTGGACTATGAAGAACTGGGAGCCGGCGCTGTCCGGGTCCGCGGATCTTGCCATGGAGACGATCCCGCGGTTGTGCTTGATGGTGTTGAATTCGGCGGCCACCGCCGCCCCCGGCCCGCCGGTTCCCCACGTGCCGGGATCGCCGCTGACCGTGTTTGGATCGCCCCCCTGGATCATAAAGCCGGGGATTATCCTGTGAAACACCGTGCCGTCATAAAAGCCGCTCCTGGCCAGTTCCACAAAGTTCGCGACGTGGTCCGGGGCGTCACCTGGGAAGAACTCCATCACGATCTGGCCCTGCGGCGTCTCCAGCACCACCAGCGCGTCGTCGTACTGCGCAAAGGCCGGGTGTGCCGCCCCGACTGCGAGAAAAGACGCGGCAATGATGCAGAGAACGGCCCTCAATGGTTCTCCTCGAACCTGCTCACTTAAAAGCTAACTGCACCGGCGTCCCCCGGCGTGCCGGGAGACCGCCCGGCCCCGGACGCGCCGATCACGGCCGGGCCTCTTCCCCGGCGAGCGCCGGGCCGGCATATCCCGCCCGCCAAACGTGGCTGCCGCGCCGCGCGCCCGCATCGGACGCCGCGGCCCGCCGCCCCGCGCTCACTTTCGCCGGAACCTTTTCTTGAAGATGGAACTGCCCCTTGACTTGAAGACCGACATTGAGCGGGAAACCATTTTTGTAACGCCTGCCCCGCCCCGCGCCCCGCCCCATCCTGCCGGCATCGCCCCGGAGCGCCAGCCCCGGACTCCTACCGAATCCGTGCCGTGTCTTTCCGGGGCCAGATCCCTGACGTATTTCTCGTCCGAGGCGAAGATCGCCTTTCCCTGCTCGCAGTCGGACTTGATCTGCATCAGCTTTTCCCGGTCCCCCACGCCCCTGATCATCAAATCGCTAACCAGCCTGAGGAGGTTGTGGTTTCTATAGCTGATCACGGCGTCCCCCCGGTCCGGAGACTCTCCGTATCCTGACATCCGGGTGGGAGGCACCGCCAGTCCTTCTTCCGCGGCCAGATCCACCACGTATTTCTCGTCCGGGGCGAGCAGCGCCTTTCCCTGCTCGCAGTAGGATCTGATCCGCTCCAGCTTTTCCCGGTCCCCCGCGCCCCTGGCCATCAAATCGCTGACCAGCGAGACGAGGCCGTGGTTGCTATGGCTGGTCACGGCGCCCGCCCGTGCAGGCTTCCACGGGTTGAAATCCCGCCCCGCCCGATCATGCAGTCTGGCATTGTCCCCGTATCACCTCCAACCCACACGTAATTAAACCAGTTCTTGCCACCGCCCGAAAGCGGCCCGAACCGCAACGGGCAACCCGGGAATTTCCGGAAAGCGGGGGGGGGGCCGAACGCGGTTTGGGTGCATGTAGCGCCGGGTGCATGGATACCCGCACCTGCGCTTCCCAAACATTAAAATCCATTATTAATTGACAACCACCATTGGGCTCAAATTCATTGGAACAGGCCATAGACAAAATCCTCGACAAGACGGGAAGCGACATCCTGTCAAGCCTCGAGGGCTCCCATTCCGAATCCCTGCAAAAACTGGACGACGCGCTGCCCAGGCTGGAGCAGGAATACGACAAGATCATAATGGAGGGCAACAAGGAAGCCGACAAGATTAAAAAACAGATCGTCGGGAGCTCCGATCTCGAGGCCAGGAACAAGCAGCTCGTCGCCATCGAGCGGACCGTAGACGACGTGTTTGCAAAGGCCATAGGGCAGATAGAGGGCACCGACAGGGGCGGCGACTATGCGAACCTAGTCAAGACGCTGCTTGACGAGTCGACCGGCATCCTGGGAACCACCGAGATCGTCGTATTTACCAACTCCAAGGACAGGGAGGTGGTGCAGTCGGCCGTCTCCCAGCTCCCGGGCGCGGAGCTCTCGGACGAGGCGGTAGACTGCCTGGGCGGCATAGTGGCCAAGTCCAAGGACGGCACCATGAAGTTTGACAATACCATCGACGCCCGCATCCAACGTCTGAAGCCTTTAATAAGGAAAGAAATTGCCACCATATTCGGAGTCAGATCGTAGATGGTAGCCCAAGGTAGGATAGTCTGGGTCAGCGGCCCGGCAGTAAAGGCAGACGGCATGTCCGACGCCAAAATGTACGAGACCGCCGTGGTGGGCGACTCGAAGCTGATCGGCGAGATCATCCGGCTGACCGGCGACGTCGCGTTCATCCAAGTCTACGAGTCGACCAGCGGCCTGAAGCCTGGAGAGCCGGTGATCGGCACCGGGAACCCGCTCAGCGTCCTGCTGGGGCCCGGGATCATCGGGCAGCTTTACGACGGGATCCAGCGGCCGCTGAAGGAGCTGTCGAAGGCGTCGGGCCCGTTCATCGGCAGGGGCATCACCACGGATCCCGTGGACATGACAAAGAAGTACCACTTCGTGCCCTCCGCCAGCAGCGGCGACGAGGTGGCGCCGGGGAACGTGATCGGCACCGTGCAGGAGACGGACCTCATAGAGCATTCCATCATGGTCCCGCCCGACCACCCGGGCGGGAAGATCACCAGCATCGTGGCGGAGGGGGAGTACGACCTGGAGACGGAGATCGCCTCCGCCGAAAAGGACGGCAAGTCGATCCCCCTGAAGATGTACCACAAGTGGCCGGTACGAAAGCCGCGCCCCTACAACACGCGTTATGATCCCACCGTCCCGCTCCTCACCGGGCAGCGCATAATCGACACGTTCTTCCCCATCGCGAAGGGGGGGACGGGCTCGATCCCGGGCGCGTTCGGTACCGGTAAGACCGTGACGCTGCACCAAATCGCGAAATGGGCCGACTCGCAGATAGTGGTCTACATCGGGTGCGGCGAGCGGGGCAACGAGATGACGGAGGTCCTGATCGAGTTCCCGCACCTCAAGGATCCGCGCAGCGGAAAGCCGCTCATGGACAGGACCGTCCTGGTGGCAAACACGAGCAACATGCCGGTGGCCGCAAGGGAGGCGAGCATATACACCGGCGTGACGATCGCCGAATACTACAGGGACATGGGGATGGACGTCGTCCTCGTGGCGGACTCCACGAGCAGGTGGGCCGAGGCCCTCAGGGAGATGAGCGGGAGGCTCGAGGAGATGCCCGCAGAAGAGGGATACCCGTCATACCTTGCGTCCAGGCTGGCAGAATTCTACGAGAGGGCCGGCCGCGTCAGGGCGATGGGCAGCCCGGACCGCGACGGCTCGGTGACGCTGGTGGGCGCCGTGTCCCCGTCGGGGGGAGACTTTACGGAGCCCGTCACGACGCATACCATGAGGTTCATCAAGACCTTCTGGGCGCTGGACGCGAAGCTCGCGTACTCTAGGCACTACCCCTCCATAAACTGGATGAACAGCTACTCGGGCTACCTATCCGACATCTCAAAGTGGTGGGGCGAGCACATCAGCGACGACTGGCTGGCGCTCCGGGGCGAGGCGTACGGGATCCTGCAGAGGGAGGACACGCTAAAGGAGATCGTCAGGCTCCTGGGGCCGGAGGCGCTGCCCGACGAGGAGAAGCTGATCCTCGAGGTGGCACGCATGGTCAAGATCGGGCTGCTGCAGCAGAACTCGTTTGACGAGGTGGACACCTACTGCAGCCCGGAAAAACAGTACAACCTGATGAAACTGATGGTCAAGTTCTACCAGAGGGGCCAGCAGGCCCTCAAGGAAGGGGCCACCCTGCCGGACATCCGGGGCATGTCGATAATCGGCTCCCTCATGAAGGCGCGGATGGACATCAAGGACGAGGAGATGCCGAAGCTCGACCAGATGGCCGCCGACATGGAGGAACAGTTTAAATCAATCACGGGAGTGAAGGTTACGAATTGACGGCCGAGGGCGGAGTCCAGTACAGCAAGATTGCCGAGATAAAGGGCCCGCTGGTGGTGGTCGACGACGTCGAGAACGCCGCCTTTGACGAGCTGGTCGAGGTAGAGACCAACGACGGGGAGCACAGGCTGGGCAAGGTGCTGGAGGTGGGAAACGGCCAGGCCATCGTCCAGGTGTTCGAGGGGACCACGGGGCTGTCAGTCTCGGGAACCAACGCGAAGTTCGTCGGCAAGGTAATGGAGATGCCCGTGTCAAAGGAGGTGCTGGGCAGGGTCTTTGACGGCCTGGGCAGGCCGAAGGACGGCCTCCCCGACCCGATAGCCGACAGGTTCATCGACATCAACGGCGAGCCGATGAACCCGGAACAGCGCGAGTACCCCAAGGACTTCATCCAGACGGGGGTCTCCGTGATCGACGGGATGATAACGCTGGTCAGGGGCCAGAAGCTCCCGATATTCTCCGGATCCGGCATGTCGCACAACCTCCTCGCGGCGCAGATCGCGAGGCAGGCCACCGTCATCGGGACGCAGGACGAGTTCGCCGTGGTCTTCGCCGCGATCGGGGTCCAGTACAGCGAGGCGGAATACTTTAGGAGGAGCCTCGAGGAGTCGGGCGCGCTGAAGAGGAGCGTGCTGTTCCTCAACCTGGCAGACGACCCGGCAATCGAGAGAATCATCACCCCGCGCGTCGCGCTGACGGTCGCAGAGTACCTGGCGTTCGACCTGGGGATGCACGTGCTCGTAATCCTCACCGACATGACAAACTACGCCGAGGCGCTCAGGGAGATCAGCGCCGCCAGGGAGGAGGTCCCGGGGCGGAAGGGCTACCCGGGCTACCTTTACACCGACCTGTCCACCATCTACGAGAGGGCCGGGAAGCTCAACGGAAAGAAGGGCAGCGTGACGCAGGTCCCGATCCTGTCGATGCCCTCCGACGACATCACGCACCCGATCCCCGACCTGACGGGGTACATCACAGAGGGCCAGGTCGTGCTGGGCAGGGACCTGTTCAGGCAGGGGGTCTACCCGCCGGTCAACATCCTGATGAGCCTCAGCAGGCTGATGAAGGACGGAATCGGCGAGGGGCGGACCAGGGATGACCACGGCGAGATTTCAAACCAGAACTACGACGCGTATTCCAGGGCGCAGGAGGTGAGGGCGCTGGCGGGGATCGTCGGCAAGGCGGGGCTGACCGAGATTGACCTAAAGTACATGAACGTGGGGGACGTGTTCGAGAACGAGTTCCTCTCCCAGGCGACCGACGAGAACAGGACGCTTGAGGAGACGCTGGGCATCCTGTGGAAGGTCGTGTCCCAGCTTCCGAAGAACGAGCTGACCAAGATCAAGGACAAGTACGTAGAGCAGCACTACCAGGACCAGTAGCGGCATGTCGTTTGGGCAGAACGTGGCGGCAACGAAGATCGAGCTGCTAAAGTACAAGCGCTCCAACCAGGTCGCCACGATGGTCCAGAAGATCCTCGACGACAAGCGCAAGGTCCTCCTGAAGAACATCGAGGAGATGATCGACGAGGCCTCCAAGGCCAGGGGGGGCATATGGGACCCCCTCGACGACATCTACAAGTCCGTGAACGAGGCGTACCTGGTGCTGGGCACGGTAACGGTGGACTCCGTGGCCGAGTCCACCCCGCCGGTGATGGAGGTGGACATCAAGGTGAGGAGGGTGGTGGACGTGAAGATCCCGGAGCTCCACGTCACCGAAAAGGACACAAAGTCGATGCCGTACGGGTTTGCCGACACGAACTCGTCCATAGACAGGGCCGCAAAGCAGATCAAGGAGCTGCTCCCCAAGATCTGCAAGGCCGCCGAGTACGAGAACTCGATCTTCAGCCTGGCCAAGGCGCTCGAGAAGACGCAGAAGCTCCTCAACGCGCTCGAGAACGTCATCATCCCGCAGTACCAGCAGAGGATCAGGTTCATCCTCGCCACGCTCGAGGAGAAGGAGCGCGAGGAATTCGCAAAGTTAAAAAAACTCAAGGCCGTGATGGAGAAGAGGAAGTAATGGCAAAAGACGAACTCAAGAACCTGCTGGAGGAGTCGAAGAGCGAGCTCGGCGAGGACCGCAAGGCCTTCGAGAAGGCGATCCGGGACGACCTCCAGTCCTTCAAGAAGAAGACCCTGGGCAAGATCTGATCCCCGGGCGCGGCCAAGCGCGCGCCGCCGGGCCGCCCGTCGAACCTATAATAGGCGCGGGCCCCGACCATGATCCGTGACATCCAGCCTGGCGACCGCGGCGCCCTCCCTGAACTCGACTGCCATGGGGGACAGGAAGGCCGACCTGGTGCTGAAGAACTGCTCGCTGGTGTCCGTGTACACCGGGGAGGTGATCCCCGACACCCAGATCTCGGTAACCCGCGACAGGATCGCGTACGTGGGCCCGGACGCGGGGCACACCGAGGGGCCCAGGACGGCCACGTTCGACGCCGGGGGCAGGTTCGTCTGCCCCGGCCTCGCCGACCCGCACGTCCACATCGACCAGTTCGTCCTGCCCTCCGAGCTGGCACGGAGGTCGCTGCTGTGCGGGGTGACGTCGCTCTTCTCCGACCCGGTGGACGTGGTCAGCGTCGCGGGGTACAGGGGGTTCCTCGAGTTCCTGCGGCTCGGCGAGGACCTGCCGATAAGGGTCTTCCAGGTGGTCCCCGGCGGGCTGCCGGTGGACGTGAAGTTCAGCACCGCCAGGACGCTCAGCCCGTCGCAGGAGAGGGCGGCGCTGAAGCGCCCGGGCGTCCTGGGGATGGGGGAGGTGTTCTCGTGGACCAAGGTGACCATGCGCGATCCCGGGACGATGCGGTCCCTGTCGGCCATGCTGGAGGCGGGCCGCGTCATCAACGGCCACACCGCGGGCGCCGCGGGCAGGAAGCTCAACGCGTACGTGGCCTCGGGGATCATGTCGTGCCACGAGCCCATAGACTTTGACCAGTCGCTCGAGAGGCTGCGCCTGGGCATGTGGGTCATGATAAGGGAGGGATCCATCCGGCGCGACCTGGGCAGGATAGTGCCCGGGGTGCTGTCCAGCGGCACGTACACGGACAGGCTGATGTTCTGCTCCGACGGGCTGGACCCCCCGGGCCTGGACCGGCACGGCCACATCGACCACTGCGTCAGGGAGTCGGTCAGGCTGGGGATGAGGCCCGAGGACGCGATAACGGTGGCGTCCAGGAACTGCTTTGACTATTACGGCATGGGGAGGGACCTGGGCGGGATCGCCCCCGGGAGGCTGGCCGACATGGTGGTCTTTGACGACCTGGAGTCGATCAGGCCCGACACGGTGTTCGTGGGCGGGAAGCTGGCCGTCTCCGGCGGCAGGCTGGCGGCAAGGATCCGCAGGAAGGCCCCCCGGGCCTGGATCAAGGACACCGTCAGGCTGCGCATGCTGCGCCCGGCAGACTTCGCGGTGCCCTCCAAAAAGGGCGCCGTCACGGCAAACACGATCCTCCTCCTGACCGAGATCATCACGAAGCTGGGCGCGGCCGAACTGCGGGTGAGGGACGGCGGCGTCGCCGCGTCCCGCGACCGGGACGTGTGGAAGGTGGCGGCCCTAGACCGCGTCCACGGGACCGGGCGCCGCGCGGTCGGGTTCCTCGAGAACTTCGGCGCGGGGGTGGGCGCCTTCGCGTCGACGTGGAGCCTGCACGAGAACGACATGATCGTCCTGGGCACCGACGACTCCGACATGGCGGCGGCGGCAAACCACCTGGTGAGGAGCCGGGGCGGGATGTGCGTCGCCGCAGGCGGGAAGGTCCTGGCGTCCCTCAGGCTGCCGGTCGCCGGGATAATGTCGGCCGACCCGTTTGAAAGGGTGCTGTCGGACTTTGAGGGGGTCAACTCGTGCCTGGCGGACTCCGGGTGCAGGTTTCCGAGGCCCCACCTGGTGCCGCTCTTCCTGCCGTTCCTGGCGCTGCCGTCGGTGCGCATGCTGTCGGGCGGCATGGTGGACGTCAAGAGGAGGAAGGTCGTCCCGCCGCTGCGCAGCTAGGCGCGGCGGCCCGCCGCCCCGGGATCAGCCGGCGGCGCGCCCGGACAGCCTGGAGGCCACAGCGACCGCGTCCCTGGTCTGCGCGACGTTGTGGGTGCGGACGACGTCCGCCCCGTTGACCACGGAGACTGCCTCGGCGGCGACGCTCCCGAACAGCCTGTCCTCCGGCGCGTCCCTGCCGAGGATCCTCCCCAGGAACGACTTGTTGGAGACGGACACCAGCACGGGGCGCCCCCGCCCTATCGACCGCAGCCGGGAGATGACCCGGACGTCCCTGTCGGCCCAGTCGGAACCCGTCCTGGTAAAGGCGCCCCCGCTGCCGGCCCTCCTGAAGAACCCTATGGCGGGATCCAGCACGATCCTGCTGGAAGGCACGCCGCAGCCCCTCGCAATCGAGACGCTCTGCCGCAGCAGGGCCCTGGCCGACCCGGCGGGATCGCCCGCCGCGCGCCCGGCCCCGTACGCGCACAGGACCAGCGAGGGCCCAAACTCCGAGACCACCCCGCGCATCCCCGCGTCGAACTTGAGGCCCGTGACGTCGTTGAGTATCTCCGCGCCGCACTCCAGCGCCGCCCTGGCGACCGACGCCCTGCACGTGTCCACCGAGACGGGCAGGTTCGTAGCGTCCTGGACAGCCCTGACGGCCTTGAGGACCCGCGCCGCCTCCGTCCTCTCGGGCACCGCGGTGGGCAGGTACGGCGCGGTGGACGCCCCCCCCACGTCGACAAAGTCGGCGCCTTCCATCTCCATCCGGGCCGCGGCGCTCCGCATCCGGGCCGGCGAGGCCATGACCGACTTCTTGTAGAACGACTCGGGACTCGCGTTAAGTATCCCCATCACCCGGACGGGGCTGCCCCCCCCGACCGGCACGCCCCCAAGCTTGTTCACATGGTTTATCACAAACCCTGCTAATTTGAGTGGTATGGCGGTTCGGGGGTGGCGCGGCAAGTATCTGGAGATCGCGAGGGAGTTCAAATACGACCGGCGCCTGGACTACGAGGCCTCGATCATACTGGACCACGTGGCAGGCAGGACCGTCCCGGACGGGGCCCTGGCCGCGCTGATCGGGGGCAGGACCGTCTTCGTAGTCGGCGCGGGGCCGTCGCTCGGGAGGGCGGTGCCCGTCCTGAAGGGGTTCGGGGGCGTCGCCAAGATCGCCGCGGACAGCGCCGTAAAGCCGCTGATCCGCGGTGGCATAGTGCCAGACGTCATAGTCACGGACCTTGACGGGGACGAGGAGTCCCTGAGGAGGTGCGGCAGGCTGGGGACGATCTTCGCGGTGCACGCCCACGGCGACAACATCCACAGGCTGCACCTGGCGAGGAGCTTCAGGAACCGGCTGGGCACCACGCAGTCCGAGCCGTACGGGACCGTGCAGAACTTCGGCGGCTTTACGGACGGCGACAGGGCCGTGTTCCTCGCAAGCCACTTCGGCGCCGGGAGGATCGTGCTGTTCGGCATGGACTATGACGGCGCCGTGGGGAGGCTCTCGGGGACGAGGGGATCCGACGTGCGGGCCAAGCTGCGTAAGCTGGAAAAGTCAAGGGAGCTCCTGGAATGGCTGTCGGGGAGGACGGGCTCGGAGCTGCTGACCGTGTCGCGCCCGGTGCGGGGGTTCAGGAAGGTCCGGCCCGCCGACCTGGGCGGCCTGATCCCCTAGAATGAATTTAATACCCGCCGCGCGGTACCAGGCCATGGGGTTTTCGGAGGGGCAGATCCGCAAGATCATCGAGCTGAGGGACTACCTGTCTGCCAGGGCCGAGGAGCACAGGGAGGCAGCGGAGCTGCTGGAGCAGAACCTCGGGATCCTGGACACCGTCCTCAAGGGGTCCAGCTTCGCAAAGGCCTCGTCGCTGGCGCACGGCGGCGGGACCGCCGGGGGCGAGGGCGCCGACCCGGAAAGCCCCCGGAAGCCCGGCGTTGGCCAAGGCGGGACCGCCGGGGACGGCATCCCGATCACCGACGGGCGCGGCGGGCAGGTGATGGCAAGGGCGCGCGTCACGCCCGGCGAGATCTCCATCGTGCTTGACGGCCGCGTGCGGGTCGGGGCCGAGACGCCGCCCTTCAGGTCGTTTTTCCTAGACAGGATAATCGGGGGCATGCGGAGGAAGGACGCCTCTGACGCGGACGCCGGGGCCATACGGAGGGACTCGGTCATCGACTGCGACGTCAGCGAGGACGACTCGGGGATACGGGAGATCGTCGTCAGGAACTACCGGCTGAAGGAGAGGGCCGACGAGATCATCAACACGGCGGGCTGGTCGCTGGCTCGCATGCTTGAGAACGCAAAGTGATCAAATGGACAAGATTCTGGTTTTGGACTTTGGCTCCCAGTACAGCCACCTCATATGCAGGAGGATCCGGGAGTTCTCGGTCTACGCGGAGCTGGTCCCGTACGACATCGGCCCCGACGAGCTGCGGGCGCACGGCCCGAAGGGCGTGATCCTGTCCGGGGGCCCGTCGAGCGTGTACAGCCCCGGCGCGCCGGCCCCCGACGCCGCGATCTTCGAGGCCGGCCTGCCGCTCCTGGGGATCTGCTACGGCCACCAGCTGATAGTCGACAGGTTCGGCGGGAGGGTAAAGCGGGCGAACAGGGAATACGGCTCGTCGCTGCTGGTGGTGGACGACGACGGGGGGCTGCTCGGCGGGCTGGGCGGGCCGGTCCGGGCGTGGATGAGCCACGGGGACGAGGCAGAGGAGCTGCCCCCCGGCTTCAGGGTGATAGGGCACACCGAGGCCTCGGGGGCGGCCGCGATCGCCTCGGACGAGGGGCCGGTCTACGGGATACAGTTCCACCCGGAGGTGGCCCACACCGAGCGCGGCGGGAAGATCCTCGAGAACTTCGCCCTGAAGGTGTGCGGGGCCAGGCAGGACTGGACCATGGAGGGCTTTGTAGACTCCGCGGTGGAGAAGATCGCCGCGATCGAGGGCAACGTGCTATGCGGGGTGAGCGGCGGGATAGACTCCACGGTGGCCGCCATACTGATCCACAGGGCCGTCGGGGACCGGCTGAAGTGCGTCTTCGTGGACAACGGGCTGTTGAGGCTGGGCGAGGCCGAGGAGATCGGGAAGATGTTCAGGGAGCACTTTAAGGTGGACTTTAGCGCGGTGGACGCGTCGCGGGAGTTCCTCGGCGCGCTCAGGGGGGTGGAAGACCCCGAAAGGAAGAGGGCCATAGTGGGCAGGGAGTTCGCCCGGGCGTTCACCGGCTTTGCGGAGGGCAACGGGCCGTTCCGGTGGCTGGCGCAGGGCACCCTCTACCCGGACGTGATCGAGAGCGGCGTCTCGAAGGGGCCGGCGGCGGTCATAAAGTCGCACCACAACGTGGGGGGCCTGCCAGAGGAGCTGGGCCTGGAGGTGCTGGAGCCGCTGCGGGACCTGTACAAGGACGAGGTGAGGGAGATCGCGAGGTTGCTGGGCGTGCCGGAGGGCGTCCTCATGAGGCACCCGTTCCCGGGCCCCGGGCTGGCAGTCCGGGTGATGGGGGAGGTCACCGGGAAGAAGCTGGACACGGCGAGGATCGCAAGCAAGATAGTCGAGGACGAGCTGAGGGAGGCCGGGCTGTACGGGAAGGTGTGGCAGGCGTACGCCGCGGTGGGCGACGACCGCGCGGTGGGGGTGGTCGGCGACGAGCGGATGTACGGCAACGTGGTGACCGTGAGGGTGGTCGACTCTGTCGACGCCATGACCGCCGACTGGACCAGGCTGCCCCACGACCTGCTGGAGAGGATGAGCAACAGGATAACAAACGAGATAGAGGACGTCACCTGGGTCACCTACGCGATATCGAGCAAGCCGCCATCCACCATCGAGCCGCAGTGAGCCGGCGGGCGCGCCCGGGCGCGTCACTCCAGCAGCGCGGCGCCGAACACGCCCGCCGAGTCGCCGAGCTGGTTCCTGAGGATCGGCGTGTCCACAAAGTCGGCAAACACCCTCTCGTAGACGGCGTCCCTGCCCTCGGTGTACAGGAAGCCGACGTTTGACACCCCGCCCCCCAGCACTACCGCGTCGGGATCCAGGACGTCGATCACGTTGGCAAGGCCCAGCCCAAAGTCATCGAGCCACCCGCGCTTGAACCGCCTGCCCTCCGGGGAGTCGAGCTCCCGCACGATCTCGGGCAGCGCCTGGCGCCTGCCGGTGAGCTCCCGCCACCTGCCCTCGAGGGCCGGGCCGGAAAGGTACGCCTCGGCGCAGCCGGATCGGCCGCAGTAGCACGCGTTCCCGCCGGGGTGCAGGGCCGCGTGCCCCCACTCGCCGGCGATGTTCAGCCTCCCGCGGCGCACCCTCCCGTCTATCGCGATCCCGCCGCCGACCCCGGTCCCCATTATCACGCCAAACACCACGGAGTGGCCCCTGGCGCTGCCCAGCGTCGCCTCGGCGGCGGCAAAGCAGTTCGCGTCGTTTTCTAGGGCGACCCCGCGGCCCAGCGCCTCCCCGAGGTCCCTCCCGAGCGGGGCGCCCGACAGGCACCCCGTGTTGCTGTTCTGCATGAGGCCCGAGCCCCTGGCGACGGCCCCCGGGGTGCACACCCCCACGGAATACTCCTCGATGCCGCCTGCCAGCTCGGCCACCAGGGACGCGACGGCGCCGACGATCCCACGGTAGTCGTCCTTGGGCGTGGGGATCCTCTTCCTGCTGACAACCCCGAGGGACCCGTCGAGCAGGATGCCCTCGGTCTTCGTGCCGCCCAGGTCGATGCCGATCCTGTGCATTGGCAACGCGAAAATCGTGCGCGCCCTAGCCCATCGGCGGGGCGGGGGGGCCGCCGCCAGAGGGCTCGCCGGACACCGCGATGACGTCGTCGATGCGCAGGACCATGCAAGCTGCCTCGGTGGCCGACTTTATGATCTGCTCCTTTACCGCAATGGGCTCGATGACGTCGATCGAGAGCATGTCCTCTATCTTGGTGTGCCTCGCGTCTATGCCGGTCCACTTGTGGCCCTGGTTCTGCTTGGCCCTGAGGTTGGCCATCGTGTCGATGGGGTCCATCCCGGCGTTCTCCGCTATGGTGAGCGGGATGGTCTCAAGCGCCTCGGCGTACTTTTTTATCGCGAGCTGCTGCCGGCCGTCGAAGCTGTCTGCCCAGTCCTTCAGCTGGGCCGCAGCGTACGACTCGGGGGCGCCTCCGCCCGCGACGATCTCCGGCTTTTCTATGACGTCCTTGACCACCATGAGCGAGTCGTGGATCGAGCGGTCCACCTCGTCGATCACCCGCTGGGATCCGCCCCTGATCAGGAGGGTCACGGACTGGGGGTGCCTGCACCCCTCTATGAACACCCACTTGTCGGACTCTACCTTCTTCTGGTGCGCCAGGTCGGCCACGCCGAGGTCGCCCTCGGTGAGGTCGTCGAGGCTGGTGGTGACGCGCCCGCCTGTGGCCTTTGAGAGCTTGATCATGTCGCTCTCCTTGACGCGGCGGACCGCCATTATGCCGTGCTTTGAGAGGTAGTGCTGCGCGATGTCGTCGATCCCCTTCTGGCAGATCAGCACGTTGGCCCCGACGTCGTGAATCTGGTCGACCATTGACTTTAGCAGCCTGTTCTCCTCCTCGAGGAACATCTGCATCTGGGTCGGGTCGGTAATCCTTATCTCCGAGCTCATCTCGGTCTTTTCTATCTCCAGCGCCGCGTTCAGCAGCGCGATCTTCGCCTTCTCGATCCTCGTGGGCATCGCGCTGTGGACT
The DNA here is from genome assembly GCA_963662625.1 of Candidatus Nitrosopumilus sp. Lineage (GTDB taxonomy): Archaea > Thermoproteota > Nitrososphaeria > Nitrososphaerales > Nitrosopumilaceae > JAPOPJ01. Next base: position 734,957 of record OY759726.1, on the reverse strand, counting down.
ATCTCCTTGTCCAAGACTATCCCCCTGACCACCTGCGTGTCCTGGATGGAGCCGCCGGCCTTCTTCTCCACCTTTATGTTGTCTAGGTCCACCGCGTACTCGCTTGCCTGCTTCGTGGCCACCTCCAGGATCGCGTTGACCACGATCTTGGATATCGCGTCGCCGTCCTCCGAGATCAGCTTCGACTGCATGCTGGTGTTGGCGATCTTCAGGAGCGACCCGCGGTCGTCGGGCTCTATCTTCTTGGCCAGCTTGGCGTAAATCTCGAGCGTCTTTTCGGCCGCCGCCTGGTACCCCTCGACGATTACCGACGAGTGGACGTCTTTCTTGAGCAGTTCCTCGGCCCTGGCGAGCAGGGCCCCGCCGAATACCACCGACGACGTCGTGCCGTCCCCCACCTCGTTGTCCACGGTCTTCGAGATCTCGACCATCATCTTGGCGGCGGGGTGCTGCACGTCGATCTCCTTGAGGATGGTGGCGCCGTCGTTCGTGATGGTGACGTCGCCTAGCGAGTCCACCAGCATCTTGTCAAGGCCGCGCGGCCCTAGGCTGCTGCGCACCAGGTCGGCCACCAGCTTCGCGGCCGTGATGTTGTTCTGCTGGGCGTCCTTGCCCTTCTGCTGCAGGGCGCTCTCCTTTAGGACCAGTACCGGCCCGTTCGGGCCCTGCTGAATCGATGCCATTCAGATTGGGTATCGATCCATCCCCTTTTTAATATTACTTCGGCGGCGCGCCAGGGGCGATTCCCCGGCTCCCGCGCCCGGGCCCCCGGCACGGGGGCTCGCGGGGGGCCGGCCGTGCGTAGGGGAGGATCGCCCCCGGGATGCCGCAAAACGCCGCGCCCTGGCCCACGCAGATCCTAAAAACAGCACGGAATGCCCCTTGGCGGTGCGCGCGGGCATGGGCGCCGACGAAACGGTTTGCAGGGATGACGCAAAACGCACAGCCCGCGCCGGAGATCCGGGAGACCCCGCGGCGGGCGCCGCGCTGGCTTGCAAAAAAAAAGAATGGCGGGCGGGGCCCTAGTTGTTGTCCCTGCCGCCGCCTGACGGCTTGCCGGGGTTCTTGGACGGCCACCCGCCCTTCCCCTTGCTCTTTGTAACGTTAGCGCTATGTGCCATGCCGGTACTTGGCCGGCCGAATTATTAGGCGTTGCGCATGATTGGTCCTTGCGAATTCCGGGGGGGGGGGCGGGCTTCGCGGCGACGGGGATCGCGGGACGGGCCACGCGCCAGCCGCGGACGCGGGGCGCGACGCCCCAGATCCCGCGGGGTTTTTTGGTCCCGGCGGCAGGCCGCATAGGGCGCCTACGCATCCTGGCCGGACCCCCCTCCTCCCCCGGCGGCGTCCACGTTTTGGCGCCCCGCCGCCTTCTCCTTGAGCACCTTGACCTTGAACCCGAACTTCCCGTCATCGTGGGGCTTGCGGAAGCCCTTGTCGAAGGTGTAGAACAGCCTCACGCCGCATGCCTCCGCGACGACCGCGTGCACCCAGTCCTCGCACTCCAGCGCGCGGCACTCGTAGGACATGTTGGGCGTGATCTGCTCCATGCAGTGCGGGCACACGCCATTGTCCTCCCGTCCCAGGCGCCTCTCGCACTCGGGGCACGTGTTGGCCACCCTTATGCGCCAGCCGACGTCCTTCCCCATGCTTTTCACGGTCTTTGCGTGCAGGTCGGCCGAGTTTACGCCCGGCCTCTTGTAGACGGCCTTGCCCGAACGCACCAGGGACTCCATGTCCTCCTCCAGGCGCCGCCGCACCTTGACCTCTACCGCTGCCTGCACCCTCCTGATGCGTTTTGGCTCGCTGCCGCCGTACTCCTCCATCTTGGTAAGGGTCTTCCGCAGCACGCCCATCGCCTCTGCGCGCAGCCAGTCGGTTATGACCACGCACCTCTTTCCGGGCTTTAGCCTGTCCAGCAGGTGGTCCGGCACGCTGTACACCTCGTCACGCACGGCATCCGGCACGTCCCGGATCCCGGCGTATTCTGCCTTGAGCATCAACTTGACCCACACGTTGGTATCAAAATACACCAACTCCGGCCTTCCCGCGCGGGCGGGGCCCTTCCTGCCCCTCCTGCCATCCTGATGAATCTTCTTAGCCATGATGACCCCCCGTCCTGATTTTGTTTAAAGGAAGCGGACGTTTCCCGGCCCCGGCGGCCGCGCGCCCGGCATGCCGGAAACAAAGGCTTATAATCCATCCGGGGCATTCTTTACAAGGTTTAGCTTGGAATTCAGGGAGGGGTTGACGTTTGACGATGTTCTCCTAGTCCCCAAGTATTCTGACATCACCAGCCGCACCCAGACGGACCTGAGCACAAGGCTGTCGCGGAACATCTCGATCAACATACCGCTAGTAAGCGCCAACATGGACACCGTCACAGAGTCCGCCATGGCCGTGGCGATGGCCCGGGCGGGGGGCATCGGGATCATCCACAGGTTCCTGACCATCAGGGAGCAGGTAAGCGAGGTACTCAAGGTCAAGCGATCCGGCAGCGTCATGATAGAGAACCCGTACTCCATAGGCCAGGACAAGGCCATCCTGGACGCGATCGACTATGCCACGGACAAGGGCATCTCGGGCATCCTGGTGACCGACTCTGACTCCAAGCTGGTGGGGATAGTCACTGCCAGGGACCTGCTGCTTGAGTCGAACATGGACACGCCGATCAGGGACGTCATGACCAAGGACGTCGTCACCGCCAGGCCGGGCATCTCCCTTGACGAGGCGAAGCGCATCCTCCACAAGCACAGGATCGAGAAGCTCCCGCTGGTGGACGACTCCGGGGTCGCGAGGGGGCTGGTCACGTCCAAGGACATAACGAACACGGAGGACTACCCGTCCGCCTCCAAGGACGGGAAGGGCCGCCCGCTAGTGGGGGCGGCGGTCGGCGTGAAGGGGGACTTTTTGGAGAGGGCCGAGGCCATCCTGGACGCCGGGGCGGACGTGCTGGTGGTGGACATTGCGCACGGGCACAGCGAGAACGCGGTCAACACCGTGCGCAACATAAAGAAGGCGTTTCCCGGCTGCGAGCTGATTGCCGGGAACGTCGCCACCGCCAGGGGGGCCGACGACCTGATCAAGGCTGGCGTCGACGCAGTCAAGGTCGGCGTCGGCTCGGGCTCCATCTGCATCACCCGCGTCATCACGGGATCCGGCGTGCCCCAGCTTACCGCCGTGGTGGACTGCGCCCGGGTGGGCAACGACAGCGGCATCCCGATAATATCCGACGGCGGCACCAGGAACTCCGGCGACGCCACGAAGGCGCTGGCAGCCGGCGCCTCGAGCGTGATGGTTGGGAGCATGCTGGGCGGGACCGACGAGTCGCCCGGAATGGTGCTGACAAAGAACGGAAAGCGCTTCAAGGTCTACCGCGGGATGGCGTCCCTGGCGGCCTCCATCGGGAGGAAGTCAAAGGAGACCGGGACGATCTCCCTTGACGACGACCTCAACGACTACGTGGCCGAGGGCGTGGAGGCGATGGTCCCCTACAAGGGGACGGTCACCGACATGCTGAAGCAGCTGACGGGCGGCATCCGCTCCGGGCTGAGCTACTGCGGCGCCCACACCATCCCGCAGATGCAGGCAAACGCCGAGTTCATCAAGATGTCTAGGGCCGGGTTCGCGGAAAGCCAGCCCCACGACGTGTCGCTGATGTAAGGCCTGCAGCTTCTAGGATTTTCTGACTGGGCATGGGTAACACTGACGTGCGAGTCCGTGGATAGCCACATCGATCCGCTAGTTTCCTGTGTCTGTGGTAGGTATGCCAGGTCCCAGGCCCCCCGCGCCGCCTCCCGGGAACGCATCGCGCGGTAGTCTGTTGCACAACTGCCAGAAATTGCCGGGTCTAAACAGTTGAACCCCCGGCCCAACCATGTCAAACCGAAAAGGCCTTGGATCACGGCCGCGCACCGTCCCCGTTGGCTGCGACCGACAACGAGAAATACGTCAGGCGCGGGAGGGGCCTGGCTGTGTCGTATGACCCCGGCTGGGAGGACGACCTGAGGGAGGCCAACGCCGGCAAGGAGGGCGCCCCGTTCAGGTACGCCGGGGCGCTGGTCATGGCCGCCGCCGCGGTGAGGACCTCGCTCGGGGCCCGGTACAGGCAGCTGTCCGGGCTCCTCGCGGGGATGCTGGGGGGGCACGGCGCGCCGCACTACTCGGTGCTGGCCAGGAGGATGGCGCGCCTCGACGTGGACATCGGCGGGGGAGTCGTCCGCGTCTCCGGCGGCGGCCAGCCCATGACCCTGCTGGCCGACGCCACGGGCCTGAAGCAGTGCAACCGGGGCGAGTGGATACGGAAGAAGTGGAAGGTGAAGCGCGGGTTCGTCAAGCTGCACCTGCTGGCCGACGCCGACACGAAGAAGATACTCGCGGCGGTGGTGACCGACGACAGGACGGGCGACTCCCCCATGCTGAAGGAGCTCCTGGGAACCGTGGTGGAGCCGCGTGGCGGGAAGCCGGACGGGAAGCCGGCGGGGAAGCAGGACAGGCGCATGGCGCTGATCCGCGGGAAGGCAGCCGCGGCTGGGGATCCCCTGCCGCGCGTGGGCTCGCCCCCGCCCAACCTCCTCGCGAGCGGCGTGGCGCCGCTCGCGCTGCAGTGCGGCCAGCCGCCCGGCTCCCACGGGGCGCGCCTGATCGCGGACGGGGCGTACGCGTCGCGGGACAACATGCGGAGGTGCCGCGACATGGGCGTGGGGCCTATCATCCCGGTCAAGGTGGCGTCCACCGCCAGGGGCAAGGGCACCGGCGGCGCGTGGGGCGAGGCGGTGCGGGACCAGCTGGGGGGCGGCCCGGAGGCGCGCGCCGGCAGGGTGGGCACGAGGGAGAGGGAGGAGAACGTCCGGTACCGGGAGGCTAGGAAGGGGTACGGCAGGAGGTGGCTGATCGAGATAATCATATCGGCGTTCAAGAGGATGTTCGGGGACCACGTGCACTCGCGCAGGTGGGAGAACATCGTGCAGGAGGCAAGGCTCAGGATGGCCCAGCACGACCGGTGGGCGGGTGAGGCGGGGGCGTAGGGACTCCAAGCGGCACGGCCTGGCCACGGCCCGGGGATCGTGCCGAGTTGTGCACCTATGTTAACCACTCAGGCGTAGTTGCCGCAATGCATCCCGCGGTTTTTCCGATCCGTGACTGGGTTGCATGGCATGAGATTTATAGCTAGCGCTGGCAAGACGATCCGGGATGCGGGCAGCGCGGGGGGCCGCCCCCGGCGCGCCTTCCCCGTCCCGGCCAGCTTGCGCCGGCACGGCCCCTCGTTGCGGGACTCGTAGGGTGTCTTGGTGGTCAGCATGTGCCACATTATGGTGACCATCTTGTGGGCCACCACCATGATTGCCGGCCCATGCTTGTCCGCGTGCCTCCGGCGCGCGGACGCATACACGGCTTCCATCCTGGCGTCGTGCCGCACGGCGGTGTTCGCGGCCTCGCGCATGGCCCAGTTGACCAGGCTGCCGGGGTCGATCTTCTTGATCCTCCCCGCGTACGGCCGGTTCCCCGACTGGCAGGCCGCCGGGCACAGCCCGGCCCACGACACCATCTGCCTTGGCCCCCTGAACCTGGAGACGTCCCCGATCCCGGGGGCCATCAGCACCGCGGTGAACGTGCCGACGCCGGTCATGCTGGCCAGCAGCCTCGCGTCACCGTTGTGGGCGGCCCCCGTCCCGGGGAGCCCCTCCGTCACGGAGATCTCCTCCGTCAGGTGCCTCACCTGCCGGGCGCACTGGCCCAGGACCAACCCGTCGTGCCCAGAGCCCGGCCCCGCGGATTCCAGCTGCCCCAGGGCCTTTTCGGAGTGCATGGTGGAGGCGTCCATTTGGATGTCGTGGCGGTCCAGGAGGCTGCGGGCGCGGCTTGTCACGCGCGTCCTGTCCCGGGCCAGCCTCACCCTCTGCCTGACCATCGCGCGTATCCCCCTGGTGTGGCCCGGGGGGACGTAGCACTCCGGTATCATGTCCATCCCCGGCACCTGCGCTATCTTCTCTGCGTCAATCCTGTCGGTCTTCTTGGCGGTCCTGGCTATCAGGGCCATCTTGTACGTGTTGGCCAGTTTGATGCCGGTCCCGGCCGCCTCGAAGGCGTCAAACGTCTTGTTCCACATGTTGCCAGTCGTCTCGCAGGCGGCCCTGCAGGGGCCGCCGCCCAGGTACCTGCGCGCCATCACCCCTGCGAACTTCGCCGCGCCGTCCCGGGTGTTGGGGTACTGCCCCCTCTCGAGAACCTTCCCGTTCCCGTCCACCACGCACGCGCCGCGCTTTCTCTTCCCCATGCCTGTCCCTATGCTTGTCTTTCTCATCCTTTCCTATCACCTCCTTTCGGATGTCTGACGGATCGGAAGCTGCACACACCTATCAGGGCGCGAAGCCCAGTGACACGGCAGCTCGGATTGCCCCATTCAACAGAAAGGGCGCCAGGCCCACGCGCTACCAGGGGTCGATCCATCGGGGCAACTACGCCTGGGTGGTTATCATGTGTTCAACAGACTACGCGCGGAGCTAGTTTTTTAAGCGGCGCGCGGGGACTCCACACCATGATATCAAAGTGGACGGTCGTCGGGATGATCATCGGGGTAGGGATCATAGCCATCGGGGTGTTCTCGTTCGTCTCCGACGTCGGCCTCCAGGTGGTGCCGGTCAGCGACACGCTCGGGCCGGGGGAGTTCACCTCGTACCAGGTCACCTCCGATCGGGGCGGCACCCAGAAGATGGGGATCACGGGCGACAGCTTTGAGCTCGTGCTCAAGAGCCCCGCCGGCGGCTTGGACATCACCGACTCGTTCGAGGGGGAGGCCTACCAGGAATGGAGCCACGCCCAGGACGGCGTCACGTACATCAACGTGCGCAACACCGGCCCGTCGGACGTGGTGGTGGACGCCACCTTCGAGATCACCACCGACCCGATCCTGTTCACCTACCACATCATCGTGATAACGTCCGGCGTGGTGATCATCGGGTTCAGCACGGCCTTTACGCTGAGGAGGCCCAGGGGCTTCTAGCCGCGCCTGGCCGAGGGGTACGAGCCGAGCACCTTCAGGGAGACCGTGTCCGCCTCCAGTCCCCTGAGCATCTCCGCGATGCCGGGGCTGTCGGCGTGCCCCTCAAAGTCCACGTAAAATATGTACTCCCAGGCGTCCGTCCCGGCCGGCCTGGACTCTATCTTGGTGAGGTTCACGCCGCTCGCGTGGAACCTCCCTATCACCCTGAACAGGGAGCCCGGCTCGTGCTTTATGGAGAATATCACCGACGTCTTGTCGCTGCCGGTCTCCGGGCTGGCCCCCCCGGACAGCACCAGGAACCGGGTGTAGTTGTTGGGGTTGTTCGCGATGTCGCTTGCCACCACTGGGACGCCGTAGATCCCGGACGCCTCCCTGCTCGCTATGCAGGCCACGTCCTCCCGGCCGATCGACTTTATCATCTTCACGCTCCCCGCGGTGTCGTACGCGGGCACTGTCTTCATGCCGTTTCTCTCGATAAACCCCCTGCACTGGCCCAGCGCCTGCGGGTGCGAGTACACGGTCCCGATGCCCCCCAGCCTGCCGGTCCCGATCAGGCAGTGCTCTATCCTGTGGTACGTCTCGCCCACCGCGCTGAGGTCCGTCAGGTACAGCAGGTCGTAGCTCTCCCCCACGCTCCCCTCCAGCGAGTTCTCCACCGGGAGCACGGCGTAGCCGGTATCCCCGGACGAGGCGCGCTCGAGGGCCTCGGCGAACGTCTGCGTGGGGACGGCCTCGATCTCCCCCCCGAAGAACGACCTTGCGGCAGCCTCGCTGTACGCGCCACGCTCCCCCTGGAACGAGACGCGGATCATCCCAGTCTCACAAAGTCGCCGTTGCCGAACTTCCTTGAGAGCTTCCTGTCGTCGATCCACGCGCACTCCTTGCACTTTATGGCGTCGCGCATCTGGACCACCTCGCCGCCGCACTTCCTGCACTTTGTGAACAGGACCCCCAGCTGGGGCTCGTCCACGGTGGCGTGTATCGTGCCGTTGAGGTGGTTGAGGATCTTCAGCGCGACTATGTCGTTTGCGAGCGCGACGTTCCTCCTCCGGGCGTCCCGCGTCGAGCAGATGCACTCCACCTTGGACACGGTCGGCTTGCCGTTGATGTAGTCTATTATCACCGCGAACATCGACGACATCACGGCGCTGACCGTGCCGATGACGGTGTCGCCGACCCTCGGCATGGCTTGGCCCTTGGGGTGCTTGATGCTCGCGACGCGCGTCTCCCGGTCTATGTCGACGCTGCCTATGGTGGCCGCGCGGACCATGTCGCCGTCGTCAAAGGCGTTGTGGCCCGCCTCGTACTCCTCTATGGAGGCTATCCTGTCCCCGGGGAACACGGAGGTCTCTTCCATGCTTGGGGTCTCGCCGCTGTAATTATAACTGTTTACGGCTGTTTTTTACACCGCCGTGCGGCTTGGAGCCGCGGCCGGCCTGCCACAGCGGCCCCTCGGCGGTGCCGCGACCGATCACCGCGTCAGCCGTTCCGGACTATGCCGATCTTCTCCCCCAGCATGTTCTTGCAGACGGGACACCTCATTGCGTTGTTCGACGATATCTCCGAGTACACGCACCCGCACTTCATGCATGCCCTGATGCCCTCCCTTGGCACCACCATGGGCCCTGCCTTTCATGTTGATTTATAAATGAACTGGCACCAGTTGGCACCAATGGTTATAAAAGGACTGGCAGTTCAGAAAACCATGCTTATAAAGGGACTGGCAGCGGCGCGTGATGTCATATAACGAGCTGCTGGGATATAACCCGTGGTGGAAGGATCCTGCAGCAATCGATGGCGACCACTCCATACGCCGTTGGGAGGACTCCGCGCTAAAGTGGAAACCCAGGATCCAAAAAAAATTCCTTGAGGAGGATCTGATCTACACGCTTCGCGGGCCCAGGCAGGTGGGCAAGACGACCATGGCCAAGCTGATGATCAGGGAGCGCCTCCGGGAGGGGCGGGATCCGTGGACCCTCATGTACTATTCGTTTGACGTGGAGAGATCTCCCGCGGACGTCTCCGGCGTGGTCGGCGCGTACCTTGACAGGAGCGCGCCGTTCAGAAAAGGCAGCAGGGCCATCCTGTTTCTTGACGAAATTTCAAACATTCAAGGCTGGCAAAACGCCATCAAAAAACTCAAGGACCGGGGCAAGCTGGACAACTGCACCGTGATTGCGGCAGGCTCCCACTCTGCTGACTTGAGGCCGGGCGGGGAACAGATGCCGGGCAGAAGGGGGGCCGCACAGGGCGATTCCTTGGACAAGATCATGCCCCCGATGAAATTCGCCGAGTACGTCTCGTCGGTGGATCCCGAACTCGGGAAATTCATCAAAGACAACGACATGCATGCCCTGTCGACCCGCCACGACCTGCTGGATGCCCTGCTTGGGGGCGAGATCGACGGCACCGTCGCCTCGCTTTCGGCATACCAGGACGCCCTGGACAAGCACTTCGGGAACTACCTGATTACGGGGGGCGTCCCGCCGGCCGTCAACGATCTATTGGAAAACGGGAACATCCCCGCGTCGACTTACCACACGTGCCTGGACTCCATCAAGGGGGACATGGGGCGCGTTCACAGGGGGGACTACCTCCCGCAGCTGACCCCCAACTATGTCCGGAGCCTGTGCTCCCCGACCTCTTGGCAGTCGCTCAAAAAAGGCACGGACGTGGGAAGCCACCACACCGTGGAGGATTATACGAAGACCCTCTCCGGCGCGTTCGTGCTATTATACATGCACAGGTACGACGCCAAGCAGAGGCGGCCGCACCACCCATCGCCGAAGAAAATCTACTTTCAGGACCCGTTCTTCTTCCACGCACTGAACGCCATGAGCCGCAGGGAAGAGCCCTTTGAATTCTCCTTGAAGGCGCTCCAGGACGAGGCCCTGACCGGCAAGCTCGTCGAGAACGTGGTCGCGGATCACTCTGTAAGGCTTGCCTTCGGCCTGAGCAGGTTTAGGATGAGCTTTGACTACCGGGAATCGGTGTCCTACTGGCGGGGAGGCGGCGGCCGCGAGGTGGACTTTGTCATATACCCCGGCGATCGGACGATCCCCGTGGAAGTAAAGTACCAAAACCAGATTGGTTCCGGCGACCTGCAGGGGCTGATTGACTTTAAGAAGGCCAGCGGCGTCTCCGAGGGGCTGGTGCTGACAAAGCGTGATCTCTCGGCGAAGAACGGGCGCACGATGATCCCCGTTCCTCTCTTCCTCGTCCTAGTATGACGCCGGGGAGCCCGCGGCCAGCGCCCTCCGGCCTGCCCCCGGGCAGCTGCCCGCCTGCCCCCGCACGCAGCGATCGCGCCACGGCTGACGGCCTTTCCGTCTTTGGGATGCGGTGCCCCCTTCTTGGGCCGGCCATGCGCGCAGGCCGCCCGGCACCGCGGCCCCCGCGCCCCGGGATCCCGCTAGGGGCCGGTCATCTTCTTGAACCTCGCGTCCTGCCGGAGGCCCGCAAACGACCCGTCCGCGCCAGCCCTTTTCTTGTTGTCGGGATTTATCGAGACGGCCACAAGAAGGGCGTCAAGCGCCCCGTCCCGCTCGCCGCCAGCGAGGATCCTTGCCTTTTGGTACCACGTCTCGCCGCCTGCAGGATCCATGTCTTGGGCATTCAGGATGCACTCCAGGGCCTCCTCCGGCCTGCCAAGCTCGTATAGCGACGCGCCCTTGATCTCCCATGCCGCGGGATCGTCCCCGTCGAGCGCCACGGCCCTGTCTGCGACCTCCAGGGCCCTCCCAAAGTCCCCCGCCATCATGTGCTCGCCGGAGAGCAGGACCAGCGCCTCGGCCGACCCCGGATCCCAGCCCGAAAGCTTTTCCAGCAGGGCCGCGGCCTCGCCATGCCTGCCCATCGCCGAGAGGATCTCGGCCTCGAGGCCCAGCACGTCGACGTGCCCCGGGTCCCCCGCGAGCACGTCGTTGACTACCTTCATCGCCTCGCCGTGCCTTCCCAGCTCCAGCAGCGCCTCGGCCCTCGCCACCAGAGCCACGGAGTCGTCCAGGCCAAGCCCAATCGCCCTGTCTGCTGCATCCAGGCTGTCCTCGGGGCGGTCCAGCGCTAAAAAGACGAAGCTCTTGTGGATCCACGCCTCCGGATCGTCCGGCTCCAACTCCAGGATCCGGTCATACGCGGCCGACGCCTCGCCGTACCTCCCCGTGCTGGAGAGGATCTCGCCCTTCAGGGAGTGGAGCTCTATGCTGTCCGGCGTCCTCGCCAGTTCCCTGTTTGTTGCAAGCAGGGCGCCGGCAAGATCGTCGTCGCCCATACGGTCCTCGATCTCGTCGATCACGTCGTCCGGCGCGGGATCCTCGTACCCGCCGTCCTTTCGGGCAGCCGTCATGGCCAAGGTCTGGCGCGGGAATATTTAAAGCGAGTACCCGCGCGCCGGATCCGGCCCCACTGAGGGGGATCGGCCGACGCCCCGCCGCGCTCTTTTGGAGTCGGCTGCAAGCCTGACCGGATCCGGCCCGGCGGCGGCTGGCACGGAGCGCCCCGATTCGGAGATGGCCCCGCCACGCAGGTCCCCCTCCCGACGTCTTCGCCCCGCCGTGACCTTGGGTTCGGGATGGCCGTCAAGCGTTTCCCCGTCAACCTCGCGCCCCCCGGACTTCGGCCTAAGGCCGCCCCGCCTTCTTTTCTTGGTGCTTGCACTCCACGACCATCTTGCCTGAATCTCCCCAAACCAGTATGTCGTGTCCGCCGTCGGAGGTGCCGCCAATCTTCTTAGTCTTGAACCCGCACCTGCCGAAGATGGTGCTGCAGATGCCCTCAAAGCCCAACCCCGACGTGCTATCAAGCCACACGTCTGTAGCCTGATCCGGGCACCGTGGCCTTACCCACGTTCCTTACATTCAGCACATGTCCGCATTTTCTGCACTAATAACGCCCCCCGTGGTGGCATAAAGGTGGGAGCATCCAATCGTCCCCCTAGAGTGCGGCCTACGAAGACCAGTCCGCCTCCCCACGTGCGGCATGGTACTCGCCCCTCTGCCGTTCGTTGGTGACGGCTTCCCACGGACTGGGAGTCGTCCTTGCGAATGCCTGTGCTGGCACCTCCTGCCCTTTCTGGGGTGTTTTTCTGCCATGTCCTCGTCCTTGCGTATCCTTGTGTGGTGCAGTGCAAAATATTAATCGTGACGTTAGTTGCCATGCGTGCCTGCCGCCCAGGCCGCTAATGGCCTAGGCCACGCCAAGTCGGATGCGCAGCTGGCAGCGACCTGAAAGCCTGCCACGTACATGGTCCATACAGTCACCTGCAACTAGATAGTGGCAAGAGTGTGCCAATAAACCTGTATTGCGTTACCTAGAGCTAGGACCACATCCCGAAACCAGATCCTTTGGCCCTGCTCTTTCTTCTGGTAGAGACACCCGAGCCCCAGATGCTGGCAGATGATTTTGTTGGGCTCTTCCTTCCGGGATTGCTCTTCCTTTTTGGCGATTCCCAGATGCTGCTGGAAGGCTTTTTGGCCGACCTCTTCTTCCTCGGGGCGGATCCGCCCAGCAGGGAGCCCGGGCCCCAGATGCTGCTGGAAGGCTTTTTGGCCGACCTCTTCTTCCTCGGGGCGGATCCGCCCAGCAGGGAGCCCGGGCCCCAGGTTCCAGCAGGTGGGTTCTTGGGAGTGCCGTATGTGGTGGTAGATCCAAGCCCAAACAGCCCAGTGCCCACCCTTTCCACCACATACCTCTCGCCCAATCGCCTCATCTTTTTTTTCTGCAGTGGCGACTGCCTTGAATTGCCGGTCTTGACTTCTACGTATTTGATTTCTTTTTTACCTGTAAGCCAGTTGGTCTTAGACACCTTAAAGTCGTGGCCCCTGCCGGTCCTTTCAACCTCATGGCCAGAGAACTCGTATTTTTCCCTGATTTGCCTCTCTCCCCTCCTACCCTGTTCTTGGTTCTCCCTGTTTATCTGTCTCCTGCTTTTCTTGAAAATATCTATAAAGCCCAATTCCATTGTATTGTGTCCTTCAAATATATATCACTTGTTTTACATTCGCAGTCTTTGTAGTATATGAAAAGTCGGTCCGCTAGTCATCCGCCTCCGCCTCCATCCATCCCGGGTTGCTCTCCCTGATCGCTGCCACGGCCTCCTTGTCATGGAAGGCCTTCAGCGGGGTCTGGTAGTTGTCGATGTCCAGGGAGAAGCGCGGCCTGTCCTCGTTGTAGTACGCCATGTACTCGGACATGCTCTCGTAGTGCCATGTCCCGTCCTCCACGCTCCGGAAGAACCTCTCGATCTTCCCGTTGGTCTGGGGGTGGTGCGGCCTGGAGTTTATGAGCTCGATCCCGAGGCCCGGCAGCTCCGCCTCGAACGCGGTGGGCTTCCACGGCCGGGGAGGGGCCTTCCTGCGGCCGTTCCGGCCCACGAAGCACGAGCCGTTGCCGGGGAGCACGGTGGCCGGCGTGCCGAACCGCCCGATCGCGTCCCTGAGCGCCAGCACGGCGTTCCCCGGCGTGGCCTGCGTGAACACGCGCGCGGCCACCGCGCACCGCGAGGCGTCGTCCAGGTACGCGACCAGCTGGAGGCCCCTGAACCGGGGGTCCTTCATCTCGTGCCAGTCGACGTGCCACATGGCGTCCGGGCATTTGCGCTCGTAGCGCACCCGCTCGCGCCTCCCCGGTTTTGCGGCAGACGCGGCCACCGCCCCGGCCTTCTCCAGTATCCGGCATGCGGAGCAGTAGCTTATATCATGGCCCCTCCTGAGGCGCCTCGCGGTGCGCACCACCCCCACCGGTGCCTCGGGTGCGCGTCTGTAGCCAGCCGTATCTGGGCGGCACTCATGCAGGCGCGCGGCCTGCCCATCCTAGCCACCGTCGTTCCGGTCTACAGGAACCTCGCCCGCATCCTCCGTGCGTGCCTGGCGGTGATTCCCAGGTCCGCCGCCACCCGGGATGACGGCACGCCCTTCTCTCGCTGCCTGACCAGGTACTTCCGGGACCCCCCAGCAAGTCTTCCTGTCATGGCCTTCCGTGATCGGTACAGCCTAAAATAGTCGGATACAGTCCTCTCGATCCGGCGCGGACCGACTTTCCGTACAATTGACCACATCCGCATTTACTACAAAGCCATAAAGCAAACCGGGCGGCGCTTTAATAATTACCCTTGCCTGTAGTCTGTTGAACACATGATAACCACCCAGGCGTAGTTGCCCCGATGGATCGACCCCTGGTAGCGCGTGGGCCTGGCGCCCTTTCTGTTGAATGGGGCAATCCGAGCTGCCGTGTCACTGGGCTTCGCGCCCTGATAGGTGTGTGCAGCTTCCGATCCGTCAGACATCCGAAAGGAGGTGATAGGAAAGGATGAGAAAGACAAGCATAGGGACAGGCATGGGGAAGAGAAAGCGCGGCGCGTGCGTGGTGGACGGGAACGGGAAGGTTCTCGAGAGGGGGCAGTACCCCAACACCCGGGACGGCGCGGCGAAGTTCGCAGGGGTGATGGCGCGCAGGTACCTGGGCGGCGGCCCCTGCAGGGCCGCCTGCGAGACGACTGGCAACATGTGGAACAAGACGTTTGACGCCTTCGAGGCGGCCGGGACCGGCATCAAACTGGCCAACACGTACAAGATGGCCCTGATAGCCAGGACCGCCAAGAAGACCGACAGGATTGACGCAGAGAAGATAGCGCAGGTGCCGGGGATGGACATGATACCGGAGTGCTACGTCCCCCCGGGCCACACCAGGGGGATACGCGCGATGGTCAGGCAGAGGGTGAGGCTGGCCCGGGACAGGACGCGCGTGACAAGCCGCGCCCGCAGCCTCCTGGACCGCCACGACATCCAAATGGACGCCTCCACCATGCACTCCGAAAAGGCCCTGGGGCAGCTGGAATCCGCGGGGCCGGGCTCTGGGCACGACGGGTTGGTCCTGGGCCAGTGCGCCCGGCAGGTGAGGCACCTGACGGAGGAGATCTCCGTGACGGAGGGGCTCCCCGGGACGGGGGCCGCCCACAACGGTGACGCGAGGCTGCTGGCCAGCATGACCGGCGTCGGCACGTTCACCGCGGTGCTGATGGCCCCCGGGATCGGGGACGTCTCCAGGTTCAGGGGGCCAAGGCAGATGGTGTCGTGGGCCGGGCTGTGCCCGGCGGCCTGCCAGTCGGGGAACCGGCCGTACGCGGGGAGGATCAAGAAGATCGACCCCGGCAGCCTGGTCAACTGGGCCATGCGCGAGGCCGCGAACACCGCCGTGCGGCACGACGCCAGGATGGAAGCCGTGTATGCGTCCGCGCGCCGGAGGCACGCGGACAAGCATGGGCCGGCAATCATGGTGGTGGCCCACAAGATGGTCACCATAATGTGGCACATGCTGACCACCAAGACACCCTACGAGTCCCGCAACGAGGGGCCGTGCCGGCGCAAGCTGGCCGGGACGGGGAAGGCGCGCCGGGGGCGGCCCCCCGCGCTGCCCGCATCCCGGATCGTCTTGCCAGCGCTAGCTATAAATCTCATGCCATGCAACCCAGTCACGGATCGGAAAAACCGCGGGATGCATTGCGGCAACTACGCCTGAGTGGTTAACATAGGTGCACAACTGCCAGAAATTGCCGGGCCTGAACAGTTGAACCCCGGGCCCAACCACGCCAAACCGAAAAGGCCTTGGATCACGGCCGCGCACCGTCCCCGTTGGCTGCGACCGACAACGAGAAATGCGCCAGGCGCGGGCGGGGCCTGGCGGTGTCGCATGGCCCCGGCCGGGGGACGACCTGAGGGAGGCCAACGCCGGCAAGGAGGGCGCCCCGTTCAGGTACGCCTGGGCGCTGGTCATGGCCGCCGCCGCGGTGAGGACCTCGCTCGGGGTCCAGTACAGGCAGCTGTCCGGGCTCCTCGCGGGGATGCTGGGGGGGCGCGGCGCGCCGCACTACTCGGTGCTGGCCAGGAGGATGGCGCGCCCCGGCGCGGGCATCGGCGGGGGAGTCGTCCGCGTCTCCGGCGGCGGCCAGCCCATGACCCTGCTGGCGGACTCGACCGGCCTGAAGCAGTGCAACCGGGGCGAGTGGATACGGAAGAAGCGGGAGGCGAGGCGCGGGTTCGCCAGGCTGCACCTGCTGGCCGACGCCGACACGAAGAAGATGCCCGCGGCGGTGGTGACCGACGACAGGACGGGCGACTCCCCCATGCTGAAGGAGCTCCTGGGAACCGTGGCGGGGCCGCGTGACGGGAAGCGGCAAGAGGGGAAGCAGGGCGGGAAGCAGGGCGGGAAGCAGGAGGGGAAGCAGGGCGGGAAGCAGGACAGGCGCATGGCGCTGATCCGCGGGAAGGCCGCCGCGGCGGGGGATCCCCTGCCGCGCGCGGGCTCGCCCCCGCCCAACCTCCCCGCGAGCGGCGTGGCGCCGCTCGCGCTGCAGTGCGGCCAGCCGCCCGGCCCCCGCGGGGCGCGCCTGATCGCGGACGGGGCGTACGCGTCGCGGGACAACGTGCGGAGGTGCCGCGGCATGGGCGTGGGGCCGATCATCCCGGCCAGGGTGGCGCCCGCCGCCTGGGGCAGGGGCGCTGGCGGCGCGTGGGGCGGGGCGGCGCGGGGCCGGCCGGGGGGCGGCCCGGAGGCGCGCGCCGGCAGGACGGGCACGAGGGAGAGGGAGGAGAATGCCCGGTACCGGGAGGCCAGGAAGGGGTACGGCAGGAGGCGGCCGACCGGGATAACCATGTCGGCGTTCAAGGGGACGTCCGGGGACCACGCGCGCTCGCGCAGGTGGGAGAACATCGTGCAGGGGGTAAGGCCCACGGCGGCCCAGCACGACCGGTGGGCGGGGGAGGCTGGGGCGCAGGGACTCCAAGCGGCACGGCCGGGCCATAATCCGTGGATCGTGCCGGATCATGCGACGTGCTGCCGTATGGCCATTCAGGAGGCGAAATTATTTGTGAGCGTCACTCTAGGGAGCACGCACAACTGTCCGCTTTCCTTAAAAGGCATTTTGGGTAACAATACATATGAAACTAAGGGAGGTGAAATAATGGCCAAGGCAGGACGCGGCGGCGGGAAAGGCAAATCCGGCGGCGCCAGCAAGACAGGAAACCCGTCCGGGAAGAACCCGCACTAGTTACAAAACGCCCAAAATTCCGGCACGCGGGGATTGTCCGGCCTTGCCCCTCGGCGGGGGCATGCTGGAAGAACAGCCCATGCGCCCAGCCCAGTGATGGGCTGGGCTTTTTTTTAAAACGGCGCCGACGCCACTGCCATGCCGCTTGCCGGATCCTTTCTGCGGCGGGCGCCGCCTCAGCCTTTGGCTCCTCCCGCCCACACCTCTGAAAGAGGGGTCGCCCCTCTCCTGCCCGCTTTCTTTAAAAGGAAACCGGCGTCTTGGATCCCCGTGCAGAAAAAGGTACACGACTCCTGGGACGATTCGCTGGAATTTGATCCCTCCACCTACGGGGATCAGGAGATCTCCCGCAGGATGGCCGACGGGCGCGAGGTTGACAGGCAATATCATTCATGGCGCGCGGCATTCGACAGGATGCTCTTAAAGATGGCCCCTGCCGGCAAGCATGGCGGGGGCTGCCGCCCGCGGCACCACGTGGACTGGAACATTCCATACCTGCATGCCCGCAGGTACTGGGAGAACAGGAGGCGGATAAATGAAAAAATATCGAACGCCAAGAGGATTCAGGAACGGATCAACGCCTTGGGCGAAATGGTCATCCTGGATCTGCTTGATCGCAACCGGCCAACGGTCAAGAAACTGGGGGAACTGTCCGAGTATACCGAAAGGCAGCACAGGAGAATCGAGGAGGAGTACTGCCGGGACGCAGTTTCGTTCGGGTTCAGCAGGATTCGGCTGGAACTGCGCAAGGAAGACGGAACAGTTGACGCCTATCCCAAGAGGCTGGAAAGGGCCAGGATCGGAAAAAAACAGGATCGCCGCGTCAAGCCGATCATGACGCCTTATTCCCGCCCCCCGGAGCGCCCCCGCGTTTTTGACCCGATGGTTTTCGTCGACGCGGCTTACCTTGGGAGGGAAAACCGGTTTTGGCGCCACGCAACCCGCTTCGTGTCCAGATTCCTCGAATCCGAGACGCTAAGGCCGGAAAAGGAGTGGCTCGTCTACCACATCGTAAACAACGATATCGCGACCCACGTCATTTTTAATGGCCTGTCAGAAGAATGCGAGAAGAGGTGGTTCGGCGGCCTTGGCACGCGTGAGAAGCTCAAGATCATCACGGTCGGAGACGGCATTCCGCTTGTAGGCCGTTCCACATACTCGCTTACCGCCGCAGACGTGGACGAGGCTGTTGAAGAGCTGCGGCGCGGGCACGACGTCCGTGCGTTTGGCGGGGGCGGCCTGGACAACGTCGAAAGGTACAGGGTGCCCGAGGCAACCATGAAAAAACGCCTCGAAGAGAGTGTCATGGAGGCCGCGCTGGAGAGCATTAGCTCGTACGGCCCCGATCACGGCAATTGGAAGGTCATTTGCGACGGCCTGACGCGGGCAGTATCGCGGATCCCTTCCCGCCCCGGGCCTTCCTGATTTTGCCCCCGCCTTCCATGGGCGTGTCTGCTTTCCTGAAGCGGCCGTGGACCCTTTTGCCGTGGCGCGGCATGGGGTGCCAGAACGCATACGCCTAACCTGTGAAGGCCGCACAGCTTGGAGTTGAAGGGTGGTCGGCGGCAGTCTGCCTGCCTCAAAGGTTCCCGCTAGATCCGATTTTAGCACGAATGCCCCACGCAAAAATGCCAAACCCTACCCCGGCCACCGCCGCCAGAACCATGATGCCTTTTACTGCTACAGGAAAGCCGTCCATAAAGTCAGCCAACGTGGCATCGGTGCCTGCCTGGTAGACAACACCACACCATAAGGAAGCTCCGATTCCTACAACTGTTAAACCTACAATAACCAGCTTGACTCCAGCCATGTTTTGATGCTTAATCCTTCTAGGAAAGAAAAGCCTACACTTAATGTGTTTTTTGGGAACCAGTTACGCGAAATGCACACACAGTCAGCCACCGCAATTCCAAACGGATCAACGGGGGATGGCCCCTGCAAGGCTTGAGTTGTCTCGAAACAAGACCCGCCAGGGCAGCGGCATGGTGAACGACCCCCGCCCATTCCAAGGCGCCGTCTCCAGAACGCACTGGTCCCTCTTCCACGTTATGCCCCTGCCGGGCAGCGTAGCACGATCACGAGGCGGATCGGGTTCCCAACCCGCCTAAACGGACACAAAGCCCGCACATGGCCGTGGCCCCCCCCTTATGGCGACTGCACGGGTCTGGGGCGTGGGCTTTGACGCAGGGAGTGGGATTCGAACCCACGAATCCGCTAGGACTCTTACTCTTAAGGTAAGCTCCATACCAAGCTAGGAGATCCCTGCATCTTTAAAAATGCCTTGGGTGGTCCTAGCTTAAACCTTGGCCCAAGACTACGTCCCCTCTAACCGGCAGAGCCGACCGGAGAAAACGACAAGCTTGTAAGATGTTTTGGAGACACGTATTATAAAAACCGTACAGTGGAAACGCCGGTTCTGTCGCGCTGCAGCAACCTTGTCCGCCGGCCGCACGGCCCCTTTCGGCGACCTGGGCGTGGAAACGCCGGTTCTGTCGCGCCGCAGCAACCTTGGCCGCGACGTCCGCAAACAACCCCCCATGAGGTGCAGAGTGCACGCCGCCGGGCCCCCGGATATGGCAGGCGCGAAGCAGGTGATCAGCATCCTTTCAGGCGCTAATCCTGTGGGGGCCCACGGCCATCGGGAACCTTTGCCCGCCATAATACCATATTTAAAGGCAAAATACACGCATCTTTCGATCCGTGCCGCCTGATTCAGGCACGTTTTATCGCTTTTATGAAGTATATTTAATGTAAAACGATATATTGTTGTTAGAGACATTATTTAAATTAAAACAACATATAATACTGGAACCGGGATCGAAATAAAGTGCTGGAATGAAAAAGGAAACGCGAACCAACATCAAAGGCCGGGTGGCCAGGATACTGCTCAACGAACCCACCGGCACGCTGACAAAATACCGAATAGCAAAGCTGGCAGACAGCGGATACTCATGGGTCCACAATTTACTAAAAAAACTAGAAGAGCAAGGGGCAACCAAAAAAACCAAGGTGAGGGATTTCAAGTCGCTGATGGACTGGTGGCTGCGGTGGCAGCCGATCCCGCAATACAGGGACTATCTGGTACAAAGACCGCTGGAGCTGCTGGGGGAAACCGGCCTGGAGTATGCCCTAACGACGTACCAGGCAGACAACAAGGTACAAAACTACCTGTTCCCGTCACGGACCGACATCTACATACGGCCATCAGACAGACTCCTCTGGCACGAGTCGCTGGTCGAAAACGGGCTAGTCGGAAAGGGAAACGTGAGAATCTTGACTGGCGATGACCACGTATTTTACAAATCGTTTCAGGTGGACGGCCTGACGCTCGTATCGATGCCCCAAATAACCCTGGACTTGTACCGTGAAGGCGGCGCGTGCGTCGAGGCGGGGGACATGCTATTGGAAAAGATGGAGAAAGATGCTTTACGAAAACCATGAGACTGAAATCTCAAAAAACAACCTGGCTACCGTACTTTCAAAAGTCACAAAACCGACATGCCTGCTTGGGGGATGGGCCGTGTACTTGACCGTAAATGAAAATTACAGAAAAGAGAAAGGAAGGAACTACCACGGATCAAAAGACATTGATCTGGGGTTCCATTTTTCAAAAAAAGAATCCAGGGAGTCCCTGATAAACTCTGCATTCAACCAGTCCGTCAAAGCGTTGGAGGGGATTGGATTCTATTCAATTGGTTTTAGGTTTGTCCAGCACTATCATAGGGATACTCGAAAGGCATTAACGCCCGAGCAGGCGAAAAAAATACCATATTACAACCTGTTTGATCTGTACGTCGACCCGTTGGTGGACAACACCCCCGACAGAATCCATGATGTACTGGGAATCACGCCTGCAGACGAGCGGCTGCTGGAGGCCGTGTTTGAAAAGGGGCAGTTTGTTGAAGTGAAGGAATATGGGGTGACAATCAGGCTTCCAACCGCCGGCGTGCTGTTGGCAACCAAACTCATATCACTGCCTAAAAGGACAAAGGACCATAAAAAATGGAAGGACATTGCCGATATCTATGCATTAATCTGGCATTCAGGAAAAAAACCAGCGGCATTAAAATCAAGAGTGTTGAGCCTTTTATCCCAGAAAGACGTCCGAAAGGCATTCTCACAAGTAGAGGACGCCGATTACCAAGAGGCTTCCACCGCAATCGGGGTGGAATCGGCCGAAATAAAAAACGTGGTGGGTGGTTTTATAAGGCAAACCGTCACAAAAAATTTGGGTAGAGAAATGGATGACACCACGAACGAAGAGCGCTGGAAAATTCCAGCCAACATTGGTTATGACAAGTTCATTTCGATTAACAAGGCACTATACCAGCAGCGCGCAGATGCCAAATCAATTTCCTTAGCAAAGCTCGCATCACTGACTTCATTGAGCCAACGAACCCTGTTATACAGCATTTCGTTTTTAAAATCAGTTCACATTATCGAAGAGCTGGATCCCCACACGTATAAGCTGACTACTCATGGCAGCGATTACACAAAAGCCCACTTTTCAGGAGATCGAAAATTATTAGAGTCGACATCGGCCCAACTAATCCAAAACTCTCACCTGAAGATATTGGCAGACCAACTACAGATAAACAAAAACATGACTTTGGAAGGCCTCTACTCGTCGATTAGAACGTCGGCCCGGCTGGCCCCGGGTCGCGGGATCACCGGCATGAGTTCCCCACATGCGTCTGGCGCAAGAACCATCCTGCACATATTCAAAGACGCGAACCTAATTCCGGGCATTGAATTAGATGTCTCCGGGCACCCTGCCACCGCCCAAAAGAACCCCAAAAAAACAGCGCCAAGCCCAAACCAAAACCTAAGAAAAAACCAAGCGCGCAAAGCCTGACACCCGCCCGCGAATCAATTTCCGCACTGGGGAAATTAACCGTGAAAGACGTGGGAACCATTGACATCAACGATCAAGACACGCTGGAAATAGCGAAACAGTATATGGGCTTACTGGAAAGGAAGATCCAAAGCGACCCAAACCCAGAATCCTAGGCAGCTACATGAAGCCATTCCTCCCAATCCCACCGCGCATGTAGCCGTCGTGCCGGAAAGACTGCCTCATGGCCAAAGTCTTGGGCAACCTTTCCTTTTGACAGGGATGAGTGCCTTTTTGCGCCTAACAACAATCACGGACTCATCCACATGGTACGCACTGGTGGGTGGCTTGTTGAGCCATTTCATAATGCTTTGACTATTCAATTGTACGGAAAGTCGGTCCGCGCCGGATCAAGAGGACGGTAGCCGGCCATTTTAGGCTGTACCGATCACGGAAGGCTATGACAGGGAGACTTGCTGGGGGGTCCCGGAAGTACCTGGCCAGGCAGCCAAAGATGGCGTGCCGGCCGCCCGGGTGGCCCGGGATCTGGGAATCACCGTCAGGCACGTGCGGAGGCCGTGGGCGGGGTTCCTGGAGACCGGAACGACGGTGGCTAGGATGGGCAGGCCGCGGGCCTGCATGACCGCCGCCCGGATACGGCTGGTCACCGGCGCCCACGGGAGGCGCCCGGCAGGCGTGGTGCGCACCGCGAGGCGCCTCAGGAGGGGCCATGACATAAGCTACTGCTCCGCATGCCGGATATTGAAGAAGGCCGGGGCGGTGGCCGCGCGCGTGTTCACACAGGCCACGTCGGAGAACGCCGTGCCGGCGCCCAGGGACGCGATCGGGCTGTTCGGCACGCCTGCGACCGTACTCTCCGACAACGGCTCGTGCTTCGTGGGCCGGAACGGCCGCAGGAAGGATCCTCCCCGGTCGTGGAAGCCCACCGCGTCCGGGGCGGAGCTGCTGGACCTCGGGATCGAGCTCATAAACTCCAGACCGCACCGCCCCGTACTGATGGTGGGGGACGACAACGAATCCTACCAAATTAAGTTCAACAAGCCGGATGACTTTCGAATCGGAATAAACGAACTGGTATGCAATCTCATCGGCCTGGAACTAGAACTGCCGGTATTCGAGCCCGTCATCGCCAAGATTTCCCGAGGCATCATTCAAGGCAATAAAGATCTAGAACAGCTTTGCCCCGGAGAACATTTTGCCCAGGTCTACCTGGAGCCGTTTGAAACCGTCAACTCGTACACGCAGCAAGGAAGGGAAATCAGCCAACACATGGTGGGCAACATAAGCCACGTGCCGGTTTTTATCATATTTGACAAGTACGTTGAGAATTTTGATAGGCACGGCGGCAACATCTGCCTACTGCCAAACGAGGCCCTGCCCAGCAAGGTTGACTATTACTTATTTGATCACGATTTGGCCTTCCAGAGAAATCGCCCCAAGCGTGACGTCTCTGGATTGCGGAAAATGCGAACAAAGTTACAGCACATGTACTTTATTGTGGAACAAATTAATAAAATGCAACTTTTTGAGAGGGGAATAAGCAACGTCGTGGGCCTGTCTGGCACGATACCGGAGATCATCAAAAAGATCCCGCCAAGCTGGAAAGCCGGCCACGAAGACTATATAAACAGCGTGGAGGTCCTGCTCAGCCGGTTCACTGAAAGGATGGCAGTAGAGCACGTGGAGACTAATAAGGATAAATTACCATCGTTACAAGGATAAAAAATGCAAGAGTGCGAGTTTTCGGTAATCAAATACGTCCCCAATGCCGTAAGGTTCGAGCCAGTCAACATCGGCATAGCGCTGCTTGATAAAAAAAACAGGCGGCTGCACAACAGGCACATCACGAATTTCAGGGAATTTTTTAAACGGCTGGGCGTTGAGACAATACGCGGCTTGGAAAAATCCTTTGAGAACTACAAGCCGGTCTTGGACGTCGACGGCGACGATCACCTGTGGAAACTCCATGATTCCTTTCACGGCAGCGTCTTCTACTCGGAGCCGGTTAAAATACAGGCCAAAAGCATCGACGCCGCCCTGCAAGACGTATTCGATAAAATGATAAGCGTTCATGGGACGCGGCAACCGGCGGGCGAGGCCGCCTCGGTCCGTCAAACAAAGGCGCAAATAAAGAACCATGTCAGAAGACTCAGCTTTCCAGAAAACTCATACTTGGAAAAATACCCCATAGACGCCATGGAAATCCCCCAGACGCGGGACTTTGCATTCATGCGTGGCGAAAAACTGGTAAACACGATAGACGTGATAAACTTTGCCAGCAACGCCGTGGTTGATAGCCTGACCCTGTTCCTGTACGAAATCAAAGCCATCGCGTCATCAAGGAAGTATCCTGACAACACCCCGCTGGTATTCAGCGCCTCGCGGCTAAGGACGCAAAACCTGCCTACAAAAACGCGCCAGTCGATCGACCTCCTCCGAGGCGATGGCATCCGCATAGTTGACCCGGCCCAGCAGCCCGGCGCGATCAAAAAGATCAGGGAAGACGTTGGCCAGGCAGCCGCGTGAGCCCCCAAAAATCGCTACGACCCGCCGCCCGCCTTCCTCGGGACGACGCTTGAGTTATTCCCATACGGCACAATTCCTCGCAGGCGCAGTTTAAGCAGGCGAAGACCGGCGGTGTGATATGCCGTCTCCCGCTTGTTCAACCTGGGGGCTGAATGGAAATGGCAAAGAAAGAGTCGGCAACACGCTGCATGCAAGAGTATGGGGGCGGAATCAGGTCAGGCGACAGACGGAGAGGGTGGCACCTCAGTTAAAGCAGGAGGAAGCAGATAACGCATGAACAATCGTGTTGCATGGCATCCTGTCCTGCTGTTGGATATGGCGTTTGTAGGTTCTGGCACATTCAAAGCTGAACTTTTGACGAATTTTGAAGTATCGCCAGACGAAGTAAAGCCGGACAAACTCAACACAATAAGCATCAACAACACAGGATTTGTACAAGCTGATAACGCAGTTATGTCGATTGTGGCAGGCAACAGCACCATAACAAAGTTTTCTGACGCATGTGCGGAGGGGCAAATCAGCAGAATGGACAATAAAACACTGGTTGCGGAGTTTCCTAGAATGTCACCAAAAATGCCGCGTGAGTTTGAGTTGTATGTTTCAAACCCCTCGGGTTTGGATATCGCCATAAGCTCTGACGGCCGTCTTGAGTCTTGGGATGGATCCCAATCAATATTGTTATGGCCCTTGGCTCTTGGTATGCTGTTGCTAGTACTTGCGATCGAACTCGCCGCCTTGGCCGCCCTATTAAAAAATTTGCTTAGATCTAATTGGCGGAACGCAGAACTGCATTTTTCTAGAACCGTGCTCAGGCAAAAAACGTGAATCGCGAGCGGTCTGGCAAAACAGTCGCTTTTGTTGAGTGCGAATACAAAGTTAAAATAAACAAAGAAGACGCAAAAATATTGGAACTGGCTTACCGTGGAAAAACGGCGGCGAACCAGCTAATGAGATGCTCCAAACTTTCCAACCGCCAGATCGTCCATAGGATCACAAAAATGCGTGGATGCGAGTTACTCGCCAAGGATAAAATGGAGCTTGACGGCACGCCGGCCGCTTATTTTGACCGAAAGAGCCCCAGCCACAATGGCATATTTCAACCCGACGAAGGAAGATTGCTTCAGCTATTGTGATGCCAGCATGCCCCTGGCCATGGAATAAAATAAGAAAATACAGCTACGGGTTGCAAATGCATGCCCCTCGCGTAAATGTGGCCGTTTTGGTATTGGCTGGCGTTTGAAAAACCTGCCCATTGACTAACAGTCAGCCCCAATTTTTTCATGGATGCGAACCAGACAGCATTTTCAGCCGCTGTGGATGGGCGGGACGGGGCCAAGAAATCCGAAGGCAGGCCCGCGACGCCAACGGACGGGGCTGGATCCGACACGTTTTGCTTAACTGGCACTTGGAAGAAGATTAATGGCAATGGCTGCCAATAATCACCGGAGTGCCACTTACTAAGAAATGGACTGCATTTAACAAAACGAACGTCTCAGCAGAACCAAACGGTCTTGGCATTTACGAAATAGGGGACAGCAATGGCAAGATCATGTATGTCGGGGAGGGCAAGATACGAGATAGATTAAGATCCCATTTTGTAAATGGAAGTGATCCCGTAGGCCGTTCCGCTAAATACAGAACAGAGACCGCCGGAAGCAAGCAGCGTGCAGAAGAACGAGAACGCTCCGAACTGAGAAAATACCAAAAAACCCATGATGGGAAACTTCCCCCGCACAACGGGCGATTGGGCTGAATCCTCTCTAATAGATCCCGCACCCCGGCTGTGCTTGACTGTTGCAGGTTGGGATGACAAAGATGCACGCAATTGAAATTGGCGCAATGGTGGACGGGCCGCGCCGCCGCGTCCGGCCCTCGTGCGTGGCGGGCGGGAAGGCACGTGACCCTCGCGCGGGATTGCGCGAGACGTGTCCCTTCACGACCTTGGCGGTGTGGAACGATGCACCGTCCTAATAGGACGTGCCCCCTTCAGAAATGCCGGCGCGGCCCCAAACGATGGCGTTATATGCGCTGGCGCGCCAGACCTGGCATGAATGCAGACTCGCTACCCGGCGATTACGCCGTCGTGATCTTCCCCGTGGTGATTCTTATGCCCGCCGCACTGTCATACGAGCTGTCCCGCACTGACATGTATGATCAGGCATATCTGACGGATGTCGCCATGTCTTTGGCGATCGGATTGGCATATGGTGTAGGCTCTTGGTTTGGCACCATGAGATCCAGGTTTGACGGCGCCTTCACGGTACTGTCCGGGACTCGCCGCAATGCCATCAGGCTTTGATTGTGGCGTCGGTTATTCTGATCGCCGCGGTAGTGTATTACAAGCCGTCGCCACCGCCCAACGAGGCGCCTTTCACGAACATGCCGGTATTACTTGCAACCACCGCCTCGCTATGCGGGTCATACGCCGTTTTCAAGATCCGGGCAGCTCGAGATAGTAGCTAAAGCGGTGCTCGCAAGCTTCCCCCTGAGGGGCGGCGCGACGCTGGTTATCTTGTCCCATGCCTTGGTGGGTTTGGACCTAATGGCGTCTATGTAGAGTCCCAGGTCGCCCGCGTACCTCCTCCTGACCGCCTTGTCCATTCCCGGCCGCCCCGGCAGCACCGCCAAATACGATCTTGCAGGCACGGCTTTCCAGCCAACGAACCCTGGCCCGGCAAGCTTGCCAGCGCTTGTCGCAGACACTGGGAGGGTGAAGCTCCCGACCAGTCCTTCCCTCCAAGGACTTTTGATCGCCGCAATAGGTAGCTTTGCCAGATCATTAGGGCGCTAGCATTTTGCAATACGCGGAACAGATGGAAGTTCTGGCATTCTGCGTTTAGGCAGCTTCCCAAGGCATCAGGGTCTCCGAAACGTCTCCGTCCCCGCTAGTTTTATTTTGCCAGTACACGGTGCAATAAAACTTGAAAACTCGTAAGGGTTACTGATTGTTCTCATTGCTGCGAACACGCGTATTTTTGCGTTGGGAAACGCTTCCTTGATTCTGTTTGCCGCGCCCAGGGCCGTCGCCCCCCGTGTCATCACATCATCCACCAAAACGATTTCCCCGGGGGAGGTGATGGCCCTCTAACCCCCATTGATTCGTAATGCTGAAACGCTTTTGGTCTATTTGGAGCTGAAACTGTAGATGATTTTGGCAGGGGCGTTTCCCGAACCAAACAATCCTCGTTTGTCCCCAAACCCCTGCTTTCTAACGCAGTCGCCATGCGCCAGGGCACCCAAAGCCCATCCCTTGGCAGCATGGAGCCTTTCGGGACAGGAATCAATACCGTGGCTTTATTGAAATAATCAGAAAACGGGAAGCCGCCAAGGCCCATTTTGATGTGTTCCGCAATAGCCAGCGACATTAGTCTTTTCGACGACAAAACAGCATCGTTTTTGAGGCGCCTCATCAGGGTTACAGACTCGCGGTGTTCAGGCAAGTCGCCTCTTGGAGTATAAGCTAGCAGCGAGCCAAAACCAACTTCCGTAATTTCCATGTCGGGCAACTACTGAAATAGCCCAGGCATTTTGATGTCTGACGGCAGGTTTTCTAAAATGTCAGAGGGCTCATCAAGCACCATTGCGCCGTAATTGATCATCTTTTTTGGCCACTCTAGTTTTTCGTTTTCTACTACTGCCCTGCAGACAAACAGCGGCCTGCCTATCCTGAGCGTCTCCCAGCCCTGATGCAATGAGCCGCTGGATTCTCCGGCCTCCACGATTACGGTCGCGTCAGAAATTACCGCCATGGTCCTATTCCTCAACACAAAGTCTTTTGGCGTTGTCGGGTGACCCACCGGATACTGTGAAATGACCAAGCAATTCTCCATGATTTTGCCCTGCAGCTCGGTGTTTTCTTTGGGGTATGCCCTGTTTAGCGGGGTTCCTATTACGGCAATGGCCCTGCCGCCACACTCTATGGCGGTTTCATGTCCCACGGTATCGATGCCCCTGGCGAGTCCGCTTACAATAACCGCCCCTTTTTCAACTAGGAATTTTGTGATTTCTCTGGCGTCCGAGAGTCCTTGCCCTGATGCCCCTCTAGAACCTATTATGGAGACTCGTGGGCACGGCAAGGGAATTCCCATGGCTCCCTCGTAGAACACGCCGCCCTTTGGGGAAAATTTCGACTCGACGTCATTTAGTTGACGCCCAAGCAAACCCGATAACTGAATGGATGGGTACTCTGCTAGGTCAGACATTTGCCCCCACTGTTTGTAGCTTAACACTCGCCTTGAATTCATCCTGACAACAATGTGCCAAGAACACGTAAAAACCCCCTTTTATTTTCTCATCAGCCATGGAGGGGGTTATCATCATTCTACCAAACCTAGGCATCATGCTCTACAAATAGTCTTCCCAGAAACCAGTCAAGCGAAACGTAACCCCGCGTCAGATGCAATGGCGGGGAGATGCTGTGCGGCATACACGACATGGTGCGGGGGCTGGCCTGCACAAGGAATTCATGCGGGCGGCGGCAGGTCGGGAGGATGGAGTGGCGTGGCCCGACGGGGGATTCGGTCAGTCGGCGGCCTTACGGGTAGGGGCCCGAAACCGGAGGTAGCAGAAGAGGGGTCCTGGTATGGGGGCGGGGCTGACGTGGCACGGCATGGGCGGATCCGGGGTGCTGTCAAAGGCGTGGAGGCCATCATGTGATCATATGTCGGTGCCGCAACAATCATGCCCATCTTGCCAGTATTCCGAGTGTGCGCACAGGCGGATAGCAAATAGCACCGCGATCGGCAATTTTTCCCGCCAGAGCCATGATCAGGTTGATATATTTATCCTGATCTGTATATCATATGGCCGAGCCAAAGCTTGAACAAATTCCACTAGAAAAACTGGAATTATGGGACGGCGCAAATGTCAGGAAAAGCGAAGTGCTGACCAACATCGAGGAACTCGCTGGGAACATCAAGAAAAACGGGCTGCGCGTGCCCCTGCTAGTAAAGCCGGAAAATAGCAGGTATCTCGTATTTAGCGGGCAGAGAAGGCTGATAGCATGCAAGGCCGCAAAAATGGCAGAGGTTCCCTGTTTTGTCTTCCAGAACATCAAGCTGCACGATGCCATGGTGTTGTCGCTTAGCGAGAATCTTTATCGTGAGGCGATGACAAAAGAAGACAAATCACTGGCGGCCAAGGCACTGTTTGAAAAATTCAAGGATCTGGGGCGAGTGGCCAAGGCTTTGGGGGTGTCAGATAGTGCAGTGCGGGGATACTTCACATATGACGCAATTCCCGAGGACCTGAAAAAATTCGCCAGGCGGGACGGAAAGCTGTCCGCAAAGCAGGTGGAAGACATTTACATGAAATTTCAAGACACCGACAAGGGAATACTGGTGGCGAAGAAATTATCAAAAATAGAGGATCGGAATAAAAAAAGAAAGATGCACGCTGCCATAAGACAGTCCACCCCGTCAGACGACATACCTACGATCGAGAGGCGCGCAGAAAAGATGCTTCGCGAGAAAACGTACAAGATCATTCTGCCAGACAACTACTACAAGCTGATAGAAAAGGTGGCGCACATCAGGAGAATTGACGGAGAGGACCTGCTTGTTGACATTGTGGAGACTTGGATACGGGAATATAACGAGGGGGGACACCGATGAAGGAAGAAGACGCGGTAGCCATATGCATGGGATGCTTTAAGGGCCCAAAAATAAAACCGGAAAGCCTGTTCCGTTTCGCCGTTGCGTGCAGGACGCTCTTGGAGAAGTGGGGGATCAAAGAGATGTCGAGATATTTTGGCGTCACAGCATACCAGATACGCCAAATAGACAAGATAAACGATCTTGACCCTGCGCTCAAAGAGCTTGCAAAAGAAAGCCATTCCGGAATAGAAATGTTTTATCACATGTGGCGGCTAGACGAACCAAAACGATCACAAGTTGCCAAAATCGCCAAGGACATGAAAAGCGACGACATACGCACGCTGATGCACCTCATACGAAAGAACCCGTCGCTCTCGGTTGCAGAGTGCAAGGCACTGCTGGACAAGACAAGGCCCGAGCAGATAAGCCTGCTGGTGCTGCCATTGGATAAAAACACGTACGACGGCCTAAAGCAATCCGCGGAAAAATCAAAAATGAAGGTGCACGACTATGCCATAAAGATTCTCAGGGGTAAGAATGTCAACGCGTAATAACAATTCACGGCAGCTCATCGATGAAATTACTCGCATGCGAAGGAGGCTGGGGGATTTGAACGAGACCCACCACAGAGCCATACGGGATCAGCTGGAGTTGGCAATGTGCAGGATGATGGAATTCTTGAATGAAAAGCCGCGGCACCTTGAAGAATACGCCACAAACCTGCGTAAGATCTCAAAAGACGACATAGGCCAGGCCATGCTAGACAACATGCTGGAACAGATAAAACAGATCAAAACGGAACTCAACAACACCATAGATCTGCCAGATGACGATCAGATAACAGATCTTGACGATGCCAATAAACTGCTCTCAAAAAACAGCGTCCTGTTGAACCTTGTAAACAGGCTCCAAACCGTAGAGTGCGTGCTGCACACCCATATAGACGATCCGGCGGGGGAGGAAAACTAGACCATGCACTCACTGCCGCATGGGCTGTCAACCTGGACGACGGGCAACCTTCCTGTCTTGATTAGTCCTTCCAGCCCGCGCAGCGTATGCCCCTTCGGTGCCAGGCTCTGCTTCCCAAAATGCTTGCCGTTCTCCTCAACCTTCATGGCGTATCGGTACAGATCAGGGTGCTTCTCATAGATTTCCTGCCACCTCTCAATGTTGTTGAACGGGCACATGTAGCACCCGCTCTTCACCGGAATTGGAAGCCTGGCCTTTTTGATCACTCGGACGCACTCGTCTCTCCCCATCTTAAAGTCTATTAGCGGGTACAGGTTGGTCACATAGTCGACTTTTGCGGGCTTCATCCTGCGGACCTCCCCGTAGTCGATCCCCATGTACTGGTAGACGTGGGCGTGCAGTTTCCGGTAAAACGCGTGTATGGGCCTCACCTTCATGTCGCGGGTGCACCACCTCCAGATCTGCGACGGGATCACTTTCCGCTTGAGGCATCGATCTGACAGCGATGTCTTGTTTCGTACCCTTACGACCTCAAACGCTATGTTCCTTCTCCTGAGATACCTTCCCATCACGTCCAAGTACTCGTACGTTTCAGGCATCTCGTCACCAGTGTCAGAGAACACGACGTAGTCAAGTGGGAGTTTCCTGTTGACCAAAAAAACGATCATTGCGGTGGAGTTGATGCCGCCCCCATACGAGACCACGTACTTGGAGCCTGCCTCCCGCCGCATCCCCACGGTGCTCAGCATTCTCTCCTGCATGATCCTGCTCCCGTTGACAGCGGTATATATCTCCTGCTTTCCTGCTTTTATTCCAGATGCCAACGATTTCTACTGCAAAATATGGTTTTGTGGGCAGAGAAAATATTATTGGATCATCCGGCGAAAAAACATTTGCAGTGTGATCAGACGTACCTAGATCATGGAGGCCGGTCAGGATCCCATGGGGACGCCCGGGGTCATAATCGAGGGCAAGCGTGCGGGCATGACGGGATGCGTGCGGGCATGCCGCACGGCACGGGGCCACGAATGGCCATCAATGGCAGCGCGGCAGACACTGCGGGATCCGCCTAGGGGAGGTCAGCAACGTGCCCCGGCACGACAGCGGGGACTTTGGGCGTCTACGCTTGGAGCCGCCCCCGGGCTACGGGTCGTACCACCATGGAATTTCAGGGGTTTTTATATGGACGTGTCAGGGCAGCGGTACATCCAGCCCCCAAAACCGCCCACAGCAGGCGAAAATTCCGATGTCTAGGCCCCACGGCGCGCATATTGTGGAATCCTCGCCCCTGAAGCGACGAACTGGGCACGCTCACACCAGCAATCTTTTTGAACCATGCCGCGGGCATATAATCATGGGATCTTGCGCGGATCAGGCAGGCGTGGATCCCCCTTACAGTTTCACACAAAATAAAGCGCGCCCGGGCTCAAACAATATAGATATAGCGTTGGAATACAGTCCCCAACCAAGGAATGGTGGCAAACATGTCAGACAGCATCAGTGACGAGGCAATTAACCTGGGGGTGGTCTTGAGGAATCTGGACAATTTCGACATGTCCACGTTTAACGGCAGGCTAACCCTGCAAAAGACGGTTTACCTGATGCAGGCATTCGGGATCTACCTGGGGCACAACTTCTCATGGTACCTTCGTGGCCCGTACTCCTCGCACCTGGCAAGCGTCGGATTCACGCTGCAGGAGGTATATCACAGGATACCGGCCGCCGGGCATTTTGCAAAACCCACACAAAGAAAATTCGACAAGTTTATCGAGTTTATGAGCGACAAAAAACATGATCCGGCCAGACTTGAAATACTGGCCTCCATCCACTTTCTCAAGAGGATACACCCGAAAATGACAAAAGCCAAAATAATCGAGAGAGTCAAGAACAAGCAGGGGTATTTCAAGAAAAAACAGTGCGAGGACGCGTGGCAGGAGCTAGAGGAGTGGTCGATGATCTGACATGCCGCCAAAAACCAAAGAGACCGTATTCCGCCAAAAAGCCGCGGCCATGAACCTCCCGGAGGGCATCCCGGCGCTGCGAGGGGGCCTCGACCTTTACGACGCGGTGCCGTTTTTCATGCTGGCCGACGCGGCATGCTCCGGCAGACCCGCCGTGGACATTGAAAAAATACACGTGAACATATTCAAAAAGGGAAAGATTGCCAGGCCCAGGCTCTCTGAAGGCCAGCAAGAAACTCTGGAGATCCTAAACGACGCCATCCTGATGAAGGAGCTGGAATCAAGCATGGCAGAGGCCAAAGAGGGCAGGGCGGTACCGTGGACGAAGGCAAGGGTCTCACCGTAGAGCTATCAAACCGCTGCGGCAAGAACTACAAAAAACTCGCAAAAAAATCAGATCCCAAGCTGCTCAAAGCGATCAACGGCGCCATCGACGACCTGGAAAGTAATCCGCATCTGGGCAAGAAACTCACGCAGGACCTGAAGGGCATGCGATCAATACGCCTGGATCCCTTCCGTTACAGGATCGTCTACGAGGTGAAGCGCGACGAGGGCAAGATCACCGTCCATGTGATTGCGCACAGAAGCAAGGTGTATGACGACGTGGCAAAATACTTTGGGCTCGGTTCCTACAGCGGCCCCGAGCTGTGACCGGTTTTTCATCGTTTGCGGCGACCGCGCACCCGCACGTGGACCACGCAGGTGAAGAAGACTTGGCCGCGCCCGCAGCCTCCCAGGCCGCCACGACGCCCGGGTGGACGCCGCGGACATGCACTCCGAAAAGGCTCTGGGGGCAGCCGGAGTCCGCGGGGCCGGGCTCCGCGTGCGACGGGGCGGTCCCGGGCCGGCGCGCCCGGCAGGCGGGGTACCTGACGGAGGAGATCTCCGTGACGGGGGGCCCCCGGGATGGAGGCCGCCCACAACGGTGACGCGAGGCTGCCGGCCGGCACGGCCGGCGCCGGCGCGCTCGCCGCGGTGCTGATGGCCCCCGGGATAGGGGACGTCCCCGGGGTCCAGGGGGCCAAGGCAGGCGGCGTCGTGGGCCGGGCCGTGCCCGGCGGCCTGCCAGTCGGGGAACCGGCCGTACGCGGGGAGGATCAAGAAGATCGACCCCAGCAGCCTGGCCAGCTGGGCCATGCGCGGGGCCGCGGACGTGACCGTGCGGCACGACGCCAGGATGGAGGCCGCGCACGCGTCCGCGCGCCGGAGGCACGCGGACAGGCACGGGCCGGCCATAATCATGGTGGCCCACAAGATTGTCACCATGATGCGGCACATGCCGGCCACCAGGACGCCCTATTAGTCCCGCAACGAGAGGCCGTGCCGGTGCACGCTGGCCAGGACGTGGAAGGCGCGCCGGGGGTGACCCCCACGCGCTGCCCGCATCCCGGACAGTCCTGCCAGCGCTGGCCATGAATCCCATGCCGTGCAACCCAGTCACGGATCGGAAAAGCCACGGGATACATTGCGGCAACTACGCCTGGGTGGTTAACATAGGTGCGTAACCCTGCCTGAACCCGTCTTCACAAGGCTATTTCCGTGCCTGAAAACCGAGTTGCGCAACAAACTATTTGTAGTACATACGTGGATTATACATCTTTTTTTGGTTGTGAAAAAACCTGTTGGCAGTTTTCACAAACCCACTCTCCTTTTGTCCTCATCTTTGCATTTTCACATGTAGGACAGTAAAGAAAAGGCTTAGGATCTAACCTGCTTCGTTTCAACATCTTATCTATGCAATTAGTTGAAAAAGTGAATATGGCAATAGATATGATCACGTTAATTATATCCTCAATGGGAATTGTTTCTCTGAAAATATCTAGTTGTAATAGAAATAAGGATATAATGACTACTAGATAGTAAATTGGAGAATAACGACTCACTTTATTTACAAATCTAATCATGCGGGTTTGGAATTTTCCAACTGTCATACTTCCCATCCTAATTTAGCCTTACACTTAGGACACCTGCGTGCATATCTCTTAACAACCGACTTGCAGTAAGGGCATCGAGGCTGATCTGCATCTTTTGATAGTACATATGCCAATGCACCAACTACAGCTACTGCAGCTACTGCAACCCAAGCCACAGCTTAAACTGGAAATGAAATCTATATAATTACTATGCCCATAGTGACTATTATTGAAAATTTCTCCCCAGTAACCACATGCGCCCCGAAAGAAGCCGGTTTCAGATGGTATCTGCCATAAGCGCGCCAGGAAGCAAACAAACGGATTGCCGGCTCCGGTGAGGAAGCGCGTGAAGACCTCCGGGGAGGGTAACCGGTGCACGGACGGCGGGGGAGTGCGTGGGAACCAACCTGCACGAGGAATTCATGCAGGTGGCGGTGATGGATCGGGAAGGGAAGTGGTTTGGAACAGGCGGACAGGTTCAGCCCGGACGAATTGTTGGACACCATGAATACGATAGAAGCCGAGACCAAATAAACCATAGAATCGCCGGACTCGTTCAAATCTGAATGGATCGACATGGAGAAGGTCAAAAGGGAGGCCGAGGAGGAGCTGAAACGCTATTCCAATGATGGGATCCCGTTCTCCTAAACCCCGGTGCCGACAGGGCCAGCCCGGGAGAAGCTCCAAAGCCCGCTTTAGAACTGCAGGACGGTCATATCACCCTGATTGAACAGAGCCCATAACCAAAAACTCTAAACCCATTAATTAGAACTAAATAGAAACCCAGATGGCATGTCCTACAACTATGACCGTGACGTACAGCGCATGACGATTCTTGCAAGGAGGCTTTACCAGTTTTTAGACTCGAACCAATTTTTCAAAAAGCAACCGGAATTTGATCCTGACACCGAATGGTCAATAAGAGAAAGGACCAACCTCCAATATTATGGCAACTGCAGAGCATTATCTTTTTTGGAACAGAGGGACGCCGTCTTTTTCAATCTGAGCAAAAAACACGACTCTTTTGGAACTTTTGAAAGGGAGAAGGAGGTTATGCCGTTTGTACTACTTGCCGAATGTGCACATTCGGAATTTGAAATAATGAAGAGGCTTTTACTGTTCGGGCTGGATCTGAAAAAAATAGGCCCGAAACTAGGCAAAAGATCCACGTATGGGCGAATTATTTCTGAACTGGAGAAAAAAGGACTTGAAAGTAGCATAGTGACCGGGATGGACAACGAATTACGCAACATAATGGCACACGGGAGCTGGTTCGTCAAAGATCGCATGTTCGTTGATCACGATGAAGGCATTAAACTCACATATGATGACTTTGAAAAGCGCGTGGATCGATTTAGGCGTTTTGCAGGCAGCTTTTATGATCTCTATTGGCAAAACCACACCCCAAAAAACGCGATAGAATATACTGTGAAGAAATTCATTAGACCTGACGCGTAATCACCGCTTTCGGGTTGTCAGTAAAGGTAAACGCGCCCGATCCCGCCCCCGCGAAGGCGCCCGCCGCCCTGTCTGAATACCCGGGGACGCCCCCCGCCGGGCTTGACGTGACGGGGCATGCCGACAGGAAGTCCTTGGCGCTCAAGAACTTTTGATCGCTGCTATGCGAGACGCTGTCGGGCCTGAAGCGTGTAGTTTCAGGGTATTTCAGGACGCGCTCGGTAGAACCGGACGCCTGCAGGCTCCCGCACCGTCCCATCCGGGGTTTTCAATGATCGCCACTGTAGACATACTCCAAGTACGAGTTGGCAAAAGAGCAGGTAAGAGGTTACCCCCTACCCACAGGGCCAAGGCCCTGGAGCCGGGCCCGGACGACAGGAAGCGGCACGGCGGCATGGCGGGGGATGCGTCCCGGCCCGCCGGGGAGTGCTCGCGGGCGGGGTGCCGGTTCGGCGCGACGCCTGGGCGGGCCGCCCCCCACCCGTTCACGTTCCTGCCCCGCCCGGGCATGGGATCCACAAACAACCTGGCCTAGCGCAGCCTGAGGCCGTCGGCGATAGCCAGGAAGACAAGGCACTCCCTCAAGACCGAGGACGGGACGGGTGCGTTCGGGATCCTGATGGCCCGCATGACGGCCTGGCGCGGGAGGGGGCAGAACGTCTGCCAGGCGTTCAGGGACCTGCTGTCAGGCGCTACCCTGGCGGCATGGGGGTAACTCTTACAAGAGCAGTTCTGAAAAAGCTTTAGTTCAGTTTGTGCCAATTTAGGTTGATGCCGCAGAGTCCGCCATGCCACTTTAATTCCGTCGGCGTCATCATGCATAATCCGCAGTTTTTGCAAAAGGCATAGGCTTTTCCTGATCGGAACAGCTTTATTATTTCTTCAGGATCGCCAGAGTCGTCTTCGTCAAAAATCTTGTTTGAGATGACGACAAGTTTTTCACAGTATTTCAAAGCATATTCTGCGATTTTTTGCTTATCGGGCTCGTGCCTGTCATAATACCTCCACTTGCCGGCGCCGTTATCCCAGTCCACATAAAATGCCTTTGTTTTTTCCTCTCCCAACCTCTCCAACCGCCTGGATAATTTGTAAATGTCTTCATGCGGATTGTTGTTGTAACACATTTGTAAATATTCAGTTATGAACCGTATTTTCTTTCGGTGATCCTTGAATTTATCGTCCCACTTTTTTTGTGTTATCTCAGATTTGGTTTGGATTACATGTAGCAACAAAAACATTTTTCCTAGCTCTTCCAACGCCAAAACCGCCAGTGATACGCACGACGCGTAACTCCCAGATTTAAACAATAATTTGGCATCTTGCGATAGCCTGCCGGCGTTGCGGAGGGAATGCGCTGCCCCTAATGCCAGCTTATCTGTTGGAATCTGCCACTTTGGCTGTTTTGATCCTTTCAACACGCTGCCATCCTTCGTTTATGCCAAAATACTGCAATTATGTTGCTGATTAAGACACACGGGAGTGAATAAGATTTTTTTTAAAGCATATTTGACCGTGGCTCAGCATGAAGCGATCTGTAGGGCACGAAAATTATCCCGCCTACCAGTGGGCGTCCCTCCCCATTCGGGGCTGCCTTTCCTGATCGATTTTGTGTCCCATCTTAGCCCACACGCAAGCGGCGGCACCCCGCAGCCATCCATGTGACGCGATCCGCGCAGCCTCTCCCCGCAGTGGTGCCGGACATGCCCGGGCAGGCCCCGCGGCATCGTATCCCGCCCCCGATGCTCTTGTGGGAGGGCCGCGCGGGGCCCGTGCCATCGCCCCCGGCCGGGATTTCAGGCGGCCGCTTGGATCCCAAAGTCCCGCAGCGTCAGGAAATTGCCTTCCTCGGATCCACACGAGCTTTTAGTTGCCGCTGCGCCCATCGAGCCTAACCGCAATGCAACCCACAGCCCACATGGCGATCCCCGCGTAAGTCAAAGCTTGGACATCCTCCACCGCCCCCCCAAATACCGACAACGTCCCAAAGAACCCCATGCCAGAAACAACCGCACCAGCATATCCGTGTTCATATATGCGCCTTATGCTGATTACGATCACTACGGCCTCGCCAACTGTTAAGAATATTGCAATGATCGGCACGAGGTAAGGGTGGTGAGAACCCGGGACACCCGCAACAGCCTCCAACAGGGCGATCGCCATTCCAGTTTCCGACGC
The DNA here is from genome assembly GCA_963662625.1 of Candidatus Nitrosopumilus sp. Lineage (GTDB taxonomy): Archaea > Thermoproteota > Nitrososphaeria > Nitrososphaerales > Nitrosopumilaceae > JAPOPJ01. The sequence continues at coordinate 696,461 of OY759726.1, read as the reverse complement.
GTCAATTCCTGCAAATATCAGGATGGAGAGCATGAATCCAGATAGTATGGAATAACCCAGGACGCCGCCAAGTTTCTTCAGATTAAACCCAGGTTGCCGTTTTTGCAGAGCAAGTCGATGGCGATTTATGCAAGTTTCGCCCTGCGGTTTTTGGAGGGCCTGGCGCGCGGCCGTTTCTCAATGCGGTACTAATTCCGGTTTCGATGCTGCTCGCGTTTCCATCGCTTGCCTCGCGCGGGACTTTGGTGCTGCCAGAGGGCGGCAGCCGGGAATCCGCGTGAAGTGCTCGGCGCTGCGCGGTATCGCCTCTTAATCTTGCGCTTTCTCGCTGGAGTGTTTTTATAGGGGAGTGCGGCACAATGGTTTGATAAGAATGGGACACCAAGACGGAGATCCTGACAAGACGCAAGAGGAATACGATCAAGACAACCACGCTGATCAAGAGAATCCCAACAATGATGAATACGACAAGTAGCCGGCATTCATCGCTCCTGCATTTTTTACCCTAGCCTAGACGTACAAGTTCAGGCCCGCGCTAGATTCATGCCCAGGGGCGCCAGGCCCACACGGCACAGGGGCCGGTCCATCGGGGCGACTGCGCCGGGGTAGCTATGTGTTCAAAAAAATAAGATTACTCTTCGTCATCCGAAGAGTCTGAGGAGCTTTCCTCTGAGAACCACGCGCGCTTGATTTTACCTCCCACGCGTATAGGCTTACCAAGGTTATCGTCACTGTCTTCAACCATGTGGATAATTGCGCGTTGATTTATAAAAGAGTTGTCGAGGTTGCAGGCGATGAACGAGGAGTTTATTGAAGAGCTGAGGTTGGAATATGAAAGAAGGGAGAAGGCATCAGAAAGTCTGACCAAAAAAACGAAAGACATGATGATGGTGTCAGGAATTATTGCAACTGTTATGATTGGGTTTTATGGTTCGCTTGCCGCACCAGAAGGATTCCAATTGGACAGTTCACTTAACCTGCTGGCGATAGGCTCGCTTCTAATGTTCCTTACGATAATAATTTGCATATACTCAAACGGGGCAGAATCTCAACAAACCGTGCTGCTGGGCACGCACATGATGAAAGGCTCCAAAACGGATTTTGGCGTGATCAAAAGCTGGACAGAATCTGCGAAAGAGGATTACCATGAAGCGATAATTGACGAATACGTAAAGTGCTTAAAGAGTGCCGAAGATGAGATTAAGTCAAAGGCGAGGCTCTTGAATATGATCAATTTTATATTTTTTATAGGTTTGGTGCTATTTGTTGCATTTTTCATCACGCTTGGTTTCAGAGGAGCATAGGGCCAACCGGCGATTCCCTTCACTACAATCCTATTGTAAATCTATGGGCCATCCGGTACATGACGCACGGCGTGCGGTCTCGCGTTACCATGGCCCAAGGAGGCTTGTTTCACGCAACCGAACGCGGGGCCGCGTGCCTGCACCCACCACTCTGGAGCTGAGTACGATGGGGCGGTGCCAGCCAAGGCCTAGTATAGCGCCGGGCATAAGTCCATGAGATCAATTTGCCAGACCGAAACAGATTTTGATCGCGGCGTCCCGGGCAGGGCACGGCCGCGACGGCGCCGGAAGATCCCGGGACGGCGTGCAGAAGGGAGCATGCCGGGGGGCCAAAACCGGAACGGCCGTGGCGCCCGTGGACGGCGGAGGTGTGCACCAGGATCCAGCACGGTGCACGCGGCGCCAGGGGCCCTTGATCGCCGCCATGGTTCCAGCGCTTTATTCCTGCGTGGCCCAGCTAGCGCGAGCCGGCCTCGCGGAACGGGGCCGCGTGCCTTGAACCCGTGGATCACTCGTCTTCTCGGAGGTTCAACAGCAGGCCAATTATTATGCCAACGGCGGCGCCGGCCGCAGCGCCGGCTACCGCCGGCTTCCATTCTGTTTTTCCGGACGTCCAGTCGAGCCCCAGCCTTCCGTCTCTGAGTATGCTGCTGACATACCTGCGTGCGCGCTTGTGCCATATCGCGCACTCCAGCCCGTTCCTTTGAAGGATCTCGATCACCTCGTAAATCACGGAGATCCACCTTCCGCCAAGGTGTTCCAGGTATTCCCTTGACGTCTCGACCTCAGCGTCGACCGCGATGCTCCCCCGGTGCAGCCGAATGAACCGGACGTGCATGTCCCAGTCGGCAGTCAGGCGCTTTACCAGCCCCTGCGATATCTGGCCCCGCTTTTTTTCTTCAAGCATGGTACGGGAAAAGCCCTCCCGCAGGAAGATCGACTCCAGTGTCTGGAGTGGCGAGCTGACTTCGGTGACAAGTACCCTGTCCTGGTTGTCGTCGTACGTGATCTTGCGTGCGCGGGGATCGCCGTACAGCCTTACGGAGGCCGGGTAGTGTGTCTTGTAGTCTGCCATCTTGGGCCTCATCCCCTAGAACCCCGCGTGGCGCGCGGTCCGGCAGCCGGGGGACTGTGGCCGGCGCGGCGTCCCCCGCCCCCGGTCCACATGACGCGATGCATTCCGAGGTGTCTGGGGCGCGCCTCAATATTGCCGTTTTGCCCGCCTAGGCCATGGCCCGTGGATCGTGCCGGGTCATGCGACGGGCTGCCGTACGGCCATTCGGGATGCGAAATTATCCGCGGGCGCCACCCCGGGCGGGGCCGCCGTAGCATCAAAAAAAAAAAAAAAAAAAAAACGCCCCCAGCAGGCGCGGCGCGCCGCCATCAACCCGCGCTAGATCGCGAATTATTGGTTTTTGTCGGCTGCAGACTGCGCTCTCCGCGCAAAACCGGCGTTGGTGCCGGTCTTGGCTGCGTGGGATTGAATTCTGGCTGAATCTGATTTTGTGATTTTATCCATATGATGTTTAGGAACGCATGCCTTAAATTAATTGCTACTGACGGCTCGTATGAGGTCACGTATGCTGACCCTTTAACCAGCAAGGCGCGATCATGCTGATCCTTATGGCGGTAGGTGCCAGTCCGTGCGTGGCAAGGCGCAGAACGGCCAGGCAGCTGGAGGGCATGCTGGCACGGGCGCCCGGCGATGCCGGCTCGATCAAGCCAAAATACGAGGAGGTGGTGGCAGTGAACAAGGAGGCGGTGGCAGAAACCAGGAGGCCCCGGGCCCGCCTCGCGTACCCCGGGAACGCCCACTCCCCGCCGTCGGCCAAGTCGCCGGGATGGAAGGAAGCCAGGCGGGCGAGGAGGAAGGCCCGGAAGGCGGCTCCGGAGGGGGGCGGCGGCAGGGCCCCCGCGGGGAAGCCCGGCGGGCAGCCGGGGCACCGCGGGGCGTCCCGCGGGCACGCGCCGGGGCGCACGGTGCGCCACGGGTTCGAGGGGGGCGTCCCGCCCGGGTGCGGCCGGTGCGGCCGCAGGACCGTGCCGGGCAGGCCCGCCACGCGGGACATGCCGGGCTTTGAGGTTACCGTGACGGAGACGCGCCGCGCCGTCCAGACCGCCGCGTGCCCCAAGTGCGGCAGGGGGCACGTGGCGCCAAGCGGCCTCCCGGCGCGCGGGAGCTGCGGCAGGAACGCGGTGGCCGCGGTGGCCGCGCTGCGCCACGCGGCCGTCCCGTTCGGGAAGGCGGCGGGGGCCGTGCGGGAGATCACGGGGGTGAGGATCGCGAAACCGGCCGCGACAAGCGTGACGGGGCGCGCCCGCGGCGCGATGCGCGGGCCGTTCCGGATCAGCGCATATAGAAATTAACACGCCTGCTATTTGCTTTTTGGGGGTCAATAAGGGGTAAATAACCGAAAATTTCACGCTAGGTAGATCACCTAGGCGTGAAAAAGTGATCACAAGTGATCACTCAGGCACGTTATCGACGGTATGATAAGCTACCTAATGTGATCTACCTGCGGCCACGGCCGGCAATGCGCCGGAACTCCGAAGATCAAATAAACCGCATTTCAAATCACATTGTTTTTTTTTTGCAGTTCCGGCCACCAAACAAAATCTCATTAGATCTGTTGGGTTAAAGTCGCCGCCCGGCCCCCCGTGCCGTGCGGGCCCACCCCCCGGGAACGAATCCGGCGCGGGCCCGGACTTGCGCGTTTAGGCCAGGGAAAAATGCGGGGGGCGCCGGCCGCCGGCCAGCCGCATTCGCCGCCGTCGGGGTTCCCTTGATCGGCGTGGCCGTCCCGGCCGCATTCCTCTTGCGCCTTGCCGGGATCTCCGTCTTCGCGCCCCGTCATTATCAAACCCCGGCGCACACCGCAAAAACACTCCGTAGAAGGCGCCAGTCCTGTGCGACGGAATACTGGTACGCCTCCTGCTGGCGCACACCGCAAAAACACTCCGTAGAAGGCGCAAAACCGAGGGGCGGCACCGCGCAGCGCCCTTCACGCGGATTCCTGGCCGCCGCCTTCTGGCAGCACCAAAGTCCCGCGCGAGGCAAGCGATGGAAACGCGAGCAGCATCGAAACCGGAATTAGTACCGCATTGAGAAACGGCCGCGCGCCATCCCTAAAGTCTGCGCACCCGCCCGCCAATCTTTCGCCGGGCGGCCCAAGCTCGACATATTCCTCGCCGAGCGGATCCGATCCTGCACCTTCCACCTTTTCGCACAATGCGTTTCCGGGGTGGTAGTTGTACCAATAGCCTGCCGCTATCCCCAGCGCGCCCCCGCCCATGACGGGCAAGACCATCAGGACTAATACCGGCCTGATCACTTCTCTGGGCTTGTAGATTGAGGGGCATGACGCGAACAGGCCCACCCTGGCCAGAACGCAAGCGAACGATACCCCGATCATGATTGCCGTCAGGGCCCACACGTCAATCTGATAGTAAGATATGGTCAGCGAAAGCATGATCGCGAACATGGCAAAGCCGCTGCTCATGGCCGCGGCAAATCCGCATTCGGCGCCCAAAACCCGCATGATCTCACCGTGGCGTTTTTTGCCCATCACCCATACCGGGCCACTTCCAGAGTTAAACGTGGGTTCCTTGCCGGCCAGCTGACTAGAGGTCAACGCAAAGCCCAGCACCGCGGAGCCGGGCGCAAGCAGGCGGGATCGATCCCGGCCAAGGCGCGCCTTGGCCGCGGCCCCAGCGCCCTTCCCGCGCGCATTGAACGCGCCGCGCGCGATCCCGCGCGCGAGGGATCGCCGCACGGCCTTGCAGAGACCGGGCAGGGGCCCGCGCCAGGCACGCCGCCCGCGGGCCCCGCCACCGGGGACCCCGCCCGGCCGCCCCGGTAACCGCGGCGGGGAGCCGGGCGTTCCCGTCCGCCGCAGCATTGATCCCGGCGTCGCAGTCGGCGGCGCCCCCGTCCGGGAACCCGGCGGTCCCGGGGCGCCCGCCACGCCCCCCTGCCCCCCGGCCCGCGCAGCTCCCGCACGCACGCACGCGAGAACGGCGCCCCGGGGATCCCGGCCCGCCCTCGCGGGGGCATCCCGCGCGCCGGGTTCTTGGAGCGCGTCCTCTCCCGCGCCGTCCTTGCCCGGTGCCCGGCCAGCCGCCTCTCCCGCGCGGCCTCCCCGCCCGGGACGTGGCACGCAGCGGCGTGCCCGCCCCGGGGCAGGCCCGCCGGGACCGCCGCGCCCGCCCCGTGCGCCTTCCTCGGCTGGGCGACGGGCCGCGCCGCCGGAGGGTTGGGGGGCGTAGTACCCGTGATTGATATTGGATCACAACTCGGACAACAATCCCTGACCAAAAGATCCAATACGTGGAAACCCGCACCGCCCCCATGAAGTCATCGATACCCACGGGAGGCATGTTCCTCCCAAACACGCGCATGTCATACCTGCGGCAGTGCCACAGGGATGAGGAGGACCCCAAGGCGGCCACCAGGCTCCTGGCGTACATGCACAGGAAGGAGGGCCGGTCCATACGCCAGACGGGCAGGCTGCTCAACAGGCCGTACGCCACAGTGCACAGGTGGCTCCTGCATGCCGTGGAGGGCGGCGGCATATCCGGCAGGCACGACGCGGCGCCGCCCGGCGCCCCCTGCAGGCTGGACGCCTCCCAGCTCAGGGAGCTCAGGGCGGACCTGGTGGCCGGGCCCAGGAGGTGCGGCCTGGAGTCCGGGGCGTGGACCGCGCCGCTCGTCGTGCGGCACGTGCAGGACAGGTTCGGCGTGCGGTACAGCGACCGCGGCATGTACGACCTACTGGCGAGGCTGGGCTTCTCGTGGAGGAAGCCCAGGCCCAGGCGCCCCAAACCGGCCTCGGAAAGCGCGAAGGCCGAGTTCAAAAAAAGCGGCTGGCATCGCCAGGGGGTACGCAGTATCCGTGATTAAAATTGGATCAGGCACGGCGCGCCAGACTCCATGCGCTACTGTGTGGGGCGGATACAGGCACCGATCCGGGCCATGCTTGGCAACGGGGAGGCCAAGGCAGTCCAGGTGGTCCAATGCTTAACGCCGTTACTACGCCCCCGGGGTACGCCGTCCTCGCCGGGGGCGAGCCCTCCCACATAATCGGGCGGGACGCCAGGAACGGCTGGTACCCGAGGGGCGGGGAGGCCGCCACGCCGGTCAGCCTCCCCAGGTAGAGGCCCTGCCCGTTCGGGGCGCTGTCCGGGAACGGGTCCGGCCGCAGGTCCTGCGACGAGGCAAGCGGCGACAGCTTCACGGACTTTCTCTCGTACCTGCACGGGAAGCTCGTGATGCTCGTGGACAACGCGAGCTCCCACAAGTCCAAGAAGGTGGCAGGGGCGCTGTCCGGGTTCGGGGGCGACGCGGTGCTGGAGTACTTTCCCCCACGCGCGCCGGAGCTGAACCCGGCAGAGGCACGGCGGGAGGGGACCGGGCACGGCACGTCCAACGTCCTGCACGGCAGCACGGGGGAGATGCGGGAGCCGGTACGTGCCATGCTTGGCAACGGGGAGGCCAAGGCAGTCCAGGTGGTCCAATACTTAACACCGTAACCACGCCACGCCCGGCCCCGTTCCCGGGAAGCCGGCACGTCCCGTGCCGCGCCGGCTAGGACTCCGGGACGCGCCTCGCGTTCCCCGGCATCGCGGAGAACCCCATCCTGGCGGCCTCCGGCCCGGGCCCGCCCGTTACATGCCACTTCTCCTTCCCGGCCCGTCGCTGCCGCCCGCATGAATTCCTTGCGCAGGCCGGCCCCCGCGAAGCGCCCCCCGCCGTCCGCGCGCCGGTTCCCCGCCCCGGAAGCCTTCACGCGTAGCCAACGCCTTATGAAATCGCCCGACAGTGAGCCGCCAAAACACGCATCGTGGGCGAATCCACGCCCGCCGCCGTACCCAAAAAGGGAACCCGTCACGCCCAAAATGAACGGACAGACGATGCGTTGACCACGCTTCCTTGCCGGTACCGGCAGTCCGTTTGTTTGCTTCCTGGCGCGCTTATGGCAGGCGCCACCTGAAACCGGCTTCTTCCGGGGCGCACGTGGTTGCCGGGCCCGGATCCGGCGCCGGGGGGAGCGCCGGCCCGACTCCGGCGATCGCCGGCCCCCGGCCGCCGCCCGGGACGTGGGATCCCGCCCGCGCCGCCGCCCGAGTGGCACACGTTGACAATAGTGTGAAATGATTTCAATGCACTTTTATATACTCACTTTCATACGTAAGTCTAACATGAAAGCGGAATTCAATGTACTAGTGCCACGTACCGTGGCGGAATGCAAGCGTTGCACGCCCCCAGCAGAGGGCATTTTTGAGAGTCTGCCACCCATAGGAACTATGGAGGGCATGATCTAGGATGAACAACACGGTACTCTTCGCGATACTCGCGGTGTCAATGGTGTCCGCTTTCTCATTGGCAGGCGAGTCCTTCGCGCAGACGGCCCCCGACAGCATCCTCAAGGGGGCGCAGACCGGAGGTTCCGTTGACAACATCGACGCGAACCTGCAGGTGACGGTGACCTTCGCGGCCGACGTGGATGACCTGACCTCCAGCCAGGCCGCCTTCACGGTCGACGGCGTGAATCCCGCTTCAATTACCCACTCTGACGGCGCCGCCACCGCGACCCTGGTCCTGCCCTCCGGCAACGCGCTGGACGCGGACGCCACGCCCACCGTGAGGCTCACCGGCACGGTGGCCCTGGATGACGACGCCACCGAGACGTACACCAACGAGTCCGTCGTGGCGACCGACGGCGTCAAGCCCAGCGTCGTCGCCGCGGGTACCGCGGTCACCGGCCCGAACAAGGTCACCGTAAAGTACGACGAGAGGGTGGTCGCAAAGATTACCGACTATACCACCCTGGAGATAAACCAGGGCGTCGAGAACGCCACTGACCTGCCCAGGAACATCATGAAGCTCTCGGGCTCCGGCACCGACACGCACACCATAACCTTCTACGGCACCCCGGCCTCGACCGGGGCCAGTGGGACTATAGCCATCTCCGGCGGCGTGGCCGACCTTGCCACGAACGAGCTGGCCGCGGTCCCCGAGCAGGATTTGATTGATGCCCAGGCCCCGTACGTCGTGTCGGCCACGGTCACGGGCACCGACAAGATCCAGGTGAAATGGTCCGAAACCCTGTCCGACGCGAGCGATACGGCTGAGGACTATACCAACATCAGGATTGACGGCAAGATAGTGACGCTTGCCAACGACGGCGCCACCCATCTTAACGGCACCACCACGCTAACGCTGGCGACCGGCACCGCGTTGAAAGTCTCGGCCACGGGCCTCCTCAACGTAGGCGTGGTGTCAGACGACGCGACGTCTGCGAACGACTCGGCCGCGCGGCTGAACGTGATAGTGACCGACGGCCAGAGGCCGGCTCTCGCAGACCACCCGGCAGAAGGCGCCGAGACGGACGACAAGTACATGGTGGTCTCGGGCCCCAACACGATAACCATAAAGTCCCAGGAGCGGGTCCTGGCCGGCGCGGGCACGTTCGGCGCGCTGGTGATAGACGCCGACGGCGACACCAGCACCACCGCCGACCAGGATGACAGGAGCATCACCGCGGTCGCCGGCTCCGGCACCGACACGCTCACCCTGACGTTTGACGGCGACGGGGTGGGCACGGGCGCCACGGCGACCGTCACCGTCAAGGACTCGCTGACCGACGTTGCGGGGAACGTGCACGCGCTCCTCGCCGGCGACCCGGTCCCCGCCCAGGTCACCGACGTGGCAGTCTACGACGGCCAGGCGCCCACCCTGGTGTCGGCGGGTATCACCACAGCCAACAAAGTCACCGTGACGTTCTCCGAGGCCATGGGTGGCGGCACCATCACCGCCACCACCGGCGGCGTTCTGACCAACATCACCGACTTCCTGGTCACGGGCCAGCGCACGGCCAGTACCCTGACCAGCGCCGCCGCCCACTCCTCCATTCCAAACGCCTACGACATCACCTTTGGTTCCAACGACGACGTCCCGCCCCTTGCTAGCGCCCCGGCCGACAGCACCGGCACCATCAGCGTGGGCAAAGGCGTGCTGGACTCCAAGGGCAACCCGATCGTCGCGAGGTCGGGGGTCGCCGTGGACGCCTCGCAGAGGCCGGCGGTCAAGTCCATAGAGATCACCGGCCCCGACCAGGTGACCGTGGTGTTCACCGAGTCCGTCACCGCAGTGCAGGGAGACTTCAACGACCTGCGGATCGACGGCAGCGCCACCGCAAGAACGCTCAGCGGCATATCCCCGGGCAACGGGCCGAGCGCCACATACACCCTGACCTTCGGCGGCGACAAGGTGGGCACGGGCGCCACGGCCACCATAGACATCTCAAAGAGCGTGGTAGACGGCGCGACTCCCCCCAACGCCATCGGAAAAGTCGACATCGACAACCAGCCGGTGTCCGACGGGCAGCGGCCGGAGGTGGAGCTGTCGATCACCGGCCCCAACCAGCTGACGGCGGAGTTCACCGAGCCGGTCATCGCGAGGATGGCGGACTTTGACGGCCTCACGATCGGCCCCACCACCGGCGGGGAAGCGAGGAAGATCACGGGATTCGCGGGATCGGGCTCCACGTACACCATGGCCTTCAACGGCGACCCCGTCGCCGACGACGCGACCGGCTACGTCGACATCTCCGGCAAGGTGGCCGACAGGCCGGCGGGCAACAAGTTCGTGGTCCGTGACGGTGACGGCGCCGCCACCGAGCCCGTCGCCGGCAAGTACGCGGACGTCCCGGTCGGCGACGGCCAGGCGCCCGCCCTGGAGTCGATCTCCATCACCGGGCCCAACCAGGTGACCGCAAAGTTCTCCGAAGCGGTCAAAGAGCCCGACGGCGGCGACCTCAAGTCCGCGTTCGTGGCGTTCCGCCTGTCCGACGGCAACTTCCGCAACATCAACGATGTGACGAGTGAGCCGTCAGCCTCCATCAAGCTGACCTTCGGCGGCACGGGCGTGCCAACCGGCACCAGCGGGACGGTAAACGTCACCGGCGGAATCGAGGACACGTCAGGAAACGCGTTCCAGGTGCCGAGCCCGCCCGGGTACGTCAACTACGCCGTCAAGGCGGGGCAGATCCCGACGGTGCTCTCCGCCAAAGTGACCGGCCCCAACCAGCTGACCGTGGAGTTCTCCGAGAGCGTAAGCACGTTTCCGGGCGACTACACCGACCTGAGGATCGACGGCAGCCCCACGGCGAGGGCCGTCACGAACGTCTCCACTATCGCCGCCGCGGTCGAGCTGACCTTCGACGGGGACCCGGTGGGGACCGACGCGGTCGCGACCGTGGACATAGCGGGCCCGATCGACAACGCCTCCCCGCGGAACACGCTAAAGCCCCTCCAGGACAAGGCGGTAGAGGACGGGCAGCCGCCGAGGGTGACGGTGTCGATCACCGGCCCCAACCAGCTGACGGCGGAGTTCACCGAGCCGGTCGCCACTGAACTGGCGGACTTTGACGGCCTCATGATCGCCGCGGGCACCGACAGCAGCAACAACGTCCTCTACGAGGACGAGGCAAGGAAGATCACGGGATTCGCCGGATCGGGCTCCACGTACACCATGGCCTTCGACGGCGACGCGGTAGGGACCGACGCCACCGCCAAGATCGACATAATGGCCGGCATATCGGACACCTCGCGCGGCCAGAACGCGTTTGCGGGATTCTCCGCCGACGGCACCAAGACCCCCCAGACGGAGGGCAAGTTCGCCGGGGTGCCGGTCTCCGACGGGCAGGCCCCGCTGGTGCTCCGCGGGGAGTTCGCCGACGCCAACTCCATAAAGATCGTGTACTCTGAGGGCGTGACCGCCAACGCGGTGACCTCCTACCCCGACCTGGTGTTTGGCGCCAACGACAACAGGGACCCTGCTGGCGGGCAGTTCACGACCGCGACGCACCAGCTGCTCTTCACGGGCGACGACGTGGACCGGTCCACCACCGGGGTGATCAACAACGTCACCGGCGTCAAGGACCTGGCCGACATCGCGCTCGAGGCAGGGAGCATAAAGGTGGAAGCGATGGGCGACCCGACCCTTCTGTCCGCCAGGATCACCGGCAGCGACCGGGTCACGGTGACATTCTCCGAGCCCGTGACGGCGTCTGCCGCGGACTTTACCGGTCTGGTGGTGGGCGACGCCGTCGATCCCAGGAACGTCACCGGCGCCGCCGGCTCCGGCACGGACACCATAACGCTCACGTTTGACGGCCCCAAGGCCCCCGTGGGGACCTCCGGCCAGATGGACGTGTCGGATTCCATAGCCGACCTGATAGGAAACGCCCTTTCGCCAAAGACCGGCTACATGGTGGCCGCCGGGCAGGTGCCAGTCCTGGTGTCCGCGGCCGTCACGGGCCCGAACCAGATAACCGTGGCCTTCTCCGAGGGGGTCACCGCCGGCGCCTCGGCGTTTGCCAACCTGCAGCTATTCCCGGGGGGCCCCAGGAGCGTCACGGCGGTCTCGGGCTCCGGCACGGACACCATAACGCTCACGTTTGACGGCCCCGCCGTGTCCACGGCGGCGACCGCCCTGCTGGACGTCACCACGGGAATCGTGGACAACGACGGCACCGCGTTCGTGGCCGTCACGGGCTACAGGGCGGAGGCGGGACAGCCGCCAGCGCTGTCCAGCGTCACCATGTCCTCCGACAACCAGACAAACGCCTCGCAGGCCACCGTGGGCGACACGGTGACCCTGGGCTTCACGGCGTCCGAGGCGATATCGCTCCCGGCGGTCACCATCGACGGCAACGCCGCCGACAGCGTCTACAACCTGACGGGCAACCAGTGGACCGCCTCCAGGGTGATGCAGCAGGGCGACACCGACGGCAGGCTCGCCTTCACGATCGACTATTCAGACATGGACGGCAACGACGGCACGCGGGCGACGGCCACCACCGACGGCTCGTCGGTCTTTTACAGCAACGTGGGGCTCTCGCCGCTGCACGTCTCCTCGGCGGTGACCGGGCCCAACTCCGTCACGGTGACATTCACCGAGCCCGTGACGGCTTCCGCGGCTGACTTTGCCAACATGACCCTGATACCGGGCGGCGTCAGGAACGTCACCGGCGCCGCCAGCGCAGGCTCCTCCGTCACGGTGACCTTCGGCGGCGCCGCGGTCCCGGCCTACGCCACGGCGTCAGTCACCGTGGGCTCCGGCATCACGGACGCCGACGGCAACATGTTTGCCGGGCCGCTCAACGTCGCCGCCGCCGACGGGCAGGCCCCGTCGCTGCCGTTCGTGGGCCTGGCGTCGTCCAACGACGACCCGGGCTTTGCAACCGTGGGCGACACGGTGACCCTGAGCTTCACGGCGTCCGAGCCGATCTCCGACCCCATAGTCTCCATGAACGGCTCCACCGTCCAGGCCTCCAACGCATCGGGCAACCAGTGGACGGCGGCGCGGACCTTCACCGACGCGGCGTCGCTGGGCGCCTCCATAACGTTCTCGGTGGACTATGCCGACGACTCCATGAACCAGGGGGTCCGGGTGGTGTCCACCACCGACGGCAGCGCCGTCTCCACGGGCCAGTGCCCGCCGGGGCAGGAGCCGCACCCGTACACCAGCCAGTGCATAACCCCGCTTGCCGGCAACGTCAAGGTGGGGCTGCTGCTCTCTGACGCGCCAGAATTCAAGGCGGAGGGTCAGGAGACCATACTGACTTCCGCAAAGGCCGTGACCGACTTTAACCAGTGGCTGGCAGACCAGGGCAGGGACTGGACGCTCGTGGCCCCGTACCAGGACAACAGGATCGACGGCCCGACCACGCTGGCGCAGGTGCAGGCCCTCAAGACCGAGGGCGTAGACGTGGTGCTGGGCGTCCCGACAAGCGCCAGCGTCAGTTACGTCATTGACTATGTCAACGCCAACGGGATGGTGCTGGTGAGCTGCTGCTCTACAGCGGAGTCACTGGCACAGCCCGACAACGTCTTCCGGATGAGCCCCACCAGCGTCGCGCACGCGCCGATCCTCGCCCAGCACATCGTGGACTCGGGCAAGAACTCGCTGGTAATCATATACAGGGACGACACCTGGGGCGCCGGGCTCCTCGACGTCGTGACGGCGTCATACCAGGCAAGGGGCGGCTCGGTGATCGCCCAGGTGGCGTACGAGCCGGGCACGACGGACTTTGCGGACACGGCGGCCGCCGCGCAGGCGGCAGTCCAGGGACGCGCCGACCTCTCGGGCGTCGGGGTGCTCTTCCTGGGATGGGCCGAACTCGTGAACCTGTCGGCCGCCGCGAGCACCACGGACACGCTCCCCTCGCTGACGTGGTTCGATTCCGGCATAAACGCAAATACCCCAAGGATAACCATTGACGCGACGGCGCTCGCCTTTGCCACCTCCACCGGCATGACCTCCATCCAGTTCAAGGAGCAGCGCACCGACAAGACCGTCGAGGTGATGGAACACGTCAGGGAGAACCTCGGCAGGGATCCGACGGTCTACGCGTACTCCGCGTACGACGCCGTCTGGGTGGCCGGGATGGCCATAGACCGGGCGCAGAGCGCCACCGGCACGGACATGCTCCAGCACGTCCCCGCGGTGGCCGCGTCCAGGACCAGCGGCGCCATCGGCCCCAACGCGCTGGACGCCAACGGCGACCTGGCGCTCCATAACTACAACCTCTGGGCTGTCCAGGGCGGCGCCTGGAAGGACCTGGGCACCGTGTCCACCCCGTCCGTGCAGGGGACCGTCTTCAGCGACGCCGACGCCAACGGCGCGAAGGGCGCGCTCGAGGCGGGCATCGAGGCAGACGTGACGCTGTTCAACGGCTCCACCTCGTACACCTCCAGGTCCAACGCCGGCGGGTACTACTCCTTCTCGGACGTGGCGGGCGGCGACTGGACAGTCCAGGTGGCCATGCCGGCCACGCACGTCCCGTCCGTGGGCCAGTCCTTCTTCGAGACGGTGACCGTGGCGGCGGGCGCCACCCAGACGGTCGACTTTGCGCTGGAGCCGCTCTCGGCGTCCAACTACGCCACCGTCACCGGGACGGTCTTCGTGGACGCCGACGGCGACGGCACGCGGGGCTCCGGCGAGGCCGGCATGGCAGGCTACACGATGTACGCCATCGACGCGCTGTCCGGCCAGTCGGTGACCGCCACGACCGGCCCCGACGGCACGTACGCCTTCGACAGCATAGCGCCGGCGCCGCGCCTCACGCTGGTCCAGACGGGCTACTTCCCGCCGGGCCACACCCTGAGCACGGACGCCTTCTACTCGTACGTCACCCCGGAGAGGCGCGCAGTCGAGACGTTCGACGTCGGCTTCTACCCCGTGCCGCAGTCCGAGCGGGTGTCCCTGTCGGTGACCGCCTACATGGACGCCAACGCCAACGGCATCAGGGACGCCGGCGAGGCCGCGTTCCCGGGGGCGCAGGTCCAGATCTACTCGTACACCATCAACACGATAGACGCCATAACCACCGGCGACGACGGCGTGGCCACGAAGACGGACCTGCTGCCGGCCAACTGGCAGGCGCAGGCGTACCCGCCGGCCGGCTATGTCGCGACGGCCCCGGCCGACCCCGTGACCGGGGTGGCAGGCGCCTACACGGCAGTCGACCCGGCCCCCGGCTCGTCGGTCACCATGCTGATAGGCCTGGCGGCGTCGCCGTAGGCACCCCACGGGGCCCGGCGGGCCACCCCCCGTCGCTTTTGCATGCAACCACAACCCGGACACCCCCGCGCCGTCCTGTTCTCTGACACGCGCTAAACCGCGGCCAGCGCTCCCCGCCATGCTGAATCCGACCCGAACTTTGTACGGCTAACCGCGCCCGAAGCTCATATAACTAGAGAAAGAACCGCACAAAACCATGAGGGCCCTGGTATATGAAAAGTACGCCACGGACGACGACTTTGGCAAGATCCTGCAGATCAAGGACATCCCCGAGCCGGTCCCAAAGCCCGACGAGGTCGTCTTCAGGGTGAGGGCAGCGGCCCTGAACTATGACGACATATGGGGGATGAGGGGAAAGCCGCTGGCGATCCCGCTGCCCCACGTTTCGGGCACCGACGCGGCGGGCACGGTGACCGCCGTGGGCGACGAGGTAAGGGACGTGCGCGTCGGCGACCGGGTGGTCTCCCACGGAAACCTGTCGTGCAGGACCTGCAAGGCGTGCACCGGCGGCCGCGAATACGACTGCAGGAGCCGGAGGATCTGGGGGTTCGAGACCGGCCCGCTGTGGGGAGGGTACTGCGAGCTGGCCCACCTGCCAGAACCCAACGTGGTCAAACTCCCGGACAACGTCTCGCACGAGGACGCGGCCGCCGCGTCCATGACGCTCCTCACCTCGTGGCACATGCTGGTGGGCAGGGCGGGGATCCGGCCGGGCCAGCTGGTGCTGGTGATGGGAGGGGGCTCGGGCGTCGGGAACTACGGGATCCAGATCGCAAAGCTGTTCGGGTGCACCGTGATCGCCACCGCGAGCGGCGACAAGCTGGACAGGCTGCTGGAGCTCGGGGCCGACCATGCCGTGGACCACAGGAGGGATGGCTGGGACGGGGAGGTCCGGGCCATCGCCAGGGGAGTCCCGGAACCCTGGGGCGGCGTGCCCGGGGTGGACGTCATATTCGAGCACATCGGGGGATCGCACTGGAACAGGGAGCTGGCCCTGTTAAAGTACGGCGCGACGGTCGTCACCACCGGGGCCACCACGGGGTATGACACGCGGACGGATCTCAGGCAGGTCTTCTTCAAGGGGATCAACATCCTGGGCTCGACACAGGGCACGCGGGCAGAACTGGAACAGGGCCTCCGCTGGATGTCCCGGGGCAGGATAAGATCGGTCATAGACTCCGCCTACCCCCTAGAGGAGGCGGCGGCGGCGCACGCGAGGATGCTCGGGGGCAGGGGGCTCTTCGGGAAGATCCTGCTGAGGCCGTGACGGGGCGCCTCAAAGCCAGTGGGGCGCCTCGAGGTACCCCTCTATGCCCTCCCCGTCGAGGATCTTCAGCAGCGCGTTTGCCTGCGGGGTCGACAGCACGGGCATGTCGAACCGGTTGTCCGTCGAGATCCTCGGGCAGGCCACCTGGACGAATGCGTCGATCCCCTTCAGGTTCCGCAGCCTCTCGTTCGTGATGTCGGTCAGCGCGAACAGCTGGACGTCCTTCCCGCGCCTCTCCAGCTCCTTCTTGAACTTCAGCGCGAACACCTTGGACAGCTGCCCCTCCTTGAGCCCCACGATGACCCCGAACGTCCGGGCGCCGGCCGCCCTGTAGACTGCCATGGTGGCCTTTTTTTTCAGCTTCAGGGCAAACTCCGTGACCTCGCGGACCTCGTTAAAGTACGGGTCCAGCACGTACGTCGGCTTGCCAGTGGACAGCGCGATCCCGGCCGCGTGGAAGTTGCTCTGGCCCAGGAACACGTAGGCGTCCACCACGTCCTTCAGCCCCGTCGCCGGGTAGAACTCGCACCCGAACACCTGCCCGTCGTTCAGCTGCCCCCTGCCCCTGCCCACCGTGACGTCCATCCCGGCGCCCTCCAGGATCGCCCTCACGCCGTCCACCTGGCGGAGGTGCTGGCTGTCCGTGACCAGGGACACCCTCCTCTCCCCCAGCTCCGAGGCGCACTTTCTGGCGACGGCGTCAAAGCCCACGTCGTCAAACGCGTCCACCAGCACCACGCCGTCCCCCATGGTGCCGGTGTTGATCGTGTGCCCTATGTTGAAGTGGACCTCGGCGCCCAGCACCCTCGAGCCGGCAGAGTTCAGGTCGCACGTCCCCCACGTCGTGTCGGCCAGGACGAAGGCCGGGATGCCGAACCTCTCGGTGATCCTCACCGCGGTCTCCTGGACCTTGGGCAGGATGCCGTCCGGGCCGTTCAGGGAGACCGACACGGCCTTCCTGGCCCGGATCTCCTCGAAGATCCTCTCCTCGTCTATGACAATCAACCCGCCCTAGGAGGGCCCCGGTAACAATTTAAACCAACTGCGGGTCAAACAACTAAAAGTGCCGGGCCCCGCCACGTGGTGATGGACGCCACGCTCCACATAGGCATCGACGACACCGACTCCCCGGAGGGGATGTGCACCACGTTCCTCGCATACAAGATCGCAGGCCGGCTCAGGGAGCGGGGCGCGGAGTTCCTCGGCTTTCCCAGGCTGGTGAGGCTCAACCCCAACATACCCTGGAAGACCCGCGGCAACGGGGCGGTCGCGCTGAAGGTCAGGACCGCCAGCCCGTCGGATGCCAAGGACCAGGTGAGGGGGCTCGTGGAGAGGTACTCCGACACGCCCAACGGCGCCAACCCCGGACTCGTCTTCCTCGAGGGCCTGGACGTCCCCGACGCGCTTGCCAGGTTCAGCGAGCTTGCGCTGTGGCAGCTGGTCGGCCGGGGGAAGGCGAGGAGGCTCGCCGCAGAGCACGGCCTGGACTTTTCTTTCCGGGGGAACGGCCAGGGGCTGGTCGGGGCGATAGGCGCGGTGGGCTACCGCTTTGGCGACCACACACTGGAGCTGCTGAGCTACAGGAGGCGGCGGATGTTCGGGAAAAGGCGCGCGGTGTCCGCCCGGAGCGTGCGGCGCATGCAGGAGGAGAACCCGGACACCTTCTGCAGCTTTGACGAGAAAAGGCGCAGGGTGCTCATCACGCCCCGCGGGCCCGACCCTGTCTTCTGCGGCATCCGCGGGGAGAGCGCCCCCTCACTGCTGCGCGCGGCGGGGACGCTGGAGGCCGGCGAGAGGCTGGACGGCCACATGATCTTCCAGTCCAACCAGGGCACGGGGGACCACCTGAAGAACCGCCTCGGGCCCGCCGACCTGAGGCCCTACGCGTCGGGGACGCTCACCGGCACCGTGGCGGCCGGGCCGAGGACGGCCCGGGGCGGGCACGCGTTCTTCACGATCTCGCTTGAGGGCGGGCGGTTCGGGTGCGCCGTATACAGGCCCACCGGGATGGCGCAGGCGGCCATGGGGCTGATCCCGGGCGACAGGATCCGCGTCGGGGGCGGGGTCCGCAGGGCGTCGCGGAACTTCCCCCGCGTGCTCAACGTCGAGTCCATGGAGGTCCTCTCACTGGCGAGGAACGAGGTAAGCTCCAACCCCCTCTGCGGGAGGTGCTCAAAGTCGATGAAGTCCAAGGGGGCAGGCCAGGGGTACCGGTGCGCCAGGTGCGGGGCGAGGTCGGCCGAGAGGCGGACCCTGGTGGTCCCCAGGAGGCTCGAGAGGCGGCTGTACCTGCCGGAGATCTCCGCCCACAGGCACCTGTCGCGGCCGGCCCAGAGGGCGGGGCGGATCAACCCGGAGCCCGCCTTCAGCGAGTCGCTGCCGTGGCTGTGCAGGTATGGACGATGAGTAGCGGGGAGTAGATTTGAACTACTGATTTGCGGGTTATGAGCCCGCCGGGATGACCTAGTCCCAAATGGCCTGACTTCCCCACCCCGCTGACCCTACATGGATCCGGGCCGTATAATACGCTTTCCCAAGGGCCCAGTTAAGCGAAATGTACCCGATCCTGCCCCCTCATGGCGGGGGCTTGGGCTCCAGTATCCGGGCCGACTCCAACTGGTAGGCGAACGCCCGCTGGGTCATCACGCCGTTCCTGCAACCCCTTCCAGAAAGGACGGCCCGCACCACCACCCACTCGTTGTACGCCAGCAGCGAGTAGTAGAAGCACAGCATGCGGGCCCCCTCGTCGGCGACCCTGGTCTTGGCCCTCATGGACTCTATAACCCTGTACGACGTCTCGATGCCCCACCTGCGCGGGTACCCCCTTGCGCTGGCTGCGGGGCGGTTGGTCGCAAACCCGATGTACCGCTCCTCGGGGACGGAGGGATCGTCGCACTTCTTCCTCTCCTCGATCTTGATGTGGTACCCCGCGGAGTTCCGCCCCTCGATCGTCACCGGGGACACGCCGGGCCTGGCGTTGCGCGCGAACTCCCGCAGCGCGGCCACCACGTTGCCGGTGTTCCTGCACGGCATGAGGTACCCGACGCGGGCCCTGTCCAGCGCCCTGATCGTCTCCACCGTGAAGAACTCCCTGTCCAGCAGGACGAGGCCGGGCCCGATTCCGGCGTCCCGTACCGACCGCAGCGCCTTTTCGACGAAACCAGGCACGGAATCGAACATGTTCACGCGGTACGCGCCCAAAACCAGCGGGTACCTGCCCCCGACGCACTGGACCGTGATGTACCTCTCGAACAGCTTGGTCCCGTTCTTGCTCCTGGAGCGGGTCAGCCCGGGCCCCGGCGCGGAATCGTAGCGCGGTATCAGGTGCATGTCGATGGCGATGGAGGGCTTGCGGGGCAGCCTTCCGGCCTTTTTGAGCGCGGCCGCCTGCCTCCCCACGGCGCCGCCGAGGGCATCCTGGATCCCGGCGCCGCCTGCCCCCCTGAGCGCCGAGGCGAACCACCTGTCCGAGGGGGCCGCCCTGCCGTGCACGGCCTTGGCCGCGTTGGCGCACCCCCCGACCGACGAGTCCCGGAGCGCGGCCCCAAGCATGCCCCGGTTGAGGGCGTCCACTCCGAACACGGCGTTGCGGCCCGCTGGCCGCATGAGCGGGGCCAGGAACCCGCGCATGCCGGAGACGACACCCTGATATAGGCGGGGGTCGTTCACCATGTCGCGGCCCTGGCGGGTCTTGTTTCGAGACAATTCAAGTCTTGTCGGGGCCCATCCCCTGTTGATCTGTTTGGAATTGCGAGAGTTGACTATTTGGTCTACTTTTCGCTTAACTGGGGCCCGGCCTGCCGCGCGGCCCCGCCCGTACCGGCCCCCGGGGCTGCCTTTCCGTGCCCGGGAACCCGGTCACGCGGCAGGCCGCTGGGCCTGAAAGTAATTAATAGGATCCGGCGCGACCATACCTGCGTGGACAAGAGACTCAGCATCGGGGCGATCGCCGCAGGCGTGACGTTCTCCATCCTAGTGCTCAGCTCCCCGGACGACCCCATCCCGCTGCCCGAACCCGGGCCGGGGGGGCCGGGGGGCGGCCCCGTGGAGGTCCTGGCAGAAAACCTCTCCCGCCCGAGGTCCATAGCCGTGTCCGGGGACAGGGTCTTCGTCACGGAGAAGGGCGGCACCATCAGGGTGGTCCAGGGCGGCATCCTCCTCGAGGAGCCGCTGGCGACCCTGCGCCCGGCCGACGTCTTCGACGGGGGGCTGCTGGGGGTGGCGCTGGATCCCGACTTTTCATCGAACCACTTCATCTACGTGTTCCTCACGTACGAGGAGGGCGGCGGCCTCTGGAACAAGGTGCTGCGCATCACGGAGTCCGGGAACAGGCTGGCAGGCGCCAGCACCGTGTTTGACGGGATCCCGGGCTCGGCCTTCTCCAACGGGGGGTTCTTGAAGTTCGGCCCCGACGGGAAGCTGTACGTGGGCACGGGGAGCGTCTCGGACTCCTCGCACATGCCGCAGGACCTCGGCTCGCTATCGGGAAAGGTGCTGCGGCTCAACCCGGACGGGAGCGTGCCCGCAGACAACCCCTTCCCGGGATCGCCGGTGTACTCGTACGGCCACAGGAACCCGCAGGGGATGGCATGGGACGCGGCCGGCAACATGTACCTGGCGGAGCTCGGCCCCGACAAGAACGACGAGATCAACCTGGTCCTGCCCGGGGGCAACTACGGGTGGCCGGAGCAGGAGTGCGGGGGCGACGACAGGTTCGAGGACGCGGTCCTGTGCTACGACCCCAGCATAGAGCCCGGCGGCATCCTGCACTACTCCGGGGACAGGCTGGGCCTGGGCTCCCCGTTCGTGATGGCGTCGCTGCGCGCCGCGAACCTGTACCAGCTGGACTTTGAGGAGGGGCTGCCGTCCCAAAAGTCCATCCTCAGCGGCACGGGAAGGGTCAGGGACGTGGCGTCCGGGGACGACGGGAGCCTCTACGTGATCACCTCCAACACGGACGGGAAGGGCTTCCCGGACAGCAGGGACGACAAGCTGCTGAGGATAGTGAGGTAGCGTGCCCGGCTCGTCGATACCCGGGTTCTTCTCAAAGTCCCGCGACGAGAGGCTCGACGCGGTGGCGGGCCTCGCGCGCCTCGGGCCCGGCGACGCAGGCGCCCTGCGGGACGCCGCGGGGGGGCTCTCGTTCGAGGACGCCGACAGGATGGCCGAAAACGCGATCGGGACGTTCGCCCTGCCGCTGGGGATCGCGACCAACTTCAGGATAAACGGCAGGGACCTCCTGGTGCCGATGGTGACCGAGGAGCCGTCCGTGGTGGCTGCCGCCTCAAAGGGCGCCAAGATAGCGCGGATCAGGGGCGGGTTCTCCGCGGCCGCCGACGAGTCGCACAGCATCGGCCAGATCCAGGTCATCGGCGCCGGCCCAGGCGCCGCGGCACGCGTAGTGGGGTCGTCGCGCGAGATCCTCGAGGCCGCAAACTCCAAGAGCGACACGCTGCGCCGGATGGGCAAGGGCGCAAAGCGGGTCTCGTGCAGGTGGGTCGCGGCCCCCTCCGGCAGGATGCTCGTGGTGGAGCTCCTGGTGGACGTAGGCGACGCGATGGGGGCCAACGTGACCAACACCATGTGCGAGGCCGCCGCGCCGCTGGTAGAGGGGGCGTCCGGCGGCCGGGCGCTCCTGAAGATACTGTCGAACTACTCCACGGGGAGGATGGCGCGCGCCTCGGCCGTCTTCGACGGGGAGGCCACGGGCGGCGCGCGGGCGGTGGACGACGCCATACTGGCGTTCGAGTTTGCCGACTGCGACGTCTACCGCGCCGTGACCCACAACAAGGGCATCATGAACGGCGTCGTGGCGGTGGCAAACGCGACCGGCCAGGACAGCAGGGCGATCGAGGCCGCCGCCCACGCCCACGCCGCGTCCTCCGGGAGGTACCGCTCCCTGAGCAGGTGGGGCCGGGACGGCGACGGGAACCTGGTCGGGGAGCTCGAGATCCCGCTCTCCGTGGGGACGGTGGGCGGGGTCGCGAACGTCCACCCCGTGGCCAGGGCCTGCGCGAGGATCCTCGGCGCCTCCTCGGCGCGGGACCTGGCGTGCGTGATGGCTGCCGCGGGGCTGGCCCAGAACTACGCGGCAGTCCGGGCGCTGTCCACGGAGGGGATCCAGAGGGGCCACATGAGGTTGCACGCGCGGAACCTGGCGGCCGCGGCGGGCGCCGATCCGGCCATGGCCGCCAAGATAGCGCGGCAGATGATCGAGGAGGGGGAGATCTCCCTCGGCCGCGCCAGGGACCTGCTGGGACGGGTCTAAACATATTATATGGCCCGCCCCCATGGATACGAGATGGCCCAGGTAAAGTTCGCGATCCCCAAGGGCAGCCTCGAGGAGGCCACCTTCAGGATCCTCGAGAGGTCCTGGACCCGGGTCAACAGGAAGGGCAGGACCTACCGCGTGTTCCTCGACGACCCGGGCATAGTAGTCAAGATGCTGCGCCCGCAGGAGATCCCCACGCTGGTGCACGAGGGCCTGTACGACGTGGGGATAACCGGGAGGGACTGGGTCGCGGAGACCGGGGCCGACGTCGCGCCGATGCTGGACCTGGAGTACGGGCGGATCCGCCTGGTGGTGGCGTTCCCCGACAAGTACCGCTACGCCGACCTCGACTCCATGATCGCCGACTATGGCAAAAAAAAGAAGACGCTCCGCATATCCTCGGAGTACCTGACGACGGCGGCCAGGTTCCTCAAGCAGCTAAAGTCCTACAAGAGGTACCACGGCTCCAAGGAGCCGCTCACCGTCACCCCGTGGAAGAGGATGGGCACCAACAGGGCCGTGCAGATCCACCTGTCGTTTGGCGCCACCGAGGCCAAGCCCCCCGACGACGCCGACGCGATAATGGACGTGACCGAGACGGGGACCACGCTGAGGCAGAACAAGCTCAGGATAGCCGACGAGGTGCTCTCGTCGACGGCGCACCTGATCGCCAACCGCGGCTCCCTCGGGGACCCAGCCAAGCGCGAGAAGATCTTCGACATCGTGACGCTGATGAGGGGGGCGGTGCGCGGGAGGAGGTACCTCCACATATACCTCAACGTGAGGGAGGCCAACCTGGCCAGGCTCCTGGCGCAGGTGCCGTCCCTGAAGAGGCCGACGGTCAGCCCGCTGAGCGAGGACGGCTGGTACGGCGTGAACACCGTGGTAAGAAAAGAAGACTTTCACAAGCTCATCCCCCGCATGCGGAAGATCGCGCAGGGGCTCGTGGTGCACGAGCCGCGCCAGATACTGGAGCTGGAGGAGATAAAGCGCGACGAGGAGAATTGATCAGGACAATCGAGGTCACCGACGTCGCGGCCGCCGCCGAGAAGCTGGCGGCGGGGGCGCCCCGCGGGGACGCCGCGCTGGTCGAGGCCATATTCAGGGACGTCCGGAGGGACGGGGACGCCGCCGTCCGCAGGTACGAGAGGAGGTTCTCCGGGGCCGCGCCGCCCTCCCTGGCGGTGGGCGGGGCCGAGATCAGGGAGGCGTTCGGGAGGGTCTCGCCGGAGGAGGTGGGGGCGATCAGGCTGGCAAAGGCCAGGCTGGAGAGGACGGAGTCGGCCGTGAGGTCGTCCCTGAGGGACAGGTCCGTCGCGTCCGGCGGGGTCAGGGTGTCGAAGAGGTTCGTCCCGATCCGGAGCGCCGGGTGCTACGTCCCCGGCGGCCTGGCGAGGTACGCGAGCTCCGTCGTGATGTCGGTCGTCCCGGCGAGGGTGGCCGGCGTGGGGCGCATAGCGGTCGTGTCCCCGCCGGCCCCCGGCGGCGGGGTCGACCCGCTGACCGCGGTGGCCGCGAGCATCTGCGGCGCGACGGAGGTCTACCGGGCCGGCGGGGCGCAGGCCATCGCGGCGCTGTCTGTCGGGACGGAGTCGATACCGAGGGTGGACAAGATCGTTGGGCCGGGTGGCTCTTTCGTGACGCTCGCAAAGTCGGTCGCGAGCAGGCGCACGGCCATCGACATGCTGGCCGGCCCCACCGAGCTGGGCATAATCGCGGACGCCTCGGCCGACCCCAGGCACGTGGCGCTGGACCTCGTCTCCCAGTCGGAGCACGGCCGCGACTCGAGGTGCTTCCTGATCACCTCCTCGCGGTCGCTGGCGTCCTCCGTCAGGCGCGAGCTGCTGCGGCTTGCCGGGGGCGTGGAGAGGGGGGACATCGTGAGGCAGAGCCTCAGGGAGAACGGGTTCGTCGCGGTGTGCCGGTCCCAAAAGGCGGCGGCCGACCTGGCGGAACTGCTCGCCCCCGAGCACCTCCAGGTGATGACGAGGGACCCGCGGCGGACGGCCGCCGGGATAACCTCCCCCGGGATGGTGCTGCTGGGGGGCCACACCCCGTCGTCCGCAAGCGACTACCTCCTGGGCTCCAACCACGTCCTGCCCACCAACGGCTCGGGCGCCGCGCGCGGGTCGCTCTCCGTGCTGGACTTCCTCAAGCTGGGCACCGAGGTCACCGCCTCCAGGGCGGCGCTGGCGAGGATCTCGGGGCCCCTGCGGGCGCTGGCGCGCGCCGAGGGGCTCCCGAACCACTACGAGGCCGTACGGGGGAGGCTGCGGTGAGGGCCGGCTGGTTCGGGAGGAAGGTGGACGCCTACGCCTCCGCCGCCGGGTACCAAAAGCCCGAGCCCCCGCGGGACTCGCTGAGGCTTGACTCCAACGAGAACTACGCCGTCCCCAGGCAGTTCCAGCAGGAGATAATCTCGGCGGCGAGGCGGGGCTCCGACGTGCGGCAGTACCCGCTGGGCGGCACGGAGCGGCTGATCCGCGCGATCTCGAAGTTCGCCGGGGTCCCGCCCGGCATGGTCGGCGTGGGCAACGGGTCGGACCAGATACTGGACCTGGTGCTGGCAAACTTCGCGTCGAGGCGGACCAGGGTCCTGACGTCGGATCCCACCTTCGGGTTCTTCGAGGAGCGGTGCAGGCTGTACTCGGTCCCGGTGACCGGTATCCCGTTCTCCGAGGACATGAGGCTGGACGTCGGGGAGTTCCTGGAGGCGTCTGCCGGCGCCGACATACTGTACCTGGACTCCCCGAACAACCCCACGGGGTTCCAGTTCCCCAGGGCGTCCCTGCGCAAGCTCGTGAGGTCGTTTGACGGGCTGGTCATAATCGACGAGGCGTACGGGCAGTTCGGCGACCATACGGTGTCGGGCATGGCGAGGTCCATGGACAACCTGGTCGTGGTGCGGACGCTCTCCAAGGCGTTCGGCCTGGCGGGGCTCAGGCTGGGGTACTTTATCTCGGGCAGGCGGTTTGCCGACGCCTTCAACAGGGTGCTCCAGTACCCGTACCCGCTGAGCACCATCGCCATCGAGTCGGGCATCCTGGCGCTCGAGAGGCCCCGGCAGATGCTCGAGGCCGCGGCCGCCGTAAGGTCGGAGCGGGCGCGGATCATCGAGGGGCTGCGCCAGCACGACGCGTTCGACGTGTTCGACTCCAAGGCCAACTTCGTGCTTTTCGACGCGCGCGGCGCCCACAGGCGCGTCTCGGCGGCGCTGGCCGAGCAGGGGATCTCGATCCGGCAGCTGGGGCGGATCGGCTCCCACGAGGGGTGCCTCCGGGTGACGGTCGGCACCAGGGAGATGAACTCCAGGTTCCTGCTAGCGATACGTGACCTGCTGCGATGACCGCCGCCGACGTGGACGAGATGGTGTACCTCGGGGATCCCCCCGCGGCGCCGGACGTGGACTCTGTGGTATTCGACTGCGACGGGGTGCTGGTCGACGTGGCGCGCTCATACGGCGCCGCGATACGCGGCACGGTGCGGCACGCGCTGGAGAGGCACGCGGGGATAGCCGACGGCATGCCGGTGGACCAGGCGGTGATCGAGGGGTTCAAGTCCACCGGCGGGTTCAACGACGAGGTCGACCTGGCGTACGCCGCGGTGCTCTCCATAGCGGCGGCGAGGCGGCTGGGCAGGGACCAGCGGCGGTTCGTGCTCGACGTGATCGCCCACTGCGACTCCACGGGGATCGCCTCGGCGGAGGCGTACGTCCGGGGGCTCGCCGACGTCGCCGACGTCGCCGACGGGATGGCATATCCCGGGACGGGCGCAGAAAGCCCGCTGCGCAGGACGTTCGACCAGATGTTCTACGGCCAGCGGCTGTACCGCAGGCTGTACGGCCGCGACTCCGAGTTCCCGGGGCCGGGGCTGATCGAAAACGACGTGGTCCTGGCAGGCGGGGGGCTGCTCGACTCCCTCCGGGGCAGGTTCGGGACGAACGTAGCGCTGGTCACGGGGCGCGGCAGGGAGTCGGCCAGGCACTCCCTGGGGGGGCTGCTAGACTGGTTCGACCTGGAGAACTCCTTCTTCCTCGAGGACGAGCCGAGGGAGATGGCAAAGCCCAACCCCGAGCCGCTGATCCGCTCCATGAGGGGCATGGGCTCGTCCCGCTGCCTGTACGTGGGGGACTCGATGGAGGACCTCCTCATGGCCGGGGAGGCCGCCAGGCTGGGGGCCGACGCGGCATTCTGCGGGATCACGGGGACCAGCAGCAGCCCGGGGGAGAAGCTGGAGATGTTCAGGCGCGGGGGGGCCCGGATGGCCCTGGCGTCGGTAAACCTGCTTCCGAAGGCATTAAATTTAGAGTAGCGTAACCGTAACACCCGTGTGGGCAAGATGAGGGGGAGAAAGGCGACCATCAAGAGGGAGACCAAGGAGACCGCCGTGTCGGTGTCGGTCGACATAGACGGGACGGGAAGGACCGGGGCGGACACCGGGATAAGCTTCCTGGACCACCTGGTGGCCGCGTTCGGCAAGCACGCCATGGCGGACCTGGAGGTCTCCGCCAGGTCGCTTGACGGGATCGAGCACCACCTCGTCGAGGACACGGCGATCGCCATCGGGGCGGCGGTGGACGGGGCGCTGGGCGGCAGGGACGGCATAGCCAGGTTCGGCCACGCGTCGGTGCCGATGGACGAGTCGCTTGCCGAGGCCACGGTGGACCTGGTAAGGCGGCCGTACTGGAAGCTCGGCATGGAACTGGGGCGGGGCAGGATAGAGGGCGTCTCGGGGGAGGACCTCGGGCACTTCTTCCAGTCGCTGCTGCAGAACCTCAACTGCTGCGTCCACCTGGAGGTGAGGTACGGGCAGAACCACCACCACATGGTGGAGGCCGCCATCAAGGCGCTGGCGGTGGCGTTCAGGGCCGCGTCGTCGCCGGACGCGCGGCAGGAGGGCCCCCCGAGCACGAAGGGCTCGATGTAGATGACCAGCCTGGCGATATTTGACTACGGCGCGGGGAACATCTTCAGCCTGAGGAACTCCCTGGAGCGGGAGGGGGCCGACGTGCGGGTCATCACGGAGTTCGCGGGGCCTAACGCGTTTGACGGCCTGCTGCTGCCCGGGGTGGGAAGCTTTGATCCCGCGATCAGGAGGGTGGCCGGGGCCCCCGGGGCCGGCCTCCTGGAGTACGCCGGGGGGTCCACCCCGGTGCTGGGGATATGCCTCGGGATGGAGATGTTCTTCGAGAGGAGCCAGGAGGGGGACGAGGAGGGCCTCGGGGTGATGGGGGGCGAGGTGGTGTCGCTGCCCCGGTCGATGAAGATCCCGCACATGGGATGGAACGACCTGGCGATCAGGAGGCCCGGGAGGCTCCTCGAGGGGGTGCCCGACGGCTCCTGGGCGTACTTTGTGCACTCGTACAGGGCGGCGCCGGCCAGCGGCGGCATAGTCACCGCAGAGTCGGACTACGGGGACATGATCCCCGCGGTGGTCGAGAGCGGGAACTTTTTCGGGACGCAGTTCCACCCCGAAAAGTCCGGCGGCGCCGGCGCCACGATCATACGCAACTTCATCCGGGAGTGCAGAAAGTGAGGGTGATCCCGGCAATCGACCTGATGGGGGGCCGGGTGGTCCGGCTGTACAGGGGGGACCCGCGGCAGAGGACGGCGTACTCTGACGACCCGGTCGCCGTGGCCCGGGAGTGGGAGCGGGAGGGCGCCGACATGCTGCACCTGGTGGACCTCGACGCGGCGCTGGGCAGCGGCTCCAACCGCGGCGTGGTGGGGGAGATCGCCGGGAAGGCGTCCATACCTGTGGAGATAGCTGGGGGGCTGAGGAGCGAGGGGGCCGCCGAGGAGGCGGCGGCGCTCGCGGCCAGGATCGTCGTGGGGACCATGGCGTTCGAGGACAGGCCGGCGCTCGAGAGGGCCTCCTCCCGGATCGGCATGGGGCGGGTCGTCGTGTCGGTGGACCACGCCGGCGGGGAGGTCGTCGTCCGCGGGTGGAGGGAGCGCGCCGGGGTCGGGCTGCTCGAGGCCATGGGGGGACTCGCCTCGGCCGGGTTCACCGAGTTCCTCCTGACCGACGTGGGCAGGGACGGGACGATGCGGGGGCCGGACCTGGACTTTCTGGGTCGGGCGTGCGGCGTCCGGGGAGCCAGCGTGATCGCAAGCGGCGGGATATCTGGCCCGGACGACGTGCGCAGGGTCCGGGAGCGCGGCGCGTCGGGCGTGATCCTGGGCAGGGCGCTCTACGAGGGGAAGCTGGGCATCAGGGAGGCAAAGGCCCTGGCATGACGCTCACCAAGAGGGTCATACCGTGCCTCGACGTGAGGGACGGCAGGGTGGTGAAGGGGCTGCAATTCGGGTCCATGAGGGACGCCGGCGACCCCGTGGAGCTTGCGGCGAGGTACAGCAGCGAGGGGGCCGACGAGCTTGTCTTCCTGGACATCACCGCGTCGGAGGAGCGGCGGCGGGCGATCGCCGGCATGGTCCGGGACGTGGCGCGGGTGATCGACATCCCGTTCACCGTGGGCGGCGGCGTCAACTCGGTTGACGACGCGCGGAACATACTGCTCAACGGCGCCGACAAGGTGGGGGTAAACACGGGCGCCGTGGGGGACCCGGGCCTGGTCGGCAGGCTGGCGGAGCTGTTCGGCAGGCAGTGCGTCGTGGTTGCCATAGACGCAAAGCGCAACTACGACGTAGGCCGGGGGGGCAGCGTGTTCCGCGAGGGCGGCAGGGGGTTCTGGTACGAGGTCTTCACGTACGGGGGCAAGCGGGGGACCGGCATCGACGCCATGGGGTGGGCCAGGAGGGCAGAGGCGCTCGGGGCCGGCGAGATACTGCTTACCAGCATCGACAGGGACGGCACGAAGGACGGCTACGACACGCTGCTCACCGGGGAGGCGGCGGCGTCGGTCTCCGTCCCGGTCGTCGCCTCCGGCGGCTGCGGGAGCCCAGACGACATGGCCGACGTCCTCTCCCGGGCAAACGCCGACGCGGCGCTGGCGGCGTCCATATTCCACTACGAGGCCCGCGGCGTCAACGGGGTGAAGCGGAGGCTCCGGGAGCTGGGCGTCCCCGTAAGATTATAAGCCCGGCGGCCCGCCACACGCCATGGACGTGCCGGTCGACGGGATCGACTTTGAGAAGGGCGGCGGGCTGGTGCCCGTCATAGTGCAGGACGCCGAGACGAGGGACGTGCTCACCCTGGCGTACGCCAACAGGGAGTCGCTGGAGCTTACCGGAAAGACCGGCAACTCGTGGTTCTGGAGCCGCTCGAGGGGAAAGCTCTGGATGAAGGGCGAAGAGTCCGGCAACACCCAGAGGGTGAGGGAGGTCCTGGTGGACTGCGACTCCGACGCGCTCATATACCTGGTGGACCCGTCCGGCCCCGCGTGCCACCTGGGCAAGGACGTATGCTTCCACAACAGCCTGGCGTTCCGGCGCGCCGGGCCAGAGTGACGCCCGGGGCCGGGGGCACGCGGCCGCGCATCCCGGAACGGGGCGGCCGCGCAGGCCCCGCGCCTCCGGGATCCGAGCAACGGCCGAACGATTGCCCGGACGGCGGCGGAACCGCGCCGCGGCCCTTCCGGGGCGAGCCTAGGCAGGCGGCACCCCCTGGACGCGTCCCCGCGCGGCCCCCGGAATGGCGCCTGCCGCCAAAAACCGGCAAATGCCGTGCCCGGGCATGAAAGATTTGCAAAAATCCCCGCCCTTTGGTGATTTTTTTCAAGTATCTGGCCCCAGACGATCCATTCGTAGTGGTTTGCCTCAACTATTGCTGAATTTTTAGGCGGGAAAAATAAAGCAATGCTTAACTTGATATTAGGATTTTTTATCTATTGCGCGCAGGGAGCTAATCATCTTGGCAAGGACGTCGCTGCGGTGCAGGGAGTGCGGGAAGGGGTACGAGACCGCCTTCAGGTACGTGTGCGACGAGTGCTTCGGGCCGCTGGACGTCGCCTATGACTTCCCGCGGCTGTCCCGCGACACCTTCGCGGGCCGCGAGCAGACGTACTGGAGGTACTTTGAGCTCCTGCCTGTGGAGGACAGGTCCAACATCGTCAGCATCGGCGCGGGGATGACCCCCCTGACCCGGGCGGTGAACCTGGGCAGGGAGCTGGGCCTTGACAACCTTTACGTCAAAAACGACTCGGTGAACCCGACGTTCTCCTTCAAGGACAGGCCGGCCGGCGTCGCCATATCCAAGGCAAGGGAGCTGGGGCTGTCCGCGGTGGGCTGCGCGTCCACGGGCAACCTGGCGTCGGCCACGGCGGCGCACGCGGCAAGGGGCGGTTTCCCGTGCCACGTGTTTGCCCCCAGCAACCTCGAGATGGCGAAGATCACCCAGGCGCTGTCGTACGGCGCGAACTACATCGCGGTGGACGGGACGTACGACGACGCGAACAGGATAGCGGCCCAGATCGGGGACAGCAGGGGGATAGGCATCGTGAACATCAACATGCGCTCGCACTACGTCGAGGGGTCCAAGACGCTCGCCTACGAGGTGGCCGAGCAGCTCGGGTGGGGGGTGCCCGACCGCCTGGTGGTCCCGGTCGGGAGCGGCGCCATGCTCAACGCCATATGCAAGGGCTTCGAGGAGCTGCAGCAGGTCTCGCTCCTGGGCGACGTCTCCGGAATGCGCGTGGCCGCGGCCCAGCCGCGCGGCTGCGCCCCGGTGGTCGACGCGTTCAAGAGGAAGGACGCCGAGGTGGTCCCGGTGGAGAGCCCGGACACGGTGGCCAAGAGCCTGGCCATAGGCGATCCCGGGGACGGCAGGTACGTGCTGCGGCGGCTGGAACAGTACGGCGGGCACGCCGGGGAGGCCGACGACGGGGAGATACTCGACGCGATACGGCTGCTGGCAAGGACCGAGGGCATATTCACCGAGCCCGCCGGGGGCGTGTCCGTGGGGGTGCTGCGGAAGATGGTGGAGCAGGGCATGGTCGACAGGGACGAGACGGTGGTGTGCTACGTCACCGGCAACGGGCTCAAGGCGACCGAGTCCATCATGGAGGTGCTCCCAAAGCCGAGGGTGATGCGGGCGGACGTAGGGCAGATATCGGCGGTGGTAAAGTAGGTGGCGGAGATCACGTTCACGGTCCCGTCCGTGCTCAACCAGGGGGGAGGGGAGGTAAGGTCCAAGGTGGAGTGCGCGTCGCTGGCAGAGGCGTTCGCGAGGGTCTCCGAGTCCATGGGAGACGACTTCAAGAGGCGCGTGCTCGAGGCGGACGGCAGCCCGCGCTCGCTCATCAACATATACGTAAACGGGAAGAACGCAAAGTTCTCCGACGGGATGGGCACCGAGCTCCGGGACGGCGACGAGGTGTACATCCTGCCCGCCGTGGCCGGAGGCTCGGGCCAGCTGTCGGACAGGGAGCTTGACAGGTTCTCCAGGCAGGTCATGCTGGAGGAGATCGGGTACAACGGGCAGCTGAGGCTCAAGAACTCCAGGGCGTGCGTGGTCGGGACAGGGGGGCTGGGCAACCCCATCACGACCAGGCTCGCGGCGATGGGGGTCGGGACCCTGCGCATAGTGGACAGGGACGTGATCGAGCTGTCCAACCTGCCCAGGCAGACCATGTTCGACGAGGGCGACGTGGGGCAGGTCAAGGTCGAGGTCGCCGCCAAGAAGCTGGCCCGGCTGAACCCCGGCTGCAGGATCGAGCCGCTGGCCGTCTCCGTCAACGAGCGCAACGCGCCCGAGGTGGTCGGGGGCTGCGACGTCGTGATCGACGCGCTTGACAGCGTCAACGCGAGGTACGCGCTGAACAAGGCGTGCGTCGGGCTCGGCATCCCGTTCGTGACGGGCGCCGCGGTGGGCGTGTCCGGGCAGGCCTTCACCGTGGTGCCCGGGAGCAGCGCGTGCTACCACTGCGTGTTCCCGGCCCTCGAGGAGGGCTCGATGCCCACGTGCAGCATAGAGGGCGTGCACCCTGCGGTGCTGTCCATAGTAGCGGGGGTCGAGGTAGCCGAGGCAGTCAAGGTGATGCTGGCAAAAAAACCGGCCCTGTCCGGGAGGATCCTCCACGTGGACGTCGAGAGCCTCGACTTTGCCACGACCCGCACCTCCAGGGCCGACGAGTGCCCCGCGTGCGGCACGGGCGCCGCAGAGGAGGGCGCCGCAGAGGAGATGATCCTGGAGGAGCTCTGCGGGCGGAACGGCGGCAGGAGGACGTTCTCCATCACGCCGGCCAGGACGTTTGAACTCGACGTGCAGGGGGTGACCCGCGCCGCGAGGGACAGGGGCTTCCTGGTGGAGAACCAGGGGGACCTGGGGCTGTCGCTGCGCACCGACGAGCTGTCGGTCAGCTTCATGAAGACGGGGTCGGCCATGGTGGTGGGGCCGAAGGACGGGGACGACGCGGTGTCCCTCTACAACGAGCTGCTGGGCAGGGGGCTGGCGCGGCCCGGCTGAACGGGGCCGCCGCGCTGCCGTACGCGGGGATCGCGCTTGCCCTGGCATGCCTTGCGGCCCTCCCGCCCGGGGGCGCGCTTGCGTACCAGACGGAGATAGGCGACGGGGTGTTCATCCTGGTGCAGAGCACGCTGCGTGACTCCGGGGGGGCGCTCGTGGCGTACACGGAGTCCACAAAGTTCACCAGCATAAACGGCCCTGCCCTAGACTCGTTCCTGGACTTTGAGGCCTCGCGCCGGAGCGACCCCGTCGTCAGCATCGGCGGGGACGACTACCAGGTGATACGCCGCGCGCAGGTACAGGCCTTCGACTCCTACGGGCTGGTCGCCAGCACGAACCTGTCCGACAGCCTGGACGGCGGGGTCACGCACCTGGTGAGGTTCGCGCACGACGGCTACCCGACGGCCCCCGGGGACACGCTGGAGTCTATCTGGACGTTTCTCCGGCCGGCATCCTGGAGAGGATGACCCCCACGCCCATCGCGAAGAACACTGCCAGCGGCACGAACCTGTACGGCTGGTTCGTCTGGTTCGTGAACCCGGTGAGGATCGGCGCTATCAGGAGCATCCCGGCGATCATCAGCATCACCGACTCCGCGTGCCCCGCGCCGCTCCTGGACGCCGCAAACAGGCCCGCCACCAGCGGGGCGCAGAACAGCATGACGGCCCAGTCAAACCGCAGCTGGTAGGCAAACGACGCGAACCCTGCCAAGAACTCCCTCTCGCTGTACCCCTCCCCGCCAGCCTCCCCGCCGGAGGCGGCGCCGGCCAAGGCGGCCGCCGCGCCCACGGCTGCCACCGCCGCGGCGGTGACCGACGCCGCGGCGACCCTCCGCCCCCGGGGGATGCGGCACTGCAGGATGAACGCGATGGACATCGGCAGGAAGGCCGCGGTCAGCGCCTTTGCGGGAAGGGAAGCCAGGTACGCCACGGGCGACAGCGGCCAGAACCTGTAGGCCATGTACAGCGACACCATGTAGAACAGTATCCAGAAGTTCGTGTACGACACCGTGGTGTCGTACGTCAGGAACACGCTGCTCTGCATCAGCACCGCCATGGACGCGATCCCGGCAAACCGCTTGCCGGTGATCCTCTCCGTGAGGAGGTACGTCACCAGCAGCAGCGCGATGCTGGCGAGGAACGGCGCCGCCTTGTAGCTTCCGAACACCGCCATCGACGCGGACAGCAGGAGGTACCTGACGTGGGGCTCAAACGAGCCGGCGGCCTGGCCTATGGACCATCCCTCCAGCCTCTCCCTGACCCCGGCATAGTCCTCGTAGGCCTCCTCCTCCCCCAGCTCGCCGGCCGCGGCCGCCGCGTACGCCGCAAGCAGGGCGGCCACCGACGCTAGCGCGACCCTCCTGGACACCTCGAACGAGAACAGCGCCCTCAGCCCCCGCGACACGGGCGCCGGAAGCGCCCGCATGCGGTGCAGCGCCCACGTCCCGAACACGGCCGCCCACGAGGCCGCCACCCAGCCCGCCCACGGGCCGGCCTCGAACGGGTCCGGCGTGACCTGCTCGACGCCCGGTATGTCCACGGCGACTGACACCTGCACCAGCGACGGGAAGAACACCGACACGAAGCTGGCCAGCACGACGGCGATCGAGAACAGGAAGACCGCCCACGCAACGGGCCCCGGGGTCCTCGGGCTGTCGTCTCTTGCCAAACCTGGATTACCTTGGCGGCTGCCGGTTTAAAGCGTAGCTGGGGCGCGGCCGCCCCCCGCGGGTGCCGCCCGCCGCCCGGCCCCCTTCCGGCAGCTCCCGCACGCGGCCCGGCACGGGCGCCCGCGGGAGCGCGGATCCGGCGCCGCCGCGGCGGCACGCGCCGGGGCGGGACGCCGGGCAAGCGGCCAGCCCCGGGACGGTGCGGGGGAGCCGCGCCGCGGGTCGGCGCCCCCGCGGCAGGAGCCGGGCCCCCGCAGCCTTTAGAAACTTCTTTTAATGCCGCCGGCCAAGTACACAGACATGCCCCCGTGCGACGGCCAGGAGTGCTACGAGCTGATCTATGACGCGAGGCTGATAAACCCGCACGACCTCAGGATCGCCCGCCTGTACCTGCCAGGAAAGGACCAGCAGTCCGACTGCGCCACCCCGACGGAGCCGGAGACCGAGGAACTCGTCAGGCACTTTGAGAACTTCGTGGTAAAGAGGCTCGAGCGCGACGCGTCGAGCCGGGTCGGGTGCAGCGAGGGCTGCGAGTGCGTGTACAACGGGAGGTTCTCGGAGTGGTCCGAGTGGCGGGGCTACCCGGGCGACAGGATCGAGGTGGTGGCGCACACCTCCCGCGACGGCAAGAAGACTGTGTGCGAGTGGAGGGTCAGCGGCGTGGTGAAGGTGCGGTACAAGAAGCGGCTGGGCGACTGCTTCAGGAAGAGCCTGCCGCCGGCGTGACCGCGGGCGCCCCCCGCGCCGGCGCGTTTCCGGCCCCTACGCCCTCTCCTTGACAAAGTCGATGGGGGAGACGGGGCAGGGATCGGTGCCCCGCAGCACGGCGCCGTAGATGGTGGCATAGTCCAGCCGGTAGATGAGGCCCACGATCTTTGAGAGTATGTTTCCGCCGCCGGAGCTGACCTCCATGAAGTCGATCCCCCTCTGCGCAAAGAACTCCCTGAGGATGCCCCACCTCTCCCCGGTCTTTGCGTGGTCGTCCTCCCCGCTGATGATCACGGGGACCACCCGGGACCTGTTCTCCCACGACACTATGCCGTTGTGGCTTGCCTCCAGCACGTCCTCGGTCATCGCGTGGCTCTTCATGTTCTCCTGGACGGAGTTCTTGAACCTGGTGGCCGCGGCCTGCAGCCCCCACGGGTAGTAGATCAGCGGGATCCCGCGCATCCAGCGCGCCAGCGCGTAGGACGGGTTGTCGGGGCCGACGTGCGCGGAGCCTATCGTGCCGCCAAGGCCGGACAGCTTCCGCAGCGACTCTTTCACGTCGCCCCCGCCCATGGGGAGGATCGGATCCAGCGCCCTTATCATGGAGTAGACGTATGACGGGAACGACGAGCGGGGGTTCAGGAACTCCCGGATCCTCCTGAACTCCACGGAGTTCTCGCGGCAGAACTGCTCCAGCCTGCCGCCCGAGGCAAAGCCGATCATCCTGCAGCCGAGCCTGCTTGCCTCCGCAGCCACCGCCAGGGTCTCCGCGGTGTCCCCCGACACGCTGGTGCAGACCACCAGCGTCCGGTCGTCGACCGTCTTTGGCAGCAGGTACCCCTTCACGACGGTCACGTGCACGTCCGTCCTGGAGAGGACGGCCGAGAACAGGTCGCCCACGGTGCCGGAACCGCCCATTCCCGAAAACACTATGTGGTCCACGTCGTCAAAGTCCGCGGGGGGCATCTCGGAGTCGTACGCGTCGCGTGCTATGTCGGGCCACCTGTCGTAGACCTTGTGCATTCCAGACGGGTCAAGCCTTTCCATCGGGGGGGCGTCCATAAGTTACAAAATTTCGCAACCGTTATCATATATGGATTTGGAGGGCGGCCCCGAGCGGGTTGCACGGGCAGGCGGCCCCCGGGCACCGCGTTCCAAGACGCGGCAACTGTAGTCAGCGCATTATGAAATCGTCCAACGGCGAGCCGCCAACACGTACCATGTGGAAGAATTCATGCCCGTCATCATGCTCGAAAAGGAACCCATTACGCCTAAAATGAACGAGTAGACAGTGCGTTGACTATGGAAGGCCCGGCAGAACGTGGCGGCGAGATCCCCGGCCCGGCCCTGCAGCCTCCTGCATCTGCCGGGAGCGCAAGCTGTCCGTGTTTGGCACAGGATGAAAAAACCCGCATTCCGATCCCAGGCCGCCGCAATTTTTAACACTACTTTTATATACTCAATTCCATACGTAAGTCTAACATGAAAGCGGAATTCAATGTACTAGTGCCACGTACCGTGGCGGAATGCAAGCGTTGCACGCCCCCAGCAGAGGGCATTTTTGAGAGTCTGCCACCCATAGGAACTATGGAGGGCATGATCTAGGATGAACAACACGGTACTCTTCGCGATACTCGCGGTGTCAATGGTGTCCGCTTTCTCATTGGCAGGCGAGTCCTTCGCGCAGACGGCCCCCGACAGCATCCTCAAGTCCGCGGTGACCGGCGGCGCGGACAACACCAGCAAGACCACCGTGATAGTCACCTTTGCGGCCGCAGTGGCAGATAACATAAGTGACACTGCTGACTTTACGGTCAACGGTGCCGCTACCACCGGCGTTGAGAATGCTACGAATAACCTCAGCGCCACCCTGACCATAGCTAATGCCGACGCGTTCGACGCCTCTGCAACCCCGCTCGTGAGGCTGGTCGGCGAGATAAACCTGGCTGACGACGCCACCGAGACGTACACCAACGAGTCCGTCGTGGCGACCGACGGCGTCAAGCCCAGCGTCGTCGCCGCGGGTACCGCGGTCACCGGCCCGAACAAGGTCACCGTAAAGTACGACGAGAGGGTGGTCGCAAAGATTACCGACTATACCACCCTGGAGATAAACCAGGGCGTCGAGGGCGCCACTGACCTGCCCAGGAACATCATGAAGCTCTCGGGCTCCGGCACCGACACGCACACCATAACCTTCTACGGCACCCCGGCCTCGACCGGGGCCAGTGGGACTATAGCCATCTCCGGCGGCGTGGCCGACCTTGCCACGAACGAGCTGGCCGCGGTCCCCGAGCAGGATTTGATTGATGCCCAGGCCCCGTACGTCGTGTCGGCCACGGTCACGGGCACCGACAAGATCCAGGTGAAATGGTCCGAAACCCTGTCCGACGCGAGCGATACGGCTGAGGACTATACCAACATCAGGATTGACGGCAAGATAGTGACGCTTGCCAACGACGGCGCCACCCATCTTAACGGCACCACCACGCTAACGCTGGCGACCGGCACCGCGTTGAAAGTCTCGGCCACGGGCCTCCTCAACGTAGGCGTGGTGTCAGACGACGCGACGTCTGCGAACGACTCGGCCGCGCGGCTGAACGTGATAGTGACCGACGGCCAGAGGCCGGCTCTCGCAGACCACCCGGCAGAAGGCGCCGAGACGGACGACAAGTACATGGTGGTCTCGGGCCCCAACACGATAACCATAAAGTCCCAGGAGCGGGTCCTGGCCGGCGCGGGCACGTTCGGCGCGCTGGTGATAGACGCCGACGGCGACACCAGCACCACCGCCGACCAGGATGACAGGAGCATCACCGCGGTCGCCGGCTCCGGCACCGACACGCTCACCCTGACGTTTGACGGCGACGGGGTGGGCACGGGCGCCACGGCGACCGTCACCGTCAAGGACTCGCTGACCGACGTTGCGGGGAACGTGCACGCGCTCCTCGCCGGCGACCCGGTCCCCGCCCAGGTCACCGACGTGGCAGTCTACGACGGCCAGGCGCCCACCCTGGTGTCGGCGGGTATCACCACAGCCAACAAAGTCACCGTGACGTTCTCCGAGGCCATGGGTGGCGGCACCATCACCGCCACCACCGGCGGCGTTCTGACCAACATCACCGACTTCCTGGTCACGGGCCAGCGCACGGCCAGTACCCTGACCAGCGCCGCCGCCCACTCCTCCATTCCAAACGCCTACGACATCACCTTTGGTTCCAACGACGACGTCCCGCCCCTTGCTAGCGCCCCGGCCGACAGCACCGGCACCATCAGCGTGGGCAAAGGCGTGCTGGACTCCAAGGGCAACCCGATCGTCGCGAGGTCGGGGGTCGCCGTGGACGCCTCGCAGAGGCCGGCGGTCAAGTCCATAGAGATCACCGGCCCCGACCAGGTGACCGTGGTGTTCACCGAGTCCGTCACCGCAGTGCAGGGAGACTTCAACGACCTGCGGATCGACGGCAGCGCCACCGCAAGAACGCTCAGCGGCATATCCCCGGGCAACGGGCCGAGCGCCACATACACCCTGACCTTCGGCGGCGACAAGGTGGGCACGGGCGCCACGGCCACCATAGACATCTCAAAGAGCGTGGTAGACGGCGCGACTCCCCCCAACGCCATCGGAAAAGTCGACATCGACAACCAGCCGGTGTCCGACGGGCAGCGGCCGGAGGTGGAGCTGTCGATCACCGGCCCCAACCAGCTGACGGCGGAGTTCACCGAGCCGGTCATCGCGAGGATGGCGGACTTTGACGGCCTCACGATCGGCCCCACCACCGGCGGGGAAGCGAGGAAGATCACGGGATTCGCGGGATCGGGCTCCACGTACACCATGGCCTTCAACGGCGACCCCGTCGCCGACGACGCGACCGGCTACGTCGACATCTCCGGCAAGGTGGCCGACAGGCCGGCGGGCAACAAGTTCGTGGTCCGTGACGGTGACGGCGCCGCCACCGAGCCCGTCGCCGGCAAGTACGCGGACGTCCCGGTCGGCGACGGCCAGGCGCCCGCCCTGGAGTCGATCTCCATCACCGGGCCCAACCAGGTGACCGCAAAGTTCTCCGAAGCGGTCAAAGAGCCCGACGGCGGCGACCTCAAGTCCGCGTTCGTGGCGTTCCGCCTGTCCGACGGCAACTTCCGCAACATCAACGATGTGACGAGTGAGCCGTCAGCCTCCATCAAGCTGACCTTCGGCGGCACGGGCGTGCCAACCGGCACCAGCGGGACGGTAAACGTCACCGGCGGAATCGAGGACACGTCAGGAAACGCGTTCCAGGTGCCGAGCCCGCCCGGGTACGTCAACTACGCCGTCAAGGCGGGGCAGATCCCGACGGTGCTCTCCGCCAAAGTGACCGGCCCCAACCAGCTGACCGTGGAGTTCTCCGAGAGCGTAAGCACGTTTCCGGGCGACTACACCGACCTGAGGATCGACGGCAGCCCCACGGCGAGGGCCGTCACGAACGTCTCCACTATCGCCGCCGCGGTCGAGCTGACCTTCGACGGGGACCCGGTGGGGACCGACGCGGTCGCGACCGTGGACATAGCGGGCCCGATCGACAACGCCTCCCCGCGGAACACGCTAAAGCCCCTCCAGGACAAGGCGGTAGAGGACGGGCAGCCGCCGAGGGTGACGGTGTCGATCACCGGCCCCAACCAGCTGACGGCGGAGTTCACCGAGCCGGTCGCCACTGAACTGGCGGACTTTGACGGCCTCATGATCGCCGCGGGCACCGACAGCAGCAACAACGTCCTCTACGAGGACGAGGCAAGGAAGATCACGGGATTCGCCGGATCGGGCTCCACGTACACCATGGCCTTCGACGGCGACGCGGTAGGGACCGACGCCACCGCCAAGATCGACATAATGGCCGGCATATCGGACACCTCGCGCGGCCAGAACGCGTTTGCGGGATTCTCCGCCGACGGCACCAAGACCCCCCAGACGGAGGGCAAGTTCGCCGGGGTGCCGGTCTCCGACGGGCAGGCCCCGCTGGTGCTCCGCGGGGAGTTCGCCGACGCCAACTCCATAAAGATCGTGTACTCTGAGGGCGTGACCGCCAACGCGGTGACCTCCTACCCCGACCTGGTGTTTGGCGCCAACGACAACAGGGACCCTGCTGGCGGGCAGTTCACGACCGCGACGCACCAGCTGCTCTTCACGGGCGACGACGTGGACCGGTCCACCACCGGGGTGATCAACAACGTCACCGGCGTCAAGGACCTGGCCGACATCGCGCTCGAGGCAGGGAGCATAAAGGTGGAAGCGATGGGCGACCCGACCCTTCTGTCCGCCAGGATCACCGGCAGCGACCGGGTCACGGTGACATTCTCCGAGCCCGTGACGGCGTCTGCCGCGGACTTTACCGGTCTGGTGGTGGGCGACGCCGTCGATCCCAGGAACGTCACCGGCGCCGCCGGCTCCGGCACGGACACCATAACGCTCACGTTTGACGGCCCCAAGGCCCCCGTGGGGACCTCCGGCCAGATGGACGTGTCGGATTCCATAGCCGACCTGATAGGAAACGCCCTTTCGCCAAAGACCGGCTACATGGTGGCCGCCGGGCAGGTGCCAGTCCTGGTGTCCGCGGCCGTCACGGGCCCGAACCAGATAACCGTGGCCTTCTCCGAGGGGGTCACCGCCGGCGCCTCGGCGTTTGCCAACCTGCAGCTATTCCCGGGGGGCCCCAGGAGCGTCACGGCGGTCTCGGGCTCCGGCACGGACACCATAACGCTCACGTTTGACGGCCCCGCCGTGTCCACGGCGGCGACCGCCCTGCTGGACGTCACCACGGGAATCGTGGACAACGACGGCACCGCGTTCGTGGCCGTCACGGGCTACAGGGCGGAGGCGGGACAGCCGCCAGCGCTGTCCAGCGTCACCATGTCCTCCGACAACCAGACAAACGCCTCGCAGGCCACCGTGGGCGACACGGTGACCCTGGGCTTCACGGCGTCCGAGGCGATATCGCTCCCGGCGGTCACCATCGACGGCAACGCCGCCGACAGCGTCTACAACCTGACGGGCAACCAGTGGACCGCCTCCAGGGTGATGCAGCAGGGCGACACCGACGGCAGGCTCGCCTTCACGATCGACTATTCAGACATGGACGGCAACGACGGCACGCGGGCGACGGCCACCACCGACGGCTCGTCGGTCTTTTACAGCAACGTGGGGCTCTCGCCGCTGCACGTCTCCTCGGCGGTGACCGGGCCCAACTCCGTCACGGTGACATTCACCGAGCCCGTGACGGCTTCCGCGGCTGACTTTGCCAACAT
The DNA here is from genome assembly GCA_963662625.1 of Candidatus Nitrosopumilus sp. Taxonomy (GTDB): domain Archaea; phylum Thermoproteota; class Nitrososphaeria; order Nitrososphaerales; family Nitrosopumilaceae; genus JAPOPJ01. The sequence goes on along the minus strand of OY759726.1, from coordinate 655,013 downwards.
GACCCTGATACCGGGCGGCGTCAGGAACGTCACCGGCGCCGCCAGCGCAGGCTCCTCCGTCACGGTGACCTTCGGCGGCGCCGCGGTCCCGGCCTACGCCACGGCGTCAGTCACCGTGGGCTCCGGCATCACGGACGCCGACGGCAACATGTTTGCCGGGCCGCTCAACGTCGCCGCCGCCGACGGGCAGGCCCCGTCGCTGCCGTTCGTGGGCCTGGCGTCGTCCAACGACGACCCGGGCTTTGCAACCGTGGGCGACACGGTGACCCTGAGCTTCACGGCGTCCGAGCCGATCTCCGACCCCATAGTCTCCATGAACGGCTCCACCGTCCAGGCCTCCAACGCATCGGGCAACCAGTGGACGGCGGCGCGGACCTTCACCGACGCGGCGTCGCTGGGCGCCTCCATAACGTTCTCGGTGGACTATGCCGACGACTCCATGAACCAGGGGGTCCGGGTGGTGTCCACCACCGACGGCAGCGCCGTCTCCACGGGCCAGTGCCCGCCGGGGCAGGAGCCGCACCCGTACACCAGCCAGTGCATAACCCCGCTTGCCGGCAACGTCAAGGTGGGGCTGCTGCTCTCTGACGCAGAGGGATTTAAGTTGGCAGGTGAGGAGACCATACTGACTTCCGCAAAGGCCGTGACCGACTTTAACCAGTGGCTGGCAGACCAGGGCAGGGACTGGACGCTCGTGGCGCCGTACACCGACACCAAATTTGACAGCGCGACCACGCTGGCGCAGGTGCAGGCCCTCAGGGACGAGGGCACAGACGTGGTGCTCGGAGTGCCTTTCAGCTCCAGCGTCGGTTACGTCATGGACTATGTCAACACCAACGGGATGGTGCTGGTGAGCTGCTGCTCGGAGGCGCCATCACTGGCACAGCCCGACAACGTCTTCCGGATGAGCCCCACCAGCGTCTCGCACGCGCCGATCCTCGCCCAGCACATCGTGGACTCGGGCAAGAACTCGCTGGTAATCATATACAGGGACGACACCTGGGGCGCCGGGCTCCTTGACGCCGTGACGGCGTCATACCAGGCAAGGGGAGGCTCCGTGATCGCCCAGGTGGCGTACGACCCGGGCACGACGGACTTTGCGGAGACTGCGGCCGAGGCGGAGACTGCGGCCGCGGGACTCGACGACACCTCCGGAGTGGGGGTGCTCTTCATCGGGGTGGAAAAACTCGTGGGCCTGTCGGCCGCCGCGAGCACCACGGACACGCTCCCCTCGCTGACGTGGTTCGACGCTGGCCAGAACGCAAACAACCAGAACATCGTCACCGACGCGACGGCGCTCGCCTTTGCCACCTCCACCGGCATGACCTCCATCCACTTCAAGGAGCAGCGCACCGACAAGACCGTCGAGGTGATGGAACACGTCAGGGAGAACCTCGGCAGGGACCCGACGACCTACGCGTACTCCGCGTACGACGCCGTCTGGGTGGCCGGGATGGCCATAGACCGGGCCCAGAGCGCCACCGGGACGGACGTGCTCCCGCACGTCCCCGCGGTGGCCGCGTCCAGGACCAGCGGCGCCATCGGCCCCAACACGCTGGACGCCAACGGCGACCTGGCACTGAGCAACTACAACCTCTGGGCTGTCCAGGGCGGCGCCTGGAAGGACCTGGGCACCGTGTCCACCCCGTCCGTGCAGGGGACCGTCTTCAGCGACGCCGACGGCAACGGCGCGAAGGGCGCGCTCGAGGCGGGCATCGAGGCAGACGTGACGCTGTTCAACGGCTCCACCTCGTACACCTCCAGGTCCAACGCCGGCGGGTACTACTCCTTCTCGGCCGTGGCGGGCGGCGACTGGACAGTCCAGGTGGCCATGCCGGCCACGCACGTCCCGTCCGTGGGCCAGTCCTTCTTCGAGACGGTGACCGTGGCGGCGGGCGCCACCCAGACGGTCGACTTTGCGCTGGAGCCGCTCTCGGCGTCCAACTACGCCACCGTCACCGGGACGGTCTTCGTGGACGCCGACGGCGACGGCACGCGGGGCTCCGGCGAGGCCGGCATGGCAGGCTACACGATGTACGCCATCGACGCGCTGTCCGGCCAGTCGGTGACCGCCACGACCGGCCCCGACGGCACGTACGCCTTCGACAGCATAGCGCCGGCGCCGCGCCTCACGCTGGTCCAGACGGGCTACTTCCCGCCGGGCCACACCCTGAGCACGGACGCCTTCTACTCGTACGTCACCCCGGAGAGGCGCGCAGTCGAGACGTTCGACGTCGGCTTCTACCCCGTGCCGCAGTCCGAGCGGGTGTCCCTGTCGGTGACCGCCTACATGGACGCCAACGCCAACGGCATCAGGGACGCCGGCGAGGCCGCGTTCCCGGGGGCGCAGGTCCAGATCTACTCGTACACCATCAACACGATAGACGCCATAACCACCGGCGACGACGGCGTGGCCACGAAGACGGACCTGCTGCCGGCCAACTGGCAGGCGCAGGCGTACCCGCCGGCCGGCTATGTCGCGACGGCCCCGGCCGACCCCGTGACCGGGGTGGCAGGCGCCTACACGGCAGTCGACCCGGCCCCCGGCTCGTCGGTCACCATGCTGATAGGCCTGGCGGCGTCGCCGTAGGTGTCTGCCACGGGCCCACGCAACTACAGGCGTACCGAAAAAGCCGGTTTCAGACGGCACCTGCCACAGGCGTGCCCATAACCAAACGAACGGATTGCCGACTCCCGCGAGGGACGCACGCCCATGGAGTGGCTCCCTCTCTTTGATCCCACTTTTGGCGGCAATTCATGCACACTTTTCGCCTCCAACCGTCCGTTTGTCGCCCCGCTTGGCGTCCTCCTCGCACTGCTGCCACGGCCCGGCGTACCTGCCGGGGGCGAGGTACCCCAACGTGGAGCGTGCCCGTAGTCAACACATCAAGCAATCGTTCATTTTGACCGGAACGATCTCCCTCTTGCGGATCATGGCGCGTATGGGCCCCACGGCCTCCCCGCCGTCCGCGTACAGGCGGTTTGCCCATGGAGTTCCCCGCCACCCTCCACTGCACCCTGGCGCCGTCAAGCTCCGGGGCGTGCGGGGGAAAGTGCTCCAGCCGGACGTCCCCGCACTCCCCCACGTGGCGCAGCACCGCCTTGGCAGGGGCGCTGGACGGGTTCAAGGGCGACGTGGTGCTGGAGTACTTCCCCGCCCTACACGCCGGAGCTGAACCCGGCAGAGGTACAGTGGAAGGGGATCAGGCACGGCACGTCCAACGTCCTGCACGACGGCACGGGGGAGATGCAGGAGCCGATACGGGCCATGCCTGGCAGCGGGGTGGTCAAGACCGTCAAGATGATCCAATATTTAACACCGTAACTACGTCCATAAGGTTTCAGGGCAGGGTGCGCAGGAGGTTCGGCAAGGTGCCCGTGTCCGCAGGCAACGCGTCATGGCACAAGTCCAACTTCTTGGACTTGCGGTAGCTCGCGTTGTCCACGGGCATCACGAACTTACCGTGCTTCCCGTGCAGGTACGAGAGAAAGCCCGTGAAGCTGTCACCGTTTGCCTCGTCGCAGGACCTGCAGCCGGACCAGTTCCCGGATCGCGCCCCGAACGGGCAGGACCTTTCCCTGGAGGGGCTGACCGGCGTGGCGGCCTCCCTGCCCCTCGGGTACCAGCCGTTCCTGGCGTCCCGCCCGATTATGTGGGAGGACTCGTCCCGGCGAGGACGGCGTACCGCCTGGCGGCGCCCGCCGCTTTTTTTTGAACCCGGCCTTCGCGCTTTCCGAGGCCGGTTTGGGGTGCCCGGGCCCGGGCTTCCCGCGCGGGAAGCCCGGCCTCACCAGTAGGTCGTACATGCCGCGGTCGCCGTGCCGCACGCCGAACCTGTCCTGCACGTGCCGCACGACGAGCGGCGCGGCCCGCGCCCCGGACTCCAGGCCGCACCTCCTGGGCCCGGCCACCAGGTCCGCCCTGAGCTCCCTGAGCTGGGAGGCGTCCCGCCTGCAGGGGGCGCCGGGCGGCGCCGCGTCATGCCTGCCGGACATGCCGCCGCTCTCCACGGCATGCAGGAGCCACCTGCGCACCGTGGAGTACGGCCTGTTGAGCAGCCTGCCCGTCTGGCGTATGGATCTGCCCTCCTTCCCGTGCATGTACGCACGCACGTACTAGCACCTCCTGCCATAAGGATCAGCAGGATCGCGCCTTGTTGGTTAAACGGTCAGCATACGTGACCTCTTGCAGCTAGTGAATGCAGTGGTTTTAATACTGATTACTACACTAGACCACCATGAGGGGATTTGACATGGCGACGGGACCCGCAAAAACAGTTCCGCACGCCGCGGCAGGATGCGGGCCATGTGGCCCTTTCGTCACAGGCCGCGTCCCCGCGGGCCCGGGGCCCGCCGCTACCGTGGGGGTGGAATGAGACGAGGTCCCATGCCGCGCTGCTCGCGATCCTTGCCGCGTCGGCGATCATGGCCCCCTCGCTGGCAGGCGAGTCCCTCGCGCAGACGGCCCCCGGCAACATCCTCGAGGGGGCGCAGACCGGAGGTTCCGATGACAACGCCGCCGCGAACCTGCAGGTGACGGTGACCTTCGCGGCCGGCGTGGATGACCTGACCTCCAGCCAGGCCGCCTTCACGGTCGACGGCGTGAATCCCGCTTCAATTACCCACTCTGACGGCGCCGCCACCGCGACCCTGGTCCTGCCCTCCGGCAACGCGCTGGACGCGGACGCCACGCCCACCGTGAGGCTCACCGGCACGGTGGCCCTGGATGACGACGCCAAGACGTACACCAACGAGTCCGTCGTGGCGACCGACGGCCTCGCGCCCTCGCTTGCGTCCGCCAGCGTCACGGGCCCGAGGGTGGTCACCGTAACCTATGACGAGAGGGTGCTGGCAACAATCGCCGACTATACCGCCCTCGGAATAATCCAGAACGGGCATGCCAACACGCCTAGGAACATCATGAAGGTCCTGGGTTCCGGCACCGACACGCACACCATAACATTCTACGGCACCGATGCCAAGACTAGCGCCACGGGATCCATCACACTGTCCGACAAAATCAGGGACGTCTCCATGAACCCGCTCGCCGAATCCTCCCGGGGCCAGACCGACCTGGCTGACGCCCAGGCCCCCGACGTCCTATCCGCCCGCGTCACGGGCCCCAACACGATCCAGGTGGAATGGTCCGAGCCCCTGCCCCACAGCTCGGATGCCGGCGCATATTCGGCATTCAGGATAGGCGGCAAGTCGCTTGGTGCCCCCGACACCGTTATCCATGATGCCTCCACGGGAGTCACCACCATAACGTTCTCGGGTGCAGGCATGGGGGTGTCAGACGCGGGCCTGGTCAACGTCGGCACGGTAAGGGACGATGCGACCCCAGCAAACGCGTCAAGGCAGCAATACAACGTAGCCGTATTGGACGGCCAGAGGCCGGCTCTCGCAGACCACCCGGCAGAAGGCGCCGAGACGAACGCCAAGTACATGGTGGTCTCGGGCCCCAACACGATAACCATAAAGTCCCAGGAGCGGGTCCTGGCCGGCGCGGGCACGTTCGGCGCGCTGGTGATAGACGCCGACGGCGACACCACCACCACCGCCGACCGGGAGGACAGGAGCATCACCGCGGTCGCCGGCTCCGGCACCGACACGCTCACCCTGACGTTTGACGGCGACGGGGTGGGCACGGGCGCCACGGCGACCGTCACCGTCAAGGACTCGCTGACCGACGTTGCGGGGAACGTGCACGCGCTCCTCGCCGGCGACCCGGTCCCCACCGAGTTCAACGCGGCAGTCCACGACGGCCAGGCGCCGAGGCTGGAATGGGCTGGCATCACAGAGAGCGACCAGGTCACACTGAGGTTCTCCGAGCGCATGAATGCACCCACCGTAACGGCGTGGGACAATAGCAACTATTCCAACGTCACGAACCTGACAATCTCCGGCGAGCGCGCCCCCAGGGGAATAACCACCGTGTCGGAAGGCACAGCCGCCTCGGACTTTAAGATCACGTTTGACATCGGCACCGACACGACGCCGGGCCCGGTAGGCGTGCGCAAGACCGCAGCCATCAGCGTCAGCAGCGGCGTGGCGGACGCCACGGGCAACAGGCTGGCCCCGGTGAGGGGCGGAACCGTGGAGGCCGCGCAGATCCCGGCCGTGGACTCTGTCAGGATCACCGCGCCCAACGAAATAACCGCGATCTTTACCGAGCCCGTCACCGCCGTGCTGGGAGACTTCGGCGACCTGAGGCTCGACGGCAGCACCACCGCAAGGTTGATCACCGGCATATCCCCGGGCAACGGGCCGAGCGCCACATACACCCTGACCTTTGCCGACGACTCCGGCGGGAACGGGGCCCCGACCGGCTCCACGGCCACCATAGACATCACGGGCGTCTACGACGCCGCCACCCCGCGTAACACGATCGGGAATCTCGACAATCAGCGGGTCGGAGACGGGCAGGCCCCCACCGTGAAGATGTCCGTCACCGGGCCCAACCAGCTTACCGCGGAGTTCTCGGAGCCCGTCTATGCTGCAAGGGATCACTTTGCCGGCTTTGGGATCGGCACCATGGCCGGCAGCACCGACGCAAGAGAGATCACAAGCTTTACGGGATCGGGCTCCACCTACACCATGACCTTTGACGGCAAGGGCGTAGGCGACGACGCGCAGGGCTACATCGACATATCAAACCGGGTAGCCGACCGCTCGGCGGCCAACAAGTTCGCGGGGGGGTATCCGGGGGTAATCTACCCGATCACTGCCAGCAAGAAATACGCAATCCCGGTCGGCGACGGGCAGGCGCCCGTCCTGGAGTCGATCTCCATCACCGCGCCCAACAAGGCGACCGCGGAGTTCTCAGAGCCCGTCACGGCGCCCGCCGGCGGCGACATACGGTCCGCGTTCGTGTCGTTCCGCCTGTCCGACGGCAGCTACAGGAACGTCAACTCCGTATCCCCGGACACCACCAACTCCTCCTCCGCCATCCTTGACCTTACCTTCGGCGGCCCAGCCGTGCCCACCGGCACCTCGGGAACCATAGGCGTCACCGGGGGAATCTCCGATCCCGCCGGAAACAGGCTCTGGGTCCCGGACGCGCCCGGGTACATAACCTACACCGTCACGGCGGGACAGATCCCGAAGCTGGTCTCCGCCAAGATCACGGCCGCAAACCAGATAACCTTGGTGTTCTCGGAGCCCGTGACCGCATACGAGAACAACTTTTACGACCTGAGGCTCAACGGCAACCACCCGCGGGCCGTCGATGGCATCGCCTTCCCCAACCCCAGCACCATAACGCTCACCTTCGCCGGCGGCAAGGCCCCCACCGGCTCCCACGCGACCATCGACATATCTGCCCTGATCGACAAAGCCGCCACGCCAAACATGATAAGGCCGCTCAACGACCAGCTGGTCGGCGACGGGCAGGCCCCCTCCGTGAGGATGTCCGTCACCGGCCCCAACCAGCTTACCGCGGAGTTCTCCGAGAGGGTATCTGCCACGAGGGCGGACTTTGACAACCTCAGGATCATCCCCGGGCCCGGCGCCTCCCCGGACGCCAGAAAGATCACGGGCGTCACGGGGGCGGGATCCGCATACCTCATTGCCTTTGACGGCCCAAGGGTCACAAAGACCGACTCCACCGCAAAGATCGACATCCTGGACTCGGTGACAGATGCCGCGGGCAACAAGTTCGCGGGGGATGCCGACGGGTACACGAAGCCGAGGGCCCCTGATGCCAGGTACCCCGGCATCCCGGTGGCCGACGGGCAGGCCCCGGTCGCGCTCCGGGGGGAGTTTGCCTCCGGCATGACAATAGCCGTGGCCTACTCCGAGGCTGTCAAAGCCCACGCCGGCTCGTCCTACACGGGGCTGGTGCTGGGCACCGACGACTACAGGAACGTCACGGACACGAATCTGAGCGGTTCGATCCATTACATAACCTACATCGGCAGTCGCGCCCCCGACACCACGACCGGGACGGTCCAGGTCACCGCCGTCAAGGACCTGGCCGACATCGCGCTTGGGGCAAAGACCATAAGGATCGAGAATAGGGCCCCCCCGACGCTGGTCTCCGCGTCGGTCACGGACGGCAACGAGATCACCGTCAGGTTCTCAGAACCCGTCGACGCCGAGGCCGCGCACTTTACCAACCTGTGGCTGAGCGGCAGCGCGGACATGAGGGAAGTCACGGCGGCATCGGGCTCCGGAACCGACACCATAGTGCTCACCTTCGGCGGCGGCAGGGCCCCGGTGGGGGCCTCTGGCGTCATGGATGTGTCGTCGCAGGTGGCCGACCTGGTGCGCAACCCGCTTACGGCGCTGGACAACGTCGCGGTCACCGCCGGGCAGGTCCCAGTGCTGCTGTCCGCGGCAGTCACGGGCCCGAACCAGATAACGCTGGTCTTCTCCGAGGGCGTCCGCGCCGCCGCCTCCGACTTTGCCAACCTGCAGCTCTTCCCCGGGGGCCAGAGGGCCGTCACGGCGGTATCCGGCTCGGGCTCGGCCACCCTGGTGCTTGCCTTTGGGGGCCCCGGCGTGTCCACAGACGCCACGGCCATCCTCGACATCGGCACCGGGGTGGTGGACAACGACGGTGCCGCGTTTGCGGGGGCCAGCGGCCAGCGCGCCACGGCGGGCCAGCCGCCGGCGCTGACCGCCGTCTCCATATCGTCGGACAACGCGACGAGCGCGTACCAGGCCACGGTCGGGGACGCCGTCACGGTGACCTTCACGGCCTCCGAGACGGTGGCCATCCCCACGGTGACCATCGGCGGCATCCATGTGACCGGCGTCTCCAACCCGTCGGGCAACCAGTGGACCGCGTCCAGGACCATGGGCCAGGGCGACGCCGACGGCGGGGTCGCGTTCACGATAGACTATACCGGCCTGGACGGGCAGGCCGGGGCGCGGGTGACCGCGACGACGGACGGCTCGTCGGTGACCTACAGCAACGTGGGACTCCCGCCGCTCCACGCCTCCTCGGCGGTGACCGGGCCCAACCAGATAACCGTCACCTTCACCGAGCCCGTCACGGCCGCCGCCGCGGACTTTACCGGCCTGGAGCTGTCGCCCGGGGGCCCCAGGACCGCCACGGCCGCCGCAATATCCGGCCCCTCGGCCGCGGTGACGTTCGGCGGCCCCGCGGTGCCAGCCCACGCCACGGCGACGCTCACCCTGGGCGGCGGGATCCGCGACGCCGACGGCAACGCGCTTGCCGGGCCCCGCACCGTCCCCGCGGCCGACGGCCAGGCCCCGTCGCTCCTCTCCGTCACCATGTACTCGTCGAACGCCGACCCCGGCCTTGCCACCGTGGGCGACACCGTGACGCTGGGGTTCGCGGCGTCCGAGCCGATATCGGCCCCCTCGGCCACGATCAACGGCTCCGCGGCCCAGGCCGCCGGCGGGCAGGGGAACGCGTGGACGGCGTCGCGGACGTTCACGGACCTGGCGTCGCTGGGCGCCCCCGTCACGTTCTCGATAGACTATTCCGACCTGGCGGGGAACGCCGGCGTCCGGGCGGCGGCGACCACCGACGGCACATCCGTCTCCACGGGGGTGTGCGGGCCGGGGCAGGGGCAGCACCCGTACACCGGCGCGTGCGTAACGCCGCTTGCAGGCAGCGTCAAGGTGGGGCTGCTGCTCTCCGAGGCGCCCGCCGTAAAGCTGGAGGGGCAGGAGGCCAGGCTGGCGTCGGCCAAGGCCGTCGACGACCTCAACGCGTGGCTCGCCTCGCAGGGCAGGGGGTGGACGCTGGCCGCGCCGTACCAGGACAACGGGCTGGACGGCCCGACCACGCTGAGGCAGATCCAGTCCCTCAAGGCCCAGGGCGTCGACGTGGTGCTCGGGGTCCCGACCAGCGCCAGCGTAAAGTACGTGGCCGACTATGTCAACGCCAACGGGATGGTGCTGGTGAGCTGCTGCTCGGCGGCGCCGTCGCTGGCAAAGCCCGACGGGATATTCCGGATGAGCCCGACGAGCACCTCCCTGGCGCCGCTGCTCGCGCAGCACGCCGTCGACTCGGGCACGGACTCGCTGGTGATAATATACAGGAACGACACCTGGGGGAACGACATGCTCGCCGCCGCCGCGGCGGCCTACGAGGCCAGGGGCGGCACCGTGGCGTCGCGGGTGCCCTACGAGCCGGGCACGGCGGACTTTGCGGCCACGGCGCGGGCCGCGCAGGCCGCCGTCCAGGGCCGCGCCGACGCCTCGGGCGTGGGGGTGCTCTTCCTCGGGTGGGCCGAGCTGGCGGGCCTGTCGGCCGCCGCGGCCGCCACGGACGCGCTCCCCTCGCTGAAGTGGTTCGACGCGGGCGTGAACGCCAACAGCCCCAGGATCACCGCCGACCCGGCGGCGCTGGCGTTCGCGGAGTCCACGCGGCTGACCTCCATCCAGTTCAAGGAGCAGCGCACCGACGCGACGGCCGCCGTCGCAAAGTACGTCAGGGACGGCCTGGGCAGGGACCCGTCGGTGTACGCGTACTCCTCCTACGACGCCGTCTGGGTGGCGGGCCAGGCCATAGACCGGGCCCAGAGCGCCACCGGGACGGACGTGCTCCCGCACGTGCCGGCGGCCGCCGCGGCCAGGACGGGCGGCGCCCTGGGGCCCAACGCGCTTGACGCAAACGGCGACCTGGCGCTGCGCAGCTTCAACCTCTGGGCGGTGGAGGGCGGCGCCTGGAAGGACCGCGGGGCCGCGTCCACCCCGTCCATACGGGGGACGGTCTTCAGCGACTCCGACGGCGACGGGATCCGGGACGCGGGGGAGGCCGGGATCGAGGCCGGCGTCACCCTCTACGGCGCCGGGGCCACCTACACCGCGAGGTCCAACGCCGGCGGGTACTATTCCTTCTCGAACGTCGCGGCCGGGCCCTGGACCGCCCAGGTGGACGCGCCGGACACGCACGTCCCGTCGGCGGGCCAGTCCTACTCCAGGACGGTCACGGTGGCCCCGGGGGCCGCCCAGACCGTCGACTTTGCGCTGGAACCGCTGTCGCCGTCGGTCTACGCCACGCTGTCGGGGACCGTCTTCACCGACGCCGACGGCGACGGCAGGCAGGGCGCCGGCGAGCCCGGCCTGCCGGGCTACGCGATGTACGCCATAGACGTGCTGACCGGCGCCCTGCAGGAATCGACGACGGGCGCCGACGGCGGGTACGCCTTTGACGCCATACCGCCGTCGCCGCGCCTCACGCTGCTCCAGGCCACCTACTTCCCGTTCGACCACACCCTCACCACGCCGAGCTTCTACGCGTACCTGGCGCCGGCCAGGGGCGGGACGGCCACCTTCGACGTGGGCTTCCGCCAGGTGCTGCCCGAGGAGGCCGTCTCGCTGTACGCCACGGTGTACAGGGACGACAACGCCAACGGGGTCAGGGACCCCGGCGAGGGGCCGTTCCCCGGAATCAGGATCGACGTCTACTCGTACACCACCAACGAGCTGGAGGCGGTCACCACCGGCGCCGGCGGGGCGGCGTCGAAGACCGACATCGCGCCGGCCGACTGGGTCGCGCAGGTGGCCCTCCCGGCGGGGTACGTGGCGACCTCGCCCACGGACGCGGCGAGCAAGATAAAGGGCGTGCACACGGCGATCGACCCGGCGCCCGGCTCGTCGGTCACGATGGCCATAGGCCTGGCGCCGGCGACGTAGGCGGGAGCGCCCCCCGGCCAAGGCCGCATCCTGCCCGCGCCGGGCTGCCCAAGGCGGCGCGTTAACGGCCCGTGCGCGCCTGGTGCCGCGTGCACGCAGGCGGCGCCCGGGCACCCACGGCCAGGCGCGGGACGGCGTCGTGCCTTTATAGGCGGAATCACGCATGTTATGCATGGGAAAACGGTCACGGCAGGCAGGTATACGCGGCCCGGCCCCGAACCCTTGCCATGGCGGCGTGCGCCCGCCCCATTCCTCGGGACTGCCGGGCGCTCCCACGCGGCGTGTCACCCGTCCCGGCAAACACAAAATCCAGTCCCGGGGCGTGGCGGGCGCGGCCGAGTCCGCCCATGCCGTTCTTGCCGGCTATGACAGGCCGAAGCTCGACAAGTCGGTCCAAGCGCTGAGGGAGCACTCCAAAAAAACCAACGTGGAAATAGTCGAGGGCCGCGCAAAGACCAGGCCCAGATCAAAGTTGTGGGGCACCGCAAAGAACGGCCCGATGCAGGAAACCCTGCTCCTGAGCGGGACGGCGGACGATCTCCGCAAGGTCCCCCACGTCCAAACCGAGGACGGGGTGTACCTGCAGCTGCTTTTAGAATGAATCACGGACCTGGACCACGATCGTCGGGGCCTCATCCTGACAAGCAACACGCCAAATTCATCAGACGAGCACCACTGCAGGTGTTTCAAGATCCGCCCCAAGGACGTCTCGCTGTTTCGGCAAAGGCTGATCGGCCTGGGGTTCAAGAAACAAATACGTGAAGACGACCACGGCCAGGTTTTCGGGCTGGCATTCCGGTTGCGGGAACAGCTGCAAATACACGTCAAAGTCATGCCGGATGGCATCATAGAGTCCGAGATGGAACCGCCGCCGGACTACCCGCTAGCCCACATCAACCCAGCACACAGCTATCCTCCTCATGATGCCCCGCCAGTAATTTTGGATCGTGCAGCAATCAGGCATTCGATAATCGCGCCAGTCCCAAAAACGTGCCGCCTGCCTAAAAAAGTGGGTCCTGACAAGCCATTGAAGTGGTGGGAGGTTGCCATTGGCGGTTTGGCTGCATTGGGGCTTGGGTACGTAATGGCCAAGAAATTAAAAAAGTAACGGAGCAAGGCCCAACGCCACCCTGCCCGGCACCAGCGTGCATTATTTGAAGGCATGCCGCAGAAACCAACCCCGCCCCCGCATGCGCGGGAGCATGTTGGCCTGCATGCGCCGCAGGGGCGGCGCGTCGGATCGCGGGACGGCCCAGGAGCGGCCACCCTTCCGCGTGTCGGGTGCTCCCGTTGTTCGCGCACGCCGTGTTCGCCGCGGCATCTTGGTTTTGACCCCAGATCCGGCATCTTTCCTGTACGCCTTCTTGGGATCTCCCGGTGCCGGTGGCCTCCCAGTCCGGGAACCGCCGCACACGGGAGGATCAAAAAAACGGGCCCCGACAACCCGGCCGGCGCCGCCGAGTACGCGGCCACTAACGCGGCCGTGTGATGTGGCGCTAGGATGGACGTGGCACATGCACCCACGCGCAGAATGCATGCAGACAAGCGCACGTCGGCCACAACCGTGGCGGCCGACGGGGACGGCTGCCATAATGTGGCACATGCCGGCCGCCGGGGCGCCCCGCGGCCCAACAACGAGAGGCCGTGCCGGCGCAAGCCGGCCCGGACGGGGGCGTGCCGGGGGCGGCCCACGGCATGACCTGCACCATGACCGTCATGCAGGCGCCAGTCGTGGACTCGCGCGCCAAACATTCAATCCTTTAAATATATGCAAGTAAACCAAGGCGCAATGGAAAAGAAAGTCAAGGTAACCGTGAGCGTAGTTCCGTTCACGACCTTCAAGACCACGTATGCAAGCTCGAAATTCCAGATCAAGATCGTCCAGTCGCCAATAATCAAGGACTACACCTCCGCAAGCGAGTCGTTTTCGCCTGCTTAGTGCCAGTCTTTCTGGTGCCAGTTAAGCCGGGTCACCCTGCTGTCAAATCCGACCACGGGGGACTGCCTCCTGACCTCCTCCTGAACCACCTGCTGGATTTGCTGTTGAACGTGCCTCAGGTCAGCATTTTCAAGTCGTGCCTGGTCGGCCTGCCGCGGCATCTGGAAATTTATGTTTATGGCGAGGTTCTGTGGGACCGCCCTTGTGGCAGTGAGTTTCACGTCCGTTTCAAACACGTGGCAAAAGTTCTCAGACTCGATATATGCGCCAGAAACTGCCTTCATCGTGTAGCTGTCTGTCTTTTGGTCTTCCAAGATGTCCTCCGGGACAAAAGGCATTGAGAGAGTCATCTCTTTCTCATACTCTAGGTACAGGCCCCACATCGCCTTTTCCAAGCGCAGGTCGGGCTCAACCACCTGCAGGCCGATGCTCTTTGCTTCCTTCCTAGCTATCCCGTGGCCGTGAAAGTATATTTTCTCGATCAGCTCTTTTACGAGCTCTTCAATAACTGTGTCATTGCACGGTTTGTTGTGGGATTTCAGAAGCTTGGTCGCAACCATCCTGATGAACGAATAGTGCCGATTGATGTAACCCAAGGCAACAGGATTAACCGCCTTGGTCAATTCCAATAACGCTTTTGAGATCTCTTCAGAAGAAACAATGCCGAATCTCTCTTTGATCAAGTCACGGTAGCTGGTTACGTCCTCTACGTTGATTGGCGTTTTTCTATTTTGGATTACTGGATCGATGGGGTTAAACTCGCTGGTGACGGCAGGATCAATTGGTCCCAGCTCCCCCTTTCTCCCCATCAGAATGCTGTCCGAACCCATGCAAATCATGGTTGCTGCACTGTACGCTCTGTGTGGTACCAGCACGTTTACCTCGCCCGCAAATTCTCTGAGCAAGGATATGATTCTCCAAGGCACGCTTGTGTCCCCGCCGATGCTATACAAGAACAGATCCAACCTTGGAATCTTGTCACCAAGCCTGACTAAATGGTCGTAGAACAGCCTAGGGGTATCGCTGCCTATTTGAAAATTCAGGTTAGGTCGATCTCCCACCACATATGTTATGACTTTGGACCCCCTCTGTCCCTGAATTTTTTTGATTAAAGACAGCCTTTCTCGTTCTCCCACGATCCCACTCTCTGATTCTTGCTTAAAAACACGCCTTTGTAAGCAGTACGAACACAAGGTCATGCGGGAATCGCCTCTTTTTCACCCTTTTGCAGGTCGAATCGAGATAGGTTGCCCGCCCGACGCACAGGACGCAGGGAGGGAGCGGCCTACCATGCCGCAGGCCAGCAGTCTGCCGCGCGACCCGATTTTCAGGTACAGAAAACAACCCATAAAGACAGATCCAGACATGGTTGTGCAACAGGCCGCGTGCCGGCCAACCCTTAAAAACCCCGCATGCCAAACCCCGGTGAATGAACTCCCGGCAAAAGGCCGGCGTCGCGGCTGCCGCGGCGCTGGCGGGCATCGCGGTCGCAGTGGCCCTCTCGGGGCAGCCCGCGCCGGGGGACCAGGGCGGGGAGGCCGGGCTGTCCGGCGACGTCACCATCGGGCTGATCCTCCCGCTCACCGGGGACCTCGCCACCCACGGCGAGGAGAACTGGGAGGGCTCCAAGTTCGGGGTGACCGAGTTCAACCGCCACCTGGAGGGGATCGACGCCCCGTGGCGCCTCAAGATGGTGTCCGAGGACTCGGCGACCAACCCGGTCATGGCGCTGGAGAAGCTGACCTCGCTCAACGCCAAGGGGATAGGGATAGTGGTCGGCCCGGAGACCAGCTCCAACATCAGGAACATCAAGGGGTACTCTGACTCCAACAACATGGTGCTGGTCAGCTGCTGCTCGTCGGCGCCGGCGCTGGCGATCCCCGGAGACAGCGTCTTCAGGCTGGTCCCAGACGACACCAACCAGGGGACCGCGCTGGCAAAGCTCGTCCGGCACGAGGGGATGGAGGCCATAGTGCCGGTGTGGCGCGGCGACACGTGGGGCGACGGCCTGAGCGAGGCGACGGTCGCGTCATTCGTGGAGCGCGGCGGCACGGCAGACGAGGGGATCCGCTACAACCCAGAGTCCCCGGAGTTCTCCACGTCGGCGTCGCTCCTGGCCGAGAAGGTCCAGCGGCACGTCGACGCGTACGGCAGCGACAGGGTAGCGGTGGTGTTCCTGGGCTTTGCCGAGATCCTCCAGTTCGTCCAGTCCTCCTCCTCGCACGGCGTCCTAGACGACGTCAGGTGGTTCGGGCCGGGCGCCAACACCAAGGAGCACAAGCTGGTAGACGACCCCATAGGGCTGGAGTTCTCGACCGCCGTCCAGTTCACCACGGTGCAGGTGGCCGCCTCCAAGAACCCGACGTACCAGAAGGTGCAGGACCACCTCACCGAGACGCTCGGCAGGACGCCCAACACGTTCGTGCACTCGTCGTACGACGCGGTGTGGGTGATCGGGCTGGCGATGCTCGACACGCAGAGCTCCGACCCCGGCACCATCAGGGAGGCCATACCACGCATCGCCGCGGGCTACAGCGGGGCGATCGGGCCGACCACGCTCAACGAGGCGGGCGACCTGGCCCAGGCGGACTATGAGGTGTGGGGCATCCGCGGCGGGGAGTGGGTGCTGCTAGGAAAGTACACCCAGGCCGACGACTCCGTGACCCTGGGCTAGGGCGCGCCCCTGCACGCCCCAAGGCGCCACGCTTCCCGCGCTGGGGGCGTCACTTGCGGGCGTCTCCCTGGGTCACGCCCAGGTACAGCCTGCCCAGTTCCGGGTGGGCCTGCAGCTCCGCCGGCGTCCCGTCGAAGACGTTCTTGCCGCTTGCCAGCAGGTAGACCCAGTCCCCGAACTTGAGGGCGCGCTTGACGTCCTGCTCGACCAGGATCACGGTGATCCCGAACTCGCTCCTTATCTCCTCCATCTTGTTGAGGACGTCGACTGAGAGCTTCGGCGACAGGCTGGCAGTCGGCTCGTCGAACAGCATCAGCGTCGGCCGCCTCACCAGCGCCATGCACATGGCCAGCATCTGGCGCTGCCCCCCGCTGAGCGACTGGGCCTTCTCCCCCTCGTACCTCTTCAGCTCCGGGAACGCGTCCATCACGCCGGGGACCCTCTCGGCAAAGTCCTTGGGGTCGACGGTGTACCCGGCCATCACGAGGTTCTCCCGGATGGTCAGGTTGGCGAACACGTTGTTCACCTGTGGCAGGTACGCGATCCTCTCGCGCGCCACCTCGTGCGGCGTGAGGCCGGTTATGTCCTTGCCCAGGAACGATATCTTCCCGGAATAGACGGTGCAGAGCCCGAACAGGCTCTTGAGCAGCGTGCTCTTGCCGCTCCCGTTGGGCCCTATTATGACGGTGATCGCCCCCCTCCTGGCCTCAAAGTCCACGTCGAAGAGTATGTGGCTGCTGGCGTAGCCGGAGCTGAGCTTGTCCACCCTGACGACGCGCTCCTTGGGGTCGGCCATCTAATCACCCAGGTAGGACTCCACGACCTTGGGGTGCCTCGTGACCTCGTCGGGGGTGCCCTCGGCGATTATCTTGCCCCTGTTCATCACGAAGACGTGCTCGGTGTACTGGAGGGATATGTCCAGCCTGTGCTCCACTATGAGGAACGTGATCTTCTGCTCGGCGCAGATCTTCTCGATCTTCTCGAATATCTGGTGGGCCAGGGTCGGGTTGACGCCGGCGATCGGCTCGTCCATGAGGATCATCTTGGCGTCGGACATCATGGCCCGGCCCAGCTCCAGCAGCTTCTGCTGCCCCCCGCTGAGGTTCTGGCTCGGCACGTGCTTCTTCTCGTCCAGGCCCACCATCCGGGCGACGCCGTCGGCCCTCTCGGCCGCCGCCTCCTCGTCGGCCCTCCACCCGGACCTCAGCGGGGCGGCCAGGAAGCCCTCCCCGGAGTTGCCCTCGCCCGACACCATGAGGTTCTCCACGGTGTTGAGGGTCGAGAACGGCTGCGGGATCTGCCACGTCCTGACCAGCCCCTCCTTGAAGGTCTCGAACGGCCCCATCTCGGTGATGTCTGTGCCGTCGAAGACGACCCTCCCCCCGTCGGGCCTCAGCAGCCCGGATATCACGTTTATCAGCGTGGTCTTGCCGCTCCCGTTGGGCCCGATCATCTGGTACAGCCTGCCGCCCTCGACCTCCATGTCGACCCCGTCGAGCACGTTGAGGCCGCCAAAGTGCTTCTCGATCCCGGTCACGGTCAGTATGGCCATCGCATGGTATGCGGGGGAGCCGGAGTTAAGTGTTTTATCCAGGGCGGGGTAGCCCGACACCGCTTGAAAATCACCGTGTCAGCCTAGTCCGGAAGGCCGTTCGCCCCAGTCCGAGAGCGCAAAGTCGGCAAGCAGCAGGTGCCCCGCCTCTGCCACCACCGGGAGTGGGGGAGCACGGGATATGCGCGGGCCCGGGGCATCCAGACTGCGCGAGGCCGAATTATTCCGGGGTGGGGTGGATCGTGCGGGAGAAGGAGGGTGCCCTTTGGTGGGCGGTTCTGTGAATCCATGGGGGCGTGGGTCTCCTGGCCAAAGCCGTGGCGGTGCGTCAGTTCCGCGGTTCGTGGGCGCCCCCGCCGAACGTCACCCCCTCCGCGTCCAGGACCGCTTTCAGCTCGGCCATCGTGAGTTTCTTCCCCTTTCTCCTGTTGCAGTTGCCGCACAATAGCTGGAGGTTGCCGTCGTCATCCTGCCCGCCCCTTGCCTTGGGTACCACATGATCAACCTCGAGATCCTTGAACTGGTAGTGGTGCCTGCAGCCGTTGCAGTGGCCGCGCTGCGTGCCGTACAGCGCGTGTTTGATGTCCTTGGATCTCCTTCCCCTCCTTTTGGGTATGTCCGTCCTCTGTATGACTTCCCCGGCACCGGTAACAAACTTGGCGATCCCGGCGTCCTTTTTGAGCCTTTGCTCAATCAGCGAATAGGCCCTTTCCGATATGTCGCACCCTATCCACCTCCTCCCCCTTCTCTCTGCCGCAAGGCAGGCCGTGGCGCATCCGCAGAACGGGTCGAACACCACGTCGCCCGTGTAACTGCTTGCATCTATGATCCGTTCCAGCAGCGCGAGTGGCTTTTGCGTGGGATAGCCCAGCCTTTCCTGGCCTTGGACGTTTGGTATGTCGGTCCAGATGTTCTGCAGTGGGACGCCTTTTGCCTCGTCAAGATATATCTTGTACCTTGGAACCCCGCCCCTCCTTTTTGGCATGTGTATCCTTCCCTGCCTTTCCAACTCTGCCATCGACTCCGGGGACCTTTTCCAGATCCTGACGTGGCCCTTGTATTCGTACTCATACCCGCCACCTGCCAGGCTCTCCGCCGTCAAGTCCTTGTGGGCGTAACGCCCGCGCCCGTCCTCGTCTTTGAAGTTTTTTTCCATGTGCCCCCTCGAATATGGCATGCAAACGTAATTCCAGGCGCACTTTTCAGTCTTGGTGTAAAACAGTATCCTGTCGGAAATCTTTCCGTACCTCTTGCCGTCATTGTGAGAGCTGGTCCGCTTCCACGTAATGTCGTTGCGGAACGACTTGCTTCCGAATATTGAGTCCAGTGCCAGCTTCAGGTAGTGGCTCATCGTGGTATCGCAATGCAGGTACAGCGAGCCCGCGGGCTTCAGGATTCTGTGCATTTCCAGAATCCTGATTGCCATGTATATCAGGTATGACATGGTGGACTCGTCGCCAACCTTTCCGGCAGTGCCGATGATCTAGTACAGCGGCTCGTTCTGATCCGCGATTTCGCCCCACCATGCCTGGTCAATGCCGCTCAGCGTCTAAGTGTCCTTGAACTCCGCGCCAGCCGCCCTGGAGCCGATCGGTGCCGCATAGTTGTGCTTGGAGTTGAACGGGGGACCCGGGCATGTCAGATCCACGCTTTCGTTTTCCATGCCGCGCATTATCTCGAGGTTGTCGCCCGTGAATATCGTCCTGTTCTTAACCTGCCCGCCCCTCGGGGGGGGGGCTCGCCCTTTTGGGACTCGTGTCAGCCCACCGTGATCTTGCCGCCCTCGAGCTTGAACGTTAGCATGTCTGGATCGCCCAGGAGATCCAGTATCGGCTTTGGTATCCTGCATGACATGCTGTTCCTCCCATCAAATGACAGCCTTACGGTAAACTCTGTCTGGTCCCTGCCCCACCTCGTCATGATCTCCCAAGTTGGGGCATCATATAAAAAACATGCATACGCGCCGCAACTCGGTATAAATATACGTACGTATAAGGTAATGCCCGGTGGGTTTACCTAGCGTGGTAAGGTGTCGCCCTGAAGCGATTGCCTCAGAAAGGCGATTGTGTAACGAGCACACCGTGGGTTCAAGTCCCACACCCGCCGCTCCCTCCTGCCCCATATTAATTTTCGAGGCGCGCCAGCCAAGCGAAATGCGGCCCCGCGCCAGGTTCGATGGCGGGGTGCTTGGGCATGCGCGCGGGCGTTCGTCCCTCCCCAGTCCGGCACGTTTCGCTTGGCTGCGCGTTGCGCACGCGGGATCCGCGATGCAGCTCGCTCCCCGAGCACGGGCATCTTTGCCCGCGGCCTGCCAGCGCGGGGGCGGCGCGATGCGCCGCGCGTGCCTCAGGGAGGCGCCCGGCCGAGGCGCCCGGCCGCGCGGACTCCGTGGCGGCCGCGGCCCCGGCGTTTGCGGGGGCACGTCCCGCGCGATCCGCCGCGCCTTCGAACCGTCCGGCCCCGCGTAGTCCGGGCGGCCCGGATCCCGCGCTTCCTTGGCATTCCGCGCCATGCCCGCGCCCCCCGCCCCCGGGGGCGCCGCCGGCGCGCCCGCCCCCTGCCGGCGATAGGCACGCCGTCCCCCCTGGCGCCGGGGGAGCACCGGGGGCGCCGCCGGCGCGCCCGCCCCCTGCCGGCCCTGCCCGGGCAAGCGGCGATCGGCTTTCCGGACCAGGGAACCGCGCGCGCCTGCCGATATGTAGATTAACCACGGCCCCGGCATGACTGTGACAGAGCATGGTTCCCACCGGTCCCCCCACAGGCGGCGCGGCCCGCGGCGGCCCGGGGCCCCGGGCGTGGCCGGGGCAGGCCAAGGGGGCCTGAGTTGGCAGCCGATCCCATATTCTCCGACGCGATAATCTTCGCCAGCCTCCTGGCGCTGCTGAGCATCGGCCTCACGCTGACCTACCTCACCACGCGCGTCCCCAACTTCGCGCACGCCTCGTTCGCGACGATCGGCGTCTACATCGCGCTGGTCGCCACGAGGGTGTGGGAGGTATCCCCGTACGTGGCGGTGCCGATCTCCTTCGTGGTGGCCGGGCTGGTCGCAGTGGCCCTGTACACCTTCATCCTAAAGCCCCTCATCCGCAAGGGCGCCTCGCAGGCGATCCAGATGATATCGACGCTGGCATTCGACCTGATACTCATAGCGGTCCTCAACATAGCGTCCGACTACATCGTGGAGGCCTTCCGGGTGACCTCCAGGGAGTTCACCCTGCGCAGCTACGACGCGGAGCTGGCCGGCATGCCCATGATAGTCTTCGTGGCGCCGGCGGCCATAGGGGTGCTGGCGCTGTCGCTGTACGTCATGCTCAACAAGACGAAGTTCGGCATCGCCATGCGCGCGGCCACCGAGAACTACGACCTGGCAGAGACCGTGGGGATAAACGTGAAGGTGATCTACGGGGTGTCGTGGATGCTCGGCGGCGGGCTGGCGGGGGTCGCCGGCGCGCTGATGTCGCTGTGGTTCCAGGGCGACCCGAACCTGGGCCCCCTGCTGATCCCCAGCGTGTTCGCGGCCAGCATCGCCGGCGGGTTCCTGAGCATATACGGGGCCATAGCAGGCGGCCTGCTGATCGGGCTCACCGAGGTGCTCGGGACGAGGTTCCTGGCCGGGGAGTTCGGCTCGTGGCTGGTGGCGTACCGCCCGCTCATACCGCTCGTGTTCATCGTGGTGACCCTGATGCTGGCCCCGCGCGGGCTGGCCGGGATAAACTGGTCGAGGCTGAGGAGGAATGGCGATCGGTCCTGAGGCCATCTTCGTGGTGGACCTGCTCGCAATCTTCGCGGTATACGTGATAGTCAACCTCAGCCTGAACCTGGAGTTCGGGTACACCGGCATCCCCAACTTCGGCAAGGTGCTGGCAGTCGGCGCCGGCGCCTTCATCGCCGCGTCCGTCCCGGGCAGGATATTCGCGGGCATGGCGGGGATAGAGGGCGACTACATAGCCGACAACCTGCTCATCGTCTCGCAGATCAACGCCTGGCTGGTGGACAACACGGGGATCGGCTTTGCGGTCTTCTTCCTGACGCTGGGGATAGCGGCCGGCGTCGGCGGCGGCCTGGGCATACTGACGTCGTACCCGGCCATCCGGCTGCGCGGGGACTACCTGGCCATAACGCTGCTGGCGTTCGGCGAGAGCATCAGGATAGTGGGCAACAACTTCACCCCGCTGGTGGGCGGCACGCTGGGGGTGCAGGTGCCCGACCCGCTGTCGTTCCTGCCCGACGAGATGCGCTTCCCGGTGGCCACGCTGGGGCTGGTGCTAATAGCCGCCGCCGTCTTCGTCTTCAGCGAGAGGATGGTGCGCTCGCCGCTGGGCAGGACGCTGCGGGCAGTCCGCGACAACGAGGTCGCCGCCGAGTCGCTAGGCAAGGACGCGGCGCGGATCCGCATCAAGGTGATACTGGTGTCCGCCGCGCTGGCGGCCATCGGCGGGGCGCTGTACGCCTTCTACGTGGGGGGCACCATCGCGTTTGCCTACGACAGGGCGAGCTGGACGTTCTGGCCGTTCCTCATGATACTCATAGGCGGGCTGGCAAACAACAAGGGGATCGTCTTCGGGACGCTGATCTTCGTCACGGTGAGGAAGCTGATCATATTCTTCAAGGACTCCTTCGAGGGGTTCGTGCCGTTTGACGTGGTGTGGCTGGACTTTTTGCTGCTGGGGGTGATCCTGCTGGTGATACTGCTGTACAGGCCGCAGGGGATATTCGTCGAAAAGCCCACCACGACCATCTCGGACTGGACCGGCGAGCCAAAGAAGACCGGGGTCCGGCGGGTCATCTCCCTGCTGTTCCGGTAGGCGCGGCCCCCCAGGCCGCCCATGTGGTGCGCCGTGACGCGGCTCACGGTACAGATCCAGTAGATCGAATTGTACTAGCCGCCAGACGCCTAGTTGGGCCCCGCCCGCCCGCCATCCGCCCCGCCCGCGGCCATCCCCGCTATGCACCCCGGCATGATCGCCAGCTGGACCGGAGCGGTGTCGCGGCTCCCGTACCACCCGGCAGACCACGCCGCCGGCACCGTCCACAGGTTGCACGTCACCAGCGCCATGAAGAACAGGAACGTCCTGACGGAGGCGTCCGGGCTGGCGGTTCTGGGCCTCGCCTTCCCGGCGTCCCCGTGCCCGGTCCCTGTCCCCCACCTCTTCCTGTACTCGTCGGGGACGCCGGCAGGGCGGTACGCGCCGCCGGCGTCCGAGTTGGTGGCGTACGCCAGGTGCCCCTCCTGCACGTCCCCCGAGTCCCACCCGTCCCCACACGTATGGAGAGAGGAGAAGAGGGCGGGCGGGTTTGCCTCCTGCACGTCCCCCGGGTTCCGCCCGTCATCGCCATCCCCCTCCGGGACTGTCACCGGGGTGAACGGCTCGCTGGCCCTCCTCTCCCGGGGCGCCAGGGCGTGCGGGGAGGCCGCCGCCCTCTCCCCCCGGCCGTGCTCCCCCGCGGCCCCCTTCGCGCCGGCCGCCCGAGGTGCGGGCATGACGGGCCCGTGGCCCGGCCCGGACAGCTCCCCCACTACCCCGGCCGGGAAGAACCCCCTGCCCGGCAGGACCGGCCTAGGGCGGACTCCAACCCCTGCGCAGTCCAGCAGCAGCTCGCGCACGATTCCGGCCCCCGCGCTGCCCTTCTTGGGCCCGCGCGCCAGGTCCGGCCCCGGCCCGCCCGCCACCTTGGCGGTGGCGTACCCCCCGGAGCGCGACGTACCGGACCTGTGCCTCGCTCGCACCAACTGTCTCTCCCGGGTCGCGGGGTCCCTGCCGTGCCCGGGCATCGGGTGGCAGGCCGGGGCCACGACGCAGCGCGCCCGCCCGGGGATCCTAGGCCGCCTGGCCTCCCGCACGGTGGCGGCGAGGGAGCCGGGGCACCGCTCCCGCATGGCGTCCTGGCCGCTGCACGCCCCCCGTATCCTGGAGGGCACCCACGCCGACGACGGTATGTGGCTCTTCCGGTGGCGCACGGCGAGCGTCCCGGTGGCGCCAGACGCGCACGCGCGGTCCCTGCACACCGGCACCGGCACGCGCACGGAGCCGGCCGTGCCGCACGCGGCGTTGTGCCGGCCCGAGAACCCGATGCCCGCCCTCTCCGGCAGCCCGGGCAACATTTCAAGCGCCTTGCCGGCCACCCTGGGTCGGTGCCCCCGTGGTTTGTTTTGGTGATACATGACGGGTTACGGGGGCGCCTGACCCGTTGGTTTTTCTGTCCAAAACGTTCCGGTATCGGGCCAGGACATGCTGGCCGGCGTTCCGCTGGGGCACATTTCGATCTACTGAGGCCTTGGGGCGCGCCACGCCAGTGCAAAAAAGCATAGCCCGCGGGGAAATGGCGGCCTGAGCGGGTGCCGCGGGGGCGCCACAACAGACAGCTGCACGTTCCCTGTGGCGGTTCCAGGCGCGCGTTATTTTATGTGTTTCAGCAGTTCCTTCTTTTTTTGCTCAAACTCTTCGGCCGTGATTAGGCCGTCGTCCCGGAGCTTGGCGATTTCCCTTATATGTTCCACCGGATCCTTTAATGCGTAGAAGCTCATCTGGCCCTTCCCGTTGCATTCCACGTGGTACTTCTTCTGCTTGATCCTCCCCACCGTTGTGATTTTGTTGGTTTCCGGCGGGAACACGTTCGTGTCGGTGGTTATGGTGGCGTTGGTGTTTTTTAGTTCTATGCCTACTGGCAATTTTGGGAGTATCATGTCAGCCCAGCTCCTTCATGACCAGTTGTCCGGAATCGTTCTTCCATACGGCATACATGGTGTCTTCAAACACGATGATGTACGGTATGCTTATAACCATGTTGTTCATGTTGATGTCAAACCCGGAATCTGTAAATTTCACTATGTCCGGGGGGTTTGTGAGATTCGTTGCGTTTTTTATTACGTCTTTGTATGCCTCGCCAATGCTCATGGCAAAACCAGTCAGGGGCGTGCTCTGGATTATTTTGTTAATCTGAAAGGTCTCGCTCATCAAACGTCGTCACCCAATAGCTTGTGCAGGTTGATCCTTGTACCTATGATTAGTTCACGCATGTACTCGAATTCTTGCATTCTTTCTTCTGCCAGGGGACCGAATTTTGCGCCATATTCAGACAGTCGAAGTAATACGTTTAGCAATATGGCTATTTGTTCCGATGAAAACATCTTGGGCAGTTCTTCGATAATCTTCGGGTCTGTAAGGTTTAGATCTTTAAATGCCTCCAATTGTTTGCTGGCTCTTTGGTTTTGTGTTAACATTGCCTCCATTGCCTCATGCCACCCGTCCATTATATCGGCTAATGTCCTTAAAAACCCAATCACCGCCTCTGAGTTTTGCATGGATTTGGACATGAGTTAGTAACTTTCCAGAGAGCTATTTAAAAACTCTTTCCAAAAAACCGGAAGATTGCCGCCGTGCGAGCCGCAGCCAGGTGTGCGCCGTCCCGCTGCCGGAAGGGCGCTCTCGGAAACGTCGCCTCCCGCACGGCAAATCCGGCCTCACAAGCGTTAGGTCCTGCAAGGAAGGCCCCGCCTGACAGGGCCCTCGTTCCGGGTGGCCTGCCCTAGGCCGCCGCGGCGCGGCGGGGCGGCCCAGCCCGTCCTGCTAAAATACTAGCGCGGGCATACCCGTACCATGGAGATAATGGGCCGCGGGTTCAGGCAGATCCTGGCAGAGTCCCCACTGTACTTCCGCCTGGGGGTGAAGTTCGCCTCCTACAGGCTGCTGGGCAGGCGCAGCCCGCTGTACGGCTCGGCCGACATCATCAACGTGTGCAACCTGCACTGCGAGCACTGCTACTGGTGGCTCAACAGGAAGGAGAACGAGGAGCTCACCCTGGAGCAGTGGGAGGGCGTCATCGAGGAGAAGTTCAAGAGGAACCACGTCTTCATGGTGACGCTGGTCGGCGGCGAGCCCCTGATGCGGCCCGACGTGGTCAGGCTGTTCGTCAGGGAGTTCCCCAGGAGGGCCTGCGTCGTGACGAACGGCACCTGCCCCATACCGCGCATCCCGGGCATCTACTTTTACTGGGTGTCCATAGACGGCTCCAGGCGGGTCCACGACGAGATCCGCGGCGACGGCGCCTGGGAGAGGACCAGGAAGAACGTCCTGGACTACGTCGCCGGGGGCGGGGACTCCCGCAAGGACATCTGGATAACGATGACGATAAACTCGAAGAACCACGAGACCGTCGGGCAGGTGATCGAGGACTGGCGCGGCCACTCCAACAAGATAGGCTTCCAGTTCCACACCCCGTTCATGGAGGGCGACCCGCTGTGGCTGCCGTTCGGCGAGGAGCGCGACGCCGTCGTCGACGGGCTGCTGGAGATGCGCGCCGGGGAGCACCGCGACTACATCGTCAACCCGCCAAAGCAGCTGGAGATGATGAGGAGGAGCTGGGGCGGCAGGGGCACCACGCCGGTCGACTGCCCCACCTGGGCCATCGTGTCGGTCGACCACATGGGCAGGGAGAAGACGCCGTGCTGCATAGGCAGCGCCGAGGAGGGCTCCATGAAGCCGCGGTGCGAGGAGTGCGGGCTGGGGTGCTATTCAGTGCTGATGGGGTACGGGATAAGGGGGGCGTGAGGGCCGCCGGGGCGCCCCGGGGGGGGGGACGCGCCCCCACGTGCGGCATGGCTCGGGGCCGCCTCCGCCTCCGGAGCCTCTAGTCGCCGGGCGGCGGCCCTCCCCCGCCTGCTGGATTCGGGGGCAAACTGCCCGTCGGCTTCCGGCGCACGCGCCAGGACGGCGGCATGATCGTCCCCGTACTGGGCCGCGCCCGCCCGCGTGGAGGGCGCCTGACCCCGTCTTTTCTTTGATGGCATTTGGGGCATCACCGCGCCCAAGGCGGCCGCGCCAGACGCCGTCAGCGCAACCCCGAATCCCTCTACTGCCAAACGCCCCAATGGTAGCGGCTTCTCCGTATGGCATTGTGGGAGCCCATTAGGCATGGCAGCATGACAATCCCCGATGCCGCCAAGCCAATGCCCAGAAGTAAGCCAAAGCCGCCTGATTCCAGCATGCCCGATCTATGAGGGAGCCGGCAATACACTGATCAAGATTTTGGGTCATGGCCGTATTGCGTGCTTCCGGTGAACGGCAGGCGGCCCGCGTCGCCCCGCTGAAGAGCCCCAGCCAGGCGGGGCGCAGGATGATCATCCCATGCGCGTGCCGAGCATGTCTTCCACGCATTTCCTGATGTCCCTCTTGGCCCCCTCCCCGCCGGGGCCAAACACGTAGAACTTGTTGATGGCGGATTTGTTGGCGTTAATGGGGGAGAACTCGTCCAGTTTTCTCGGGACTCCCTTCCACATGATCATGATCTCCCCCTCGTACAGGTTTACCTGTATCTCCGAAGAGTGGACTACCACGTCGTGTTTTTCGATGCCCGCACACTCGGCAATCTCGTGGGCCATCGACCTCATGTCCACGGTGGCCACCTTGCTGTGGGAGCGGTAGGCGAGTTTCTGGATCGCGGTTCTCCCACGTATGCTGTTGCCGTTTGCGTCCAGTATCGAATAAATCGTATCGTAGACGTCCATGGCCATTGCCCGGTTTGTGGGTTTTAAGTTTTTTAGTTCTATGGTGACGGTGTAGTATATGAAAAGTCGGTCCGCTAGTCATCCGTCTCCGCCTCCATCCATCCCGGGTTGCTCTCCCTGATCACTTCCGCGGCCTCCTTGTCACGGAAGGCCTTCAGGGGGGTCTGGCAGTCGTCGATGCCCGGGGAGAAGTGCAGCCTCTCCTCGTTGCAGTACCCGATGTGCTTGGACATGCTCCCGTGGTGCCATGTTCCGCCCTCCACGCTACGGAAGAATCTCCCAGTCTTCCCGTTGGTTCGGGGGTGGTACGGCCTGGAGTTTATGGGCCAGACGCTGCGGTCCAGGGGCCCCGCTCCGGACGCGGTGGGCTTCCCCGACCGGGGAGGGGCCTTGTCATCCCCAAGACAACGATTGAAAGACACGCTATCGATTACCGAGCAGCATATAACTCCCGAGGTGCTACCCATGGAGGAGGTATTTGACTGGATAACGTGGAGGGCTGGAGCCGATTTTGATAGGATCGTCCTGCGCTACGGGGCGGACGTTGAGGTGCTGAGACTGTTCAACATCGACATGGATAAAACCGACAAGGCGGACGGCAAGATCACAGTCCCAAAAAGCCTGATCCAAAGGGACGGTTTTTTTGGATTCGCCTCGCGCTACTCTGAGATTATGGAACACGAAATGGACGTTTCTTACGAGATAGACGTCATGCGTGGGGACAGGGTCCAGACCATTCACCTGGAAAACACCGTTACGAGACCGGTGATTCAAGTGCTGGATGCAAAGCCTGACAGCATACACATATCCAAATCAAGCCCGCCACCCCAACCGGCGTCGATCTCATTGAAGCACTCCGGAACTGCCCGGTCAGTAATCTGGAGTATTTCATCAACATTGCCACTGACAGCAGATTGCAGGCGGGCATTCATATAGCAACGATCAAAAGTTCTTGAGCACCAAGAACTTTTGATCGTTGCTATAGTGTAACCCAGGCACGGATCGGAGATGTCGCGGGATTCATCGCGGCAACACGCTTGGGCAGTTAACAAGGCACACACACCAACATCTCTATCTATTTTTGTTTCTTGGTGGTGTTTCTACACCGTCGTGATTTCTGAACATGTCCAGTGGCGGTTTAGGTAATTTTTTTTCTGTGCGCTTGTACTGCCTCTTTGAAACCTGATCAATGTATCCAAAATGTGATAACATGTCAATTATTGCATGTATTGGTTGCCTGTTTTCTACCATTTTCTTCCCCAAGACTATCAAATCAGCCTTTGAGAATGCTTCCTCTTTAAAATTAGAATCAATCCCTCCAACTGCTTTTGCCAACAATGATTCAGGGTTATCAAATGAACCCAATTTTATAGTACGTCTTTTGGTCCCATTGACGCTCACATAACAAATGTACATGTTTGGATCATAGATGCTTTTATGATATGCATACTTGGATTTTACTCCCCTTATCATTTTGTTACCATGCGTTTCTTTGAAAGGTTGTTTTTCATAACCCATATTCAACGAGTCTTCATATGGTGACGAGTCTGCAAAGGATTCATCTGGATTAATAATCAGTTTAACGTCTTTGATCAATTTCGAATTAAGAGAAATTTGTTCTCCATAGGATGTGGATTTTGGGATAATTAGATTTCTCCTAATCAACTCGTTTAGTGCTGTTTTGCCTCTACCTCTGTCACTCTTTGGAAATCCTTTAAGGGTGTTCTCTTTGGATGTATGTTTACCACCTATACATCGTATACTATACAACCGTTTTAATACAGTTTTGTGATATTTGTCATAAATTTTAGTCATGTGGACACATATCCTCCAGCATTTATAAATATTATGCCATATAAGTCATAATATGTATGCCAATTATTATCTATATGTATTCATAACCCAACCTTTATCTATACCGTATATGTCATACATAATCAATGCCTTCAAAAGTTATGGAATCGAATGATATGGGCGCATTGGAATGGCTGCTTTCTGGAAATGCTAGTGCAAAATTACTGGATTTTTTCATAACATACAGGGATTTTGATTACTCAGAAACCGACATTGCAGAATCTTCGCGAGTTTCTAAAAGAACTGTTTTTAGGGCACTGCCAAAACTTGAATCAGCAGGACTGATAAAATTCACGAGAAACGTGGGGCGAGCAAAAATGTTTAAGCTTGATCCAGAATCCGAGGCTGCACAACTGTTAGAAAAATTTGTTTTTGAAGTCGCTACAAGAAGGATAGATGGGGCTCTTGCTAACGAAACAATGCAAGAGCGTATTGATGCAGACACGGAAAGAATCGGCCATGCCCAACAGATAAAAACCCCGGAAATCTCTACGACAGTATAGTCTGTAACCAGTACCGATCGGCGATGTGGTGTCAGACACCCTAATTTAACGGCATGGGCGGATCCCCCCAAAACCGCCTAAGATTTACCAGAGTATTTATGGACAATAATTAAAATACCATTGGCCGCAACCCCCTGTGGGTTGGCAGGCAAGATGGAACTCATCCGCAACGTGCTGTCCATCCGCAGGTACGCCGGGATAGCGGCGGCCTCCGGGATCGGGCTGGGCGCCGCCTACTTCTTCCTGACGATGTCGCTGCTGCCCTCGCACTTCGGGGTGGAGGCGCCGGCGGCCCCGGCGCACGTGGCCGCCTCGGTGGGGCTGACGGCGGCGATCTCGGCGCTGGGGGGGGTCAACATCGCGCTGATCGCCTACAAGATAAGCCGGATGAGGATGGCGAACTCCGTAAAGTCGGGCTCGTCGGCCGTCCTGGGCGGGGCGTTCGCCGCGTTCACCCCGGGGTGCCCAGCGTGCACCGCCCCGCTGGCGGTCGTCCTGGGCGCGGTCGGGGGGCTCTCGATCTTCCCGATGCAGGGGCTGGAGCTGAAGCTGGTATCCGCCGGCGTGCTGGCGCTGTCGATCTACTGGATCGCGCGCGGGCTGCAGCGCAGCAGCTGCTGCAAGGTAAAGTGACGCCGGGCGCCGCAGATCATGCCTAGAACCCGCGCAGCCCCTGGGGGCGCGCGGTCTCGGGGTGGGCCCTCATCCATTCTATCTTGTCCAGCATCGCCTGCTTGTCCTGCGGGAACGTCCCCTTTACCGTGTACGCGTTGGACCCGTGGTTTGCCCTGAACACGATCTCGTCCTTGGACTCTACCCTGCTGACCAGGCCGCGCAGCTCCTCCAGGGCCCCGTCGTCGTCTATCCTGACAAACGGCTCCCCGAACTTGTCCAGGAACTCTTGCTTTATCCCGTTCTCCAGGTACAGGGTGAGTGCCCCCACGTAGTGCGGCGCGCAGGCGTTGATCACCTCGGCGGTGCCGTTCACGTGATCCTCCGAGTGCGTCCTGCCGCCCAGGCCCAGTATCACCATGCACGACACGGTGTACCCGGCGTCCTTTGCCTTGTTGACCGACTTTATTATCGTCCTGGACGTGGCGCCCTTCGTGACCTTCTTGAGTATGACGTCGGAGCCGGTCTCTATCCCCAGGTAGAACATGTCGAGCCCGGCCCTGTTCAGCGCCTCCAGCTCCCCGGGGGTCTTTTTCAGGATGTTCATGGGCATCGCGTAGCAGGAGATCCTCTCCAGGCGGGGGAACTTTCCCCTGACGTGCCTGACTATCCTCTCCAGGTACGCGGCGTCGAGGTTCAGGGCGTCGCCGTCGGCCAGGAACACCCTCCTGGTCTCCGGCGCCTGGGCCGCCATGAGGTCGATCTCCGCCCTCACCTCGTCCCACGGCCTCTCGGAGTAGTCCTTTGACCTGTACATGTCGCAAAACGAGCACTCGTTGAAGGAGCACCCGAGCGTCACCTGGAAGATGAGCGAGCGCGCCTCCGACGGGGGCCTGTAAAGGGGCGCGTCGTAGTTCAGCATCATCGCAACCGTTAGTCCGCGCGCGTGTTTTTTATACCTTATAGGCCACGCGCGGGCGGCCCGGGCACGGCCGGGCGCTGCCCGGTTGGCTAGTTTAATTGGAACCGGGACCCCGGTAACCTGTGCCGGAAAGACGCTCCGAATACCTCAAGCTGAACAGGAACATGCTGATCGCCTTCGCGGCGTCGATCACGGCGTCGGCGGCATTCGCCCAGCTGATGTCCGGGCAGGAAGACCACATGAACGCAACCTACACCCTGGCAGTGGACCACCTCGTCTACCTGTCCACGTTCGGGGGCCTGTACTGCCTCTCACACAGGGGGGACTATGCCATGGCCGACGGCCGGCTGGACGGGGCGGCGCTCCGGCGTGACGTCCTCAAGATAATCGCCTCGCTGGGGGTCTCCGAGGCCGTGTACACCGCGGTCAGGTGGCTCGCCCAGTACTACTTCCTGACTTGGGGGCACGACCCGTACGCCGCGTCGATAATGTCCCAGTCCATCTCCATCATGGTCTACGTGGCAGCAATGAATATCAGTGTGAAGATTGCCAGGCTGTACAGGGATGGCGGTTAGCGTCTACGTGGACGGGTCGGGAGGGCCCAACGGCGGCTATGGGTACTTTGTCAAGGAGACCGGCACCTCCTTCTATGCGGAAAAGCCCGGCATAACCAACAACCAGGCCGAGTACATGGCCATAATATCCGCGCTGGAAAAGTTCGCCGGCGAGGACGGGCCGGTCACCGTATTCAGCGACTCGCAGGTAACCGTAAACCAGCTGAACCACGAGTTCGCCATAAACAACGCCAGGCTGCGGGAGCTCGCGCAGCAGGCCTGGGGGATCATCGGGGGGTACGGCGACCTGAAGATCGCGTGGATCCCGAGGAAGGAGAACCTCGCGGGGAAGATGCTGGGCAGCTGAACGCCCGGCCCCGAATCTTAGCCTGTGCCGTCTGCAAGTATGAGGTCACCACCCTTACACTATCTTGGATACCTCGCCTGACAGGGATTTCCCGTGCCTCTCCCACGTGATCATGCACGTCATGGGGCGGGACCGCCTGTCCCTCCAGGGCTTCCCGCCCTTGATCTGGCCGCTTATCTTTCGGGACACCGCCACGTGCCGCAGGCCGCGCCCGGGGGCGTTGTTCGTGGGCCCCGCCCCCCGTGCCCCGGGAACGCGGACGGGCGGGGCAGCGGCGCCTGCAGCCTGCCCGCCAGGGGGGCAGGCGCGGTGCCCCCGGCGTCCCCGTGCCCGAACGGCAGCCTGCGCATGCCAGACCCGGAAACGCGGCGCGTGCGAGCCGAATGCCTGCCCGGGGCGGCGGCCGCCAGCGCCCCGGCGTACGCGCCGGACGCCTGCCGGTACAGCACCCCGGCGCGCGGCGCCGCCCCCTTCCTCTCCGCGGCGTGCCGCAGCTCCCGCAGCCCGCGGGACCGGCACGGCCGGTGGCGCCCTCCCGGGCCGGACCTCCCGTACGCGGAGGGCCTGCCGGACGTGACGATCCCGCGGTACCCGCCCGCGTGCCTGCCTGGCACCCGCGGCCCCCTGCTCCGGCCGTGCACGGTCACGGCGTTCCTGCCGGACCGGGTGACCCGCGCCCGCCCGCCCTCGCCCGCCAGGTTGGCGCGCGTCTCGTCGGCCCCGGCCCTCTCGGGCCTCCTGGCGCGGCCCGCGATGTCCCGGAACGGCCCGCGCATCGCGCCGCGGGCGCGCCCCGTCACGCTTGTCGCGGCCGGTTTCGCGATCCTCACCCCCGTGATCTCCCGCACGGCCCCCGCCGCCTTCCCGAACGGGACGGCCGCGTGGCGCAGCGCGGCCACCGCGGCCACCGCGTTCCTGCCGCAGCTCCCGCGCGCAGGGAGGCCGCTTGGCGCCACGTGCCCCCTGCCGCACTTGGGGCACGCGGCGGTCTGGACGGCGTGGCGCGTCTCCGTCACGGTAACCTCAAAGCCCGGCATGTCCCGCGTGGCGGGCCTGCCCGGCACGGTCCCGCGGCCGCACCGGCCGCACCCGGGCGGGACGCCCCCCTCGAACCCGTGGCGCACCGTGCGCCCCGGCGCGTGCCCGCGGGACGCCCCGCGGTGCCCCGGCTGCCCGCCGGGCTTCCCCGCGGGGGCCCTGCCGCCGCCCCCCTCCGGAGCCGCCTTCCGGGCCTTCCTCCTCGCCCGCCTGGCTTCCTTCCATCCCGGCGGCTTGGCCGGCGGCGGGGAGTGGGCGTTCCCGTGGTGCGCGAGGCGGGCCCGGGGCCTCCTGGTTTCTGCCATCGCCTCCTTGTATTTTGACGTGAGTGAGTCGATATCGCCGGGCGCCCGTGCCAGCATGCCCTCCAGCTGCCTGGTCGTTCTGCGCCTTGCCACGCACGGACTGGCACCTACCGCCATAAGGATCAGCATGATCGCGCCTTGTTGATTAAAGGGTCAGCATACGTGACCTCATACGTCTGCAATAACCAAATGTTTAAATTATAATTCCAGAACGTACATGTTGCTATATGTCCGCTGTCGTTCATCGTACGGCAGTCCTAAATGGGCCCTATCGTTTTAATCAACGATAGAGAAAATACCCGTTGCCGTTCCTAGGCACGGCAGCAATTATAATAATGCCTTACCACTACGTGTTTTATGGATCGTTGCGCAATTTTTATTGACGGGGGTTATTTAGCTGTCATTTTACGCCGAAAAGGCAACCCCAAGATAGACTTTAAAAAATTGTCCGAGAGGCTAAGCAAAGACATGGCTCATCTACGAA
This sequence comes from Candidatus Nitrosopumilus sp., assembly GCA_963662625.1. Taxonomy (GTDB): domain Archaea; phylum Thermoproteota; class Nitrososphaeria; order Nitrososphaerales; family Nitrosopumilaceae; genus JAPOPJ01. The sequence continues at coordinate 621,088 of OY759726.1, read as the reverse complement.
CTTATTATTACACCTCAATGCCTTTCCAAAGCACCCCTCCAACCAATGACGAGAAACAACGATACAGTACGGCACACCGTTTTGTTAACCAGCTAAAAAACATACCCCGCTTTGAGGTAAAATTAGGCAGGTTACAAAAAACAACTGACAACGATCATGTCCGTTATACACAACAAGGAGTGGATATGATGTTGGGGGTGGATCTCGTTAGAATGAGTTGGGATAAACAAATTCAGAAAGCCATAATTATGACTGCCGACAGTGATTTTGTATATGCCGTCCAGGCAGCCAAAGACGCGGGAGTCATAACACAGTTATGCTATGCAAGTGAACTGCCTGTAAACCAATCCCTGTTAGACGTATTTGATGAAAGTATTCTGTTCACCCAAGACATCATAGATGTGTGCGCATACAACCCCCGGTCGAAATATCCCCGCTAGGCCTCATTATGGAGTACCTATGGGATGCCGATCTTGAACTTCCCCACTTGGGTCTTCGTGGCTCCAAGTAACGTCGGCGTCACATGCGGGCTGGAGATCACAGAAGCCCAGTTGGGATCCCTCCTCAGCACCGGTGATCCTCGGAACCTCAGTCCCCGGACGCCCCCGCATATCCCTTTTGCATCAGGAGGCATTTTATACGGGGCGGGAGGCGGGGCTTGGACCGCCATAGCTCTCCAATCCCTCTACCTCGTGGGGTGTGGAGTTCTCGGACGGGGCATGTGGGGGTTCGTGCAATGGCTCAGCCTCTTCTTTAGATCCATTATGGTATTGTCCCCCTCGGCCAGCACGCTTCTCACGTCTGGCTTCGCTGCGTCTTTCTTGATCCTGGCCTCCGGATGGTATTTCATCACGCAGTTGCTTGACGACTGTAGACACCAGAATTGGGTGTTTATGGTGTTTAGCTTTAGATGATCGCCAATAATTGACCTTTGGGGAGGGGGGAGCAGCCTACCACGACTGATCCCATGAATACTTTATTATACAAACCCCCAGACATCAAAGCCGTACCATGGCAGAATCCGTCTTCCTCTCGCCAAAGTCGATCGCCGTGATAGGCGCATCCGACAAGCCGGGAAGCGTCGGGGCCACCATCACGTCGAACATCATGAAGGGGTTCCGGGGGAAGGTGTACCCGATAAGCCCGTCAAGGCCCAAGGTCTTCTCGAAGAAGGCGTACAAGAGCGTCATGGACGTGCCAAGGCCGGTGGACCTTGCCGTGATCGTCATAAAGAACACGCTGGTCGCCGGGGTGCTCGAGGAGTGCGGCAGGAAGAAGGTGAGGGGCGCGATCATAATCACCGCCGGCTTCAAGGAGGTCGACGAGGAGGGCGCCAGGATGGAGCGGGAGCTGGGGGCCATAGCGGAGAGGCACAAGATCCAGGTGATCGGGCCGAACTGCCTCGGCGTCATGAACCTGGACCCTAAGACCATGATGAACTCCACCTTCCTCAAGATAACCCCAAAGTCGGGCAAGATCGCGCTGGTCTCGCAGAGCGGCGCCATATGCGCGGCGCTCGTCGAGGACGCGAGCGCGCAGGGGATCGGGTTCTCGGCGGTGGTCAGCATGGGAAACAAGGCGGCCATGAGCGAGGTCGACGTCCTGAGGATGCTGGCAAACCACGAGCAGACCCGGGTCATCGTGATGTACCTCGAGGACATGGGCGACGGCCAGGAGTTCCTCAAGGTCTGCAAGAACATAACCAGGAAGCTGAGGAAGCCGGTGCTCGTCCTAAAGTCCGGCAGGAGCCCGGAGGGCGCAAAGGCGGCGATGTCCCACACCGGCGCGCTCATGGGCTCCGACGAGATCTACGACGCCCTGCTGAGGCAGGCCGGCGCCATACGCGTCGACACGATGGAGGAGCTGTTCGACTATGCCACGGCGTTCTCCGAGCAGCCGCTCCCGGCAAAGGGCGGCCTGGCCATAGTGTCGAACGCCGGCGGCCCGGCGATCATCTCGACCGACGCGTGCTCCAAGATGGGGATCAGGATGGCCAAGATCGACAGCGTCAGGCCGAAGATAGACGCGGTGATCCCGCCGTGGGGGAGCTCGCGCAACCCGGTCGACATCGTGGGCGACGCCGACTACGAGCGGTTCCGCAACGTGCTGGACCGTGTGCTGAGGCACCCCGACGTGGGCTCCGTGATATCCATGTGCACCCCGTCGGGGACGCTGGACTACGACAAACTCGCCGAGGTGATAGTGTCGATGTCCAAGAAGTACAAGAAGACGATGCTCGCGAGCCTGATGGGCCTCGACGAGGGGACCACCAACAGGGAGATCATGGCGGCCGGCAGCGTGCCGTACTATGCCTACGCGGAGGGCGCCATACGGACGCTGGCCGCGATGCTGAGGTTCTCCGAGTGGGTCAGGACCCCGGCCGGGAGGGTCACCAGGTTCAAGGTCGACAAGGCCGGGGCCGGAAGGATCCTCGCCAGGGCCAGGAAGGAGGGGCGCCGCAACCTGCTCGAGGAGGAGGGGCAGCAGGTCCTCAAGGCGTACGGGCTGCCGCTCCCGAGGAGCTCGCTCGCCGTGACGGCGGCAGACGCGGTCAAGGCAGCGAGGAGGACGGGCTACCCGGTGGTCATGAAGATCGCCTCCCCCCAGATCATCCACAAGTCCGACGCGGGCGGGGTCAGGGTCGGCCTGGGGAGCGACGCCGAGGTCAGGTCCGCGTTCAGGGAGATAACGGCAAACGCGAGGAAGTACGACAAGGACGCCGAGATAAAGGGCGTCCTGGTAGTCGAGATGGTAAGGGGCGGCAAGGAGCTGATCATCGGCTCCAAGCTGGAGCCGGGCTTCGGCCCGGTGGTCATGCTGGGGATGGGCGGGATATACGTCGAGGTCCTCAAGGACGTCACGTTCAGGCTGGCCCCGGTCACGAGCCGCGAGGCAGACGACATGATCGCCTCGATCAGGACCCAGAAGCTCCTCCGGGGCGTCAGGGGGGAGAGGCCGTCCGACATAGCCAAGCTGTCCGAGTGCATCCAGAGGCTCTCGCAGCTGGTCTCCGACTTTGCGGAGATCAGGGAGCTGGACATGAACCCGGTCCTGGTCATGGAAGAGGGCAGGGGCTGCAGGATCCTCGACGTGCGCATAGGCCTCTGATCCGCGCCGGCGTGCCCGGAACGGCGGCCACGCCCCACAGTTATAGAATATTTATACAACCTCGGGCAAACAAACCGTATGGCGAACGTCCTCAAGACCATACGCACGGGCGAGGACTATATAGAGAGCCTGCGCGGCCGTGACCTCAAGGTGTACCTCTTCGGGCAGCTGGTCAAGGAGCCGGTGGACCACCCGATGATACGCCCCTCGATCAACGCCGTGGCCGAGACGTACGACCTGGCAGTCAGGGAGGCCGAACTGGCCTCCGCGGAGTCCTCGATCACGGGGCTCCAGGTCAACAGGTTCCTGCACATAGCGGAGAGCGCGCAGGACCTGGTCATGCAGAACAAGATGCAGAGGAAGCTGGGCCAGAACACCGGCACGTGCTTCCAGAGGTGCGTCGGGATGGACGCGCTCAACGCGCTGCACTCCACCACGTTCGAGATCGACGAAAAGCACGGGACCGACTACCACCGGAGGTTCCTCGAGTTCGTGAAGATGGTCCAGCGGGAGAACCTGGTGATCGGCGGCGCCATGACCGACCCGAAGGGGGACAGGAGCAAGGGGCCGTCCGAGCAGGACGATCCCGACCTGTTCACGCGGGTGGTGGACCGGGACGAGAGGGGCATCTACGTGTCCGGCGCCAAGGCACACCAGACCGGGTGCATCAACTCCCACTGGATAATACTGATGCCCACCATACGGCTCACGGGGAACGACAAGGACTGGGCGCTCGTGGGCGCCATCCCCGCCGACGCGAAGGGGGTCACCTACATCTACGGGAGGCAGTCCTGCGACACCCGGAGCATGGAGGAGGGCGACATCGACGCCGGCAACGCGAAGTTCGGCGGGCAGGAGGCGCTGATAATCCTGGACAGGGTCTTCATCCCTTGGGACAGGGTCTTCATGCACGGCGAGCACGAGTTCGCGTCCATGCTGGTGGAGCGCTTTACGTGCTACCACAGGCGCAGCTACGTCTGCAAGACGGGGCTCGGCGACGTCCTGATCGGCGCGGCCGCCACCATCGCGGACTATAACGGCGTGCCCAGGGTGTCCCACATCAAGGACAAGATAACCGAGATGACCCACCTCAACGAGACCATATTCGCCGCCGGGATCGCGTCGTCGTACCAGGGCCACAAGCTAAAGTCCGGCGTCTACCTCAACGACGACATGCTCGCACAGGTGTGCAAGCACAACGTGACGCGCTTCCCGTACGAGATAAGCAGGCTCGCGCAGGACGTGGCCGGCGGCCTGGTGGTGACGCTGCCGTCCGAGAAGGACTTTAGGCACCCGGAGGCGGGGCCGCTGCTCAAGAAGTACCTGGCCGGACGCAAGGGGACGGACGTCGAGAACCGCATGAGGATCCTGCGGCTGATCGAGAACATGACGCTCGGGCGGAACGCCGTGGGCTACCTCACGGAGTCCATGCACGGCGCGGGCTCCCCGCAGGCGCAGAGGATCCAGATCCAGAGGCAGATGCAGATAGGGTACAAGAAGAACCTCGCAAAGAACCTGGCCGGCATCACGAGCGACGTCGAGGAGCCGGCAGAGTCGTCCGAGTACTTTAAGCGCGTGTTCAAGACCAAGGAATCCGTGCTCTAGGCTTGCCGGTCCTTGGCATCGTCCTCGGCCTTTCCTGACTCCTCGGCCTTTCCTGACTCCTCGGCCTTTCCTGACTCCTCGGCCTTTCCTGACTCCTCGGCCTTTCCTGACTCCTCGGCCTTTCCTGACTCCTCGGCCTTTCCTGACTCCTCGGCCTTTCCTGGCTCCTCGGCCTTTCCTGGCTCCTCGGCCTTTCCTGGCTCCTCGGCCTTTCCTGGCTCCTCGGCCTTTCCTGGCTCCTCGGCCTTTCCTGGCTCCTCGGCCTTTCCTGGCTCCTCGGCCTTTCCTGGCTCCTCGGCCTTTCCTGGCTCCTCGGCCTTTCCTGGCTCCTCGGCCTTTCCTGGCTCCTCGGCCTTTCCTGGCTCCTCGGCCTTTCCTGGCTCCTCGGCCTTTCCTGGCTCCTCGGCCTTTCCTGGCTCCTCGGCCTTTCCTGGCTCCTCGGCCTTTCCTGGCTCCTCGGCCTTTCCTGGCTCCTCGGCCTTTCCTGGCTCCTCGGCCTTTCCTGGCTCCTCGGCCTTTCCTGGCTCCTCGGCCTTTCCTGGCTCCTCGGCCTTTCCTGGCTCCTCGGCCTTTCCTGGCTCCGCACCATCCCGCCTCTCCGCGTGCCTGGAGTACTCCGAATACCTCTCAGTCCTGTCGATTCCCGACAGCCCCTCGAGCGAGTCTATTGCTCCCGCCTTGCCCGCGTCCTTGCCCAAGGCGTCCGCGGGCTCCTGCTCCTTCTTGCCCTTTACCACCTGCTTTGCTATCATTATCCCTATGACTATGGCGATTATGATGTAGTTGACCGGCGGCTTTAGGACCTGGGTGACGTAGCCTACCTGCGGTATGACGTACGTGACAGTCCCGATGTATTCTTTTTCCGTGATGGGATAGTCCGTGCCCGGGATCGACGCCGAGTTGGCGTCCCCCTTGGTCCTCAGCGTCCTTGGATCGTCGTCCATTACGGACACGACCCTGTGCACTATCACCCTGTTGTGGTCCAGGGGGCGGTCAAACACGATGACGTCCCCCACCTGCACCTCCGCAAACGGAGCGTGCCCCTGGACGACCAGCACGTCGTACACCGACAGTTCCGGGACCATGCTGTTGCTGGCGACTACGTAAAACGGGTTCTGCGTCCCGAACACGGCCTGGAGCGAGAGCCATATCGCGATGACGCCGACCGCTATGATGGCGACGTCCCTCATGATTCCCCTGTAGGTAGATCTCTTAGCCAACTACAACCCAGCCCGCAACGCCATTGATTAAACTTACTGGATTATAGCCTGGCGCCGCATTCTTCGCAGAATTTCGAGCCCTCATTGTTCGCAAACCCGCAGCCCTGGCACTCGCCGGGCGGCTTTTCCGGGGATGCCTGGGCCGGATCCCCCAGCAGGATGACCTCGCCTATCTTCTTGATCCTGTCCCACGAGACCGCCTCTTCTGTCCCGTCGTTCCTGGTAACCACCAGCACCAGCGACTGGCTAGGGTCCAGTCCCACGTGCTTTGACTTTCCGATCTGGTTGGCGTCCTCGTCAAAGACGATCCTCCCGCCGATCGGGCTCACCGATCCCGCCGCCGCCTCCGCGGCCTCGGCTGGCCGCCGCCCGGAGGCCTCCTCCGCCTGTTCTGCCGCCGGTTCCGGCGCGGCCCCGCCGCCTCCGGGCCCCGCCGCCGCCTGCTCCTGCACTGCCGGTTCCGCGGCAGGCGCCTCCGGCGCGGCAGCAGGCTCGAGCGGCTTTGCGTGCCCTATCTCGCCTGCCTCGTCCATCTTTTTGAACTCCCTGTACTCTGCCAGCGTCCCGTCGCAGGAGCCGCACAGGTACTGGCCCTTCTCTGCCAGGATCAGGTTGTCGGCGACCTCCTCGTTGGGGCTCTCGTAACGTATCTTCGGCGCGCCCTCGAACTCTTTTTCGCAGGTGTTGCAGAAATGCTTGGAGATCCTCTCCTCGTCCAGCCTCCCCATCGGGGCCAGGAACAGGTCGGGCCCCCCCAGGTTCCCCTTCATCTGCTGCTCGTCGCTGATGCTTGCCATGACGTAGCCTCCGGAACCCCTCAGCTTCTTGGTCCTCATCTCGGCGCTCATACCCGTGATCCACGAAAACATCATTTAAGTATAGTGCCTGCAGATGGCCGGGATTTGGAGGATTCTCACGATAGGAATTACCACATCCGGATCGGTTGCCAGTCTAGGGCATTCTGGAACGTGTCCTTCTCAAACTAGGGTGCCCATGCGTACCCCCAAACATGCGATCAGTTTTTGCCCCCGAACAGCAACGTGAATGCTTCCACGCTCTCTTTCCAACGTTTTACAAGCCTGCATCCATACCCAACAATATCAAAGGCATATGGGGAACTTTCTTGCACCGGAGCGTATTCGCGCAAAATTTCTTCCAAATCCAACCTTTCATTGGCGAATTTTTCTTTTAACGAACCGCGCATTTTTTTATTTGAATAGTTTTCCATATAGTTTACACGATCAAGAAGCACTCTTACAATTTCTAGCAGTTCGCCGGTGGTGGATTTCTCCCCCTTCAATCCCGTGACCGCAATCGTGCGAATCTTCTTGGTAATTGATAAAATAACCCTTGGCGGCGCATCGTTAAACCTATCCGAAGAGTAGAGCTTGGTGGTTTTGTTTTTTATTGATTCGTATTCTTTGGATTTTAGTGATTTTTTGAACTCACTTTCGGAGAATATGTCTTTGACTCTTATTTGCCTAACTGCGGCCAGCTCATCTGAAATATTTTGAATATCGCCAAAAATTCTTAGCAATTTTTCCGTGTTTCTGGTTCTGATTATCTCGGACAGTATATTCGCACCCTTAAATTCTAAAGTGTTACGTGAAGCGGGCCTGTTTTTTATTTCCAAGTTTTCGCCTACCACGGCAAACTTTTTTCCAAGCTTGCCCGTGGATTCCCTTTGAATCTGGATCAGCTTGTAGCCGTATTGGCGATCTGGTTCCACCACCAGCGTGGAAAACGGGACAAGGCGTTGGTGGGGGGGCAGCACGGCAAGCAGGTTTTGGATAAATTCCACATCCCCGTAGTGATCTCTGACTATGGCCAGCTTTGTCTTTTTTATTATTCTGTATAGGATTTCTTCCAGAATTTCCTTACCGACGCTGTCAAGTTTGCCAAAATCGGGTTCAACATACCCTGACTCTATCTGTATTTTTGGAAGCGTCCCTCTCAACTCGCCATCTTCTTTGTAATGCCGGTCAAACAGCCTCGAGTCGCAGCCAATCCCCCGAAATTGGTCGGCATCCATCACAAAAGTGTGATTGTACAGAGTTCCCCTCCTGCCATCATATCCGATGCCGATGTTTTTGATTATGCTGTACGCTACCAATTTTTTGTTTGCAAGTGTGATCAGTGACCGCGATTCACTAAACTCGCTTACTTTGACACCCAGCGGGTACAGGTAAGACATCATGCTGGTAACGATCTGATCAGTTATTCCGGAACTTTTTGCTATTACCTGGTAGCCTTCCCTGCTTCCTATCTTGGCGGCAGTATAGACGAACTGATCACACGTTGCTTGCATAGACATCCTAAATATTTTGATGCAGCCATTCTACAAACCGAATATATTCTTCATGATCATACGTCAATGGTACTGCAACCTTCAGATCTTTTGGGTCTTCTACCACGTTTTCTGCGTTTCGCCGAACCTCCACATGCACCATAAAAAACCCACGTTTTCCGCCATGAACCGCATTCAGAGTGTTGTAAAAACGCTTTAGGTGTTTTTTGACCAGATCATCCGGCGTCAACTCGCCTCTGTTTGGGAGGTTGTCTGCTTTTGTCAAGATGACTGCAATGAGGGAGTCGATTTTGTCGTTTGTGGAAGTATTGGTGACTTTTTTGAAATCATGTATTGTGGTGATGGCCCGGGCATACCGTGTCCCCATAGTCTCCCAATCGTCGAACTTTGAGCAATCAATTAAAATCACATATGCCTTGGCATACATCGCATATGTCATAGGACCGAAGTGATCCCTCTTGGCTCTTCCCATGTCCAGTACCTTGGATACCCGTTCCTCGCCTCTCACATCGCTGCCCAAACACATGTGGTTATAGTCCTCGCCTGATATGTCTGGAAATCTCAGCTCGATTGACGTGCCGGTGCTCCCGCTACCGCTCAATTCTATGACAATCATGTCGCGTGACAACTGTTGGGTTCTTTCTGGAAATTCCCCTCTTATCATGCTGTTTTCACATGCTTCTAGAAACGGCCTTCCGTCTTTTGGATATGAGGTTAGATCTTGGTGCCTCTCTAAAAAGTAATTATCAAGTGCGTGGTTGAGCAACGTTATGAAGACTGTCTTGCCTGTACCTGACGGCCCAAGCACAGCTATGTAGTTTTCCTTTTGCAGATCTTTTGCAGCATTTAGTCTTTCCCTCAGGCTCAACCTTTCACCTTCCTTCTCTCGTGCTTGGCCGAATTTAACTCCTAGCTAGCCCCCTGAATTTTTTATGGTTTATTACATAAAATTCAGAGGAACTGCAATCAGTGCCGGGGCCGCTGGTTGATAGCCCGACGCAGATCCGAAGTGCCCCGACATCTCGCAATTTGTCATTTCTGAAGTACGTCTCTTCACACGCCTGCAGGGCGCGTGATGCCCGCACGCACATCTCGTCCACCTGACCAACTCTGTCAAGTCCTATGCGGGTGAGCCCCTCTGCAAGTTCTTTATACTTGCGTGGGGTGGTTCCCTGCCGCATTGGAAACCTCCACTTGAGGTACTCCTCCATATTTTTGGCATCGATCTCCAGGTCATAGCCGGGAAATCTAATATTGCCTGTCAGGTGTACGAGCACCAAGTTCCCGTCCGTCGTCTTTTTCGCCATTCCAGACTTTACCAGGTGGTCCACCCGGCTTCTGATGAAATGCCCCGACGTCATGCTGTCTTCCAGATGGCCCACAACCTCGATGAGGGGCAGCGGCCTCTCCCTTAGTAGCCGCGTTATCTCGTGGTCTGCCACGTGCCTGAGCAGCTTTCCGTGAAACGGGGGAGTTATCCCGGTCTGTTCAATTAGTAACTCTATGTTGTCTTTGATTATCCCTGTAAAGTCCTGTGTGCGGTTCTCCTGCCCCTGGTGGATTATTTCGTCCCAGACGATGTTCCAGTCAAAGATTTTTTGCCGGTATGTTCCGTCTGCCTGCGTGTCATTTCGTGCAAGGGCTGCCATGTCGTGGATGTCGCCTTCCCTGCTGGTGACTGACTTTAAGAGAAAGACATCCTCGTTTCGCAGTATTCCCACTCTCATGTTCTGAAAGTCCTCATAGTGCGCCCTCCCGATCATATTTTCCGACAGGGACAGTGTCCTGAGGATCCTCTTTGTGTAAAGGTCGATCCTGCTTCTTTTGGGGTGCGTGAGAATCGTAGATGGCCATATCCTCAAATCCTCTTTTGCGAACTCCAACGGGCCTTTCTGGCTGTACCCCATCGCAGTAAGAGTTTCCACAAGCGTGTCGTAATCACTGTTGCTTTCCACCACCACGTCGCAGTCCTTGGTTCTCGGTTTCAGTCCCTTTATCCGCATGTTTTCCCCACCAATCAGGTATGCGGTAACTTCTCGTGTCAGTTCCACTCCTATGTCCTCAAACAGTTTTGGATACCCCTCCGGAAGCGTGTATGCGTCTGGGGCAATGTCGTAAAGGCTTGCCTTTTCTGCAAACTCGTCCTTGGGCAGGAACAAGCGGCAGTTCTTCGGTTCGTTGTTCCTCAGATACCCCTCCACGTCTATCCACACGCTTGCCACCTTGAACTCTGCCGCGATTCTCCTCAATTCCAGCGTGTCCATCTTTTCCCTGTTCTTCAGGTAGAATACCATGCACATTGCAATCTGCGATTTATCCATCTCCCGGTACGCCGAACATACCGAATGAATCAGCACGTCTTCAAGCTGCAAATTCCTGTCCTGCCTGACGTAATAGTCATGAGTGGTGTGGTATTCTACCCCGTAGTCGGAATACAGCGAAAACCCCGTCATCTCTCCGTCGGCAGTGCTCCCTTTTGGGATTTTTTTCAGCGTTCTTGCTCCGTTCCTGAATATGGTCTCTACGTTAGGCCCGCCCCCGTTCTCCGCCTCTGCTTTTAAGATCTCAGCAAAGAGCATTAGTTTTTCATGCGATCCGTCGATTCGGATGCCGTCGCCGTCTCTCTTGATCGCGCCGATCGATTGGAGATCCGATATGGCCCTGTAGATCACGGTCCTTGACAACCCCGTGGATCGCTTGAGTGAAAAGACCGTCTGCGGTTTGGTTAGGTGACAGAGTACCCTTTCATTCGATCCCCTGAGGATTTTTGCAATGTCAAATTTTTGTGATATTGCCCTCAGCAATATCCCCTTGCCGGTTCCCGGTAAGTTCACGACGATGCCATCTGAGGCCAGGTATCCTGTCCTTTCAAGCTCCCTGAGGTTTTCGTTGAACTGCCAATCCTTGATTGGCAGGGACTCTTTCAGGGCCTTCCTTTCGTTATTCCCCCTTATGACCTGCTTGATCATTGCAATTAATGTGTTATTCAATTTGGTACGATTAAAACACAATTATATATATATATTTGTGATTTCATGATACCAATTTACCTATTTCATGTGATCAGGCATGGGCCGTACATGGGCGGAGGCATCGGGGAAGGCTCCGCACTTTGGGGCATCTCGCGCCGGCGGCCCTGTCAAGCCGTACCTGTGTAGCCGGGCGCATTAAAATCGGCCAACAAAACATCCGCTGGTACGTGCCTTCTAGGAGAGCCACTGCCTGTCCTCATGTGCAAAAAAACACGTCCACCCAAAATGAGTCGCCAAGGGTCTGACTAAACCCTGTACCGGCATAGGCAGGCCACTGGTGGCCTGGCAATCTTGTAGCGTCACTGTTTGGCTGGATGGTGGATGTGGACGGTATTATAGTGCAACGATTCTACCCGGATCAGACTGCCGTCCATCCGGGCAGGGCCACCACGACATTTCACGTTCCATTGCATGAAAAGACTGGGAGACGGGAGCCTGTTGTGGGGCTGATGGCTACCCGGAACGTGCAAAACACAGTTGGGGAGGCGCCGGAAGCACTGAAAAGGAGGAATACCTTGAATTCTCCTGGCCGTATTGTGAAAAATGCATGGGAATTACTGTTTCATGCTCTTGACACCGTTCCCATTCCCTGACTGCTTGCCACAGGATGCCCCCTTTGGCGCCATTCCTGCACGCACAGGAACGCCTTTTGATCTTCTAGAAGGGATGTGTGTTGCCTGCCACAGTCGTCCACTGGGTGGGTGTGGTGCTTGGTAATACTACTGCCATTTCCCCAGGATCCGTAGGGCCTGTTCTGTATCCCCGAGTGCGGAATCAAGCATGATGCCCTGCCCCTGGCGCCACGATCTCCAGGGGATCCAAGGCCTGCCAACCCCTAGGGCCCCGGCCTGCGCCGGTCCTGATCGCCCCAGGCCTTCCCGGCGGCCCTTCGGGCACCCCGGGCAGTCCCCACAGGTGGGATCCTCCAAGGTGCCGTGCCAGGGACGGCCGCGCCCGCGGCACGGCTGCCCCCTGCGTGCCGCGCCGTACCTGCGTCCCCTGGCCTGCCTTGGCGGGCCCGGATGCCGCTCCCGGCGCCCGCTCCCTGTCCTCCGGGTGCCTGCCTGCCCTGCCTGGGGCTATCCGGGCTGCGCCGGGCGCCCGCCCCTGCCCGCGCACGGCCCCCCGGCACGGCTTTCCGACAAAAAATGGTGTAAATTCCGGTGAACGTTTTTAGGTACGTTTTGCGCCCAATGACTTCATGGAAATAAAGCAAGTTTCCGACGCAAGGTCCTGGGCGATCGACGTGGTCGATTCCGAGATCCCGGTGCTGGTCGACTTTTGGGCGGAATGGTGCGGTCCGTGCAGGATGGTGAGCCCGATAGTCGAGGAGCTGGCAAACGACTACGAGGGCAAGGTCAAGTTCGTCAAGGTCAACGTGGACGAGGCCAGCGACCTGGCGTCCAAATACAACGTATTCAGCATCCCGACCCTGGTCGTCCTCGACAAGGGGAAGGTGGTAAGCCAGCAGGTGGGCGCCGCGTCAAAAGAGTCGTACAAGAGCATGATCGACAGGGCGCTCGCGTAGGCCGCGACACATTTTTCTCTTTTTGATCCTAAAGTAATTAATATTCCTGTATTCAACCCCGTGTATGTCATTCGGGGAGGTGGACACGCTCAACATGCTGTTTGACAAGCTGGACAGCCTGTTCTCCGAGTCGCAGGGATACTACGAGTCGTTCCTTGACACCAACAACATGTACAAGAAGGGGCAGCTAAGCGACAAGGAGTTCTTCCAGAAGCTGGGCGACTACGTGGTGGCGTATTCCGCCCTGGAGTTCCTGGCAATCAAGGTGCTGTTCGAGCTGAAGAAGGCAGTCGGCACGGGCTCGGGGGCCACCCAGTCCCCCGGGCTGATGCCCGGCATGGGGCAGCCAGGCATGATGGCGGGCGGCATGGTGCCCCCGGCCGGCAGGGCCGGCACCGCGCAAAACCCGGTGGGGGGCTCCCCGCCGGGAATAGTCTCCGCGGAGGCGTTCGGCAAGGTCGGCACGCTGCCCTCTCCCGATCCCGCGCTCGTGCAGCAGAGGGCCGCCCCGGCAGCGGGGGGCGGGTGCTCGTCCTGCGGCGCCGGGCTGCGCCCCAACGCAAAGTTCTGCACAAAGTGCGGCGCCAAGGTCTGATCAAGTGGGTTATTCGGCAACCGTCCCGCATTCCGGGCAGAATTTTGCCGTGTCAGAGACGCCGTTACCGCACTCGGCGCAAAACTTCCCCCCCTGGACCTGCTCGCTGTACGCGTTGCCGTAGGCCGCCGTGCTCTTGACCGCGCCGCTCGGCACGTATTTCCCGTCGTCGATCATGACGGGCTCCAGGTCCTGCTCGGTCATGAACGTCATCATCCTGGGGACGGCCTTGTCCTTGTCTTTCGGGTCCGGCACGGAATCCCCGAGCCAAAAGGCAAACCGCATAAGGGTCAGCTCCGGGGTGGAGAATGCCAGGGTATGCTGCGACATGTACTCCTGGGCGGCCTTCTTCCCGTCAAAGACTTCCATGCGTACGGGTAGCCGGCGTTTACGTATAATGGTTTTGGACGCCCCAGCATGCCAGGCGCGGGTGCCGCGGAGGGGCCCGCGCCTGCGCGCGCGGCGACGGGCGGGTACGTGGCGCGGGTGTCGGGGTTTAGGGGGCGCGCAGGGCGCACGGCCAGGCGTGCCCGTGCCGGCCCGCCTACGATCTTCTGTCTGCCTGCCGCTTTCTTGCAAGCTCCTCTGCGATGAGCCCCGAGCCAAACCCGAACCTCTTCTCCAGCAGCTCGTACGCCTTCCGGTTGTTGGTGGCCTCGGCCTTGTCCCCCAGCACCTTCCTTATCACGTCGCCCTTGGCAGTCAGCATGTCTGCGATGTACTCGTCAAACGTGCCCGCGCCCACTAGGTAGTGCGAGAAGACGCGGTTTCTCTGCCCTATGCGGTGCAGCCGGTCTTCCGCCTGGGCGTGCACCGCCGGCGACCAGTCCAGCTCCGCAAACACCACGTACGACGCCTCCGTGAGGTTGATGCCGACGTTGCCCGCGCGCAGGCCGCAGATGATGACCCTCCTGCGTCCGGCATTCTGGAAGCTGTCTATCGCCTCCTGCCTCGCGGCGTCGGACTGGCCGCCTATTATCTGCAGGGGGCCGTGGTTCCACAGGCCGTCGAGGAGGACCTTGTGCACCCGCCTGTGGTGGCAGAAGACGACGATCTTTTCCTCCCGGTAGTCGTCGAGGAGGCCCTTGACGTACTCCACCACGTGCGGCACCTTGGCAAGCCCAGCTATCTGGCGCTCCTCGATCCTCATCTCCAGGAGCAGGGAATTGAACTCGGCGAGCCTGCGCTTCTTCTCCATTCCCCCCGCCGCCGCGCCGAGGGCCCTCTTCGCGCCGTCTATCTTGACGTACAGCTCCCTTATCTTCTCCTCGTACATCGAGCTGTCTATGGGGACGACCTGCTGGAGCCTGTTCTTCTCTGGCAGGTCCTTGAGCACGTCGGTCTTCCTCCTCCTGATTATGAGGTTTTTCCGCAGGAATTCGGACAGCTCCTCCTGCTTGAAGCGCACGGTCCCGTAGACGTCGTCTACCTCGAAGAACCTTTCCTTGAACTGCTCCTTGGTGCCGAATATGCCGGGCTTTACCACCTCGGCTATCTTGAACATCTCCTCGCCGTTGTTGTATATGGGGGTCCCGGAGAGGCCTATGCGGTGCGCCACGGACCCGTGGCCCGAGAGCTCGGTGCAGGCGTGGATCTTGTACGTGTTGGTGTGGCGCAGGTTCTGGATCTCGTCGTAGACCACCAGCCTCGGGTTCGCCGCCAGTATGTCGTTTATGCGCTTGTGCACGAGCTCGTAGTTTATGAGGTAAAAGTCGGCCGGCCCCAGGTCGCCCCCCTTGCCAGATCGTATTATGCGTATTCGCGGCTCGGCGCGCCTGTCCCCAGTCCCGAGCCTGAGGAACCTGAGTATCTCCCTCCTCCAGTTCTCCAGCGTGATGATGGGGGCCACCACCACGACCGGCACGCACTGCGGCCGCTGGGCCACGAAGGCGAGCGTCTGGACGGTCTTGCCCAGCCCCATCTCGTCTGCCACGAGCGCGTTGCCGTCGGTCTTCAGAAGAAAGTCCAGCCCGTACTTCTGGAAGGGCATGAGCACCCCCGCGAAGCGCCTCGGGTTGGGGGTGACCGGGGCAAGATCCGAGATGAGGTCCTGCATGTGCTTCGCCTCGTCCTTTTCCATCACCAGGCCGTACCACCTGTCCTTGCCCGCCACCAGCATCGGGTACTCGCTGAGGACCATGCTCAGGAGGCGCACGTTGTCGCTGGTCGCCTCCACGGTAAGGGGGCGCGTGCCGTGCGACGGTATGATGCTCTTTATGACCTCCTCGACGTCGCGCCTCGTGGTGATCGCTATGCTGTGGTGCTTGGAGTCATGGCGCATGGTGCTCTTCGGCCTGACATCCACCGTGCCGTAGGTCCTCCCCGCCACGCGTTGGGTGCGCGGATCCAGATTAAAACGGTTGCGGGGCCGTAATTTGTGGCGCAATCCGGTCTTCCTGCACGAAAAACGGCCCCGCAAGGGCGGTTCGGGCAGGGTTACGCGGCATGTTGCCACTACCAAAATACTTGTAAGGCGCCGGATCCCACCATCGTGGTTGGACGGCGGCCAATCCGACCTGAACGCGATAAGGAGCCTGGCGACCGGGAGCTCGTATGACCGGGGGTGCCTGTACTTCCAGCAGGGCCGGGTGATCCTGCAGTCGATCGGCGACGACTTTGTGATGGCAAGGGTGCGCGGGAGGCGGATGTATTCCGTGTCCATATCGAGGCACGGCGGGAGGACGAGCTTCCGCTGCACGTGCCCCTACAACCGCGCCGGGTACTGCAAGCACGTGGTGGCCGTGCTGCTGCACGTCTACGAGGCCACGGGCGGCCTCGGCATGCTCGAGGGCCGCGCGGCGCACGCGCCGGCACTGCCGCAGGCCCCTGACCGCGGGTCTTATGGCGGGGACGGAGACCCGGACGTGTCGGACTATGACGACGCGCTGCGGTACGTGATCAGGAGCGCCTACGCGAGGGGCCGGAAGGTATCCCGCGGCGCGCCGTTTGCGAGGACTCCCAGGCCAGCCATGCCGCCCACTAGCAAATGCGGCGCCATGCTGGACCGCCTGTACGATAACGCAAAGGGCAAGAACGGCCGCATCACGGACAAGAACAAGGTCCGCTTCGAGTCGATCGAGGCCATGGCCGAGGGGTACGAGGAGCGCGGGCACCCGGAGAAGGCGGTGGAAGTCTACAGGAAGATGTGCGAACACATCTCGGGCAACATCGGCATCGTAAACGACATGAAGCGGTACTACACCTGGCGCTTCCAGCGCGCGATGCGTCTCACCGCCGAGCTGGTGCGCAAGCTCAGGCTGGACCGTGACCGGAGGCGGGAGCACCTGCTGTACTTCTTCAGGGGGTACATGCGGGAGGAGACGCGCCGCTTCGCGCTGGCCCACCTGGAGGTGATGTACGAGGTGCTCGGGGACGACGGGGATGCCAAGTACTGCATGTCCCTCTTCGAGTCCCAGCTGGGACGCAAACCGGCAGTCCCGGCCAAGGAGTCGCGGCGCGGCAGGGACGACGTCCTGGAGGCCGCGTCGCTGCTACTGGAAAAGTCCGAAGACGGCTCGCTCGGGGACTTTCTTCTGCGCCACCACATGCGGAGCAAGAGCCTGTGCGTAAAGTACATCTGGTACCTGGCGGACACCGACAGGGGGAAGGCGTTGCGGGTCGCCAAGAGGGCGTCGCGGAAATTCGGCGACCCGGAGGGGTTCGGGAGGATCCGGATATTCCTGCTGGAGCAGGACGGCGATCCGGGCCTGGTTGGCATGCTGCGCGACATGTTCGCCATGACGCACAACTGGGGCTACTATGAAAAGATCAAGGAGGCCGCCGACGACTGGGACGCGGAACTGGGGGCCACGCTTGACTACCTCAAGGAGGGAGGGGACTTGCACACCTGCATAGACATACTCTTGCATGAAAAAATGACGGACGACGCGGCCCGGATGGCGCTGGAGAGCGGTGACCTGAACCTGCTCGACGCGTACTCCAACGAGTTTGCCGGCAGCCACCGGTCCGAGTACTATGACGCGTACGTGAAACGCCTCCCGGCGCTGCTAAAGGCCATGGAGAGCAGGTACGACCGTGACGACATAGGGATGCACGTCAAGATCATGAGGGGGATACCGGGATGCGCCACGAAGACCAGGGACTTCCTTGCGAAGCTGGGCGAAAAGTACCCGCAGCTTGCAGAGCATGCGTAGCGTCCAGCCGCGGCCTCCGCCTGCCCCCGGCAAGCCTTCCGGTTGGATGGCCCGGCCCGGCGCGGGGTGGCTCCGGTGCCGGGAAAGGCCTGGGTTGGAAACCAGCAAACACCAAAAGCCAGTTTGCGAGAAAGACCCCGATTGAAAGCCCGCTCCGACTCCCACTGCCTTAGTTTGTCTGGCGTGGCGCCACGATAGCTAACACACCAAGTAACCGTTCGTTTTGACCGGAACGATCCCCCCGCGGATCATGGTGCAGTCAGTGTTAAACATTGGATCAACCTGGGGGTCTTGATCCACCCGTTGCCGCGCATCGCCCGCATGGGTGCCTGCATCTCTCCTATGCAGCTGTGTAGGACGTTTGGCGTGTCGTGCTTGATCCCGTTTTCATCACGGACGCGGCGCACCTGCAACAGGCAGGGCCTGTCCCCCGGGAGGTGCTCTTGGAGTGCCTGCCGAGCTGCAGGTGGGACGTGTTCGAGGGCGCGCCGGATCCGCTGCCGGGGCCGCGCCGCTCCGGCGGGCAGCGCGACTCGGATCCCCTCCCCGGCGCGCGCCACAGAGCAAAACCGTGGCGCGGAACTGCACGGGCCCAAAGGGCTTCGATCCCTTGACCATTGGATTAGAAGTCCAACACTCTATCCATGCTGAGCTATGGGCCCAAGAACCTACGGCGCCGCTGCCATTTTAAGGGTTTAGAGCCGCGCCGCCGACGCGCCGCGCTACAGCCACTTCTTCCCGCCGTCCTCCCTCTCCATCTTGAACAGGAACTGCTGCGCGTACCCCGCGTACGGGCCGAAGTGGTCGACGATCCTGCCGTGGAGCAGGCCGTACTGCCTGCCGGTGACCGACCCCGCCGGGATCCCGAATTTCTCCGGGTAGTACTTTTGCAGCACCTTGATCACCCACCTGTCCAGCGGGAACGCCTCCGGCTTGTCGAGCGAGAACAGGAGTATGCAGTCGGCCACCTTGTTCCCTATGCCCGGCATGGCCAGCAGCCGCTCCTTGGCCGCGCCGTACCCCATGGCCCTCATCGCCCCGAGGTCGACCTCGCCGCCCGCGACCATCCCCGACGCCAGGCTGACGTACCCCGAGCGGTAGCCAAGCCCGCACTCCCGGATCCTGCCGACGGGCGCGCCTGCCAGCCTCTCGGGCCGCGGGAACAGGCGGAACTCCAGGCCGTCGAACCGCACCCTCTCCCCGAACCTCCTGCAGAGGCCCTCCAGCCCGGACCTTATCTTCTGGATGCTGGCGTTCGACGACGAGATGAACGAGATGCAGCACTGGAACGGGTCCTGCCTCAGCAGCCGCAGCCCGGGGTACCGCGCGACGGACCTCCTGACCACCGAGTCCCTCGAGATGGACCCCGTTATGGCGCCCATGTCGTCGCCGGTCCTGAAAAAATCGTCCCGGTCGCGGCGGTACGACTTGACCACCCCCGCCGGGCCGCACTTGAGGACGTTCTGCCCGTCGACGCCGTACCAGAACCCGCCGTCCCTCCTCCACAGGAAAACCTGGCCGCTGTTTATGGTGTGGTCCAGGTTGATCGCGCCGGCGCCTGGCAACTCAGACCTGTATGGTTTCGTTCACGGACGGCGCGTGCGCTTCCAGCCCGAACCTCTCGTGGATCTCCTCGGCGAACTTTTGGCACGACTCTGCGTCCCCGTGCACCGTCAGCACCTTGGGGTTCCCCTTGATCCTCTTGATCATGTCGAACAGCTCGCTCCTCCCGGAGTGGCCGGAGAACTCGAACTTCTTGACCTCAGCGGAGACCTTCATGTCCTTGCCCTTCGTCTCCACCTTGCCGGTCTCCAGCAGCTTCTTGCCCGGCGTGCCCTCGCCTTGGTACGACACCAGCGCGATGCCGTTCCTGCTGTCGAACGCCAGGCGCTGCAGGTAGTACACCGCGTTTCCTCCCACCAGCATCCCAGCCGGGGATATCACCACGCACGGCTCCTCCAGCGCCCTCTTCCTGTCGCGCTGCCCCCTCACCTCCAGGGCGCCGTTGATCGCGTCGGCAAAGACGTCCGGGTCCCTTAGGTAGTCCGGGTGCCTGAACATTATGTCGTTCACCTTCAGCGCCATCCCGTCCATGATTATCCTGTGCTTGAAGTTGGCGTCCCTGAGGATGCACGCGATCTCCTGGGAGCGCTCCACCGAGAACGACGGGACGAACAGCGTGCCCTTCCTGTCCATGACCTCGTTTGCGAACTCGACCAGCCCCTCCTCGGACTCGCGCCTCGGCGCCTGCTCGGTCTGCGAGTACGTGCTCTCGGTGATCAGCATGTCGATGTCCCCGACGTCCAGGTCGGCCTCGCGCAGCATCCTCGATCCGGGGATCCTGACGTCGCCGGTGTAGAAGAGCCGCTTGCCGCCGGATTCCACCAGGACCGTGCTCCCGCCGATCACGTGGCCCGACTCCCGCAGCTCGAACGACGCGTTGCCCTTCCTGATCTTCTCGCCGAACCCGGTCGGCTTTGCGCTCCGCATCATGTTGTTTATCTCCGGCAGGTCGAAGGGGTGAGCGTTCTTCTTGACCTTTATCATGTCCTCTATCAGGAGCTTTGAGAGGTCCAGCGTGGGCGGGGTCGCGTAGACGTCGGTCTTGCCGCTCACGAACAGCGACGGGACGTTCCCGGAGTGGTCCAGGTGGGCGTGGGTGATCACTATGGCGTCGAGGTCCTTGGGCTTTACGTGCGCGGGGTGCGCCGGGGGCCTGTCGCGCCGGCCGAGCATCACCCCGTAGTCCATCAGGATGTTGGCCCCGTCGCACTTGGCCAGGAACCCGGATCGCCCGACCTCGTTTGCGGCCCCCAATACTTTCACAATCAAGAAATTGCATGGTTTTGCCTCTACATTAAAACCCTTGCAACGGGCGCGTTAATTGTTCCAACCACGGAATCTGCACAAACTTTAATTAGTGCAAGCTAAGATCCAATCATCATGGGAAGAAGCTACCAAGAGTGGTTACAGCAGCAAGACCAGAGCGTTGTTGCCAAGGTAAGAGCTGGCGACGAAGCCAACAAGCCACTTCTTAACCAGATTAACTGGATTTGGGTGCACAATCTGATGAGCCAGAAGGCGGACCTGAATCCTTCTTCAGCTGAACTGCTTGACTGGATAACCTCCGGCCAAATCGACGCAATGCGAAAATAAGCGTGAAACACGCCATCTTTTTGTTTTTTAATTTCTAGGGACGGGAGCCTGCGCGCGCCCGGCGATCGGCTCCATAACAGGGTTATGGATTTCAACCATAGTTTAAATAGGAACGGGCGAGTACCTATACTGTAATGCCAATCGCAATACTGCCGGACATTGACGAGCAAAGATGCATCGGATGCGCACTCTGTGTCGAGATCTGTACGTCTCTTGGTCCCGATGTCCTTAGGGTAAAACCAGTAGAAGGCTGGAAGAGGGGCAAGGCATTCGTCTACTATCCCGAGAGGTGCATATCAGACGGCGCATGCATAGGCGTGTGCCCGACGAAGTCCATCTTCTGGATGAGGCCTATGAACTACACCGCTGGGCAACCAGTGCCCCTCCACGAAAACGGAGTCTTCGTAAAAGGCTGGGCAGAAGACGCGGGCCTGTAGCCCGCTTCTTGCACACTTTTTTTCTTATTTTTTCTTCAGCGAATGCTTCCTCACGCCGCTTGGCACCTTCCTCATAAAGTGCCGCAGGAACCGGTCTCCCCTGTCGTAGTATATGTCCGAAAAACTGTTGTTCCCCAGGAACCTGGCCCACGTCTCGCCGAACGTGGGAAAGTCGCCCGGCTCAAAGTCGCCCGCCGCGGCCTCGTGGTGCGCGGCGGGAAACACGTCGGATATCTCGAGCGGGATGATCCCGAGGTGCGGGCTGTACTGGCAAACCTGGAACTCGTCGATGTCGGCGAGCCTGCCCCTCAGGGAGGCGTACTGGCCGGACAGGTACGCCGGCCTGGCGGCCGACTCCCTCGTGATCAGCAGCTTCTTCTTGCCCGACCTGAAGTTGCCAGCAATCTCGTGGTAGCGCCGCACCTCGGGGCGGAACTGGTCCGTCCCGTCGTACAGGAATATGGCCCTCTCCTTGAACGCCGGGGTGGTCCCGGCGAAAAACCCGGCGTTGCCCGCAAACACGCCGACGACCTCGAACAGCTTCGGGTGCGCCCTGGCCTTCTTTATCACGTACTCCCACAGCCTCCCCTCGAAGATCGCCTGCTTTACCTTGTCCACCTCGTTCTTTATCGCGTAGAGGTTGTGGGTCGCCACCGCGTCGACCCTCTCCGGCCCGCCCATCTGCGCCACCTCCGCCGGCGTGTGGTCGGAGCAGACCGCGCAGTTGCACGGGAACGCCAGCATGTCGCCGACGCGCCTGGTCCCGTCCTCCGTTATGTACCTGCCGTGCTTTGCGTACAGCATGTACGACGCGGAGTCGAACGTGTCGCACCCCAGCGCCACCGAGAACGGTATGGTCAGCGGGTGGCCCGATCCGAACAGGTGGAGCGGGACGGAGTGCGGCATCTCGCCCTTCGCCGCGGCTATCATCCTTGCCAGCAGCCCGTACTCGTACGACTCCATGAACTCGACGGGGCTGCCCAGGGCGAGCATCCCAAAGCCCGCGTCCAGCAGGCCCCTCGCGGATCTCCTCACGAGGTCAAAGTGCTCGCCGCCCTGCACCGGGCCGATCCATATCTGGCCGTTGTCCTCGCTCTCCGCGAGCGCCTCCCGCGACGCCCTCAGCGTGTGCCTCACGTGCCCGCCCGCCGTCCTCCTGTCGAGCCCGAACCCGGTGGGCCTGTCCAGGGGTATCGCGAAGTCCGTCATTATACCCCTCTCGAACCCTGCCATCTCGGGCGGCGTCACGCCGACGTCCCCGTACTCGAGGACCTGGTACCCCCCCGAGTCCGTCATGACGGCGCCGTCAAACCCGAGTATGTCGTGGATCCCCCTCTCCACGGCCTCGCCGCCGTACCTGTTCCTGGCGATGTACGCGTTCGTGATCACCATGTCGAAGCCCATGTCCCTGATCTTACTCGCGGGGATGCTCTGCTTCGCGGGGTGTATCACCGGCACGTACGCCGGCGTCTCCACCTTGCCGTGGTTCGTGTGCAGCGTGCCTATCCTGCCGCGCAGGTCGCTCTTCGCAATCTCGAACAATCCACCATAGCCACCGGGGGGCGTTATTTAATCAATAAGGAAAAAACTTCCCAAGGTCCCCGTTGCGCGCCACCAGCCCGAGCCAGTCGACCTCGTCGCCGCCCCACCCCCCGGACGCGGCGTCCTCCGCCTTCCGCAGCGCAGCGTCCCCGTCCGACGCGTCCACCTGGACGACCATGTCCCCGAACCTGCCCCTCGCGTCGTGGAGGATCACCCCCAGTATCTCGCTCCCGGCGTTGTCCGTGCTCTTCTCCTCGGAGTACCCCCTGCCTGCGTACGTCGCAAGCAGCCCGTACGGGTCCCTCCGCAGGACTATGACGCGCCTGGCCTGCCCCGGGGACAGCACGTACGGCGCCAGGTGGCCCACCACCAGGGCCGGCGCCGCCAGCCTCTCGCCCATGGCCGCGGCGAGCCCCCGCACGTCCACGTCGCCGCCGGGCCCGACCAGCCCGGACTCCCGGGCCACTAGGTTGACGTCGACGACCCCGAGCCCCAGCCTGCCGGCGAGCTTCCCGGCGACCGTGTGCTTTCCGACGCCCGGCGTCCCGGTGAGCACTATCGACATGCGGTACCAGCCCCCGCGCCGGATTAAACGGTTTCCAAACGCGGCGCGCCGCCACCTTAATACTAATAAGTGCACGGGTGGCCTTCAAAGCGTGCAAATCGGCCTGCTAGGAAAAGCCAACGTCGGCAAGTCGACCTTTTTCTCGGCGGCTACCGAGACTGCAGTCCCCACCGGGAACTTCCCCTTCACCACCATCGACCCGAACGTCGGCGTGGCCCACGTCCAGGCGGACTGCGCCTGCAGGCACTTCGGCGTGGCCCACCAGAACCCGCTGTGCCGGGGCGGCGTGCGCCACATACCGGTCAAGCTGGTCGACATAGCGGGGCTGGTGCCGGGGGCCCACGAGGGAAAGGGGCTGGGGAACCAGTTCCTCGACGACGCCAGGCAGGCAAGCGTCCTGATCCACGTGGTGGACATCGCGGGGACCACCGACATCCAGGGGCAGCCCGTGCCCGCGGGCTCCCACGACCCGCTGGAGGACGTCGAGTTCGTGCACGACGAGTTCGACCAGTGGTTCCTGGACATCCTGGGCAGGGACTGGGACAGGATAACCCGCGAGGTCGACCAGAAGAGGGCCAAGCTGGCCGACGGGATCGCGAAGCGCTTCACCGGCCTGGGCATCAGGGACTTCGACGTCCAAGGCGTCCTGCAGCGGCTGAACCTGGCGTCGAGAAACCCCAAGGATTGGGCCGGCCCGGACCTGCTGGAGTTTGCCAGGGAGCTGAGGCGCGGCGCCAAGCCGATCATAATCGCCGCAAACAAGGCGGACCTCTGCCCGGACCTGGGCGTGATCAAGAAGATCGCGGGCCCCCCGGCCATCCCGTGCAGCGCGGAGGCCGAGCTGCTGCTGCGGAAGGCCTCCAAGGCCGGCATCGTAAGCTACGCCCCGGGCGACGGCGGGTTCACGGCGGGCGGCGACATCTCGGCCCCGCAAAAGAAGGCGCTCGACCTCGTGCGCGGCGTCTTTTCGAAGATCTCGTCCACCGGCGTCCAGCAGGTCCTCAACGCCGCGGTCTTTGAGCTGCTGGGGTTCATGGCGGTATACCCGGTCGAGGACGAGGCAAAGCTCACGAACAAGGACGGGGACGTCCTGCCCGACGCGAAGCTGGTTCCAGGGGGCTTTACCGCGAGGGACCTCGCGGGGGAGGTCCACGCGGACATCGCAAGGGGGTTCCTGCACGCCATCGACTGCAAGACGAAGCAGCGCATAGGGGGGGACCACCGGCTCCAGCACGGGGACGTGATCAAGATCGTCTCGACGCAGAGCAGGGGATAGCATGCTGGGACTCGGGGTCGAAAGCACCGCGCACACGTTCTCCTGCGCGGTGATGGAGAAGGAGGGAAAGTCGGGCAGGATCCTGTCCGACGTCAGGAGGATCTACCGGCCGCCGGACGGGGAGGGCATCCACCCCAGGGAGGCCTCGCGGCACCACGTCGAGAACAGCCCGGCGGTGCTCTCAGAGTGCCTCGAGGAGGCGGGGGTCGGCATAAGGGACCTGGACGTGGTCTCGTACGCGGCGGGGCCCGGGCTGGGGCCGTGCCTCCGGGTGGGGGCGGTGGTGGCGCGCTCCCTGTCGTCGTACTACAAGATCCCCATCTACCCGGTGAACCACGCGATAGGCCACATCGACCTTGGGAAGCTCCTCACCGGCGCCAGGAACCCGCTCGTGCTCCTGGTGTCGGGGGGCCACACCATGCTGCTCGCGTTCACGAACATGCAGTGGCGCGTCTTCGGCGAGACGCTCGACATCACTCTGGGGCAGCTGCTCGACCAGTTTGGGAGGTCGGTGGGATTTGCGTCCCCGTGCGGGAGGGACATCGAGGCCCTGGCGTCCCGCGCGTCGGGCTACGTCCAGCTGCCCTACTCCGTCAAGGGCAACGACGTGTCGTTCTCCGGGCTCCTGTCTGCGACAAAGGCGGCCGCCAGGAAGAACAGGAACGACGCGTGCTTCTCGCTGCAGGAGACGGCCTTCGCGATGGTGGGCGAGGCGGTGGAGAGGGCGCTGTCGTTCACCGAAAAGAAGGAGCTGATGGTGGTGGGCGGGGTCGCGGCGAACCGCAGGCTGTCGGAGATGCTGCAGGACGTCTGCAGGCGGCACGGCAGCAGGCTGTTCGTCGTGCCGCCAAAGTTCTCGGGCGACTGCGGGAGCCAGATCTGCTGGACCGGGCTGCTCGAGTCCCAGGCGGGCCCCGGCGCGCCGCTCGAGGAGACGTTCGTCACCCAGTCGTGGCGCCTTGACACCGTGAGGGTCGCCTACTAGGGCGGCGCGCGCGCCGGCCTACCCGCCGCGGGACTCGTCCAGCGCCCTGTCTATGCTCTTGAGCCAGTCCTTGGTGTTAAAGACGCCAAACTTGAACGTCTGCTGCCCGTCCCCGGTGTTCGCGGTAAAGCACACCTTCTTTATCAGGAGCCCCTCCCTCCACGCCTTGGCGACGTCCTTCAGCGGGACGTCCACGACGGTGTCCCCGAAATGCTTGGAAAAGTCCATCATCCTTGCCTGCGTCTTGTCGAAGGCCAGCCTCCTGTTGGTGAGGGTCAGGATCCCGGCGCCCAGGCTGTCCTCGTTGCAGTCCTCCTGCTTTAGCCTCTTCTCGTTCTCTTCCACTACGCTTCCAGCGGCCCTTGGCAGGTAATAGTTTTACTGAAGGCCCCGCCCCGGCAGCAGGCGCGCCCCGCGGGCGGCGCGGCGCGTGCCGCAACAACCCCTAAATTATCAGGCCGCGATCACCGGTGTGATGAGGCTGCTAAAGAAGGGCGCCGAGGCCGACCTCTACATGGGGTCGTGGAACGGCGCCGAGGCCGTCCTCAAGGTCAGGAAGGCCAAGGGCTACAGGAACGCCCTCCTCGACGCGAAGCTCCGCAGGCAGCGCACCGTAAGGGAGTCCCGGGCGCTCGCCGACGTAAAGTCGTTCGGGGTGCCGGCCCCGCTGGTGCGCTTCGTGAACCTGGGGGACTGCTCCATAGTGATGCAGAACATACCGGGAACCCCCGTCCACGACCTGCCAGGCCCCCGGATAGTCGAGCTCTCCGGGGAGATCGGGCGCCTGGTGGGCACCATGCACAGGAACGGCCTCATGCACGGGGACCTGACCACCTCCAACTTTGTCTACCACGAGGGGACGGTCTACGTGCTGGACTTTGGCCTCTCCCAGAGGACGTCCAAGCCAGAGGACCACGCGATCGACCTGCGCCTGATAAAGGAGATCCTCAACAGCGCCCACGCCGGCATCATGGAGCGGGCGTGGAGGAAGTTCCTCGCGGGGTACCGGTCGGCGGCGGGGGCGGCGTATTACGCTAAAATAACGGGCCTCGTGTCCGTGATCGAGAGCCGTGGTAGGTATGCCAAAGTCGTCTGATCTCCTCTTCGTGTCCTCCAACCGCAACAAGTACCTGGAGGCGCGGTCCATCGCGGCGGGACTCGGGATCCGGCTCGGCTTCGGCCGGGCCGCGCTGCCGGAGGTCCAGTCCGACTCGATCAGGGAGATCGCCGAGCACAAGGCCCGCAGCGCCTTTGGCATGATGGGGAGGCCGGTGATAGTGGAGGACGACGGGCTCTTCATCGACGGGCTCTCGGGGTTCCCCGGCCCGTTCTCGTCGTACGCCTTCCGGACCATAGGCAACGACGGCATACTGCGGCTGCTGAAAAAAGACAGGGGCGCCAGGTTCGTCTCGGTGATCTCGTTCTGCTCCGAGGACGCCTCCCGGTCGTTCGGGGCCGAGCTCCCGGGCAGCATCGCGAGGGCGCCGAGGGGGGACGGGTGGGGCTACGACCCGATCTTCGTCCCGCGCGGGACGCGGATGACGTTTGCGCAGCTGCCGGGGAAGAACGCGGTGTCGCACAGGTTCATGGCGATGAGGAAGTTCTCTAGCTGGTACCTGCGCGCGCGGGAATCCAGCGGTCGATGAACCTCTCGCCGTTCTGCAGCACGACTATCCGCGAGACGCAGCTCTCGTCCATCACGGAAAACGCCCCGCTCTTTTCCGCGATGCCGCGGCTTATCCCCCTCACCTCGTCCATCTCCAGCATGTCTGAGTGCTCCAGCCTGCTCGTCGACCGGCCCACGTGCATGTAGGACTTTACCTCGATAAAGTGCGGGCCTGACTCCCTCGCCATCGACGCGAACGCCGGCACCATGTCCGCCTGGTCGTTGTACCCGCGGATGAGCGTTATCCGCAGGACCGTCCTGGTGTCCAGCCCCCTCAGCATCCCGAGCGTCCTGTTCCACCGCTCCCACGAGTCGTCGTACCGCGGCCGGTTGATCCTCGCGAAGGACTCGTAGTCGGCGGCGTTGGTGGACAGGTACAGCTGGGTCGGCAGCGCGTCCTCGTCCCGCAGGCGCTCGATCATGTCGGGCTCCTGCCCGTTAGTCACGAGAAAGACCGACTTTGTCGCCTCCAGCGACTTGAGGTGCCTTATCAGCTCCGGCAGCCTGGGGTACATGGTGGGCTCGCCGGACAGCGATATGGCGTAGTGGCTTGGCAGCAGGGACTCGTCCAGCCTCTGCCTGTCGCTTCTGGAGTCGCCGTAGTGCCCCATGATCAGCCTCCTGCGCTCCTCTGCCAGGCGCTCCATGATCTCCTCGGGGCCGGCCACCCTGCCCTCGTCCATCTTCAGCGAGTCGTAGAACTCCATGGGCCTCCAGCAGTAGACGCAGCGGTTCTCGCAGTGCATCCCGGCAGGCGAGAACTCCATGCACCTGTGCGTCGAGATCCCGTAGAACTTGTGCTTGTAGCAGCTGCCCTCGTGCCTGAACGACTTCTTGGTCCAGTGGCACAGCCCCACCGTGGAGTGGTCCGAGACCCCGTACTTTGCTTTTTTCAGCTGCCGCGATATGGACGGCCTGATCTGGATGAGGTCCCCGCCGTCCCCGACCACCTCGCCCGAGCAGCTCATGCTGGAAGTTCCGCCCCGGTTTACTTAAGTTGATCCCGCCGGATCTCCCACGGGCCGCCGCGGATCTTGCATGCCGGGCGGCGCGTCCCGGAGCTTCCCGGATCGCCGCCCGGGATGCCCCGCCGGCGCCGCACCCGCGATCAGTTTGGGGCGGGCGGGTTTTGACCAGTTCGGTGCGTTTTTCGCTTGACTGTAGAGTGAGGTTTAATAACTGGATCCCCAAGGTAACTGTAGGCTTGAAAAAAACACACATGTTCGGTTTCCTATTCCTACTTGCATCTGTATTAACCAGCGTTCCAATCAGCACGGTGCACGCCGCGTCCGATCTGGATCGTGACGGCGTGGACGATTCGGCGGACTTGTGCCCGAACCTACAGGAGGACGGCGAGGGCAAGGTTGACGGGTGCCCGTCCAACTTCATCCCGTGGTACGACGAGGACTATGACGGGATCCAGGATCACGTCGACCAGTGCCCGAACCTGAGGGAGCAGTACAACCTGTTCCAGGACGACGACGGCTGCCCCGACAGCGTGCCGGGCTCCGGATCCGGCGGGCTGCCCGACAGCGACGGGGACGGGTTTGCCGACATAGCGGACCTGTGCCCCTCCCAGCCGGAGACGTACAACGGGGTGCTTGACCGCGACGGCTGCCCGGACGACCTGAACTCCGTCTCGGATCGCGACAGGGACGGGGTCAACGACGCGCTGGACCAGTGCCCGCTCAAGGCGGAGGTCTACAACATGTTCCAGGACTCCGACGGGTGCCCCGACTCGACGTCCGACCCGTTCAGCGATGCAGACAACGACGGCATAGGCGACGCCGACGACTCCTGCCCGGACCAGCCCGAGACGTACAACGGCTATCTTGACGTGGACGGCTGCCCCGACGCGGCGCTGGACTCGCCATTCTCCGACTCCGACGGCGACGGGATCGCGGACCGGCTCGACGTGTGCCCCGGCCAGCCCGAAACCTTCAACATGTTTTCCGATTACGACGGCTGCCCCGACAAGGCCCCGTCCTTCGCCGGGGCCGGCGGCGACTCCGACGGCGACGGGATAAATGACGGCGACGACGCCTGCCCGATGGCGCCCGAAAGGTACAACAAGTACCAGGACGACGACGGCTGCCCCGACATACCCCCGTACTCCGTGGACAGGGACACCGACCGGGACGGGATCGCCGACAGCGCCGACCAGTGCGTCATGGCAAGGGAGACCTACAACAAGTTCCAGGACGACGACGGCTGCCCGGACCTGACGGCGGACAACAGGTACGCGCCGGACACGGACTCTGACGGGATAAACGACTTCATGGACTCCTGCCCCTCCCAGCCGGAGACGTACAACGGGGTGCTTGACCGCGACGGCTGCCCGGACGACTACGTCCCGCTGGTAGACAGGGACATGGACGGGATCCTGGACGCCCTGGACGCCTGCCCGATGGCGCCCGAAAGGTACAACGCGTTCCAGGACGACGACGGCTGCCCGGACAGCGTCCCGGGAATCGCCCCCTCGGACTTTGACGGCGACGGGATCGCGGACCTGTCAGACAGGTGCCCCACCGAAGCCGAGACCTTTAACTCGTTCCAGGACGGCGACGGCTGCCCCGACGTCTCCGTCACCGACTCCGACAACGACGGAATACCGGACTCGATAGACAGGTGCCCCATGTCGCCCGAGACCTGGAACCGGTACCTTGACAACGACGGCTGCCCCGACAGCGTCCTGCAAACGGACTCCGACATGGACGGGATACCCGACTCGGCAGACGCGTGCCCGTCGGACAGGGAGCGGTACAACCAGTTCCAGGACGACGACGGCTGCCCGGACCTCCTGCCCTACGCGCCGGACATGGATTCTGACTCAGACGGCGTACCCGACAGCGCCGACCAGTGCGTCATGGCAAGGGAGACCTACAACATGTTCCAGGACTCCGACGGGTGCCCCGACACGACGGCGGACAACAAGGCCACGCCCGACTCGGACTCTGACGGGATAAACGACTTCATGGACTACTGCCCCTCCCAGCCGGAGACGTACAACGGGGTGCTTGACCGCGACGGCTGCCCGGACGACTACATCCCGCTGGTAGACAGGGACATGGACGGCAAGCCCGACGCGATAGACGCCTGCCCGCTGTCCGCAGAGACCTACAACATGTTCCAGGACGACGACGGCTGCCCGGACTTTATAACGGAGTCGGCCGTGGTGGACTCCGACAATGACGGAATCCCCGACGCCGCCGACCGGTGCCCCATGAGCGCGGAGACGTTCAACGGGATGGACGACACGGACGGCTGCCCGGACATCGACACCACCCAGCCCGACGCCGACGGCGACGGGGTCGCCGACACGATGGACCTGTGCCCTACCCAGGACGAAGTCTGGAACAGGTATGTCGACTATGACGGCTGCCCCGACATGGTTCCGGTGGGCAACATGAGGTCCGACGCCGACGGCGACGGGATAGTCGACGGCAAGGACGCGTGCCCGTACGACAGGGAATCGTGGAACAAGTACCAGGACGCCGACGGCTGCCCGGACACCGTTCCCGAACAGTCACGATATAAGCATGACACGGACCTGGACAGCATAATCAACGACTCTGACATGTGCCCCTCCGAACCGGAAGACTTTGACGGCGACATGGACGCCGACGGATGCCCCGACCCATAGGAGCCCGTGGCCATGAAAAAACACTGCCTGCTGGGATTCCTGCTTCTGCTAACCTCCACCATCGGCATGGTGCCAGGCCCCGTCCTCGCAGAGGCCGACAGCGACGGCGACGGGGTGCCAAACTCCGCCGACAGGTGCCCCTACCTGCTGGAGGACTATGACCCGCAGTACGGCAGCAACATAGACGGCTGCCCGGCGGACTTCGTGCCCTGGTACGACGCGGACTATGACGGGATCCAGGACCACTTGGACGCTTGCCCCACAGCAAAGGAGACCTACAACCGGTTCCAGGACGCCGACGGCTGCCCCGACGCGTCCCCCGACGGCGGCCAGGCCACCTACGACGCCGACGGCGACGGGATCATGGACGTGGCCGACCTGTGCCCGAACCGGCCGGAGGCGTTCAACGGATTGTCTGACGCCGACGGCTGTCCCGACAGCCTCTCGCCGACGTCCGACTCGGACCTCGACGGGATCCCCGACCCCGCCGACTCGTGCCCCGCCGTCCCGGAGACCTGGAACATGTTCCAAGACGGCGACGGCTGCCCCGACAGCGTCGCCTCCGGCGCGCCGGCGTACGAGTTCCCAGACTCCGACGGCGACGGCATCGAGGACCGGCGCGACCAGTGCGTGGACTCGCCGGAGAACTATGACGGGTACCTGGACTGGGACGGCTGCCCCGACGTGCCGGGAGCCGTATCTGTCACGGACGCCGACTCCGACTACGACACCATACCGGACGCGGCCGACTCGTGCCCCTCGGAACGCGAGAACTTCAACGGGTTCCAGGACGGCGACGGCTGCCCCGACACGGTCGACTATCCCACTGCCAATGACACCGACGGCGACGGGGTGCCGGACGCGGCCGACTCCTGCCCGTTCGCGCCAGAGACCTGGAACATGTTCCAGGACGCCGACGGCTGCCCGGACATCGTGGCGGACAACAAGCTCGCGGCGGACTCCGACGGCGACGGGATCATGGACACGGCAG
Organism: Candidatus Nitrosopumilus sp.; assembly: GCA_963662625.1. Classification (GTDB taxonomy): domain Archaea; phylum Thermoproteota; class Nitrososphaeria; order Nitrososphaerales; family Nitrosopumilaceae; genus JAPOPJ01. The sequence continues at coordinate 589,277 of OY759726.1, read as the reverse complement.
ACTACTGCCCCTCCCAGCCGGAGACGTACAACGGGGTGCTTGACGGCGACGGCTGCCCCGACGACTACGTCCCGCTGATCGACAGCGACATGGACGGCAAGCCCGACGCGATAGACGCCTGCCCATCGGAGCGCGAGACCTACAACCGGTTCCAGGACGACGACGGCTGCCCCGACAGCGTCGCCTCCGGCGCGCCGGCGTACGAGTTCCCCGACTCCGACGGCGACGGCATCGAGGACCGGCGCGACCAGTGCGTGGACTCGCCGGAGAACTATGACGGGTACCTGGACTGGGACGGCTGCCCCGACGTGCCCGGCACGGACGGCGGGGAGCTGCTCGATTCTGACTTTGACGGCAACCCCGACGCCTACGACGAATGCCCGATGGCCGCAGAACGCTACAACAAGTTCCAGGACGACGACGGCTGCCCGGACTTCCTGTACTATGGCACGGTCTCCGACTCTGACGGGGACGGAATCATGGACGACGCCGACGCCTGCCCCGCCGCAAGGGAGACCTGGAACATGTTCCAGGACGCCGACGGCTGCCCGGACATCGTGGCGGACAACAAGCTCGCGGCGGACTCCGACGGCGACGGGATCATGGACACGGCAGACTACTGCCCCTCCCAGCCGGAGACGTACAACGGGGTGCTTGACGGCGACGGCTGCCCCGACGACTACGTCCCGCTGATCGACAGCGACATGGACGGCAAGCCCGACGCGATAGACGCCTGCCCATCGGAGCGCGAGACCTACAACCGGTTCCAGGACGACGACGGCTGCCCCGACAGCGTCGCCTCCGGCGCGCCGGCGTACGAGTTCCCCGACTCCGACGGCGACGGCATCGAGGACCGGCGCGACCAGTGCGTGGACTCGCCGGAGAACTATAACCAGTACCTGGACTGGGACGGCTGCCCCGACACGAGGGCGGCTGAACCGACGGCCTCCCAGGTCGTAGACTCCGACCGGGACGGCTACCCCGACGCGCTTGATTCCTGCCCCGTCAGCCCCGAGACCTGGAACAAGTACAACGACGCCGACGGCTGCCCGGACTCCGTCCCTGAGCAGCAGAGGCCCTTCCACGACGACGACCTCGACAGCATAATCAACGCCGACGACGCGTGCCCCCTGGAGCCGGAAGACTTTGACGGCGACATGGACGCCGACGGCTGCCCCGACCCATAGGAGCCCGTGGCCATGAAAAAACACTGCCTGCTGGGATTCCTGCTTCTGCTAACCTCCACCATCGGCATGGTGCCCGGACCGGCCCTCGCGGCAGCCGACAGCGACGGCGACGGGGTGCCGGACGCCGACGACATGTGCCCCTACCTGCTGGAGGACTATGACCCGCAGTACGGCAGCAACATAGACGGCTGCCCGGCCGACTTCGTGCCCTGGTACGACGCCGACAACGACGGGATCCAGGATCACCTGGACGGCTGCCCCACCGTAAAGGAGACCTACAACCGGTTCCAGGACGGCGACGGCTGCCCCGACGTGCCCCCCGACGGCGGCCAGGCCACCTACGACTCCGACGGCGACGGGATCATGGACGTTGCCGACCTGTGCCCGAACCGGCCGGAGACGTACAACGGTCTCTATGACGCCGACGGCTGCCCCGACAGCCTCTCGCCGACGTCCGACTCGGACCTCGACGGGATCATGGACGTTGCCGACTCGTGCCCGGACCGGCCGGAGACGTACAACTCGTTCCAGGACGGCGACGGCTGCCCCGACAGCGTCGCCTCCGGCGCGCCGGCGTACGAGTTCCCCGACGCCGACGGCGACGGCATCGAGGACCGGCGCGACCAGTGCGTGGGCTCGCCGGAGAACTTCAACGGCGTGCTTGACGGCGACGGCTGCCCCGAGGCGCCCGGGTACTATTCGCCGGGGAGGGCCGACACCGACTATGACACCATACCCGACGACGCGGACGCCTGCCCCCTGGAGCGCGAGAACTTCAACAGGTTCCAGGACGACGACGGCTGCCCGGACACCGTGGCCTACCAGCCATCCGTGGACACAGACGGCGACGGCATCCTCGGACCTGACGACCTGTGCCCCGCCGCAATGGAGACCTACAACAGGTTCCAGGACGGCGACGGCTGCCCCGACTCCGTGGCCGACGGCAGGGTCGCCTATGACTCCGACGGCGACGGGATCATGGACGCGGCCGACTCGTGCCCGAACCGGCCGGAGACGTACAACTCGTTCCAGGACGCCGACGGCTGCCCGGACAGCACCATGGTGCCCGACACGGACGGCGACGGGATCCCAGACCCCGCCGACTCGTGCCCGGACCGGCCGGAGACGTACAACTCGTTCCAGGACGGCGACGGCTGCCCCGACAGCGTCGCCTCCGGCGCGCCGGCGTACGAGTTCCCCGACTCCGACGGCGACGGCATCGAGGACCGGCGCGACCAGTGCGTGGACTCGCCGGAGAACTTCAACGGCGTGCTTGACGGCGACGGCTGCCCCGAGGCGCCCGGGTACTATTCGCCGGGGAGGGCCGACACCGACTATGACACCATACCCGACGACGCGGACGCCTGCCCCCTGGAGCGCGAGAACTTCAACAAGTTCCAGGACGCCGACGGCTGCCCGGACACCGTGGCCTACCGGCCCGCGGTGGACACCGACGGCGACGGCATCCTCGGGTATGACGACCTGTGCCCCGCCGCAATGGAGACCTACAACAGGTTCCAGGACGGCGACGGCTGCCCCGACTCCGTGGCCGACGGCAGGGTCGCCTACGACTCCGACGGCGACGGGGTGCCGGACGCGGCCGACCTGTGCCCGAACCGGCCGGAGACCTACAACGGTCTCTATGACGCCGACGGCTGCCCCGACAGGCTCGCGCCGACGTCCGACTCGGACCTCGACGGGATCCCAGACCCCGCCGACTCGTGCCCCGCAGCCCCCGAGACGTGGAACAGGTTCCAGGACGGCGACGGCTGCCCCGACAGCGTCGCCTCCGGCGCGCCGGCGTACGAGTTCCCCGACTCCGACGGCGACGGCATCGAGGACCGGCGCGACCAGTGCGTGGACTCGCCGGAGAACTTCAACGGCGTGCTTGACGGCGACGGCTGCCCCGAGGCGCCCGGGTACTATTCGCCGGGGAGGGCCGACACCGACTATGACACCATACCCGACGACGCGGACGCCTGCCCCTCGGTGCGCGAGAACTTCAACGGGTTCCGCGACGGCGACGGCTGCCCCGACATGGTCGCCTACGCCGTAACCGCCGACGCCGACGGCGACGGGATCGCCAACGACGTTGACTCGTGCCCCGAGAGCCCCGAGACCTGGAACATGTTCCGGGACGCGGACGGCTGCCCCGACTCCGTGGCCGACGACAGGGCCGCCTACGACTCCGACGGCGACGGCATCATGGACGCGGCAGACCACTGCCCCTCCCAGCCGGAGACGTACAACGGGGTGCTTGACGGCGACGGCTGCCCCGACGACTACATCCCGCTGGCAGACGGCGACATGGACGGCAAGCCCGACGCGATAGACGCCTGCCCATCGGAGCGCGAGACCTACAACCGGTTCCAGGACGACGACGGCTGCCCCGACAGCGCCCCCGCAGACGCGGTGGAGGAGTACGGGTTCCCCGACTCCGACGGCGACGGCATCGAGGACCGGCGCGACCAGTGCGTGGGCTCGCCGGAGAACTATAACCAGTACCTGGACTGGGACGGCTGCCCCGACACGAGGGCCGCGCAGTCCGCGTCGCCGGCCGCGTCCGACTCCGACCGGGACGGCTACCCCGACGCGCTTGATTCCTGCCCCGTCAGCCCCGAGACCTGGAACAAGTACTACGACTCCGACGGCTGCCCCGACACGGTCCCTGAGCAGCAGAGGCCCTTCCACGACGACGACCTCGACAGCATAATCAACGACGAAGACGCGTGCCCCCTGGAGCCGGAAGACTTTGACGGCTACATGGACGCCGACGGCTGCCCGGACCCGTAGCCCGATGGCAGGCATGGCCGCGCCCCGGTAACCGGGGGATGCTCCCGAAATTCTCCAGCAAGGCGTTCCTGGCGCCGATGGCCGGAGTCAGCGACCCTGCCCTGAGGCTCCAGTGCAGGAGGCGGGGCGCGGGCCTGGTGGTGACCGAGTTCACCAGCATACACAGCATCGTTGCCAAGGAAAGGCAGCTGAGGCGGGACAGCAGGACGATACGGGAGTTCCTAGAGTACTCCGAGGAGGAGCGGCCGCTGTCCGTGCAGCTGTTCGGCTCCGACATCGAGTCCCTGAAGGCGGCCGCGGGGATCGTCGAGCCGTTCTTCGACATCATAGACTACAACATGGGCTGCCCCGCGCCCCACATCACGCGGCAGATGGCGGGCGGGGCCCTCCTCCAGGAGGCGGGCCTGACGGGGCAGATCTTCGACGCGCTGGTCGGCGCGACCAGCAAGCCCGTGACCCTGAAGATCCGGCTGGGGATCACCGACGCGTCCCGGCGCCTGTTCATGGACGTTGCCGGAATGGCCGAGGACCGCGGCATCCAGATGATCACGCTGCACCCCAGGACCGTGAGCCAGGGATACTCCGGAAGGGCCGACTGGAAGATGATAAAGGAGCTAAAGCAGACGGCAAGCGTCCCCATAGTGGGCAACGGGGACATCGTGACGCCGGAGGACGCCGGGGCGATGCTGGAATACACCGGCTGCGACTACGTCATGGTGGGCAGGGGCGCGATGGGGAACCCGTTCCTCTTCGAGCAGATCAACGACTACCTGGAGACGGGCTCCTACGAGGAGCGCTCGGCCGCGGACCGGCTGGAGGCGTTCTTCGAGTACCTGGAACTGACCAGGGGCTTTGCCATCAAGTTTGCGAACGTCAAGAACCAGGCGATCCGCTTTACCCGGGGATTGCGCGGCGGGGTCAGGCTGCGGTCGGGGATCGCCGCGGCAAAGACCGTCGGGGACCTGGAGGCGGTCATGAGGGGGGCTTTATGATTTTTAAAAATCCCGCGCTCCCACCAAACACATTTACATGGCAGCGCCTGAAACCTGGATTGATATATAATCATTTTTAATTATTCTTATATATTTCAGGTTTTATTTTTTATTATGAAATCGGGAGTTGAGCAGTGATGGCAACAGCATACGTCCTCATAAACTGCGAGCTGGGATCCGAGGAGGCAGTAATCTCGGAACTGAAGTCAATCGAGGGTGTCTCCGAAGTGCACGGCACCTTTGGCGCATACGACATCCTCACGAAGGTTGAATCCAACCTGGTAGAGGCGCTGCGCGAAACGATCACTTGGAAGATACGAAAGATCCCAAAGATCCGGTCCACCCTGACGCTGATGGGGATAGAAGGGCAACAGTAGCGCTGTCCCTCCACCTTCACCGTTTTTTACGCCAGCCAGACCGCCACGGCCGCCGGACGGCTAGCCCCAACCCATGCCCAGGATCTTGATTATCTTGAAGGCCAGCCGGTCTATGTTGACGCTCGTCCCGGCGGTCACCATGATGGTGTGCTCGCCTGCCGGGAAGCTTATCATGACCAGCTCCTCCCGCCTCGACGCCGAGTACTTGATCCTGCCCATGGAGTGCTCGAACTTCTTCCTCGCGGTGACCCTCGCAGCCAGCTCCCTGAAGATCTTCTGCCGCTCGGAGTCCTGCTCCAGCGGCAGTATGCCCTCGCGAAACTTGCCCTCCACCAGGTTCCCCCCGGTGTCCACCATGCCGCAGAAGCGTATCTCCTCGTGCCTCAGGATCTCGTCTATCTTCTTAAGGTACGAGTCAGGGGCGCTTGCGCACATGACTAGCATTGTACCGCTTGAGATAAAAAACTTAGGCCCCGGCCGGCGGCCGCGCGTCCCGGCACGCGCTTTTATACGAACTTTGCAATGGTAACGCACCCTTCAAACAGGACGTTCCCCAAAGGAACTCCCGGGAGGACCTGCCTCCTCCCGGCAGCCTTTTGCCGCAGGCGCGGAACCCGCGCCCGGGCAGCCCCCAAGGTAACTTCATAAATAATCCGCCGGTAAGTAACAGGTATGGCCGATCCAATGATCGACGACGTCAAGGAACTGCTTGACCGGAAGAAAGGCGACGAGCGGATCCTGAAGCAGATCCACCGGGCGTGCGAAAACGACGAGGTGATCAGCAACTACGAGCGCAACTACGTCAGGAAGCTGGCCGAGGAGCACCTGGGCAGGGGGCCCGAGGAGCCGGAGGAGCCCGACGTCCCGGACGTGGCGGCGCAGGCAAAGCCGCCGGCCCGGGAGGAGCGGCCGGCCCCGCCCCCGGCCCCGGCCCCGCCCACCGGGCCGAGGAAGTCCAGGAAAAACCCGACGCTGGCGCTGGTAGCCGGCGCCGCGGCGCTGGCGGTGATCGTCTCCGTGGCGCTTGCCGTCGGCGGCGCCCCCGGCGGGCCCGCGGACGGCCCGGCTGGGCCGGCCGCCCTCTCCCTCCACACCGATCTCGCGTCGTACGGGGCGGGCGACATCGTCTCGATCAGCGGCACGTCCCCCGTGGCCGGGTCCGTGACGCTTGCCATCACGAACCCTGCAGGCAAGCTGGCATGGTCCGAGCAGGTCGACACGAAAAGCGACGGGAGGTACTCCACCCTGGCGATTGCCGGCGGGGCCGGCTGGAAGGATCCCGGGACGTACACCATCACCGCGCAAAACGCCTCGGGGTCGGCGTCGTCGGCGTTCTCCTTTGCAGGCTAGCCGCCTAGCGGCAGCGGCACTCCCCGCCGGCGTCCCTGTACAGCACAAAGTACTCCTCGGGGTTCCCGCGCCCCTTCTTCGCGGCCAGCGCGTCACGGTACGCCGCAAAGTGCCGTATGGGGTACAGCCTGTCCCCGGGGGGCGCGAAAAAATCTATCCCCACCAGCTCAAACCCGTCCTCCGGCGTGAGCCTGGCCTTCTCCTCCGCGTACTCGTCGCCGGCCGCGCCGGGATCCGGCGCCTGGGGGTCACGGGCCATATATCATCAGGTTCTTCTCCTCGAGCAGCGCGTGCAGGTTGTACACGGAGCGGTAGACGTCGGCCTCTTTCTTTGCCCCCGTGCACACGAGCTTCCCCGAGGCAAACAGCAGTATCACGGTCTTCGGATCCAGCATCCTGTAGATCAGCCCCGGGAACTGCTCTGGCTCGTACATGCTCCTCGGGAGGGTCCTGGCGGCCTTTTCCAGGTGGATCTTCCCGCCCAGGTTTATGGCGGCGACTATGTTCTGGACCGTGATCACCGCGTCGTTCTTTATCTTTATCTTCCCCTTCCTCAGCTTCTGGACCACCGTGTTCACCGCCTTGACCGCCATTTCCTCGGACTTTGCCCCCGTGCATACCATCTTGCCCGTCCTGAAGATCAGCGTGGCGGTCCTCGGGTTGCTCAGCCGGAACACCAGCCCCGGGAACTGCTCTGGGTGGTACTCGGTGTCGGGAAACTTTTTCGTGATCTCCGACAGGTCGATCTTCTGCTCCACGGACGCCGACGCGACGACGTTCTCGATGCTGACCAGGGGCTTTGTACGGGACATCTACTAGCTTTATTAACCCTTTTATATTATCCCTCCGAATCGCGGCCTGGCGGGCGCTGGCCCCAGTACTTGAAAATGTACTAGCCGGCAGACGCCTGGTTGGGCCAGGTCCGGCCGCCATACGCCGCGCACGCGGCCAGCCTCACCATGTACTCCAGCATGATCGCCAGCCGGATCGAGGCGGTGTCGCGGCTCCCGTACCACCCGGCGGACCATTCCACCGAGATCATCCACAGGTTGTACATGACCAGCGCCATGAAGAACATGAACGTCCTGACTGAGGGGTTCGTGCTGGTGGTCCTGGGCCTGGCCTTCTCGGCGTCCCCGTGCCCCGTCCCTGTCCCCCACCTCTTCCTGTACTCGTCGGGGACGTCGGCGGCTCGGACCGCCCTGCCGGCGCCGGCGTTGGTGGCGTACGCCAGGTACCTCTCCTGCGCGTCCTCCGAGTCCCACCCGTCCTCGCCCTCCTTCTTCGGGACTATCACCAGGGTGAACGGCTCCCTCTTGCTCCTGTCCTGGGGCGTCAGGACGTGCGGGGACGCCGCATCCCTCTCCCCGCGCGCGTGCTCCCCCACGGCCCTCTTCACGCCGGCCGTCCGCGACGCGGGCATGATGAACCTGTGGCCCGATCTGGACAGCTCCCCGACGACCCCTGCCGAGAAGAAGCCCCGGTCCAGCAGGACCAGCCCCGGGCGGACGCCCGCGCCAGCGCAGTCACGCAGCAGTTCACGCACGGTCTCGGCCCCCGTGCTCCCCTTCTTGGGCCTGCACGCCAGGTTCAGCCCCGGCCCGTCCACCATCTGGGCGGTGGCGTACCCCTCGAAGCGCGACGTCCCGTTCCTGTGCCTCGCGCGCACCAGCTGCTCCCCCCTGGTGGCGGGGTTCCTGTCATACCTGGGTATCAGGTGATAGTCCAGGGCCACGGCGTGGGACGCCCCCCTGATGATCCCGGCGCGACGGGCCCCGCGCACCGTGGAGCGCAGGGCGTCCCTGCACCTGCCCTCCATGGTGCCGGGATCCCGGCACGCCCCCCCTGTCCTGGACAGGAACCACGCCGACGACGGCACGCGGCGGGGCCCGTGGCGCACGGCGAGCGCCCCGGTGGCGCCCGACGCGCACGAGCGGTCCCTGCACATCGATACCAACACGCGCACGAAGTCGGCCATGCCGTACACGGCGTTGTGCCGGCCCGAGAACCTGATGCCCGCCTTCCCAAGCAGCCGTGGCAACGTTTTAAACGCCTTGCCCACCACCTCAAGCCGGCGCCCCCGTGGTTCGTTTTGGTGGTACACGATGGATGACAGGGGCGCCTGATCCATTGGTTTTTCTGTCCAAAACGTTCACGGATCGTGTCAAAACATGCTGGCCGGTGCCCCGCGGGGGTACATTTTCAACTACTGGGCCCGGGCCCGGCGCCGGGGACGCGCCTTGGCCCCGCGCCCGGGCCGTGAACGCGGCCCCGCCTGGACGGAACCCGCATCCTGCCGGGCGCGCCCCGCGTCAGTGCCTCCCCACCCACCGGTACCTGTGCTCCTCGTCGATGATGTCGGCCACGATCTCCGACCTGCTGGCCCGGGCGCTCGGGACGTCGGCCTCGAAGAAGCCCAGCATCCCCTTGCACGGGATCGGCACCCTGAACCGCCTCGCGTCCCTCAGCATGAACCCGTACCTGCTGCCCAGGAACCCCCCGGACGCCAGGTGCAGCCGGCCGTCCCTCCTCCACTCCGACTCGGTCTCGTACCTCCTGACCCCGAAGATCTCGGCCTTCCCGATGATCGCGCCCGTGACAAACTCCCTGCCTGCCCCGAGCCTCCTGGCCTCCTCCTTCCTGACCTTCAGCGGCGCGTGGATCAGGAACTCCCCCCGGTAGCCCGTGTTCCAACTGCGCAGCTCCACGGACTTCCTGCCGGACGCGACCAGGTCGGCGAACGGCTGGCAGATCGACAGGCATTTCAAGGTTATTCGCTGGCGGCCTGTATGTACGTGCCGGGATCCCTGCCCCTCCCCTCGGGCAGGTCGGTGATGCCGCCGTTGAGGCTCTGGGTCACTATGCCCTTGCCCGCAAGCACCTGCGCTGTCATGAACGAGGTGTTCCCCGCCATGCACACCAGCAGCGACTTGCCCTTGGAGCCGCCGAGCTCCCGCCCCAGCTCCTCGGGGATCCGCTGCGTCGACAGCAGCTCGCTTATGGTGCTTGCCTTTGGCACCGAGATCTTCGACTTGTCGACGCCCAGCGACCTCGCGATCATCTCGATCCCCTCCTCGCGCGGCGTATACTGAGTGTGCACCCAGATTATGCGGTCGTAGCCACCCGCGGCGGACGCGGCGTCCTCCAGAGACACCCTCATCGGCACCCCGCCGTCGGATATCGTCTCGAAGTTCTTCCTGTACTTGTCGATGCCGTCGGCCACGATGACGAGGAACTTCCCCGCCGCGCCGTCCCGCGCCATCTCCATCGCGGAGTACAGCGCCAGGGCCGAGCTCTCCCCGATGTCGTGCCCCCTGTCCACGAAAAACTTGAGGAGGAACTTTGCCTTCTCGTAGTCGATCTCGTGCTCCGCCTCGTAGGCGGCCGGGTCGTAGAGCTTCAGCCCCGCCGCGTTGGCCTTCGTCCTGATCCCCGCGACGTCCTGCCCCGGGGCGGGGAAGACGACGTGCACCGACTTGCCGCCGTACGCCTCCCGCACGTACCTGCTCAGGCCGCCCGACGTGCCGCCGGTGCCGAACGCGCACATGATCTTGTAGCCCCCCAGCGACTCCCCAATCTCGCGCAGCTGCCCGTCGATCTCCGCGGCGGTGACCGTCCTGTGGGCCTCGACGTTCAGCTCGTTGTCGTACTGCGCCGGGCAGAAGAGGCCGTATATCCTCCCGAGGAACACGGCCAGGTTGATGATGTCCTGCCGGGCCAGCAGCCCCTCTATCTCGTCGCGGTTGCCGTCAAACACCGCGGTGTCCAGCCCGATCCCGGCCAGCTGCGTCCTGACGTTCTCCGCGGTGGCCTTTGCGGCCAGGTCGTCCGCCCTGTCCTCCATCCCCGGGGCGGGGCATATGTCCATGTCAAGGTCTATGGTGCGTATCTCCCCGTTTTTCAGCTCCTCGAAGACGCCCTCCTGCAGCTTCCTCGATACCAGCGCGACCACGTCGATCCCGAGCCCCGACAGCAGCCCGAGCGCGATCCCAAAGTTCCCGGAGGTCGCCTCGATCACCATCTGGCCGCCCCTGAGCTTCCCCGACGATATGGCGTCGTGGATGATGTGCACCGCGGCCCTCGTCTTGATCGAGCCGCCGGGCAGCGACGAGTCGAACTTCCCGTAGACCCTCAGGTCCGCGCCCCCCAGGTCTTCCTTGTAGACCTTCCTGGCGCATTCCCTGAGGTCCTCGGTCAGGTCCACGAGGGGCGTCGGGTTGGCCACCTTCCGGCCGTCCCCCTCCAGGTGGGGGATCCTGGCCAGGATCTCCCTCTCGAAGCGCCCCAGCAGATCCCCGTCGGCTTCCATGCTTGTACCGCGCAGTCGCTAAATTTATAATTTGACAGCCGCCCGTGCGTGCGTCACACGTCCAGGATCCTGATCACCCTGCCCGGGATGTCCTTCAGCCTGCTCACCGCGAGCGTCCTCTCGTACCCCAGGTGGCTCAGGTTGCCCGCGATGGCCGTCGACCTTACCGGGTTCGGGCCCAGCCCCAGCGCCACCAGCCTTATGCCCAGCCCCTTGAGCGACTTTGTCATCGCGCGCACGGCGTCGGGGTCCGACGGCTCCCCGTCGGTGAGCGTCAGGAATATGTCGGGCCTCTTTGACTGGAGCACGGGGAACATCTTGTCGTACACCTCGGCCAGCGGCGTCGAGCCGTTGGCGACTACCCGCGCCAGCCTCTTTGCCGCGAGGCGGTTCCACTTCGCGCCGTCGGCCTTCACCTGCCAGCACACGGTGGACCTGTTCTCCGTGCTGAACGCGTACACCGCGAACCTCACCCTCAGGTACGCCAGCACCTCGCAGAGCGCCAGGGTCGCCTTCTTGTACTCCGGCGCGTCCGACGCGATGCTCGAGGAGTGGTCGAGCAGGATGAATATCCTTGCCTTGATCGACTTTTTGGCGTCCGTGAAGAACGGCTCGCCGCCGTCCGCGTAGCTCTCCACGTCAAGCTCGTCGCCGTTCCTCCCGTGCTGCTCCTTCCAGCCGGTCTTCCACTCCTTGAACCTGGTCTTCAGCCCGTTGATGAGCCCCGGGTCGTAGATCGCCCCCTCGTCGGCGTTCCCGGCGGCCGGCACCTGGACGCCGACCGCCTCCGGGGCCAGGCCCTTGTTCTGGTTCCTCCGGTCCTCCTCGAGGAGCACCCTGTACTCGTCGTAGACGTCCTCCCCGCTCAGCGTCGCCCCGGGATCGGCCTTCCCAAAGTCCCCCTCCTTGTTCCTTGCAATCACCTTGAGGAACCTGAGCAGCTCCTCCCTCGTCAGCGCCATCCCTGCCCTCATGAACGGCAGCGAGACCGGCACCGTCAGCAGCGAGTCTATGTCCAGCATCCTTATTATCTCGCTGACCTTCCTCTCTAGCCACTCGGTGCCGTGCCCCCCCTCCACGGCCTCGTCGACTGCGCGCTTTGCGAACGCGTCGGCCTTCCTCACCCGCTCGAAGTGGCTCGGCTGCACCTCGCCCTTGAACGCCCCGAACATGAAGTACTGGTAGAACGCCTCGACGATCCTTGCCTTGCCGTACACGGAGTGGAGCTGCGGCCTCGACACCAGCATGTACGCGTAGTTGAACACGAGCTCCCCGTCCATCCCCCTCCAGCGCTCCCTGCCGAGCCTCTCCACCCTCCTGGTCTCCATGGTGTTGAGGATGAACCCGAAGGCGTGGTCGTTGCTGAGGATCTTCCCGCAGAACCTTATCCTCATGGCCTCGTACCACAGCGACGTCCTGAACTGCCTGTACCTCTGGAAGCTGCTCCCGATCCTCTTCTCCAGGGGGGCCAGGATCACCTTGTTCTCGCCCAGCCTGGTCCTGGTGTCCGCCTTGTCCGAGAACTCGACCGCCACGCCCCCGTTCTCGGACCACCTCCTGGCCAGGAAGGTGGCTATCTCCACCAGCGACTCGTCCCTTATCCCAGACGGCTGCATCTATCCCCCGAACATCGACGTGATGATGTCGCTGACCTTCTGGTACTCGATGTTTCCCCACTGCGTGTACACGTTCCCGAAGACGGTGTACGCCGCGTCCCTGGGGGCGACTCCCATGTCTAGCAGCTTGCCGAACGCTATGGTCTCCCTCAGGCTCGGCGAGTAGAACAGCTCCTCCACGGTGGCCGCCTGCCTCAGCGTGTTCGCGAGCCTGATCCCCTGCATCACGTCGTCGTCGCTGTCCCCCGACACGTACTTCTTCACGATCTCCAACTCGATCCCCTCCGGGGGATACTCCAGGTTGATCCTGATCGGGAACCTGCTGAGCAGCTGCGGGGGGAGCTCCTTCGTCCCGCTGTGCGTCAGCGGGTTGATGGTCGCCACCACGAACCACCCCTCCTCCGCCCTCACGGTGCTCCCGCCAGCCTCCTTCAGGACCACCTGCCTCCTGTCGTCGAGGGCCTCGTCCAGCCTGAGCAGGACGTCCGCCTCGGCCGCGTTGATCTCGTCGAGGTACAGCATGCTGCCCTCCCTCATGGACCTCGTCAGGAGGCCCTCCTCGAAGCCCACGGTCCCCCCGTCGAGCGTCTTCGTCCCGATGAGGTGGCTCTCCCTGGTCCTGAGGCTGAAGTTCACGGACTCCAGGCGCGCGTTCTTGCTGGCCGCGAACTCCCTCACCAGCGAGGTCTTGCCCGTGCCCTTCGGCCCGATTATGAGCGCGAAGAGGCCAGCCGCGTACGCCTTGTCAAGCACCGGCATCGACTCGTTCCAGTCAAGATACTGCGTTTCCAAGGCACACTCGTTCCGACCCGACTTTATTTAACACTAATTCCGGCCCCCGAACGAGGCGATCTTCTCGTATGACTCGTCGAGCCTCTTGTGGAGCTCCCTGTTCCACGACTCGAACCCGTCGGGATCCTTGGGGTACCGGCCGTAGTGCTCGACCAGCCACTTGTTCTGGCCTGACGTGTACCTGAGCCCCTCGGCGACCGTCTTGTTCATTATCCCCCTGATCATCATGCCCACCTTCCCGAGCCCGGAAAAGTCGGGGTGCTCCCCCTTGCTGATGGACTCCACGTCGAGGTTGCCCAAAAAATGCTTCATCCCGTAGCTGATCTGCTCGTTAGTCAGCGTCTGGACCAGCCTCCTGAAGAGCTCCAGCCCCGCCGTCTTGTACCCGTACTCCTCGATAAAGTCCAGGTTGTACTGCCACAGCCCCCTCTCGGAGACGTCGCCCGCCTGTATCGCCCGCACCACGCACTCCCCGGCTATGGTGCCGCCCACCAGCGCGGGCCCGATCCCGCCGGCGTCGATCGGCTTTGGCATCCACGCGGAGTCGCCCACCATGATGTACCCACCGGAGACCAGGCAGTCGTTCTGCCTCCTCACCGACACCTGGAATATGCCGGAGTTGTTGTCGGAGTCCTCCGGGTCCTCCGAGAGCCTCGGCTCCGTGATCGCCCTGTTCCTGTGCAGGTACTCCCTCATCAGGGACTCGACGTTGTCCTTCTTGCCCAGCCTCGCGTTCCTCTTGTCCAGCAGCGACTTTTCAACCCCGAGCCCTATGTTCACCTTTTCCGCGCCCTTTGGGAAGACCCACCCGTAGCCGCCGGGGGCGATGTCCTGGTCCAGGTGGATTATGCAATAGTCGGGATCAAACTCGGTCAGGTCGCTCTCCCCGGGCTTGAAATACATGATGTACCTCCCGGTGGACTCCAGGTCGCGCCTGTCTATCTTCCTCTCGATCTTCGCCGAGTTCTGCAGCTGGTTCCTCAGCATCGAGGTCACGCCGGTGCAGTCCACCACCACCCTTGCCGTCTTCTTGTACGGCTGCCTCGTCTTGTTGTCCACCCCCTTGACGCCGACCACCTGGCCCCCGTCGTAGAGCAGCCCCGTCAGGTTGATCTCGAACTCAAAGTCAGCCCCCATCTTGCGCGCCCTCTCGTTTTGCACCTCGGGGAGCTTTTGGCGGTTGAGCATGTACCCGGCGCCGTCAAACGGGATGGCCGTCTCCCTGTCCGGGGAGAACGCCATGACGCCCTTCACGTCGTGCTCTATCTCCGGCCTGGTCCAACGCACCTTGATCCTCTCGGACATGTAGTCGACTGCCTCCTTCGAGCACGCGTCCCCGCACGTCCACCCGCCCATCGACTTCCTGCCCGGGTGGATCTCCGCGTTCCTGTCGATCGAGAGCACCCTCAGGCCCTGGCCGGAGTAGTGCGACACCGCCTGCGCCACGATGGTTCCCGTGAGGCCGCCACCGGCGACTATGACGTCGTAGTCTGCCACAACTAAACCACGACGCTTATCTGTATTTAAAATGATGCCCGTGGGCGTGCGGCGCCCGGCGCGGGCCCGGCCCCGGGCCTGCCGCTACCCCGCCAACCGGTACCGCCGGGAACGCGGCCGGAGCCCCGCGCATGCCGCAAGTCGCCGCCCGCCAGACAAAAACGCCCGGGGCGCGCTTGGTGCCGCCGGGGCCGGCCAGGGCCGAGCCGAGTCGCCGCCCGCCAGACAAAAACGCCCGGGGCGCGCGGCCAAGCCGGGCACGGCCCCCGCGATCGCCGGGCGGCCCGCGCGCGGCGTCCCGTGCCGAGTCATGTTCGTGTTTGGGGTCGGTTCGTCGCGGGGTCTTCAAGGCGTTTGCTCAGACTGGAGCGGCTGTTATCTCCTCATTCCCGAACCTGCATTCCCGCCGCCATTATTTAACCTAGACGCGCGGCGCGGCGTCCCGGCGGCGCGCCCGCGTGCCGGAACAGGCCGCGTGCTCAGCAGTCCCCGGAGAGGATCCCGCTGAACGTCGCGACCGTGTCCCTCCTGTTGTAGACCGGGGCGTGGATCCTTAGCCTTATCGCGTCGTTCTCCTCGAAGGCCAGCCTCCCGCCGAGAAACTCCTGCTTGCCGAGCCTCACGTGGAACTTGGACCGCTCCGTCCTCTCCGCTATCTCGCCGACCATCTCGTCCCTCTGCGAGGCGCTCAGCATCCCAAGCGCCCTGTCCAAAAAGTCCCGGGCCCTCCCCTTCCGCAGGTCCGCGCTGATGACCGTGATCGGGTTGTCGTAGTGGCCGGTGGAGCCCCTCTCCGAAAACTCCTCCCTGCGGACGCCGAGGTTCTCCTCGAACGCGTCGAACAGCTTCGAGACGTCCTCCGTGGCGTGGACGATGACGTCAACCGTGACTCTCAGGGCGTCGGCCATGCGTCATGCTTCGAGCAGCGCGATCTCTTTATCCGCAGTCCTGATCAGCTTGACCTTCTCCAGGCCGACGTGCCTGACCCTTATCACCTTCTTGAACGCCGCCATGATGTCGGAGTTGATCTTTCCGTAGCACGTCGCCTGGACGAACTGGTGGATCGTCATCTCGGGCACCGTCTTGTCGATGATGTCGCGCGCGATGAGCCGCAGCGCGTGCTTCCTTGACGTGTTAAGCTGCCTGTGAGTGAGCGCGATCACCTTGATCCTGAAGATATAGCCGTCCGCCGTCTTGACGTCCGCTATGAAGTTGACCTTCGAGGAGCCGCGCCTTACGAGGCTCCTCAGGAACTCCTTGGAGTACTCGTACCTCTTGAAGATCGTCGACGCGCTGTCCCCGTCCACCTTGTCTATCTGGAAGTACAGCTTGAACTGGTGCTGCGACGGCTCGCCCTTCAGGATGTCGTGCAGCGTGACCTCGAGGACCCTGCCCGAGGCGTTCTCGTCGTCGGTGATCGGGACGTACGCAATCGGGACGTTGTTGAACGCGTCGGTGGCGTTGACCGTGATCCACCGCTTCTCCCTCCACTTGTCCTTTACGCGACCCTTCCTGCGTGCCAATCACTATCGACCTTGGAATCCAAAATATAAGGGTATGCGGGGCCGCCCGGAGATCCCCGGGGCGCCGGCAGGCGGCGTGCGCGGGGCCGCCGCCCCTGCCTGGGGCGCCCGCCCGCCGCTAGATCTCGCTCTCGCCCCCCATGCGCCCCTGCAGGACCCGGGGGATCCCGACGTGGCCGTCGGCCGTCTGGAAGTCCTCCATTATCGCCACCATGGCCCTGGACGTCGCGACCAGCGTGCTGTTGAGCGTGTGGACGTACCGCGTCTGCTCGTTCGTCCTGTCCCTGAACCTCACCTTCAGCCTCCTTGCCTGGTAGTCCAGGCAGTTCGAGCAGGAGACCACCTCCCGGAACGCGCCCTGCCCCGCCATCCACGCCTCTATGTCGTACGTCTTCGCGGACACCTTGCCCATGTCCGCGCTCGACAGCAGCACCACCCTGTGCGGGATCCCGAGGCTCCGGTAGAACTCTTCCGCGGCTTCCAGCATCCTCTCGTGCTCGCCCCACGACTCCCCCGGCCTCGCGAACACGAACTGCTCGATCTTGTCAAACTGGTGCACCCTGAAGATCCCCTTCTGGTCCCTGCCGTGCGCGCCGGCCTCCTTCCTGAAGCACGGGCTCACCCCGGCGTACCTCAGCGGGAGGCCGGCCCCGTCCAGGATCTCGCCCGAGTGCATGGCGGCCATGG
The DNA here is from genome assembly GCA_963662625.1 of Candidatus Nitrosopumilus sp. Taxonomy (GTDB): domain Archaea; phylum Thermoproteota; class Nitrososphaeria; order Nitrososphaerales; family Nitrosopumilaceae; genus JAPOPJ01. Next base: position 572,154 of record OY759726.1, on the reverse strand, counting down.
CGTGCTCCGACGTCCCTATCATGTACAGGTCCTCGCCCTCTATCTTGTAGATGACGTCCTCAAAGTCGTCCGCGATGACTGCCCCCTGCATGGACTGCCGGTTTATCATGTACGGCGGCTGGACGGGGGTGTACCCCCTCCCGGCCAGGAAGTCAAGCGCGTAGCTGATCAGGGCCTGGTTCAGCCTCACGAGGCCGTCCTTCAGGTAGTAAAACCTCGCGCCCGACACCTTGGCCGCCCTCTGCAGGTCCACGAGCCCCAGCCTCTCCGACATGTCGACGTGGTTGCTGGCGCCGAACCCGAACTCCGGCACGTCGCCCCACCTGCGCACCTCCACGTTCGCCGACTCGTCGCCCACCGGCACCGACTTGTCCACCAGGTTCGGCACCGTGAGCGCGAGCCTCTGGTACTCGGCCTCGGCGCGGGCCAGCCCCTCCTCGGCGGCCTTCAGGCTGACCGACACCTCCTTCATCTCCGCCAGCAACCCGGCGGCGTCCCCCCCCTCCTTCTTCTTCTTGGATATGTCCAGCGCCACGCGGTTCTTCCTGGCCCTGATCCCCTCGGCGCTTCCGAGCAGCTCCCGCCTGGCCCTCTCCGAGCGCACCAGCGCATCCAGGTCAAACTCCACGCCCCTGGCCCCCAGCATCTCCCGGATGGCCCCGGGGCTCTCCCTGACCACCTTGGGATCCAGCACTATCCCATCACCCTCAGAGCCACCTGCGCGTGCCCGAGCACCTCGTCTATGCTCCCGATCATCTTCCCGATGTCCCGCCTTCCCTCGAACGTAAAAACCAGCCTGCCGCCGGCGCTCTCGACGGACATGCCCAGCCCGTCCGGAAAGTCCACGTTGTCCGGTTCCAGGGCCCTCTCCACGGCCCTTGCCTTCTCACCGGCGACGCCGTTGAGGGTTATCCTAACCTTGCACGTTAACGACATTTGCATCCAAATACTCGAGAAACCCGTCCAATTTGTCTTTAGTTATCTTGGCGCCGGCCGCCGAGTCGTGCCCGCCGCCCATGCCGTCGAACTTTTCGGCCCCGGACCTCATCAGCTGGCTCAGGTTGATCCCCGAACTGCAGCCAAGCGACTTCCTGGAGGAGAACTTGACGGTGTTCTCCTCGGAGTCCGTCCTCAGGATCACGATCTTTCCGGCGTTCTTCGGCGAGCCGGCAATCAGCGACGAGACGGTCCCGGTCATGGTCTCGGGGACTATGCCCTCCGCGTTCACCATCACGCACGTGCTGCTCTCCGAGGTCCTCCACCTCTCGCTTGACAGCCTGCTCATGTACCCCCTGATCATCCCCCTGTACTCCTTCAGGATCCCCTCGCCCTCCAGGAGGATCCTGTTCCTGTCACCCATGCACACTGCCATGCCCACCCCGGACCTGCAGATCCTGCCGCACGAGTTCAGCATGGTGGAGAACTCCCTGCCGTCGCGCAGGAAGCTCCTCCTGTCCTCCCTGGGAAACGTGTACGTGTACCCGATGAGCTCCGACATCATCTCGGTGGAGTCCCTGCCCCGGGAGAACCTGGCGATCGCCTCTATCACCGACCTCCTCTCGTCCCCGTCCAGCTCGCTGGGGACCCTCCACCTGCCGCCCTCCTTCAGCCGGATCCCGGCGGATTTGAGCAGCGCCAGGCAGGCGTTCCTGTTCCACGTGAGCCCCTCGATGAACGGCTGCGAGGTGAACGCCAGCGCGTCGGGAAGCGCCCTGGTCTCCCTGCCCACGAGGAGCAGGTCGAGGCCGACGTCCACCAGGCCCTCCCGCCTGGCGTCCTCCGCTATCGCGTGGTTCTTCCCGGTGAGCGACTTCCTGTCCCCCCTGTCCTGCCTGTCCCCCAGCGCGGACACCACCGCGATCGCAGACAGGTCGGAGTTCTTCTCGTCTAGCGCCATCGCCGCCAGGTACGCCATCCCCCCGGCGCACACGTCCGCGCCGCCGTCGATGCCGTACTTCCAGGCGTTTATGACCCTCGGGTTGTCCAGCTCGTCGCCCGAGATCTGGTGGTGGTCCAGGACGAACCAGCCGTCGCCAAGCTCGGCGTCGATCTCCCCCGCAAAGCCGCCGCCCAGGTCGGTGACTATGTGGAAGTCCCTCGAGTCCTTCCCCATCTCCCCGATCGCCGCCGCGCCGAACTCCTTCGCGGTCCTGACGGTGCACCTGGCCCCGGCCCTGAAGAGGGCCTTTGCGATTATGCTGCCAGACGTGAGCCCGTCGCAGTCGATGTGGGTCAGGACGGAGATCGATTTCTTTGCCTTGACGCAGTCCGCGACCCTGTCCCTGAAGAGCGAGAGTGACCCGTCCAGCGATCTTTCCATTACTCTAGTTGGGCCACCACGGATTTATATTTCCAGTTTTTCGGGATCCTGCCTATCCTCTTGTAGTAGGTCGACAGCCTGTGCACCTTGGCCTCGATCAGCTCCAGGGACCTGACGTTTCTCCTGTCCCCCCTGTTGGCCTTGAGGTGCTTTTGGAGCCCCACCGCCTTCTTCACGATGTTGTCGAGGTCCTCCGGCATCTCCGACGTGAGGTCGTTCTCGCGCAGTATCTCGCCGATCGTCTTCTTCGCGATCGTCTTCACCAGCGGGACGGCGTGCTGGTCCCTCATCTTGATCCCTATCTGGCTCGGGGTCATCCCATCCTTGGCGTACTTTATGACCAGCCCCTCTATCTCCTCGGGGCCCAGCGACACCCACAGCGGGGGCCGCAGGGTGGCGGGCCTGATGGAGTGCGACTTGCCGTGCCTGTGGGTGTGCATGCGTCCCATGCCGGGGGTGATTCCGGAACAAAATTAAACGTTACTTATCAGGATCCGCCCGCCGCCGCGTCCCGTACCCGCGGCCGGCGCAGGGCGGCGCCCCCCCGCCGGCCGCCGGCGCGCCTGGCCGCCCGGGCGATCCGCGGCCCCCGGCGTGGATCCGGCGGCCAGGCGCCCGGATTTCGCACATAAAACGGGATCTGCGGGCGATGGATAAAAGTTAAATAAGTATGGTGGCCACAGAACAGACAGGTAAACGCTATGAATAAAAAACTAGCATTGACAGCAACCTTGATCGCCGTATTTACTGTTGGTTATTATGCAGAGTCAGCAGTTGCCTTTGCACAGTACATGGGTAATGTCGGCTCCGAGGGCCAAACCGGCAAGTACACGCTGGAGGAAGCCCTTGAGATCCAGGCAAGGAGAATCCAAGCGGCACAGGACAACCCTGGCGCGGGTTCAGGCACGCCCTACCTTGACGCGAACGGCGTGGTTGGCGCGGCAGTGATTGCAGGCGCGGTATTCGGCGGGATCGCAGCGGCCTTCTTCGTAAGGGGCAGATCCGGCAAATACGCGGCAATGGGCCGAGGGTAACCGCCACCTCCTCCTCTTATTTTATTTCCGACCCCCAGCGCGCGCTGATCCCGCGCATTTCGGCGCAAGAGAAATGTATATATCGCACAAAAAGAGCCTAGATTACAATGATACCTATCGCAGGAATCTTCCTAAGTATCCTGTCATCAGTTACAGGTCAGTTAGGGCCGAACTATGACCCGTTATTCTACGATGTAATGATCTACATCTTTGGGACGATGATGTTTACCGTGTTCCTTTTGGGAATTATCTCCTTCTGGCTCCGCGTGCACGGCTGGTCATACAAGGACAACCGTGAGAGATGGGTCGATGAATTGGACAGGCACTTTGAAAGAGAGGGCATCGGTCTGATTCCAGACAACGGAAAATACTGGTAGCAATACCTTCTTTTCATTATTTTTAAACCGGCCTTGCGCGCCCAGAGCGCGCGGGGTTGCTGGCGCGCCCCGGATCCGCCAGGACCCGCCTCCGGGCAACAGTCCCGGCCCCAGCGGCGCCGGGCCCGCCGGCCCGCGCCTAGTTCTCCGGGGGCAGGAAGTCGATGTCCTTTGACTCGTCGTACGCCTTGCTGGTAAACTCTGCCCTGTAGTGGTACCCGTCCTGCAACGGGTGGTTGATGAAGTGGCTGGTCTCCCTGTCGTTCACGTACACGGTCGACTTTGACTGGTCCATGTCCCTAAGCGGAAAGTCCCACATCCAGAGGAAGTGGCCTACCTCGAACGGGTATTCCTCCTCCCATTCGGCGTAGATGGTGCCGTCGTCGGACAGCGTGTACATGCTCCTCTGGCACTCGCCATCGCCAAACCCGATCCTCGCGGGGATGTCTGCCCTCTGGCCGTCCACGAACAGCTCCAGCGACGCCTTGATCTTGTACGGGGTGTCCCTGTCGTTGATGCAGACCTTGAGCGGGTTGTCCATGTTCGCCGCCTGCTGGACGAGCGAACTGGCCGCGGCCACCGAGATGCCTATTATCGCCGAAATGATGAGGAACCTGATGGTCTTCTTCCTCTTGTACGGGTCGTTCGTGCCGGGCCAAATCATGTGGTGCCTTTTGCAGATTCCTTAAAAGACCTTTCTCTCAGCGATCCCGCAAACCAGCCCCGCCAGAGCCGCCCGGCCCGGAGGGGGCCCAGGCCGCGCGCGCCCCGCCGGGCGCGGGGCTGCCAGCGAGGGGCGGCGGCGGGCCGCCGGGCCCATCAGTCGTCCGACACCTCTATGGTGTCCAGCGCGTCCTGGTTGTCTGCAAGGAAGTAGGTGATCTCGTCAGAGTCGATCTCCAGCCACTCCGACTCGCCGCAGTACGGGAGGTAGTCCTCCACGAACGCGTCCCCGGGCCCGGTCATCCTGACCACCACCCTCTCCTTCCTCGGGACGATGCCAAACGGCAGCCTCAGCACCTTCCCCCTCCTCTGGATCTGGATGTTGACCTTGTAGGAGTCGCCGCGGAAGTCGACGCTCCCGAAAAAATACCCCTGGAAGATGCCCATCTCGGCCACCCGGAAGCTCAGCATGGCGATGTTAGCGTCCCCGTGGCAGATAAAACTTGGCACGCGCCGCGGGCGACGGGAGAGAAAATGAAAAGAAAAGGGGTTGGTCTAGATGACTTGCCAGGGCCGCGTTGCAAACGTGATCACGTAACCGACGCCGATTATGATCGACTGGTACGCGATGTTTGTGTACGGGATCGCCTTTATGATGGGCTCGCCTTCAACGACTACCGTCTGACCCGGACCGAGTCCTGGACCTACGCTTGCCACGTTGAGCTGGGTGTGCACATGGTACACGCCCGCCTCTAGTGCCTTTGCAGACAGCGAGTACTGGATCAAGGAGTTGCCCGGAATGTCAAAGACGTTTCCCGGCGGGTCTCTTGCCAGCATCTCCCATCTGTTACCTGCGTTGGTGGACTCTGAGAAGATGGATATCCATCCCCTGAGGTCTCTCTCTACCAGGCTGACCAGTGTTCCCTGAAGGGTCAGGGTCTCGCCAGTCTGTAAGGATTGCCTGTTGAAGGTCTCGTCTTCGATCCTGATGAAGCGACTCTGAAGCTGTGCCTGGACGCCGTGTGCATCTGCAGGCGGAACGATGACCTCAACCCAGTTGAAGCCGAGCGTCCCTAGTGCAAGTACAACCGACAGTCCCAATACAATTAACTTCTTTTCGGCCATGATTTATCCCTAATATCCTGAAAGATGATATACATCGTTATATGTCTTACCTTGAGGGGTGGGGGATCGGCAACATGCACGCTACATTGAACATTGATGTTGAACATCGAAATATGGAAGAAAACGTGCTTATTTTTCACATAAAATTACCACGGGAATTGAATTTTTCACAAGTTTTCGCCTTGACATGTAAAGTTTTTTCAACAAAACATTTCACCCGGCAATCCCTTACTTTATATTTGAAATTGCGCCAATTTATGCATGGCACAAATGCCGGCATTAATCCCAAAGGAAGTCGAGATCCAGAGACTTAAGAAGATCTGGCTCATCGTCATTGCTATGGGATCTACTGCAGCATCCGTCGAAGTGGACAACTTCGTCGACGGATCACTTCACCAAACCTCTATCAGGGACAGCGCGTTCACGCCAGCACACTGGTGGCTGTACTCCCACTTTGTGGCACTGCCGCTAGGGTGGGCGTCTGTAGCGATCTATGATAGGAAGGTGCCGATCCTCAGGGGTCCCAACAACTCGATGAACACGGGCCTGAAGATGACCATCCTTGGTTATCTCGCGACCATGTTCACGATCGGGATCAACGAGATGTGGCACTTTTGGTTCGTGGAGGAGATCTTCGCGGTACCGAACCACTGGATGTTTAACATGGGTGTAGTTGTTGCATTCATGGGCGCGCTAGCCTACGTAGTCAGGGTATATGCCAGACTGGTAGAGCTGGGCGCAGAGACTCCAGGTGAGAACCCGTACGTTGCAGAGATGTACAAGATGGCCCTAGAGGGCAAGCTGTACAGCAGAGCAATCCCATAGAAAAAGTGCGTTTTGCACCTTTTTTCTATTTTTCCAGCCCGTTCGTGCGTAGATCGTACCAAAACCCGGATTTAAGAAAGATTTAAAAGGATTCTGATCAGTATGTCTCTCAGATGACACTCCCGAAAGGATTTGGCTCAGGCGGCGCAGGCGGCGCATCTAGCGCTGACGTAGAGCGCATGATCGGCAGACGCGTCGAAAACATGACCGGCATAATCACCATCTCTTTCATAGCAGCATGGTTGGCTACTTTTGGTGGTACTGCCGCCGGATACTTTTACTATCCGTGGGCATACCCGACACCGAGTGGGCACTACGCCTTCATCGTCCTCACGATCATCGAGGCGATAGGCTACATATTCTGCGTTAAAGTCATGCAAGAAGGCTCTAACAAGAATAGCAACGGCTTGGTGGCAGGAACGGTAGCAGGCGTGACGGTGGGCACAATACTCATCTCGCTGTTTGTCGGCAACTAGAAGGAAACATCCTTCAGCACTCCTTTTTCATTTTGGTTCCCCTAAAAAAGCCGATCTCCGCCACTTTCTAAAATTTTATATACTGACCCTTTGTTCTACTGAATAATGGTCTGGTTAAGACGATGTACCCACTACTTGTTCATAGTAGTAGTTGCGGTTAACTCAACTCTGTTGACGATTAATGCGGGTGACTACATCTTCTACACTGACTGGGCCTGGACCTCGTACACGGTATTCTCAATATCGCAGACGTTGATGCTTGTAGTAGGTGCAACATACTACCTTACGTTTACAGGCGTTCCAGGCACAGCGACGTACTATGCCCTGATCATGACAGTCTATACGTGGATCGCCAAAGGCGCGTGGTTCGCACTTGGGTATCCGTATGACTTCATCGTGACGCCAGTATGGCTACCGTCAGCAATGCTGCTCGACCTAGCGTACTGGGCTACAAAGAAGAACAAACACTCGTTGATCTTCTTTGGCGGCGTACTGGTAGGGATGTCATTGCCATTATTCAACATGGTAAACCTGATAACAGTCGCAGACCCATTGGAAACGGCCTTCAAGTACCCGAGACCTACACTGCCGCCTTACATGACGCCGATAGAACCGCAGGTGGGCAAGTTCTACAACAGCCCAGTTGCCCTGGGAGCGGGTGCGGGTGCAGTGTTGTCCTGTACGTTTGCAGCGTTAGGCTGTAAGCTCAATACGTGGACATACAGATGGATGGCCGCATGGTCCAAGTGGGACTAACCACCACCTCTCCTTTTCATTTTCTTGCCACGGTTCCAAGGCCGCCCGCCGCGGCACCTTTTTTCACACGTTTGTAATCTTTTTTTAACGCGCCGCATAAGATCTCATTCCGGGATGACTGCCCGTGACGCGGCAGTACGGCCAGGTGCTGGTCGGGGCGAAGCCGTTCGTAAAGTGGGCGGGCGGAAAGAGGAGGTTGCTCCATGTGTTGGACGCCAACCTGCCGGAGTCGTTCGGGGCGTACCACGAGCCGTTTCTTGGCGGCGGCGCGCTGCTGTTCCACGTCCTGGCCAAGGGTGACGGCCACAGGTGCCACGCCTCCGACCTTAACCGCGACCTGGTCTCGGCGTACCACACCATCCGGGACAGCGTCGACGAGCTGGTCTCCTCCCTGAGGGACCGCGAGAGCCGCTACCAGAAAGACCCCAAGCGGTACTATTACTCCGTGCGCGCGAGCCGCCCGGGGAACGCGGTCGAGAGGGCGTCCCGGCTGCTCTTCCTTAACAGGACCTGCTTTAACGGGCTGTACCGCGTGAACAGCAAGGGGATGTTCAACGTCCCCCTGGGCAGGTACTCCCGGCCCAACATCGTGAACGAGGGCGCCCTGCGCGCGGCAAGCCAGGCCCTGCGGTCGGGCGGGGCGTCGATCACGTGCGGCGACTTTGCAAGCGCGGCCGGGAGGGCGGGCAGGGGGGACCTGGTGTACCTTGATCCCCCGTACCAGCCCGTAAGCGAGACTGCCAACTTTACCAGCTATACCGACCGGGACTTTGACGACCTGGACAGGCTGTTTGGCCTCTGCGAGGAGCTGCACTCCAGGGGGTGCATGGTGATGCTCTCAAACTCCGACTCTGGGGAGGTCTCCGGGCTGTTCTCCGGGGGGCCGTGGGACGTCCGCAGGATCCCGGTCAGCCGCTCGATCAACTCCGACGCCAAAAAGAGGTCGGGGCACCACGAGCTGCTGATCAAGAATTATTGAGAGCTTCGAGCGGGATCCGAACCCGCGACCTTTACCTTACCAAGGTAACGCTCTACCAGGCTGAGCTATCGAAGCACAGTTTACCACGGAATAAAATCCTTATAAGTTCTTGATTATCGCGCGGGGGCCGCCCCGGGACGCGCCCGGACGCCCGCCAAACCGTTAAATCCCGCGCGGACCCCCACCCATCCGGAGGAGTAATCAAGCCCGGCCAAAGTAAGCACCACGCTTTTGGACATGCAGGACTTAAGATCAAACAATGGGTGATCCTGTCTCTCAGGAGTTCGCGGGTTCAAATCCCGCCTCCTCCACGGCTCCTACCTGGAGTGCCTTATGCCCCTGGAGTTGAGCACCTCGTACACGTCGGGCAGCGAGAAGACGAACCCCACGTGCACGCAGTCTTTTTCGTCGCAGAGCTGGCAGAACAGCTCCCCCCCCTGGATCGCCACCTCGGCGATCCTGTTCTTTATGTTGTCCTTGAGGATTATCCTGTCGTCGTCGACCGAGACCTTCTCGATCTTCGGGGCGTACCTCGCGAAGGTCCTGTCCTTCTGCATCATCTCCTCCAGCATGTACGTGACATAGCCCGAGAAGCTGTTGACCCCCTTCATCGCCAGGCCCTCCCTGTTCTTCCGGTAGACGTCTTGGAACCTGTCGTAGACGGCCTCCGACACGGTGATTGACTTGAACCCAGCTTTTGGCAATTTACTTTTACCTTACCGTACATTAAGGTACGCGCGTATATAACGCTTTATTCCGCGGCGGGTTGGGCCCGGGCCAGCTAAAATTAGTCTTTATACCGTACCTCAGCCCAACCACACCATGGGACGCGGGTACCGGAAAGAAGAGATCCGGAAGAAGCTGGTCGCGGGGCTGAAGGGATCCGGCACGGGGATGTCCGGCGTGGAGCTCTCCGGGGCGCTGGGGGTGAACAGGAGCACCATGGCCAAATACCTCAAGATCTTCGCGGCGGAGGGCACGCTCCGGCAAAAGGACATCGGAAACGTGACCCTCTGGTCGCTGGAACCGGGCCAGGAGTCATACGACTTTCCAGACGACTACTTCAGGGCGGCCGAGCAGTTCCTCGGCATCCTGCAGCAGTGCTCCGAGTCCAGGGCGCGCGCCCTGATCAGGAACTGCGTCCGCTCGGGCGCCTCCGTGGAGACGCTCGTCGCCGAGGTGCTGGTGCCGGCAGCGTCGGCCGTGGGCGGCCTCTTCGACGACGGCAAGATAGGCAGCTCCGAGCAGAAGTTCATGCAGAACACCATCTCGGACTCGCTGCACATGCTGGGCCAGCTCCCCTCGGAGCCCGACCCGAGGAAGAACATGGTGGTCATCTCGGCAGATCCGCAGAGCAGGCTCCTCTCCGAGGCGGCCTCCTCGTCCTTCCGCGCCGGCGGCTGGTCGGTATTCCACCTGGGAGACATGTCGCACGCAGTCAACGTCCTGTTCGACCTCGACTTCCAGAAACTGCTGGGGAAGATCCCGAGGCAGAGGCCCGGCGTCACGGCCGTGGCGGTCTTTTCGGACACCGGGGAGGGGCTGGCGTTCTTCTCGGACTCGATCCGCTCGATCAGGCAAAAGTCCAGGAGGCCCATCCGGCTGGCGCTCTGCGGGGAGGCGGGCAGCAAGACCAGGGCCGCCGCCGACTTTGCGTCTGACAAATTCGGAGACATAGTGCAGTGGTCCAAGGCCGCCTCCGCAAACCCGGGCCGGTAGGGGGCCGCGGGCGCCGGCCCGCGGCAGAGGCAGGACAAATTCCGGGCCCAAGGCCAGCCATGGGCAGGCCCGCCGCCGGCTTTCGCGGCCAGCCGCCCGGCTCCCACTGGGCGCGCCTGATCGCCGACGGGGCGTGCGCGTCGCGGGACAACATGCGGAGGTGCCGCGACATGGGCGTGGGGCCGACCGTCCCGGCCAGGGTAGCGCCCGCCGCCGGGGGCAGGGGCGCCGGCGGCGCGTGGGGCGAGGCGGCGCGGGACCGGCCGGGGGGCGGCCCGGAGGCGCGCGCCGGCAGGACGGGCACGAGGGAGAGGGAGGAGAACGCCCGGTACCGGGAGGCCAGGAAGGGGTACGGCAGGAGGCGGCCGACCGGGATAACCATGTCGGCGTTCAAGGGGACGTCCGGGGATCACGCGCGCTCGCGCAGGTGGGAGAACATCGTGCAGGAGGCAAGGCTCAGGGTGGCCCAGTACAACCGGTGGGCGGGGGAGGCGGGGGCGTAGGGACCCCAAGCGGCACGGCCTGGCCACGGCCCGGGGATCGTGCCGAGTTGTGCAACAGACTATGCAGGTGAGAAGGGTTTTATTTGACGGGCCGCACGTAAAACCATGGTCCTGTTGGAATCGCAGCTCAGGCTGAGGACGGGCGACGCCGCGCCGGAATTCAAGCTGACCGGGACTGACGACATGACGCACTCGCTTGGCGACTACGGCAAGGGCGGGCTACTGGTCATCTTCATGTGCAACCACTGCCCCTACGTAAAGGCAAAATCCGACGCGCTGAACGAGCTGTACGGCGAGTTCGGGGACAAGATAGACATCGTGGGGATCAACAGCAACGACCCGTCGGCCTATCCCGAGGACAGCTTTGACAACATGAAAACGGTCGCGTCCAAGAAGGGGTTCAAGTTCGACTACCTGGTGGACACGACACAGGAGGTTGCCAGGAAGTACGGCGCCATGTGCACCCCGGATCCGTTCCTCTTCGACAAGGACAAGAAGCTGGTGTTTCACGGCAGGATTGACGACGCCATGAAGCCCGGGAGCACCCCGACGGAGAACACCATGGCGGTAAACATCCGGAAGATGCTGTCCGGGGAGGGCATAGAAAAAGACTTTGACCCGTCGATCGGCTGCTCGATCAAGTGGAAGGAAAATTAGACTTAAATGACTCCCGGCGGAAGACTGTCCGTGGGCTCGTAGCTCAGCTTGGCTGGAGCGTTCGACTGATAATCGAAAGGTCATGAGTTCGAATCTCATCGGGCCCACTGACAACCCCCGGCCTAGCCGGCGCGGCCACGGGGGCCCGCAGGCGCGCGGCTGCCCCGGAGGGAACCCGCGCGCGGGATCCGCGCAATCCCAGAGGCGGGCTCATGCGGGCGCAACGGCGCCGTACAAAAACACGAAAAACATCACCGGGATCACCCACAAAAAGTACGCGACCGAAACCGTCAGGATGACGGCCACGTACGCGTACGCCAGGATGACGCCTAGCGCGTTCGCGTAGTGCAGGATGGGCGCAAGCGAGGCGACCGCGGCCACGCACAGCGCCTGACGGAGCCAGCGCATAAGTAAACGCGGCGCCAATCCCAAGTAAACCTGTCGTTCCGGTGCCCGCCCGCGCCGCCGGGGTCTCGGGCGCCGGGATCCGCCCCCGCGCCGGCCCGGAAATTCTTATAGGCCGCGGCGGGACACCCCACGCATGACAGGCCACCCTGCCAGGACCCAGATCAAGATCGGCTGCCGCGCCAGCGTCGAGACGAAGGCGGACCAGGGGACGGGAAGGCTCACCGGCGGAATCGTAAAGGAGATCCTCACCCGCGGCGACTCCCACCCGCACGGGATCAAGGTAAGGCTCATGGACGGGCAGGTGGGCCGGGTCAAGGTCGTCGGCCACGCTGATCCCGGGAAGGCCGCCGGGGACCGGACGCGGGGAACGACGGGGCACGGCCTGGCCCGCGCGAGCGCCCCGCCCGGCCGCGGCGGGCGCGGACGGCCCCAAGACAACAATTAAAATCCGCGGCAGGGCCATATCCCGCGTGGGCTGGTAGTATAGCCTGGTAGTATACCCGCCTTGCACGCGGGGGGTCATGGGTTCAAATCCCGTCCAGTCCACTCCAATCCCTGCGGGCGCCCGCGATCAGCCGCGAAATCCGGCCTTCTGGATGGATTTAAATAGGATAAGTTACGGCAATAACCCATGGCAAGCGTAGTAGACGGATGGCCTGTATGGATTCCACTCATTGTTGGTTTAGCGCCGGGTTTGGTATACTGGTTGGCAATTACGGCAATGAAGAAGAGATAGAATTCAATTTTTGCTCCTCTTTTTGTAATTGGGTTAAACCTTGTTGCCTTTCTTGTTGACTATATGATATGTCGCATGAAATTAATCACTTCCTTGCACCCAAACCATGTACAAGGCCATCCCCGCGTTCCTGATCCTCTCGCTGCTTCCGGCATCCCCCGTGTTTTCCGCCGAGCTCACCGACACCGAGCCCACCCTGACGGTCAGGCTCGTGGACGAGTCCCAGTTCCTGTACCGCGACGGCGACGGGTACGCCGTGGTCGTCGGGCAGGTCGTCAACGACAACGAGCTGACCCCGATCTCCGGCGTCCGGCTGGCCGTGGATTTCTTTGACGATGCAGGCGCGACGCCGCTGGAGTCGGCCACGGGGGGCACCGTCCTGGACGTGATCCCCCCGTCGGGATCCTCCCCGTACATCATAAAGTCGGCGGCCCCCGCGCCCGCGGTCACCCAGGCCTCGGTAAGCCTCCAGGGCTTTGCCACCTCGACCCCGAAGGCGAAGCAGCCCGCGGTGGAGGCCGGCGGCGTCTTCTACCACGGCGGCGCCCTGTCCTTCTCCGGGGTCCTGAAGAACGGCGCCGCGCCGGCCACCGGCGCCAACGTCTACGTCGCGTTTTACGACGCGTTTGATCCCCCGAGGATGCTGGACGTCCGCACCGTCGGGCTAGGGAACATACTCCCGAACGAGGCCGTCCCGTTTGAGTTCAGCGGGGAGGTGGGATCCCGCGCGGTGGGGTTCCTGCTGTTCTCCGAGTCCAGCATATTCTACTCCGACTTCGTGGACGTCCGCCTCCCCGAGCAGGAGAGGTTCACAAAGCTGGCCGCCATCACGGACATCGCCGTCAGGGACGCCTCCGGAAACGAGCTCCTGGAGATCCCGGCGGGCACCACGGTGCGCATCGAGAGCGAGTCGCAGATCCGGTTCTCGGGCACGCAGCCCACGAACGAGACGCCATACACCTACTTCGTCCAGGTGAAGCAGCTCGGGCCCTCCCCCTACGTGGAGTTCGTGGGCAAGTACGACGGCCGGTACATCGGCACGGGCAGCCAGTACCAGTCGGTAGACTGGATCCCGGGCAACGCCGGCGAGTTCTTCATCGAGACCTTCGTCTGGGACAGGAACAGCGTGCCGATCGCCGAGAAGGGGCCGATCGTGCTGATAAGCGTGACATAGGGCGGGGTGGCAGATGGCCGAATTCAAACTTGCAGCCACGGGGGGCACCTTTGACATCATACACGCGGGCCACAGGGCGCTCCTCTCGAGGGCGTTCGAGGCCTCGTCGCGGGTCATCATAGGGCTGACGAGCGACGATCTCGCCAGGCAGAGGGGCAAGGACACCGCCCACGACTACCGGCAGAGGCTCAGGGCCCTGATCCTGGCCCTCGGGGCGGATTTTCCGGGGCGCCACTTCAAGATAAGCAGGCTTGAAAACGATTTCGGCCCGGCCGTCCTCGAGGAGGGCGTGCAGGCGCTGGTGGTCAGCGAGGAGACGCGGGGGCAGGGCGACGTCCTCAACTCCATGCGCGCCGAAAGGGGCCTCCCGCCGGTGGCGATAGTGGCGGTCCCCATGGTCCGGGCCCAGGACGGGAGGCGCATCTCCACCACCAGGATAAGAAACTCCGAGATAGACGTGGACGGGAGGCTCTTGCCTGTTGACAAGTAGGCTACCTATATTTGAGCAGCTGGGATAAAACGCAACTCCCCGACACGCACGCATGGCGATCATCAACAACATGCTGAACCAGATCGACTCGGACGTCTCCGCGCTGCAGCAGGGGCTGCAGCCGGACAACCTGTCGCTGTGGTACGACAGGATAATCAGGGAGACGATCGAGATGGCGCCGCCGTGGCTGGAAGACAAGATCGGGGTGAGCCAGGATCCGGTGCTCCCGATGAAGTTCAACCTGGACATCTCAAAGCGCGCGGTCAGGTACTTCATGATGGCCGTGGACTCCAACCTGGACGAGATGCCGGCCACCACCAGGCTGTACTTCCTCAAGGTCCAGGAGATACTGGACGCGGAGATGGACAAGTCCCTGGTGTGACGGGCCCGGGCCCCCCACGGCCGCCGCGCGGCGCACCGGGGCGGGACGGGTTTGACATTTAGTTGCGCGAAACGCGTGTCGACAGACTTTAATTATAATGCGGCAGAGCCCATCCCATGGACGCTGACCTCAAAGCACTGGGACTGAGCCTGATTGCCATAGTCGGCCTGGTCGCGCTGTACGCCGTGTTCCAGCCATAGCTACGCCTTCTCCACGTCGACGTGCCTCCCCTCCGCCACGGCGCGGACTATCCCGTGCTCCCCGTCAGTCACCGACTGGACAAAGTCCGCAAAGGCCTCCGCGCCAGAGGCGTCCTCCAGGAGTATGCTGTGGGCCGACTTGTCCTTCAGCGCGATCACGAGCTCGTTTCCCACCGTGTTGAGGACCGACTCTATGTTGGTCTCCCCGGACTCGCTGGCATAGATCAGGCCCGCCAGCTTCCGGGCCTCGTACGCGTCCTCGCAGCTTACCCTGGCCCTCATCTGTCCTCGAAGAGGAACTCGTCCAGCCTCCCCCTCGCCTCCTCCCTCCTCTCCTGGTGCGCCTCGAGGAACCCGTTCACCTTCTCTACCAGTATGGCCTTGAGCTCCCCGGTCAGCATCTTCCCGGACACGTAGTCGTCGCGGATCGACCCCAGCTTCCCGTCGTCGGGCTCGAAGAACATCCTGAGGTACTGGAACGACACGTCTATGTCGGGGTTCCCCCCGTGCTTCCTGTGGAGCCCGGCGTCCGGCTGGCCCCCGGAGAACGCGTACTTGTTGATCTTTTTCCTGACGGCCCCCTCCGGGTCGGTGGTGTACACGGTCCCGCTCCCGTCAGACCCCGACATCTTCCCCCCGGGGCCCCCCAGCCCCGGGACCATCACGTTGTGGATCAGCGCCGGCTTGGCCCTGCCGATCTTCGGCGCGACGTCCCTCGTAAGCCGGAAGTGCGGGTCTTGGTCCACGCCGAGCGGTATCAGGACCGGCCCCTCCTCGATGAAGCACGGCGCGGACTGCAGCGCCGTGTAGAATATCATGCCGATGTTGGTCTCGTTCGTGAACCCGAACGTGGCCTTCGTGTTTGAAAAGTTGATCCTCTTCGCTATGCGCGCCGCGATGGGGTACAGCGTGCGGATGTTCCTCGTGTTTATTATTATCTTCGTGTTCTCCGGCCTGAAGCCCAGCGCGATGAAGTCGAGCGCGTTCTCGTACGCGAAGCTCCCCGTCTCCTCCAGCGTCGTGTCCTTCGCGTAGAACTTCTCGTCGTCGGTCAGCTGGAAGTACATGTTGACGCCGAACCTGTCCTGGATCCACTTTGCAAATACCCACGGCACCAGGTGCCCGATGTGGGTGTGGCCGGACGGGCCCCTCCCGGTATACAGGAAGAACCTGTCGCCGGCGGCGTGGCAGTCGAGGATCCTACACACGTCCCTGTGAGAAAAGAACACCCCCCTCCTCAGCATAAAGTGGTCCTCGCCGGCGGCCTCCCTCACCCTGCGCCGCGTCTCCCGGGAGATCTTCTCGACGCCGAACTTTTCCACCAGCCTGTCGTAGTCTATGTCGCCCTCGACGTGCCACGGTGTCACAACAAAGTCGTCAGGCATCCACTGAGACTCAGGTTAAGGTTTAAAAAGTCTTTTTCAAACCTTCTGCTGTGCCGCAAGTCTTTCACGAAATTGAAAAAAAGATAATCTCGTCGCTCAGGGACAGCCCGGGGCAGACCGCCGAGGAGCTCGCAGAGTCCGCGGGGCTGCTGCCCGACCAGGCGCGCCGCGGGATAGAGTGGCTCCGGCTGAAGGGCCTGGCGGCGGTGCGCGAGTCCCGCGACACGCGGTTCCGCCTCGGGAGAAACGGCCTGGAGTCGGCCCGGAAGGGGCTGCCGGAGCGGAGGCTGCTGGACTCGCTGAAGGGCGGCCCGAGGGACCTGCAGGAGGTCCGGGGGGAGCTGGGCCCGGCGTTCGGGCCGGCAGTCGGCCTCGCGCGGAGGAACGGCTGGATCTCCACGTCGGGGGCCGTGGTGTCGCTGAAGGACCCGCCCGCCGAGCTGCCGGGGGAGAGGTCGCTCGGGATAATCGGCGGGGGGACGGTCCCGGCCGCGAGCCTCCCGGGAGGCGACCTGTCGTCGCTGCTGGGGAGGCCCGACTTTGTCGTGGAGGAGGTGACGAGCACCCGGGAGGTGTCGCTCACGAGGAAGGCGAGATCCATCCGGATCTCCGGCGACGCGGGCGCGATAGACGTCGAGGCCGACGTGCCCGACACGTACATCGCCAGGACCCACCCCCTGGCGGACACAATCGACGAGATCCGCGAGACGTTCGTCACGCTCGGCTTCTCCGAGGTGCTCGGGGGCCTGGCCCAGCCCAGCTTCTGGAACTTTGACGCGCTGTTCACCCCGCAGGACCACCCCGCGCGGGAGATGCAGGACACGTTCTACATCGAGGGCGCCTCCGCCGGGAGGATCGCCACCCGGGACCAGATCAGGAGGGTCTCGGCGTCGCACAAGAGCGGCTGGCGCTACAGGTGGGACGCCGGGGAGGCGAGGAGGATGGTGCTCCGGACCCACACCACGTGCGTCACCATAAGGCACCTGGCAGAGGCCCGCCCCGACGAGGCCCGGGTCTTCTCCCTGGGCCGGGTGTTCCGGAACGAGAAGGTCGGCTACAAGCACCTGGTGGACTTCCACCAGGTGGAGGGGGTGGTCGCCGGGGGCGGCGCCACCCTGCGCGGCCTGATGGGGATCCAGAAGGAGTTCTACAGGAGGATGGGCATCGACAGGGTGAAGTTCTGGCCCACGTTCTTCCCGTACACGGAGCCCTCCCTCCAGACGATGGTGTACAACGAGCGCCTCGGGAAGTGGGTCGAGCTGTTCGGGATGGGGATATTCAGGCCCGAGGTGACCGGGCCGCTCGGGATCCGGGATCCCGTCCTCGCGTGGGGGGGAGGGATAGAGAGGATCGCGATGCTGAAATACGGGGTGGACGACGTCAGGGAGTTTTACAACAACGACATGGACTGGCTGAGGGGCGCTGGCAGATGCCGGTAGTCGAGCTGTCGTATTCGCGGCTGCAAGGGCTGGTCGGCGGGGCCACCAGGGGGCGGGTGTCCGAGTCCCTCCCGTTCCTGGGGCTGGACATCGAGTCGGAGGACGGGGACACGGTCAGGGTGGAGTACAGCCCCAACAGGCCCGACTATTCCACCGACTACGGCATCTCGCTGGGGCTGCAGGGGATCCTCGGCGTGAGGACGGGGATGGTGCGCCTCAGGATACGGAGGCCCGGCAGGCTCGCGCTCCGCGCCTCCCCCAAGGTCGCAGGCGTCAGGCCGTACGTCACGGGGATCGCAGCAAGGGGCGGCACGGTCGACGACGGGCTGATCAGGCAGCTCATGGCGATGCAGGAGGACCTGCACTTTGGGATCGGGAGGAGGAGGAGGAAGTCGTCTATCGGGATACACGACCTCGACATGATCTCGTTCCCGCTTGCCTATACGGTGGCCGGCAGGGGCCACAGGTTCGTCCCGCTGCACTCGGACAGGGAGCTCGCGGCGTCGCAGGTCCTCGCCGACACGGACGCGGGAAGGGCGTACGGCGGGATACTGGGGGGCTCCGGCCCGGTGCCGGTCATACTGGACTCCGACGGCCGCACGGTGTCCCTCCCGCCGATCATCAACGCGGCCGCGACGACCCTCACCGAGTCCACCAGGAACCTCTTCGTGGAGGTGACCGGGACGGGAAGGGCCGCCGTCGAGGACGTGCTCGCGGTGCTGGCGCTGACGCTCCAGGCGGCGGGCTTCCGGCTGGAGGAGGTGGAGATATCCGGGGCCGGAAACTCGACCCCGGCGCTGGAGCCCAGGGAGATCGGGCTGTCCCCGGGCCTGGTCAACCGGACGCTGGGCCTGGACCTGCCGGCCGCGCGGATCATCTCGTCGCTGAAGAGATCCCGGCTGGGCGCGGCGAGGGACGGCGGCTCGATCGCGTGCACGGTCCCGCCGCACAGGTTCGACATCCTGGGCCCGATGGACCTGGTGGAGGAGGTCGCGCTGGGCTACGGGATATGCAACCTGGAGCCGTCCCTGTCGCCGCCCGGGACGCTCGGGCGCGCCGACCCGGTGCCGGCAGGGCTCAGGAAGCTCGGCCTCCTGATGGTGGGGCTAGGCTACACCGAGGCCCTCAACTCGTGCCTCACCAGCAGGAAGTCCCTCTACGGCGCGACCGGGAGGGGGGACGGGGGCGCCATCTCCGTCATGGACTCCAAGAGCCTGGAGCACACGATCCTGCGCGACTCGCTGCTGCCCGGGCTGGTGGAGAACCTGTCAAGGAACGTGCACGCGCCGTACCCGCAGAGGCTGTTCGAGACCGGCGTCGTCTTCGGGCGCGGGGACCCGGTGTCCGAGGGGCACAGCCTCGCGTGCGTCAGCGCCCACGCCGGCGCCAGCTTCTCCGAGGCAAAGTCTGTCCTGCAGTCCGTGCTGGGCGCGGGGTTCGGGGTGGAGATCCGCACCAGGGCGGCGTCGGATCCGGCCCTCGAGGGGGGCCGGACGGCGGCGATCCTGGCCGGCGGGAGGGCCGTCGGCGTGGTCGGGGAGATCGGCTCCGGGACGATGGCCGGCTACAAGATACGCGTGCCGGCGGCCGGCTTCGAGGTGTCCCTGTCTGGATTAATATTTGGCCGCCCCGGTGGCTAAGCGCCCAAGAGCAGGCACGCAGACGGACCGGGATGACGCAGATCGTACTGATTCCGGTGATTCCCGGTTCACCCAGGCGTGCTACACCACGGGCACCCCGGTCATAAAACCAAGGGAGGTTTTGGCTAAACGCCAATGATCTTGCGCGAGTCAGAGCCGGGGGACACCCTACTACAAGACATAAAACCCCCGCCCCCCAAGGGGTGCCGTTGGGGAGGTACTGGCTCGCGAAGCAGGAACCGGGCGGCCCGAGGGGGTACAGCTTCGAGTCGCTCAGGAAGGACGGGAAGACCGTCTGGGACGGGGTGCACAACAACCTCGCGCTGAAGCACATGCGGGAGATGAGGCCCGGCGACCAGGTTCTGTTCTACCACACCGGCGGCGAGAGGCGGGCGGTGGGGATAATGGAGGTGACGTCGGGGCCGTACCCGAACCCCGAGGAGGACGACGAGCGCTTCATAGTGGTGGACGTAAAGTACAAGAAGCCGCTCAGGCGCCCCGTCACCCTCGACGAGATCAAGGCCAGCGAGAAGTTCCGCGACTGGGAGCTGGTCAGGATCTCCAGGCTGTCGGTGATGCCAGTGCCGCCGGAAATCTGGGACGAGATAATCCGGATCTCGCGGGGCTGACGGGCGCGCGCCGGATCGGTTTGTTGATATACCCGGCAGTGCGCGGGGAGTCATGGCAACCGCTTACGTCCTGATAAACTGCGAGCTGGGCTCCGAGGAGGCGATCATCGGGCAGCTGAAGGGGCTCGAAGGGATCAGGGAGGTCCACGGCACCTTCGGCGCCTACGACATGCTGGCCAAGATCGAGTCGGACACGGTCGAGAAGCTCCGCGAGACGATCACCTGGAAGATAAGGAAGATCGGGAACATCCGGTCGACCCTCACGCTGATGGGGATAGAAGGCCAGACATAGCCGCCCCGCCATGCTGCTGCACTTTATCTTCGTGGTGAAAGAGGAGGACCGCCAGAGGCGCGGCCCCGAGTTCGCGTACGTCCGGGAGATGGCGCAGTTCTACAAGGCCTGGATCAAGAAAAAGTTCGGGAGGGACTTTGACGTCAGGTGCGACGAGCTCGTCACGAGGCCCCGCGGCGTCCTCAGGCGGCTCGACGTGCACACCATGGTGCGCGACCACGAGCAGCGGGGGAGGGACACGTACCACTTTTACCTGTGCCACTTCAAGCCCTTCTGGACCGACTGCACGTGCGAGGGGTACCACGCGGAGAACTTCGGGCTCGTCTGGTGGCAGCCCCCCAAGGATCCGCACGACACGCTGTTCATGGCGGAGAAGAACTGCACCACGGTGTCCCACGAGATCGCCCACGAGATGCTGCGGGCCATGGGCCGCAGGAAGTTCATCGAGGAGGTGCACGAGGTGTGGACCAAGCATTTTTACGAGCAGCTCGAGTTTGAGCAGTACGGCCCCGACTTTGAGGAGACGGAGGGCAGGCCGGCATTCCTCACCATAAACACGTCGGGGCTGAAGCTGCGGGGGGACGGGGCCTAGCACTTTGTCACGGAGTATATGTTGTTCTCAAAGTTCGCGGTCTTAAAGTCCAGCTTGTTCTCCGGGTTGTCCGCCCTCGCCTTGTTCAGGCTCTCGAGCTCCGCCAGCGCGTCGCTCCTGAAGCCCACCGAGGATCCGTATATCGCGTCGGTCAGCATCGTGCCGTGGTCGCCCATCTTGATGTCGTCCACCAGGCCGTAAAACCTGGCGACCTCCTTCTTGTTCACGGGGTTCCCCGTCGCCTTGTTGCACGCCACCGCTATGTACATCCTGTTGTTCTTGACCGCCACCTGGATCTTGTGGTTCTTCCCGGCGGCCCCCGGGACGGCCTCGTTTATCAGGATCTCGCACTTGTGGTACATGCTGGAGACGTACGCGTAGAACCTGTACTGGGCAAACTTCCCGGCGTCGTCGTCGTGGCAGTCCACGAATATCCTGTGGAGCAGCTCCAGGGCCTCGTCGTTCATGCTCTGGAGCCTGTCGTCTATCCTCCCCCTCTCCAGCAGCTCGGACTTGCATTCCTTGGCGACCAGCTCCAGGATGAAGTCGGGGAGGTTGTAGTTCTTCAGGGCCGTGACGTACGCGCCGGCCTGCGACATGCCGAACTTCGGGAACCCCTTGTTTACCATGCCTGGGCCCCGTGCCCGATCGGTGATGCAGTCAACGCTTACTTTGAAGAGCGCCTTTGGCTTATAATTGTTAAGAACCCGCGGCGGCGCGGGGCCGGCCCCGCGGGGGCCGCCCGCCGCACTGTAAATATTAAATCCCGGCACAACCCACCGTACCGTGTGGAAACAGACAGCACCCCCGAGATGGTGGCGCGGGTATACGGGAGGCTCCGGGAGAACTCCGGGAAATACCGCGGGATCGCCGGCCGCCCGCTCACGCTGACCGAGAAGATCCTCTCCGGGCACCTCCATTCCCTGCCGGAGGCCGCCCCGGAAGGCGGAAAGGACTACGTCTTTCTCAGGCCCGACAGGGTCGCGTTGCAGGACGTGACGGGCCAGATGGTGATGCTGCAGTTCATGCAGGCCGGCCTCAGGCAGGCGTCGCTTCCCACCACCGTCCACTGCGACCACCTGATCAGGGCGAAGGTGGAGGGGGACGCGGACATGAGGGCCTCGCTTGACGAGAACAGCGAGGTCTTCCGGTTCCTCCAGTCGGCGGCAAGCAAGTACGGCTGCGGCTTTTGGAAGCCGGGGGCGGGCATAATCCACCAGGTGGTGCTGGAGAACTACGCGTTCCCGGGGGGGCTGATGATCGGCACCGACTCGCACACGCCCAACGCCGGGGGGCTGGCCATGATCGCCATCGGCGTCGGCGGGCTTGACGCGGCGGAGGCCATGGCGGGCATGCCGTGGGAGCTGCTTTACCCGAGGAGGATAGGGGTGCGCCTCACCGGCAGGCTGGGCGGGTGGACCGCGCCAAAGGACATAATCCTGAAGGTGGCAGAGTCGCTCACGGTATCCGGCGGGACGAACTCGGTCGTGGAGTACTTCGGGCCGGGCGCCGGGTCGATCAGCTGCACCGGAAAGGCCACCATAACGAACATGGGCGCCGAGATCGGCGCGACGTGCTCCGTGTTCCCGTACGACGACCGGATGGACACGTACCTGCGGCATACCGGCAGGGCGGAGATAGCGGGGCTGGCCGGCAGGAACAGGGACCTGCTGGCCGCCGATCCCGAGGTAGGGGGGGATCCGGGCAGGTTCTTTGACAGGGTGATCGAGATAGACCTCTCCGAGCTCGAGCCGCACATAGTGGGGCCGCACACGCCGGATCTCGCGAGGACCATCTCGGAGCTCTCCGGGGACGTGGAGTCCGGCGGCTACGTCGACCCGATATCGGTGGCGCTGGTCGGCAGCTGCACCAACTCGTCCTACGAGGACATGTCGAGGGCGGCGAGCCTCGCCCGGCAGGCAAAGTCCAGGGGGGTGAGGTCGAAGGTCCCCCTGCTGGTGACCCCGGGATCCGAGCAGATACGCGGGACGATAGAGCGCGACGGGCAGATGGAGTCGCTCAAGGACATCGGGGCCACGGTCCTGGCCAACGCCTGCGGCCCGTGCATCGGCCAGTGGGACAGGCCCGAGCTCCGGGGGGACGAGAAGAACACGATAGTCACGACGTTCAACAGGAACTTTCCCGGCAGGAACGACGGCCGCCGGAACACGCTCAACTTCATCGGAAGCCCGGAGATGGTGATCGCCCTGGCCCTTGGGGGCAGGCTCTCGTTCAACCCGCTAAAGGACGAGCTGACCGCCGCCGACGGCACCCGGTTCAGGCTGGAGCCGCCGGGGCCCGCGCCCGAGGTCCCCGAGGGGGGGTTCCTGAGGCCCGAGGGGATCTTCGTGGCACCCGCGGAGGATCCCGACGGCGTCGAGGTGGAGGTGGATCCCGCGAGCAAGCGGCTGCAGAGGCTGGAGCCGTTCCCGCCGTGGGACGGCAGGGACATAGAGGCCGCCCCGGTCATGGTGAAGGCGAGGGGAAAGTGCACCACGGACCACATATCCCCGGCCGGCGCGTGGCTCTCGCTCAGGGGCCACCTCGACAACCTGAGCGACAACATGCTGATGGGCGCGGTCAACGCGTTCAGCGGGGAGGTCGGCAGGGGCACGAACGTGCTGACCGGCTCCGCGGGGCCGTTCTCCGAGACCGCCAGGCAGTACAAGGAGGAGGGCGTGCGGTGGGTCATAGTGGGCGACGAGAACTACGGCGAGGGCAGCAGCAGGGAGCACGCGGCGATGAGCCCGCGCCACCTGGGGTGCGCCGCCGTGATCACGAAGAGCTTCGCCAGGATACACGAGACGAACCTGAAGAAGCAGGGGATCCTCGCGCTCACCTTCGAGGACCCGGGAGACTATGACCGGATACTCGAGGGCGACAGGATGAGCCTCCTGGGGCTCGACGGGCTCGAGCCGGGCAGGGCAGTCCAGTGCGTGATCGGCCACGCCGACGGCGCCTCGGAGGAGATCCGGCTGCGGCACTCCTACAACCGCTCCCAGATCGGGTGGTTCAGGGCCGGCTCGGCGCTGAACGTCCTGAGGGACAGGCAGGATAAAGCATAACGTGGGGCCGACCGGAATCGAACCGGCGACCTACGGGTCACTACAGCTCCAAACTCACATCATCCCTCGGTCAGTTCAGCTTAGCTTACCTCTGGAGCCCTTAGCGGTGATCTCTTCGCACTGTCGCCCTGCCAGGCTAGGCTACGACCCCACGTACACCGTTGACACCACCCGAATTTTAAGTTATTTTTAGCGCCGCGCGGGGCCTCCCGGCGCGCGCCGGGGGGCGCGCCGGGCGCGGGATCCCCCGCCGACCAAGACTTATTTGCAATAGCGTGCAACCATACCCGACAAGATCGCCATGGTAAGACCCGTCCTGCTGGCCCTGGGGGCAATCCCGGCCATAGCCGCACTCCTGATTGCCGTCCCGCTGGTCACCAAGACCGAGGTCCCGTTCTCCGCGGCCAACCCGAGCGACACCATAGAGTTCGAGTACACCAGGCACCAGCTGCAAAAGGTGTCGTTTGGCATAACCGAGCGCACCGCGGCCAGCAAGACCGAGATCCTGGTGATAAAGCCGGACGGCAGGCTCACCTACACCGCCACCGAGGGCGGCGACCTGCGGCCCCCGGTCGAGTCCGCGCTGGGCAAGGAGAGGCTGGAGAGGCTGAAGGCGATAGTCAAGGAGACCGGCTTCATCACCATCCCCGCCGAGCCGTTCCCGATAATGGAGAACGTCACCGAGTACCAAAAGTCCAGCGTGAAGATCACGCTCAACGGCCAGACCAACCAGATCCACTGGCCCGAGCAGGGCGCCACGGAGAAGTTCATACCGCCGATAATCACCATGGTGGAGGCCTACCTGGACCGGATAATCGACGACGTAAGCGAATAGGCGCCACCCTCGCACATGGCGCACGCGGCGGCTGGAAGCACAGGCCCTGATCCTGGCGACGAAACTGAAAAGGGCGGCGCTGCAGATGGCCGGCCCGCGCGGCCCGGCAGGCGGCGCCGTTCGCGTTTCCACGCGTTCGCCGGACGCCGCGCTCCCCGCTTATGTGCCACGCTTGCCGCCGGACGGGCGACCCCGGACGCCGCTGTTTGCAGCGCCCCCTTGGGGGCGCGCCCCGCCCGGCGCTGATCAAATCGGGCGGATCACGGCAACCAAGTATAGGTACAAATAGCCTCCGGGCCCTACAGCTGCCATGATTCCTCTTTCAGGCGAACGGAAGGACGCCCGGGGGATACTGGCCGGGGAGTCGGGGGGGCAGAAGAGCTCCCGCGGCACGTCAACGCTGAAGAGGGGGTTCGCGCACATGCTGAAGAACGGCGTCGTGATGGACGTCACCACGGCGGAGCAGGCCCGCATCGCCGAGGAGGCCGGCGCCGTCTCCGTGATGGTGCTCGACAAGCTGCCGTCGGACGTCAGGAAGGCCGGCGGCGTGGCCAGGACCGCGAGCATCAGGGTGATCGAGGAGATAATGGACTCGGTGACGATCCCGGTGATGGCAAAGTGCAGGATAGGGCACGTGTACGAGGCGAGGGTGCTGGCCGAGACCGACGTCGACATGATAGACGAGTCGGAGGTGCTCACGCCGGCGGACGAGAACCACCACATATGGAAGTGGGACTTTACCACGCCCTTCGTGAACGGCGCGAGGTCGCTGGCCGAGGCGCTCAGGAGGATCGAGGAGGGCGCCGCGATGATCCGGACCAAGGGCGAGCCCGGCACGGGCAACGTGGCCGAGGCCGTGACCCACATCAAGAAGGTAAACGACGGCCTGAGGGCCGCCAAGGCGGTGTACGACTCGGGGGACAGCCAGGGCCTGGTCCGGATGGCGAGGGAGTTCAGGGTCCCGTACGACCTGGTGGCGGAGACCGCCAGGATAGGGAGGCTGCCCGTGGTGAACTTCGCGGCCGGGGGGGTGGCGACCCCGGCAGACGCCGCGTACCTGATGTCGCTAGGGTGCGACGGGATATTCGTCGGCTCCGGGATCTTCAACGCCGAGGACGCCCGGGAGCGCGCGCGCTCGGTGGTGCTGGCCACCACGTTCTGGAACGAGCCCGACAAGGTAAGGGAGGCGCAGAAGATGATCGACGAGAGGCAGTCCATGCTGGGACTCGACACGGACGCCCTGGAGCTGAGGATGCAGGAGCGCGGGGGCTCGGCATGAGCGTGGACATCGGCGTGCTGGCCATGCAGGGCGACGTGCAAGAAAACGTCCGGTCGGCCAGGCAGGCGCTCGTCGAGCTCGGCATGGAGGGGAGCGTCTCGGCCGTCGCGGCCCCCGCCGAGATAGGCGGGCTGGACGGCCTGATAATCCCCGGCGGGGAGAGCACCACGGTGGGCCGGATGTCCCTCGCCAACGGCTCGCTGAAGGCGATCAAGGAGAGGGTGGAGGGCGGCATGCCCGTCATGGGGATATGCGCCGGCCTGATACTGCTGTCAAGCTCCGCCAGCGACAGGGTGGTGGGGAACGTGCAGCAGCCGCTGCTCGAGGTGCTCGACGCGAGGATCGAGAGGAACTCGTTCGGGCGGCAGAACAGCTCGTTCGAGGCGGACGTGTCCATGGACCCGATCGGGATCCCGCGGTTCAACGGCGTCTTCATCCGCGCGCCGTCCATAGCGTCCACTGGGCAGGGCGTCCAGGTGCTGTCCAGGCTCGGGGACGCGGCGGTCGCCGTCAAGGAGGGCAACGTGATCGGGACAGCGTTCCACCCGGAGCTTGCCGGCGACGTGGCGCTCCACAAGTACTTCGCGTCGATGGCCGGCTCCGCGTCCTGACGGGCGCCTACCGCAGGTTGTGCATGGCCCTGAGGTCGCTCCCGTACGCCCCCAGGCTCTCCGGGACGTCGGCCTCCACCGGGTCCTTCAGCGAGAGGCCCCTGGACTTTTTCTCGTTCCACACCCTGGAGTTGAACGCGGCGATCTCCCTGGTGACCGCCGAGAGATCCTCCGACTGCCCCGCCTCGGCCTGGCGCTGCACGTGGATGCTCTCGTCGGAGTACAGTTCCCTCCAGAGGTACTCCGTGATGAACGGCGCGATCGGGGCCAGCAGCCTCAGGATCGTGGAGAGCACCCTGTGCATGGTGGCCCTCGCGGCGTCCCTCTCGGCGTCCGTGAAGCCGTCCCCGTACGCGCGGGCCTTCACCATCTCGATGTAGTGCGCCGCAAAGACGTTCCACGTGAACTCCCTTATGGCTATGGCGGGGACGAAGAAGTTGTACTCGCCGTACCCCTTCCCGCACTCCGCCACCAGGCCGTCCAGCTCGGACAGGATCCACCTGTCCGTCGCCGACGGCTCCGCGCCGGCGGGCGCCGGGAAGCTCGACAGGAGTCTCGAGACGTTCCACAGCTTGCTGAGGAACTTCTTGGAGGACTCTATCTTCTGCTCGCTGCACCTAAAGTCGTACCCGTGGTTGACCTCGCTTGCCCCCCAGAACCTGAAGGCGTCGGCGCCGAGCCTCTCTATGACGGGGAGCGGGTCTATCGCGTTGCCCTTGCTCTTGCTCATCTTCATCCCCCTCTCGTCGAGGCCGTACCCCATTATCCACGCCTCGCCCCACGGCTTCTCGCCGGTCAGCCCCTCGCACCTGAGGAGGGTGTAGTAGAGCCACGTCCGGACGATGTCCTTTGACTGCGGGCGTATGGACGCCGGGTACGTCCTCCCGAAGAACTCGCCGTCCCTGCCGTACCTTGACACGAACAGGGGCGAGACGCTGGAGTCCATCCAGGTGTCGAACGTCCTCTCCTCCCCCTCGAACTCGCCGGAGCCGCACTTTGGGCACTCCCGCGCGGGGCACTCCTCGAGCCACGGCCTGTAGTACCTCCCGGGCTCGGGGACGTGGGGCTCCGAGCAGCCCCTGCAGCGCCACACGGGTATCTCGGTGCCGTAGAACCTCCTCCTGGATATGGGCCAGTCTATGCTGATCGACTCCAGCCAGTTCATCAGGATCTGCCTGTGCATCGCGGGGTGGAACACGACCTGCTCCCCGATCTCCCTGATCCTCCCGACGCGGTCCTTCTGCCTCATGTAGTACTCCTCCATCGGGATTATCTCTATCGGGGTCTTGCTCCTCTCGGACACCGGAGTCCGGTGCACTATCTCCTCCACCTTCTCTACCAGCCCGTCCCTCTCCAGGTCCTCGATGACCCTGGCGCGCGCCTGTTTCGGCCTGAGCCCGGCGTACCGCCCGGCGGCGCCCGTCATCCTGCCGTCCAGGCCGATGGCCACCACCTCCTCGAGGCCGAGCTCCCTGAACAGCGCCACGTCGTTCTGGTCGCCGTAACTGCACACCATCACCGCCCCCGAGCCGAACTCCTCGCGCGCGGAATGGTGCGGCACGAGCTCCACCTCGGCGCCGGTCACGGGCACGGTGACCTTCTTCCCCGCAAGCCCCGCGTACCTGCCGTCCCCGGGGTTCACTATGACCGCCCTGCACGCGCAGAGCAGTTCCGGCCTCGTGCTGGCGATGACGATCTCCCTGCCCGCGTCCTTGACGGCGAACCTCATGTATACCAGCTTCGTGGGAAGGTCCTCGTACGTTATCTCGGCGTCGGCGATGGTCGTCCCCGAGGCCCAGTCGTAGTTGTTTGGCCTGTTTGCGAGGTACACCTGCCCCTTCCTCCACAGCTCGATGAACGTGGCCTGGGTGAGCGCCCTGTACTCCTCGGAGTCCGTCCTGTAGCGGTTCTCGATGTCCCCGCTCAGGCCCAGGTTCCTCATGATGAGCACCATCTCGGACTCTAGGTCGTCCAGCGACTCCCTGCACAGGTCCAGGAACCTGCCCCGCTCGGTCTCCCGCATCCTTATGCCGTGCTTCTTCTCCGTGTAGATCTCCACCGGGAGCCCGTTCCTGTCGATCCCGACGGGAAAGTACACGTTCTTCCCGGCCATCCTGGCGGTGCGCGCGATCATGTCTATCTGGGAGTAGTGCACCGCGGCCCCTATGTGCCAGGGCCTGCCAGACGGGTACGGCGGCGGCGTGTCTATCGTAAAGTTCTCCTCGCCCGGGACAAAGTCGTAGATCCCCTCGTCCTGCCACCTCCTGAGGATCCCCTTCTCCAGGGCCGGATCCCATGCCTTTTCCTTGATCCTCGGCTCCATTTCCAGGCTATCTCGCTATGCTCGAGATGATGTGGGATCCCTTGTCGTGCCCCTCGTAGATGTAGACCCCGACGGCCTCCACGTTCGGCGGCATCCTGGGGGCCAGCAGCTTGATGATCTCGCCGGCCAGGTTCTCCACGGTGGCCTCCCCCTTCAGGAGGTACGTCGTGTCCCTCGGCACCTGCAGGTCGAACGTGCCCTTTGGCCCGTCGAACTGGATCCTGTAGTGGGGGCCGTCGCCGCCCCTGAGGTACCTTTCGTTTATGAAGAACTTGTGGTCAAACTCCAGGATCACGTCCCTGATGATCCTCTTTGCCTCCCCGAAGTCGAGGAGCAGGTTGTCCTTCATCTGCCCGACCAGCTCGACCATCACGGACGACGTGTGGCCGTGCAGTATGGAGCATTTTTCCACCAGCGGGAGTATGTGCGCGTAGTCAAACGAGAACGACGGGTCCTCCAGGAATATGGAGCCCGTCTGCGGCGCGCTGTCATAGTACACGATGTCCTGCAGCTCCTTGATCTGCGCCGCGAACTCTGGGCGCCCCACCGCCATGATCCTCTCTCCGGGCAGCGCCTCCTTGATCCGCTTGTATTTTTCCACGTCACCGGCGCCGTCTATCGCCTCGATCATGCCGTTTCCCGTCTTAAAGTCGACCCTCGCGGACGCCCCGCCGCCCAGCGCGACCTCGCAGTCGTACTCGTAGTCCACCCTGAGGAACGACAGCATCTGGGCTATGGTAAGCTCCATCCTGGTCCTCATTAGGTTCCCCCTCTTGTCCATGTACCTAAAGTCTGAGTCAAGGACTGCCGGGCCCGACGCCATGTGTTGCGCCTGACTGCATTCTGTATATAAATTCTCTGCACGCGCCGCCCGGGAGAAAGGCGGCCCAAGCCCGGCACCGGGGACGCGCCCAGGCCCCGCGTCAGTCTGGATCGCGCATGGGCCATGGGCGCATTTCGCCTGACTGCCCAACATGGGATCATTAACATCCCAATATGGGATGCAAAAGGCATGAGGGATCCGGCCGCGGCCTACAGGGGGCAGCTGGAAAACATGTCTGCCTTGGTAAAAGCGGAAGAGTATGCAGGCTGTTTTAATGTCGCAAAAAACTTGACTAATTTTGGCTGGACGCTGGAATTAAAGGACGAGGTATTCATCAGCGAAGTCTCCGAGGCCTTGCTTGGGGAAATGGACGAGCTGTCGCATGCTTGCAAAATACCGCGTGAAAAAAGGGAAGAGATAAAGAATGAACTGGTCGGCGGGATCGAAGAACTGATTTCCGCGCATGCTGAAAAAAACCCCGCGGAATTACATCGCCGCCTCAGGGATTTGAGATGCTCTGCAACTTTCCATCAATTCCACGTATGGCAAAAATACCAAAAGACAGTGGGGCTTGCATGACAAATGACCATGCTGACAGGGTTCGAAACGGGAGCAGAAAAACAATCACTGTGGACGGCTGATCAACTGTATGGGATCGGCGAAAAAACGCCTCAGGAGGCCCACGAAAGCATCACCAAAGTACTCTGCATCCAGCATCGACACATACAGAAACTGATAGACGATGGCAGGGCACTACGGACGCCAATCCAAGAATGCGAGATCAAACTCAACAAACTCTCCGCAAACCAACACGGATCAACCCAGACAATAATGAGAAGAATGTGGGACAACAAAGAAGATGAATTCTGGGATACTCTTTGAACCACAAGAAATTCTTCTAACCAGCGTGACGTTTCCAGATCAAAATACAAAAAACCGCCCCGTATTAGTAATCTCAAAATTTTCAAAAGACGACTCCGTCGACACGTTCATCTGTTTGCCCATAACGTCCTCCTTATATGGCGATCAATTTGCAATGGATATCAACGCATCAGATACGCAAGAAGGCGTATTTCACAAACCAAGCCGGGCCTTGCGCGAGCGTTATTTTACGCAATTAAAAAGCAGGGCGATTAAGCGTATAGGAAAGGTAACGCCACAATTTTACCAGAAAACCAGGCAAAAGATACGCCAGGACATATTGGAAGTCTGAATTCGGCAAGCCGGGCGGCCCTGCGGCATTCCAAACACGGCAGCCCGCGACCCGCCCGTGGGGAAAAGCGGCGTCCGGACCGGGCGCGGCGCCCCCTTGCAGGTCTGACCGGTGGCGCCCGGCCCCGGCAGGCGGGGATGCCCCCGCGGCGCGCGGGGGTTGGCTGCTTGCCCGCGGGGCCTACGGGATCGGGGCCCCGGCAGGCGTGGATGCCCCCGCGGCGCGCGGGGGAGGGGTATTTTGGAGCGATCCGCCACGATGCAGCTCCCGGCCACGATTCGTGCGTGTCTTTCGCCTCCGACCGCACGTTCGCCGCCCCACTCGGCGCCATCCCGGGGATGGTGCCGGTGCCGGCCGCGCCCCGGCTGGGCGGGGCGTCCGGGCCGGGCGCGGGGAAAGCCCCGGGCGGCTATTCCCGAGGGATCCCGGATCGCGCCCCCCGCCCCTTCCGGGCTCGCGAGCCCGCGCCGCCGGGCGCGCCCTTTTTTGGCGGCCCCGCCGGACGGCTCCGCGCGCCCGTCCTGCCCGGGAGCGCCGGCGCGGCCGCGGCCCAAGGCGGTTCCAAGCGCAGGCGGCCAAGCAACCGCCCCGGCGCGGGGGCCCGTCGCAGGACTTTGGTGAGGGGCGTGGCGGCGTGCCGGGCGGCGGGGGCCGCGGCGGGGGTTGCGCGCAGGAAGCGCGCCGCGCCTTTGTTCCCCGCATGCGTGCGGCGAACGCGCGGTGATCAGGGCCGCGCCTTCGCGGAGCGGCCGCATGCGGGACACGGTGACGCGGCCGCCGCTCCCAGCAAGACGATCCCGCGCGGATCCTTGGGCAAGCCCCTCCGTCGGGGACGGAACCTGGCACATCCCGCCCAACCGGCGCCCGCTGCATCCCGCGGGCGTCACGGGTTGCGGGCCGCCCGCCGCGGGGGTTTGCGGGGTTTTTACCCGCGGTGCGCGGCCTTTCCCCCCGAATTATTATAAAGGAGTGTGGAAGGTAGCTATCGGGGCATGGCGGAGAAAACCGGTAACTGGTGGGAAGGCTTGGTGGACGAGCTGCAAGCTGACATCGAAGCCGCCGGGGATTGACCCGAACGGGACTTGGAATTGTAAGGAGCCTCGAACGGGATACGAACCCGCGACCTAACGCTTACGAGGCGTTTGCTCTACCAGGCTGAGCTATCGAGGCACTCTCTAAGGGTGCCACCAGAGTTAATAAAAAGCCTTGCCGATTTGGAACAGATGAAGAAAACGATTTCCGGGATAAGGGGCGTCTTCGGGGACGACTTTGGCCTGAAGGACGCGATGCGGTACTGCGGCAACTTTTCTCAGCTGGCGGGATCAGGCAGGTGCGTCGTGGGGAGGGACACCCGGGAGTCGGGACGCATGGTCATGGAGGCGGCAAAGGCGGCCCTGATGGCAAACGGGGTGGACGTCTACGACCTCGGGATGGCGCCTACCCCGGTGGTCTTCCGCGAGGCAAGGCGGTACGGCGCCGGGGTCGTGGTGACGGCGTCGCACAACCCTGCCAGCTGGAACGGGCTCAAGTTCATAGTAGACGGGAGGGGCGTCAACGAGGGCGAGCTGCCGCGGATCTTGGAGGGCCGGGGATCCCGGAAGCCGGGTATCGGCGGGGAGGAACGCGCCACGTCCGCGTACCTGGAAGAGGCGGCCGAACTCATAGGCGACATCCCCGACGCCCCGGAGGTGGTGGTGGACCTCGGAGGGGGGGCCGCAAGGGACTTTGCGCCCGCCCTGCTGGGGCGCCTGGGGTGCGGGGTGTCCACAATCAACGACAGCCTTCGGGGATGCGGCAGGGGGCCGGATCCCACGTCGGACGGCCTGGCGGGGCTCGCTGCAGCGTCACGGGGCAAGGACGTGGGGTTCGCGTTCGATCTGGACGGGGACAGGCTGGTCGTAGTACGGGGCGGGGAGAAGCAGGCCCCCGACGTCACGCTCGGGCTCGGGATCGCAAAATCGCTGGATCTAGGGTGCAGGAAGTTCGTGCTCAGCATCGACTCGAGCGTGGCCATCGAAAAGTTCGTCACGGAGAGGGGCGGCAGCGTGCAGAGGTCGAAGGTAGGCGAGGCAAACGTCATCGAACTGATGCTGGGGTCGGGGGCGGACGCCGGCGGCGAGGGCAGCAGCGCGGGGTTCGTCCTGCCCGGGTTCAACTACTGCAGGGACGGCATATTGACCGGGGGGCTGATAGCGTCGATGATGGGGGGCGCGGGGTTCGACGAGGTCCTGGACCACATGGGGGGCTACCACCAGGTCAGGAGGAAGGTGGAAGTCGGCAGCGGTTACCACGACGCGGTAATCGAAAAAATCCTGGAGGGATCGGCGGAGTTTTCCGACGTGGACACGCTTGACGGCGTGAAGGGGATCATCGACGAGGACAGCTGGGTGCTGATAAGAAAGTCAAACACGGAGGACGCCATCAGGGTGTCCGGCGAATCGGGCAGCCGTGAAGCGTGTGAGGGCCACGTCGAGGACGCGGTAAGGCTAGTGAACAGGTGTTATGAGCAGGTTAGGTGAATCAGACATCGTCAAGGTGTTCCGGGGGGCCCTGGGGAACTCGGGGCGCGCGCCGGAAGACGTGGAGTATTTCCGTACCGGGGACGCGATGGTGGTGGCCAAGGTGGACACCATGGTGCAGGGCACCGACATCCCGGCGGGGATGGCGCTGAGGGACGCGGCACGGAAGAGCGTGGTTGCATGCGTGAGCGACTTTGCGGCAAAGGGGGCGAGGCCGCGGTACGGGATGGTCTCGCTCGTACTCCCGAGGGGGATATCGCGCGCGGAGGTGAGGCAGATCGCGCGCGGAATAGGCCACGCCGCCGGCGAGTTCGGCATCAGGTTCCTCGGCGGGGACACCAACGAGGGGGAGGAGATAGCCATCAACGTGTGCGTCTTTGGCCCGGCCCGGGGGATCGTGGCGAGGAGGGGGGCGAGGCCGGGCGACCTGATTTTTGCCTCCGGGCCGTTCGGGTACTCGGCCGCGGGGCTAGAGATGCTGGAGGGGGGCGCGGAGGCGGCCCCGGGACTGGGGCGCAAGGCCGCAAGGGCGTTCGCACGGCCGTCCCCGAGGCTGGACTTTGGGATCAAAATCAGGAGGTGGCTCACCTCGTCGATGGACTCCAGCGACGGGCTGTCGGTCACGCTAAACGAGATGGCGAGGCAGAGCGGGTGCAAGTTCGTGATATGCGGGATCCCAGCCGGCGGCGACCTGGCGGAATTTGCCAGCTCAAACGGGATCAGCCTGGAGAGGCTGGTCTTCCACGGCGGGGAGGAGTACGAGTTCGTGTTCACCGTGCCGGAGGGGCGCAGGGGGATCGTCCGGAGGAACGCGCGGCTGACGGGGACGCCGGCCCTCGAGATCGGGCGCGTCGCAAGGGGCAGCGGGGTGTTCGTTGAGACAGGCGGAAGGCAGAGGCGCCTGCGTGCCCTGGGGTGGCGGCATTTTGGGTAGGGCGCGCGGCGGGCGGGCCACGGGCAAAATCAATGTTTTTTAAACCCCTTGGGATCTGAGTAAGCGTTGTCAGAAGAAAAGACCGAAGAGGGTACAGCTCCGGCGCCCAAAACCCCAGAGGCGCCTGAAAAACCGGAGGAGCCCCAAACCCCCGAGGCGCAGCCAGACACGCCGGAGGAGTCCGAAACCCCAGAGGCACCTGAAAAACCGGAGCCCGAAACCCCAGAGGCACCTGAAAAACCGGAACCCGAAACCCCAGAGGCACCTGAAAAACCGGAGCCCGAAACCCCAGAGGCACCTGAAAAACCGGAGCCCGAAACCCCAGAGGCACCTGAAAAACCGGAGCCCGAAACCCCAGAGGCACCTGAAAAACCGGAGCCCGAAACCCCAGAGGCACCTGAAAAACCGGAGCCCGAAACCCCAGAGGCACCTGAAAAACCGGAGCCCGAAACCCCAGAGGCACCTGAAAAACCGGAGCCCGAAACCCCAGAGGCACCTGAAAAACCGGAGCCCGAAACCCCAGAGGCACCTGAAAAACCGGAGGCGCCCCAAACCCCCGAGGCGCCTGAAAAACCGGAGGCGCCCCAAACCGCAGAGGCGCCTGAAAAACCGGAGGCGCCCCAAACCCCCGAGGCGCCTGAAAAACCGGAGGCGCCCCAAACCCCCGAGGCGCCTGAAAAACCGGAGGCGCCCCAAACCGCAGAGGCGCCTGAAAAACAGGATCCGCAGGAGGCCCCGCCGGCCAAAAAGGTAGATCCTGAGAAATGGGGCATCGCGCACATCTTTAGCAGCTACAACAACACCATCATCCACATGACGGATCTCACGGGCGCCGAGACGGTCGCCATCAGTTCCGGCGGAATCCACGTCAATGCCGACAGGTACGAGTCGTCGCCGTTTGCCGCGATGAAGGCCGCAAACGCGGTCGTGGAGTTGGCCAAGACGAAGGGCTTCGCGGGGTTCCACATAAGGGTCAGGGCCATCGGGGGAGTGGGCTCAAGGGTGCCCGGCCCCGGGGCACAGGCGGCGATCAGGGCGCTCGCGAGGGGCGGGTTCAAGATCGGGAGGATCGACGACGTCACCCCGATTCCACACGACACCACGAGGAAGAAAGGCGGTAAGAGGGGAAGAAGGGTCTAGTCCAGTTTCTTGAGCTTGATCCCGCACCCCTTGGACTGGAAATAATCCCCCATGAACTTTGCGAATTTCTCGCCTTGGTCGCTCCACCGGTACCTGCTGATCATGTCGGAGAACCTCTCCCGTATGCCCCCTTCCAGCTCCGGACCCAGGGTCAGCCTGAAGAACGTCCAGCCGAACTTGGAGGACGGCTCGCTCACCACGTAGCCGTTGTAGTGTCCCGTCAGGGTCTCCATGTGGGAGAGCGCCTTTTTCACCAGGAGCAGGTCGTTGGCATAGTCCTTCGTGCCGATCTCAAAAACCACGCTCATGCGCCACCGCCGCCCGATTCGCTGCGCAGCTTGTCAGACAGCGAGACGAACTTCCCGTCCTTCTCCACGTTTATCTTAGTGTTCATCCTCACGTGCAGCCCGACTGACCGGAACAGCAGCAGCAGCTTCCCGCCGTCGAGCGTCTCTGACAGCTCGCCTGAGGCAATCAGCTCCGACAGCTTTTCCAGCACCAGCCTCGCCTCCCCCGGGAACTGGGATTCGGCGTTCCGCAGCACCTCCAGCCCCCTGTAGCCCAGCCTGGCCGTGACGATCTCGCGGGGGCCCGGGGGCTTTTTTTCCTGGGCGGCGCGGACCGCCTCCTCTGACCGCTCCTTGAACGATATGTTCCTCTGCATCTCTGCGAGGCGCTTTGCCTTAAGGCGCTCCAGCTCCGAGTCGTGGCCGCTCATCCCTTGATCACCCCGACTGGCACTAGCTTGGCGACCTTGGTCGCTATCCCGAGGTCGTGGGACACGCCGACCACGGCATCCACGTCCTTGTAGGCCTGCGGGGTCTCCTCCACCACGCCGTCGCGCGTCAGCGCCCTGACGAATATCCCCTTGTCGCCGAGTGACTTCTTCACCCCGTCTTCGGAGAATCTCTTCCGCGCCTTCGTCCTCGACATCATCCTTCCGGCGCCGTGCGCGGTGGAGCCGAAGCTCAGGTCCATGGAGCCGGGCTTTCCCAGCAGAATCCAGCTTGCCGTCCCCATGGAGCCGGGAATCAGGACGGGCTGGCCGAGGTCCCTGTACCTGGACGGGACCTCGTCGCGGTCAGGCGGGAACGCGCGGGTGGCCCCCTTCCTGTGGACCACCACGCTCCTTTCCCTGCCGTCCACCTTGTGCCGCTCCACCTTTGCGATGTTGTGCGCGACGTCGTAAACCAGGCCCATGCCAAGATCTGACTCGGACTGGGCAAAGACGCGCTGGAAAGACTTTCTTGTCCAGTGGGTGATCATCTGCCTGTTGCTCCAGGCGAAGTTCAGGGCCGCAAACATCGCCTTCCTGTAGGATTCCCCCTCCTCGGAGGCGTTGGGAACGCACGCAAGCTCCCTGTCGGGAAGGCTGATGCCGTACCTGTCCAGGGCCTGCTCTGACACCCGCAGGTAGTCGCTGCACACCTGGTGCCCGAACCCGCGGGAGCCGCAGTGGATCAGCACCGTGATCGTCCCTTCCCGGATCCCCATCCTCGACGCGGCCTCCTCGTCGTGGATCTCGGCCACGCGCTGCACCTCGAGGAAGTGGTTCCCGGAACCCAGGCTCCCAAGCTGCGGGGTGCCGCGCTTCCTGGCCTTGGCCGATACCTTGTTCGGGTCGGCGCCGTCGATCCGCCCGTTCTCCTCGCAGACGTCAGAGTCGTCGGCGGTCCCGTACCCGTTGTCGATCGCCCAGCCGACGCCCCTTACCAGGACCTCGTCCAGCTGCGAGGGGCTGAGGTTGACTGCGCCCTTGGAGCCCACGCCGGACGGGATCGAGCTGAACAGGTCGTTTACCAGGCCCTTCAGCTTCGGGCGGACGTCGGCCTCGGTCAGGTTCGAGCGCAAGAGCCTCACGCCGCAGTTGATGTCGTACCCCACGCCACCGGGGCTGATCATCCCCTCGTCGGCGTCCATCGCTGCGACGCCCCCCACCGGAAAGCCGTACCCCTCGTGGCCGTCGGGCAGGACTATGCTCTGGCCGA
The DNA here is from genome assembly GCA_963662625.1 of Candidatus Nitrosopumilus sp. Lineage (GTDB taxonomy): Archaea > Thermoproteota > Nitrososphaeria > Nitrososphaerales > Nitrosopumilaceae > JAPOPJ01. Next base: position 534,623 of record OY759726.1, on the reverse strand, counting down.
CGATCCCGGGGATGGCCGCGACGTTCCTCGCCTGGAGGATCGTCCTGTCCGAGAGCATCTTCGCAAGCAGGGGCTCGTCCGCGTAAATCCTGACCGGCACCCTCATGCCGAGATCGGAGTCCGCGTCAATCTGGTACTGGTTTTCTGCGATTTTTTCCGGGGCGGCGGGGGGCATAAGATCAGGTGGAAATCGGCGCAGAGACAATTTAAACCATAAGCAGGCTGCGCGCGGGGGCCGGCCGGACCCGGGATTCCGGGCCGCCGCGGCCCGCCGCGCAACGAAGGTTTATTTTCGATGCGCGGACAGTGAAGCCGTTGGCGATACTACCGATAGACGGCGGCCGTTACGGCACGAAGGAGATGACCGCGATATTCGGCGAGCAGCGCAAGGTCGACTACCAGCTGGAGATAGAGGGGGCCGCGGCCGCCGCGCAGAGCGAGATCGGGGTGATACCGAGGGGCGCGGGGAGGAAGATACTCGCGGCCGCGCGATCCGGGAAGATCACCGCGGCGCGGATCAAGCGCCTGGAGGCCAAGAGCGACCACGACACGGCCGCGCTCGTGGAGGCGCTGGGGGAGGCGTGCCCGAGGGACGCGAGGCCGTGGATACATTACGGCCTGACAAGCAACGACCTGGTGGACACGAGCAACTCGATGCAGATGAGGGACGCGCTGGGGATCATAGGGCCGAAGGTGGCAGGGGTGGCCCTGATCCTGGCGGAGAAGGCAGTCAGGTACCGCAAGACCCCGGCGGTGGGAAGGACCCACGGGCAGCACGCGAGCATCATCCCGTTCGGCCTAAAGTTCGCAAACTGGGCGTCCGAGATGGCCGTGCACTTGGAGAGGATCGAGGGGATCAAGAAGAGGGCGCTAGTCTGCAAGACCCTGGGGGTGGTGGGCACGGGCTCCCTGATGGGGGCGAGGTCGCTGGAGGTGCAGAGGCGCGTCGCGGAGCGCCTGGGCCTGCGCCCGGCCAGGGTCACTACCCAGGTGGTCCCCAGGGAGCGGTACGCGGAGTACGTGTTCGGGCTGGCCCTGATCGGCGCAACGCTCGAAAAGATGGCAGTAGAGGTGAGGAACCTGCAGAGGACGGAGATAGGCGAGGTGGCCGAGCACTTCAAGAGGAGCCAGATGGGCAGCAGCGCGGTTCCCGTAAAAAGGAACCCGATCAAGAGCGAGAGGGTGTCGTCGTTCTCAAAGATGATGCGCAGCCAGGTGGGGATCGCGTTTGAGAACATCCCCCTGTGGCACGAGAGGGACCTCTCGAACTCGGCAAACGAGAGGTTCACCATCCCGATCGTGTCGATCCTCGCCGACGAGATGCTGGAGACGATGTCCGGGATCATCTCGAACCTCAGCGTGGACGAGGGGAGGATAGCCGAGAACCTGCGCATGACGGGGGGGCAGATCTTCGCCGAGTTCGTCCTAGAGGCGCTCATCAGGAAGGGCGTCCCGAGGATGGAGGCCTACAGGGACGTGCAGAGGGTCGCCTTTGAGGCAAGGGATGCCGGGATCCAGTACGCGGACGCCGTGAAGGGCGACGCCGCGTTCTCGTCGAGGCTGACGCCCAGGGAGATAGACGCGATATTCTCCCCCGAGAGGCACCTTGGCGCGGGGCCCAAGATCATCAGCGACGTGAACAGGCAGGTCAGGCGGCAGGCGGGGCCCCCCGCCGGGACTTCATGAGGTTCTTGTGTATCTTGGAGCCGTACTGGAGGGCCTTCTTCCGCTTCATGCAGGACAGCGCCGGGACCCCCACCCTGGCAGCCAGCCTCCTCACGACGTGCTTCCTGAGGAGGTCTCCCGGGCCGTGGATCTTTTCTGACACCGGCACCTCCCGGGCATACCTTACAAAGCCCGCCGAAAGCAGGGGCTGGATCACCCCCACGCCAAACTCCGAGGCGACCGCGCCCACCGCGCCCATCATCCCGAGCTCGTTTTCCAGTTTCTCGTCCATGACCTCCATCACCCGGGAATCGCCACCGGGGATGGCGCGCCTGTACGCGTCATACCCGCAGAACAGCTCGTCGATCCCGTTGCCGGTGACCACCGTCCCGAGCCCCATGTCCCTTGCAAGGCGCGAGACGTAGTAAAACGCGATGCAGTTCTCGATCCACGAGATGCCCCGGCTGCCGACCGCCCGGCTGATCTTCCCCGAGACGCCCGTGAACGCGGCGGGGTCGATCTCGTGGATCCCGTGCGGAAGCAGCAGCGACTCGTTCACCTTCCTTGCAAACGCGATGTCGTGGGATTCCCGGAACCCGACAGTCAGCAGCGTGACGTCGTAGCCCATCCCGGAGCACACCCTGGCCATCAGGGAGCTGTCCACCCCGCCGGAAAACGCGATCCCGATCCTCCCCGCAGGGACGGCCTCCGCCACGGACCGCCTTATCATCCCGAGCAACCCGTCCTCCGCACACGCAGCCATCCCGGACTGCCTGCGGGCCAGCCCCACAAATCTTTAACTAATGGATCCCGGTTCACAGGTGCATGGAAAAGCTGGATCCGGAGGCGGTCGGGAGGGAACTGGACAGCCTGGACGGCTGGACGGTCGTCAACGGAAAGCTGCACAAGGAGTTCGAGTTTGAGGACTTTAACCAGGCGTTCGGGTTCATGTCCAGGGCCGCGATGCACGCCGAGAAGGCCAACCACCACCCGGAATGGTTCAACGTGTACAACCGGCTGGTAGTCGACCTGACCACCCATGACGCGGGCGGCATAACCCGGAACGACGTGGACCTGGCCAGGTTCATGGACTCGATCTGAGCCGGGCCCGCCGGCGGCCCCGCGCCCCCGGGGCGGGCGCCGCGGCGCCCCCGCACGCCCGCGCGTGGCGGCCGAGCTCACCCCTCCTCCCGCTTTTTCATCCTTTTCCTGTAGAATATGATCACCAGCGCCCCCCCGGCGCATCCCCAGAACAGCGGCGACAGCCCGGGATCCTGCCCCGGGATTACGCCGACGAACGCGAGTATCATCACGGCTATCAGCCCCAGCCCGATTACGTCAAGAAACTTGCTCATGATCCTCCAGCAACCTTGGTCTCAAATCAAAAAGATATATGGTTTTGTAAACACCCCAGTGCATGGACAAGTACCTGATGGTGGTTCTGATATTCCTCGTGGTGGGGATCCCCATAGCGTTCGTGTCGCCCACTAACGGGGAGATCCGAGACCCCCCGTTCCTGCTCCTGTTCTACTTTTCCATCGGTGGCATCTCGGCCATAGTGCTTTACGACTCTTACAAGAGCAGAAAGGAGAGGCAACGATCCAACGCCAGGCGGCGATCCAAGAGGTAGGCTACAACTCCAGCCCGAACGACTCTGCCATGCTCGCGAACTTTGCGTATGATTCCAGGTACTGCCTGCCCTTCTCGGTGATCACGAACGCGTTCTTCCCGTCGAACTCGATCCTGTTGATCAGCCCGGAACCCGTCAGGTTGTCGAGGAACTTTGACAGCCTAGAGTGCGATAGGTTTGCCTTGGTCAGCAGCGACGTCGTCTTGATGCCTTCCATGCCCGACTGCTCGGTGACGGTCAGCAGATCGGCGACGATCTTCATGCTTGTCCTGTAGGCTACCATACGTAACTAGCGGCACAACCACGATATAAGGGTATAACGGCCCCCCGATCGGGGCCCGGCGGCCAGGATCGCATGCACCAGCCGGGCCGGGCGCCGGCGGGGCCCCCCGGCGGCCGCGGATTTTTGCCGGAATGTGGCGTTTTTTGGTGAAAAACGGCGCCCCGCGCCCCGCGCCGCTTGGATCAAGATAAATACACTCACCCTGACCTGTGTGGTATTGTCCCAGTCACCGATCCCGTGGTTTGGCAACTTCCTGGGCGTGGCCTACAGGTATTATGACCTGAGGATGAACGTCGTGCCCCTGTTTGACGACCTGAAGTACGCCTCCGGCCTGTGGCGCGACACCATCTACCACTGGCCAGACCCGTCAATCAAGATAAGGTTCGTCGACGTCGGCGAGAGGTACTGGTTCGTCATGGGATCCGACTCCCTGAACCCCGACTCGAACATGGCGTTCTTCAAGGCGCTCGCGAAGTCTGAAAACTACGAGCGGTTCAAGAAGGGCCACGGCGGTGAGGCGTACCTGCGCCTCGGCGTATACGCCAAAAAACGCCTCGCGGACGTAAAGAAGGACGCCCTGTGCAACTGCGGCCACTCAGCAGACGACCACGACGAAAACGACGGCGACTCGTGCCTGTACAACGCGTGCGGCTGCGGGAGGTTCTCGAGCTTTCAGGTCAACCTGCTGCGTAGAAAGAAGACGGTCACCGACATAGCCTACCTGACAGAGGATGACGCGAAAAACGACCCGCTCGCGTGGAACTGCCTGTACGTCAACAAGTACTCAAAGCCGGGCTAGTCGCCCTCCTTGTTCACCCTGACGTGATCCCCCGGGTAGTGCTCGTCGATCTTCCTCGAGTAGCACTTCCCGCATATGACCCCGTCTACCCCCCACTCCGACATCGGGTTGAAGCGGAAGCCGACCTGCTCGTTGCACAAGGCGCATTTCTGTTTGGAGCCCAAGCCGTACCTGCTATCCCTCATAGGTATAAAAAACATTCTGGGTTCCCCAGCGTGGCGGGGCGGCCGCGGGCCCGGATTCGTGGCGGGTGCCAGGCCCGGCGGCTTGCGGGCCGCCGCCAGATGCCGCGGGACCTGCCGCGACCTAAAGAATTTAATTGTTGATCTTGCGCTCTTCAGAACGGTGCTGTGGCAGAACGGTTATGCGTGGGCCTGCAAAGCCCATACAAGAGGGTTCGACTCCCTCTGGCACCTTGAACCATCACTCCCTCACAACGACCTGGCCCTCCATCCAGGGGTGAAGCGTGCAAAAATAATCGACGGTTCCGGCCCGCTCAAAGGTCAGGGTGAATGACTCGTAGGGATCCATGTACCCGCTGTCAAAGTCGTCCGTGGGGTCGCCGTACGCGCCAGAGGTCACGCTGTGGAACGCGGAGTCCTGGTTCAGCCAGGTCACCGGCTGGCCGGGCCTGACGGTGATCCTGGCCGGGACGTAGCATGAGTCGGTCTCCTCGCAGCCGGGCCTGGAGACCTTGGTGGGCATGATCACGTCCGCGGCGATCCCGCCCTCGGCCTCCGGGGAGGGATCCGGGGCCTGCTCCCCGGGATCCTGGTATGCCGCCGCCACCGCGGCGGCCGCGACCGCGACCAAAACCCCCGCAACAACTGATCTTTTTGCCAAACGCATCGCCGGAGAACCCGGCATTGTGTACGTGAAGGCTCTCTAAATACGTAGCACGCGCGGGGACTGCCGGCGCCGCGGGGCAAGCTGCGCGGCTGGGGCGCCCGGACCGCGGGCGCCGGGATGCCGCGCGGGGACGGCTAGCGCCTCCTCCTTCTCTGCCCCGGCTTGTTCTGGCCCGGGACCCTGCCCAGGGCGAACCTTTTCTTGAAGTTGCTCTTGTTTCTCAGGCTGGCGTTGGTGCCTACGATCTTCCTGCCCTCCACCTTGGGCGTCTGACCCCTGACCTTGCCTGCCTTGGTAAGCGAACCGTGGGTTGCCATGACCTGTGTTGCGGCCTAACGAATTTATGTATTTGGATGGCGCCCGGGCGCCGAGGGATGGGGGCGCGCTACCAGTACTTTGCCTTGATGGTCTCGATCACTTTCTCGTGCTCCTTGCTCTTCCTGCGGGCATAGCGCTCCATCGCGCCCAGCGGGACCCCGCCCAAGGACCGAGCAAGCATGTTGAAGAAGTACTTCTGCGGGCCCTCCGCCCCGGTCTTGTTCATGAACTTTTGTATGCCGTACTTGAAGTTGTGCTGCCAGGTCTTGTAAAGCACGCCCAGCTGCGGCGGGGTCATCTCGTTCCCGATGTTGAAAAAGTCGGATTTTTCCAGGAGCCCTATCGGCACGAACGTGAGCGCGGTGGTGGTGAACATCGAGTCCGGCTGCTCCCTTTCCAGGTCGCTTATCAGGCTGACCGTCTCCCACGAGTCCTCGGGGGTCTCGTCGTTGTCCAGCCCCATGATCAGGGTGAACGCCGGGATCCAGTAGTCCTGGTTCAGGGTCTTCACGCCCTCCTTGACCACCCAGTGCCACTCGTCGGGCGCGTACGGCGCGAGCTTCCTGTCCGCATACTTGCCTATCAGCCTGAGGCTGCCGGTCTCAAAGCCGGCCTGGATGCCGATCATGTTGTCGGGGCCCGCCTTGATGATCCTGGAGATGTTCGGGATCAGCTTCTCGTCGGCTATGGCGCCGGCCAGGGTGCCGTGAGTGGGGTTGGTGTGGGCCACCCCCGTGGCCATTATTGCGGTGAACAGCTCCTCGAGGGCCTCCCTGTTCGGCTCCATCCCCTTGGAGGTCCTGGGATCCATCCCGTAGACGAAGATGTCGTCGCTGTGGATCCACGCGGACTTTGAGCCCCCCTTCTTCAGGTTGACCTCGATCTCCTTCTTGACCTTTTCCGGGGGGTAGTACCTGAGCGACCTCAGCGTGACGTCGCAGAACTTGCACCCCCTGCCGCACCCACGCATCACCTCGACCATGCCGTGCATGCTGGGCTCGACGATGTCGGGGATCTCCTCCAGCTCGGGCCTGTCCCAGAAGTTGACAAACCTGCCGTGGATCTTCTTCCCGCGCCTCTCGAACTCCTTGATGTTCACCTTGAAGTCGCTCCTCTTCCTGAACGGGTCCATGTTCTCAAAGTCGCCGTTGATCAGGTAGTTGAAGAACCTGCCGGCGTGGCCGTCTATCTCGGGCGCGATCCCCCCGAGCTCCCCCTCGAGTATCGCGTATATCCCGAACTCGCGGATCTTCTCCGGGTCGTAGTTGTACTGCCAGGTCCCAGAGGCGCCTGAGATCACCTTGGCCTTGCTCCCCGTCTTCTCCTTGGCCGCCTTGATCCTGCGGTGGAGCTCGGCGTTGTAGTACTCGTCGTAGGAGATCTGCTTCCTCCCGTAGGTGAAGGTCATGGTCACGGGCCCCATCCCCAGCGGGTCCATCTCGTACGTGCCGACGGCCATCGTCTCGGGGCCTATGAACTTCTCGATGTGGTCCGGGTGGGCCACCACGACGTCCTGCCTGCTAAAGCCGTCGCGCAGCAGCCCTGCCTCCAGCTTCCTCAGCCCGTAGGGGGCGTAGTTTGCCACGCCGTTGGTGTGGGGGATGTAGTTGCAGATAAAGTCGAACAGGATCTTCGGGGTCACCTGGTTTTTCAGGATCTTGTACCAGAAGCTCTTCTTGTCCCGGTGCGGGTCCAGAGCCGGCGCGCACCCGAAGAACGTGGCCAGGGAGAGCCCCCTGTACGGGGACATCAGCGTCCGGTCCGCGGTAAGCACGATCTTTGGAGTTCCCATGTCCTTCACCGCAATAATTCAGTGATTTATTTTAAACCTTGCTGGTCAAGTTTAATAATTTTCCAAGATTCCTGCCTTATTCCTGTGGGAACGGCCGAACTCCGGGTTCGAGAGCAGGTGGTCGCCGTCAAACACGGTGCCGTCCCTGCACACGAGGTCGCTGCCCGTGCAGCAGCTCCCGCACATGCCCACGCCGCACTTCATAACCCGTTCCAGGCTGGCCTGGACGAAGAGCCCCCTGGAATGCGCCGCCTTGACCGCCTTGTACATCATCTTTTCGGGGCCGCACGTGTAGACGCCGTCAAAGCGCCGCCCGTCGACGAGCCCCAGGGCGACGTCGGTGACCCTCCCCCTCTCCCCGTACGAGCCGTCGTCCGTGGCGACTATGACGCTGTGGGCGTTTCCCTCCAGCAGGCCGTTTGCCAGGCCCTCGAAGAACACCTCGTCCCTCGTCCTGGCGCCGATCAGGACGGTGACCTCGTCGTCCGGCCTGACTGACGCCAGCAGCCTCATCAGCGGGACGAGCCCCGTCCCGCCGCCCACCAGCAGGAGCCTCCCCTCCCTCAGGTCAAAGGAGTTTCCGTAGGGCCCGCGCACGCCGATCTGCTGCCCCGCCGCGGTGTTGAACAGCCCGGTGGACGCCTCCCCGTGCCTCCTTACCGTAAATGCCGCCTCCCCGTCCCCCCCGGAGACCATCACGCTCATCGGCAGCTCGCCCACCCCCGGGACCCACACCATGGCAAACTGCCCGGGCCGCGCGGCCGACATCACGTCGTCAGAAAAGACCAGGGTCCTGACGGTCGGGGTCTCGTCGACCACCCTCTCGACCGTGACTATGTGCGGGCGGTTAGGATTCCTTGGCAGCGCCCACCATCTCCCTTATGCTCCCGATGCCCTTCCTGCCCATGTACCCCGCCACCCCGCGGTTGATCTCGCCGAACACCCCTGTCCAGTCGTCCCCTATCGCGCTGCCCAGCTGGACCGCGGACGCGCCCGCCAGGAAAAACTCCACGGCGTCCTCCCAGGAGGAGATCCCCCCGCAGCCTATCACCGGGATGTCGTACCTTGACGATATCTCGTAGACGCAGCGCAGCGCAATCGGCTTTATCGGCGTCCCGGAGAGGCCGCCGAACCTGTTGCTGAGGACGGGCCTCTGGGTCTCGACGTCGATCGCCATGGAGCGTACCGTGTTGATCGCCGTCACCGCGTCGGCCCCGGCGTCGACGGCCGCGCCGACGGTGTCGAGGTAGTGGACCGTCCCGAGCCCGACCTTGGCGATCACGGGCACGCCGGAGGCGTTCTTCACGGCGGAGACGATCTCCCTTACCAGCCCGGGATCGTCGCCCACCTCGAGCCCCACCTTGGCCACGTGGGGGCACGACAGGTTAAGCTCGTACGCGGTGACCCCGCGGCCCGCAAACTCCCCCACCATGGACTCAAAGTCGCCGGCGGCGGAGCCCACCAGGCTGACTATGACCGGGACGTCCCCGCCGGGCCCCATCATGCCAGCAAAGTTCGACGCCCCGGGGTTCGACAGGCCCACCGCGTTTATCCACCCGCCACCCTTGACGCCGACCACGGTGGGGTTCGGGTACCCCTCCCACGGCTCCCTGCTCAGTGACTTTGTGACGACGGCGCCGGCCCCCGCGCGGTAGACGCGGCCAAACACCTCCATGGAGATCCCCAGTATGCCCGAGGCCAGCATCGCGGGCCTGGCAAGCGAGATTGGACCTATGGTTGTAGCAAGACTCGGCTCCACTCTGATCAGGTATCCCGGGTTTGAATATAACGGTTGGTCTGCGGCCAATCTGGTACCTTTTTTAAAGGTCAGTTCGGATCACCTAGCATGTACTCCGTGATCTTGACGGAACTGGGGATACCGGTCTTCAGCGGGGGAGTGGTTGACAGGACGTTCCCGTTCAAGGACGTGGTGGGCGAGTACCTCTCGATTAAAAAAAAAGAGGCCAGCCTGGACCAGCTGGTCGAGTACCTCAACTCGCTCCAGAGGGGCGTGAAGACCAGCGACGCGTCGCTGCTTGAGCTGCTAAAAAAGTCCTCGATCGACGCGCAGATGATGGACGAGAAGGAGCTCGAGGAGATCCAGTCGTCAAAGCCGCAGATAATCGTGGATTCGGGGTTCGCAAAGGACGTCCCGGACGCGCTCGGGAAGCTCAGGGACTTTTCGCTGGGGCTGACGTCGTCGCAGGTGACCGAGGTCCTCGAGAGCCCTGACCTCTACATCGTCAGGGCGATCGACTCGCTAGACGAGATCGACAAGATCGCCAACGTCCTGAGCTCGAGGATGCGCGAGTGGTACGGGCTGCACTTCCCGGAGCTCGAAAACATAGTCGACGGCATAAACGGGTACGCGCAGGTCGTCCTGGGCGGGAGGAGGGGAGACCTGACGAAGGATCTCTTCGAGGGGGCCGGGTTCACAGAGTCCAACGCCCAGATGGTCGTCCTGGTCGCCTCAAAGAGCATAGGCGGGAAGATCTCCGACGCCAACCTGTCGATGGTCCAGTCGCTGGCAAGGCAGATAGCCGGCCTCCACGAGCTGAGGAGGGGCGTGGAGATGCACATAGACGCCGAGATGAGGGAGACCGCGCCGAACCTGACCGCCATAGTGGGGCCCACCATAGGGGCGAGGCTCATGAGGAAGGCGGGCAGCCTCAAGAGGCTGGCGTCGCTGCCGGCAAGCACCATACAGGTGCTGGGAGCCGAAAAGGCGCTGTTCCGGGCGCTGAAGACCGGATCGCAGCCGCCAAAGCACGGGCTGCTGTTCCAGCACCAGCTGGTCCACGGCGCGCCCCGGTGGCAGAGGGGCAAGATAGCAAGGGCGATCGCCGCAAAGACCGTGATCGCCGCCAGGGTCGACGTGTACGGCGAGGGGATAAACGAGATGCTGCTGGAGAAGCTCAACGTGAGGGTCTCGGAGATAGGAAAGAGGTACGAAAAGCCCCCCGAGAGGAAGCCGGGGACGGCAAGGAGGGGCGGCGAGAATTCCGGGAGGGCCCCCGAGAGGGGCCGCGGCAGGAGGGCGCCCGGGGACAGGCCGGGCCAGAAAAAGAAGAAGCGAAAGAAGTTTGGAAGGCGGTAACAGGGGGATCTTCTGGATAAGGTTCGAGGGAGAAGAGAGGCTCGCCACGGAAAACCTGGTTCCGGGGCGCCGGGCCTACAAGGAGAACCTGGTAGTCAGGAAGGGCGTGGAATACCGGCTGTGGGACCCGTTCAGGAGCAAGCTGGCGGCGGCGGTCATGAAGGGGCTGGAGGAGTTCCCGTTCGCGGAGGGGTCGTCCGTGCTCTACCTGGGGGTGTCCACCGGCACGACGGCCAGCCACATCTCCGACATAGTGGGGCCCGGCGGGACGGTCTTCGGGGTGGATCACGCCAGCAGGGTGGCCAGGGAGTTCATCGACAGGGTCGCATCGCGCAGGAGGAACGTCATCCCGATAGTCCAGGACGCCAGGAAGCCCAAGGAGTACTCGGGAGCCTTCGGGAAGGTAGACGTGGTCTACGTGGACATCGCGCAGCCGGACCAGACGGCCATCGCGATCGAGAACTGCAGGGCGTACCTGAAGAAGAACGGCTGGCTCTTCCTGGTGGTCAAGCCTAGGAGCATAAATGTCGCGGAGGCGCCCGGGCGGGTCATCGCCCGGGAGGTGGACAAGCTGAGGGCCGGCTTCGAGATACTGCAGGTGATAGACCTGCGCCCGTACGACAAGGACCACGCGATAGCGCTTGCCAGGGCGCTGGGCTAGCCGCCGGCGAGTATCCTCTGGGCGGGCTTCCAGCTCTTGCGGACGAATGCGGGCAGCGCGCGGTTGGCCGCGTAGAACTCCGACACGAACCGGATCGTCCTGGCGTCGGACGGGTAGCCGCTGCCCAGGTCGTGGTCCCTCCGCAGGCGCGAGATCGAGCTGTCCCTTGACACCTTGGCCACTATCGACGCGGCCGAGACCACCACGAACCTGCTGTCGGCGTGGTGGTACGAGTGGATCCTCCTGTTGTCGGAAAGCCGCGAGACCTCCCTCCCGAACCTGCGCGGGTTGACGTCGCAAGAGTCGACGTAGGACGCGTCGGGATCCAGCCTGGAGACCACCCTCGCCATGTGCCTGGCCTCGAGGTGGTTCAGGGCGTGCCTCCTGACGCTGGCGTCGACGGACCTGGGGGGGATCCTGACCACGTGGTAGTCGTCCACCACGGAAATGATCTTCCCGTACAGCTCCTCGCGGGATCTGGGGGTGAGCGTCTTGGAGTCCCTGACGCCCAGCTCGCGCAGGGCCCTGAGCCCGGACTTGCTTACGGACACCCCGGCGATCACCAGCGGCCCCAGCATGGAACCGCGCCCCGCGTCGTCAACCCCGCACAGCCGCACGGGTTCCGTCCCACGGGCGCGAGTATTAAACCATTATAGGGACAGCCCTGGCCAGTCAGGCTGTTGGAGGCGGATCTGGAGGAGGTGGTCGAGGGGAGGACGACCCTGATCGTCCCCCGCGGATCCGTCGCCGGGGGGGTGCCGCCGAGGGAGCCGGCGTTCTTCAACCCGAGGGCGAGGCTGAACAGGGACCTCTCGCTGGTGGCATACGGGACGTTCGCGGCGGGCCTTGCTGGCCCCAAGACCCTCTTGGAGGGGATGTCGGGGACCGGGGCCCGGGGGCTGAGGGTAGCCAACGAGCTGGACGTGGACTGCGTGGCGGCCAACGACCTGAACCCGTCGGCCGTCAGGATGGCAAGGGACTCTGCCAGGCTGAACGGCACCGACAACGTGAGCTTCTCCGGGGACGAGGCCTGCAGGTTCTTCTCTAGGTTCTCGGAGAGGGGAAAGCGCGGATCGATGGTGGACATCGACCCGTTCGGCTCCCCGGCCCCGTTCTTTGACTGCGGCCTGAGGGCGACGATGCACGGCGGGATCCTGTCGTGCACGGCCACGGACCTGCAGGTCCTGAACGGGATGTTCCAGGGCGCGTGCAGGAGGAGGTACGGCGGCGTCCCCGTCAGGGTGACGTACGGCAACGAGGTGGCCATAAGGCTGGTCCTGGGGTGCCTCAGGTCGGTCGCGGCAAGGCTGGGGATGGGGATAGACCCGCTGTTCGTGGAGAGCGACCAGCACTACTACAGGACGTATGTCAGGGTGGACAAAAGGCCCGACCAGCGGGAGAACATGGGCTTCGTCCTGCACTGCCGCGCGTGCATGCGCAGGAAGACCTCGCCGCGGCGGGAGCCGGAATGCGAGGAGTGCGGGTCGGCAAACGCCGCCGCCGGCCCGCTGTGGACCGGGAGGCTCTTCGACGGGGGGTTCGTCCGGGGCATGGCCCTGGCCGCGCCGGGGATGGCGGTGGACAAGGCGTGCGGGAAGATCCTGGCAAAGGCGGCCCTGGAGGCGGACATGCCCGGGACGTACTACACCCTCGACGAGATCGCGGCAGGCATGAAGGCCTCGCCGCCGAAGCTCGACAGCCTGATAGGCGGCCTGCGGGACGGCGGGTTCGCGTCCAGCCCGACCTCGCTGGGGCCCACCGGGTTCAGGACTGACGCCGCAGTAGGAGAGATCAGGGGGCTGTTTGCGGGCTAGCCCGTGTAGCCCAGGCAGACATAGTACACCTCGCTGCTCTGCTTCCTGCTGGCCTTGGGCTTCGTGAGGCTCACCCGCGAAAATTTCTTCCCGACGTAGCCCTTGAACTCCATCGAGTACTCGCCGTCGAACACCTTGAAGATGGCGTTGCCCTTGCGGGCCATGACGCCGTCTATGATCTTGGCCGACGCGTAGTTCAGGGAAATCTGCCTCGCGTGGTCCACCGACCAGTTCCCGGTAACCTGGGGCGAGAGATCGGATATGACCGCGTTGACCTTGCGCCCAAAGTATTCCATGACCTCGTCGACCACCGACTCGTCCCCGATGTCCCCGCGGATTATGCGGGCCCCGGGGACCTCCTCGACGTATGCCAGGTCCACCCCCATGACCTTGCCCGTGTTTCCCGCGAGCTTTGCGGCCATCTGGGTCCATCCCCCGGGGGCGCAGCCGAGGTCAAGCACGTAAAAGCCGGGGCCGATGACCCTGTAGGACCTGTTCAGCTCCTTCAGCTTGTAGGCAGACCGGCTCCGGTACCCCTGCTCGCGGGCAAGCCTCCTGTAGTGATCCTTCCTGGCGTCGATTAGCTTCATTTGCCCTTCTTTGGTCTCTTCATCTCCGCGATGACCCATTCCTCGATCAGCTGGCAGCTCCTCGGGCTGATCTCGCCGTCAAGGGAGCATTTCTGCTCCACGGGGCACACGAGGCACGGGGCGTCCACTATGGACTGTGTGCTGATCGGGGTCTTCTTCAGGATGAGCTTGTAGGTCCAGCGGCCCTTTTCAAGAATCTTCTCCCTGGTGATGGTGCCCATCCTCTCCAGCTTCAGCGCGAGCCGGGAACCGTCCCTGGCCGTGAGCTTGAGCTTCTTCCAGAGCTCGTTTTGCAGCATGCCGTCGGACTCCTTCCCGGCCAGTATGTCGTAGACCCTGTTTGTCAGCCTCTCCATGTCCACCTTCTCGATCTGGAAGTTCTCGATCTCCTCGTCGGACAGCTGCTCCTCCAGCTCCTCCTCGAGGGTCTTTCCCTCCGTCTTGGCCTCTTCGGCGGCGGCCTTCCCGGCCGGCTTCTTGGCCGCGGCCTTCCCTGCCGGCTTCTTGGCAGCCTTCCCTGCCGGCTTCTTGGCCGCGGCCTTCCCTGCCGGCTTCTTGGCCGCGGCCTTCCCTGCCGGCTTCTTGGCCGCGGCCTTCCCGGCGGGCTTCTTGGCCGCTGCCTTCCCGGCGGGCTTCCCTGCCGGCTTCTTGGCCGCTGCCTTCCCGGCGGGCTTCCCTGCCGGCTTCTTGGCAGCCTTCCTTGCAGGCTTTGTGGCCAGGATCTTGGACTTTCTCTTCAGCGCCTCTATCTCCGACTGTATCTTCTCAATATCCGCACGGGCGTCGTCCTTCTTTACCATCGTACCACCTTGACCAACAGAACCAAATTTCCTACTCCCCAAACATTACATTACTATTTAACAGTAAATTTCCCGCCCATGGCCAGGCTGCTTTGCTGGTCCCTGTCAGTCACCTCTACGACCACCTCGTAGGCCCCGGGGGCGTCGATCATCTCGGAAAATTCTGCGCCTACCGGCAAGACCTGGATGTCCTGCCCGAAGCACTGGTTAAAAAAACCCCTCTGGATGACGGGTTCCCCGCCGGAGTATATCGTAATGTACAGGTCGCCGCAGCTGAACGCGGGATCGGAGACCCTGACGCCAAGGCTGACTGGCTGGGACGCGGAATACTCCCCCTGGAGGCCGACGATCTCGACGGGCCCCCCGTGCCCCGCCTTGTGGCCCTTCTCCGCGAACCCCCACAGCCTCAGCTCCCTGTCCGGCTCCTGCAGCACGTCGGCCATCACCGCGGTGCCAAAGGCCGCCGAGAACACCACGGGCAAAAGAAAAACGGCGTAAAGAGCCCCCCTTGCAGCCATCCCATTCCAACCCCGCGGTTCCCTTATATCTATTTGGCAACCGCGGGAGCGCGGGCCGGGCCCCGGACGCCGCAGGCACGAAACCGGCGCGGCGGTTCTCCGACCGGGCGCGGGCGAGTCCGCACCCGCGGGACGAATTTGACGAATGAGTTAAATCAAAGCCGACCAACTATCGCTAGATGCGGCTTAGGAAATTCAGGGTCAGGGCGTACCGTTGCATCCACGACTCCGGCGAGATTACCGTTGGTGATCTGGCGGCGTTCGTCGGGAGGAACGAGAGCGGGAAGACCACGATACTGCAGGCGCTGACGCTGCTGAACAAGGACGAGGAGCTTTCGGAGCTGGATCTCTGCGACGAGATGTCGGAGGAGCTCAAGGAGGAGATCAGGCTGGTGGAGGGGCAGTTCGAGCTTAGCCCCGGCGAGATCAGCATGGTGAGGGAAAAGTTCCCGGGGCTGCCGGAATTCAAGACGATAAAGATGTTCAGGGACAACAGGCACTCGGACGTCCAGTACGAGTTCGACGAGATCCACGTCAGCGAGGACGAGAACGCCAAGCTGAACTCCTGGGAAAACTTCACCAGGCACATGCTGGGGTTCCTGGACACCCTCCCGAACCACATCCGGATACAGATCGACACGTCGTTCTTTGACGGCGGGTCCCCGGAGAGCCAGGAGTCGTTCGACAGCGGCATGGCGGAATTCAGCAACCAGCTGCACCTGGTGGCCATGCAGGAGCCCAGGGTGGTGGAGGAATGGGAGAAGATCTACGCGAGCCCCGAAAACCAGTTCTCGAACCTCCTGAGCGGCGCCAGCGAGAGGGTCATGCTGGAGAACTTCATCGCAAGCGAACTGCACCCGAGGTTCGTGTACTTTTCAGACTACAAGAAAATCTACGGCAACATCAACCTTGACGAGTACCTGAGGGAGGCCAAGGGCGAGCAGGCCAGCTCCATCGAGTACGTCGAGGAGTTTGACAAGGCAGAGACCGTGCGGAACCTGTTCTACCTGGCCGAGCTGAACGTGAGGGAGCTGGACGAGGCAAGCGACAGCCCGTCCAAGTGCATCAAGCTGCTCAACACGGCCAGCAACAGGCTGACGGCCAAGCTGAACCCCGCGTGGAAGGGGGACCCAATACACGTGGACCTGAGGTACAACCCGGGGAACATAATGAGCGTGGTGATCTCGGACATCCACAAGGACGGCACCGTGACCAACACGGGCCTGCTCAACAGGAGGGCGGAGGGCTTCAAGTGGACGTTCTCGTTCATCGTTAACTTTGCCGCGGAAACGCACCGCGCCGAGCTGAAGGAGGCCATCCTGCTGCTGGACGAGCCGGCTAGGAACCTGCACCCCACGCAGCAGATGGGGATATCGGACCTGCTGAAGAGCCTGGCCGGGTCAAACCAGGTCCTGTACGCGACGCACTCGCCGTTCATGATATTCGACTACACGCCGGGAAACCTGCTGGTGGTGGAGCTGGACAAGCGGAGGCACCTCAGCAGGATCTTTTACGACTACTGGAACGCCGAGGACAAGACGCTGACGCCCATACTCTACGGGCTGTCGAGGGGGCTGGTGGAGTCGATCGTGGACCGGGAGATCGGGACGAACTCGAGGCCGGTCATCATCGTAGAGACCATGTCCGACGCGATGTACCTCAACGCGTTTGACAAGTTCCTGCAGGATCCGAACATCTCGATGAACCCGCTGAACGTGGTCGCCGCGTACAGCAAGAACTCCGTCCTGCCGCTGGCGATCTTCTACAGGAACCACGGCTACAGGACGTTCATCCTCATGGACAACTCCGAGGAGTCGAAGCAGATCTCGGCCCAGCTGGCGTCAAACGAGTTCTCCCCCGTCCAGACGATATTCTTCCAGAAGGAAGGCAAGAACATAGAGTCGATCGAGGACTACATAGTCCTGGAGGACTACCTCCACGCAGTCAACCAGACCTACGAGATCAAGCTGAGGCACGAGGGGTATTCCAACCTGGGCCCGGGCGACGTCTCCTCGAAGGGCATGGCTGGAATGCTGGACAACCTGAGGGAGATCTGGGCGGAGCACGGGGAGGACGACTGGGGGGAGTTTGACAACGAGGAGATAACCAGGTACATCTGCGAGAAGATCTACCTCGGGGAGACCGACTTCCTGTCGGACAACACGAAGGACCAGTTCAGGACACTGTACAGGATGATAGCCGAGAGGATCAGGCAGTACGAGAACGTTGCGGTAAAGGCGGATTTGGACAGATTCCAGAAGGCAAAGGCCCGGGGTTAGGAGGATGGGCGCCCCGGCAGGACACACCATGGAAGGAAGCGGCGGCCTGGCCCGGGCGTGGCGGGGATGACGGCCGCCGGTAGGCGGGCCGCTGCCCGCCTGGCCGCACTGTCCGTCCTCCTGCTCGCAGGCGCGGCGCTGGCAGCGCAGGAGCCCGGCACGCCCACGGCCGGCGCGTCGTCGCACGCGCCTGGCCAGGACGCCGTCCTGGCAGACGGCGTGTTTTTTGAAAAGACCGCGATCATAGGGTTCACGAACAACTCGGGCTCGCCGGTACACTCGTTCACGCTCTGGCTCGGGGCAGGCCACAGCTTCGAGGAGTTCAAGACGGAGAAGGGCTGGATCGGCAAGAGGTCCCCCGAGGGGACGATAACCTTCACGGCCTCGGAGCCGCTGCAGGCCGGGGGCTCTGTCAAGCTGGGGGTCAAGACGGACGGGCCAAACCCGGGAATAAACTGGATGGCCGCGGACGCGGCGGGCAACGCGGTCAGGGTGGGGAAGACGTCCACGGGCGCGGCGGCGGGGCCGTCCCCCGGCCCGGGTGCCGGAGCCCCGGCAGGGGTCCTCGAGGGATCGACGTTCAGGATCATCCCCGAAAAGCCGAACGTCGGCTCCACCATAAGGGTCGTGGGGGAGGGCTTTGCGGCGTCCCACCAGTTCAGCTTTTACATAGACGCGAGGAACCTCGGGACGTTCCTCTCGGACGGGGACGGCAACTTCATAACCACGATGAAGGTTCCCGACGGGCAGAAGGCCGACAGGGTGAACTTCCGCGTGGTCGACGCGGATGGGGGCGAGAGGAGCGTGAGCCTGAGGCTGGGCGAGGTCAAGACCAGGGTGCCCGACGCGGACGACGTCAAGCTGACGATAGACAGGATCCCGTCAACGCTGCACAGGGGGGACGTGCTGGAGATGTCGGGCACGGCGCAGCCAAACAGCGCCATCACGGCGTCCGTCAGGGACGCGGCGGGCAACATAATCAACACGAGGACCGCCGAGGTGGACGCGAAGGGGACGTGGAGCCTGCCCGAGCCCATATCCATACCGCTGGACACGGCGTTTGGCAAGTACAACGTGGAGATCTCCGACGGGCGGGAGAGCATACTCAGGACGTGGGAGATCCAGTCGTCCAAGGTGATCGTCATAACGCCGGCCAGCCTGAGGTTCGAGCCCGGCGACCTGATACGGTACAGCGGCACCGCGCAGCCGAACCAGGCGATCGAGCTGGTCCTGGAGGATCCGCTGGGGATCGAGATCGACTCCGTCATAACCAACACGGACGGCTCGGGGGCCGTGGGGTTCGAATACCAGACGGATCGGAACTCCAAGGAGGGGACCTACAGGCTGACCGCAAAGCAGGGGGAGCACAGGGAGTTCGTCTTCGTCGGGCTCGGCCAGCTGCCGGAGATCCCGATCTACTTCGAGTTTGACAAGCTAAACTACAAGTCGTTCGAGACGGCCACCATATACCTGACCGGGTCCGCCTCGGAGCTCGTGAGCCTGCTGATCATCGACCCGTCGGACAAGCCGAAGGGGGAGGCGGTGTCCATAACGCTGGCGCCCGACGGGACGGCCAAGCACGTGCTGGATCTGGGCGGGTACAAGTCGGGGGTATACACCGCGGTAATCAGCAAGGGCACCGCCCAGAGCAAGGCCACCTTTACGGTGGGGCTGGAGATAGGCGCGGGGAACATCTCGGTCCTGACGACGAAGGCCGACTATGCGCCGGGCGACTCCCTCCTGATCCTGGGGGAGACGGAGGTCCCCAACACGCTGCTCACGCTGGACCTGATGGATCCGGACGGCGACACCGTCAAGACCACGGACACGTTCTCGGACAAGAACGGGCGCATATCGGAGAGCTCGTTTAGGATCCCGTCCGAGGCGAAGCTCGGGGCATGGACGCTCAAGGCGACGAGCGGCCCCAACTTTGACACGGTGCAGATCAACGTGGCGTCCACCAGGGAGGGCATAGTGGTGTCGGTGGAGGACCGCGACGGGGGGAACGGGATCCTGATACAGGTGATCGGCGCGTCCCCGTCCCAGACGGTCAAGATCGAGATCCTCTCGCCGGACGGGCAGGTGGTGGCCAAGCTCGAGCCCAGGTCCACAAAGACGGGGGAGATCCACCTGCCCTGGACGATACCGGAGGGCACGGAGCCCGGAACGTACACCATAAAGGCAAGCGACGCGCGGAGCGAGTCGCAGGCCGCCCACGAGTTCAGGTAGCGCCGCCCCGCCTCAAACAGTTTTATTCCACCCCCGTCCAAGTTCAGGACATGAACCTGCGCGACAGGATCTCGGAATACCCCGACTTTCCCAAGAAGGGCGTGCTGTTCAGGGACTACGGCCCGCTCCTGAGGGATCCGTCGGCCCTCGAGTGCGTGGCAGACGAGTTCGCGAGGCACTTCCACCCCAACGACGTGGACGTCTTCGCGGGGATAGAGTCCAGGGGCTTCGTCCTGGCGTCGCTGCTGGCAGTCAGGTACGGCAAGGGGATGGTGCTAATCAGGAAGGCGGGCAAGCTCCCGGGCAAGACGATCAAGGCGTCCTACAAGATCGAGTACGGGAAGGACTCCATCGAGGTCCAGAAGGACGCCATCGCGAAGGGGGAGAAGGTGCTGCTCTGCGACGACCTGCTCGCTACCGGGGGCACCGCCAAGGCCGCGGCCAGGCTGGTCGAGCGGCTGGGCGGCGAGATCGCCGGGATCGCCTTCGTCATCGAGCTGACCGAACTGAACGGCATGAAGGGCCTGGCCAAGTACAACTGCAAGTCGCTGGTAAGGTACTGAGATGGACGGGGACGTCGAGATCGGGATATTCGGCGGCACCGGCATCTACGAGTCGGGGCTGCTGGAGGACGCCAGCGAGGTCACGGTCGACACGCCCTACGGAAGGCCGTCGGGCCCGATCACCGTGGGCACCTTCGAGGGGAGGAAGGCCGCGTTCCTCCCGAGGCACGGGAAGAAGCACGGCATCCCGCCGCACCTGATCAACTACCGGGCCAACATATGGGCGTTCGGGGAGCTGGGGGTCTCCAGGATCGTGGCCCCGTCGGCGGTAGGCAGCCTCAGGGAGGAGATCGAGCCGGGGCATTTTGCCCTGCCCGCGCAGTTCCTGGACTTCACGAAGTCGCGAAAGGCCACCTTCTCCGGGGAGGGCAACGTGATCCACATCTCGGTCGCCGACCCGTTCTGCCCGGAACTCCGGCAGTGCATAGCGGACGTCGCCGGCGGGCAGGACCTGAGGATCCACCGGGACTGCACCTACGCCTGCATCGAGGGGCCGAGGTTCTCCACGAAGGCCGAGTCGAGGTTCTACAGGACCACCGGGGCAGACGTCATAGGGATGACGCTCGTCCCGGAGTGCCAGCTTGCAAGGGAGGCGCAGATGTGCTACGCGTCTGTCTCCTCCGTCACCGACTACGACGTCTGGGCCGAAAAGCCGGTCACCGCCAGGGAGGTCATGGACACGCTGTCAAAGAACGTCGAGAGGACGAGGCGGCTCCTCGCGGGGCTGGTGGGGCGCATCCCCCGGGCGAGGGGCTGCGCGTGCGCCAAGGCGCTCGAGGACGCAAAGTTCTAGCCGTCCGCGAACGACTCCCTCTTCAGGCCCTCGGGGAGCGTGATGTCGCCCTTGAGCAGGCTTGACTGGAGGGACGCTATCACCTCGTCGACGTCGTGGCCCAGGCCCCGGAGCCTTTTCTCGGTCTCCCGCGAGATGCTGGCCCCCACATTCTGGCCGCCTATCCTGCCAAACGCGATGGCGGTGAAGCGGAACGAATCCCCGCCTATGGAGAACCTGCCGGTGATCTTCGCGGCCATCTGGCTCCCGCGCACGTTGTTTATGTGTACCTTGAGTTCCATGGCGCGCTAGATTTCCACGGCCTTGTTTACGTTGTCGTCTATCAGGAAGCTCCAGTGCTGGCCGTCCTCCACCCTGAAGCCCCTCACCTTGAGGGGGATGACCTCCTCGTTCAGGCACTCGTGCCTTATCTCGGCGTTCTCCTTTAGCCTGACCAGCTTCCACTTGTACCTCCCCTGCTGCAGCTTGCACACGGTCACCCCCCACTTCTCGTCCGGATCGATCCTCGGCATGCCGACCAGGTCAGCAAGCTCCTCGATCCCCAGCTGCTTTTCCTCGCAAAACCGCTTCTTGCAGGCGCCGCACCTCCAGACGTCCACCGATCCGACGGTCCTCTCGTCGATGTTGATGTTTACGACCCCGTAGTACACCGGCTGGTGACTGCATGACTCGGTATCCGCGGCCAACGCTGTCCAGCCGCGCCGCGCGTTATTTAGTCCTTGCATTCTCGTACGGCCCCTCCAGGGCCACCCCGATGCCGTCGACCACGTCGTTCCTCTTGAACTCGACGTTTTCCCGCTCGCAGTACCTCCTGTACATGTTCACGGCGGTAAACCTGGGGTGCATCGCCTCGAACTCGCCGCCCGGCATGTCGATGAAGGCCCCCAGTTCCATCAGCTCGCCGGCCGCCTTGGCGGCCGACTCGTCCGGGATGCCGAGCTTTTCTGCCATCCCGCGCGGGGGCATCCTGCCGTGGCAGTTGACCAGGATGTACACCCTTGCCTGCAGCGGCTCCAGCTTGATCTCCGACACGAGATCCGCCTCTATCCTGGACACGTCCACCATGCCTGCGCCCCGCCCATGGCGGTACACGGCCCCCCCTGCCTAAAAATTTTCTGGGGGCCCCGCGGGCCGGCGCCCCCCGGGGGCGCCCCCCCGCTCACGACAGGTTGAGGGCGCGCGCGATCTTGGGCGAGAACCCCATGATCACGAAGAGCGTCACGCCGCCGGCCACCGCCGCGGCCAGCAGGTCGTCGAGCAGCGACCACAGGACCAGGAACGCGGCAAGCGACGGGATGGTGGCTATTGCGGCAAGGGCAGAGGCGCGGACGGCGATCCCCCCAATGGAAACGTCCCGCGCGTCGTCATCTGCCAATGCGGTAGTGGCGCCGGGTGGTAATAAAAACCAAATATACTTTATATTTGGCAAAGACCGATTTTTGGTGCTTGGTATCGTACAAGGGCGCGTATTCAAACGAACAGTCGATAAACTTCGTGGTCCCCATCATGATCATACTGTTTGTCGGGATCATCTACATAATGACCCAGAGGGCGGGCTCGGGGTTCGTCAGCTTCATCCTGGTGGGCGTCGCGGCGATCACGATGTTCTACTGGGCCAGGGTCATAAAGAAGATGGCCAAGGACCAAAAGCCGCTGTACTCCTCCCGGGAGCCGGAGACGAAGAACTGGGTCTACGACCTAATCCGGGGCGAGGGGGAGTTCGTGTTCGTCGCCGAGGTGCCGGGCCCCGAGGACAAGATCTCGGTGCGGCTGATCGACGGGGTCCTGTACATCCGCGGTTCCGCAGGCTTCTCCAAGCAGGTCCAGATAGAGGGGTCAAACGAGATGCAGATCTTCGACTTCAAGTACAGGAACGGCGTGCTCACCCTGAGGATAAAGTAGCTACAGGCTTTTCGCGAGCTCCAGCTTCTGCGGCAGGTACCTGTCGGTGATGTTCGTCAGGCCGTACTTTGAGAACGCCTCCAGCTCGGCCTTTCTCTTGATCCTCAGGAAGACGTCCAGCTCCTTCTTCCATATCCCCTCGTTGTACCTGGGATCCTTCTTCAGGTCGTGGCAGCGCTTGACGTCCGACTCGGTCATCGGTATCGTGGGGAGCTTGAACTTCTCGATGTCGGTCGCCCAGACGCCCACCCACTTCGCGTCTGGCACCGTGAGCTCCCTGAGGTGGGCCGCGTTGGCCGAGCCGGACTTTATCACCATGGCGATGTGCTCCCCGTACACGTCGCCGTCGGTCAGGACGATCACGGGGAGGCCCATCTCGTCGTGTATGCGCTTGAGGATGGTCCTCGTGGAGCGGGGCGCCTGGCCCCCGGTGTTGATTATGATGGACTTGAACCTCTTGTCGACCTGCTCCTCGACGAACCTGGTGAAGAGCCCGCCCTTCTCGATGGCGATCACGATCTCGGCGCTGGTGTCCAGCAGCTCCGCCGTGGTGAGGCTGGGCCCTATGGCGTAGCCGTCGGGGTGGTTCGAGAGGTTCATGGTCTTGCCCTCGTAGCCCGGGATGGTGTACTCCACGTCCAGGTCGCCGAATATCGAGCTCCTCTCCTCGGGAAATATGTGAAAGTCCTCCCGGGGCTTTGAGAGCACAGCCTCCAGGTCCACGATGATGTTGTCGGACTCGGACTGGTCGTCGAACTCGATCGCGAAGGCCTGCGACGAGTAGTAGACGTCCCTCAGGGTGGATGATTTCTTCTCCTGGCTCAGCCGGTTCGCGAAGAACGCCAGCCACATAAGCTGCGTGAACGAGCGCAGCTGCGAGGAGTTCCTGGAGCTGCGGATGGCGGCCGAGTCCCCCAGGACGTACTGCCGGAGCTTCTTGTCGTAGACTATGTTGCTGACGGACCTGCTGGGTATGGAGAACTTTGGGAACTTCCCGCCGTCCAGGTCGTCGTATATCTCCGCGCCGTGGCCCTTGAGCAGCGCCAGGATCTTCTTCTGCTTCTCGGTGGCCTTGACGCCGCGCGGCTTGCCCTTACTGCCCTTCAACGACTGCCTCCCCCTCCAGCATCTTCCTGTACCTGGGCTCCTTCTTCTTCCCTGCCAGCTCCGTGCAGAACTGGGCTATCAGCGGTATGTACTTGGCGTAAAGGTTGGCCCTCTTCTTGGCCATCTCCGCCTGGCCCTTCTTTGACATGTACGTGGCGAGCTTCCTTGACAGGTACTGCAGCGCCAGCCTCAGCTCGCGCTCGATCTCCTGCCGGTCGGCGACGTTCTCCTTGCCGGCGGTCTTGTAGGGAATCCGCGTGGAGCATATGTGCGACACTATGATGAACGGGGGCTCGCCCTTGACCTTGTACCTCGCCCAGTCGGTGTCGTTCACCACCTTCAGGACCACGTCGCTTCCCTCGTCGTACAGCAGCGGGATCCTGTTTGCGAACCTGTAGACGTGGGGGCCGCCCGGCTTTATGTCGCCGCCGTAGGCGATCCCCATCTCTATGATGAACGGGAACCCCGAGTACGCCGAGGCCGAACGCTGGACGACGGCGGTAAAGTCGGGGCTGAAGAACTTCCTGATCCCCTTCTCGAACGGCGCCTCGCCCAGGGGCGCCAGGCAGCTGGGATCCGGGGCGAGGAACTCCTCGAACTTCTGCAGGGACTCGCTGAGCTTCACCAGCTCCTGGTTGTCCATGGTGCCCATCCGCTTCTCGGGCTTGAACCCCGCGAACTCCGCGAACTTGACGGCCGTGGTGGGGCCGACCCGCTGGAAGCGCTTCGTCAGGAAGGAGTTGAGCGGCTCCCCCTGCACGGTGTTCGTCAGCTGCTTGTAGTACTGGCTCGCCGGATCCATCTCGGCCGCCTTGGACTGCGAGTCCCCAAAGTCCCAGTAGTACAGCTTCTTGTTGGGCACGTCGATGTCCTCGATCTTGATCTTGCTGAGCCTCTCAAAGTCCATCCCCAGGAAGGACACCAGCGCCACCACCACCCTGACCTGCCTGGAGAGATTCTTCCACTTCTTCCGCGCCCTCTGCATGATGGCCGTGAAGCCCAGGTTCTTCTTCGAGAGGCCGAGGTCCTTCCTGACCTTCTCGATCATCCTGTCGTCTATGGCGGGGATCTCGAACTGGGACTCGAGGATCATCCTCCTGATCCTTTCCACGTCCACCCCGTGCGGGTGGGGGCGTATGATGGTCGGGGGCGGCGGGATCTCCCTGACGAACCTGGTGTGGTGGAACCTCTGCCCCTTGGGATCGTCGAAGGTGATCGTCGCGTACGGCGTGATCAGCGAGGTCTGGTAGACGTAGTCGCGGATCTTCACCCCCGCCTTGGAATAGTCCCCCTCCAGGCAGATGCTCACCGAGAGGCCCCTCTTGGAGGCCGCCCTCGTCTTGTGCCTGACGATCACGGGCCTGTTCTTCTGTATGTCCAGCAGCAGCTCGAACTCGTCCTGGGTCTTCCCGTCGACGCAGCTCTTCACGACCACCGGCTTGTTGGTGGTGATCTGGCCGTAGAGTATCGCCATGGTCGCCCCCAGCCCGAACATGCCGCGCGCCTGCTTCAGGCCGAACTTGGATCCGTAGAGGACGGTGCCAAACGCCAGCGGGATGTGCTTGGCCTCGATCCCCGGCCCGTTGTCCTTCACGGTGAGCATGTACGCGCGCGGATCGGACTTTTCGGGCTCGATCACCTTGAGCGTCAGGTGGATGTCGGGCAGGATGCCATTCTGGTCGCACGCGTCCAGCGCGTTTTCCACGAACTCCCGGACGGCGGTGTAGAGCGAGCGCGTCGGGTTGCTGAACCCGGCAAGGTCCCTGTTGCTGTAAAAGAACTCACTGGGTGAGATCTGGTTGAACTTTTCCTTAAGAGAAGACATCTTGATCTTCCCACAGCCTCATCCTTTCGAGCTTCTCCCTCCTGTTCGCTGCCTCCAGCTTGCCGTAGACCGTGCCGTGCATGCTCCCGTTGGATATGGAGGATATCGCGTCGACTGCCCGCCTCAGGTTGCCGGTGTTGCCGATGATCGAGACCGTCTTGCCGTAAACGGATATCTTGGTCCTGCTCAGGTTTTCCATGTTTCGCCTAGCCTTACCACCTTCTCCGATTATCCTCCCTTTTATCCTTTCAATATTCGCCTTGGACTTTCCGGCGAACTCCCTGAGATCGATCACGTGCAGCATGTTGTCCCCCTCCAGCAGCGCCATCGCGTTCTCGGGCGAAAACCCGCGGCCTATCGCCGTCACGATCTCCGTCGCCTTGAAGGGCTGGATCTGCCCGACGTCCCCGGCGGACCTGATCACGACGTCCCCGGTCTCCCCGTCGACGTCCACGGCGACGCGGCACGCCTCCTCTATCCCCGCCTTGACGCCCCCGGATCTGCCGATAAGCACGGCGATCCGCTCGCCCGGTATGCGGACCATCTTCTCAAAGCTCATTTCACGATGTTCCCGAACACCTCCGACGGGTCGTCCACGGGGATCCCCCTCTTGGAGAAGAACCTGGTGATGTTTTCGACGTCCCTCCTGAGGAACTCCAGCGCGCGCGGGTGCCCCAGGTCCACGGCGGCGCCCAGGTCGAAGACGACCAGCCCCTGCCGGGTCTTGAATATGTTGAACTCCGAAAAGTCCCCGTGGGCCAGCCTCGCCCCCGCGTAGAGCCGCTTCAGGATGGACACCGCCTGCAGGTAGTCGTCCCTGCCCGCCTCGGACTCCAGCAGCCTCCTGGCGGGCCTGCCGTCCCGGCCGACGAACGACATCGCGAGCACGTTGTTTGACTGGGCTATCGGCACGGGCACCGCGATGCCGGCGTCCCGGCACCGGGAGAGGTTGTGGAACTCCTTTCTCGCCCACGCGTAGACCAGGTTCCTCGTCCCCCCCCTCAGCCTGGAAAACCTGGGATCGCCGGCCATGTAGGACTCGCGCCTCTTGAAATTCGCGGTGCTCACGAGGTAGACCTTCAGCGCCACGTCGGAGCCCCCCTCGTCCACGGCCCAGAACAGGAGCGACTCCTTGCCGGCGCTCACCGCGCCGTTCACGTAGGAGACGACGCGGTTCTTTATCATCTTGTAGAGCGTCATGACAGTCGGCTTGTCCAGGACCTCGTTGACCACCTTCCCCCTCTTGAACCCGTCGTCGCGGGGGCCCCTCCTGGACTTTGAGATCAGCTTCTCGTCGATCCTCGACTCCTGCTTTTTGCTTATGTCGGCTGCCAAGAATTAACCTAGCCCGCGCTGCATTAAAATGGATTTCCTTTCACATCTTGAAGACTATCAGGAACGGGACGCCGGAGATGGTCTTCACGCCGCTTTCCGAGCCGATGCCCATCTCGATCGAGAGCGAGACGGCCTTCTCCCCCACCATGTTGATTATGGACGCGCCCTCCAGCAGCTTCCTGGCCTCAGGCTCCCCGACGATCCTCTCGCCGTAGTAGGACTCTGCGATGTCCATGTTCAGGTCTCCCTGGGTGACGGTTGTCCCCAGCAGCTCCTCGTCGCAGATGTTCAGCATGGAGTTGCGCTGGTAGTCGGACACCTTGACCGAGAACGCCATCATGCGTACTTGCCCTTGAGAGTGGATTTTGCGCCGCATGCCTCGCATATCAGGAATATGATCCTGTTCTCCTTGACGATCTTCGTGTCGGGGCTCTTGCAGGTGTGGCATTCCAGGTAGTCCTTGACATATATCTGGAAGAGCCTCGTAAAGTCCTCGGCGTCCCTCCTTCCGATGAACATGGCCTTGTCGCCCAGCCTCTCCGCGGGGACCGCGAACTCCTTTGAGAGGTACTGGAGGACCTTGTCCGGGTCGCGCCTCAGGACCTTCGGGAACTCCGAAAAGTTCCTCAGGAACGTCTTCTGGCCCTCCCACATGACGTCCACGGTGGGAAGCTCGAACCTGCTGGACGACGATTCCTTGGAGTCGCCCAGGCTGTCCTGGATCCTCTTGAGCAGTCCCTCGTACTCCGCCTTTGTCATGGTATGCCACGGTACGCCAGACCCTATATGGGTTTTGAAATCACGCCCCGGCGCGGCTTCCCGGGCAGGCGCGGCGCCGTGCCGCCCCGCGGGGGCGCCGGACGGCCGCCCAAGGGAGGGGCGCGGCGGGGGCGCCGGACGGCCCGCGCAGCCGGCGCACGCAAGGCGGGACGCGTCCCGGCCGCGGCGGGCGGATGGCCGGCGCGCATTCCCGGGCGCGCCACTCGGTCGGGCCGTTGCCCGCCTTTGCTGGGGCTCAGGACTTGTCGATCAGCCTGCTTTTCATCCTGGGGAACTCCCCGTCCGTCAGCACGCCGTCTTCTTTCAACTTGGAGATCTTTTCCAGCTCGTCTGCCAGGGACGTTCCCGACGGCCGGCCCGCCCCCGGGGCCCGGCGCGGCCCGCTTCTCGGGGCCGGCAATGGCGTCTGGCGCGGGGGCTTTGGCAGTGGTGCCGCCGGCACCGCGCGATTCCTCCGGCGCAGCCTCCGCGCGGCCTGCCCCTTGGAAACCGCCCGCATCGCGGGGGACCGTGCCAAGGCCATCGTGCCGGCGCAGCCTCCGCGCGGCCTTCCCTTTGGCGACGGCCTGCCCCGTGTTGCTTCCGGCATGCCCGTCCCAGCCACGCGGTTTTTGAAAAAGAGGGATCGAGTGGAAGTGCTTGTAGGCTAGTCTACCTTTCCAATTCGAAAGACGTTCGTGCTGCATTCGGGACATGTTCCCTTCAATGCCGGCCGTCCGTTCTTTAGCGTGGTTTTCTTCGGGTTCTTTATCTCCCTTTTAGCTCTGCATTTTACGCAATATGCTTCTGCCATCCTAAAAGTTGTCATACGCAGTGGTATTTAGGAAGAGTCTGTAAAAATAATTTCACCACACGATAGACGCGCGTAAGTTGCCGCGGGCGGCCCGCGACGCCGAATCCCCCGCGTCCGGCGCACTCGTTCAATAATTGTAAGTTATGCGCCGATTGTGCTAATTTTTTGCGGTTTTCCGCAGCAATGATGCGATCTGGAGATGCCCACAAGTTATAACCACCCTGTCCGTAAGCACTGCAAATTGGCATCCAAGCGGGGCATAGCAATCACCGTACTCATACTTGCTGCGATAACCGGCGCGAGCTTTGTATTTTGGATGGTGCCGCAGGACAACCCGTCCACCTTCGTGGTGAGCGACTACGAAAACTACCTGGACGGCGTAAAAAAAATCCACGAGGTGCTAGAGGAGTCAGTCGACATGGAGTTCCAGAGCATGATGGACGGCAAGGTGTTGCCAGACGCGTACGTCGAGACGACGGAGGCCACGTCGTCCCAGGTCACCGCGCAGATCACGGAGTTCGTAAAGTCCAACCCCCCCGGGGAGTGGGAGGAGAGCTACATCAACTACATGGACGCCCTGAGGAAGTTCAACTCCTACGTCGTCGAGACCAGGGTGGCCGCCGAGCTGATGAAGGGGGGCGGCGGGCCGGCGGAGAACCTGGAGAAGATCGCCGCGCTCAAGAAGGAATACCGGGAACTGGTGGATCTGTCCGACCGGGCCAGGCCGTGACCGCGGGGCGGGCCCCGGGCGCCCCGGCCGGAACGGGCCCCCGCCCGCGCATGGCAGCGGGCCCCGCCCCGGCCACGGCCGGGACGGGAGGGGCGCCAAAACCTAACTATAATATTTTTAAAAGTTGGAAATCGTTAAAAGGTCATCCCGCGCAAAGCTAAGGAATGTCCCAGAGGTCCGACAAGGTCGAAAAGGACGTGAACGCGTCCGCCGCAAACAAGCTGCTGGTAATCTGCATAGACAGGGACAACGACGTGGGCGAGAAGGCGGGGATAGCCACCCCGGTCATCGGCAGGGACGCGTGCATAGAGGCGGCGCAGAGGCTGGCCCTGGAGGATCCGGAGGACGCCGACTCCAACTCGATATTCTCGGCGATCAAGACGTACGAGGACCTGATCAGCAAGGGGTACGAGGTCGAGGTCGTGACCATCGCGGGCGTCAAGGACAGGGGGGTCCAGGCAGACGAGAAGATACTCAGGGAGACGAAGGCCGCCCTGCAGGCCTTCTCGGCCAACGGCGCAGTCATAGTGTCCGACGGCGAGGACGACGAGAGCGTCATCCCGGTGGTCCAGAACGTCCTGCCGGTGATCTCGGTCCAGCGGGTGGTGATGAAGGTCAGCAGGAGCGTGGAGTACTCTTACGCGGTATTCGGCAAGTACCTGAAGATGATCGCGTACGACTCGAAGTACTCCAAGTTCTTCCTGGGCGTGCCGGGGATACTCCTGCTGATCGGCGGCATAGGGGTGGTCCTCGGGCTCACCACCGAGATCTTCGCGGTGCTCCTGAGCATCCTGGGCGGCGCGTTCATCGTCAGGGCGTTCGACATAGACCGGGCCCTGTCCAACTGGTCCAGGCCCACGCCGATGGGGTTCATCAGGATCTTCACGATGGTCGCGGGGATCCTGCTGATGCTCTCGTCGGTGCCGGCGGGGATCGAGTCGGTCGACGCGCGGCTGCTCGAGGGAAACGCGGAGCTGATCGAGCAGATCACGGACAAGGTGATCATCGGCCAGTTCGTCGCGGGGGCGCTACCCATGCTGTGGATAGGCGCCGGCGCCATCTTCGCGGGCATCCTGCTCAGCAACTGGATCGGGGGCGTGCCCAGGCAGATCAGCGACATCCTGCGGCTGGTAGTGCTGGCCGCGTTGTACCCCACGATCGCGCAGTTCACGAACATCCTGATACACGACGTGAACTCGTTCACGCTGGTCCCGCCCCTGCTGGCGGGGCTCGCGGCGATGCTGATCTCGGTCACGATCCTGTACAGGAAGTACAGGAAGAACAGGAGCCAGGAGATGGAGCCCGGCTGACACTATGATTTAAGAGTTCTGAAAAAACACTGATATCTCATGGGAACCGTAGCAAGAACCGAGTGACAGCACTTGAGTAACATAAAGGAGGCCCTGCTGCAGGCGTCCGGCCTGTATAGGATCTACTCGCGGAGGCTCGAAGACGAGATCCGCCACGGCGACATCCCGAACCACGTCGCGCTGATCCTGGACGGGAACAGGCGGTGGGCCAGGAAGCACCTCAGCATGTCCAGGACGGGCCACTGGAACGGCGCCAACGCGGTGGAGGACCTCCTGGACTGGTGCGAGGAGTTCGACATAAAGACCATCACGCTGTACGCGCTGTCGGCCGAGAACCTGTCCAGGGACGACCGCGAGCTGGCCCTCCTCTACGATCTGATACTGGCCAGGCTGGAGAAGCTTTGCGCCGACCCGAGGATCCACAGGAACAGGATGAGGGTCAAGGGGATAGGCAGGATCGAGCTGCTGCCCGACTCGATAAGGGGGGTCCTGGGGAGGCTGGACGAGGCCACCAGGGGCTACGACGACCACTTCCTGAACATCGCGCTGGCGTACGGCGGGCAGAACGAGATGGTCGACGCCGTGAAGAAGATCGGGGGCAAGATAAAGGACGGCTCGCTCGACGTAGACGACATCGACAAGAAGGAGATCGAGTCGAACCTGTACACCTCGCACCTGCCCCAGCCGTCGCCGGACATGATACTGAGGACGTCGGGGGAGAAGAGGCTGAGCGGGTTCCTGATGTGGCAGAGCGCGTACAGCGAGCTGGTGTTCATAGACATCTTCTGGCCGGACTTTAGGAAGATCGACCTGATGAGGGCCATCAGGACGTTCCAGAAGCGGAGGAGGAAGATGGGGAAGTGATACGGAAGACGTCGGCGGGGATAGTGGTGTTCAGGCGGGAGCGCTCGCGCGTGCTGTTCCTGCTGCTGCACTACCCTGCGGGCCACTGGGACTTTGTGAAGGGAAAGATGGAGGAGGGCGAGTCCATGCACCAGACCGCGCTCAGGGAGGCCGAGGAGGAGACCGGGATCACCGACATCGAGTTCGTCGAGGGCTTTGAGGAGCGGATCAGGTACAGATTCCAGCACAAGGGCAGGGTGATCAACAAGAAGGTCGTGTTCTTCCTGGGCGAGACCGGCACCGGGGACGTGGCGCTCTCCCACGAGCACGTCGGCCACGCCTGGCTGGACTACCGGGCCGCGATGGGGAGGCTGACGTTCGAGAAGGCGAGGGGCGTCCTCTCAAAGTCGCGGGCGCGGCTACGGGAAGCACTCTAGCTGCATCCTCCTGGCCGCCGCCGCCGGGTCCGGGTCGTCCAGGATGCCCCTCCCGGCGATGAGGTAGTCGGATCCCGCCGACAGCGCCTCTGACGGCCTGCCGCCCTGCGCCCCCACCCCGGGGGAGAACACCCACGGCGTCCCGCGCGCCTCCCGCGAGCAGCGCCTGATCACCTCCGGGAAGGTCGCGCCGACTATGATCCCGTCCGCGCCGCTCTCGATCGCCCAGTCCAGGAAGACCTCGTAGAGGCGCCGCGGCCCGACCTCCATCTCGTAGGCAAGCCTGGCCTCGGGGGCGCTCATGTGGCACAGGCTGATGACGCCCCTGCCGTCCCCGTGGGCCGACGCCGCCAGCCTCCTCATGCTTTCCAGCCCCATTATGGGGTTCGCGATCACCGCGTCAAACCCCATGTCCCAGAGGCGCCCGGCGGCGATCCCGTTGGTGTTCCCTATGTCGTTCAGCTTGATGTCGGCTATCGCCTGCAGGCCGTGCCTGCGGGCCGCGCCGGTGATCCTCGAGATCCCCCCGGCGCCCAGCGGCAGCAGCAGGTGGAAGTTCAGCTTCACGCCGCACAGGAAGGGGTGCAGCTCCTCTATGCTCCGGATCGCCCGCGCCTCCAGGTCCCCGGAGCCGCCCCCGTGGTCGCACGCGAGGATCACCCTGCCGTTCTTCCCGGAGATCCGGGACAGCCTAGTTCTGAAGGTGTCCATAGTCGACTAGCGGGTGGGTGTCCTTCAGTTTTATGATCTTGGTGTACGAGTAGCCGTGATCCGACGGCCCGTCCACGAACGTGGGCTCCGTCCCGCCGTTGGCCGAAAACTTCAGGAACGGCTTCTCGGGCTCGCTGTCAAGGACCACGTGGCAAAAGTAGGACGGCCCGTCGTCGTTGAACGTCATGAAGACGCCCATGAGCCACTTGTCGTTCCTGGGGAACAGGAACAGCGGGAACGGGACGTCCTCGAGCCCCCAGGTGAGCTTCGCGAGGCTGGACACGTCCTCGAGCTCTATGGGCTGGTACCTGTCAAGCGTGCCGTTGCCGGGCCTCAGCGTGGACGGGAGCGACTTTATCCTGACGATCGGGGAGTACATCTTGCTGGCGTCCGAGGTGGAGTCGACCACCGTGGACTCCTCCTTCCCGCCCCTCATGCCGTAGCACAGGTAGTCCCCGCGGTGCTCGAGCGGGGTAAAGTACACCACGGGCTTTTCCTTGAGTATGTCCATCTGCACCGACAGGACCTTCCTCCCGTCGTGCTCGTGGAGGAAGGACACGCGCGGGGAGTGCTCTAGGGCGCAGACCATCCTGGAAAATTCCAGCGTCGAATGGACTTGGATGTAGCGGGGTAACCTGTCCACGGAAGCCTTGCGCGCGCTGACAAATTAAACCTATCCAAGAACCCCGCCCCTCCTGTCTACGACCTCGGCCGCCCCGGGGCCGGTGCCGATGAGCGTGACGGGCACGCCAAGCCCCTCCTCTATGCCGCGTATGAAGCCCCTCGCCTCGGGCTGGAGCCCGTCGTAGGACGTCCTGCCCGCGCAGGCGGGAAAAAGGACGTCCAGCTTCGTGATCGCGACCTGCGTCGCGCCGTTGAGCATGACCGCGCGCCTGGCCAGGCCGAAGTCAAAGTCCGCCGCGCGCCTCTGCCTGCCGGTGACGGTGCCGAACTCGGACCAGCCGCGGCCCCTGGCCTCCTCGGGCGTGAGCTCCTTTTCCAGCGGCCCGGTCCCCACGCGCGTCACGTACGACTTGAATACCACTATGACCTCGCCGACGCTCTTCGGGCCCAGGCCCACGTCGGCGCAGATGCCCGACGCCGTGACGTCCTTGGACGTCACGAACGGGTACGTGCCGTGCCACAGGGAGAGGAACGTGCCCTGCGTCCCCTCCACGAGGACGCGCTCGCCCGAGCCCAGCGCCCGGTTCACCTCCCCGGGCACGTCGGCCACCAGGGAGGAGAGCGAGTCCACGTCCCTCGCGAGCCTCAGGGTCCTCATGGCCCTGTCGGCGTTGGCGGGGCCCGTCCCCGAGCCGGTGCTGCCTATCTTCTCCTTTAGGTCCCCCCTGGAGTCCCTGGCCAGGTGGTCTTCCTCTATGATGCCGCAGTTGCCGTCAACGAACGCGCGGCCCGCCACCCCAAAGTCGCTGATCTCGCCCAGCAGGACCCCGGGGTTGACCACGACGCCGGGGCCGATCATCACCCTGGATCGCCTGTTCAGGAACCCGCTGGGCAGCATCCGCACCTTGTAGACCCTCTCGCCGTCGCTTATGGTGTGGCCGGCGTTGGGGCCCGCGCCGCCGCGGACCACTATCGCGGGGTCGTCCCTCGCGGCCAGGTACGAGATGATCTTGCCCTTTCCCTCGTCGCCGAAAAACCCGCCGACGACCACAGTGGACGCCACAGTGTTGGGCTGGGCCCCCGCGTATTTAAGCTAAAGCGATGCCGCAGGGCCCGCCGGCGTCACGGGCACGCGAGCCGCGTCCGGCCGCCCGGGCGCGGGCCCCGGTAACCATGCGTGCCCCGCAAGAAGCCGGCTCCGGGCGGTACCTGCCATAAGCGCTCCAGGAAGCAAACAAACGGGCTGCCGGCTCCGGCAAGGAACCGCGTGAAGGCTTCCGGGGCGGGGAACCGGTGCAAGGGCGGCGGGGGGCACTTCGTGGGTACATGACGGGTTACGGGGGCGCCTGACCAGTTGGTTTTTCTGTCCAAAACGTTCCCGTACCGGGCCAGGACACGCTGGCCGGCATCCCGCCGGGGCGCATTTCGATCTACTGGGCCCGGAGGCGCGCGCCGCATGGCTTAATATCCGAGGGGGGAGTGGATCAGCCGTGTCCGGGCCCAACTACGCGGGAAACATAATCGTGAACCTGGCGAGCCTCCCAGATTTCCTCAGGAAGCCCATACTGAGGAAGAGGATGGCGGAGTTCTTCTCGCTGGCGGGGCCCGAGAGGAGGGAGGTCATAGTCAACGCGCTGGAGGCCGGCCCCTCGATCCCGTTCCACAACTTTTCAAGGCTGTTCAAGACCTGGCTGGAGGTGGTGGCGGCGTTCCCGGAGGGGCAACGGGAGGAGCTGTTCGCCGCATACGTCGACGAGGCGGCCAGGTCCCCGGAGACGCTGATCCGATTCCACCTGGACGGCATACTGGGGGTGTTCCTGACGCTGGGCGGGGAGGAGCAGGCGGTAATCTCCAGGACGGTGGGGAGGGTGGTCGCCCGGCTCCCGGAGGGGCGGAAGAGGGCCGTCCTGCTGGTAGTCCCGGACGGCGCAAGGGAGCGCCTGGGGCTCTAGGGCTCAGGGGGCTTGTCCGGACTCCTGTTGTCCTCGTTGGCATAGTCGATCACGTCTCCCTCCGGGGACAGGACGCCGACGAAGATCTTCTCGTGCTTTTTAAGCAGCTTCCTGTGGTCCGGCATGGACATGTCCAGCCTCATCTCGTTCATGACCATGACGCGGTACTCCTTCCACTCTGCCCAGCACTTGCCGCAGGCGGGGTACTTTGCGGCGACCGGGTCGATCTCCTCGCCGTCGGCGATGGCCGCCTTGCATTTCGTGCACGCGCTGCCCATGGGGGTCTTCCGGGGCAGACCACTTTTATCTCTTGTCTAGCGGATCCGCGCCTGGGGGAGCACGGCCCGCGAGCCCCCGGGGGCCGATCCGCCGGGGCGTCCGCGCCCGGGCGGCCACCGCGCGTCCGCGCCCGCCCGGGGCATGCCCGCGCCGGCCCCGCCCCGCGGGCCCGGCGGCGTGATCCCCGGGCGGGGGCCGCGTAAAGCAATAATAGTTATCTGGGCCAAACCCACGTGTTGAAGATAAAGTGCCCCAAGTGCAAGGAAAACGCGGAACTCTCGATGGACTTTGCGTTCGTCACGTGCGAAAAGTGCGACCTGGACATGAGCTACGGCGAGTACGTGAAGTTCGTCGCGCACAACGAGGCGGCGTACTCGGACATACTCGGGGACTATGCGGGCAGCACGGAGGGCCAGACGTCGGGCTCGCTGGACGAGTGGGACTGACGCGCTCAGCAGGTTAAAATAATGAGCGGGGCTCCTAGCACTGTTGGAGTTCCTGTTCGAGAGCATACTCAACCTGATAGGCTTCCTGGTGGGGCTCGTGATAGGGGCGATGTCGCTGATCGGCTTCAGGAACACCGGCAGCCCGACGCTGTTCAGGCTGACGATCGCGTTCTTTTCGATCAGCGTGGGGTTCGGCGTGGTGTGGACGGGGTACATGGCAGAGGACCTCTTCATAAAGTCCGGGGGGATCGAGAAATGGATACAGACGCTGGGGATCGGGATCCAGACGGTGGGGTATTTCTTCATCGCCCTGTCGCACAGCATCAAGTCGTTCATGCCAAAGTCGAGGTACTTCCGGAGCGTGGGGGCGCTGCCCCTGTTCCTGGTGTCCTCGGTGCAGATCGAGCACATCTTCCGCTCCGTGTCGTTCATCCTGCTGGCATACGGCGCCATCGAGACCATCCTGTCGTATTCCGAGAACAGGAACAAGGGGGCGATATCCGTCGCCGCGGGGCTCGCGCTGCTGGCGTTCGGCGAGTTCCTGGGGTGGTACTCGTTCGTCGTCCCGGAGCCAGTCCTGTATTACGCGTCCATCTCGATCAAGATAGCCGGGCTGGTCTGCCTGTTCATCCCGGTAAGCAAGATCCCGCTGACCCGGATGAGGTTCGACGGGGCCCCCTAGGGCGGCCCGGCGGCCTGCCGCGCGCCTTCGGGCACCCTTGTCAACTTCTTTTACCTTTTTGGTATATTGCAAGACATCAACCCGCTATCATAGGGATTGCGCCATTAGCTACCACGGGTAAGCATGGCCGGGCACAGGACGCGCATGAGGATCATCGGGGACATACTGTACACCGCGTGCAACGACCTCGAGGGCGAGGACGGGGCCACCGTGACCTACCTAATCAGGAAGGCGAACGTCTCCCACTCGAGGATCTCGAGGATCCTGAAGACGCTGGTCCTGCAGGGGCTGCTCGAGCAGGTCGGGCAGCAGGGATCCAGCAGGTACAGGATCAGCCCGTCGGGACGGGAGTTCCTGCAGGCGTACTACACGTTTAGCAGGTTTGCAGACAGCTTCGGCCTCAGGATCTAGTCGTCAAGGTCGTCCTCGAAGTCGTTGTCCTCAAAGTCGGGCGGCAGGGACCGCATGGGTCTCCTCGCCGGGCCCGCGGTTAAAAACCTGCCGGGGGCGGGAGGGAGCGAGCCCGGGCCCGCGCCTGCCGTGCCGGGGGGAGCCGGGTCTGCGCGCGGGAGGCCCGCGCCCGGCGCGGCGCCGCAGGGGCCGCCAGGCGGGAGCCGCCAGGCGCCGCGGGGGAATGAATAATTAAAGATGGCCGCCCCCGGTGTATGATGAGGGCCAGGTGCGATCCGCGCGGCATAACGGAGGCGGCCAGGATCCTGTCCGGGGGAGGGGTGGTCGTCTTCCCCACCGACACGGTCTACGGCATCGGGTGCGACCCGTTTGACAAGGCCGCTGTGGGGAGGATCTACAGCATCAAAAACAGGGACCCGGCAAACCCGCTGCCGGTGCTGGCGTACTCCGCGGAGGCCGCCAGGGAGATTGCCCGCCTCGACGGCAGCTCCGCGAAGGTGGCCGACAGGCTGTGGCCCGGCCCGCTGACGATCGTCCTGGGCGTCCGGGACCGGAGGCTGAGGGACACGCTGAACGTGGGGGAGAAGGTGGCGGTAAGGGTGCCGGGCCACAGGTGCACGCTGGATCTGCTGAGGCGGTGCAGGTACCTGGTCGGGACTAGCGCCAACGTCTCGGGAGCGGGATCGGCCACCGACCCCGCGGAATGCGAGAGGAGCGTGGACGGCTACGACCTGCTTCTTGACGGCGGGGTGCTCGCGGGCGGCGGCGAGTCCACGATCATCGAGTTTGCCGGCGGCGAGCTGAGGATCCACAGGGAGGGGGCGGTCACGAGGGAGGAGGTCCTGGCGGCGCTTTGAACCTCATCGTCACGTGCGCCAGGCGCCTGGAACGGGAGGCCGCGGGGGAGCTCGGGGGGATCCTGGAGGGCCTCGGGGACGCGGGCCACGCGATCTCCATAACCCGGATGCCTGGGATCCTGACGGCCGAGACGGGCCTGGACCCGTCGATGGTGATCAGGAAGACCCGCGAGCGCCTGGCCGACGAGCCGTGGCACCTGCGTTACTGCCTCCGGATGATACCGGTCCAGGCAGCCGCCGCGGCGCGGATCGAGGAGATAGAGGAGGCCGTGGAGGCCGTCCGCGGGGGGATCGCGGAGGGGGACACGTACAGGATCTCGATCGAGAAGAGGGACTCGGACATCTCCGGGCGGGACCTGATCTCCAGGATCGCCAAAAAGTTTCCCAACAGGGTCTCGCTTGAGGATCCCGACAAGATCATACTGGTGGAGGTGCTGGGAGGCGAGGCCGGCGTCGCGGTGATCCCCAAGGACGGCATCCTGAGCGCGGAGAAGGCAAAGCGGAGCCTAGCTGAATAGCGTGGCGGCCCTCTCGACCAGGACGTCTGCCAGCGGATCGTCGGAGAGGACGGAGTCCAGGTGCCTCTTGGTCAGGCCGAAGTGCCTTTTCAGGAACGGCGCGTTGTCCCTGGCAAACAGGGAACCCGCCGCGCGGGGAGCCTTCTTCGAGAACGCGTCCAGGGCACCCGCGCTGCCCGCAGCGATCAGGAGAAAGTCCCGGCCCGGCCTTATCCCGGCCGTCCTGATCGCGCTGGCTATCTGCGGGGAGATGGCAAAGCGCATCAGGAGGTCCGTCTCGAACTTGTTTGAAAGCAGCGCGCGGTTTTTCTCGGCGCTGGCCGAGATCGCGACGATCCCCTCCAGGTGGCGCCTGTTGAGCACGAACCTGCTGTATACCGCCTGGAGCCTCACCCTGGGAAACCCCGCCCTCAGCTCCTCTAGCAGGGCGGCGCCGTGCTGCCCGCCGCCCGGGATCTCTGCCACGTGGACGTGCGTCCCCGGGACGGACAGCCTGAGCCCCCACGGGGAGCCGCCGTGGATCACCGGGATTATGCTTACCACGTCGCCGTCCCCCAGGATCGCGGACATGCCGCCGAGCGCCGAGGAGTCGACCCCGTTGACTGCCACCAATACGTTCCCGACGTCTAGCGGGGGGGTGGATTCCGGCTTCATCTGCAGGAGGATGGACAGGAGCCCGTCCAGCGACATGCCTGCTCCCTCGATGCTCGTGGACTCCGTGGCAAACGACTTCCTGGCGCCGCCGACGAACTTTACCCGGATCATCTCTCTGGCAGGGGGCGGCAGCTTCCGGGGCTGCTACGCGGCCCCTGTCCCAGTGTCCCCGCCGGCAGGCTGCCCCGGGGCCCCGCCTGCGTCGTGGCCGCCATGGGACCCGTCCCCGTCGTCGTCCTCGGACCTCCCCTCCCAGTCCAGGCTGTCTACGCCGCCTCCAGCCACGGGGGCCTCGCGCCCCTCGGCCTCGCCTGCAGCTTCGGGCGCCGGGGCCGCCGGCGCGTCCACGTCGTCGGGCCGGCTGGCAGCCTCGGCCTGGATCTTTTTCGCGTTCTCCTCCCTGATCTCTTTTTTTATGAACTTAGTGATATACCCGGCAATCTTGTTCTTCAGGCCCTTGGAGCGGATGACGGAGACCTGGTCCAGGGCCCTCTTGTTGTCGGCGTAGTCCTCGCCAAACTTCGACCTGTGCTCCTCCAGCACCGAGTGCGAGATGCTCCTGACCCTGTCCATCACCCTGTAGCAGGGCGGGGGTTTTTTATACCTATATTCCCACGTACGCCATCGAGTTTTCCTCCAGCTGCGACGCCATCTCGTCGTAGGACCTGTTCAGTATCCCGGCCACGCAGAAGATCACGCTGGGGATGAAGCTGACCTGCGCCTGCCTTGACCCGAAGCACCTCGAAAAGCGCACAGGGCCGTCGGTCTCCACGAGCATCCTGGACGGGTCGGTCTTCGCGACCAGCGACTGCTTGTCGTTTGCGTACACCGTCACGGGCCCGTAGGAGACGAAGAAGCCCATGTCCATCGCGGCCCCCAGCTGCCTCTTGCTGCCGTCAAACCAGTGCAGCAGGGCGCGCTTTGCGGTATACGAGGTCATTATCCCCAGGACTTCGTCGAGGCTTTTTCTGGAGTGGATGGACACGGGCTTTTGGTACTTTTCGGCCAGGCCCAGGAGGGCCTCGAAGACGCGGACCTGCCTCCCGCCGTCGTCCCCGGAACGGGCAAACGTGGGATCCAGGCCGATCTCGCCGATTCCGGCGATGGCGCCGACGTTGTCGCGTATCATGTCCTCCATCTGCCCCAGGTCGTCGCCGGCGCGCTCGGGATGGATGCCGATGAACGGCAGCACGTTGCAGCTCATTCCTGCAAGGGCCAGGGTCCGCCGCGAGCTTGGCGCGTCCATCGAGACGCAGCACGCCCTGATCCTCGCCGCGTCCATCGCCCTGAGCGTGTGGGGGATGTCGCCGGCGTACTCCGGGTCGGACAGGTGGACGTGCGCGTCGTATGCCCATGCCATCGCTGATCTAGGAGGTGGTCTGTATAAATCGATTTCTTGGTGGTATTTTTTCACCGACTGTCTTTTATCCGCAAAGCGAAACGGCAAACCGATGAAGTCCTCGGAGATCGGGCTGTCTGCAATGTACCGGATCCTGAAGAAGGCCGGCGCCGAGAGGGTCAGCGAGGAGTCCGCCGACGAGCTCAGGCGCACGGTCGAGGACCTGGCAAACTGCATAGCCGGGAGCGCGGTGGACATGGCGGCGCATGCGGGGCGCAAGACGGTCAGGGCAGAAGACGTCCGGCTCGCCTCCAGGACGTCTTCAAAATTCGACCGCGCCCAGTCCTAGGCGGGGGCCGCGGCCGGGCACGCCTCGCGGCGCCAGGGCGGCGGGAGTCCCGGCACGGCGAGCGCGCGGGGATCGGGGCGGGGCCACCGCCGCGCATGCCGGCCGGCACGGGGCGGCCGCCCGCAAACCTCCCGGGCCGGGAGAATCGATCCGGGCGTGACGGAAGTGCGTGTGGCGCGGGGAGGGGGATTTGAACCCCCGTGTCCTTGCGAACATGGGATTAGCAATCCCACGCCCTACCAGGCTAGGCGATCCCCGCACAAGAGACCCTTGCACCGGTCTGTAAATAAGTTCACTCTTCGCCGAACCGGCTGTAATTGCTCACGATGTCGCCCAGGGGGACGCGCCTCCCGCCCACGATCTTGAGGTCCACCCGCACCTCCCTCCCGGAGACGGTGATGACGTTGTACGTGTTTTCAAACAGCCCCCGCACGCGCTCGGAGGTCGCGGTGCCCGCGTTGACCACCGAGAGCTTCCCGAAGTTCCACACCCAGGGCCTGTGCTTGTGCCCGCACAGGACCAGGTCGACGTTCGAGTCCAGGATGGTCCTCAGCACGTCTCCCGCGTCGACCACGGTCAGCTGGTCGGAGCCGGTGTCCGGTATGGCCACCAGGTGGTGGTGCATCGCGATTATCTTCACCCTGTCCCTGTACTTCTGCATGGTCCGCTGCAGCCAGAGGTTCTGCCTGTACCCGACCTCGCCCTCGTTCCTGTCGGGACGGGCGGTCCCCATGGTCACCAGCACCACGTCCTCGCCCAGCTCGTTCACCGTGTCAAACGGGAAGAATTTCTTGAACAGCAGGTACCCGGTGTTGCGGTAGTCGTGGTTCCCGCTGATCGCGATGATCTTCCCGGCGTCCAGCCTCGCAAGCAGCCTCTTGCACTCCTCGTATTCCCCGACGAGCCCCTCGTTGGTGAGGTCGCCCGTGACCACCACGACGTCGGGCTTCATCCTGTTGATCTCGGATTCCATCTCGGCGAATTTTTCCGGCAGGAACTGGGAGCCCACGTGGAGGTCGGAAATCTGGACGATTATCATTTTCCTGCACCGCGCCGTCGTCTAATAAACCGTCACCGTGGGAATCCCGGGGCTGGGAATCAGGTAGACATAAATAATAACCCGGCCAAATCCCGGCAGTTTTGAGCAAGAAGGCAGCTGTCATCAACGGGGACGGGGTGGGCCCCGAACTCGTCGACGCGATGGAGGCCGTCCTGAACGCGTGCAACTCCCAGATCGAGATGATCCGGTGCGAGGCGGGCTCGGAGCAGTGGCAGAAAAACGGCGGGGCCACGTACATCCCGGAGGAGACCTCGAGGATCATGGACGAGAGCCACGCCTGCTTCAAGGGGCCCACCACAACCATTCCGGACCCGAAGGCGCCCAGGAGCGTCGCCGTGTCCACCCGGCAGAAGTTCGAGCTCTTTGCAAACGTGAGGCCGATCAAGACGTTTGACAGGCTGTCCCCGGACAGGAAGCTGGACTTTGTATGCTTCAGGGAGGCGACGGAGGGGCTGTACGCCGGGATCGAGTTTGACACCTCGGAGGACTCGGCGGTGGCCATAAGGAAGATCACCCGGAAGGGCTGCGCGCGGATAGTGGACTCCGCGTTCGAGTGGGCCAAGGGGCACGGCACGCCCAGGGTAGTGGCAATCACCAAGAGGAACATACTCAAGAGGACGGACGGGATATTCTGGAGCGAGGTGCAGAGGGCGGCCGAGTCGTCCGGGCTGGAAGTCGAGGAGTACTACATAGACAACATGGCGCAGCAGCTGGTGAAGAACCCGGAGAGGTTCAACGACAGCGTCCTGATCAGCACCAACCTGTTCATGGACATCATCTCCGAGTGCGCCTCGGGCAGCATAGGATCCATAGGAAACGTGTATTCGGCAAACATGGGGGAATCCTACGCGATGTTCGAGCCCGCGCACGG
Organism: Candidatus Nitrosopumilus sp.; assembly: GCA_963662625.1. GTDB lineage: Archaea > Thermoproteota > Nitrososphaeria > Nitrososphaerales > Nitrosopumilaceae > JAPOPJ01. The sequence goes on along the minus strand of OY759726.1, from coordinate 492,128 downwards.
GAGCGCGCCCAAATACAAGGGGATGAACAAGGTCAACCCCACCGCGACGATCCTCTCGGGGGCCTGGATGGCCGAGTACCTGGGGGAGCCCGACATCCGGGACGCGATATTCGAGGCCACCGACCGGGTAATCAACGAGGGCAGGACCGTCACGTACGACCTCGGCGGGAGCTCGGGGACGCGGGAGATGGCCGCGGCGATCGCGGAGTTCGCCAAGGAAAAACTGAGGAGGTAGGCCTAGGCGGGCTTCCTGGCCTCGACCAGTATGAGCTCCTCGAAGAACAGCCTCTTCCTGGCGACTATCCGGCACGCCAGGCCCAGGCCCCGCGCGTGGCCGATCAGCCTCCGGAAGTCCGACAGGGAGGACGTCACGAAGATGAACTTGCCGTTGCCCCTGATGTTGCCGCAGACGGAGTCGAGGATCCTCCTCGGGACCTCGAACCCGCCCCTCCCGCCGTCCGTGGCGGCGTCCAGGATCTCGTCGGTGGCGAGGTACGGCATGTTGCACACCACCAGGTCAAAGCACGCCCTGAGGGCGTCGGACCCGTTGCAGCAGACCAGGTTGTCCGTCTTGTAAGTCTGGCCCCTCAGGGCGCCAAAATCGACGTCTGTCCCGACCACCAGGGAAAAGTTCTCGGACAGCAGCCTGGTGAGGTACCCCGAGCCGCTGCCGACGTCCAGGGCCGCCTCGCCGCGCTCCCCCGCGATGTTTTCGGCCACGAAGAAGGTGTCCTCAGCCGGCGCGTACCCGTCATTTCCCGATGGCTTCCCTGGCAATACCGATTATCTCCTCGTCTGACAGATCGTCCAGCCGTTTGGCTATTACGGTTTCCATCCCGAACTGCCTGAGGACGTTCTGGACGGTCTTCCTCCTGTACGAGAAAATCCTGTTGACCGCCTGGACCAGGGCCTTCCCGACGGTCGCCTTTTTGCGGATCCTCAGGAGGGCCGAGTCCACGGCGGGGGGTGGGTCGAAGTTGGCCCTCCCGACGCTGGATATCCTGGTGATCTCCATGGCGTGGTTGGCGATGACGCCGACCGCCCTCCTGCCGGGCGCCCGCCCGCGGAGGATCTTCCGGGCAAACTCCTCCTGGACCATCACCACCCCGTGGGAGAACGGGGTCTGCGCCAGCCATTCCATGGCCCTCCTGCTGCTGGAATAGGGCAGGCTGGAAACAAAGACCGAGAACGCGTTGCCCTTCCTGAAGCCGTCGCCAAACTGCAGGGTGAGGTTCGGTATGTGCGCGAGGCTGGCGGCGGCTCCCTCGAACAGCTCCCTGTCGGCCTCGGCCGAGATGACCCTCCCGGCCTTCTCGCACAGCAGCGGGGTGAGGGCGCCGCGGCCGGTGCCTACCTCGTACACGGTGTCGCCCCTCGTTATGCGGGCCTCGGAGACCATGGTCCTCGCGACCCCGGAGGAGTTCAGGAAGTGCTGCCCCCGCCTCCTGCGCCTTGTCATCTCTTCACGAAGAGGTTCATCCTGCTCTCGCCGGTGATCTCGTCCATGATCCTCTGGGATATGTGCTTGATCGGCTCAGTGAACCCGACCCGCTCCTGCAGGTCGGCGTAGCTCTCGAATTTCTTCCTCTCGCGCTCCTCCAGCATGCTCTTCATGTACGTCTTCCCGATTCCCGGGATCAGCTCCAGCGCGTGGATCCTCGGGGTGAGGGGCCTCGCGTTGTTCAGGTACTCGACGAACCTTGGCTCGTTGTCAGTCACGATCCTTTCCACCACGTTGGCAAGCTCGCTCTGCCCCGACGACGAGACGCAGCTGTATTCCATCTTGCCCAGGACGGAAAGGACCTTGGTCCTCCCCTCCTTGCCGATGAAGATCCTCTCGCCGATCTCGAACGTGGAGTTCTGCGCGCCGAGTATCTCCAACAGCGTCAGCCTGTCCTCGCCTATCGCGGTTATTATGATCCCCTCCCTGCCCTTGACCGTGGAGGACTTGCCCCTGGGGTTGAAGTCCAAGACGTAAGCGTGCTCTTCGTATCGCCTAGGTGGTGGTTGCGCAGATGACAATCTGGGAATCTCCGCCGGCCCTAGGAATGCTCCTTGATTATCCCGAGTATCTTTTCCAGGGTCTCAGCAAGGATAAGCTTCTTCCAGCCAAACGTAAAGGAGCGCAGCTCGGCCAGGCTCGTGGGCCTGATGTTCACTATCTCGACTGCCTCGTCCTCGGTGAGCTCGCACTCCTTCATCAGCCGCCTCTTCATCTCCTTGGCGTCGCCTGGCCCCGTGGCTACGAATTTTGAGACATAGTCAAAGGTCCAGCGCTGGATTTGATCCATCTCCTCGACGTCAACCTGGCCCAGGATCTCCTTGACCTCCGACACTGAAACGGCCTGCTTCTTTTTCACTTCCTCCATGCTAGACACCGAACGGTTTGATATGATCCAATCTAGTGATTAAGGTTTTCGATTTGTCGCCCAGTTTCACGTCAAGCGTCACCGCGCGCCTGCCCACGCTGGTCACCGTGCCCACCTTCCCGTGGTAGCGCCTGTGCGGCAGGCCCTTGTGCTGCCTGGGATCGATTATGACGAGCGCGCGCTGGCCCTCCCGGTACTCGCGCAGCAGGAAGGAGACTCCGCGGGGGGATTTTTTCCTCATCACGGACCTGGACTTGTGCTTGAACCCGTGCGAACGGCCAGACGACTTTTTGGTTGCCATGAATGGAAACGCCCTGCGCCCTATTTTAATACTTACAATAACTCGGGGCCGTTTTGGATGCCGGGCGGGGCGACCGGGACGCCTCAGGCATGAAGGCGGCATCCCGGGATGATCCCGGCACGCAAGACCCGAGCACGCAAGACCAGAGCACGGCGGGGCCAGGGATCTGCTGCCCGGCGCGCCAAAGATCCCCGCCCTGGCCGGCAGCTCCAAACATCCCGCCCGAAGGGATCCCAGACCGGAAGCAAAACGGCATCCTGCGCCAGGCAGCGCGTCCCCGGCGGCGGGCGGCGCGCAGCAGCAGGGCCGCCGAGCTCCGGGACGGGGAGGCGCCAACCCGGACAGCCCGCCCGGGGGCCCGAAAACGACCGCGCATGCAGGCAAGGCCTGGACGGCCCGTGCGGGCCGGATCGGGACAGCGCGCGACCCCCAAGCGAATCCAAGACTTGGCCGCCAGGGAGCCAGCTGCTGAAAGACGCCGCGCCGAACCTGGGAGCCCGAGGGATGCGGGAAATGCCACGGGGCATGCATGTCCATACCACGCGCTTGGTCGGCACGTCCTGAACGGGGGTCGGAAAGCCGTGGGGGGGGGGCGCCGGCGCGCCACCTGGCAACTCCGGCCGCCATGCCCCCGGCCTGGGGATCCGACAGGCTGTGGGAAAACGGGACATGTGCGTTCAGTGCGGACACGCAGGCCGTGCCACCACCGGGGCCGCCTCCTCAGAATGCCGGCGCGGGAACCCGGCCCTTTTGAAAACCCGGCGCGGCGGTGACACGAATGCCGCCGGAATCCCGAACTACGGCGCATGCGTGCCCGTACAAGGGGGAAGGGGGCTTACTCCTCTAGCGGCTCCGGGTCGGCCTCTTGGGAGTCTGCAACGGCACCCGCATCGGGGATCTCTTCTGCATCTGGTTCCGGTTCCGGGGCTTTTGCGTCTGCCTTGGCCTTCTTGCCGGCCTTTGTGACCTTCTTTTTCTTTTCAGCCTCTTCAGGATCCACGACTCCGGCTTCTCCCAAGGCGAAGATTACCTCTTCTTCCGGGTGGTGGGGGCTGTCTACCATCCGCGCTATTCGCTTCTTGCCGGATTTCTTAAAGTAGATCCTGTACGTGCTGGTATGGGCCACTACGTTGCCTCCGATCGGGCGCGTCGGGTCCCCAAAGAAGACGTCTGGAGACGACATCACCTGGTTTGTGGCTATCGCGGCGCAGTTGTAGGTCTCTGCAATCCTGGACAACAGGTGCACAAAGTGGTTGAGCTTCTGCTGCCTGCTGGACAGGGTGCCTCTCCCAAGATACTCGGACCTGAACAGGCCGACTGCAGAATCCGCGACAATCAATTTGATGTTGTTTTCATCTATTATGGATCCTGCCTCTTCCAGAATCAGGGTTTGGTGCGCGCTGTTGTACGCACGCGCGACGATGATGTTGTCGAGAATCTTCTCTGGATCCAGCTCGTGCGCCTGCGCGATCGAGATGATCCTTTCAGGCCTGAAAGTGTTTTCGGTGTCGATGTACAGGACTCCGCCTTCCAGCCCGCCCTCTTCTTTTGGCCTTTGGACCATGACGGACATCGTATGCGCAAATTGGGTCTTTCCGCAACCGAATTCGCCATAGACCTCGGTCAGGGCCTGCGTCTCAAGGCCGCCGTCAAGCAGCGTATCGAGGCAGTTTGTACCGGTGGTGATTTTGCCAATCAACTGCCGGTGCTTGTATATCTCGCTAGCGCTGACGAAATCCCTGGCCAGCAGGCCGCCTTCGACCAAGTGCTGCCGTGCCTTGTTGACTATCTTTTCTGCAGTGTCTTTTTCCATTCCAGTTATCTCAGAAATTTCTACCGGACCCCTGACGATCAGATCCATTATGTTGTGGACTCCCGCGTCAGACAACTTTCTCGTGGTTACAGGGCCCACGCCCTCCAAACTGTCTAATCTCAAATCTTCTACCATACCGTAGAGTACGGTACAGGTACTTTATAAAAGTTCCTAGCGGCGCTGCTTGGGGGAGGCCTTCATGGCGACTCTGTTTCGCCTCCGGCTGATCTTCTCCCTGCCGGCTGATCGTCGCGCCCCCTGGCGCCTAACCAACATGCGTCAGAAACCCCATGGGGCTGTAATTGCTTCTGATACCGCGCTCGGCATTTTCACATCTTCAAGGCATGACGCCTATGACTGCTTGCGATGTCCCAAGATTGTTGCGCCAAAGTCACGCAAAAACTCCGTTAAGCCGGCCCGCGGCCAACCCCGGCCCGGACAGAAGCTTGGGGCGTGAAATCGGGACGATTGGCGGTCCCGGCACGGCGCATGTTTTCGGGAAAAACGGAAGAGGAGGCGCCACCCGAACTTGAGCGCGGATCGAAACCTGCGGAAATTGGCCAAGTGGAAGCATCGGTGAGGGTGAATTTTTAGAGCCGACGATATCGCCAAAAGAACTAGTCCAAAAGCAGGCCTTGCCTTCGCTCAAGGCAGATCTGAGGGATCGCCGGGCGCAGTTAGATTCTGAGATGGGGCACTTCGGAGAACGGTAACCCGCCTTGGCCAGATCAGGAGATGCCTGCATGGGGGGCCAGGGCGTCTTGGCCGTTCCCAACGTCTACCACGGATGGATCCAAAACACCGTGGCCACGTGCGGAAACAGCCCAGATCCGTGCTCAAGCGAGATCGTCGGCTTCCTGAACAAGCTCGATCCGGCCCAGAAGAGCCCGGCGATAACCCCCAGGGCATACGGCACGGTGACGGGGACCGTATTCCAGGACAACAACGGCAACGGGATGCAGGACGCGGGGGAACGCGGGATACCCGGGCAGTCGATGCTCGTGATAAACGCGGCGACTAACTCCATCGTCCGCACCACCACCGACGCCAGCGGGGAGTACGCGTTTGACAAGATACTGCCCCCGCCCGCGTACTGCCTGATCCGGCCGGAATCCGCCCATGCGGGACACGCCCCGACCACCGCCACATACACGTACGCGTCCCCCTCGGTCAACGAGGCCGTGACGTTTAACGTCGGCTACGTCCCGCCCTGATGGCGGGACGGGAGCCGGCCTGTCTGGAATTCCAGTGCCGCCCGCGGGAACGCCCGTTCCACGGCGCGGCCCCTGATCACGCGGCGGCAGGCGCGGCCGTCCTGGCCCGCAGGCAGGCGCTTCCCCCTTCCCACGGGCGCCGGATCCCCAAAAAACTAAATTTAATAGTCTGGATGGGGCATGACTGATCAATGGGACGCAGAAAAAGACAGAAGATTATCAGAACCGGCCCAAAGAACGCCACGACGGGCCTGTGTCCCGAATGCCATACCATAGGCAAGGTCTTCCTGCTCGGCCCCCCGGGCCAAGAGAGGGGGAAATGCGAGAAATGCAGGCAGGAGTTTGAATTATAGCCGCGCCGGCGCCCCGCATGCGGGGGCCGGGCGTGCCCAAGCACGTCCGGGCCGGCCTGCAGTACGGGCGTGCCCGGGCAGCCGAAGCGCGGCGATCCCCGTGCCTGAAATCCGGGCCGCGCCGCGCCCCACGCAACCATAACTTTTTAAGAGAACCACTTCATGATACATAATCATGAGTTCAGAAGCCGAGACGATCTATGAACGGGTGGCCAAACTCGAGGACGAGGTAGCGTTGCTCAGGAACGAGCTGGACATCCTGAAGGCGGCCCTCAAAAACAAGATTGCCCGCCACGAGATATCCCTGGTAAAGCAGGGCCGCGAAATCGATTCCATACTGTCCTGATTTTCCACCAATGGAACAAAGCGTTCCCGCGCCGTCCTACCCCTTCACCCTGATGTCGCGTATCAGTTCCAAGACAAAGTCCACGTCCTCCGCGTTGGGGCTCACCTCCAGGTACCTGTTCAGGTACGCCAGCGCGGAGTCGGGATTCAGCATGCGCCATTCGATGACCCCCTTGTCCCTTACGTCCTCCGGCGAGTCCGGCTCGATCGCCAGGACCATGTCCGCGCACCTCGCGGCCCTCTCGTAGGAGTGCGACCGGGCATACGAGTTCTTCAGGTTGCGCGCAAGCCTGATCAGGGCCTGCTCTTCCCCCATCTCGTCCAAGAAGCACGGTTCGAACTCCACCCGCCCCGCGAAGCTCCGGCGCAGCATCCCCTGCAGGTCGTCAACGCCGAGCAGCTTCCCGTCGTTGAACGGATCCAGGATCATCTCCTCGCCGTACTTTGCCAGGACGTGGCCCGGAAACCCGACCAGCTTCAGTTCCAGGCCTACGGACTTTGCGACCTCCGCATACAGTATCGACATGGTGATCGGCAGGCCGGACTTCCTGTCGACCACCTCGTTTAGGAAGTTGTTCCTCGGATCGTGGTAGCCGCCCCTGTCCCCCGCGAACCCGAGGTTCTGGAAGAGGTGCTCGTTTAGCAGCGATATGACGTAGATCGGGTTTCTGGCGCCGCCGACCGACTCCCTGAGCGAGTTCCCGATGCGGTTGATCTTCTGCACGTACGACTCCACGTCTAGGTCCGGGTATTCCAGGATCTGGGCGAACTTGAGGCATTTTTCGGCCAGGTTGAAGTTCGGGCTTCCCACGAACGAGATCCACTCGGCGACGAGGGGATCGAACCTTTCCCGCAAGGCTACCTGCACGCCCTGCCTATGTACGACTGCGGGTCCTTGAGCTCCCTAGTGCTGGGCGGATCCTCCACCAGCCTCCCGAAGGCCTCCGTGCCGAGCCTCTCGTGGACGGCCATCGTAAAGTCCCTCCCGATGTCCTTCCTCACCCGGTATGACGAGAAGTCCGTGCCCATGAACGTGGTCAGGTAGTTCTGAAAGTCCCCGTCGTCTTTTAGCACGGTCTCCACCGCAAACGCGGCCATCCCCTCCATGGTGCTGAACGCGGCGTGGTGCTGCTGTATGGGGCCGAGCCACCTCTTGTAGATGCCGAGCAGCTGCGGGATGGCCTCGGATATCTTCGGGTCGATCTCCACGTGCGTGAACGTCATCACGTCCGGCCCGATCTGCTCGATCAGGAAGTGGTCCGGGTTCAGAAAGAAGAACAGGTTCGCCTTTTTTGCGAAGGGAAAGTCGTCCGGGACCGCCTGGAGCTGCAGGTATTCGGCGAGGCCGCTGACCGTCCCGGGATCCAGCGCCAGGACGATGCTGGCAAGCTCCTCGTTGATCAGGTTGACCCGCATCGCGGCGTCCCGGTTGATCCTCTGCAGGTTCCCCTGCGCCGAATGCACGGTCTCCTCCAGGATGGTCATCTTGACTGCGCCCATGTAGCCAGAGTTGATCCTGGAAAACCGCTCCTCGTAGGGCGGCCCCTGCCTGTGGAGGATGATCTGGGGGTACCTGGAGAGTATGAACCTGTTCAGGTAGATCACCGAGTCCAGGTAGTCGCCGTACGTGGTGGAGATCTTCGAGATGTACTGGATCGCGTACGTCGAATACACCAGGTACTTTGCGGGATCCTCCTCGACGAGGCCGGCGATCTTCCCGGCGTCCTCCTCCGCCACCGCCTGGAACAGCCTCTGCACGAACCGGGACGACTTTTCGTCCGAGAACACCTTCTCCGCCTTGATCCTTTTCAGGTCGGCCAGTTCCGGGAACTCCATCCTGAGCCCGTCCGGGATGCCGAGTCCGAGGAACCGCCCGGCCCTTTCCCTCAGGTCCGGGAACACCATGCCGGCCGCCTGTTCTATGTCCCCGAACCCGGCCCCCGGCATGTCGTCTCTTGCCTTTTCTGCCGCCCGCATGATCTCTTTTTCCTCGTTGATCTCCACTGACAGCTGGCCCAGGAGCGCCTCGGCAAACTCCTCGTACTCCCCCATTCCGGTTAAAATCGCCCGGCGCTACATTTAACGCTATCTTGGGGCGCCGCGGGGCAGAGCGCGTGGCGCATGCCCGGGCATTCGGCGCGGGGGGGGGGGCGCATCCCGGAAAACCGAGCCTGGGCTGCGCGGCTCGCTGGGAGGCTGGATCGTACCTGGCCGGAAAAACCCGGACTGGGCGGCTGGCTGGCATGGGCGCCGGAGATCCGGCCCCGCGGGGATCCCTCAGCGGCCTTCCACGGTGATCTCTTTCTGGGTGATGCTTTCTATCCCGCTTGACAGGTCGTTGGCCGCCTTTACCAGCTGGCCGTACAGCGACTTTCTGGTCTTCCACAGGGTCTCGTGGTCCTTCTCCTCCCTGGTCTGGATGCTGGCCAGCTGCCCGCTTATCGCGTAGAGCGACTCGAGCATCATCGAAAACTCGCCGCTGATTATGTACTCGTACAGCCTGGACTGCTTTGCCTCCTGGTCCTCCTTGCTCTTTGACAGCTTTGATATCTCGATTATGCCGGTGCGTATGTGCCTTGCCACCTCGGTTATTATGGAATGGTGCACCAGCAGCACCCCGTCCATCTCGCCGAAGATCCCGTTCGGGACGGATCTCTTGGGCAGGCTGCTCGAGACGATGATGACGTAGTTCGTGCCGTGGATTTTCTTGTATTTTTTCGCCTTCTCGACGTCTTTCTTCGTTACCGTGGCGGCGGCCCTGTTGTCGTACACTATCAGCGTGTCAAGGGAGCCGGTCGGGGTCCTTATCTGCTGGATCAGGTCGCCGCTGGACGTCCCCTTCTTCTGCCTCCTGAAGAAGTCGTTGGCAAACGCGTGGGTGAGAGTCGCGTAGAGGTCCAGCTCTCCCGCGCCGCCCGCAGGTCCCGGCTTCGCCTGGGTGATCTTCCTCTTGAGCCCGTCCACCTCCTTGGTGAAGCGCCTTATCTGGATCTCTTTTTCTGCCATCTCAGAGTTCAGTCTGTCGTACTTTGCCTGAAAGTCCGTCCTGGCTCCCTCCCTCGCCTCTTTCTTGACGGACGCCCGTTCTTTCTTCAACTGCTGGATCTGCCTTGCCATGTGCGCAAGCTCCTTCCTGTGGGCCGCCTTCGTTTCCCTCTCGTATGCCTTCGACTCCCTGTCTCTCTCCCGCATTCTTTTTTCAAAGTCAAGCTTTATCTTCCTCTCCATGCTGGAAAACTGTTTTTGGCTCTGGGCGGCCAGCTTGTCGTAGCTTTTTTCTAGCGCGTCCAGCTGCCTGTCATGCGATCCCTCCAAACTCTTTTGCAGCTTCCTCATCTCGTTGTCATGTGATGCCTGGAGGCTCTTCTCTTTCTGCCTGTGCTGCTTCTTTATCCTTTTCAGCTGCTGCGCAAAGCCCTCGGTCCTTTTCTTGTCCGCCTTTTCGTACCTCTGCACGATAGTGGCCTCCAGCTCCGAGAGCGCCTTCTTGTATTCGTAGGACGCGAGTGTCCTGTGGCACAGCGGGCATTTTATGTCCTGCAGGTCCTGCAGCTTTTCCTTCAAGTGCCTCTTTATCGATGCCTATCAATAAAAACATGATCGTGAACGCGGCGGGAAACGGGCTCGCGGCGCGGCGCAGGCACGGCGCGCGCGTGCCTGGCAGGCCCGGCCGCCACGCCGGCTGGGGGGCCGCGCGCCGGCAGCACGGCGCGCCATGGAGTCCCCGCGCCGCGGCGGGCGCCACGGCCAACGCGTCACGCGACCGCACATCTTGACCAGAACGTCCCCCGGCGCATGGCGGCCCGCGTGGGCGCGCCGCCGCCGGCGCGTCCGATTCCAGCTCGTTTCGACCGGGCACCGCATTTCGTTTTGCGTGCAGCGGCATCCGTGACACGATCCAAGCAGCGCACATCCGCGGATCCTCTGCCGCGTGATTTCACAGTGGGCTGGTTGTGGGCCATGCGGCGCCCGCGTACGGGAGGTCACCCGCGACGTCCTTTGCCGCCCCGCACTGCGTCCAGGCGCCGCACTGCTCCGGCGGGCCGGGGGACGGCGCTTCGTCCGGGAGTCCCACAATCCCCCGGGAGGCTTTTTCGGCTACTCGGAACCGGCAGCCAGCGATGCGGCGCCCGCGGACTGCGCCAGAACGTCCGCGCCTGGGGGGGCAGTGGCGGGGATCCGGCATCCGGCAATCAGCATGTGCAAGCGCCATGGCGCGTGCTGCTGAATCGGGCGCCGACGCACCCGCAACGGGCGAGCCGCTGTCTGGCGCGTGTGCCGCCGGGGGCAAGCACGAGATTGTCGGCGCCGCCGCGGCGGCAGCCCGGTTTCTGCCGGATATGTCGAGGTAGCGTGAGCTCCACGGTGGCGCAAACCCGGACGCTGGAAACCATGGAAGTGGTGCGGGTGGCCAGCCCCTCCTGCAAACCATGCGTTCCTGGCCTTCGATTCTGACGCCAGGCTTCGCGGAGCCGCGAACCTGCCACTGTAAATGCCACGGCTTGTCGTGACGAAGGCGGCAACGGGGCGCTGGATTCATGCGAGGGAGGATTCCGGAGATCCGGCATCCGCGCATGCGCGGATACCACGCGCCCCAAAGGCGCCACCACGGCCAATTTCTCCGGCAACGTGTCATGCGGCTACGGAGGCGGTGATGCGATGTACGGCGACGACAGGAAAGTCGCGGTATGAGGGGGTGACAAATCCATGCCGCATGGGCATGTGGGAATATGGCAAGCGGTGATCACAGGGATGAGACGTATTGCGAGTCTGGCGGTATTAACGATGCGGGGGCCTCGGGGATCCGGGGGATTTTCCGACGGGTTAGGCGCTGACAGAACGCCAGATTCCGCTACCTGCCGCAGCGCGTCTGACAAAAAGGCCATAAGCAACCAGTAACGACGAACTGCATGATATCATACGCGGCATTCCTGGCGGTGCTGGCATGCGCGCTGGCCGTGCCCGTAGCCCACGCCTACGGCATGCCCCCGGCAGAGGAGGCCGGCATGGGCGCGGGCGCGCAGATCCCGCCCGCCTGCGCGCCGGCGGAGCCGTCCCCGGCCGCCGAAGGCGGGGCCTTTGCCACTTTTATGTTATGGCTCGCCCAACACGGGCCATTTTGGCAGTCCCCGGCCGCCGAAGGCGGGGCCTTTGTCACCCAGTGGAGGATCGCCTCCGCGCACGAGTCGATCACCATCCCGGTCGGGGGCGCCGCGGGCGCCTATTCGGTGGACTGGGGCGACGGGTGCCGGACCGCGCATGCCGGCGACGCCTCCCACACGTACGCCGCCCCCGGGCATTACACCGTGCAGATAACGGGCGACTTTACCAGGATCCGCCTGGACGGCAACGCGGCGTTCGATCCCAGGTTGGGCGGCTTGGTGTGGGACGACGGCACGCCAGCCACGGCCAACGCCCTCAAGCTGGCCTCCATCGAGCAGTGGGGCGGCACCAAGTGGGAGTCCATGGAGTCCGCATTCAAGGGCGCGTTAAACCTGTCATACAACGCAAGCGACGCGCCGGATCTCTCCGGCGTGACGGACATGAGCGGCATGTTCGCGTCTTCCTCCTTCAGCGGCCCCATAGGCGGCTGGGACGTCTCCGGCGTCACCGACATGTCCGGCATGTTCAGAGGTACGCCATTCAACCAGCCCCTGGACTCCTGGGACGTGTCGTCGGTCACCGACATGTCAGGGATGTTCTCAGGCGCGGGCTTCAACCAGCCCCTCGGCTCCTGGGACGTCTCAAGCGTCACCGACATGTCCGGGATGTTCTCCGACACCGGCTTCCACTTCAACCAGCCCCTCGGCTCCTGGGACGTCTCAAGCGTCACCGACATGTCCGGGATGTTCAGAGAAGCATGGGAATTCAACCAGCCCCTCGGCTCCTGGGACGTCTCCAGCGTCACCGACATGTCCGGGATGTTCAGAAATGCATGGGAATTCAACCAGCCCCTCGGCTCCTGGGACGTCTCCGGCGTGACGGACATGTCCGACATGTTCAATTTTGCCCGTGCCTTCGACCAGCCCCTCGGCTCCTGGGACGTGTCGTCGGTCACCGACATGTCCTTCATGTTCTCAATAACCCCCTTCAACCACCCCCTCGCCCACTGGGACGTGTCGTCGGTCACCGACATGTCCTACATGTTCGGCTTCTCCTTCGACCAGCCCTTGGACTCCTGGGACGTCTCGAGCGTCACCGACATGTCCGGCATGTTCGGCCATACCCCCTTCAACCAGCCCCTCTCATCCTGGGACGTGTCAAACGTGACGGACATGGAGAGGATGTTCGCTCATAACGCCTCCTTCGACCAGCCCCTGGACTCCTGGGACGTCTCGAGCGTCACCGACATGTCCGGCATGTTCGGCCATACCCCCTTCGACCAGCCCCTGGACTCCTGGGACGTGTCTGGCGTGACGGACATGAGGGCGATGTTCTCGGACGCGGACTCCTTCGACCAGCCCCTGGACTCCTGGGACGTGTCAAGCGTGACGGACATGAGCTGGATGTTCTCGGGAGCGGCCTCCTTCGACCAGCCCCTGGGCCCCTGGGACGTGTCAAGCGTGACGGACATGGAGGGGATGTTCGAGGGGGCCGACTCCGGCCAGAACCTCGGAAGCTGGCTGGTCGTGCCGGGCCACGCCGTCCCCGCCCCCGGCCGGGCCGACGTCACCACCATCACGGTGCAGAGCCCCGCCCTCGACAGGCGCCAGGCGTCATACGCCGTCGTGCCCGGGGGCGACGGGGACCTGTTCCAGATGGGCGGGCCCGGGGGCAGGATCCTCCAGCTAAAGTCCCTCCCGTACGAGAAGGGCTCCTACGAGGTCACCGTCAGGGCGGACGGGTTCGGCGTCGGGGAGGGCAACGAGGGGGCGGTGGCCGTCAGGGTGGCGGGCGGCGCGGCGGGAGCCGCGGCCGCGGTCTCGGGGACGGTGTTCCGCGACGCCGACGGCGACGGCGTGCGGGATCCGGGCGAGGGGGGCGTCGCCGGGCACGTGATGCTCGCCCTCCGGCCCGGCGCCCCGGCGATGGCCGCCGTCACGGACGCCGGCGGGCAGTACAGGTTCGCGGGGCTCGACCCGGGCCCGGCCTCCACGCTGGTGCAGACCGGGCCGCTCCCGCCGGGCCACGTGGCGGCGGACCCCCCCGGGTGGTCCGTCCTGGCGAGCCCCCCCGGGGGGTCCGGCGCCACGTTTGACCTGGGGCTCTACCCAGTCCCGCCGGACGGGATGGTCACCCTGCGCCTCGAGGCGTACCTGGACGCCGACCTGGACGGCGCCCGCGACGCCGGGGAGGCGGGCGCCGGGGGCCTGCGGGTCGCGGTCCACACGTACGCCTCCGGGGACGCGGTGGCGGAGACGGGCCCCGGCGGCGCCCTCGAGATGCGGGACATCGTCCCGTCAGACTTTGCGGTGCTGCCGGATCTCCGCGGGTACGCCCCCACGGAATACGCGTACGCCGGCCCCGGCGGCGTCGAGGTGCCGTGGCTGCCGGCCATAGTGGACCCGGAGCCGGGCTCCGTCCACTACGTCAGGGTCGGCCTGGCCCCCGTGGAATGGCTGCTCTACCTTGGGAGGTAGGGTCCGGCCCGCGCCGCCAGGGCCGGTCCGGCACTCGGGCCGCATCCGGACTATACCATGCCGGGGGTGGGTTTCGAACCCACGACCTCCAGATTATGAGTGTTGCCTTCTATGGAAGAACCGGCAGAGTTTACCATGCGAACTGGCACTCTAACCAGGCTGAGCTACCCCGGCATAGTATATGCCGGTATCTTTGAGAAAATAAATGATTCTGACGCGCTAGTTTGCTGCACAACCCTGCCCGAACCCGCCTTTATGGGGTTGTTTTTCGTGCCTCTAAACCGGGTCGCGCACCTATGTTAACCACTCAGGCGTAGTTGCCGCAATGCATCCAGCGGTTTTTCCGATCCGTGACTGGGTTGCATGGCATGGGATTCATGGCCAGCGCTGGCAAGACGGTCCGGGATGCGGGCAGCGCGGGGGGCCGCCCCCGGCGCGCCTTCCCCGTCCCGGCCAGCTTGCGCCGGCACGGCCCCTCGTTGCGGGACTCGTAGGGTGCCTTGGTGGCCGGCATGTGCCGCATCATGGTGACCATCTTGTGGGCCACCACCATGGTTGCCGGCCCATGCTTGTCCGCGTGCCTCCGGCGCGCGGACGCATACACGGCTTCCATCCTGGCGTCGTGCCGCACGGCGGTGTCCGCGGCCTCGCGCATGGCCCAGTTGACCAGGCTGCCGGGGTCGATCTTCTTGATCCTCCCCGCGTACGGCTGGTTCCCCGACTGGCAGGCCGCCGGGCACAGCCCGGCCCACGACACCATCTGCCTTGGCCCCCTGAACCTGGAGACGTCCCCGATCCCGGGGGCCATCAGCACCGCGGTGAACGTGCCGACGCCGGCCGTGCTGGCCGGCAGCCTCGCGTCACCGTTGTGGGCGGCCCCCGTCCCGGGGAGCCCCCCCGTCACGGAGATCTCCTCCGTCAGGTGCCCCGCCTGCCGGGCGCACTGGCCCAGGACCAACCCGTCGTGCCCAGAGCCCGGCCCCGCGGATTCCAGCTGCCCCAGGGCCTTTTCGGAGTGCATGGCGGGGGCGTCCATTTGGATGTCGTGGCGGCCCGGGAGGCTGCGGGCGCGGCTTGTCACGCGCGCCCTGTCCCGGGCCAGCCTCACCCTCTGCCCGGCCATCGCGCGCATCCCCCTGGTGTGGCCCGGGGGGACGCAGCGCTCCGGTATCATGTCCGTCCCCGGCACCTGCGCTATCTTCTCTGCGTCAATCCTGTCGGTCTTCTTGGCGGTCCTGGCTATCAGGGCCGTCCTGTACGTGTTGGCCAGTTTGATGCCGGTCCCGGCCGCCTCGAAGGCGTCAAACGTCCTGTCCCGCATGTTGCCAGTCGTCCCGCGGGCGGCCCTGCAGGGGCCGCCGCCCAGGTACCTGCGCGCCATCACCCCTGCGAACTTCGCCGCGCCGTCCCGGGTGTTGGGGTACTGCCCCCTCCCGGGAACCTTCCCGTTCCCGCCCGCCACGCACGCGCCGCGCTTTCTCTTCCCCATGCCTGTCCCCATGCTTGTCTTTCTCATCCTTTCCTATCGCCTCCTTTCGGATGTCTGACGGATCGGAAGCTGCACACGCCCATCAGGGCGCGAAGCCCAGTGACACGGCAGCTCGGATTGCCCCATTCAACAGAAAGGGCGCCAGGCCCACGCGCTACCAGGGGCCGGTCCATCGGGGCAACTACGCCTGGGTGGTTATCATGTGTTCAACAAACTATGAGGCGCCCCTGGCCGTGCCCGGGGGCGCGGGGGGCAGGGCTTACCGCCCCCCGATCTCGCTCCAGGGGGCGTTTTCGGCCCTTACCCAGAGGAACTTCCTCTGCAGCGCCGCAGTGTAGAGTTTCTCCCACTCTGCGCCCACCTCGTCAGTCCAGGCCTTGAATACACGGGGATCTATGTAGTTCCGGAGGGACGTTCCGAGGTTGTAGTCCCTGGTCTTTTCAGTCAGGTCTATCTGCAGCCTCATCTTCTCCAGCCTCTCCTCCCTTTTCCCCCTGTGCCTCTCGATCCTCTCCCTCAGGGCCTTCATCCTTTTTCTCCTGCTCTCCTTCTGCTTGCTAGTCTTGGGCTTGGCCTTCCTGGCCCTGCCCAGCGCCTCCTCGGCGCTTGCCCAGGGCCTGCTGGCCTCCACCTTCTTGAGGCTGTCCTTCTTCTTCTGCAGGGATCCCTCGAACGTCTTGGGGATGGTCCGCTTGTGGTTGCACATGACCGCGGCCTCCAGGTTGGCCAGCTTTGCATAGTATATCTTCGCGGTGGGGGAGCTGTCCTTGATGCCGTCGTGCAGTTTCAGGAAGTCCTTTACCGCCGTGGTCGCCAGGTACGTCCTGAACACCTTGGCCGAGAGCCCCTCCACTATTCCAGAATAGTACGCGTTGACGTTCCTCGAGGTTACCCCGTCGAAGATCTCGTCCTTTGGCTTCTTGTCGCGCATGAGCTCCGCCAGGTTTTCCTGGAACTGCCTGTCGTCCCCCTCAACGGGAACGCTCTCCTGCCACCTCACGCTGTCCTTTCCGAGGAAATCAAACTCTATCGCGCCGGGCTTCATCCGGACGTGCTCCTTTCTCAGGGTAGTCGCACCTACCGTGTCTGCCTCGTCGGGATCCTTCTCGTCGCCCACCCTCATAGCCGTCCTGCAAATCAGGTAGCACGCGGTGGCGATCTTCCTCCTTTTCTTGTCCTTGCTCTTCATGTCCCTCACGATGCCGTCCTTGACCCTCCCGATCTCGCCCGCAAGCTTCACCGCCTTCTCGTACTTTGCCTTGTCCAGCTCCTGCTTGAGGCCCGCGGTGTCTGCCAGCCACACGTACTTCCTTTTTTGCGTCAGCTCGTCTGTCCAGCTTGCCAGCCACATCGAGTCCCTGTCGTGGACGATCTTTCCCCATTCCCCCTCCGGGACCTTGGCCTTTCTTCCGAGATTCAGCGTCACGTCCTTCCCAGCGACCCTGGGCTTCCACCTTCCGCGCAGCGGGTGATCCCCCCGCCCGATGAAGATCCCGGGGGGCTCCGCCATGTAGTTTGCGACCTCCACCTCCTTTCCGTCGATGACCGCCTTGCCGTACGTCTCCTTGAGCTGCTCCCGCAGCTTCTTTCTTTCTGCGGCGAGGGCCTTCTTGTCCTCCTTTGTCATCATCTCCTTGCGGTCCTTTTCCCTGTCCACCACGGCGTAGGCCTCGGAAAAATCGATCTCCGCGTATTTGATCTTCTCGAATCCCTCGCCCAAGGCAGCTACAAAGTCAGAGGTGAAGTTCTTCTGGAACACCGCGTCCTGGGCATACGGGGTGTCCTTCTTTTTTGCCCACTGGTACGCCATTTCCTCCTGGCCTTGGTTCAGATCCACCGCCTTCCCGCCTATCCCCACCTTGATTCCCTGCGATTCGTATTCGGGAGGAAACAGTATCCCGTTGTGCTCTAGCGTTTTCCATCTCATCTTTCATCATTTCCAAAATGCGGACTTTGACAAAAACTTGCCCTCATGCGTATATCAAGCTACTGAATCCCCGTGAATGCGGGCCCCCGGGCGGACGCTGGCAGGGCCCGCGCCGGCCCGCCGCGGCGCGCGCCGGGATCGGGGGCCGCCCAAACTGCCCGGCACGGTCATGCCAGGGCTTTCCTCGGGCGCCTTTGCCGGCGGCGGCCCGGCGGGGCGAACCGATGGCGCGGGCCCGGAGCAAGCCTGCCCTGCCCGGAAGGCCGGCGGCGCGCGCGGCGGGCCCGCGGCTGCCGGGCGCATGGCCGGGGAGGCCGCGTGCGGCGGATGCCGGAGCATAAGGAATATAGGCCGCGTCCGGCACCTGTCTGCATTGATGGGAGTCGACGGACGGTGCTGTAGGCACCATGCCTAAGGCCTACGTCCTGCTGTGCAACGAGTCTGGAACCGACGACTCGGTGCTGGCAAACCTCAAGCAAATCCCGAACATCCGGTCGGCATACGGGACGTTCGGCCCGTACGACATCCTTTCCGTGCTGGAGGCAGGCGACGAGGCGGCAATCCGGGAAGACGTCAAAAAAATCCGAAGCGTCTCGCAGATCCGCTCCACGCTGACGCTGCCCGTGGACGGGGTGCCCATGTTCAGCAAGACGACCAAGGAGGAAGACGATGTCCTGGAGAAGCACATGGCCCGGGCATTCGTCATGATCCAGTGCGGCAAGGCAGACGAGCCCGCGGTGGCAGAAAAC
Source organism: Candidatus Nitrosopumilus sp. (assembly GCA_963662625.1). Classification (GTDB taxonomy): domain Archaea; phylum Thermoproteota; class Nitrososphaeria; order Nitrososphaerales; family Nitrosopumilaceae; genus JAPOPJ01. The sequence goes on along the minus strand of OY759726.1, from coordinate 473,988 downwards.
CTGGAGAGGATCCCCGAAATCACGGGGGCAGACTGCCTTGTGGGATCCCACGACGTCATATGCAAGATCGTCGCGCCGACCTACAACGACATATCGGGCATCGTCGGGCAAAAGATACGGAAGCTCGGAATGATCAAATCCACCATGACGATCAACGTCGTAGGCGACCAGGGATTCACCAGGTGAGGGAGCGGGCCGTGTCCCGTGGCGCCGCCCGGCTGGAGGATGCCGCCTGCTACATCAGCCTAAAGTCTTCCTTCACCGTGTTCAGCACCATGTGGGTTATCGTGTTTTCCACGTTTTGTATGCTGGAGATGCCCTTGATGAACCCGCTGAGCTCCTCCCTGGTCTTGAACTTGGCAACCACCATGATGTCGCTGCTGCCCGTGATGTCGTAGACCCCGCAGACGTTCTCGTGCTCCGACAGCTTGCCCTCGATCTCCGCCATCTTCCCCCTCCTGACGGTTATCTCGATTATCACCGTTATGTCGTACCCCAGGAGCTCGTGGTCAAGGCGCACCGTGTAGCCCCTGATTATGCCTTTTTTCTGCAGCTTCTTTATCCTGTTGATTACGGTAACCGTGGACAGCCCCAGCCTGTATGCAAGCTGCCTCGATGACAGCCTGGCGTCGACAAGCAGGTTCTTCACGATCTTCGAGTCGATCTCGTCGGCTTCCACGCCATTACTTGCACAAACAAATAATTAATAATTTCCCCGCCAGCCCAATACCTGTAAGCCCCGGCACCAAATCCTCTCATGCCCATCACACGATCGCGTCCCCGCGCGGCCCGGGGCAGCGCGCGGGTGCCGGCTCCGCCCAGGCGGGCCACGCCGGGGCGCCCCCCGCCTGCCCGGCCCGCGCACAATCCCTTAATTGCGCCGCGCGCATACAATACGCGTTGCCAAAGTACGATGTCGCGGTAATCGGGGGCGGGATCCTGGGAACCAGCGTCTCGTACTGGATATCGACCCTCTTTGACGCGAGCGTGTGCGTGATCGAGAAGGAACCCGCAGTGGCAATGCACGCCAGCGGCAGGAACACGGGGGTCGTCCACTCGCCTTTTTACCTAGATCCCGACACAAAGGGGACGCTCGCGAAATCGGCCCTGGTCTCCCGCGGCATGTGGGAGTCCCTTGCAAGAGACCGCGGGATCCCGTGGAAGACCACCGGCGTGCTAGAGCTCGCGCTAGACGAGGGGCAGCACAAGAGCCTCGAGGAGTACATGGAATGGGGGCAGAAAAACGGCATCCCGGAGGGATCCCTCGAACTGCTGGACGCAAGGCAGGTGTCGCGGGCCGAGCCGAACGTGAGGTGCCACTCCGCGCTCTACTGCGACCGCGAGGTCTCTACGAGCTTCGCCGAGTTCACCGGGGCGCTGAAAGGCGAGTCGGCGCGGAACGGGACGGACTTCCTCCTGAAGCGAAACGTAACGGGCGTCGAGGAGTCCGGGTCCGGGTACGGGCTGGCATTCGAGGACGGCTCCGGGACGTCAGCGGGCCTCGTGATCAACTGCGCCGGGGGGAACTCGCTGGACATAGCGCACATGATGGGGCTTGCCACGGAGTACGCCGACCTCCACTTTCGCGGCGAGTACTGGGTGGCGGATCCCGGGCACCGGGACCTGGTGAGATCGACCGTCTACACGGTTGCCGAGTTCAAGGGGTACCCGTTCCTGGATCCCCACTGGGTAAAGAAGGCCGACGGCGGCACGGAGGTCGGGCCCAACGCGGTGCCGGTGCCCGGTCCCGAGGTGTACTCCGGCTACATGGGGGACGCGGCGACGTCGGTCGCAAAACTGAAGGAGGTGCTCACAGGCAACGCGCTGAAGCTGCTCTATGACCCCGAGTTCCTCTCGCTTGCGTCCAGGGAGTGGCTGAGCTCGATCTCCAAGACCGCCATGATAGCGCGCGTCCGGAAGTTCGTCCCGAAGGCGAGGCCGGAGTTCTTTTCGGCCAGGGGCACCGCGGGAATACGCTCGCCCGTCGTGACCCCCGAGGGGAGGTTCCTGCCAGACGTGCTGGAGGTCGAGGGCGACGGATCCCTCCACGTCATAAACTACAACTCCCCCGGGGCCACCGGCGCGCCGGCGTACTCTGCGTTCCTCGTGAGCGGGCTGCGGGAAAGGGGGCTGCTGGACTACCCGGAATCGCGCAAGGAGTCCGTGTGGGACCTTGGCGCCGTACTGGATCAATCTTAATATCCGGCACCTGCCCCCACACTGTATGCTACCTGACAGGTGCTCCGTGGTAGAGTCCGGAAAGCAGTGCGCGAACCCCCCGGAGTTCGTGGTGTCCGTGGTGGTTGAGGACGGCGAGTACATGGTGGGGGTCGCCTGCGACAGGCACAGGCTGGCAGTGTCCGGCAAGACCCGGGCCCTGCAGGAGGCAGGGAAGGTGCCCGAAGGCCGGATCGGGTTTTCCAGGCTGAAGGCGGTGGGCACCGACTGCATCAACGCAGACCCAGACGACTTTGTGCGGATAGGGGCCGGGAAAGACTGAAATAATTTCGGCTCCCCCCAACACTGTGCTGCTGCTTGAGATCCTCTCGGAGATCGTAAAGGTCGACGACGTGCTGCTGGTGGTGAGGGGCAACGGCGCGGTGGGCGAGATCCGCAGCAACTCGCTTGCCGTCAGGCAGAAGGACAGGTGGATCACGATCGGCTCCAACGACGGCCCCGCGCACATGCACGTGGACTCTGAGCGGGTAAGGTCCGCCGAGTTCGTCGTGGAGGAAAGGCCGGGTCGGACGAGCTACAGCGTCAGGTTCTTCGACGGCGGGAACGAGCGCGTGCTAGCCGCGTTCTTTACCCGGATGTATGACGGGTCAGACAACCTCGATCCGGCTAGGAAGGGCGCGTACGACAGGCTGAGCCGAAAGTTCGGCCCCAGGGTCGAATTTTAAAAAAAACCTGCCCGGGAGGGGCAGGGGAAAAACCTCACTGCGATTTCTTCTTCTTTGCCTTTTCAGTCTGCAGCTTTGCCAACTCTAACTCTTCATTGGTGTGCTTGAACTTTTTCAATCTGCTAGCCTTCTGTCCCCTTGGTATAAAAACTGCACATTTCGCCGCTGTCCCCGCCGTGCGCGGGCCTAGCGCCCCACCGAGTAGACCGGCCTCCTGCCTGCCATGCCCCGGTGCAGGTTGTCCAAGGTGATCCGGGCCATTTTTGCCCGCGTCTCCTCGGTGGAGCTCCCTATGTGGGGCGCCAGGACCACGTTTTGCATCCTTGTCAGGGGGCTGTTCCTCCTGATCGGCTCCGTCTCAAACACGTCCAGGCCGGCCCCCGCTATCGCCTTCCTCCTCAGCGCCGACACCAGGTCCCGCTCGTTGACGATCCGCCCGCGCGCCGTGTTTACCAGGATCGCGGTCCTCTTCATCCTGGCGAAGACGGCGGCGTCAAACATCCCGTCCGTCTTCCCCGTGTACGGGACGTGGATCGATATGACGTCACTGCCCGCGATCAGCCCCTCCAGGCCCACGTATCTCGCGCCGAGGGCCCTCTCCGCGCTCTCGGCGACGCGGTGCCTGTTGTGGTATACTATGTCCATGCCGAACGCCCCGGCCCTTTTCGCTACCGCCCCGCCGATCCTGCCCATGCCGAGTATCCCGAGCGTCCTTGACCGCATGTCGTGCCCGACATAGCCGTCCCCCTCGCCGTCCAGGACCCACTCCCCGGCCCTGATCATCCTGTCGCCCTCGGTCACCCTCCTGGTCACGTCCAGGATCAGAGCAAACGCCAGGTCGGCCGTGGCGTCGGTCAGCACCTCCGGCGTGTACCCCACGCGGATCCCCCTCTTCCTGGCGCGCGCCACGTCGATGTGGTCAAAGCCCACGCTGTACGTGCTGATCACCCTGAGCTTCCCCGCCGCGTCGATCACTTCCCGGTCCACCGTGTCGTAGGGGTGGCAGATCAGCCCCTCGACGTCCCCGATCCTCGACAGCAGCTTTGCCTTCGGCACGGGAATCCTGCCGGAGTGGATCTCCAGATCGTACCTCTCTTCAAGCTCCCTTATCGCAAAGTCCTGCAGCCTCCTGGTAAGAAACACCCTCACTGCTAGTACGGGCCACGCCAAACAATTTATACGATTTCATTTTAGGTACCGTGTGTCTTTTGAGCCGGGGAGCGAGGAGGAGTTCGCGTTATGCGTGGAATGCGGGAACGCGATAGAGAAGTGCGTCTGCGTCTGCCCCTACTGCGGCGAGAGGGACAAGTGCGAGTGCGCGCTGTTTGACGCGGCCACGGGAGGGGAATGACCTTGGCGGCACGAACGGCTCCCACGCGCGAGGGCGGTGCCGCGGGATGAGCGCGGTTGACTTTACGTGGATGATCGGGGGGCCGCAGGGGAGCGGCGTGGAGTCCGGCGCGAACATCTTCTCCAAGGTGTCCGCGGAGATGGGATACCACGTGTTCGGAAAGAGGGAGTTTTACTCGAACATCAAGGGGGAGCACAGCTACTTCGTGGTGCGCGTGGCGGACAAGCAGGTGCGCTCCAACCTCAACGACGCCACCATGATGGTCTCCTACGACGCGGAGACCATATTCAGGCACTTCGACGGGGTCTCGCCCGACGGCGCGATCATCTACGACTCGAACCTCGCAAAGCAGTCCACCGACGACGTCCGCACGCTCGACCCGCCGTTCAGGGAAAGGCTCCACGAGTACCTGGAATCCAAGGGCAAGCCGTTCACGGTCGAGGGGGCGCTGGAGATCGCGAGGGAGAAGGGCGCGTCGCTCTACCCTGTGTCCTTCAAGGGGATCCTGGAGACGCTCGCAAAGGAGAACGGGGATCCCAAGCTGCGCGGCATGGTCAGGATGTACAACGTGATCGGCGTGTCCCTGTCGCTGGGAATGCTCGGGGTGCCGACGGACTTCCTGTTCCGCTCCATCGACTCAATCTTCTCCCACAAGCCGCGCGTCGCGGAGATCAACAGGCACGCGGCAGGCTACTCCTACGACCACGCCGCGTCAAACTTCGAGAACTTCAAGTACGGCCTGCCGGGCACCGAGAAGGCCCCGGACACCGTCCTGCTGCAGGGGCATTTCGGGACCGCCCTGGGAAAGATGGTGAGCGGCTGCCGCTTCCAGTCGTACTACCCGATCACGCCCGCGTCCGACGAGAGCATCTACATGGAGTCCAACGAGATCCTGTCCGTCCGCCACGACAGGCCGGGATCCACCGCCGTGATACAGACGGAGGACGAGATCTCAGCGATTGGCATGATGATCGGCGCCGCGCTGACCGGCACCCGGTCGTCGACCTCCACCTCCGGCCCCGGGTTTGCGCTGATGACCGAGGCCCTGGGCTGGGCCGGGATCAACGAGGTGCCGGTGGTGATCACGCTGTACCAGAGGAGCGGGCCGTCCACCGGCCTGCCCACGAGGCACGGCCAGGACGACCTCCTGTTCACGGTGTTCGCCGGGCACGGCGACTTTCCGAAGATCGTCTACGCGTCCGGCGACATAGAGGAGAGCTTTTACGACACCGGGCGGTGCTTCAACTACTCCGACGTGTACCAGATCCCAGTCATCCACATGATGGACAAGTTCCTTTCGAGCTCCGTCATCACGTGCAGGATGCTCGACCCCCAGAAGATCACGATCGACAGGGGGAAGCTGCTGGACAGGGTCGAGGGGGACTACAGGAGGTTTGCGCCCTCCGAGGACGGGATATCCCCGCGATCCAGGCTGGGGATGGACAACGGGGTCTTCTGGAACACCGGTGACGAGTCCGACGAGTACGGCCACATCACGGAGGATCCGCAGGTGAGGATCACGATGATGGACAAGAGGATGTCCAGGCTGGACCTGGCGCTGCGGAACATCCCGGAGCGCGAGCAGGCCGTGTCCTTCGGGGTCAGCGAGTTCACCATAGTGTCGTGGGGCTCCACCAAGGGCCCCATACTCGACGCCCTGGCCATGCTGGAGGATGAGGGGATCCGCGTCGGGTTCGTGCAGCTGAAGCTCCTCCACCCGTTCCCGGCCGAGTACGTCAGGTCCCTCCTGAAGGACGCGAGGGTACTGATAGACGTGGAGGCCAACTACTCCGCCCAGATGGGGGCGATCTTCAAGCAGAACGTCCTGAGGGACATCGACTACTACATCCTAAAGTACACTGGGCGCGGGATGACGAGCACGGAGATCCACGCGTCCCTGAAAAAAATATTAAGCAATACCGCTGACAGGAGGGAGATACTGGAACATGGCGCTTAAGCTCGCAGACTACAAGACCGACGTGCACAACGACTGGTGCCCGGGGTGCGGGGACTTTGGGATAGTCAACGCGCTGCAGATGGCGCTCGCGGAGATGGGAATCCAGCGGGACAAGGCGGCCATCTTCTCGGGGATAGGCTGCTCCGGGAAGACGTCCCACTACATCAACACCTACGGCGTCCACACGCTCCACGGGCGGGTGCTGACGTTTGCCCAGGGGTGCAAGCTCGCCAACCCCGAGATGACCGTGGTCGCGGTTGGCGGGGACGGGGACGGCCTGGGAATCGGCGCGGGGCACTTTGTCGCGGCCGGGAGGCGCAACGTGGACATGACCTACATCATATTCAACAACGGGGTCTACGGGCTCACCAAGGGGCAGGCGTCCCCGACGCTGAAGCTCGGGGAGAAGACAAAGTCGCTCCCCACCCCCAACTCGAACTCCCACGTCAACCCGATCGGGCTAGCGGTGGCCAGCGGGTTCACGTTCATCGGGCGCGGGTACTCCTACGACGTCAGGCACCTCAAGTCCATGATCATGCAGGCCGTGAGGCACAGGGGCCTGTCGTTCCTTGACGTGCTGCAGCCCTGCCCCACGTACAACGACATCAACACGAGGGACTGGTTCGCCGGGGCCGACCTGGCAGACGAGTCGATGGCCAGGCACTCCCGGATATACAAGCTGGAGGACTCGCACTTTGATCCCGTGGTCCACTACAACGACGTGGCCGAGGTGGACGACAAAATGTCGCAGGCCCTGATAAAGTCGCTGGAGTGGGACAGCAAGATCCCCATAGGAGTGTTCTACCAGAACGAGACTGTCTCCCCGTACGCCGTCAGGCTGGTCGACAAGATCCCGAACTACCTGGAAAACCCGCCGGCCAAGCAGAAGATCTCCGAGGGCGGCTCCCCGACCACCGACGTCTCCGGCATCCTGGACTCGCTCCGGGTATAGCGCGCGACCAAATGGGTTATAGGCTAGTCTGATCATATATCATCTTGCAGTTGAACATAGTCGAGACCAACAAGGTATTTCGCAGGTCCATAATCAAGGGATACTTCGAACCGCAGCTGGTCGACCTCGACTTCAAGAGGTCTCAGGTGAGGCACCCGGCCATCCGCGACGACGGCCTGATGCAGTCGGAGCTGCTGCACGTCTTCTTCGACGTGGATACCGGCTCCGACTATCCCGACGGCGACGAGTGGTTCATCGTGGAACTGCTGTTCCCGTACGACATGAGGCTGCCCGACGGTCTGAAGGGGCCCGACTACTTTACCACCGTCGCGGCAGGCGAAAAGACGTTCTGGCACCACCGCGAGCTGATCCGCTACAAGTACGGCAAGTCCAAGAGGCTCGGCGCCGCCCTGAGGTTCCTCGAGTCCAAGTACAGGGAGCTCCACGGGATGCTCGAGCCGCTGCAAAAGGACCTCAGGTGACGGCCTTCCAGCCGTCCCCCCTGAACGCGTATGAGGCGCCCCCGGCCCTTGCCCCGTGGAGGCGCCACCTCGCGGCGTCCGGGTGGAACCTGTAGCTGATCTCCTCCACGCCGGCGGGGATCTTCGCCGGATCCAGGTGGTACGGGAGAAGCTCCAGGACGAAGTCGATCTTCTCCACCGCGTTGTCAAACCACTGCCTGTCGTCGGTGTCCACCACGAAGACTATGCCCGGGCTGCCCGCGAAGCTGATCCTCACCTTCAGCGCGTTCCGGGAACCGCGCCTCCTCTTCATCTCCTTGAACACCGCCTTCACCCTTTCCCAGCGCCTGTACTCGAACCACTGGAAGAACCCCTCGTTGAACGCCAGCGGGATCTCGATGCCCAGGAAGCTCACAAAGTCGTCGTCGTCCGGCTCCACCTCCACCTGCTTGATGGAGAACCTGCCCACCATGTACCCGTACAGCACCTCTATCTCCCACGGCGACACCCCGTAGTAGCGGAGCGTCGCGGCCAGCATCTGGTTGCCCAATGCTGACTGTTCCGAAAAATTGTAATTAAGTCTTCAATGCGGCGGCGCGCGCGGGCGCCGCGCGGCGGGAGGGCCCAAAAACAAAATTATAAGTAAAGACCCCGGCCAGTTATACCATGAAGAAAGAGTTCGTCGTCCGCAGCATCGACGCGGCCCCGGACGGCGCGCCGTACGTGGTGGTCTCGCTGTCATCGATCAAGGATCTCAACGAGGGCTCCGCGTCGCCCCCCTCCCCGTTTGGAAGCCCCAAGGTGATGGGGTTCACCAACATGAACGACATGATGAAGGACCTCAACAAGATGCTCTCGGGCATGGGCGGAATGGGGGTGCAGGGGGGAGTCACCCAGCTCAAGCTGGAGATGCACGAGTACAAGGACATGGGGCTCGGCGTGGGGGACAAGGTGTTCCTGGAGCTCACGAAGGCGGAGGCGCTGGGCGTCTGATACTAGATCGTGTTTAGGTACTTCCAGCCATAGAGGGCGCCCACCGTGGCGATCATGAACAGCATCGGCTTCCACGCGAACACCGGGAGGCCGGGCATCGCCAGCTTCACCCTGTAGTTGTCGATGACGGCGTGGACGTCCTTCTTGATCCTGTCGTGCCATATGCGGTAGTCAACCTGGTACTTCTTGAGGATCTCCTCCACCTCGTAGATCACGGGGGTCCTCTGCGAGAAGAGGTGCTGCAGGTAGTCCCTCGACACCTCTACCTCGGCGTGGATCCCGATCAGGCCCTTCTTCAGGTCGACCATCCTGACGTGCATCTCCCAGGGCTTCTTGAGCTTGAGGTTCAGGCCGCTCCCGATCTGGCCCGGCTGCCTGTGCTCGAACTTCACCTTGGTGAACCCCTCGGAGGCGAAGATCCTGGCCAGGTCGTCAAAGCTCCTCCTCACCACGATGTGGAGCTGCTCCACGCCGCGGCCGTCGACGTCGATCCTGTGCCTGAGGCCGTCCAGGAACGAGACGGTCTTGGGGTACGTGGTGCGGTATTCCATAACTGAGACCTGAAGGGACTTCTATTTAAAACACGGGCCCCCGCGCCACGCCGGGGCGGCAGGCGCGGCCCCCAGAGCCGGCGCTAGGCGCCGCCTGCCCGGAACGGGGAGGCGCCCGACAGGCCCCTCACGTACACGCACTGCCCGGGGGGCACCGCCGTCTCGCCGGGCCCCGCCTTCCTGCCGGTGAGCCTTGCCCCAGAGCCCCTCACTATCGCGAACGGCCTTGACTCTGACCCCTCCCCCATCTCCTGGTTGGCGATGGCCGCGATGTTGTCTGCCACCGCCTGGAACGTCACCTTCAGCGGGTTCCCGTCCAGGTCCCTCCTGGCCCTCATGTCCCGCACCGGCTCGAACCCCGCGAACGCGATTGCCACGCCGGACGTGCCCACCCGCGCGGGCATCAGCCTGCTGTCCGCCAGGACTATCCCGACGTGGACCCGGAGCTCCAGGAATGCCTTCCTGCGGAGCTGCTCGGCAGCCAGGTAGGGATCGTTCGGGTACAGGATCACCGTGCCCTCCGCCGCGTTGGACCTGTCGATGCCGGCGTTTGGCGCCATGATGCCGCCCGACGACGTTATCACGAACCCGGCCACCCCGCCGAATATGGCGTCGGACTCCCTCAGGATTATCTCGGCGATGCTGGGGGCCAGCCGGAACCTCCTCGAGACCCTGCCCCCGTCCCCCGACGCCCTGACGCCCGCCGCGCGGACCAGCCTCCCCTGGGCGTTTGAGACGAGCTTCGCGGAGACCACCACGACGTCGCCGTCCTCCAGCGCCTCGCGGTTCTCCCCAAGCGCCTCCAAGAGCGACCCGAACACGTCGAACCTCCCCTCCATCCTCCGGGAACGCAGGGGGATCACGGTAAGCGGCATGGCCATCATGCGCACCGCTTTCTTTTTTACTGTTCTGCCCCTGAGGCCCTGTTCAATCAGGGTGATGTGGCCTCCCTGCCGTTCCAAAGCGTGCCTTGTGGATCATCTCCTGTCCTGGCCGCCCAGGGAGGGGCGGCCGCCCCCGTTCAATGACGAGCTGGGCGGGTGCACCACTGTTCAAAAGCGATCTTTCCGGCCCCATCTTCACGGGCAAAAAACACCTGCTGACCCACTTGCGCCTATCGGGTTCGAAAGCGATCTTTCCGGCCCCATCTTCACGGGGAGTGGGGCTGCACCACAACAGGGGACGCGACCTCAATTCAAAAGCGATCTTTCCGGCACCATCTTCACGGGGGGCTTGCACCACTCCAGAAGCCGGCAATCGCGGTTTTTTGGGCGGGGGCCCCACCTTCAAGGAAGGCGTGACCATGTCACAGTCTTGGAGCACTGTGCCACGCATGCTTAAATGGAGGCCGGGAGTCAAAAAAAGCACCATTGAAAAACAGAAGAGCCGCCACACTGCTGGCCGCCGCGGGGACACTCGTCGCGCTGGCCGCGCTGTCGGCCACCGACCATTCCGCGGCAAGGGACGCATCCCCGCAGGCCGGAGGCGGGCACGGCGCGTTTGCAGACAGCGGTGTCATGGGGTTTGGGGAGGGACACCGCGTCGTTACAAGCAGCCAGACCGGGGGCTCCACATTCACGGTGGAAGCAAAGGGTGGTGTTTCTGGATGAAAACGACAACAGCAGCAAGGAGGATACGGAGCGAGGCATAAAGACAGGGGTGCACGCAACCAGGACCGCCGACTCTGCGAAATTCAGCTCTGAAACGGATAATGACGGCGCGTACGCCCTAAGTCTAGAGCCCGGGACGTATAGGATCCATGTAGACGTCCCGACCGGGATGGTGCCGTCAACCCACAGCCATTACTTCCACGACGTGAGGATATCCACAGGGCCGCCACACCCAGACGAATTTGCCCTGCGAAACGTGACCGAGGACAACGACGCCACGATCCACGGAACCGTGTTCTCAGACACCGACGGCGACGGCAAGAAGGACGCCGGGGAGCCAGGAATCCAGGGGTACGCCATGTACGTCATAGACCTGCTGACGTCAGAACAAAGGAGCAGAACCACCGGCAGCGACGGCAGCTACGAATTCGGCCTGGTCGCCCCCACCCCGGGCAGCACGCTGGTCCAGACCGGTTATTTTCCGTTTGATCACACCATCACGTCAGGCGAGTTCTACGAATACGTGGTGAGGCCAAACACCGGTTCCAGAAATGAGTTTAAGGTTGGGTTTTACCCGGTGCCACCCGAGAAGCAGGTGACGCTGGACATCGACGTGTTTCATGACGTGGACGGGGACGGCGTGAAGGACGCCGGGGAACCGCCAATATACGGGGAAAACGTGCATGTCCACACGTACACCACAAACGAGCTGGAGGCTGCAACCACCGGGGCGGACGGCAAGGCGTCCAAGACGGACCTCATGCCTGCCGACTTTCTTGCCCAGGCGGCGCCGTCGGCAGGGTTTGAGGCAACCACGCCTGTCATCACCTACCCCAACGGAGTGAAGGTTCTTGGGGCCAAGGTGTTTGATGACCCCCTTCCGGCCAGCACGCATTCCATCACCATCGGGCTGGACGACACGGCTACCGAGTGCCCGGCGTCGGGCATCAACAATGAAAAGCGGTGCTATGCGATCAAGACCTACGTTCCCAAGACACCGCCATCAAGCGTCAACGTGGACTTGACCGTGGGCGACATAGGCGTCCCTTACGGCTCCGGCTTTATCCAAAACCCCATGTGGGTACATTTCAGCAACGATCGATTTATCGAGGCCGGGTTCCTTGACAGTCACGCCGAAGAAAGCGCGGGGTGCGGGGCCCACGGCATGTTACAGAATAAAACGCCCATCGCGGTTTCCGACGGCGACGTATTCAGCATCAGGGTGGAGAAATCAGACGATAGTGGAAAAAAATGGACGGTGACCGCGACGCACAGTGGCGGGAAGGAGGCGTAGTGCGAATATGTAACGGAAATGCCAGTGTCCATAACCAAATTCACCATCGGGAGCGAGGCCACGAGGCCCACCAACCCGCTATACCAGCACGACTGGAATGACCTTGAGATGGATTCGACGGACGTAGTCTCGACCGATTTCAGCACCACAATTATCCGGGAGGAGGGAGACCACTACAAGGTATACGAGTGCGGAACCGGCGACGAGCCGTACCGGCACACCAAAACCGGCAAGGGGGCATCACCCCCATGCTAGACAGGAGGGCGGCGATCTCCGTGGGCGGGGCCGGAATAGCTGTGGCCATAGTAGTGCTCTTTGCCGGTACATATTGGGCTTCAGACGAGTCTCCGGAAGGCGGCGTCCACACGGAATCGCCTGATCCGGCAGTGCCCGTGACCGCGGATCTTCCCAGGGTCATGGGCGGCGGCATCCCCCCCGCCTCAAAGCTGTCCAGGGGGCATTATTTCGACGACGAGGTGACGCCGTTCATAAACGCCACGGGTGCCGGCGGCCCCAGGATCCCGAACCCGCAGTATTCCCAGTATGTCCCGCTCCTGAAGGCGGCAGGCAGCGAGTACTCCCACCTGCAGGTGTACCGCCACCCGGACAATACCGTGCTCCTGCTTGGAAAGGTCCCCCTGACGGAGGACAACACCGACCTGGAACTGCTCTTCTCCCAGAACTACATAACCGTAAGCTTTGCCCCACGACAGGGCGAACCGCTGAACCTCTACAACAACAACACGAACCCGATGTACAGGCTGACCGACGTCAGCGACTCCCTGGGAAAGGCCTTGATGATGGAAATGGCGCAAACGGTGTACCCTGACGGCACGCTCGGAGTAATCTCGCCGTTGAAAATGCTGTTCCTGACAGAGTCCAACCACTACTCAATACTGGGACACCTCACCGAGGAGCACGCGGTCAGGATGGCAAACGCCGTGATATCGGTCGTGGAGGGGCACTGATCCCATTCCTGCCCTTCGGCCGCGCCCCAAAACCGTGAAATTGCCTGCCTTTAGTGACGATCATTGAAAATTTCGTCTCAGATGGAGCGGTACAGGAACTTGCAGGTGCCCGCCCTGATCGGGCACGTCCTGAAATACTCCGAGACCGCACGCTTCAGTCCATCCAGCGTCTCGTAGTGCCCGGGCGTGACCAGCCCGTGCTTTGCCTCCTTCCACACGGCCCCCGCCGCGCCGGGCTTCGGCGCGGCGGCGGGAAGGCACGGCACCCCGATCTCTCGGTGGTCCCGCAGGCATTCCCCCGCGCCCGCCGTCCTGTGCTGCCCCGCGTTGCCCGTTATCACCGGCGCGCGCCCCCGCTCGCGCCGGATCTCCTTGAGGTACGCCAGGAAGGCATCCCCGCCGGACCTGCCGCACGGCCGCACCGGCCTCGTCCCGTCGGCCGCGAGGGAGCCGTACACTACCACCCTGTCCCTCCTGCCGGACCTGCTGACGGCGACCCCCTCCCCGACGCGGGACCACAGCCTCCTGCCGTTGGTGCCCATCCTGACGAAGACGGGCCCGTCCTGCACCACTGTCACCGTCTTGCGCCTCCTTGCGCGCGCAACCGCGCCTGCCGCGTCGGCCCGCCGCCGCCGTTCCGGTCCCCGGGAACCCCGCCCGCGGCCCCTGCACGTGCCTGGCGGTGATTCCCAGGTCGGCCGCCACCCGGGATGACGGCACGCCCTTCTCTCGCTGCCTGACCGGGCACTTCCGGGACCCCTCAGCAAGTCTTCCTGTCATGGCCTTCCGTGATCGGTACGGCCTAGAATGGCCGGCTACCGTCCTCTTGATCCGGCGCGGACCGACTTTCCGTACAATTGACGACTGGTAGTGCCATGACCACAACCATACAAAAGAAAACGTATGCGGTGGTAATAACCAAGGATCTCGAGGACGGGGGGTTCGTCGGCACATGCGACGAGCTGCACGCAGTTTCGGAGGGAGGCACGTTTGGGGCTGTGGCCGAAAGCATGAAAGAGGCGGTGGGGCTGGCAGCCGAGGAACGTGGGAGCCCGACAGACTTTAACATGCTTATAATAGAGCAATAATGCCAAAGTTCCCAAGAATATCCGGCAATCAAATGACAAGATACCTGCAAGGCAGGGGATTTGCCGTGACCCGCAGGAAAGGAATCCACGCAACGCTAAGAAGGGGAAGTGAAGTCACAGTTGTGCCCGCAGGGAACAAAAAACTGAGGATCAAACCCCTGTTTTCCATACTGCGGTATGCCAACATAAGCAAGGAAGAGTTTGCAGACGGCTGCGGGGGCGGCCCGGCAGCACAAAGCCCGCAAAAAACCCCCGCACGCAAGCCGAAGCAGGGGCTCCCCAAGCGGCGCCCCGCCGGACCTGCCAGGACAGGCCGGACCCTTCATGCGCCCCGGAATGCCTGCGCCGCCAGCGGCCAGCCCGTTCCGCCAAATACTGACGTCTCCACTAAACACGGGTCAGCGTAACCCTCCTGCGCTTTTCAGAGAAAGTGATGTCAAAATACCTAAAGACCGAATTCCGGCCAAGAATGCAGAATTGGATGTCGCTCTCTCCAACCAGCACCGTCTGGCCACGCATGTTCTCAAACACTTCCTGGCCCCGCATTATCTCCATTGACCTGACAGCTACCATCCTGGCCTCGTATGATCCCTCAATATGTTGAACCTTCACTGCGTTGCCTTCATCTAAAAGCCCGGCAAGTTTTGCGTACCTTTGTGGGACAAATGTGTGCGATGCGCCGCTGTCCACGTATGCGTGAATGTTGATGCTGTACTTGTGGGTAAGCCGTACCTCCAATGCAGGCCTCCTCAGACGTTGGTCGCCGTAAGTCAAAGGAATGTACCTGAATGTGGCAGACATGGCGCGGGCCTCACAGCAGGAATGCGTCGTGCTCGTCCCCGACATAATGCACCAGCGGGGAGACGCCGCGTTTCTGGGCCTTCCTCACCTCGGCCAGCAGCTCGTCCCCGTCAGGCCCGTGGTACGCCACCCTCTCGTCGACAATCAGCACCCACTCCCCGACGTATTTTTTGTCCTCCCGGAATATGGCGTCCTCCAGGCACTGCTGGTTGCCGGTGATTGGAACCTCGTCCATGGTACAGCAACCGGGCTTTTTTATTTAACCTTTTAAGCGCAGGTGGTGGTACGAGGTCACCACCCCTACACTGTCTTGGGTACCCCGCCTGACAGGGATTTCCCGTGCCTCTCCCACGTGATCATGCACGCCATGGAGCGGGACCGCCTGTCCCTCCAGGGCTTCCCGCCCTTGGTCTGGCCGCCTGTCTTTCGGGACACCGCCATGTGCCGCAGGCCGCGCCCGGGGGCGCTGTCCGTGGGCCCGCCCCCCCGTGCCCCGGGAACGCGGACGGGCGGGGCGGCGGCGCCTGCAGCCTGCCCGCCAGGGGGGCAGGCGCGGTGCCCCCGGCGTCCCCGTGCCCGAACGGCAGCCTGCGCATCCCAGACCCGGAGGCGCGGCGCAGGCGCGCCGAGTGCCTGCCCGAGGCGGCGGCCGCCAGCGCCCCGGCGCACGCGCCGGACGCCCGCCGGCGCGGCACCCCGGCGCGCGGCGCCGCCCCCTTCCTCTCCGCCGCGTGCCGCAGCTACCGCAGCCCGCGGGACCGGCACGGCCGGCGGCGCCCGCCCGTACCGGACCTCCCGTGCGCGGAGGGCCTGCCGGGCGCGGCGGTCCCGCGGTACCAGTCCACGTGCCTGCCTGGCACCCGCGGCCCCCTGTTCCGGCCGTGCACGGTCACGGCGTTCCTGCCGGACCGGGTGACCCGCGCCCGCCCGCCCTCTCCCGCCAGGCTGGCGCGCGTCTCATCGGCCCCGGCCCTCTCGGGCCTCCCGGCGCGGCCCGCGATGTCCCGGAACTGCCCGCGCATCGCGCCGCGGGCGCGCCCCGCCACGTTTATGGCCGCAGATTTCGCGATCCTCGCCCCGGTGATCTCCCGCACGGCACCCGCTGTCTTCCCGAACGGGACGGCCGCGTGGCGCAGCGCGGCCGCCGCGGCCGCCGCGGCCGCCGTGTTCTTGCCGCGGCCCCCGCGCGCCGGGAGGCCGCTTGGCGCCACGTGCCCCCTGCCGCACTTGGGGCACGCGGCGGCCCGGGCGGCGCGGCGCGTCTCCGTCACGGTAACCGCGAGCATCGAATCGAAATCATTCGAGGCCGATGTCGGCCCGGGCGGCGCGGCGCGTCTCCGTCACGGTAACCTCGAAGCCCGGGATGTCCCGCGTGACGGGCCTGCCCGGCACGGTCCCGCGGCCGCACCGGCCGCATTCTGGCGGGACGCCCCCCTTGAACCCGTGGCGCACCGTGCGTCCAGGCGCGTGCCTGCGGGACGCCCCGCGGTGCCCCGGCTGCCCGCCGGGCCTCCCCGCGGGGGCGCCGCCGCCCTCCGCCGCCGCCCTCCGGGCCTTCCTCCTCGCCCGCCTGGCTTCCTCCCGTCCCGGCGACTTGGCCGACGGCGGGGAGTGGGCGTTCCCGCAGTAAGCGGGGCGGGCCTGGAGCCTCTTGTTCTCTGCCACCGCCTCCCCGTATTTTGACTTGAGTGAGTCGATATCGCCGGGCGCGAGTGCCAGCAGGCCCCCCGGCTGCCTGGTCGTTCTGCGCCTTGCCACGCACGCACTGGCACCCCCTGCAGTAAGGATCAGCGTGATCGCGCCTTGCTGGTTAAAGGGTCAGCACGCGTGACCTCATACAGCTACTGCCCCTGAAAAGCTTTTAATCCACAGGACTGGCCTTCTCGGTTATGAACATAGTGGAGAAGATCCTCGCGCGGGCCTCGGGGCGGGACCGCGTGGATCCCGGCGACGTGGTGTTTGCCAAGGTGGACAAGGTGATGGTCCACGATGTGTCGGGCCCGGGGGTGATCAAGGTGTTCGACAAGCTAAGGGAGCAGGGGATCGCCACAGACAGGCTGTGGGATCCCTCGAGGGTGTGGGTGGCCGAGGACCACTTCGTCCCGTCGGCCGAGAAGATCTCTGCCGAGAACATCGTGAAGCTGCAGAACTTTGCCAGGGACTACGGGATTGAGAGGCACTTCAAGTACGGCATGGGCCAGTACGGGATCTGCCACACGCTGTCCCACGAGGAGGCAATGGTGCTCCCGGGCGACGTCTACGTCGGAGGGGACTCGCACACGAACACCACCGGGGCGCTGGGCGCGTTCGCGTGCGGCCTGGGCCACACTGACATCGCGTACGTGCTGCTGAACGGGGAGATCTGGTTCAGGGTGCCCGAGACGGCGTATTTCAAGCTCAACGGCAGGCTGCCGGACCACGTGATGGCAAAGGACCTCATCCTGAGGATAATCGGCGACATAGGCACGGACGGCGGCGCCTACAGGGCCATGCAGTTCGGCGGGACGGGCATCGAGGAGATGTCAGTGGAGGGGAGGCTGACGCTGTGCAACATGACCACCGAGGCCGGCGCCAAGAACGGCATAGTGGAGCCGGACCGGAAGGTCGAGGACTACCTGGCATCCAGGGGCGCCTCGGGCATGCGGCCGGTGCACGGGGACGCCGACGCCGGGTACTCCGAGACCCTGGAGTACGAGGGGGCCGAGATGGAGCCGGTGGTCGCCAAGCCGTTCTCGCCGGAGAACACCGCCGTGGTCAGGGAGGTAGGGTCCGTGGAGCTGGACAAGTCGTACATAGGATCCTGCACTGGCGCCAAGTACGAGGACCTGGAGGCTGCCGCGAGGGTGCTCAAGGGAAGGAAGGTGAGGATCAGGACAGAGATCCTCCCGGCCGCGATATCGATCTACAGGCGCGCCATGGAGAACGGGCTGCTCCGGGTCTTCCTGGACGCGGGCGCGACGGTGGGCCCGCCCACATGCGGCGCGTGCTGCGGCGCGCACATGGGGGTGCTGGCAAAGGACGAGGTCTGCATCAGCACCACCAACAGGAACTTCCCGGGAAGGATGGGGCACGTGGAGTCCAAGACGTACCTCTCCTCGCCCCTCGTCGCCGCGGCGTCGGCGGTAACGGGCACGATCACCGACCCGAGGGACCTGGATTGAGGGGGCGCGCCATAAAGTACGAGCGGGACAACATCGACACGGACGTCATAATCCCCGGGCAGTACCTCAAGATACACGACTACGAGGAGCTCGCGACGCACGCGATGGAGGGAATCGATCCCGACTTCCATTCCAAGGTGAGGGAGGGAGACTTCGTGCTCGCCGGGAAGAACTTCGGGTGCGGCTCGTCGAGGGAGCACGCGCCCATCGCGCTGTCGACCTCCGGCGTGAGGGCGGTGCTCGCGCTCTCCTTCGCGAGGATATTCTACAGGAACGCCGTGGACGGGGCGTTCCTGCTCCCGATAGAGATCGGGGAGGACGCGTACCGCGGCATATCTGACGGGGACGAGCTAGACGTCGACGCCGGATCAAACGAGATCAGGAACGTCACGACGGGCCAGACGTACAAGACCAGGCCGTTCCCGGGCATCATCGGGGACATCATAGCCGCGGGCGGGCTATTCAAGTACGGGGCGGGCCGGGGCTAGGATGGGACGGACGCTCTTCGAGAAGATCTGGGACTCGCACGTGGTGGTGGAGGGGGACGGCGGCCCGTCGCTGCTCTACGTCGACAGGCACCTGGTCCACGAGGTGACGTCCCCCCAGGCGTTTGACGGGCTTCGGATGAACAACAGGACCGTGCGGCGGCCCGACCTCACCATAGCCACGGTGGACCACAACGTCCCCACGGGCGACCGCGGCCTCCCGATGGCGGACCAGACGTCGGCGATCCAGGTGAGGGCCCTGGAAAGGAACTGCAGGGACTTTGGGGTAACGCTGTTCGACATGCGCAGCCCGAACCAGGGGATAGTCCACGTCATCGGGCCGCAGCTGGGGATCACGCTGCCCGGCTCCACCATAGTGTGCGGCGACAGCCACACCTCCACGCACGGAGCGTTCGGCGCCCTGGCGCTCGGGATCGGCACCAGCGAGGTGGAGCACGTCCTCGCGTCCCAGACGCTGTGGCTGGAAAAGCCGAGGTCGTTTGAGATCAGGGTCGAGGGGAGGCGCAGCAACCCGCACGCGGTCACGGCAAAGGACATCGTCCTGTCCGTGATCAGGAACATCGGGACCGCCGGCGGCACCGGCACGGTGCTCGAGTACCGCGGCCGGGCGGTGTCCGATCTCTCCATGGAGCAGAGGATGACCGTGTGCAACATGTCGATCGAGGCCGGGGCAAGGGCCGGGATGGTCGCCCCCGACGAGAAGACCTTCGAGTACCTCAGGGGGAGGCAGTACACCCCGAGGGACTACGAGTCCATGGTGGACCGCTGGAGGGAGGAGCTGGTGACCGACGGCGGCGCCTCTTACGACAGGAGCTACGCGATGGACGTCGGCGGGATCGCGCCTCAGGTGAGCTGGGGGACGAGCCCCGCGATGACCTGCGACGTGACGGGCTCCGTGCCCACCCCAGAGGAGTTCGGGGGAGGCGACGAGGGCCGGGAGAGGGGAGCGCAGAAGGCCCTCGAGTACATGGGCTTGGAGCCGGGCACCCCGATGACCGGGATCGAGATCGACAGGGTGTTCATCGGCTCCTGCACCAACGCCAGGCTGGAGGACCTGGTCGAGGCGTCGCGGGCCGTGAGGGGCAGGAAGGTGGCGCCTGGCGTGAGGGCGATGGTGGTGCCCGGCTCCCAGATGGTCAAGAGGCAGGCAGAGGGGATGGGGATCGACAGGATCTTCACCGAGGCGAACTTTGAGTGGAGGGAGTCCGGGTGCAGCATGTGCCTCGGGATGAACCCCGACATACTGGCCCCGGGGGAGAGGTGCGCGAGCACGTCCAACAGGAACTTTGAGGGCAGGCAGGGCGCCGGCGGCAGGACCCACCTTGTGAGCCCTGTCATGGCAGCCGCCGCGGCCACCGAGGGGCGCTTCGTGGACGTGAGGGAACTGGACCTGGGCTGACATGGAAGCGTTTGCCGGCGTCAGGACTGTCGCAACCCCGCTCGACAAGGTCAACGTGGACACCGACCAGATCGTCCCCAAGCAGTTCCTGAAGCTGGTGCAAAAGTCCGGCTTCGGCAGGTACCTGTTCCACGACTGGAGGTACGACGGGGAGGGGAACCCGCGGCCCGGCTTTGTGCTCAACGACGCGAGGTACGAGGGCTCCAGGATCCTGGTGGCAGGCGAGAACTTCGGGTGCGGCTCCAGCCGCGAGCACGCCGTGTGGGCCCTGCTGGACTACGGGTTCTCGGTGGTAGT
The DNA here is from genome assembly GCA_963662625.1 of Candidatus Nitrosopumilus sp. Classification (GTDB taxonomy): domain Archaea; phylum Thermoproteota; class Nitrososphaeria; order Nitrososphaerales; family Nitrosopumilaceae; genus JAPOPJ01. The sequence goes on along the minus strand of OY759726.1, from coordinate 453,696 downwards.
GGCCCCGTCCTTCGCGGACATCTTTTACAGCAACTGCTTCAAGAACGGCCTCCTGCCGGTGGCGCTGGACCGCGATGCCGTGGGCCGGCTGATGTCGTGGCGGGGGCAGGTGGAGGTGGACCTGGAGGGCCAGGTGGTGGCGGCCGGCCCGGAGCGGATCAGGTTCGAGATCGACCCCCACAAGAAGCGGATCCTGCTGGAGGGCCTCGACGACATCGCGCAGACCATGCGCCACGAGGGTGAGATCGCGCGGTTCGAGCGGGGGCCTAGAGCCCCATCTGCCTTATGATCCGCCTGGCGGTCCTCCGGTTCCTCTCCAGGACCGTGGGGGACTCGACGTCCATCCAGTCCGACTTTCCGACGTCAAACGCGCTGATCCTGCCCTCCCCCGACAGCTCCTGCAGGACGTCGTATGACAGGTTGACCTCGCCCTTTTTCTTCGCCCTGACCATGCCGAACACCTCCCTGCCCAGGATGTACACCCCGAGGCACTCGGACATGGGCAGGCTCACCACGGGCTTTTCCATGAACTTCCTGACGACGCCGTCCTCCACCACGGCAAAGCCCGTCTCCTCCCTCCTCCGGGTCCTGGTGGCGATGCACGCGGCGCTCCGCTTCTCCCTGAACACGTCCCTCATCTTCCCCAGGTCGACCGCGCACAGGTTGTCCACGAACCAGAGGACGAACTCGGAGTCGCCGCCGATCGCCCCCTCCACGTGCAGCAGGTCGCCGCCGGTGCCGCACCCGGCGTCCTGCACGAAGGACAGCCGCGCCCCGGAATGGTTCTGGTAGTAGTTGCTTATCTGCCCTCCGAGGCCCTCGAGGTCCGCCACGACGATCACCTCGCCGACAAAGTCAAACCTGCCCAGGTATTCCACGATGTAGTCGATCAGCGGCCTGCCGAACACGGGGGTCATGGCCTTTGGGAAGTAGTCCGTGTAGGGCCTTCCCCTGGTGCCGCTGCCGCCTGCCAGAATTACAGCCTTCACGGCCTAACGGTAGGACTTTTGCTTCCTTCTGCGCGCGCCGGGCCCGCCGAACTTCTTCGGCTCCTTCCTCCTGGCGTCCCCGCTGATGAGGTACTTGTCGAAATCTGAAATCCTGTTGCGCAGGTCCTTCCTGGTGGACTTTGGAAACGGGTGGTCCCTCGGCTCCTTCTTGGACTTTGTCCACCCGGTAAGCGCCCTCGCGATGCCCGTGGCGGCGGCGCTTGCCTGGCCCATGTACCCGCCGCCCCTCACGCGCACCGAGATGTCCACCTTGTCCCTCAGGTCGCCCGTGATCTCCAGCGGCACCAGCATCGCCTCCCTAGCGGTCTCCTGCGGGATCATCTCCACAGGCACGTTGTTTATCCTCACCTTCCCCCTGCCCTTCGTGATGTAGACGTGCGCGCTGGCCGTCTTCCTGGTGGCAAAGTAGATCTCCGTCTTGGGCGTCGTCATTCCGTCCACCCCACGGTCCTTCCCAGGTCGGCCATGGTCGTGTAGTCTGCGGGGACCCTCGTTATCTTCGCCTTCTCGAACTGGATCTTCTCAAAGGCGCCCAGCTCCCTCGGGGATCCTATGTACGTCCTCAGCCTCTTGTGGGCCGCCACCCCGGACGGCTTCTTCCTAGGCAGCATGCCGCGGATCATCCTCTTCATGATGGTGTCGGGCCTCCTCGGGTGGAACGGGCCGTGCTTTGGGTTGAGTATGCTCGCCACCTCCAGGAACTCCCTGTACTCCTTGATGATGTTTGCCCGCGTCCCGCTGATCATTATCTTCTCGCAGTTTACCACCGAGACCCTGTTCCCGTCCAGCAGCAGTTTCGCCACGTTCGCGGACAGCCTCCCCGCCACGTGGTTCGTGGCATCCACCACGATCGGCCTGTCGGTCTCCGCCTTCTGCCCGCTAGCCAAGCATCACGACCCCCTTCCCGGTAGGGTTCCGCCCGATCAGCTCCGCGTGGCTGACGACGCTTCCCCCACTCTCGAGCACCTTGCTTGCCGCCGCGCTCGAGATCGAGAACGGGCAGAGCGTGATCTTGTGGCCGATGGAGCCCACCCCCAGGACCTTGCCCGGAAACACGACGGTGTCGTCCTCCTTGGTAAGCTGGCCGATCCTGTACAGGTTGATGTCCCGCCTTGCGGACGACGGCTTTAGCGCGTATTCTGCCAGTTTTGCCCATATGGGCGCCTTGTTCCTGGCAGACGCCTTCCTGAGCTCCCTAGCCATGCGCAGGACGACCCGGTTAGCCATGTGATACTGCGGTTTGAAACCCAAATATAATGTCTGTGCTTGCGCCGGCCGGAATCCGCCCAAGTCCTGCCCCGCGGCGCGCGCCTAGCCGATGGCCTCTATCATGCCCTTGAACTCGGCAATCTTGCTGCTCAACTCGTCGACCCCGGCAAGGATTATCCGCTCCGGGGCAAGGGCGCCGGTGGACTCCACCGTCAGGATCCGCTCGTCCTCCCTGTCCGTCTCCGTCAGGGTCGCGATTGTCGAGGAGTTCCATTTCGAGTGCTCGGTCCCCCTCCCGAGCCTCGCGTAGCACTCCGCCTTGACCCTCTGGCCCGGGGCCAGCTGTACTATCGGGATCTGGCCCGAGATCGGCCCCACGCGCTCGTCCTCGGACGACAGCTCGCCTGACAGGACGGTTCTCGTCACGTCGGAGTCCCTCGAGTCCAGCATCAGCATCACCTTGCAGTTGGAGCAGCCGGTCTCCTTCTGGCATTCGCACTTTCCGGGCTCGCTGTACCCGGACGGGTCGGTCCTCAGGGGGATCAGCCCCAGCCTGTGCGCCAGTCCCTCGTCGGGGAACACCGAGGAGTTCTCCACGATGTCCACGGTGTCTATCGCGAACACCGGGATCCCGTTCAGGCAGACGCGCCTCAGCGCGTTTGCATACTGCAGCGGGACGCCCTTGAGCTTGACCGACATTTTCTTGTCGTCCTTGTCAACTACTTCTAGGGAGGGCAAATCTTGAACAAAATCTCCAAAGTCCAAATAAAAATCTAGCTGGGATGCCTGCGTACGAGTCCGGGCCCGCGCCGGCCCCGCGCCTGGCCGGGGAATGCCCGCGCCTGCCGCGCCGAGGGACCCGCGCTTGCGCGCGCCGCCGCCCGCCCCCGGCGCCTGGAGGCGCGCCGGCACTCCCACGTATAGATAAATACGGCCGTGCACACTATCCCGTGAATGGCAGAAGTCACCGTGGCGAGGTACTCCTTCGAGGGGGACAAGTTCGAGATCCTGGTAAAGCCCGATCCGGCGCTGGAATACAAGCTCGGGAGGAAGAAGGACGTCTCCTCGGTGCTGGTCTCCGACGAGATCTACACGGATTCCGGCAAGGGGACGAAGCCTCCCGCCGAGAAGCTGCTCAGGGCGTTCAAAACGGAGGATCACTCCCAGATCGCCGCGCAGATCCTCCAGAAGGGGGACCTGAACCTGACCACCGACCAGAGGAGGAGGATGATCGACGAGAAGAGGAGGCAGATCGTCGAGTCCATCGCCAAGACATACGTGGACCCCAAGACGCACCTGCCGCACCCCCCTCTCAGGATAGAGCAGGCGATGAAGGACGCGAGGGTGTCGGTGGACCCGCAAAAGGGCGCCGACGTGCAGGTCAAGGAAGTCGTGGAAAAGCTGCGTTCCATAATCCCGCTAAAGTCGGAGAACCTCCAGCTCGAGATCGTAGTGCCGGCCCAGTACGCCGGGCAGTCCTACGCGGTCCTAAAGTCCGTGGGATCCCTGTCGCGGGAAACGTGGCAAAACGACGGCTCCCTAAAAGCAATACTTGAAATACCCGCTGCGTCAAGGCCAAACGTGATAGACAGATTGGGCTCCATAACGAAGGGCTCGGCCACGGTAGAGGTGGTAGAGTAATGGAGATGAGGCGCAAGTACGTGATGCCCGGGGACGTAATAACCACCGACTCCCTCAGGCCCGACCAGAACGCGGTGCTCGAGGGCAGCAAGATAATATCCACCGCGGTGGGCGTGTCAGAAATCTACGACGATACCGTGAGGGTGATACCCATGGCCGGGAAGTACATGCCCAAGATCAACGACCTCGTGGTCGGCAAGGTGATCTCCCACAACTCCCTCTCCTGGGAACTCGACATCAACTCGTGCTATGTGGGGTTCCTGCCCGCCCAGGACGTCTTTGGCCGGAACTTCTCGGCGTACGCCGACGAGCTGACCTCGAAGCTGAAGACGGGCGACCTCGTCGCGGCCAGGATCGCCAACTTTGACAGGACCCGTGACCCGCTGGTGACCGTGTCTGACAGGGACCTCGGCAAGATCGACTCCGGCGATCTGATGTCCATATCCCCGAGCAACATCTCGCGGCTCATCGGGAAGAGGGGATCCATGATCCAGGCCATAGAGATGGCCACCGACGCGGCCGTCACCATAGGGCAGAACGGCTGGGTGGTCGCCGCCTGCGAGTCTACAGAGGGATTATTAAAGGCCAAAAAGGCCATCAGGATGATTGACGAGAATGCGCACGTTGCAAATTTGACTGAGAAGGTGAAGGCGATGTTAGAATCAAGGAGCGAATCGTAGATGGGCGGACGGGAATCCACCATGGTGCTGCTGGACGAGAACGGCGTCAGGTGCGACGGGAGGAAGGTCGACGAGCCCAGGAGGATCATGATAAAGGCGGGCGGGCTGAAGAACGCCGACGGCTCCGCGTACATCGAGTTCGGGGACAACAAGATCGTCGTCGGGGTGTTCGGGCCCAGGGACGTCCACCCGAAGCACATGTCCGACACCGACACGGGGATACTGCGGGTGCGGTACCACATGGAGCCGTTCTCCGTGACCGAGAGGAAGAACCCTGCCCCCTCGCGGAGGGAGATCGAGATCTCCAAGGTCATCAAGGAGGCCCTCGCGCCGGCGATAATGCTGGAGCAGTTCCCGCGGACGGCCGTGGACGTGTTCATAGAGGTGATACAGGCAGACGGGGGCACCCGCTGCGCGGCGCTGTCAGCCGCGTCGGTCGCGCTTGCGGACGCCGGGATCCCGATGAGGGACCTGGTCGCAGCGTGCGCCGCCGGCAAGGTGGCAGACACGGTCATACTCGACGTGAACAACGAGGAAGACCAGGCCGGCCAGGCCGACATGCCCGTCGGCTACATGCCGAGCCTCGACAAGATCACCCTGTTGCAGCTGGACGGCGTGCTCTCCGCCGAGGAGTACAAAAAGTGCGTCCAGACCGGGATCGAGGGCTGCAAGCTCGTCTACGAGCTGCAGAAGAAGGCTCTCAACGACAAGTATTTCAAGAACGGGGGAAGGAAGTAGATGGCCTCGGTGCTCGACGACCTCAAGAAGACGCAGATCCTGGCCCTGCTCGAGCAGGGAAAGCGCGCCGACGGCAGGGCGCTCGACGAGCCGCGGAAGCTGGTGATTGACACCAACGCCGTGCCGAAGGCCAACGGCTCCGCCAAGGTCAGGCTCGGGGACAGCGAGGTCGTGTGCGGCGTGAAGATCCAGCCGGACAGGCCGTTCCCGGACATGGGCGACAAGGGGATATTCATATGCACCGCCGAGCTCCTCCCGCTGTCGCACCCCAGCGTGGAGACGGGCCCGCCCAACCCCGACGTCATAGAGCTGGCCAGGGTCGTGGACCGTGGAATCCGGGAGAGCCACATGGTGGATCTGTCCCAGATGGTGATAGAGAAAAACAAGTCGGTCGTGGGCGTGTTTGCGGACAACGTCGTCGTCGACTATGGCGGCAACCTCTTTGACGCCTGCTCCTATGCCGCGACGGCCGCCCTGATGTCGTCAACGTCGCCAAGGTGGGAGATGAGGGACGACGTCCCGACGCTCGTGGAGGGGGAGGAGGCACCCGTGCCCATAACCACCGTTCCGGTATCTGTGACCATGGGGAAGATCGGGGGGCACATCGTGGTGGATCCCGACGCCGACGAGTGGGCCTGCATGGAGGCGAGGATCACGATCACCACCAACTCCGACGGAAACATATGCGCCCTGCAGAAGGGCGGCGCAGGCGGGTTCACGCTAGACGAGGTCGTGAACTGCGGCGAGACGTCTGTCCGCGTGGGCGCGGGGCTGAGGGAGATCCTGAGGCAGGCGGGCGGCCGCTGAGTTGGCAAAAAAGAAAAAGTCGCTGAAGGGGCTGGGCGCCCGGTACGGCATCAAGATCCGGAAGCAGTACACCAAGGTCCACATGAAGCTGAAGGAGAAGCGGACGTGCCCCGAGTGCGGCTCCGGGAAGTTCGGCAGGGACGCCGTGGGGATCTGGTCGTGCAAGAAGTGCGGCTTCAAGATCGCCGGGACCGCGTACGATGTCAAGCTTTGAGGCAGAGGTCGCGGTGGACGCCGGGGGGAACACCGGGGCCATATTCGACTCGATAAGCACCGACAACGACTTTTACCCGGAGAACCCCACGAGGACCAGGATGTCCATGGACGGGGGCATCACCGTCCGGGTCGAGTCCGACCACCTGCCGCACCTACGCGCGAACCTGAACTCCCTGCTGCGGCTGATCCAGGCGAGCCACGACTCGATCGAGTCCGTGCGGGCCACCCGCGCCCCAGAATAGCCCCGCCCCCGGGGAACCCGTTTTGGTAAGAGATATAACGAAACCCGTACTAGGTACCTGCATGTCGTCCCCGCAGGTGCCGCCGTGGCTCCAGGAACAGCTGGCAAAGCTGCAGCAGTCGCAGCAGAACCTCCAGTCGGTGATGGCCCAAAAGCAGCACCTCGAGATGGAGCGGGCCGAGAACGACAGGGCCCTCGAGGAACTGCAAAAGGCGGGGGACTCTGACGGCGTGTACAAGCACGCCGGCTCCATCATGGTGCGGTCCACGAGGCAGGACCTGATCGCCGAGCTCGAGGAGAGGAGGGAGATGGCAAAGACCCGCTTCACCGTGCTGGAAAAGCAGGAGGCCAGGCTCAAGGAGGCCCTGAAGGAGCAGGAGTCAAAGATCACGGCGATGATGAAGGGCGGGCAGCAGGGAGGCGCGCCGCCCGGGGCGGGCAAGCCCGCGGGCGACGATCCAAGGCGGTAGCCGCGCCGCGTCCCGGGGCTGATAGGTTTTTAGAATGGAGCGTGCTGAAAAAGCCGGACTCGTAGCACAGTCAGGACAGTGCGGGCGGTTCCGGACTGCCAGGTCGGGGGATCGAAGCCCCCCGAGCCCTCTTTACCAGCGCGCCGCGCCTCCACACAAGATATTAACAAACCGCGCCAGACACTATTGTTGGATCTGAAGAGCCTCAGGATCATAGTGGACGAGCGGGAGAGGAAGAGCGGGATCCCGGACCTGCTGAGGTCGGTGGGGCTGAACATGGAGGTGAAGACCCTCGCGGTGGGGGACTATATCGTGGCGCCGGAGACGGTGGTGGAAAGGAAGAGCACCCACGACTTTGTGTCCTCAGTGTTCGACGGCAGGCTGTTCGACCAGTGCTCGAGGCTCAAGGAGCATTTCCAGACCCCCGTGCTGCTGCTGGAGGGCGACGCCGACGAGGTCGACGAGATCACGGACAACCCCCTGGTCTTTTACGGCGCGGTCTCCACCGTGGTCCTCGACTTCAGGATCCCGGTGATCCCCACCCCGGACGCGTCCCACACCGCGAAGCTGCTCGTCTCCATGTGCGCCAGAAAAGAGCGCCCGAGGGGGCCGTTCCTCAAGAAGATAAAAAAGTCAGACGACCTGCAAAAGCAGCAGCTGGCCTCCCTGTGCAGCCTGCCGGGCATAGGCGAGAAGCTCGCGGCCCGGGCGCTGGAGAGGTTCGGCACGCCGATCGGGGTGTTCAACGCGACGGCTGCCGAGCTCGCCAAGGTGGAGGGCCTCGGCAGGGCGAGGGCTGCGAGGATCAGGAGGATGCTGGGATCCAGGGGAGGCGGCGCGAAAAGGCCGGGCCAGAAGACCCTGCACGACCCTACCCCCTGACGAGCCTCCTCCTGAGCGGCGTCCCGCACCTGTCGCACTCACTTCCCCGGCCCTGCCTCCTCCTGCAGCCGGGGCAGTAGTGGATCCACCTGCCGGCGTCCCTGATGCCGCCGGTCATCACGGGCAACGCCACTATGCCGAGGCTGCGCGCGACGTTGGACACCGCAAAGTCGTCGGTGACGATGTCCCCCCCGACCTCCAGCCCTAGCGCGACCACCGACACGTCCTGCCTCGAGAGCTGCCGCAGGTCGCCCGTCTTCCTAGCGGCCCTCTCGGCGGCCTCCGTGGATCCCGGGCCGGGCTCCATTATCCTGAGCCTGCCGGTCTCGATCAGCACTCCCAGCGCGTCGTGGTCCCTCTTGATGTGCCTCACCTCCTCGTAGACCAGCGGCGTCGTGCAGCATTCGGCCGACGACCCGAACGGCACCCCAGCGTAGAACGCGCTAGCGTCCAGCACCCTAAAAGCCAAGCTTGCTCATCTGTCTCAGGCCGCGCTTCTTCAGCCTGACGAACACGGCGGGTTTCTTGTACTTCTTGATGGTTATGGGCTCCCCGTAGCCGGCCGATCTCACCACCTGCGCGTCCATCGCGATGTTGCAGTCGTGCGAGGAGATGATCTCGATCTTCTCGTCCGGGACCACGATCGACTCCAGCCTGTATACTGGCGCCACCGGGGTTATTATCAGCACGTCGAGGCTCTCGTGGAGGATCGGGCCCCCGAGCGAGAACGAGTGGCCGGTCGACCCGCTCGGCGTGGCCACTATGACCCCGTCCATCTTCTGCCTGATCGTGTCGTTCTGGAACTTCACCTCGATCTCCGCCGTCTTCGTCAGGTTCGTCCTGCTGATGTAGATCTCGTTCAGCGCCGGCGGGAACTCTGCCTTGCCGCAAGAGGCCACCACCCTGGTCCTCTTGTCGAGGAAGAACTTGCCCCTCGTGATCTGGCCTATCGCGTGGTCCACCCCGTCCATCGTTATCTCCGACAGGATCCCCCTGTTGCCCCCGACGTTGATCGTGAGGATCGGCGTGTCGTTCTTCAGGTGCCTGAAGACGCGCAGCGTGGTGCCGTCGCCGCCGAGGGTCACCACCAGGTCCGGCCTCTCCCTGCCCAGCTCGTCGAGCGACTCGACCACCGCCGCCCCCTCGGCCCTGGCCGGCGAGACAGTGAGCACCTTGGACTTTATGGCGAGAAACTTCTTGGCGACGGCCCTCGCGGCATCCTCCGATTCCCTCGAGCCAAACTTGCTTACTATCGCCACCCTCCTCAGATTCACGCCCGTTTTCCTGACCGGCGTTTACTTAAAAACCGTTTTCTTTGGCGGGGCGCCCCCCGGCCCGATCGCCCCGCCCGGGCCTCCCACGCCTAAACAATTAATTATGCTGGCCGCGCCACACAGGCCATGGGTTACGCTCATCCGGAGGTGCTGGTCGACACTGAATGGGTATCCAGCCGCCCGCCAGGCGGGAACCGGAGGATAGTCGAGGTCGACTATGATCCGGCAAGCGGCTACCGGAATGGGCACATCGACGGGGCCACCCTCATATGGTGGAAGCGGGACATCAACGACCCGCTCACGAGGGACATCATCAACAAGAAGCAGTTCGAGGAGCTGATGTCGAAAAACGGGATCACCCCGGAGTCGGAGGTGGTCCTTTACGGCGACTTTAACAACTGGTTCGCGGCATTCGCGTTCTGGGTATTCAAGTATTACGGCCACAAGGACGTCAAGATCATGGACGGCGGCAGGAAAAAATGGGAGCTGGAGGGCAGGGACTACGCCACCGACGAGCCGCAGGTGCAGCCTTCTGCCTACGTCGCCCAGCCGCCCGACGAGGGGCTGCGCGCCTACCTGTTCGACGTGAGCAGGGCGCTGAGCAAGGAAGACACCGTGATGGTGGACGTCCGCTCGCCAAAAGAGTTCTCGGGGGAGGTGACCGCCCCGCCGGAATACCCGACGGAGAACGCCCAGCGAGGGGGCCACATCCCGGGCGCCAACAGCATCCCGTGGGCCACCGCCGTGAACGACGCGGACGGCACGTTCAAGTCGGCCGAGGAGCTCAGGCAGAACTACGAGCCGAAGGGGGTCACCCCGGACAAGGACGTCATATGCTACTGCAGGATAGGGGAGAGGTCGTCCCACAGCTGGTTCGTGCTAAAGTACCTCCTGGGGTACTCCAGGGTCAGGAACTACGACGGCTCCTGGACCGAGTGGGGCAACATGGTAGGGAACCCCGTGGAAAGGTAGGTTGCCCCCGGATCCCCCAGTGCTGAAGGAAGGCTCGTTTTACCGCGTCGTCGACGGCGGCGACGATCTCGTCCTGGAAGACATGACCAAGCGCGGACTGGAGGTGCGGGAGACGCGCCCGGACGGGGGGCCGGGGGTCAGGGCCGACATGGGGGTGATCCACGGGATGGACGGGACGGGCCACCCCGTGGCAGTCAGGTGGTTTTTCCCCAAGTCCGGCTTTGGCCTCGACGAGGTCATGGAGCGCGCCGGGGAACTGGAGGAAAAGTACGCCAGGCTGCGCGGGCTAACGTGCCCGGACTAGCGCGGTTTCCAAGGGCGGCGGATCCGTGGGAATGCCCCCGGCGGCGCGCCGATCCGCCGGTGCTGGACAACATTTTTAAGCGAACCGCGCCCTACAAAAACTGATGTCGCTGCTTTTAAAAGACCGCGTGTGGTCCATGGAGGCCCCTACCGCCAAGCGCGGCGTGTACCCACTGCACGGATTCAAGCTCGGGCTTTACAGGCTGCCGATAACGCTTGAGGATCCGGCGGAGATAAAGTCGGTCCACGACGGCCTGAAGGGGGCCTTTGAGATGGACGCATATGCGGACAGGATCTTCGCGACGTACCGCTGGAAGGAGCAGAACATGAGGGATCCCGCGGCAAGGGGGTACGAGGAGGTCGAGCTGTCCGTCACCGTAGAGATCGTAAGCGGCGAGGTGGTCGACATCATCTACCAGATATTCCCGATCGAGAAGTTCGGCGACCCGAACTGGGTCAAGGACTACCGGAAGAAGGCCGACCACTTTGCAAAGATGGTGATCGACACGATCCTGCGCAACACGATCCTGTCCGACAAGATGGTAAAGTACCTCGCAAAGGCCGAGAAGATATCCGAGGCGGGGGCGATCAAGAGGCTCGAGGAGCTGACCCCGCTCGCCAAGATAGTGCTCAACGCAAAGCCAAAGCCCATCGAGGCGGCCGAGGACGCCGACGAGGAGGACGAGGGCGAGGTCGAGATGCCGGAGGGAGCCAAGCCCGGGCCCATCGACATAGAGTACAAGGCGAAGATGAAGCCGTCCACGCCCTACTCGGCGCCGGAGCACACCATCAAGACGTGGGGCCGGAGGGGCACGAGCAACGCCATCATGGGGGTGTGGGGCGAGTTCGTCTCGGTGGACTATGACATATGCGTCGCCGACGGCGCGTGCATAGAGGCGTGCCCGGTGGGGGTATACGAGTGGTTCGACACCCCGGGAAACCCCGGCTCCGAGAAGAAGCCGCTGATGTCCAAGGAGCCGGACTGCATCTTCTGCCTGGCATGCGAGGGCGTCTGCCCGCCCCAGGCGATCAAGATATTCGAGCAAAAGTAGCCCGGCGTTCTTGCAAGTATAAATATCGAGGGGCGGCCTTGGGATACTAGGGACATGCCAGTAAACCCGTTCACCCAACTAGTCTTCGACCTGTTTTTGCTGTCGGCCGTCGTCATCACGCTGTACACCTGCAACTTTTACTACCTGGCGTACCTGTCGCGGCAGAGGAGGACGCCCCTGCAGACCGCCGACATGAGCACCCCGTCGATCACCATCCACCTCCCGATCTACAACGAGAAGTACGTCGCAAAGCGGCTGGTGGACTCGGTATGCGACATGGACTACCCGCGGGACAAGATGCGCATAATGGTGCTGGACGACTCGGACGACGACACGGTGGATCTGCTGGGCAGGGTGGTCGAGTCGTACAAGAGGCAGGGGTTCGACATAGAGCACGTGAGGCGCGGCACCAGGACCGGCTACAAGGCCGGCGCGCTGAAGCACGCGATGCAGACCACGGACACCGAGTACGTGGCGATATTTGACGCGGACTTTATCCCGCCCGACTGGTTCCTGAAGCGGGCGATCCCGCATTTTGCGAACTCGGGCATCGGCCTGGTCCAGTGCCGCTGGGGGCACGTCAACGAGAACTACTCGGCGATCACCAAGGTCCAGGCGCTGAGCCTCGACTTCCACTTCCTCATAGAGCAGAAGGCCAAGAGCAACTCCCACCTCTTCATGAACTTCAACGGGACCGCCGGGATATGGCGGCGGAGCTGCATCGAGGACGCCGGCGGCTGGCACACCGCGACCCTCGTGGAGGACCTGGATCTCAGCTACCGGGCCCAGATGAAGGAATGGAAGTGCGTCTTCCTGCCGGACATCGTGGTCGACGCGGAACTGCCGGTGCAGATGAACGCTGCCAAGAGGCAGCAGTTCCGCTGGGCCAAGGGCTCCATCCAGTGCGCGGTGAAGCTGCTCCCGGGCATCCTCGCCAAGCGCAAGGTCTCGCTGGAGACGAAGATCCAGGCGTTCGTCCAGCTCACGCGCCACATAGTCTACCCGCTGATGCTGGTGCAGTTCCTGACGCTGCCGCTGCTCCTGGCGGGCCAGGTGAACCTGTACGTGGTGAGCTTCATCCCTGCCCTGACCATCGCCGCGTACCTCGCGATGGGCCCGGGCGCGTACATCATGATAATCCAGAGCATGTACCACCAGTCGTGGAAGTCCAAGGCCAAGATACTGCCCGCGCTGCTGGTGTACAACGCGGGGATGTCGGTTAACAACACCGTGGCGGTCTTCGACGCGCTGTTCGGGAAGAAGAACGAGTTCCTCAGGACGCCCAAGTACGGCATAATCACGAAGCGCGACGACTGGCGGGACAAGGCCTACAACCTGCCGTTTACCCAGACCACGCTGCTCGAGCTCTTCTTCGGCGTGTACGGGATCCTGGGGATCTCGGTCTCGATATTCTCCAACAACCCGATATTTGCCCCCATAATCGGCCTGCAGGCCCTCGGCTTCTTCTACATAGCCTACATGAGCCTCTCCCACACCAGATTTAAAAGAAATAAATCAAGCCGGCCCAGAGTCACCTCGAAGAGGGAAAAGATGGCGAACAACGTTTACAAGGTCTCCGTGGGGGGAATCCTCGCACTGATCGTGTTCGGCTGCGTGATGGCGTTCGTGGGGTACGGCGAGTCCATATACCCGCTGGACAAGACGCGCGGCCACCTCGACGGGATCACGAGCTCGTCTGACCCGGAGGTCATCCGGGCGCACCTGGCCGAGATACAGGTCCACCTGGCGACGGTCATGGAAAAGCTCGACGCCACGAAGAACCCCGTCTGGATATTCCCGACCGACTCCACCAACTTCCTGCGCATCCAGGGCGACGTCGACACCATGATCAGCAGCGTGGAGCAGATCTCCGCGGTGCCGAAGGACAGCTCCACGTACCATACCGGGATGCTGGACATCAACAGCAGGGCCCAGATCCTCAAGGAGAACGTCATGGACGCCACCCCCTACATGTTCGTCAGCTACTGGAACATCGTGTTTGCCTCGATGTGGGTCGCCGCCATAATCGGGATATTCGCCGCGCTGAGGAGAAAGAAGGAGCACCTCCGGCTGCTTGACGACGCGGCCGGGGTCTAGGACGCCTTCAGGTCGCCCCTGATCTCGTCGACCGCCCTGATCCCGTAAATGTCGCGGACCTGCTGGATCCTGATCGACTCCTTCAGCATGTCCCTGCCTATGGCGTTGGTCAGGACGGAGTACGCGTCGGCGAACCTGATCTCCCACCTGTCCGCGCAGTCGAGGATCTTGCCCACCGCCCACCGCATGACCTCCCGCGGCAGCGGGACCTCCCTGCCGGTGCTTGCCGAGACCCCGTCAAACAGGTTCGCGATGTCGGCGGTCTGGGACGCCATGGCCTCCAGGTCCTTCGGCCCGCCGTACTTTGACTCTGCGAGCATCCTGACCGTCGACTGGTACTCGGAGAGCCTCAGCAGCGCCATCATCTCCTTTGACGAGTCGCCTGACGCCTTGCCCGCCGCGCCCTTCACGGAACGGAGCTCCGAGAACACCCTGTCAGACTTTTTGTGGAACTCGATCACGGACTCGCCCTGCCTCTTGAGGATGTCCGACACCGAGGAGATCTTCTGCTCGATGTTGCCGGTCTTGTCGGAGACGTCCCGCTTGAAGTCCAGGAGGTCGTCCTGGACGGATTTCAGCCCCTCGCCCACGAACGCCGTCGCGTCTGCCCTCTGCGCCAGCGCGCCGATCTCGGACTCGATCCTGTCGATCTTGCCGGTCATGCCCTTGAGGTACTCCACGTTGGCGCTCGCGGCGTCGGCCCTGGACGATATGGCCTCGAACTGCCGCTTCAGGCCGTCCATGACCCCCCCGAGCGAGTCGATCTTCGAGGACTTGTCCGCTATGGAGTCTATGGCCGACTTTATGGCGTCAAGCTCGGAGTTCACGCTTGAGACCGACGCCATCCTCCTGCTCATGCCCCCCAGGTCCTGCTTTAGCTTCTCGATGATCTGGGAGTTGGCCTTGATCCGGTTCGTCTTCCCGGCGATCTGGTCTACGTTGTTCTTCAACCGGTCTATCTCCTTCCCGGCCTCCAGGAAGGAGTCGGTCTTCCCGGAGACCTTCCTCAGGTCGTCCCTCACCTCGTCAATCCTCTGGGCTATCTTTATGATCATGTGGGAGTTGTTCTTGTTCGCGTTCACGCCGTCCTCGATCTGCCTGTGCAGCTGCTCGGCGTCCGGCGCCGATTTCTGCAGCCTGCTGATCCTGGCCACCTCCTCCTCGAGCTTCGAGGCCTGGTCGCCTATCTTCGTAATCATGCCGGACTGGGACCTGACCTGGCTGAGCCCGGCGTGGAGCTTCTGCGCGTCCTCCTCCAGGATGCTGATCTGCCTCGACTGCTTCTGGATGGCCTCCAGCGTCGAGGCCAGCGTGTCGATCATGCCCTTCATCGAAACCAAGACCTTCTGGTTTTCCGCGAAGATCTTTGACATCCCCCTGATCTCTTTCTGCAGCGCCTTGGTAGAGTCCGACACCGCGGCCACCTTCTTTAGCACGGCCGCGGGCGTCGGCACGCGCCCCGTGGCCTTCCCAGCAGGCACGCGCCCCGTGGCCTTCCCAGCAGGCACGCGCCCCGTGGCCTTCCTTGCAGGCACGCGCCCCGTGGCCTTCCTTGCAGGCACGCGCCCCGTGGCCTTCCCAGCAGGCACGCGCCCCGCGGGCTTTTTCTTTGCAGGCTTTGCGACCATGCCTTCCAAATTAAAACTAGTGATAAAAAAGTTGGGTAAAATAAAAAATAAAGTTACTTGTTCACGACTTTTGGTTCGTGGAGCAGCTCGTGGAAGGTCTTCTCCACCAGGCCGTTTGCCGTCTCGGCAAACCCCCTTGGGCAGTATTCGCACTGAATCATAAAGTACGGTATGGTACCGTACTATTAACGCCCGGGTAATGACTACATTACCAAATGCAGTCAGATACCCCAGGTCATCTCTCCACACAATCTTCAGCCGACCTACTCATCACCCTGCACTTGGAGGCCCCTCCAGCCATAAGGGCGCCCGACCGGATAAAAACCTCCCGGGCGCCGCGCCCGAGTCGGGCCCGCGCACGCGGCGCGGGGGACCCCGGCGCCGCCGTCCTCCCGGAAGGCCCGCGTTGTGCCGCGCGCGGTGGCGCGCCACACGCGCCGTTCCCCCAGACGAAGGAGGGCGGCATCCCGGGATCCTGGGATCACGGGCGGCCCGGCCGCCGGTCCCGCCCCGCCGCATGGGATGCGCTGCCGGCCGGCCGCGGGCGCGATTCTGGCTGGATCGGGCCGCCGATCCTGCCGGACGGCATGGGATGCGCCGCGCCGCCGCAGCCACCGCCCGGCGCCGCCCAGCGCGCGTCAGGGCCGCCCCCGGGCCCGGGAGAACTGCCGCCACGACCCGCCCGGCAGGGCGCCCGGACCGGGATTCTGGCGGCACGCCATGCGCAATTGTTTTTAAACGATCTTGCTCAAGGATATCATGCAAAATTTTCAGCTGCAGGCAGACCAGTCATCGATTCAAAACTACCTCGCCGACGCATTGGACAACCTGCTTGCGCACGTGATCCCGGAACTGCCGCACACCAGTTTTGTCACCGACCTGGCCCTGATCATGATCATCGGAGCGGCCATCACACTGGCCTTCTTCAAGATCAGGCAGCCGCTGATCATAGGGTACCTCTTTGCCGGGATGCTGATCGGGCCGCTGTCCCCGCTGTGGTCGTGGGTGCTTCCGGAGGGCGGATCCGGGGACGCCGCGCACGAGGGAGCCGGGATCCTGTCTGACATCACCGCCCTGAACCTGTTCTCCGAAATCGGCGTGATACTGCTCCTGTTCGTTATAGGGATCGAGTTCCCCTACCCGAAGATCAAGAGCATCGGCAGGGTGGCAATCGGGGTGGGCACGATCGGCCTGTTCTCCGCGCTGGGAGTCGTGTTCTACACGGCTACCGCGCTGGGGCTGAACTTCATGGACTCGCTGTTCATAGCCGCCGCGCTTTCCATCTCCAGTACCGCCATCATCGTAAAGATCCTCGAGGAGATGGGCACGATCCAGCGAAAGTCGTCCATCCTGATCCTGGGAATCCTGATCATAGAAGACATAGTGGCCGTGATCCTGATCTCGTCGCTGCAGTCCATCGCCCTGGTGGGCACGGTGTCAGTGGAGTCCATCGTCGTGGTGATCCTGGTCGCCGCCGGGCTGATCATAGGCACGTTTACCGTCGGAACCAGGACGATCCCGCACCTGATTGACCGGGTGGCGGCCGCAGAACACCGCGAGATCCTGCTCCTGAGCGTGCTGGGGCTGTGCTTCGGGTACTCGCTGCTCGCAAACCTCGTGGGCCTCTCGGTCGCAATCGGGGCGTTCCTGGCGGGGGTGCTCGTCGCCGAATCCAAGTCTGCCGCGGTGTCGAAGCTGCTTGCCAGCCCGATAAAGGACATGTTCGTGGCCGTGTTCTTCATCTCCGTGGGTGCCCTGATGGACATCTCGCACGTGGAAAACTACATCCTGGTGGCGCTGGTGCTGATCGCGGTGGCCACCGGCATGAAGTTCGGGGGCAACATGCTGGGAAACTTCCTGTTCAGGCAGAAGCGGGGGACCTCCCTGCGCTCGGCGTTCACGCTGGGCGCCCCCCGGGGGGAGTTCTCGATCGTGATAGTGAAGACCGGGATCGACGCCGGCGCGGTGAGCGCGTTCCTCTTCCCGCTGATCGGAATCATATCCATAATCACGGCGTTCATCTCGCCATTCATGGTGAAGGCAAGCGACAGGATCGTCTCAAGGCTGAACGAGAAAGATGCCTGACGAACTGGACGACCTGCTCGGGAGGTCCCACGACGGAATCACCTCGTTTGACCTTGACGGGAGGGACGTCCCGTGCATCGTGTTTGACGGGGGCCGCTACGACCACATCCTCTCCAAGGTGGCCGGGAAGCCGCTTGCGATCGACACCGACCTCAACATACTGCAGGACGGCCTGGGGCACGTGTTCGTAGAGGTGTCGCTGAGGTTTTCCGCGGGGGGCATCGCCGAAAGGATCCTGATCAACGCCAACAGGAACCTGGCCTTCTTCGAGTCGCTCGCAGCGACGTCGATGATCGCGCTGTCCTCCCCCAAGTCCAGCTACGGCAAGGACAACGTCTTCCTGATCCAGCTTCCGAGGCCCGACAAGGCAGAGGACGCGCTCCGGATCATCAAGACGGGCCTGGGCTCCGCCGCCAAGAATGATGGTGCAGTTACCGGGATTTGAACCCGGGTCACGAACTTGGCAAGCTCGCATATTAACCAAACTGTACTATAACTGCAATAACCATAAGGCAAAAATTTCGTTATTAAATTGTTTTTAACCATCCGGCCCAAGCATGACTGTGGACAGGGCCCTGCAGGACAAGCTGGAGCAGAAAATCCGGGAGACGGTCTCAAACAAGGACGAGATCAGGGAGCTCGCCAGGTCGATGTCGGAGATCGACGGCTCGAGGCAGTTCGTGCTGGGCGTGGCGGTAGGGAGGATGTACAACGCGTTCTACTACCAGACCAGGCGGATCCTGGGCCGGGACCCCACGGGGGCCGAATTCCGGGAGTTCCTGGACCTGCTGAAGGCCGAAAAGTTCGCGGACTTATGGTGACGGCTTTCCCCACTTGGCGACCTTGATGGTGGGCGTCCCTGGCAGCTTGACGCACGCGCCCCTCAGGGCCTTCTTGGCGGCCTCCACGTGCGCCTCGTTTACGTACAGTTCCATTATGCACTGGCCCTGCTTCACCCGCGCGCCGAGGCTGGTGGCCTTTCCCCAGGCCCTTCGCATCCCCTCTTGGAGCCTGTCGGCGCCCGCCGTGGCGATCATCTTGTTTTCCCTGAGCAGGTTGTGGGGGTAGATCCGGAGCCTGGAATAATAGCCCGCCTCGCCCGTGGTCTTTTCCAGCGTCTTGTTGGCGGCCAGCCGGCACGACTCTATCGCCATGTGCCTGATCTGGATCTTCTCGTTTATGAGGAGCTGGACGCAGTACTGGTATTCTGCCCGCTTCCCGCCCTGGAACTTTGCAATCTTGATCTGCGGCTTTCCCTTGATGTACTCCTTTCTGCAGAAAGGCTGCCCCGTCCCCTTCCTGTAGTTGGCGCCGTGCATGATACCTCAGACCCGGTCGCCCATATTTTAACGGTTAGAAGATCCTGATCCCGGTTCCAATGCTTATATATTGAAACCCGTGGTCTCCCCGTCATGATGGACGAGGCCCCGGCGGTAAGGGGAGTGCTGCAGTCCGGGCAGGCGCTAGTCTCCGACAAGGACATGATCCACGAGCTCGGGCTCAAGGGGTATGGGGACCAGGAGGGGAAGGGGCTGCTCCTAAAGCCGTTCGAGTCGCTCTACCTTCTGTACCTGGAGAAGCTGACCCTGGACAGGGGGAGCAGGCAGGTGGGCTTCAACGAGTTCATGCGGATGTGCCAAAAGACCGACCCGGCGATCCTGACAAAGTTCCTCATCTACAGGGACCTGAGAAACCGGGGCTACGTGGTGAAGGACGGCTTCGGCTTCGGCTCCGACTTCCGGGTGTACGAGCGGGGGCAGTTCGGGTCGAAGGCGGCCAAGTTCCTGGTGTTTGGCCTCGGCGAGGGCCAGCAGGAGAAGATGGGCTCGATGCAGAAGAACGTCGAGCAGATCACGCAGATGGGAAAGGAGCCCATCGTCGCGGTGATCGAGCGGCGGGGGGAGGTGATCTACTACAAGATCAACCGGATGAACTTTTACGAAAACAAGGCGGGCGCGGGCGAGCCCTTCCCAACCTAGATCTTGAAGACCCAGTCGGTCGAGAACTTGAGCAGGTTGTTGCCCTCCGCCACCGTAAAGTCGCACACCTCGACGTATTCCGTCCTGTTGGCCCACAGGTTCTCAAAGCCCCTCTGCTTGGCCTCCACCCTGGATCCGTCGTTCCATGACGTAAAGACGTCCACCGACTCAAAGTCCATCTCGCGCGTCGGGAACGACTCCTTGGCTATGCCGGTAAACGCGACTGCCTGGCCGTCCCCGTCCCGGAAGATCCCGATCCTCTCCGAGAACGTCCCCGTCACCTGCTCGGAGTTGGGCAGCGCGATCTTTATCCTGATCTGGCCCTTTTCAAACGCCTGCAGCTTTTGCAGCCTCAGGTCCTTCTTGGCCCCATCGAAGATCTTCCCCTGCCTCTCCGCGAAGAGCCTCGTCAGCGTCGCGAGGTCCCTGGTCTTGAACTTGTGGCCCGTAATCATCCGCAGCCTTGCCTTGCCCGGGGCAAAGCTGTCAAAATCCTCCGCGAGCGTTACCAGCGAGTCCACCGACAGGAAGTCGACGCACCGGTCGTATTCGGTGCAGTTTCTAAGGCACGGGAAGATGAACTCCCCAATTATGTCATCCCTGTCTGAGCGGTACTCCTCCTTGAGGTCGATGTCCCGTAAGCCCAATGGATTGCAGTCGTGGCCTTCGTATTTAAGGAAACGACACCCTCCCGCCGGGGAGGATCCCGTAAGGCGTGGGCGCCCCGCGCGCCCCCTGCGGGCCGGGCCACGGCGCAGACACGGGATCCGGCGGCGCGCCATTCCGGCGGCACGGGCGTCCCGCCCCGGCAGTCCCCGGCCATGCCTTCCACGATCGCCCGTGCGGCCTTCCTGCCCGGGGACGCGATGGCGGGGGGCTTCCCGTTGCGGGTGCCTGGCGGGGGTGCGGGCCCGCCGAACAGATGGTAGTGCTCCCGTCGGGATTTGAACCCGAGATCACTGCCTTGAGAGGGCAGTATGCTTAGCCGGACTACACCACAGGAGCTTGATGAAAAACAGCCCCGGTCTCAATTTAAAGGAACTGCCTTGTAAACAATTGTCGGTTGGACGGTTTATACAAAAAACCGGCCTGAGGATCCCGTATGGACCTGGAAAAATTCCTGGCCGACCGCGGCCTGCAAGGCCACCCCGCCGGCCTAGGCGGGTGCAGGGCGCACGGGGACCAGTTCGACTCGTGCGATCACGACGTGGTCGTGTTCGACGGCGGGCGGCAGGGCAACCGGTTCCTCCCCCACGAGGGCCAGTTCGTCAACCTGCACCACTGCCCCATAGACGCGACCCGCACCGACTCGCTGGTGCACCTGGACGGCATGCGGATCGTACTGGACGGCTCGTGGGACCTGGGGATGCTCCTGTCAGGGCTCAGGCAGAGGCGCTCCGCGCTGTTCCGGGACTATGCCAGGAACTGCCTCGTGGGATCCCTGCTCTGCTGCGAAAAATGCCTGCGCGGGCCGCGGGAATCCGGGGCGTTCTCCGCGTGCTGGCAAAAATGCGCCTCCCACATGCTGGCAGACGCGATACTCGCGCTCAACCAGAGGCCCCCGAGCCCCTCCCACGCGCTGGAGATCGCGCGCAGGTTTGAAAAAAACGCCATCAACGGGAAGATGTCCGTGGTTGCCCAGACGCTGGGGATAGAGAGGGCCTCCCCCCCGCTGCTGGAGAGGATGCTCAAGTCCACCATCGGCTTTTCTGACATGGCAGAGGGCAACGGCCACCCGGGGGCCATCGGGCGCAAGCACGGTTATTTTGTGGAAAACTCCATGTTCTCCGACTGCTACTTCTACCTGGGGTGCGTGAACCGGGACAACTTCCTCAGGATGAAGGCCTCCCTCCCGCGGCGGCCCGATCTGATCCACGTCCTGAAGACGGCCTTTGACCTGGAGGCGGACCCGGTGCTGGTCTCCCAGCACGCCCGGCGCACGCGGGACGCGTGCCACGAGATCCTAGGCCTGGCGCCGCGCGGGTGATCGCCGCGGGGGCCCGGGGGAGGTGCCGGCAGGGCCCCCGGATGGCCGGCCCGCGGGCCCCGGGCGGCCAAGATCGGGCCCAAACCCGGGGCCCGGGGGAACGCGCGTTTTTGTACCAAACTTTTAAAACAAGTAGTGATAATATTATACTATGTCAGACGCAGCATGCGGTTGTGCGGCACAGGCAGAAAATAACACTGAATGTGACTGCACGATGCAAGGTGAGTGTTATTGTGACGCTACATGTGATTGCAGGTTGGATGTTTGCAAGAACACCGAACATTAACACATAACTCTCTTTCTTTTTTTGTAGCCTGTTGCATGACCGTGCCCGAGCCTGCCTTCGCGGTGCCGCTTTTTGTGCCTGAAGGCCGGGTCGCGCGACGGGACGTTTTTTCAGGTCGCGCGTGGCCGTACGGGGGACGTTGCGCCGGTTCCATGACGCGCGACGGGACGGGTTCCGGGCGGCCGGAAGGGCGCGCGGCTGCCTACTCCTCGTCCTCTTCCTCGATTCCCCACGTCCTTACCAGTTCCTTGGTAAACTTTTCGGACTGCTTCTCGTCCAAGGCAAACCCGCAGTTCTTGTGGGTGGGGACAACTATCATGCCGTCCAGCTTGAACTCCACTTCGTACAGGTGGACCTTGGTGCACTCGCACATACTGAGATCCGGGTGGTTTTTCCTCTATATTTGCCTACGCAATAGTCTCCCCCGCCGCGCGGCCCCCGTGCCGGGGGCCCGCCGCGGTACCCCCGGGAGCGCGGCCCGGGCGCGTGGGGGGCGGGGGCTGGCCGGGGAGGCCGCGCCTGAACAACGTTTAACTATCCGTACCGTTCATTTTTTTTGATTTGAATGCCCCGCATGCCGCGATCCCACTGGCAGTGATCCTGCTTGCGGTCACCATCTCGGTGCCCGCAGCATTTGCGCAGTACCAGTCAGGCGGCGTTGACAAGGACGGCGAATGGTACGCGGGCGAGGGGCTCAAGCAGGGCGATTATTTTTCCTACAGGATGTGCCACGTGGACTATAAGGAGTGCGTCGCCTTCGACATGAGCTTCTGGATCCAGGGCGTGATTACTGTCGGAACTGAGGAGAAGTGGCTCGTAGAGGTCGTCGTGCGCGACGGGAACAAGACGATCGTCGGCGACATGGAGCTGGGCAAGATCGCGCCGGAGCCTACCGGCGGCAGCGACAACCTGGGCACCTACAGGAATGCGTTCAAGTCATCGATCGTATGGCTGTCCGCCTTCGCGACAGCGCTGGAGGACGGCAGCAAGAAGGGACCGAAGGCATTCCGCGACGTATCATGGGGCAAGATCGCAAACATAGGCGGCGAGCAGATTCGCCCGACTTCCGTAGAGACCGTGACGGTCCAGGCCGGGACGTGGGACACCGTGGTAATCTCTTGGAGGACAGGAGGCTATACCAGCCAAGTCTGGGTGGCTGACTACTTCCCATTCCCGATAAAGGCCTACACGTACACGCACGTCTCGGAGGGGACCCCTCCGCCCGAATACAGGTTTGAGCTGGTGGACTACAGGGAAAACGTGAAAACGAGCCCCTTCGTGGACATCGTCCCGTCGATCGACGAGCAGCTTGCAAAGGGCTGCCAGCAGAGCTTTGAGAAGGTCAGCGTAAAGAAGCCGTCGAAGAACTTCCAGTACCAGGTCCACGTATTCTACGGCCCGGAGTACCCGGTCCAGGGCTGCGAGATGCAGTGGCTGATCAAGTTCATCAGCAAGTTCGACGACACCGAGTTCCTGAACCAGGTGCAGTACGACCTGCTGGTGGTGGACGACGACCTGAACCCCATACGCTCGCTCGCCGACGACGAGGGCCGCCACCACCTGTACTCCCCGTCGGGCCAGGCCATCGTGGACATGGTGGTAAACGAGGAACCCGGGATGGCGCACTACGTGGTTCTGATTTACGGGCTGGCCCCTGAGGGGGTAGTGCCGTCGGATCCGACCGACTACGTCCAGATAGACATCCCGGTGTCCGCGCCGGCCGCCGCAGGCGGCCAGGGCATACCGTCGTGGGTGAAGAACAACGCGGGCTGGTGGGCTACGGGCCAGATAGACGACGCGTCGTTCGTGCAGGGGCTCCAGTACCTGATCCGGGAGGGGATCATGAACATTCCGCCGACCGCGCCGAGCACGGGCGCCGGAAACAACCAGATCCCGTCGTGGGTGAAGACCAACGCGGGCTGGTGGGCGGAGGGCCAGATAGACGACGCGTCGTTCGTGCAGGGGATCCAGTACCTGATCCAGGAGGGGATCGTGAAGATCCCGGGCCAGAACGACTCCGGCACCACGGGGGCGCCGCCGTTATGGCTCGGATGAGCCCCCGCAATGACGCTTTGATCGACGATGACGGGGCTCTTTAGTTATCCAAAGCGCCGCCTGAAAAAGCTGGTCAGGGACGGCGAGTACGCCGAGGCCCTGGAGCTGGGCCACAGGATCGAGCAGGACCACGCGGACGACTCGAACTTCATGTTCATCATGGGCAGCATCTACTTCATAGTGGAGGAGCCGGAAAAGGCGCTGCCGTACTTTGAAAAGTCGCTGCGCCTGGAGCCCGGCGACGCGGAGGCGCTGAAGCTGAAGACAAACGCGCACCTGGCCCTGCAGCAGAGGGACGAGGCGATCGACTGCTGCAGGAAGATACTGGACCTGGAGCCCGAGAACTACGAGGCGCACGGGCTGCTTGAGCGGCTGGAGGACGCCTGAGCCTACCCGCCCTTCATCCCGTACGCGTTTTCCAGCAGCCAGTCGCAGAACTCCGTGACCCCGTCGGTGAACTCCGTCCACACGTGGACGGAGTGAGGCAGTATGTCTATCTTCCAGTCGTCCGCAGACACCCTCACCCCCTCCTTGTTCTCGTACATGTAGGCGTCCGACACCTGCACGTCCCCGAGCAGTTCCACGGCCTTGGCCTTGATCAGGCCCCTGTCTATCGGGAACCGCTTCCTGTCATAGTCCACGATCAGGCTCAGGTCCCTCCTGCCGTACATGTCGAACTCCTCTATCCTGCCCTCCTTCGGGAAGTTGACCACCAGCTTGACGCCGTACCTCCTGCCCACCTCCCTGCCGATCTCCACTATCCTGGAGTAGCCCATGGCCGGGTTCTTCTTCAGCAGGAAGCGTATCTGAGCCAGGTCGCTCCTCAGCCGATCCTGGAGGTCCCGGGTCATCTCCGAGAACATCATGACATTGCAGGCCACGGCTCAGGTTATAACCATTGGCCCCGCCGGCAGGATTGGTTTTTTAGTCGTGGCGTCGGAGCCACCCCATGGCGATGCCCATGGACTACGACGGCATGCGGACCGACGACGCCGCGGAGAGGACCGACGACGTCAACGAGTACAAGAGGACATGCATGGACTTCATCAGGGACATCTCCCGCGACTACGAGGCGTGGGTGGACTATTACAAGCTCCCGGAGGACGAGGACAGGAGGAGGCGCTCCGGGGTAAGGGCCATAATCCGGCGGACCAACGACTGGATCGCCAAGGTGGCCCAGACGATCAAGGCAGTCGACGTGGTGATGAACGACGGCATACAGAAGATGGCAGAGTCGACAGCCGGGAAGCCGCTGGAGGTCGGGGTGTTCGTAAACGGCAAGTCCGGCTACACGGAGGCCGGCCCCGGGGCCATCGATGTAAACGTCAAGGCCAGCGGAAGGGAGGGGAGGAAGATGCGGCTGGGCTTCCACTTCAAGGACAACAGGTTCAGGATCGAGTCCACCTGCAACGCGCGCCTGGACGAGGCCGACCTGCCCGCCGGGGAGTTCGACTTTATGGACATCCGCCTCCTGCTGCACGCCGAGGAGGCGCGGCAGCGCGACGTCATCTCGTTCACGGTCACCGTATGCGAGGTCGATGGCGGCACCGAGGTCGAGAGGAGGGGGCTGAGCACTATCGTCCATATAGTGTGACCCTTATCGAGACCCTCCTCTCGGAGGCCCTGGCCTCCCCGGGGTACTTTAGCCGGGATATCTCGCGGTTCAGCCCCTCGTCCTCCACCGCCTCGGCCCTCCCGGCGTACGTCCTGCCGCCGTACCGGACGGTGACCTCGGGGTCTGCCAGCGCGTTCTTGAACCAGTCGGAGTCCGGCCTGTGCCTTGAAAAGTATATCTCCCCGCCGTACCTCACGGCCCGCAGCGTAACGGAGTGCGCCCTCGAGGTCCTCCTCCCGGTCGTGCCCAGCGTGGCCCTGAACGTCACCGCGGCGCCCCCCATGCACGTTGTCCCGCGTCAAGTAATTTAACCCCATTGGTGGCAAATTATGATACCCGGTATGATAAGCGAATCCCTCCAGCATCGTACATGTCATCCAGCCTGGAAGGCATGCCCGGAAACGTGACGGCGGCCGATGATTTTGTGGGAAACAAGGTCATAGACAGGGAGGGGATCGAGTACGGCAGGGTAAAGCACGTCCACATCGACCGGGACGCGCTCACGGTCTCCGGCGTCACGGTGCACCAGGGGTTCCACAAGGACTACTTCCTGCCCACGGACTATGTCGACAAGTTTACCGGCGAGACCCTGCTGCTCAGCAGGCCCCCCATCAGGACCGGGATCCCGGTGGTCGACATCGACCAGCACAAGCTGGGCACGCTAAAGCGGATCCACAGGGACCACGCCACTAACGAGATCGAGTCCATAGAGGTGGGCACCGGCATGATGCACTCCAGGATGCTCCCAAAGTCGGAGATCTGGGGGGTCGGCGAGCAGGTCATCCTGAAGATGACCCGGGACGAGTTCAAGGCGTCCGAGTAACGCCCCCGGAGCTACCCTGCCTTCCTGCACGCGGCGCAGACTGGGATGCCGTCCTGTATGAAGGTCTCCATGTTGGTAGAAAAGCACTTCTGGCAAAGCCCCCTCATGCATACACGCCCGGCGGCGTTCCTTAAATTGGTTTTTCCACGCGGGCCCGGATCGCCCGGCGCCCCCGGCCCGGCCCGAAAAACTTAGCAATTTATAATTGCCAGAAGCGATCAAGCTGTTGCATTCCATAGAGGTAAGGTCGCTCTCAAAGCACTTCGGGGAGACGAAGGCAGTCGACGGCGTGTCATTCGAGGTGGAATCCGGCGAGATCTTCGGCTTCCTGGGGCCCAACGGCGCCGGCAAGAGCACCACGATGATGATGCTCACCACGCTGCTCAAGCCCACGTCGGGCATGGCCCTGATAGCCGGCCACGACGTGCTCGCGAGGCCCGACCGGGTGCGGCAGAACATAGGGTACGTCCAGCAGGACACCGCCGTGGACGAGTACCTCACCGGCCGGGAAAACCTGGTCCTGCAGGCCAGGCTGAACCACATCCCGCGCGGCCTGATCGACGGGCGGATCGACGAGGTGCTGGGGCTGATCGAGCTGGAGGGGAAGCAAAACGATCCGGTGCTGACGTACTCCGGGGGGATGCGCAAGCGCCTCGACATAGCGGGCGGGCTGCTCCACAGGCCCAAGGTCCTGTTCCTGGACGAGCCTACAGTCGGCCTGGACATCCAGACCAGGAGGAAGATCTGGGAGTACATCCGGAGTATCCACGGGGAGTTTGACATGTCCATATTCCTCACCACCCACTACATGGAGGAGGCCGACCGCCTGTGCGACCGGGTCGGGATAATCGACGACGGGACGATCCAGGCCATGGGCTCGCCACATGGAATGAAGAGAGACCTGGGGGGCGGGGTGATCTCCCTGAGCTACGAGGGGGACGGCTCCGGCGGGGAGTTCCTGTCCGAGCTGGGGCGGCTCCCGCAAATCTCAAAGGCCACGGACGACGCGGGCCGGATGACCCTGTTTGCGTCCCACGGCGCCGAGGTCATACCGGAGATCTTCCGGATCTCCTCGCGCATGGGAGTCAAGATAAGGTCCATCTCGATGACGCAGCCGACGCTGGACGACGTCTTCATCTCGTACACGGGACGCCAGATCCGCGACGGCGGGGCCGGCTACGACCGTGGATCCGGGCGCGCAAGGATGAGGAGGCTGCGGCTATGAGCGCCCTGGCGTACGACGCGTACACGGTGTTCTGGCGCGAGCTGAAGAGGTACAAAAAGTCCCGCAGCGGCGTCCTGATCAGGCTCATACAGCCGGCCATATGGATCGTCGTCATAGGGAACACGTTTGCCGGGACCGAGCCCCTGATCCAGTCCGTGGGGTTCGACGGCCAGTACATAGAGTTCATGGCGCCCGGGGTGATAATCCTCACCGCGATATTCACGAGCATCTTCGGCGGCGTCAACACGCTCTGGGACCGCCGCTACGGGTTCATGAACAAGGCGCTGACCTCGCCCGTGTCGCGCTCGGCGATCGCGCTCGGGAAGATGTCTGCCATATCACTGATCGCGGCGCTCCAGGCCAGCCTCATACTGGGGATCGCCCTGGCCATAGGGGTGAGCTTCCCCAACCCCCTCATGATCGCGCCGATCATGGCCATAGTCATACTGTTCTCGCTGGGCTTCTCCGGGATCTCCGTGGTTGTCGCGGCCACCGCGAAGTCGCAGGAGACGTTCTGGGGGGTGATAAACTTCCTCGGGATGCCGCTGTTCATGCTGAGCCCGGCCCTGTTCCCGCTGGAGCTGATGCCGGACTGGCTGGCGGCGGCGGCCAGGCTGAACCCGGTGACCTACACCGTCCTGCTCGTGCGGGAGATGATGACAGGGGTCTCCGAGGCCGACGTCCCGGCGCTGCTCAGCGTCGGGATAATCGCCGCGTTCGTGGCGGCGATGGTGGTGCTGGCGGGCTACGTCTTCACCCGCGAGGTCAACAAGCCGTTCTGAGGGGCGGCCGCCCTAGCAGCAGCCCGCGCCGTCGCACAGGACGGGGATCTTCCTGCCCGCGGCCGTGACGCCCCTGATCAGGTCGCGCAGCTCCCTGCTTGATATCGCGTACAGCATCCTCTTCCCGTCAGCCCTCGACCTCACTATCCCGCACCGCCTCAGGGTCCCCAGGTGGTGCGACACCAGTGGCTGGCCCTTCCTCACGGCCGACACGAGGTCGCCGACGCACATCTCCCCCCTCTTCCCGAGCAGCTCCAGGATCTCGAACCTGGTGTCGTCGCAGATGCACCTCAGCAGGGTAACCCCATTCATATTAACCTAGATTTATATAAATCCAGATTTATATGAATTTTATGGAAGGGGCCAAGGTGGTCTTCATATGCGTCGAGAACGCGGGCAGGAGCCAGATGGCGGAGGCGTTCTTCAAGAGGCACGCGCCCGGGTCGCTCCGGGCGTCCAGCGCGGGGACCATGCCCGCCGCCCGGTTGAACCCCGTGGTGGTGGAGGCGATGAGGGAGGTGGGGATAGAGCTGTCCGGCGCGCCGAAGGCCCTGACGGGCGAGGACGTGTTGCCCCCCGCCAAGGCAGTCAGCATGGGGTGCATGGGCGGCGAGTCGTGCCCGGCGTTCCCCGCCGGCGGCGTCGAGGACTGGGGAATACCCGATCCGAAGGGCAAGCCCCTGCGGGACGTCAGGATCATCAGGGACGCCATAGAGCGCAAGGTCGTGGAGCTGGCGGCCCGGCTCGAGAAGCAATGACGCGCGCACGGCGGGTCAACATATTCGTCGCGGAGATGGTCGGCACCTTCGGGCTGGTGGTGGCGGCCACCGGATCCATCGCGTACGACGGCTCGGTGGGGTTCTCCCTGGGCGCCCCCTTCGTGGCGCTGGTGCACTTCGTCGGCCTGTTCGTGCTGGTCCTGGCATTCGGCAGGTACTCCATGGCCCACTTCAACCCGGCGGTGACCGTCGGGTTTGCGATCTCCGGCTACCTCCGGCCCGGGCTCATCCCGCTGTACCTTGCCGCGCAGGCGGCGGGGGCGATATCTGGGAGCCTGTTCGTCCGGTACGCGGTGGGAAACTTCGCAAAGCTGGGGCTGAACGCGCCCGACCCGGGATACCCGCTGCCCGCGGTCTTCGGCATCGAGGCCCTCGCGACCGCCTTCCTGATGGGGGGGATACTCTTGGCCATCAGCGCCAAGAGCGCCCCGCTGGTC
Source organism: Candidatus Nitrosopumilus sp. (assembly GCA_963662625.1). Taxonomy (GTDB): domain Archaea; phylum Thermoproteota; class Nitrososphaeria; order Nitrososphaerales; family Nitrosopumilaceae; genus JAPOPJ01. Next base: position 424,423 of record OY759726.1, on the reverse strand, counting down.
GTAAGTGCGGTGGTCGGAGGGATAGTGGCACTGGACGTGTTTTTTTTCGGCCATGTCTCCGGCGCGTCGATGAACCCAATCCGCTCGCTGGCGCCGGCGGCGGTGACGGGCATCTACGACGGCCTCTGGCTGTACTGGACCGCCCCGTTCCTGGGCTCGGCCGCGCCCGCGGCGGCGCTTGCCATCCGGCGCATGAGGCCGGGGACGCGCCGGCCGCGGTGACCCGCGCCCGCGGCGGCTGCCCGCAGTGCCGGGCGTCCCCCTCCCGTGCCCGGCCGCGCCCGCGGCGGAGCTTGCCGCGGGGCCCGTGAACCGAAGATGTACGAATAATAATGACGGGCCCCCAAGTACGGCGTTGCCAAAGTCCAGAAGACTGTTCGCCCGGGCAAGGAAGGTGATGCCCTCGGGCGTGACCAGCCCCGTGCGCCACTTCGAGCCGTACCCGTTCTTCGTGGCCAGGTCCGGCGGCAGCCGCGTCTGGGACGCCGACGGGAGGGAGCTGGTGGACTTTTGCAACGGCTACGGCGCCCTGCTGCTGGGGCACCGGCGCAGGGAGGTGGTCTCAGCGGCCGCAGGGCAGCTGGGCCGCGGGACGCTCTACTGCGCCCCGACGGAGCAGGAGGTCGAGCTGTCAGAGGCGATAGCTGGCAGCTTCCCCTCCGTGGACAGGGTAAGGCTGGTGAACACGGGGGGCGAGGCCACGATGACCGCCATCAGGCTGGCCAGGGGCCACACCAAGAAAAACAAGATCGTCAAGTTTGAGGGGTGCTACCACGGCGCCCACGACTCCGTCCTGGTCAGGGCCGGCTCGGGCTCCGCGCACAACGGGATCTCGGTCTCCGACGGCGTCCCGGCAAGCGTCTCGAGGCAGACGCTGGTGGCGCAGTACAACGACTTCGGGGACATCGAGGGGATCCTCGCCGGGGACGACGACGTCGCCGGCGTGATCATAGAGCCGATCATGGCGAACATGGGGCTCGTCCTGCCCGAAAAAAACTTCCTGCGGCACGTGAGGAAGGTCACCAGGGAGCACGGCGTCCCGCTCATCTTCGACGAGGTGGTCACCGGGTTCAGGGTCTCCCCGGGCGGGGCGCAGCGGAGCTTTGGCATAAGGCCTGACATCACCACGCTAGGGAAGGCGCTGGGCAACGGGTTTGCGATCGCGGCGGTGGGCGGCAGCAGGCGGATCATGGACCAGCTGGCCCCGGGGGGGAGGGTCTACCAGGCAAGCACGTTCGCGGGAAACCCGGTATCAGTCAGCGCCGCGCTGGCGTCGGTCAGGACGATGGACAGGCTGAAGGCCGGGATGTACCCGAGGCTGGAGCGCTACTGCGAGAGGCTTTCCAGGGGGGTGGACGATCTGGCCGCCGACTGCGGGATACCGCACCAGGTCAACTTCACCTCCTCGATGATGCAGATCTTTTTCTCCGACGCGCCGGTCACGGACTATGCGTCCTCCATGGGGGCCGACGCCAAGAAGTTCGGGAGGCTGTTCTCCGCGCTGCTCAAGAACGGCATATTCGTGGCGCCGTCCCAGTTCGAGGTGGTGTTTTTTTCCGCGGCGCACACCGGGGAGGACCTGGCCAGGGCGCTTGACGCGTACGGGGACGCGCTCAAGGCGGTAAGGAATTGAAGTACCTCGTGGGTACCCGGGGAAGCCCGCTGTCCCTGGCACAGACGGAATGGGTGATTCGCCGGCTGGCGGAGGCAAACCCGGGATGCGACTACGAGGTGGTGCGGATAACCACGAGGGGCGACACCGACGCGCGCCCGCTGTTCGCGATAGACCAGAGGGGGATGTTCGAAAGGGAGGTGGACCTGGCCGTGGCAGAAGAAAGGGTGGACTTTGCGGTGCACAGCATGAAGGACGTGCCCTCCGGCCTGCCGGCCGGCCTGCGCCTGGCGTGCGTCCCAAAGCGCGCGCCCGCCAACGACGTGCTGGTCTCGGCCGACGGCTCGACGCTGGAGGGGCTGCCGCCGAACTCGACGGTCGGCACGAGCAGCCTGAGGCGCGCAGTCCAGGCCACGAGAAAGAGGCCCGACATCGCCGTCAAGCCGGTGCGGGGAAACATAGGGACCAGGATAGGGAAGGTTGGCGGCCCCGACTACGACGCGGTAATCCTGGCCGCCGCCGGGATCGGGCGGCTGGGGCTCGGCGTAAGGCACGAGGTGCTGCCGCTAGACGACTTCGTGCCGTCCCCCGGACAGGGCGCGCTGGCCGTCGTGGCGCGGGAGGGCGACGCCGGGACGGCGTCGATGCTCGGGGGCATAGAGGATCCGGACTCCCGCCTGGAGGCGGAGGCGGAGCGGGCGCTGTCGTCCGCGGTGGATTCCGGGTGCCGCTTTCCGGTGGGCGCCTATGCCAGGGCCGGAGGGGGGGAGCTGACGCTCAGGGCATCCGCGTTCTCGGTGGATGGCTCGAGGTCGCTGGCAGTGGAGAAGACCGGGCCCAAGTCGGATCCCGCGTCGCTGGGAGTCCTGGCCGGCAGGGAGCTCCGCGAGAGGGGCCTCGGCGATCTCGCGCTGAACTGGAGGGAGCGGCTCGAGGAGTGGAACGGGGGATGACGGGCAAGGTGTACCTCGTGGGCGCCGGCCCCGGCGACGCGAAGCTCATCACGGTCAGGGCGGTGGAGCTGATACAAAAGGCCGACGCGGTCCTGTACGACCGGCTGGTCAGCAAGAAGATACTCTCGATGGTGCCGAAGACCGCCGAGAAGGTATACGTCGGACGCGCGGTGGGCGACGACGCCGCGCACCAAGACGTCACGAACGAGCTGATGGCGCGGCATGCGAGGTCAAAGCGGCACGTGGTGCGCCTCAAGGGCGGGGACCCGATCATCTTCGGGCGCGGGGGCGAGGAGGCCGAGTTCCTCCGGAAGAACCGCATAAGGTACGAGATAGTGCCTGGCATAACCTCCGGCATAGGCTCCGCCACGTATTCGGGGATCCCGCTCACCCACAGGAGGCACGCGTCGTCGGTGGCGTTCGTCACGGGCCACGAGGATCCCGGAAAGGGGTCCAGGTCGGTAAGGTGGAAGCGCCTTGCAAAGTCGGTCGACACGATAGTCATAATGATGGGCCTGTCGAGGCTTGACTACATATGCGGCCAGCTGGTGGAGGGGGGCATGGACAAGGACACGCCGGCGGCGGTCATCCAGAACGGTACCACGCCGCGGCACAGGATGGTGACCGGGACGGTGTCGAACATCGGGAGGCGGGTGAGGGCGGGCAAGATCAGGCCCCCTGCAAACATTATAATCGGCAACGTGGTCACCCTGTCCAAGGAGATCGGGTGGAGATGACTGCAGGCGCAAAGACGATCGCGATAACGCGTTCCAGGGAGGACGCCGGCGAGTTCATAGAGCTGGCCAAAAGCAACAACGTGAGGCCGCTGCCAATCCCTGCCATCGAGCTGGTCAGCAAGGGCCCGGGGATAGTGGACGAGTTCCTGGACTCGATGGACGAATACGCCCCGGACTATTCGGTGTTCATGAGCTCCAAGGCCGCAAGGCTGCTGTTCGACACCGCGAGGGAGTCGTCGCGGGAGGGGGAGCTCCGGCTGGCGGTGGCCAACACGACCGTGGTGGCGGTGGGCCCCAAGACCCGGGACGCCCTGGAGGGCGAGGGGATCAGGGTGAACCTGATGCCAGAAAGGACGTTCTCCTCGGTCGGGGTAGGGGAGGTGTTCACGAGGATCAACGCGGTGGGCAAGAAGGCGATAGTGCCGCGCAGCGGGGCGTCCACGCCGTTCCTGAAGGACCTGCTGAACAAGATCGGGATCGACGTGCTGGAGCTCCACCTTTACGACGTCCGCGCGTTCCGCGACACGTCCCAGTGGGACGAGTTCCGCGGGCTCTTCTCGCGGGGCGGGGTGGACGGCATAGTGTTCACGAGCGCCTCGTCAGTGCGCGGCTTCTTCGAGATCATGACCCGGGATCACGCGGAGGCCGACCTCGCAGACGCCCTGTCCGGGATGCACGTGGTGGCCATAGGCCCGTTCACCGCAGGCGAGCTTGCAAAGTTTCACGTGGACCACGCCGTCTCCGGGGTGCACACCGTGGCTGGCTCCTTCGAGACGCTGGGGGCGGCGCTGTCGGGCCGGTAGGCCGCCCACGGGGAACCCGGCCGGCCGCGTTTTCCGGCACCGGGCCATTTTCTATATAGATTATGCAAAATATTGTCATTTTAAATAAATAATGAACATATAATATGTTGTTGTGGATATCTATATTCTAAGGCACGGCAAGGCGGAGGAACGGTTGCTGACGGTAAAAAGCGACTCCAACCGGAAGCTGACCGAGGCCGGAAAGAAGGAGCTCCACTGCATCTCCAAGGCAATCAAGGACATGGACCTCGAACTGGACTACATAGCGTCCAGCCCCCTGCTGAGGGCAAAGCAGACAGCCCAGATCGCCTCGAAGTACGTGAAAAGGAAGAAGCGCCCCATCGCGTACTGGGACGAGCTAAAGCCCGAGTTCGACGCCGGCGCAATCCTGCAAAAGCTCTCGACCCTGAACCCCGACGCCTCCGTCATGCTGGTGGGCCACGAGCCCCTCCTCAGCGATCTGATCGGCGCCATAATATCACAGGGGAGCCACGAGGTCTCCATCTCCCTTAAGAAAGGCGGCTTTGCGCACATGCAGGGCTCCGCCACTAACTCCGCGGTCACCGGAATCCTGCGGAGCATACTGACCCCGAAGCAGCTCAGAAGGCTCTGCAAGTAGCCCCGGGCCCGCCACGGGATGCGCGGCAGATACTTTTTTTAGCTTTGTGCGGCCCCGCAAGGGTGTAATGGCACAAACGCCCCGACCGGGTGGCCCGGGCGCCGCCGGCATGCCCGCAAAGGCGTCGGTGATAGACCTCGGATCAAACACCCTGAAGATGGTCAGCTATTCCGCCGGCATGCACGGCTCGTACAGGCCGTACCACCACGAGTCGGTAGCGGTAAAACTCGCGGCCGGGATGGCCGACGGCGCCATCTCGGACAGCCGCCTGGCGCACACCATCGAGACGCTCGAGTCCTTCAAGAGTGCCATGGGCTCTGACCGGATCGATCACGTCGTCGCGATCGCCACCAGCGCAGTGCGGGAAGCCTCGAACCGGGAGGCCTTCCTCGGCAGCGTCCGCCGTGAGACCGGCATCGACTTCAAGGTCTTGTCGGAGCGCGAGGAGGCCCTCTATTCCTACGCCGGCGCGATCTGCTCGATGGACCTCCCGTCGGTGGTGTTCTTTGACATCGGGGGAGGGAGCATCGAGATCGTGTCCTCGAGGGACTTTGAAATCCTGAGCGTGTCCTCCCTGCCGCTCGGCGCCATCCGCCTCACGCAGAGGTTTTCGGCGGGCGGGGCGCTTTCCGCCGAGGGCCTCGAGTCCATGCGCTCCTACGTTGCAGGGCGCCTGCCCTCCAGGGAGTCCCTCGGGCTGTCGGGCTCCGACGATCCGGTCCTGGTGGGAGTCGGGGGCACGCTGCGCGCAATGGTGCAGTACGACCAGACGACGGCAGGCTACCCCCTGCCGAAGCTGCACAATTACGCCATGACGTCCAAGTCCGTGGAGTCGATCCTGCGGGACCTCGTGCCGAAGACCCAGGACGAGCTGGCGGCGATCGGGCCCATAGGGCCGGGCCGGGCCCACGTCGTCCACGCCGGCCTGACGGTGATCTCGGAACTCGTGAAAAAACTGGGGTTCCGCTCGCTGGTAATGAGCACGCGGGCGCTGCGGGAGGGAGCTCTGTCCCTCTCGCTCCGGTTCCCGGGGGAGTTTGCCGCCCACAAGATCGGCGACGGACACGTGCGGGAACTGATCCGCCTGTCACGCCGGCCCGCGGCCTTTCCAAGGCACGCCGAGGAACTGGCGCGGTTGCTGCTCTCGATGGGCCTGTTCACCGAGCGCGAGGGGGCGCTGCTGGCGGAGGCAGTCGCGCAAATCGGCATGCCGCCAGCGCCCGGCGGCGCCGACGGCGCGCTGAGATCGATCCTGGACGACGACGGCCCGCTGTCCCACAGGGATCATCTCATAGTGGCGCTGTCGGTTGCATGTGCCGGGGCGCCGGGGGAGGCGGGGAACCTGCTTTCCCGGTATGGGGGCATCCTGGAACCGTCCGACGAGAAGACGGTCGAAAAAATCTCTGCGGCGGTATCCCTCTGCGACGTCTTCCACAAGGCCGGAACGACGGCCAGGCCTGCATCCGGGGCCCCCCGCTCGCTCAGCATGGACGTCTGCACTGCAGGCGGCACGTTCCCCGAGTCCCTGCTGCGGCGGGCGTGCTCGCGGGCAGAGGACGCGCTCGGGATATCCGCAAAGTTCACGATCCGCAGCGGGTAGGGCCGCACGATCCCGCGGCCCGGCGGCCCCCGGGGCGCGCCGACGCGGCACGCGCAAGACCGGCCGCCGCCAGATTCGGGGGGGGGGGGGCCGCCCGGCCCGGACTCGAGCCGGGTTGCATAGGGAATTTATACCCGTCATTGGCATGGTAACCATAGCGTTGTCCAGTTCGAAGCAGTCCATTAAAAAATACGACATACCAGGGAAGCTGATCGTCGTGGAGGGGATCGACGGCTCGGGAAAGTCTACACAGCTGCGCCTGGTGGAAAAATGGCTCCGCTTCAACAACTTCGAGGTGTTCCTCACGGAATGGAACTCGTCTAACATGGTAAAGTCGGTGACCTCCAAGGGAAAGAAGAAGGCGAACCTCACGCCCACCACGTTCAGCCTGCTGCACGCGACCGACTTTGCGGATCGGTTCGAAAGGAACATCCTGCCGCTCTTGCGCGCCGGGTACTTTGTGCTGGCAGACAGGTACGTCTACACGGCGTACGCGAGGGACGTCACGAGGGGGTGCAACCCGCAGTGGGTGAGGAAGATATATGACTTTGCGCTAAAGCCTGACCTGGCATTCTATTTCAGGGTGCCGATAGACATATCGATGGACAGGATCCTGTCCGGGAGGCCGAAGCTGAAGCACTACGAGGCGGGCATGGACCTGAACCTGAGCAACGACATCTACGAAAGCTACAGGATATTCCAAAGCAAGATAATCGAGCAGTACGAGTCCATGGCCAAGAGGGAGAACTTCGCGGTCATCGACGCGACGTTCGGGATCCAGGAGCAGCAGAAGATCATGCGGAGCAGGATAATGCAGCTGCTCACCCCGAAGATGAAGAAGGCGATGCTGGAGGTGCCATGATGCGCACGGGACTCACGCGCCACTGGAAAAACCGCAAGCTGGTCTGGTACGGCTCCGCCAAGTTCGGCGGGATCCCGTACATGCAGGACCTCGAGATCAGCGGCAGGCTGATAGTGATCGAGGGGCCCGACGCGTCCGGCCGCAGCACGCAGATCGAGATGCTTACCACGCAGCTGGAGGCCGACGGATTCGCGGTGCTGAACACGGGGCTGAAGCGTTCGGAGCTCATAGGCGGCGGGATCCTGGAGGCAAAGAGGAACGTCTCCCTGGGGAAGAGGACCAGCGCCCTGTTCTACGCGGCCGACTTTGCCGACCAGCTGGAGCAGAAGATAATCCCGGCGCTCCAGGCGGGATACGTGGTCCTGGCCGACAGGTACATCTACACGCTGATGGCCAGGAACACGGTACGCGGGATCCAGAGGGGGTGGTCCTCAAACCTGTACAGCTTCGCGCTGGTGCCCGACCTGGTGTTCTACCTGGACGTGGATCCTTTCAAGCTGGTCCACAGGGTGTTTGAGAAGAAGCGGTCGCTCGACTATTACGAGTCGGGCGCCGACATGGGGCTGTCCGAAGACATGTTCGAGTCCTTCATATTATACCAGAGGAAGCTTGCAAAAGAGTTCCAGCACCTGCAGCAGAAATACAACCTGATCTCGATGGACGGGAACAGGACGCAGGAGCAGGTAAACGTCATGCTGCAGCGACGGATCAGCAGATTCCTGGCAAAGGTGGCATGAGCCGGCCTGAGTCTTTCCTAGACGTATTCTTCGCAAGGTTGGGCCGGGTGCACTCTGTCTTGGAATCCTACATCGAGCACCCGTCGGAGAAGAACATCCACGACATCAGGACCTCCATCCGCAGGCTGGAGGCGGCGTACTCGGTGTTTCCGAAATCGGGCAAGACCAAGCAGTCCAAGAGGATGATCTCGATGTACAGGAGCCTCTTCTCTCTGAACAGCCTGATCAGGGACCACGACATCATACTGGAAAAGCTGGCGCAGTACGGCTATGATCCCAGTTCCAGGATCTCGGTGCTCACAAACGGAATGAAGCTCAAGAGGCTGTCCAAGGCGCTGGACCTGGCCGCCAAAATCTCCAAGTCCGGGAGGGTGGTGGTCAAGACGTCCGGGCCCGACGACTCGAGGTCCCAGAAGCGGATCATCGCGCTGGTCAAGAGCATCAAGGGCCGCGTCCCCGCCGTGATGGGGGACGAGGGTAACATGGACGAACTGCATTCCCTGCGCAAGGACGCCAAAAAACTGAGGTACGTGCTGGAACTGTTCCCGGCGGACGCCCACGACAAGCTCATCACCAACCTGAAGTTCCTGCAGAAGCTCGCGGGCGACATACACGACTGCGACGTCTTCGTAGGGTACCTGGAGAAGAACCGCAGGGAGTTTCCCGACTTTACGGAGATCGTGGCTTCGGAAAAAAACAAACGAAGCGAGCTCTACCAAAAACTCGTCCAAGAACTGGACAGTTTCAGGCCTTAGCCTCTGCCTTGGACGGCTTTGGATCAGCCGCGGCCTTCTCGGGGTGCTTTTTTGCATCCTTTAGGGCCTTCTTCGCGTCCTTGATCTTTGCGCGGGCTTCCTGCTTGGCCGTGTGCCTCGTCTCCTTGACGCGCTTTCGCATCCTCTTGACGTTCTTCTTTGCCTCTATGGCGCGCCTCCTAGCTTCCTCCTTTGCCTGAATCTTCTCGGCCCTGATTCGTTCCACCTCGGACTTTTTCGTAGCCCTTATCTTCTTCCTTGCTTCCTTCCTTGCCTTCTTCAGGGATGCCTTCGTGTCGGAGATGGTCTTTTGGAGCGCCTTGATCTTCGAGTTCTCCTCTGCCCTTACCTGCTTTACCAGACTCGTTTCCATGGACTTTGTCCCCAGTTGTCATTAAAAAGCTTTTTGGGAATGCGGCGCCCGTCGGGATCCGGAAGACGGCCAGCCCCCCCAGCGCCGCATGACGCCGCGGATTTCGCGGGATCCCGTTTGCGGCGGCCGGCGGCGCGAAGCCGGCGGTTCCAGGGAGCGGCGGATCGCGCGGGAGGGCGGATCCGCCCCCCGCCGGGGCCGGACGCGCGCAGTTTGGCCCCAGCTATTTAGCTACGCCTATTTTTCCTCATGTATTTATAATATAACGGAGTTATTCTCTATATGGCCACTGAAAACCTAGACATGGACTACTCGAAGTACGACTTTAAGGACTCTACCGAGATGTACGTCCACCTGAGCAAGAAGGGCCTGACCAAGGAGACCGTAATCGGAATCAGCAAGATGAAGGGCGAGCCGCAGTGGATGCTCGACTTCAGGCTGCGTTCCTACGAAATTTTCATGAGCAAGCCGATGCCGACGTGGGGAGGGGACCTCAGCGTGATCGACTTCCAGAACATCTACTACTATGCAAAGGCGTCCGAAAAGACCGAGAAGAACTGGGACGACGTCCCAGAGGACGTTAAGAACACCTTTGACAAGCTGGGAATCCCCGAGGCCGAAAAGAAGTTCCTGGCGGGAGTGGGGGCGCAGTACGAGTCCGAGGTGGTGTACCACAACCTCCGGGAGGACTTGGAAAAGCAGGGAGTGCTGTTCCTTGACACGGACTCTGCCCTGAAGGAGCAGCCGGAGATCTTCAGAAAGTACTTCGGCAAGGTCATACCGCCCGAGGACAACAAGTTTGCCGCCCTCAACAGCGCGGTATGGAGCGGGGGATCCTTCATCTACGTGCCCCCCGGCATCAAGGTAGACATGCCGTTGCAGGCATACTTTAGGATCAACGCCGAGAACATCGGCCAGTTCGAAAGGACGCTGATCGTAGTGGACGAGGGAGCAGAAGTGCACTACATCGAGGGCTGCACCGCCCCCGTGTACTCGTCGGAATCCCTGCACTCCGCGGTGGTCGAACTGGTCGCGCACAAGGACGCGAAGCTGCGCTACACCACCATACAGAACTGGAGCAACGACGTGTACAACCTCGTCACAAAGCGGGCGTACGCGTACGAGGGGGCCACGGTGGAGTGGATCGACGGGAACATCGGGAGCAGGCTGACCATGAAGTACCCGGGGGTCTACCTGCTGGGCGAGCGCGCGTACGGGGAGACGCTCTCGATCGCGTTCGCCGGGAAAGGCCAGCACCAGGACACGGGCGCAAAGATGGTCCACTTGGCCCCGAACACGACCTCGAAGATCACGTCAAAGTCCGTCAGCAGGCTGGACGGGCGTTCCACGTACCGGGGGCTGCTCAACGTGGCCAAGGGCGCCACGGGCGTCAAGTCCACCGTCAGGTGCGACGCGCTGCTCCTGGACGACACCTCCAAGACCGACACCTACCCGTACATGGAGATCAACCAGGAGGACGCCACGATCACCCACGAGGCGACGGTGGGGAAGATCGGCGACGAGCAGATATTCTACCTGATGAGCAGGGGGTTTACTGAGGAGGAGGCGCTTTCACTGATAGTCAACGGGTTCATGGAGCCGTTCACGAAGGAACTCCCGATGGAGTACGCCGTGGAACTGAACAGGCTCATCAAGCTGGAAATGGACGATTCAGTAGGCTAGCCCCGACCGAACCGACATGCCGCAAATCCTTTCAAACCTAGGCCAGGATCACATAGACGAGATCTCGTCGTCGAAGAACGAGCCGGCCTGGCTGAACGAGTACAGGAAGAACTCCCTCTCGGTATACGGGCGCCTGCCCGTGGAGACGTCAGCGCTGTACAGCAAGTATACCGACGCGCAAAAGATGGATCCGGGCCAGGTCTCGCTGGCGCCAGATACGGCCGATTCCGTCCCAGCGTTCCTGCAAAAGCGGCTCGGCGAGGTGGAGGGGCAGACCGGCATCGTGCAAGTCGGCACGAACATCGGCAGCATCAACGTCCCCGAGGGCCTGCGGTCCGAGGGGCTGGTGATCAGCTCGATCGGCAGCGCCGTGGCGGACCACCCCGACCTGGTCAGGCGGGCGCTGGAGTCCTCGGATCCCGAGGATGACAAGTTCACCGCCCTGAACAACGCCGCGTTCAACACCGGGGTGTTCGTCTACGTGCCGAGGAACCTCGTGGTGGAGGATCCCGTGCACATACTGTCGTGCCTCTCCGAGGACGGCGTCTCCACCATATCCAGGAACATCATCCACGCGGAGGAGGGCAGCAGGGCTACGATAGTGCAGGAGCTGTACTCGCCCGCGGCGCAGAAGCAGCAGGCCTACCTGGAGCTGCTGAACACCACCGCGCGGGCAAACGCCCGGCTTGACATCACCACGCTGCAGATGATGGACCAGTCGTCAGTCAACTTCTCCACGAGGAGGACCGACCTGGAGCAGGACGCCCGGGTCAACTGGTATTCGGGCCTGTTCGGCTCGCTGCTCTCCAGGTACAAGATAGACTATTACCTGAACGGCACGGGGGCGTCAGCAAACGACTCCGAGGTGGTATTTGGCAACAACGAGCAGACCTTCGACATCCAGACCAACGTCAACCACGAGAGCCCCGCGACCGAGGGGCGCGTGGTGGAGAAGTCAATCCTGCGGAACAGGTCAAAGTCGCTCTTCAAGGGCATGATCCGGATCAAGGAGAACGCCACAAAGTCCAACTCGTTCCTGTCGGGGCGCTCCATACTGCTTGACGGCGACGCAAAGTCGGACGCCATCCCCGGGCTGGAGATCTTCACCAACGACGTCAAGGCGACCCACTCGGCGTCGGTGGCGCAGATCGACGAGGAGCAGATATTCTACCTGAAGACGAGGTGCCTGAGCCGCGAGGAGGCCGAGAGGACGATCGTCGAGGGGTTCCTGGAACCGCTTTCCAGGAAGATGTCGTTCCAGGTGAGGGCCTGGATAGCGTACCTTATCGAGTCAAAATGGGACGGCCGCGAGCTGTCCATCAACACGGACGAGGAGCTTGCAAAGTTCGTCGAGGTCGAGGAGACCAGGTACAACGAGGACGCCGAGATTGAGCAGCATTACAAGTACAGGTAGTCAAACTGGCTAGATGGGTCAGGGCCTGCAGGGCAGACGAGGTGCGGGACGGCGCCCTGTTCGGCTTCGCGCACGCCGGCAAGAGGATCCTGCTCGCAAACTCCGGGGGCACGGTACGCGCCACGGACCTGATCTGCACGCACGCCGAGGCGGACCTGTCCGCGGGCTTCCTGAGCGACGAGGGGGTGCGCTGCCCGCTGCACCTCTCGGTCTTCAACCTGGAGGACGGCCGGCCCCGTAACCCGCCGGCCGAGGCGCCCCTCCGGGTATACAATGTTAAAATAGACGATGGCGAGATCTACGTCGAGGTTTGAGAGGCATGCAGAGCGCACAATCGTCATTTGGAAACCTGCGCAAGGACTTCCCGATACTGGGGAGGACCGTGCGCGAGAACAAGCCGCTGGTGTACCTTGACAACGCGTCCACCACGCAAAAGCCAAACCAGGTCATCGACGCCATCGACGACTATTACCGGAACCACAACGCCAACATCCACAGGGCGGTCTACGCACTGGCGGAGGAGGCGACCGAGGCCTACGAGCAGGCCCGTGACAAGGTCGCCGGCTTTGTCAACATAAAGGACAGGACGGAGATCATCTTCGTCCGCGGGACCACCGAGGCGATCAACCTGGTGGCGTACGCGTGGGGCCGGGACCACGTCGGGGAGGGCGACATAGTGGTCACGACGGAATACGAGCACCACAGCAACATCGTCCCGTGGCAGCTGCTGGCGCGGGAAAAAAAGGCGAGGATCGAGTACATCGGGATGGACGACGACGGCGAGCTGATCCTGGAGGATCTAGACAGGCTGCTGGCGACGGGGCGGGTCAAGCTCGTGGCGTTCAGCCTGATGTCCAACGTCATGGGGACCATCACGGACGCCGCCGCAGTAATCTCGAAATGCAAGGCTGCGGGTGCGCTGACGCTGGTCGACGGCGCCCAGGCCGTCCCGCACATGAGGGTCGACCTCGAGGAGCTGGGCTGCGACTTTTTCGCGTTCTCCGGGCACAAGATGCTGGGCCCCACCGGGATCGGGGTGCTGTGGGTAAGGAAGCGGGTGCTCGAGGGCATGTCCCCGTTCCACGGCGGGGGCGACATGATCCGGGAGGTGCACAAGTACGAGACGACCTGGAACGACCTACCGTACAAATTCGAGGCCGGGACCCCGAACATCGCCGACGTGGTGGGGCTCGGGGCGGCGATAGACTACCTGTCGGGGCTGGGAATGGACAACGTGCGGGAGCACGAAGCCGAACTGACCGGGTATGCGCTCGAGAGGATGTCCGGGGTCAAGGGGCTGCACATCTACGGGACCAGGGACGTGGCAAGGCGCGGGGGGGTGATCTCGTTTAATTTTGCGGACGTCCACCCGCACGACGTCGCCCAGATCATCGACGAGGAGGGGATCGCCATACGGTCCGGGCACCACTGCGCCCAGGTGCTGATGGAGAGGCTCCAGGTGGCGGCGACGTCGAGGGCAAGCTTTTACGTGTACAACACCCGGGAGGACGTAGACGCCCTGGTCGATTCACTCAATAAGGTGGCGGAGCTGTTCAAACTATGAGCTCCAACGCGGACATCTACCACGAGATGATCATCGACTACTTCAGGAACCCCGCCAATTACGGCACGATCGAGGATCATGACGTGACGTACCACGACTCCAACCCCCTGTGCGGCGACAGCATAGACATCGACATGAAGATCGACGGCGACACGGTGTCGGACATCAAGTTCCACGGCAAGGGCTGCGCCATATGCATGGCGTGCTCCTCCGTGCTGACCGAGATGGCAAAGGGAAAGGGAATAGACGAGGTGAGGGGCATAGGCAAGGACGACATCCTCGGCGAGCTGGGGCTGGGGAACCTGCAGGCCGTCAGGATAAAGTGCGCGCTGCTGTCGCTCAAGGTGCTAAAGTACGCGCTCTATTCCTACCTGGGATCCCGGCCACAGGACCCCGGGGACGCGGACAAGTTGAAGGAAGAGGCAGCAAACCTGTACTGATGGCAGACTTTGTGCCGGAAACACCGGTCCCCCTCCAGATCCGGAAGATAATTTTCGACATGCACAACGACGTAGACAAGAAGTTCACAAACGACGAGATCTTCGACGTCCTCAAGCGCAACGGGGACCTGGATCCGGAGTGGATAGTGGACGACATCGAGCCGTACATAACGGGGCTCTGCGACTCGGGGATGGCCCGAAACATAGCCCAGAACTTCACCACCGTGTGGTTGAAGCTCTTCGACGCGGTGGAGAGGCACCGCTGCGGCGCGTGCGGCCTTGACGTGTTTCTGGGAAGGCTGGAAGAGCGGGCCTGCCCCAACCCGTCGTGCGGCGCGGAACTCTAGCCCCCGTGCCTGCCGGCGGCGTCCTCCAGCGCCTTCACCATCGGCAGCTTCTGGCCCGTCAGGTACAGGACCAGAGCCCCGCCGGCGGTGCTGATGTGGTTGATCTGCCCCGCCAGGCCGTACCTCTTCAGCGCGGACGTCAGGTGGCCCCCGCTGACTATCGTGGTGGCCATAGAGTTTGCCACGGCCTCCAGGAGCCCCTTCGTCCCCGCGCTGAAGTTCTCCATCTCGAAGAACCCCGCCGGCCCGCTGATAAACGCGGTCCCGGCGCTCGCGATCTCCCTGGAGTAGTGGCTTACCGTCTTCGGGCCCAGATCGTAGATCCTGTCCCCCCTGGCCAGGTCCCTGACGTCGATCTCCATCCTCTCGCCGTCCTTGTCGATCGCGACGTCCACCGGGGTCGAGAAGACGTCCGGGTACTCCCCGATCAGGGAGTGGGCCTTTGCGACCACCTCCTCCTCCCGCTTTATCCCCAGCGGGGACTTGATCCTGCCCTGCGCCCTCATGAACACGTTGCCTATCAGGCCCGTCAGCAGGATGTGGTCCGCGCGGCCGTTCCGGATGAGCAGCCTTATGGCTTCCAGCCTGTCGGGCACCTTCGAGCCTCCCAGGACGATGACGTGGGGCGCCTTTGCAACGGTTATTATCTCGTCCAGGTTCCTCACCTCCCGCTCGGCGATCCTCCCCGCGCACGCGGGCATGACCTGCGGGAACCCGACTATGGACGGGTGGGACCTGTGGGCGCTCGGAAACGAGTCGAGGACGCAGAGATCAAAGTGCTTCGACAGCCTGCTTACCATGATGGTTTTGGCCGCCTCCGATGGCCGGAACTCGTAATTCTCCTCGGCGCACAGCCTCAGGTTGTCCAGAAGCAGTATCTCCCCGTCCTTCAGGTTCTTTATCTCGTGCTGCGCGGCGGCCCCGATCACGTCTTCGACGTACTTGATGTCCCTGCCGAGGAACTCCTCCAGCACCCTTGCGTGCTTGTCCATCCCGGTGTAGTCCTTGTTCCCCACCCTGCCTTGGTGCGTGGCCACGACCAGCTTGGACTCCCCGAGGTCCCTTATGGTCTCCGTGGCCTCTTCTATCCTCTTGGTCCCCGAAATCTCCATGCTTTCGGGATCTATCGGGCAGTTCATGTCGACGCGCAAAAAGACGGTCTTGCCTTTCAGATCAAAATCATCCAGCGTGAGAACCTTCACGGGTTTCCTATCCCTGCCCCGGTTAAATGCTTTGAGCCGGCGCCCGCGCGCCACGCCGGGGGCCGCGTCCCCCGGGCCGCCGCCGGGCCCGCCCGCGGGGATCCAGCAGGCGGCCGGGACCTGGGGGCGCCGATCCGCGCCCTATGCCGCCCCGCGCAGGCATGCCAACTCCGGGCGCGGCGGGGCGGAGCGCCACGGGGCCTGAGAAAAATTAAAAACGGCATGCCCGGGGTTGAATTAGTTGCAAAGCTGGATTTTTGACATAAGGTCGCGCCCGTTCGTCCTGTCCGCCGCCGCGTTCCTTGCAGTGACGGCCCTCGTGTACTCCGGCGCCACCGAGAGCCTTGACCGTGGGGCCGTGGAGATTGCGCATGAGGCCGCCGGGGACCCCGTGGTGGATCTCGTGATGCAGTACGTCACCGAGAGCGGCGACTCGTTCTACATGCTCGGGTTCGGCATACTGGTGCTGGCAATAAAAAAAACCAGGAGGATCGGCATCACCCTGATGATACTGATCGTGCTGTCCACCCTGCTTACCGGGTACGTCAAATGCGGGGTCGACAGGGCCATGCCACCACTGGAGTACGAGGGGGTGCCGTTCCCCGTGGAGCTCAGCCGGGACACGTTTGCGCTGTTCTGCGAGGGTGGGTACGCCGCCTCATACCCGTCCGGGCATGCAGCCCGCACCATGATATTCGCGATAATACTGGGATACGCGCTGTCCGAGCGGTTCCCCCGCGGGGCCTACCTGATGTTCCTGTACCCGGCGCTAGTGTCCGTCAGCAGGGTGTACGTCTTGGAGCACTACCCTATGGACATCCTGGGGGGGCTCGTCCTGGGCATGATGCTGTCGGGCGTCCTGGCCAAGCGGACCAAGCTATACAAGTTCTTTGGCAGGTCAGTGCCCTAGGCCCTCCAGCGCCCCGCTGCTGATCAGGACGATCGCGTAATGATCCTGGTCGTGGTGGTACGTCCAGTACCTCACGTCCCTGATCTCGTTTTTTTTGCGGAGCCCGGCAGTCACGCCGGTCGTAACGGCGTACCCTATCCTTTTTGCCAGCTTGGGCTCCTTTGGCATCAGCACCCTGAAGCCGTCCCTTCTGCCCCTGAAACCGGCCGCGACCATGTCGCTTACGGCGTCGTACGCGTCCTTCTCGTCCCTGAGATCATACGTCTTCGAGACCGGCAGATCCCTGGGATGGAAGTCCATTCTACCATTTCCGCCGGGGCGCGTTTTTTATAGACCTTGTGCACGGCGCGGCGGCCGTGCCGTGGGCCGGAATGCCTTCAAATGAAGTTAATTTTGTTAACCGGTAAGTCAAATCATGGTCATCTTAACAATTTAACCGACTCGCAGGGCGTGTTTTAGTTGTGTCATCGCTAGAAAACACGGTCTCCGGCCTGAGACAGAAAAAAAACGAGGCCACGGCGCTGCGGAAAAAAATAGAACTGCAGCTCAAGCAGGCAAGGTCAGATCAAAGGCGCTCCGAGACGCGACTGGATTCCATCGCAAGGAAGATCGAGTCCGCAAGGGAGTCAGTGGAAGGGGTCTCCGCCGACCTGCAGCAGAGGATCTCCCAGTCGGAAAGCATCGGCCGCCTGATCGCGGGCGCGCAGGAGCGCCTGGCCAGGGAAAAAGACGCCGCCTCCCAAGCCGAGCAGGAGGTCGAGTTCGCCGACGGCCCAGTCGAGACGGAACAGGCAGAGTCCAGGCGGCGGCTCATCAACGAGCGCATCGGGGAACTGGAGTCGGAGATCCGTTCCAGGAAGGCCACGGCCAAGAAAATCTCCAAGGAAATCTCAAAATATTCCGCGCTAAAGTCGCACATCGGCACCAACATCCAGAAACAGTCAAAGCTCAAGCCCGCCCTGTCCGGCCTAGTGGCCTCCAGCAAGAAATCCATCGCAAGCTTTGCCAAGGAACTAGAGCAGACCGAGGTGCTGGAAAAATCCGCCGCGGAGCGGTTCGACGCGGCCAATTCCCAATTCAGGGAATTCCTGGCCAAGAAAAGAAAGGCCGCCGCAAGGAAGGCGGCCAGGATGGCGGAATTGGCCGCCGCCAAGAGGACGGCGGCAAGGAAGCCCGCGAAGAGGGCCGCAAAGCCCGCAAGGAAACCTGCAAGGAAGCCCGCGAAGAGCGCGGCCACCAAAGCAAAGCCCGCAAGGAAGCCCGCGAAGAGGGCCGCAAAGCCCGCAAGGAAACCTGCAAGGAAGCCCGCGAAGAGCGCGGCCACCAAAGCAAAGCCCGCAAGGAAGCCCGCGAAGAGGGCCGCAAAGCCCGCAAGGAAACCTGCAAGGAAGCCCGCGAAGAGCGCGGCGCCAAAAACCAGGCCCGCGAAGCGCGCGGCCCCCAAGGCTAAACCGGGCAGGCCCGCGAAGAGCGCGGCGCCAAAAACCAGGCCCGCGAAGCGCGCGGCCCCCAAGGCTAAACCGGGCAGGCCCGCGAAGAGCGCGGCGCCAAAAACCAGGCCCGCGAAGCGCGCGGCCCCCAAGGCTAAACCGGGCAGGCCCGCGAAGAGCGCGGCGCCAAAAACCAGGCCCGCGAAGAAAACTAAGCCATCAAAGAAAACAAAAAGAGCTTGAAAATAAAATCAGACCGGCCCGAGCCCTATTCTGGATTGACCGTCATCTGACCAAACTTGCCTTTCGTGAGGGAAACCTCTCCCCTGAACTCGTTTGTGTAGCCGTTGGTAATCACCACCACGTCGCCCACATTCACCTCGTTGATGTCGTCTCCCCAAAGCGCCAGTTTCATTTGATCCTCTTCAGTGTCGCCGTCTGCAATGACCGCGTCACAAACATCAATGGTTCCGCCGCTTCTCAGGTTCACTGTCCTTGGATCTCCCTTGCTTTTTACACTGGCTTTTGTGTTGATTCCGCTGCGCATTTTTTTTACTTGCGAAATCGGCATAAATTCTACCATAGGTTTTGGCCTGAATTCGCACAATTAAAGCTTTATCTGCCCCCCCGCCGCGCGGGGATCCGGCTTCCGCCCGCGGCATTCCAATAAAATAAGCGGTTGGGCTTCCTATTTTGAAGACCTGTTCACGAAATCGGTCATTCTTTCTTCCCTGTCAGGGTGCGTGAAGCAGTTCCTCCATGCCAGGATCTCCACCGCGAGCCCCGTGTCGAGATCCGCGTTCCTGCCCTTGTTGATGGTGACCTTGGACATCTGGACCCCTATCTCGGAGTTCCCGGCAATCTTCTGCGCAATCTTCTGCGCCTCTTCCTGCAGTGACGCGAGGGGGACGACCTGGTTTACGAGGCCGATCTCCTTTGCCTCGGCCGCGTCGACCAGCCTTCCGGTGTATACCAGTTCCTTCGCCTTTGCTATCCCGACGATCCTCATCAGGCGCTGGGTCCCGCCCCATCCCGGGGGTATGCCGATCGTGACTTCCGGCTGGCCCATCTTGGCAGTGTCTGCCGCTATCCTGATGTCGCACGACATCGCGAGTTCGCACCCGCCGCCGAGCGCAAACCCGTTGATGGCCGCAATCGTGGGCTGCCTTGCCAGCTCCACGGTGGAAGTCATGAGCTGGCCCAGCTTTGCGTATTCGACCGACTCGTCGGGGGTTATCTTTGACATGTACTTGATGTCGGCACCCGCGGAAAAGGCCTTGTCGCCCTTCCCGGTAAGGATTATGACCTTGACGTCATCGTCGTGCTCCAGCACCTCGAAGGTCGATATTATCTCTTTTGCGATGTCGGCATTCATTGCGTTGAGCTTGTTGGGCCTGTTGATCTCCACCGTGCATATGCCGTCGGAGATGGACTTGGTGACCATTGACATGTGCTTACAGGCTGCCCTGCCGGACTTAAATGTTGTCTATTTCTTGGAGATCTTTCCCCATTGGGAAAGCGCAGATGCCGCCGCGACCCAGTCCCTGAGGTCGTCGTACACCGGGACACCCTTCTCCTCGATGAGCTTGGAGATCTTCTGGGTGTACGGGCCGCCGTTTCCGCCCACCAGCAGGGGCTTCTTCCCCTTCTTTGAAAACGCCGCCAGGTGATCGATTATGGTCTCCTCGAGCGGATCGTCTTGGAACACGAACCACGGCATCACGATGTCCACGTTCGGGTCGTCCATGAACGTCTGAATCACGAACCTGTAGTCGTCGGCGTTGGCGCCGCCCGTGACGTCGGCCGGGTTTCCGTTGCCGATGACGTACGTCGGCGGGAAGTGGTCCTTCATCTTCTTGCGGGATTTTGGAGTGACCCTCGCGAGCCGCAGGCCCAGCCTCCCAAAGTGGTCAATCCCGCCGATCATGGGCCCTGCCCCGTTGCTGCACATCGCGGCCCTGTTCCCCCTGGATGCGGGCTGCCACGCCAGCGCCTTTGCGACTGCCGCAAGCTCCTGGTAGCTGTCCACCGAGATGATTCCGGCCTGCTTGAACGCCCCCATGATTATGGCGTTCGAGCCCCCCAGCGAGCCAGTGTGGGACGCCGCCTGCTTTGCCCCGAGTTCCGTCCTGCCGCTCTTCCATATGATCACGGGCTTTTTCTTCTCCCTCATCACCCTTTTGGCGGTGTTGACGAATTTCCTGCCGTCGCCGAACCCCTCCACGTACAGCGCGATCACCTTGGTCTGTGGATCGCTTGCAAGGTACCAGATCATGTCAGCCTCGTCCACGTCGGAGCGGTTCCCGTAACTGACCATCTTGGAGAGGCCAAACGAGTCGGCAGTTTCCAGGAAGCTGATCCCCATGGTCCCGCTCTGTGACAGCAGCGCGACCGGGCCCAGCCTGGCGCGAACCATCCTCTCCTGCCCCTGGAACGCGCAGTCCAGCCTGTTTGACGCGTTGAACATCCCGATGCAGTTCGGGCCGATGATCCTTATCTTGTGCTTTTCGGAGATCCTCTTTATCTCGGCCTCGTATTCGGCCCTCTCGCCGCCCAGCTCCTTTCCGCCGCCTGAGACGATTACCACGCTGTGCACGCCCTTCTTCGCGCAGTCCTCCAAGACGGGGGCCGTCACCGACAAGTCCACGGAGACCACCACCAGGTCCACCTTGCCCGGTATCGCCGCGACCGAGGGGTAGCATTTTTTGCCAAATATCTTGTCGGCCTTGGGGTTTATCGGGTATACCTTTCCCTTGTAGTCGTAATTCACGAGGCTGTCCAGTATGGAGTTGCCTATCTTCCCGGGGGTGGAAGACGCGCCCACCAGCGCCACGGACTTTGGCGTGAAGAACTCCTCCATGAACTCCTTGTTAGGCTTTGTTCTGGTGACGGAGTTCTTCCTCACCCCGTCGTTAAGGATTATCTTTGCGTCCACCACAAAGTGGGATTTTGGGTACACCACTACCGGGTTAAAGTCGACGCTGTTGATATAGTCGGCATTCTCCACTCCCAGCTTCCCGATCTGGACCAGCATTTTTGCCACCATGTCGGTGTCCACGGGCTTGCTCCCGCGGAATCCCTCCAGGACCTTGGATCCCTTCAGCTCGCCCAGCATCGACTTTGCGTCCGCGGCCGTAATGGGCAGCATCCTGAACGCGACGTCCTTCATCACCTCGGTCATGATCCCGCCCAGCCCGACCATGATGACCGGGCCAAACTGCGGATCGTTTTGGATCCCGACGATCAGCTCGACGCCCTTTGGAACCATCTTCTCGAGGAGTATCCCCTTCACGTCGGCCCCTTTTTTCGATAGCCTGCCATGCATGTCCTTGAACGTCCTCCTGACGTCGTCCACGCTCTCGATGCCTACCTTGACGCCGCCGACGTCCGTCTTGTGGAGGATCTGCGGCGAGACCACCTTCATTACCAGCGGGAACCCTATCCTCTTTGCCTGCTTCGCGGCGTCCCCGGCGGACGTCACGAGCGCGTACGGCGGGACTTTCACCCCGTAGGCCTTGAGAATGGACTTTGCTGCCTCCTCCGTAATTACTTTGTGATCGGTTTTGATGGTTTCGCTAAAAATCTGTTTAACTGAATTCATCTGACTATCGGTTAGATCAAAGCTCAATATATTAAACTTTATTAAAGTACTAGTTGTATGAGGTCACCACCCCTACACTATCTTGGATACCTCGCCTGACAGGGATTTCCCGTGCCTCTCCCACGTGATCATGCACGTCATGAAGTAGGACCACCTGTCCCTCCAGGGCTTCCCGCCCCTGGTCTGGCCGCTTATCTTTCGGGACACCACCACATGCCGCAGGCCGCGCCCGGGGGCGTTGTTCGTGGGCCCCGCCCCCCTGTGCCCCGGGAACGTGAACAGGTGGGGCAGCGGCGCCTGCAGCCTGCCCACCAGTGGGGCAAGCGCGGTGCCCCCGGCGTCCCCGTGCCCGAACAGCAGCCTGCGCATCCCAGACCCGGAGGCGCGGCGCAGGCGCGCCGGGTGCCTGCCCGGGGCGGCGGCCGCCAGCGCCCCGGCGTACGCGCCTGACACCTGCCGGCGCGGCACCCCGGCGCGCGGCGTCGTCCCCTTCCTCTCCGCCGCGTGCCGCAGCTCCCGCAGCCCGCGGGGCCGGCACGGCCGGTGGCGCCCGCCCGGGCCGGACCTCCCGTACGCGGAGGGCCTGTCGGACGTGACGATCCCGCGGTACCCGCCCGCGTGCCTGCCTGGCACCCGCGGCCCCCTGCTCCGGCCGTGCACGATCACGGCGTCCCTGCCTGACTGGATGACCCGCGCCCACCCGTCCTCTCCCGCCAGGATGGCGCGCGTCTCGTCGGCCCCGGCATTCTTGGACCTCCTGGCGCGGCCCACGATGTCCCGGAACGGCCCGCGCATCGCGTCGCGGGTGCGCCCCGTCACGTTTATGGCTGCAGGTTTCGCGATCCTCACCCCGGTGATCTCCCGCACGGCACCCGCTATCTTCCCGAACGGGACGGCCGCGTGGCGCAGCGCGGCCACCGTGTTCTTGCCGTAGCTCCCGCGCGCCGGGAGGCCGCTTGGCGCCACGTGCCCCCTGCCGCACTTGGGGCACACGGCGGTCTGGACGGCATGCCGCGTCTCCGTCACCACCACCTCGAAGTCCGGGATGTCCCGCGCGGCGGGCCTGCCCGGCACGGTCCCGCGGCCGCACCGGCCGCATTCTGGCGGGACGCCCCCATCGGACCCGTGGCGCGCCGTGCGCCCCGGCGCGTGCCTGCGGGACGCCCCGCGGTGCCCCGGCTGCCCGCCGGGCCTCCTCGCGGGGGCGCCGTCGCCCCCCTCCGGCGCCGCCTTCCGGGCCTTCCTCCTCGCCCGCCTGGCCTCCTTCCATTCCAGCGACTTGGCCGACGGCGGGGAATGGGCGTTCTCGTAGTACGCGAGGCGGGCCTGGAGCCTCTTGTTATCTGCCACCGCCTCCATGTATTTTGACTTGAGTGAGTCGATATCGTCAAGCGCCCGTGCCAGCAGGCCCCCCGGCTGCCTGGTCGTTCTGCACCTTGCCACGCACGTACTGGCACCTCCTGCAATAAGGATCAGCAGGATCGCGCCTTGTTGATTAAAGGGTCAGCATACGTGACCTCATACTTCCGTGACCGGTACAGCCTAAAATAGTCGGCTACCGTCCTCTTGATCCGGCGCGGACCGACTTTCCGTACCATTGAAGAAAATACGGGATTTTCAATATCCAAATTTGACGATATTGTAAATATGGGACTGCGATCAGTCATTGGAGTAATCTTTATAGCTCACGGAGTAGGAAAGTTTGGTAATCCAGGATTTGGTAACTGGATATCAAGTATGGGAATACCTGTAGAGATGCAAATACCAATTGCACTATAGTGACGATTATTGAAAATTTCCCCTCATATGGAACGGTACAGGAACTTGCAGGTGTCCACCCTGATCGGGCACGTCCTGAAATACTCCGAGACTGAGCGCCTCAAGCCGTCCAGCGTCTCGTAGTGCCTGGACGTGGCCAGCCTGTACTTTGCCTCCTTCCACACGGCCCCCGCCGCGCCGGGCTTCGGCGTGGCGGTGGGAAGGTACAGTGCCTCGATCTCTCGGTGGTCCCGCAGGTATTCCCCCGCGTCCGCCGTCCTGTGCTGCCCCGCGTTGTCCATTATCACCAGCGCGCGCCCCCACTTGCGCCGGATCTCCTTGAGGTACGCCAGGAAGGTGTCCCCGCCGGACCTGCCGCACGGCCGCACCGGCCCCGTCCCGTCGGCCGCGAGGGAGCCGCACGCGACTACCCTGTCCCTCCTGCCGGACCTGCCGGCGGCGACCCCCTCCCCGACGCGGGACCACAGCCTCCTGCCGTTGGTGCCCATCCTGGCGAAGACGGGCCCGTCCTGCACGACTGTCACCGTCTTGCGCCTCCTTGCGCGCAGAATCGCGCCTGCGGCGTCGGCCTGCCACCGCCGCACCGCGTCGTCGCCTGCGGCAGCTGCATATTTGGTGGTGGACCTCTTGGGGGAGAACCCCAGTTCCCTCATGATCCTGCGCACGCCGCACGGGCCGTGCGCGCGCCCGGGCTTCCGGCGCACCCTGTTGCGGGGCCTCCCCGGCGTGAGCATGCCCATGCGGCCGAGCCTGCCGGCAAGCCTGCCCATGAGGCCGTACCGGATGCGCGGGTTCCTTCCCCTGCCGGGAATGTCCCGGAGGCCACCGGCGCCGCCGGCGCCGGATCGTTCCACCCACAGGCGGACGGTGCGCTGTTCTACGTCTACGAAGTACGCGGCGTCCCTCGTGGAGTATCCGCCGGGCACCCCGCGCACTGCCATCATCCTGTTGCGGATCCTGGCGTCCCTCTCTGCGCGCATGGCCTCCGTCAGGTCCCGTAGTTTCCTGTCGGTCTCGTCCATTGATGGTTCGGCGATCCGGTGATCAACAGGCTTTTCTGCAGTGCCCCCTCTCAGGGAGGAAATTATTTATGAGCGTCACTCTAGCTGAATTTATTCCAGGTATCTGCATGTTTGTTTGTAATTGTTAGCGGTCCTGGAAAAATATCACTTTCATACATTATAAAAAAGATTCCTAGCTATCTGCAGTAATTTTTTCTAGTGGTATTTTTTATCATGATTCTTGTGGTATTTTTTATCATGATTCTTGTGGTTGTTCTCATGCCCTTCTTTTAATTTTAGTTGTGTTTTGATTTGCTGCTTTAAAATTTTAATTATATCATCATGAGAAAGACTAAGATCTCCTTGTGGGATATCCATCCTGCCTACAATTTTACCGTCTAACTCTAGCATAGCAACGCTCAAAAGTTCTTGAGCGCCAAGGATTTCCTGCCGGTGTGCCCCATAACGCCCAGGTTGGCGTGGGACGTCCCTGGGCATTCGGACAGGGTGCGCCACGCCTCCCCGAACGTCCTGCAATGCCCGGCACCGGGTGCCGCGCCTTGGCCTGCGCCAGTGTTCCCCCGTGGCGTCCGGCTTCGGCGTGGCGGCGAAGAGGCACACGGCCCCCGTGCCGGGGCTGCGCGGGACGTATCTTTTCACGGCCCCGGCAGCGTGGGGCGACGCGCCGTCCATCATTGCGTGCACCCTCCCGAAGCGTCGGCGCGGCCCCTTGGGGCACGGCAGGAACTTGTCCCTGCCGGACCTGTCGTGAACGCGGAAGTGCCTGCGCCCGCCAGCTGCCGGCGCCCCGTACGCCACCGTCTTGCAGCGGTTGCCGTCGTGCCCCCCACGACGATCCGTCCGCCCCCGGGGGACCGGCACCTCCTCCCGGCCGCCGGGTCGTGTGTGCAGACACCCCGCCCGGCATTACCGTGGCAAGATCCTGCCCTTCCCGGCGCGGGATCTTCCCCCTTGCCCTCTTCTGCCGCCCGCGTGTCCCGCCCGGGCCGCCTTGCCGGCGCGGGCGCGCTGCGGCGCCTTGGGGGACAGGCCGGTGTTCCCTATGATCCTCCCGGCCTACGCGACGCGGTATGCCGCGCCCGGCGTTCTCCGCATGTCGTCGTGGGGCCCCGCCGGGGTGGCAGTGCCGCCCGTGCCGCCCGGCATGCCCTGGATCTCCTCAAGCCTGGCCTTTGGAGGCCTCCCGCCCTTGGGAAGGTTCCAGGGGGGGCACCGGTGCCGCCCTCCCCGAGGTGTCCCGCCCGGAACGACACCCGGTCGGGGCACTGCATGATGGAGTCTGCCGTGTGTTGGACGCTTTCATCGTTCATGCACACCATGCTCGCCGCGGCCATCCCCTTGATCACCCTTGGGCCCTTCTCTTTTTTGTACGCCTCCCAGGGATCTTCCGGCGTGGTTGTGGCCATGGCTTGCGTGGGACGCCGCGATCAAAATGTGTTTTGGCCTGACAAAATTGGTCTCATGAATTTATGCGCGTTGCTATACATAGATGTTAAATTTAGCAACTAGTGGTTTTTCATTCATATTTTTAAAAAAATAAAAAGGTTATGTAGTCAATGTTGTAATTGACATTCCAGGGTTTTCATTGGTTGTATCCATAGCATGATTCCAGACATTACTAACATAGATACTCATTCCCGAATAGTATGATCTGGTTTTTGTACCATGTTGACCCATAAACTCTGCAAACGTCTTGTCATTATCCCAAATTCCTGGAAACTTTACCCCATTAGAATCAACTGTGAAGGATTCGATATCAGTGGTCCTACCATACTGAATCTGTCTCCAATTATCCCAAAATTTATCCCAGAATGGATTTGGGTGGTCTTCATCTTTGAATGTCAAAGTGTATGTTACTTTGGATGATGTATATGAGGTTGATAGTGAGGTAAAGTGATTGTTGCCATTGATGTTGTAAGAGTTACCAGAACTGTCAGTACCAGAACCGCCTGTTCTGTCATGGGTTACTTGTTTCCATGTGTTTATTGGGTATGGATTTCCGGCAGCATATGCCTTTGGCAGCTCAAATACCCCTTGTTTGGATAAATCAGGTTCTACCTCTATAGTTTCTGTAATGGCATCATCAGGGATTTGGGAGATTATTTTCTGTCTATTTACCTCACTCATGTGTTCTGAGATAATCAACTCTTTTATTCCCTCTACTTCAGAGTCAAATTGTAAGTTGTCATGAATTGTTATGGTATTGATTATTGCCTCAAGATTGTTTGAATACTTTTCAATTAGTTGTGCTTTTTTGTCTTCAGGGTTTTTCATATCTCCGTTTACATACTGTCTAATCTCTTGGTCGACATCTGCAAACAGTTGTTTTACATTTTGAGCCTGAGTGTTTTGGTCAGCACTTCCTACTTGTAGTGATAGTGGGATTAACACTGCAGCAATCAATGAAGCAATTATGATTGTCTTTTTTCCAGTCATTATACCTATTATGACATACTATGCTTTACCCTTTACTATTCTAGTAGTCTGTTGCACAACTCGGCACGATCCCCGGGCCGTGGCCAGGCCGTGCCGCTTGGAGTCCCTACGCCCCCGCCTCACCCGCCCACCGGTTGTACTGGGCCATCCTGAGCCTTGCCTCCTGCACGATGTTCTCCCACTTGCGCGAGCGCGCGTGGTCGCCGAACATCCTCTTGAACGCCGACATGGTTATCCCGGTCAGCCACCTCCTGCCGTGCCCCTTCCTGGCCTCCCGGTACCGGACGTTCTCCTCCCTCTCCTCCGTGCCCACCCTGCCGGCGCGCGCCTCCGGGCCGCCCCCCGGCCGGTCCCGCACCGCCCCGCGCCGCGCCCCCCCAGCATCCCCGCGAGGAGCCCGGACAGCTGCCTGTACCGGATCCCCCACGCGGTCCCCAGCGCGGCCGCCGCCATGACCAGCGCCCCGGCGTACCTGAACGGGGCGCCCTCCTTGCCTGCGTTGGCCTCCCTCAGGCCGCCCCCCGGCCGGGGTCATGCGGCACCGCCAGGCCCCGCCCGCGCCTGGCGCACTTCCCGTTGTCGGTTGCGGCCAACGGGCACGGTGCGCGGCCGCGATCCAAGGCCTTTTCGGTTTGGCATGGTTGTGCTATGGGTTAACTGATTAGACCCGGCAATTTCTGGCAGTTACGCACCAAGCTATATTCTAGATTACTTAAATAAAAAAAGAAAAAAGGGCCTATAGTGACGATTATTGAAAATTTCCCCTCATATGGAACGGTACAGGAACTTGCAGGTGCCCGCCCTGATCGGGCACGTCCTGAAATACTCCGAGACTGAGCGCCTCAAGCCGTCCAGCGTCCCGTGGTGCCTGGACGTGACCCGCCCGTGCTTTGCCTCCTTCCACACGGCCCCCGCCGCGCCGGGCTTCGGCGTGGCGGTGGGAAGGTACAGTGCCTCGATCTCTCGGCGGTCCCGCAGGCATTCCCCCGCGTCCGCCGTCCCGTGCTGCCCCGCGTTGCCCGCTGCCACCGGCGCGCGCCCCCGCTTGCGCCGGATCTCCCTGGGGTACGCCAGGAAGGTGTCCCCACCCCTCCGGCAGATCACGCACCTCATGTCACAGCCTCATGGATCTCCCTGGGGTACGCCAGGAAGGTGTCCCCACCGGGCCTGCCGCACGGCCGCACCGGCCCCGTCCCGTCGGCCGCGAGGGAGCCGCACGCGGCTGCCCTGTCCCTCCTGCCGGGCCTGCCGGCGGCGGCCCCCTCCCCTACGCGGGACCACAGCCTCCGGCCGTTGGTGCCCATCCTGACGAAGGCGGGCCCGTCCTGCACCACTGTCGCCGTCTTGCGCCTCCTTGCGCGCAGAATCGCGCCTGCGGCGCAGGCCCGCAGCCGCCGCACCGCGTCGTCGCCTGCGGCAGCTGCATATTTGGTGGCGGGCCTCTTGGGGGAGAACCCCAGTTCCCTCATGATCCTGCGCACGCTGCACGGGACGTGCGCGCGCCCGGGCACCCCGCGCACCCTGTTGCGGAGCTTCCTCGGCGCGGGCATGCCCATGCGGCCGAGCCTGCCGGCAAGCCTGCCCATGGGGCCGTACCGGACGCGCGGGTTCCTTCCCCTGCCGGGAATGTCCCGGAGGCCGCCGGTGCCGGACCGTCCCGCCCACGGGCGGACTGTGCGCTGTTCTACGTCTACGAAGTACGCGGCGTCCCTCGCGGGGTATCCGCCGGGCACCCCGCGCACTGCCACCGTCCTGTTGCGGATCCTGGCGTCCCTCTCTGCGCGCATGGCCTCCGTCAGGTCCCGCGGTTTCCTGTCGGTCCCGCCCGTGGATGGTTCGGCGATCCGGTGATCAACAGGCTTTTCTGCAGTGCCCCCTCTCAGCAGTTAAGCGAAAAGTAGACCAAATAGTCAACTCTCGCAATTCCAAACAGATCAACAGGGGATGGGCCCCGACAAGACTTGGATTGTCTCGAAACAAGACCCGCCAGGGCCGCGACATGGTGAACGACCCCCGCCTATATCAGGGTGTCGTCGCAGGCATGCGCGGGTTCCTGGCCCAGCTCATGCGGCCAGCGGGCCGCAACGCCGTGTTTGGAGCGGGCGCCCCCAGCCGGGGCATGCTTGGGGCCGCGCTCCGGGACTCGTCGGTCGGGGGGTGCGCCAACGCGGCCAAGGCCGTGCACAGTGGCACCGCTCCCCGGTCCTGTCCCGCACCAGGTCGGGGGGTGCGCCAACGCGGCCAAGGCCGTGCACAGCAGGGCGGCCCCCCCGGGCAGGCGGTCCGCCTTGGCGCCCGGGGGGCCGGCGGCGCCGGGATCCAGGATGCCCTCGGCGGCGCCGTGGGGAGGCAAGCGGCCGCGCCCAAAAGGGCCGGAAGGCTGCCCCGCAAGCCCCCCGTCGCCACCGGCATGCACCTGATACCGCGCCACGGTTCCGCGCCGGGGCCCGGGCTGACCCGCCCCGGGAGCAAGAACGGAACCAGGCTGTCCGGGAGGCACGCCGCGGCCCGGTGCGTCGGGGGCAGGTACCCGCTGGTTTTGGGCGCGTACCGCGCGAGCATGTCCGGTTCCGTGCCCGGTTTCGTCGAAAGGGCGCTGCGGTCTGTCCGGGACGCCGGAATCGGGCCCGGCCCCGTCCTGCCGAGCAGGGAGTCCCTCGCGGCGGGGACGGTCAGGGCGCCGGGCAGGGCCCGCACCGGGTACCCCGTGCCGTGCAGGAACACCGGCAACGCGGTGGCCGCGCTGCGGGAGTCCGCGCGCAACGCCAGGCCCGGCGTGTCCCCGGCGGCGGCCGGGGGGCGGAACTCCGCGGGGTACCACGTCAAGATCGAGGAGAGGAAGAAGTGCGACGATCCCCCCGTCCCTGAGGAGCGGCACGTCGGGTTTGCGACCAACCGTCCCGCAGCCAGCGCAAGGGGGTACCCGCGCAGGCGGGGCACCGGGACGTCGTACAGGGTTACAGGGCCCATGGGGGCCAAGACTAGGGTCGCCGACGAGGGGGCCCGCATGCCGTGCCCCTGCTACTCGCTGCTGGCGTACAACGAGTGGGTGGTGGTGCGGGCCGTCCTTTCTGGAAGGGGTTGCGGGAACGGCGTGACGGCCCAGCGGGCGTTCGCCTGCCAGTTGGAGTCGGCCAGGATACTGGAGCCCAAGCCCCCGCCATGAGGGGGCAGGATCGGGTACATTTCGCTTAACTGTCTCAGGGAGGAAATTATTTATGAGCGTCACTCTAGTCTAGTGAGTCCTTTAGTTGGTCGGCATTCAAGCTGCCTCTAACCGTAGATGCCAAATCACCGTCTATTTTGAATATAGAGTGTGGGCCAGATGTTGGTTGATAATATCCATTTTCAAATGGCCCATCAACTAAGACAACAACAATATCTCCAACTGCATATTCAACATGGTCTGAGGTAACAGTAATTCCATTCATTGTTCCGCCTGGAATTTGCAACAATATGCTGTCTTGCTCAGCGCCCTTGTAATTTACCATTGTTTTGACTTCATATATGATGTTAGGATATGTTACTGCTGCCAAGCTTGAATCGTTATCTACAAACTTTCCAAATTCGTCTCTTGACTCCATCACAACATATTTGTCAATAACTCTTCCCTCCAAAATTACAGTCGACAGAGCTTTTATTTCATCAACATCAGTTGCAATATAGGAGCTCATTTTCTGAATTGTAATCTCTTCTTGTACATTCATCTCTTTATCCTGATTGGTTAACAAAGCAGTAAATGAGATGCTTGCAACGGCAATCACCAATATTGAAAATATAACTTTGTTAATCATCTTCAATACTTGTCCTTCATGTGGTTTATTTCATGTTGTGGGGGGCTGCGTTCTGCGTCATTAGGTCCTCTTGAATCATACATTATGGAATTACTATTTGATGTATGAGATATTCCTGCCAGATGGCCAAACTCATGACCAGTAAAGGTTCTCCAGTCATAACCACTAGTCCACCAGTCTTTATTGGAATCTTCCCAAGACAAATTTTTGTTCATAACTATCCATGCATAACGTGCTTCACCACTAGAGTTGTATGCCACATATGTTTCGCCTCCAGTTCCAGATGGAAGACTCCATGCATATACTGGCCAACCACTACTAGATGGATCAAGATCCCAAGAGTTACCTGAGCCTGCTTCCCAAACATTAGATGAACTGTTCAAGTCACCACATGGATTAACATTTGATGTATGGGTAATATTTGGCACAGATGATGTGCACAGATAATGTTGATCAGCTGATGGCCAAGTCCAAGGTTCTGTATTTGCATATGCGATTCCAGGGATTGCGATTAGAAGAGCTGTAATTGTAAATATTACAGGCAGTGTCTGTTTTGAATTTTTCCAAGTCATTATTAGTTCTATAACTGCCTGTGTGCAATCTTAATAAATATGGCGGCCGCTTTCATGCGTCAGGGCATGGCTCACGCTGGGCGGCGTCCGTTTCCAAGGGATGGTGCGGACACGTGTCCATTCGGGCATCGAATCCCAGCACCATCTCCATCCATTCGTCAGGGCCTGGGTGTAGCTGCTGGGTCGGGCATCGAACCCCATGGTTCAAACGCACAAGCCCCTGGCCATGATGTGGCCCGCGTTCATGCCCCGCGCTCCTCCCCGCGCTCCGTGCACTTCCTGCCCCCGCCGGGCACGCCCCAGGGCCAGTCCCCTCCTTCGGCATCCAGGGCGCGATCCCCGGCATCTTGGCGGCAGCCGCCGCCCTTGCCTTGGAACCCCCGCGCTTCCCTGCAGTCCCGTGGCAAGACGCGCCGGTCGGGGCGGGAGGCCCCCTTCTGGCCGCCACGGCCACGTGCACCGTCGCCGCCCCCGCCGGCAGATGCCGCACCGGCGGGGCCCCCGCCTTGGTCATGCGGCCGCGGCGCGCGTGCCCGCGCAGGCCGCGCCGGGGGACGCTGTGCCGGCGCCCGGGGACGCGACCGGGCGGTTCGGCACGCATGCGACCGTGCCCCCCGGCAACGGCCCGTGCCCCGTGGGCCGGAGCGGCCGCGGGAAGGCCCCTCCCCGGCCGCGGAGGCCCGCCGCGTCCGGGGCGGGGCCCCCGGCCGGGGCGCCGGGCCCGCAAGCTCCGGGCCGCGCGGCCCCCAGGCCAGCGGGAAGGCCGGGCGGCTCTTCCGGGGCGCGGGGGACGGGGCATGGCACCGCGGGAGCATGCCCGGGCACGTGGCGCACTGCAACGGGGACAGGCTGCACCTCTCCCCGGACGCCGGCAACTGCCAGGCCCCGCCGAGGGCCTTCCGTGACAAGAATGCCACGGGCGCGATCAGGAAAAACGGCCCCGGGCGGATGGGGGCGGGCACTGATGGCTGGCGGACCGGCTTTTCATACACTGCACAAAGGAGGCCCGCGCCGCAGATGGCCGCCCGGGCGCCCGCGCGACCCGCCATGCCGGCGGGGGCGCGCCGTCAGAGCCCGAACTCTGCCTTGAAGTTGCCGTAAAACTTCTCCATGTTGGCCATCACGGCGGGGGTCTTTTCGCCGATCTCCGACCGTATCCTTTCGGGGTCTGCGTCGGGGATCCGCCTCAGGGCGTCTTCGGTTCTGTCAAGCCACGCGTTCACCATCCTCCCGTCTGCCTCCAGGTGGAACTGGAGCCCCACCGCGCTGCCGATCCGGAACGCCTGGTTTTGGTACTGCCCGGAACGCGCCAGGCGCACCGCCCCCTCTGGAAGATCAAACGTGTCGCCGTGCCAGTGGAACACGGTAAACGGGTTCTCGAACCCGGAGAACAGCCGGGAGCCGGGGATTGCCTCCAGGTCGCTGTAAAAGCCGATCTCCTTCCTCGGCCCGCGGTAGACGTCCGCCCCGAACGCCTTTGCGATCAGCTGGGAGCCGAGGCATATGCCAAGGACCGGGATGCCGTCGCTCACGCTCTTTCTGATCAGCCGTTGCTCCGACTGCAGGTACCCCGCCCGGCCGTTGGCGCTTTCCGGGGCTCCCAGGATCACCGCCAGGGAGTGCCCCGAGTCCGGGATCCTCTCGGTCTTAGCGTGCACGGAGCGGACGTCGAACCCGTCCCCCCGCAACAGCTCGCCCAGGCGCCCGGATCCCTCCGCCCGGGTGTTCTGCACCAGCAAGACGTCCGCCATCGCGGTTCCTTATCAAAAGCGCTTAATATGTCCGAGCCGGTACCGCAACATGCGCGTCACGGAGCACGAGATCGACCAGCTGAGGGGGTTCATCGCGCACCTGAACGCCATGCGGGGCAGCGCGGTGGTCGTGGAGGGCAAGCGTGACGCGTGCGCGCTGCAAAGGCTGGGGTTTTCCGGCAAGGTCCTGCAGCTCAACCGTTTTGGCGGGATGGTGGATTTTGCGGACTCGGTTGCGAGGTACGAGAGCGTGATCATCCTGTTTGATAGGGACAAGAAGGGCTCCCGCCTCACGGGGAAGGCGATACGGCTGCTGGAGCGGAGGACGAGGATAGACCTGTCCTTCAAAAAGCGGCTCCGCATGATAACGCGGGGGCAGGTGATGTTTACCGAGCAGCTGGTGTGCTACGAGCCCTACCTGGCCTAGGGCCAGATGCCTTTGTGGCCGAACGCCTCGACGACCCTCTCGACTGCCAGGGCCATCGTGGCCCTCCTCATGTCGATCTTGTGCTTCTTGGACAGCGCGTAGGCGTCCTTGAAGCCCTTGGTGATGTTGGCCTCCATCTTGCCGGCGACCTCGTCAAACGACCAATAGTAACCCATGTTGTTCTGGACCCACTCCAGGTACGATATGCAGACGCCGCCGGAGTTCGCCAGGATGTCCGGGATGACCAGGATGTTCTTCTTGTGGATGATCGGGTCTGCCTCTGGCAGCGTCGGGCCGTTCGCGGCCTCCGCGATGATCTTGCACTTTAGGTTCTTGGCGATCCTTGCGGTGATCTGGTTTTCCAGCGCGCCAGGAACCAGCACGTCGCACTTTGTGGTCAAAAGCTGCCCGGTGGTGATCTTCTTGCTGCCTTGGAAGCCCACGACGGAGCCCGTCTCCTGCTTGTGCGCCAGGATCTTGCTGACCTTGGCGCCCTTCGGGATCGAGATGGAACCCTTGGAGTCGCTCACGGCGATGACCTTGGCGCCCATCTTTTCCAGGTATTCTCCGGCAAACGTGGACGCGTTTCCGAACCCCTGTAGGACCACCTTGGCGCCTGCCAGCTTTATCTTCAGCGCATTTGCAGCCTCCCTGCAGCAGTATGCGGCGCCCAGGCCCGTGGCCACGTTCCTGGCAAGCGACCCCCCCATGGAGATCGGCTTGCCGGTAATCACGCCCGGGGAATGCCGGTTCCCGTTAAGCTTGCTAAAAGTATCCATTATCTGGGTCATCTCCCTGCCGGTGGTGTACACGTCGGGCGCCGGGATGTCCTTCTCCGGGCCGATCACCTCGGCAATCTTGTACGCGTACCCCCTGGTGAGCCTTTCCAGCTCGCCGTCGCTGAGCTTCTCGGTCTTCGGGTTGACATAGATGCCGCCCTTTCCCCCGCCCAGCGGGATGTCCACGATGGCGCACTTCCACGTCATCCAGGAGGACAGCGCCATGACCTCGCGTTCCATGTACTCCACCCCGCCCTCGGGGTTGAAGTACCTGATCCCGCCCTTGTACGGGCCGCGGTCGTTGTTGTGCTGGCTCCTAAAGCCCGTGAATACCCTGATCTTGCCGTTGTCCATCCTAACGGGGATCTTGACCCTCAGGACCCTGTTGGGCATGGCAAGGTACTCGCGCAGCTGCTTGTCCTTGATGTTCAGTATGTCGCAGGCGTCATTGACCTGCTTCGTCGCGTTTGCAAACGGATCCACGCTGGCCATGCCCACGATTGCACGGATTATGTTATATAGGTTTGGTTGGCGGCGCGCCCTGGTTCTGATCCGGGCCGCATCCGCGGCATGCGGGTTGGGGCAGGGGCGGGGCGGCGGCGCGCGAGGCGCCCGTCAACGCCGCACGCCGCGACAATTACCCTTAAATTGACTGGAAGAGGAGTCGACATGGCATGATGGCATCGCGCGGGTACGACATGACGCCCACAATGTATTCCCCGGACGGCAGGATCTACCAGGTGGAGTATGCCATCGAGACCGTCAAGAGGGGAACCCTGGCGCTGGGAATCGGCACCAAGCAGGGGGTGATAATGGCAGTCGAGGAAAAGCCGAGATCCCTGCAGACGTCGAACGTCACCCAGAAGATCTTCCAGGTGGACCACCACATCGGGGTGGCGGCCGCCGGCTACATCCCGGACGCCCGGGTGCAGGTAGACAACGCGAGGTTCTTTTCGCAGGGCAACAGGCTGACATACGACGAGTCCGTCGAGGTAGCTACCGTCGCAAAGCACCTGGCAGACCAGTCCCACCAGTTCACCCAGTATTCCGGAGTGAGGCCGAACGGCGTGGCCCTGATCATCGCGGGAATCGATCAAAAGGGCGAGTCCGTCTACGTGACGGATCCCAGCGGGGCCTACGTGCAGTATGCGGCGGTGGCGATCGGCGCCGGCTCCGACGACGTCAACTCGTTCCTGGAAAAGCACTACGATCCCGGGATGACGATGGACGACGCGGCGTCCCTGGCAATCGCGGCGATCAACATAAAGGCCGAACAGAAGGAGGGGATCAACCACATAAAGATGGCAAAGATCACGGCCGAGGGCAGGCTGTTCGAGAAGATCCGGGAAGACGAGCTCGCGGGCTACTCCAAGGACGCGCCAAAATTCGCCCCGGCGTAGACGCGATCTGAAAACTATTCAAACCGGCTTGCGGGGACAGTAGGTATGGGGCTGGGCAGCTACTGGGGCGAGGTAATGGAGGTGCTCCGGGAGATCATCCCGGTCTACGACAGGGTAAACTCGTACATCTCCCTCGGAAAGGACGCGGAGCACCGGAACAGGGGAATCCGGGGCAGGGTGCTGCCCGGCGACAGGGTCCTGGACGCGGGTTCGGGGTTTGGCAACATGTCCAAGACGGCGTCGGAGCTGTGCGGGGGCAGGATCTCGATCACGCTCTACGACCCGCTCGTCCCGATGCTAAAGAACACGGGCAGGCACTTTGAGAGGGCTCCCGACATGGCGAGCGGGGTATTTGAGCATATCCCATTCAGGGACGGGGAGTTTGACGCCGTGCTGTGCGGTTATTCCCTGCGGGACGCGATAAACCTGAGGATCGCCATATCCGAGGCCCACCGGGTGCTCAAGGACGGGGGCAGGCTGGTGGTAGTGGACCTGGGAAAGCCCGACAACGCGGCGGCCAGGTGCGGCGCCTCCTTTTACCTGAGGTGCGTCATGCCACTGCTCGCGCTGCTCGTGGGCGGCAGGCTGGGGCTGAAGTTCGGGACGCTCTACGGCACGTACAAGAGGTGGCCGCGGAACAAGATGCTGGAAAAACTGCTGCTGGAAAAATTCCCCAAAGTCGAGTTCGAGAAGGATCTTATGGGCGGGGCCATAATGGTGGCCGCATACAAATGAACAGGGCCCTGATACTCGTAAACGCCACGGGCCTGATCATCGGGATCTCGTACGGGCTCCACGGGCCGATCCTTCCGCTGTTTGCAAAGAACGTCATCGGGGCGTCGTACTCCGAACTGGGCCTCGTGGGGCTGGTGAACTTCCTCCCGTACATGTTCATCCCCCTGTTCGTGGGGGCGCTGCTGGACAGGTTCAGCGGCGGCCGCCTCCTGGCGCTGGGATCCGCGCTGAATGCGGCGTCGATCTACCTCCTGTCCGTGGCGCAGTCGATCCCGGAGATCATGGGGTTCCGCGTCCTGACGGGGATAGCGCACGCGTTCTTCTGGCCCCCGTGCGAGTCCATCATCTCGCAGCACAGCGGCGAGGGGGACAGGGTGCGGAACATCTCGTGGTTCACGATGTTCTTCGTGACCGGGTTCATGGCCGGCCCCCTGGCGGGCACCGTGCTGCTGGAGGACGCCGACATGACCTACAGGGCGCTGTTCCAGGTCACCGCGCTCATCCTGGCCACCGCCATAATCTCGGCGCTGCTGGCATCTCGAAGCGACGCGGCGGGCGGCGGCAAGCGGTTCAGCATGGCGTCATTCGGGGAGATGAAAAAATTCCCCGAGGTGATCGTCCTGGTGATCTTCTTCACGTCGTCGTTTGGG
Source organism: Candidatus Nitrosopumilus sp. (assembly GCA_963662625.1). Lineage (GTDB taxonomy): Archaea > Thermoproteota > Nitrososphaeria > Nitrososphaerales > Nitrosopumilaceae > JAPOPJ01. The sequence continues at coordinate 387,436 of OY759726.1, read as the reverse complement.
GTGATACTCTCGATCTACCCCGCGTTCCTCAACGACGGGGGGATCTCGGACGTAGACGTCCTGCTGCTGTACTTTGTCTTCGGGATTTCCAGGATCGCGTCGCTCGCCGTCGGCGGCCGCCTTGCGCGAAGGACCGGCACGACCCTGGTGTTCGCCGCGCTGGCGGTGTCGGCGGGCCTGGCGCTCTCGGCCGCGGCGGACTCCGCGGCGGGGTTCGCCGCCGCGCTGCTGCTGATGGGGTTCGGGTTCGGGATATTCTTCCCGCTGACGCTCGAGATAGTCCTGAGCAGAACGCAAGGGGCGGCGTCCGGAAAGGCCATCGGGGCATACGAGACGGTCTTTGGCATAGGGTGGGTCATCGGCCCGGCGCTGGCCGGCCCCAGTAGATCGAAATGTACTAGCCGCCAGACGACTGGTTGGGCCACGCCCGGCAGCCATCCGTCCCGCCCGCAGCCATCCCCACCATGCACTCCAGCATGACCGCCAGCCGGATCGAGGCGGTGTCGCGGCTCCCGTACCACCCGGCGGACCATTCCACCGACATCATCCACAGGTTGTACATCACCAGCGCCATGAAGAACAGGAACGTCCTGACCGAGGCGTCCGGGCTGGTGGTCCTGGGCCTGGCCTTCTCGGCGTCCCTGTACCCGGTCTCTATCCCCCACCTCTTCCGGTACTCGTCAGGGACGTCGGCGGCGCGCACCGCCCTGCCGGCGTCCGCGTTGGTGGCGTACGCCAGGTACCTCTCCTGCGCGTCCCCCGAGTCCCACCCGTCCTCGCCCTCCTTCTTCGGGACTATCACCAGGGTGAACGGCTCGCTGGCCTTCCTGTCCTGGGGCGTCAGGGCGTGCGGGGACACCGCGGCCCTCTCCCCGCGGGCGTGCTCCCCCACGGCCCTCTTTATCCCGGCAGTCCGCGACGCGGGCATGATGAACCTGTGGCCCGACCCGGACAGCTCCCCGACGACCCCTGCCGAGAAGAATCCCCGGTCCAGCAGGACCAGCCTGGGGCGGACGCCCACGCCAGCGCAGTCACGCAGCAGCTCGCGCACGATTCCGGCCCCCGTGCTCCCCCCCTTGGGCCTGCACGCCAGGTTCAGCCCCGGCCCGTCCACCATCTGGGCGGTGGCGTACCCCTCGAAGCGCGACGTCCCGGACCTGTGCCTCGCGCGCACCAGCTGCTCCTCCCTGGTCGCGGGATCCCTGTCGTACCTGGGTATCAGGTGGTAGTCCAGGGCCACGACGCAGCGGATCCGCCTGAGGATCCTCGACCGCCCGGCATCCCGCACGGTGGATGCGAGGGCGCCGGCGCACCGCTCCCGCATGGCGTCCGGTTCGGGGCACGCCCCCCGTATCCTGGAGAGCACCCACGCCGACGACGGCACGCGGCGGGGCCCGTGGCGCACGGCGAGCGTCCCGGTGGCGCCAGACGCGCACGCGCGGTCCCTGCACATGGACACCAGAACGCGCACGAAGTCGGCCATGCCGTACACGGCGTTGTGCCGGCCCGAGAACCCGATGCCCGCCCTCTCCAGCAGCCCGGGCAACATTTTAAACGCCTTGCCGGCCACCCTGAGTCGGTGCCCCTGCGGTTCGTTTTGGTTGTACATGACGGATGACAGGGGCGCCTGATCCATTGGTTTTTCTGTCCAAAACGTTCCAGTGCCAGGTCAATACATGCTGGCCAACGCCCCACAGGGGTACATTTCGATCTACTGGGGCCGCGGGGCGCGTTTTGGCGCACTGGTCATGGCACCCCGGCCTGGCCCGTTGGGCCGCCGCGTTGCGCACGCCCTAGGCCTTTGCCACCTTCATCAGGTCTGCCATCCTGATGTCCATCCCGAACCGGTCCTCGTGTTTTTTCATGTATCGGAATATGGCTATAAAGTCTGGCAGCGACTTTAGGATGCTAAAGTCCTTGCGTATCTTTGCCCTTACAAAGTTGAACACCTTGGCGTACACCTTGAAGTGGTCCTCCACCGCCTTCTCGTAGGCCTTAAAGTCGCGCATGTTCTCCAGGAATATTTCGGCGCACTGCATTGACGGGATTATCCCCTCGCCGAGCAGGGCGTACACCGTCCCGATCGATTCCCCCACTCCCACCACCTTTCCAGAGTAGTAGGGCTTGCACCTGTCCGGCGTCGCGAGCCTGATCGGCCTGCCCTTGGTCGCAACCACCCTGCCGCCGTGTTTTTTCAGGAACCCGTCGGTCGCCTTTATGTGGTTCTTGCGGTAGTCGCCGGCGCCTATGTGGGCCCACTTCTCCCCAAGCGGGAAGTACCAAAAGTACCCAGACATGCCAGGGAACGGCTCTATGTAAAAGTCTTCATACGGCAGCCCGTTCTCGTACTCCACCTTGTATTCATACGTGGGCAGGAAAAAGTCCTCGGCAAGCCTCGGCAGGTACACCCTGTGAAATCCGGTGCAGTCGACTATCATGTCGTACTCTTTTTCCAAGTCTTCCAGCTTGGGCGACCGGCCGTAAACCACGTTGGAGTCCTTGATAAAGTCCCGGATCAGGCCCAGCTTGTCGTACGTGCACAGCCCCTTCAGGCCGATGTCAAACTTGACGTTGTCGTTCATCTTTACGTGCATGCTTTTTCCGTCATGTATTACATAGTCGTCAAAGTTTCTCCCGGTCTTCTTGCAGAACTCCGACAGTTCCGACTTTATCGTTCCCCATGCGCAGATGGAGTCATGCCTTTCTGCGGGCATCCGCTCATACCCTGTGACGTCGTGTTCGGAGCCCTTGAGCCTTGCCATAAGGTAGGATCCTGCCACTCCCATTCCCATCACCGCGATCTTCAAGCTGACTTGGAATTGGGCCGTGCCTAATAAATACACTGTCTGGGCCGGCGTGCGTGTTCAGGGCCGCCGGCACTACGAGAACGCAAGCTGTGTCCGGCTTCCCACCAGGTGTAAATCCGGCGCGGATCTGTCGGTGTGCGGGCTGACGGTACATCGTCAGGTACCGGACACGGCATGAACAAAACCTGCCGCCGACACTTTCCGCCCAGGCGCGAATCCGGCCAAGGCCTTGCCGCAAACCATCTGCATTTATGTGCGACGGGGGCAATGCTAGGGCATGCAGTCATTGGGGGTCGGGATCGCCACGGTTCGCTGGATCGGTCTGTCTTTCCCCACTGGGAGGAACGCGCGCGTGCTGATAACGCGTTTGGTGCTTTGTCTCGCAGTCGCGGCGATGGCGTCCGCGATCGTGGCATCGCCTGTAGCACTGGGCGCGGGAGACGGAGGCATGACGCACGCAGGCAGCCCGGCGGGGCCCGCCGGATCCATGCCGCTGCCCGAAAGCCTCTTCATCACCACCTGGGAGACCGGCGCCGCCGGGGAGTCCATAACAATCCCCGTCGGGGACGCCGAGGGCACCTATGCGGTGGACTGGGGGGACGGTAGCACCGGCACGCATTCGGGCGACGCCACGCACGAATACGACTCACCCGGGATTTACACCGTGCAGGTGTGGGGGGACTTTGCGAGGATCTACCTGGGCGGGGATCCAGAGAACGCCGCCAAGCTGCGCTCGATAGACCAGTGGGGCACCGCAGAGTGGACCACGATGGAGTCGGCGTTCCGAGACGCGGCCAACATGACATACAACGCGACGGACGCCCCTGACCTCGCCGAGGTCACCGACATGTCCAGTATGTTCCATGGTGCATCCTCCTTCAACGGCGGCACCTCCTCTTGGGACGTGTCGGGCGTGACGGACATGAGCTGGATGTTCACGGGCGCGGACTCCTTCAACCAGCCCCTGGACTCCTGGGACGTGTCGGGCGTGACGGACATGGAGGGGATGTTCAAGGACGCCGCCTCCTTCGACCAGCCCTTGGACTCCTGGGACGTGTCGGGCGTGACGGACATGGAGGGGATGTTCAAGGACGCCGCCTCCTTCGACCAGCCCTTGGACTCCTGGGACGTGTCGGGCGTGACGGACATGAATCATATGTTCGCCCAGAACGCCTCCTTCGACCAGCCCCTGGACTCCTGGGACGTGTCGGGCGTGACGGACATGAGCTGGATGTTCGAGGGAGCGAACTCCTTCGACCAGCCCCTGGACTCCTGGGACGTGTCGGGCGTGACGGACATGAATCATATGTTCGCCCAGAACGCCTCCTTCGACCAGCCCCTCGACTCCTGGAATGTCTCAAGTGTCACCGACATGTCCGGCATGTTCGCGTTTGCATCCTCCTTCGACCAGCCCCTGGACTCCTGGGACGTCTCTGCCGCCACCGACATGTCCGGCATGTTCGCGTTTGCATCCTCCTTCGACCAGCCCCTGGACTCCTGGGACGTGTCAGGCGTGACGGACATGAATCATATGTTCGCCCAGAACGCCTCCTTCGACCAGCCCCTCGACTCCTGGGATGTCTCAAGCGTCACCGACATGTCAAGCATGTTCCGGGATGCTGGATCCTTCGACCAGCCCCTGGACTCCTGGGACGTCTCTGCCGCCACCTACATGTCCTTCATGTTCTCAGGCGCGGACTCGTTCAACCAAGATCTGGGCGACTGGGACGTCTCAAGCGTCACCTACATGTCAAGCATGTTCCGGGATGCTGGATCCTTCGACCAGCCCCTGGACTCCTGGGACGTCTCAAGCGTCACCGACATGTCAAGCATGTTCCGGGATGCTGGATCCTTCGACCAGCCCCTGGACTCCTGGGACGTCTCTGCCGCCACCTACATGTACGGCATGTTCTCAGGCGCGGACTCGTTCAACCAGGATCTGGGCGACTGGGACGTCTCAAGCGTCACCGACATGTCAAGCATGTTCTGGGATGCTGGATCCTTCGACCAGCCCCTGGACTCCTGGGACGTCTCTGCCGCCACCTACATGTACGGCATGTTCTCAGGCGCGGACTCGTTCAACCAAGATCTGGGAGACTGGTACATCGTGCCTGTCTCCACCATGGTATTCCACGACGCGGTCATGGTAACTGCTATCACGGCGCAGAATGGATACCTTGAGGGGCAGAACCCCACATATACTGTCGTGCCGGAAGGCGACGGGGACATGTTCGAGATGTATGGGAATGTACTCCAATACAAATTACCCACATACACAAAGCCCTCCTACGACATCACCATAGTGTCCACCGGGGGCTTTTCGTCGCCCAACTCCATTAGCCTGACCATCACGGTAGTCCCACCAATACAGCCGCCTGCGACATCCGACCGGTTTGTCACTACGTGGCAGACTGACTATCCTGGGGAAACAATCACGATCCCTGTAGGTGATGCCACCGGCACTTATGCAGTCGACTGGGGGGACGGACACGTTAGCATGCATAGGTCTGACACTACCCACATTTACACCTCCCCCGGCACATGGACCGTGCAGGTGTACGGCGACTTTACGAGGATCTACCTGGGCGGGGATCCAGAGAACGCCGCCAAGCTGCGCTCGATAGACCAGTGGGGCACCGCAGAGTGGACCACGATGGAGTCGGCGTTCCGAGACGCGGCCAACATGACATACAACGCGACGGACGCCCCTGACCTCGCCGAGGTCACCGACATGTCCCGTATGTTCCATGGTGCATCCTCTTTCAACGGCGGCATCTCCTCTTGGGACGTGTCTGGCGTGACGGACATGTCCGGCATGTTCCGGGATGCTGAATCCTTCAACCAGCCCCTTGACGCCTGGGACGTCTCTGCCGCCACCGACATGTCCGGCATGTTAGCGGGAGCGAACTCCTTCGACCAGCCCCTGGACTCCTGGGACGTCTCTGCCGCCACCGACATGTCCGGCATGTTCATGGGTGCCTTCTCCTTCGACCAGCCCCTGGACTCCTGGGACGTCTCTGCCGCCACCGACATGTACGGCGTGTTCGCGTTTGCATCCTCCTTCAACCAGCCCCTGGACTCCTGGGACGTCTCTGCCGCCACCGACATGTCCGACATGTTCCGGGATGCTGAATCCTTCAACCAGCCCCTGGGCTCCTGGGACGTCTCAAGTGTCGCCTACATGTCGAGCATGTTCCGGGATGCTGGATCCTTCAACCAGCCCCTGGACTCCTGGGACGTCTCTGCCGCCACCGACATGTCCGGCATGTTCTCAGGCGCGGACTCGTTCAACCAAGATCTGGGAGACTGGTACGTCGTGCCGGGCGATACCGAGGTGGCAGTTGGCGACCTCGCAGTAACTACCCTCGCGGCGCAGAACAGGTTCCTTGACGGGCAGAACCCCTCGTACAGCGTGGTCCCGGAAGGAGACGGGGATCTGTTCGAGGTGCGCGGAAACGTGCTCCTGTCCAAGTCTGCCGAGTACGCAAAGGCGTCCTACGACATCACCGTGGTGTCCTCCGGCGGCTTTGGGCATCCCAGCTCAATGGGCATCACCGTCACGGTTGCAGACGGCCCCACGGCCGCCCCGGTGATCGTGGCAGGCACGGTGTTCTACGACACGAACGGCAACGGCACAAGGGACGCGGGAGAGGCAGGAATCCCCGGGTACACGATGCATGTGATAGACCCCGCAAGCCCACATGCCGTTTTGGAAGCGGTTACCGACGCAGGAGGCACGTACATATTTGGCATAAACGCCATGGACGAAACGGTACTGGTGCAGACTTCGTACTTTCCGTTTGATCACGTCATCACCACCGGTCCGTTCTACGCGTACGTGAGTCCTGGACCGGGCAAGACCGCGACGTTTGACGCGGGGTTCCGTCCGGTGTTGCCGTCCGAGGCGGTCACCCTCAACGTCACGACATTCCGCGACCTAGACTACGACGGCACCAGGGACGCCGGAGAGCCCGCGTTGCCCGGAGTGACCGTCCGCATACACACGTACTCCACGGGCGAAACGTGGGATGTGGTCACCGACGCAGGCGGCACCGCATCCACGGACATCGTTCCCGCGGACTTTCGTGCGCAAGCAGTACTCCTGTACTGGCATGCGACTTCCCCCGGGGATCCCGCATCCAGGGTTCCGGGAATGCTGACAGTTGCCGACCCCGCGCCGGGCTCCACCGTTCCCATGGAGATCGGCCTGGTGCCGCCGTGAGGGCCGGCCGTGGCGCGGCGCCGTGCCGAGCCTTTATTTAGCGAGGCCAGGCGACCACCATGTAACCATGGACGCGTTCGAGGCGATCAGGAGCCGCCGCTCGGTCAAGAGATTCAGGAGGCACGAGATGCCCCGCGGCGAGGTCAGGCGGCTGCTGGAACTTGCAATACTTTCACCGACGTCCTACAACATCCAGAACTGGAGGTTCGTCACGGTGGCCGAGCAGGCCGCAAAGGACAGGCTGTGCGGGCTGTCGTACGGCCAGAGGCAGGTGGCCGAGGCGTCCCTGGTGATCGTCCTGTGCGCAGACCTGAAGGCGTGGGACAGGGATCCCGAGAGGTACTGGGAGAGCCTTCCCGAGGGGCAGCGGAGGGGCGTCGCCGACGCGATCAGGCGGTCGTACGGGGGGAACGAGGGCCTGGAGAGGGACGAGGCGTTCAGATCCTGCAGCCTGGCGGCCCAGACCATAATGCTGGCCGCGAGGGCCATGGGCTACGACTCGTGCCCCATGGAGGGGTTCGATTTTGGCAGGGTAGGGGAGATGATCAACCTGCCGCCGGACCACGTCATCACGATGATGGTGGTCGTGGGCAAGAGGGCGGCGGATCCGCCCCCGAGGGGAGGGCAGCTTCCCCTGTCCGAGGTGGCGTTCGAGGGACATTTCTAGCGCCGCCTAGCGGCACGCCGCGGGCGGGCCGCCACGTCGGATCCCGGGAGTCACTCGATCAGGATCGCTGGCTTGAACGGCCTGGCGTGCCTGGCCTTGCCCTTGGGGTCGCGGATGCCCGGGTCGTCCTCGGCAAGGACGGACACGGGCGCCCCGAACTCCGCCATCACCACCGACTCCAGCTCCCGCGACAGGAACCCGTGCTCGTCAAAGCCCGCTGCCTGGAGCCTCGCGCCCCTGATCTCGGACGGCGCGGACAGGATGTCCCGTAGCGCCTTTTGCACAAAGTCCGGGTTGCGCCTGGCATCTGCCGTCTCCGGGTTCGCCGCCAGCCCCCTCATCACCTCCCCCATGGTGGTCCGGCCCGACGTCACGCTCCCGAGCACCGCGCGGTACGTCCCGGCCTTGGGGCGGGACGCGGTGTAGACGGTTATCCGTGACGGCTTCATCCCGGTCACCTTCAGGATGTTCGCGATGTCGGCGATGATCGACTTTAGCAGGTCTTCGGACTGGATCGCCCCGGCGTCGATCGGCCCGGCGGGCTCGGGCCACCCTGACTTGGACGCCGCGCCGGGGTTGCCCAGGGCGTGCCACATCTCCTCGGCCGCGTGCGGGGCGAACGGGGACAGCAGCGCCACCCTGGTGCTGTAGACGCGGTGCAGCGTCGGCACGCAGTCATCGCGCCCCTTGGCGCCAGCCCGCTTCAGGTACCACTGTATGTCGTCCTCGAACGAGAACAGGATCCCGTGCAGCGCCTCGCGCAGCCTCATCCTCTCCACGGAGTCGCTGACGCTGGCCACGAGCGCGTCCAGCCGGCTTGCGATCCACCTGTCCTCCGGCCCTCCGGCCCCCGCGCCGCCGGGGCGCAGCCTCGAGCACTCCCCCAGCATGGCCTCGAGCTTGTGCCTGATGCCGCCCACGGAGTCCAGGTTAAAGTCGGCGTCCTGGAGCAGCTCCGCGGATACGAGTATCGCGAGCCGGATGGGGTCCGCGCCGTGGTCCCGTATGGCCTTCCGCAGCGGGATGATGTTTCCCATGCTCTTGGACATCTTTTTGCCGTCCATCAGGACGGATCCGTTGACCACGATCTGCCGCGGCCAGTCGCCCTCTCCGAATACCGCGACGTGGTTGAGCACGAAGAACGTCAGGTGGTTCGGGACCAGGTCGCGCCCGGAGTGCCGCGAGTCCACGGGGTAAAAGTACAGGAACTCGCCGCGTATGCGCTCCGCCACGGCCTCCCCGATCCCCGGGATGCCGGCGGCGGATCCCCGCCCCAGGAACACGTAGTCGAAGAACTCCCTCGACATGTCCTCGGCCGATATGGTCCCGTCGTTGACGAACCTCGAGATCGCGTAATACGACATGTAGATCACAGAGTCGGAGAGGCTCTCGACGATCCAGTCCCTGTCCCACGGGAGCCTGGTCCCGAGCCCGTGCTGCCTGGCGCACGCCCTCTCCCGCAGCCAGCCCACCACGTAGTGGAACTCCCCAACGATCTCCGGCGGCAGTACGCTCATGCCGTCCAGGCACTCCCTGGCCCTCTCCTTCCACCGCGCGTCCCCGTAGTTCAGGAACCACTGGTTCGAGAGGATCTTCACGACGCACTCGGCCCCGCAGCGGCACCGCACCGGCGCGTTCGTGAGCTCCAGCAGGACGTCGGAGTGCCCGCCTCGCGACAGCCACTCCCTGATCGCGTCCTTGGCCTCGGAGACCTTCCTTCCCGCGAATTCCCCGCAGGCGTCCGTGAGGATCCCCTTGTAGAACTCCCTCTCGTAGACCTCGGAGGTCGCCTCCTCCAGCCTCGGGTCGTCCTGGTCCCTGATGCCGAGCCTCTCGCACGCCTCCCTTGCCGGGAACGGGCCGTGCCCCTCCGTGGCTATCAGGGAGACAGGGACGATCCCCGGCGGCGCCGAGCCCGCCGGGGGGCTCTTCTCGAGGTCTGCCAGCGCCTGGTAGTCAAACGGCGCGTGCGCGGGCACCGACATCACGAGCCCCGTGCCGGTCCCCGGCTTGACGAAGCCCGCCCCCAGCACGGGCACCCGCGCGCCGCTGTGCGGCACCTCCGCGATCTTCCCTACCAGGTCGGCCCCGGCAACCTCCCCCTCGTACTCGACTTCCTTGTCCAGGAACTCCAGCTTGTGGGCGCACTCGGCCGACACGATCCAGCCCTCGCCGTCGACCGAGACCTTCCGGTACACGGTGTCGGGGTTGACCCAGAGGTTCGTCACGCCAAAGAGCGTCTCGGGCCGCAGCGTCGCGGCGGGCACCACGCGGTCCCCCAGCCGGAACTTGACCAGCACGTACTCGGTAAAGTCCGGCTCCACGTCGCCCAGCGTGTCGTGCTGCGACACCGGGTTCTGGTCACTGGGGCACCACCCCACCGGGTGGCTCCCCTGGATGATCAGGTTCTTTTCCCTCAGCGTGACTATCTGCCACTCGATGAACTTCTGGTATGCCGGGTCTATGGTGGTGAACTCCCGCCTCCAGTCTATGGAATAGCCCATCTCGATCATGCCGGCCTTGATCTCCTCGTGGAAGTAGTCCGCTATCTTGATCGGCTCCGAAAACGTCCCGATGTCCCGGTCTGGGACGTGGTAGAGGTTCCTCAGCCCGTCTATCAGCTCGGCGTCGCCCGACTCCACCCTCTTCGCCATCCCGAGTATCGGGGTGCCGGTGTAGTGGAACCCCATAGGGAACAGGACGTTGTAGCCCTTCATCCTGTAGAACCTAGCGTGGACGTCGGCTATGGTGTAGGTCCTCCCGTGCCCTATGTGCTGCGGCGAGTTGGGGTACGGGTACGCCACCGTGATGAACTTCTTCTTCCCCTCCCCGGGATCGGCCTCAAAGTCGCGGTCCTCCCGCCACCTGGCCCTCCACCGGGCCTCGATCTCGCCCCAGTCAGCCCCCATCTTCCCGCCCCAGCATGATCGATCGTGCCAGCTCTACCGCCTGGCCCTTTTTGGAGGTGTCCCTTCCGCCCCCCTGCGCGAACCCCGCGTCCCCGCCGCCGGAGCCGCCGAGTACCGCCGAGACCCGCCTTGCGACGTCCCCCGCGTCCTTGCCGGACTGCCCGCCGCAGCACACCACCACCCGGACAGTCGGCCCCGAGTCGAATATCCCGCAGTATGCCGAGCCGGCCGCCTCGCCGGCCACCCTCCTTCCGAAGTCGACGTGGAAGAACTCGTCGTACCGGTCGCTTGCCGTGAAGCACATCCCGTCGCTCACCTGGATCCCCTCTATGTCGCCTGCCTCCCCCGCGAGGATCCTGGACAGGAGCGCCGGCATCGCCTCCCTCGCCTTGCGCCGCCTCTCCCCGCGCTCCCTCTCGAGCCTTTCCCTGCCCGCGTCTAGCTCCTTCTGCTCCTCGGCCCTCGCCCGCTGGAGCCGGGCGTACTCGAACGCGGCAGGGCCGGACACGAACTCCAGCCTGACCACCCCGTCCTGTATGCGCTTCGTCCTGGTTATCTTGATCAGCCCGATCTCCCCGGTCTTTCCCACGTGCGTCCCGCCGCACGCCTCGACGTCCCTGTCCCCGATTGACACTATCCGCACAGACTTTACCGGCACGACGCCCCCCTGGTAGATCCTGAACCCGTACCTCCGTTCCGCGGAGCCCCTGTCGAGGTACTGCACCCCCACCGGGAGATCCTCCCCCACCATGCCGTTCGCGGCGTCCTCGATCTGCCTCACCTGCGCGTCGGTGAGCGACGAGTGGTGGGTGATGTCCAGCCTGGCGTGGTCGCGGTCCTTGAACGCCGAGTGCTGCCAGACCCAGGAGCCCAGCACCTCCCGCGACGACGCGTTGAGTATGTGCGTGCCGGTGTGGTTTTTCGTGATGTCCATGCGCCTCTGCGCGTCTACCCTGCACTCCACCGTCCGGCCCTCGGCCGGCGTCCCGCCCCGCAGCCTGTGCACGATGACCCCCGCGTGCCTGTCCACGTCGGTCACCTCGAACCCGGCTATCGTCCCGTGGTCGGGCTCCTGGCCCCCTCCCCGGGCGTAGAACGACGTCCTGTCGAGCACCACGCATCCGTCGAACGCCCTGAGGACCCGGGCCTCAAACTCCATCGGGTCGTCCTTGTAAAACAGGGCGTCGGTCTCGGGCACGTCCATCGGCGGGAGCTCCGCGGCGCCCTTCTTCCTCGCGGACTGGTGCAGGTCGGACAGCCTGGAGTAGAACGTGGGCGGTATCTCCGATATCGCGTGCACCTCCCTGAGGTAGTCCGGCGTTATTCCGTCTGACTCGTACAGAGTGATCAGATCGTCCACCGTGGGGATCCCGCGCTCCCGGATCCTGTCGGCCTTCTTCCTCATGTGCGCCTTGGACTCCTCGTATCTCCGCGACTCTATTTCGAGGATCGCCTTGACGTCCCCGCGCTTTGAGTCGAGCTCCGGGTACATGCCCATGAGGTAGTCGACGTGCGCGTCTACCAGGGCGGCGAGGTCCAGGCCCAGGCCGAGCCTCCTGGCGGTGCCGTTGATCCGCCGCAGCATCATCCTCAGGTTGTAGCCCCCTCCGACGTTGCTCGGCAGCGCGCCGTCCGCGATCGCGAAGATCAGCGTCCTCAGGTGATCCGCTATCAGGTACGCCCCCTCCAGCGGGGCGACCACCCTGTCCAGCTGGCCGTCCGAGAGGTTTGCCCGCTTCGTCGCGTGGCGCCTCACGTCGTTGAGGTCGCCGAAGCGCTCAAGCGCCTTTGCGACCTCCGTAAAGTATCCCGGGAGCCACGGGGAGTCCGTGTCCAGCCCCAGCTCCCCGAGCAGCATGCCGTTGATCGGGCCGAAGCAGCAGTCGTACGCCGTCGGGGTCCCCATCGTGACCCACGCGAAGCGCTCCAGGCCCGCGCCCATGTCGATGATCTTCTGGTCAAGGACGGAGTGCCTGCCCAGGTCCCCCTGGAACTCGGTGAACACCGCGTTTCCCAGCTCCAGCCCCCTCACAAAGTACTCCAGCGACGAGCCAAACGAGCCCCCGCCGGCCCACACGTCCTCCACGAAGACCACCTCCTCCCTGCCTATCCCGAACCGGTCGGTCAGCAGCCTGAAGTCCAGGTCGATGCACCTGTCCTTCCAGTACCCGCCGTCGCCGCCGGCGACGCTGTGCTGCCCGACCATGCAGAAGCTCGAAAAGTGCCGCCCCGTGACGCCCACGTTCTCCAGGTCCTTGAACCGCAGGCACGTCTGCGGCACGACCAGCGGGTTGGCGGGAAACTCGAACACGACCTTGGAGCCCATCACCCTCTGAAAGTCCACGATCGACGCGATCGTAAAGTACAGGTCGTCCCGCCACCTGCAGACTACCGGGTACCTCGGTATGGACGAGTGCCCGTTCTCCACGAAGAACTCCTCGATGCGCTCCCAGGACCGCGCGTAGTCGAGCCTCTCCGTGGTGGGCGGATCGCCTATGAACGAGTAGGTGTCGGGCGCGTCGTCGGGGCACATGTCCCTCCCAGGATCCAGCGTCCAAAAGTACCTGCGGCACCTGGCGCACTGCCTCCTGTCGAACCCGTGCTCCTCGAAGAGGTCCACGCGGTAGTACCTGTCGGGATCCGCCGAGAACTCCCTCAGCAGCTCGTTTTTTTCCAACGCAGTGCCTGCATAATCCCAGTATTAAGAATTAACTAATCGGATTCCCGGCATTTCCGGAGCTCGGGCGGCCCGGGGGCGGGGGACGCCGCGGGTGCGCGGAACAGTCTTATTGTTTGGGAACGCGTGCCGAGTCGTGGCGGAGAAGCGCGAGGGGGCAGCCATGGTCTGCCACAAGTGCGGCGAGAGGCTGGTGTGCAGGATGTCGAGGTACATGCACCCGTACGCCAACAAGCTGCAGTGGCAGAACCAGGACGGCTCGGCCCACTACAGGTACGACGGCGGAGCCTTCACATGCACCGGCAAGGACCGCGAGTCGAAGCGCCTCAGCAGGGCAATCCGGGAACAGGACGACCTCATGAGGGAGGCGGAGCTCAGCAGGGGCGGGCGGTAGTTCAAGACATATTAAGTGCGCCGCACGACTGACCTGTACCATGTTTGGCAGAAAGCCAGTCCTGAAGGAGGGCGTCCACGTGTTTTCGACCAGGCCCAACGGCGAGTACAACGACTTCGTGTTCGGCATAGTGACCGGGGTCGACGGGCGCAAGGTGGGGGTCAACGGCATAATAATAGACCCGGTGGGCCTCAAGAACAAGATCGCCCAGGGAAAGACTGGCGAGCGCTCCGTGGAGATCCTGCAGCACCCGACCCCGGACAACATAATACTGGCGCTGGTGTACAGGGTGGAGCACGAGAACTTTGCCGAGGTGATCGACCTGGACAGGGACAAGTGCGACCTGCTGCCCCCCAAGATATACTCCATGCTGGACGGGTGGATCCGCGAGTCCCTGCCGGAGCTTATCAACAACGTCCTGTCGCTCCCGCCGGGCGCCGAAAGGGACGAGGCAAAGCGCGTCCTGCGCCACAGGATGGACACGCTTGTGGACAAGAACCTGAAGAGGACGCTCTATTCCATATGCAGGAGCCTCAAGATCCTCAACTAGGCAGGTTCCCCGCGCGGCCGGAATCCGGCACCCCCCGGGCCCGGCTTCGGCCGGGCCTGCCGCATGATGATGGCGCCGGGAGGGAGATTTGAACTCCCGTTCCCTTGCGAGAACGCGCTCTATGGTAGTTAATTCCAGGCGCGCGCCCTACCAGGCTAGGCGACCCCGGCACTGTCGTGTGACAGTGTTATTCGGCGGGATTTGATTATATATTGTGTTACCCGGGGGCCCTATTTCCAGACGGCCACGGTGACCGACCTCTCGACCGCGTTTCCCTGCGGGTCCGACCCCCCGGAGTGGATCTTGTAGAGCCCCTCCAGAACCGGATCCCCGTCGTTTTTGACCTGGTCCCAGACGAACTCCACCTCGTCGCGCGGCTCCAGGCCTGACGCCACCTGCGCCGACACCGGCGCGTACATCAGCATCCCAGACAGCCCCGTGATCCTGAGCCCGTAGGAGGCGTCCGGGAACTCCAGCGGCACCGTTCCAGAGTTCACGATCCTTATCCTTATCTGCTCGCCCCTTTTAAAGTCGGACTTTTCGGTGACCACCGACAGCGACGGCCCCTCGACGAATGCGGGCTGGCCCTCCTGCCGCGCGTCGATCAGGTAGGCCCCGAGCGCCAGCCCCGCCGCGACTCCCACCGCTACGAAGATCACGAGGCTTTTTGCAGGCAACTGCAGGGGGGTCGTTTTCCAAAGTTTTATTCCTTTGGGGCGGAGGCCCTGGCCCGCCATTTCCGGGGGTAGGTGCCGGGCGCCATGATGATCCTCCTCGTCTCAAGGGCGTAGCCCTTCGTGGCGTCCTTGATCTCCGCTTCGGACATCACGGACTCGGCGAGCGCCACCGCCTCGCCCTTCTGCGTGTACACCCCCACGGCGTCGCCCTTCCTGAGGCCGGGCGAGACCTCGAGGACTCCCGGGATCGCCAGCTGCGCGCCGTGGCACATCGCGTCCACCGCCGAGTCCCTGATCACCACCGACTTCATCTCGCTGAGGGCGTGCTCGACCGGCCGTATCGTCCGGAGCAGCTTGGAGTCGTCCTTTTCTTCCTCCCACAGCGCAAACGCGTCGGCGAGCTCGTGCAGCGTCACCAACCCGTCGGCCTCGGAAAACTGGTGCACCCGCGTCCGGCGCAGCTCGATCATCGTGGCCCCGGGGCCGAGGACCTCCCCGATGTCGTAGTACAGCTTCCTGATGTACGTGCCGGCCTCGCACAGCACGCGGGCCAGCAGCAGCCTCTCCTTTCGCTCCAGTACCTCCAGCTCGTAGATCGTCCTCGTCCTCGTCTGCCGCAGGACGGCCGAGCGCTGCGGCGGCTTTTGGTATATCTCCCCCCGGAACGCGTCGATCGCCAGGTCAAGCTTCTCCTTCGCCGGGAGGGAGTGGAGCCTGCCCAGCGCCTGGTACTCCTTTGGGCCGTAGAGCAGGACCCCCAGCGCCTTTGTCGCCTCGCCGAGTCCCAGCGGCAGCACCCCCGACACCTGGGGGTCAAGCGTCCCGCTGTGGCCGATCTTCGGGAGCTTCATGATCCTCTTGGCCCACGCGACAGTCTCGTGGCTGGTGGGGCCGGGCGGCTTGTCCAGTATTATCAGGCCGTAGCGGAGCAGCTGCTCCACCGAGCGCCGGTCGTAGTACGTGCCGTACTTGTCGTCGGTGACGTCCTGGTCGACCACCTCCAGGCCGCGCAGCTGCTTGAGCGTCACAGCATCTTCCTCACGGTCTCGGTCGCGACGCCGATCACCTGCCTTGCCGTAAGGCTGTCCGTGTTGATCACCGCGTCGAACACCGACTCGTCGGCCCCGAAGTCAAAGTCGTATATCCTCTTGTAGAGGTCCTTGTTTTTGTCGAACCTCTGCTTGGTGATGCTGGACGCCTCCTCCGGGCTCATGCCGTCCCTGTTCTGCATCCTCTCTATGCTGCTGGCATGCGAGCCCTCCAGCCATATCTTGATCCCGTCGTCGACCAGCCACGGGAGGGTGTAGCTGGTGATGACGAACCCGCCCTTGGCGAACAGCTCCATCAGCTTGCCGTCAAGCCTCTTGTCAAACTCCGGGTTCTCCTCCCGCTTGCCGAGGAAGTCTAGCCCCTCCTGCGTGTCCCACCAGTCGTCGCCGACGGAGTCGTAGCCATGCTCCCTTGCCATCTCCTTCAGGACGTCGCCGCCGCTGATGTACGTTATGCCGAACTCCTCTGCCAGCCCCTTGGCCACGGTAGTCTTCCCCACTGCTGGCGGCCCGGAGATCACGATTGACTTTTTCAACTGAGATCCATCGAGGTTTTTGTGAGCTTCATTATGATGCCGCTGAAGGCGATGGAGGAGAGGAAGTACCACGCCCAGAGGTACAGCGAGTTTTCGTCGGTGCAGACGTGCTCTGGATCCGCCGCCTGCCCGGCGGTGCACGTGAGCTGGAAGAAGTCGCCGGGGATCACGTTCAGCGGTATGGGGGATAGCGCCACGGTGTACGAGAACAGCTGCGGCAGCACGAGGTAGAATATCAGGATCAGCGGGACGAACGTTATCATCATCGGCCTCATGTTCATCTGCATCATCTCCATGGACATCTTGTTCATGTAGGCGGACTTTTTGTTGAGCTCGCTGGTCTTGGCCTGGTCCTTTGCCCTCATCGCGGCGATCCTCTCCTTCTGCCATGCCCGGGTCTCCTTCATTATCCTCCTGAGCTTCGTCTGGTCCACCATCTTCTTCCTGACCCCCGAGTTGAACAGGTTGAGCAGTATCCCGAACCCGGCCACGGCGAACATCGACGCGATGAGCCCCTGGATCATCGGGTCGTCGCTGCCAAGCGCGCCCGCGCGGCCGCCCATGAAGTCGAAGAACCCGCCGCCGTCGCCCTGCAGGAAGAGCGAGTCCAAGAACAGCAGGACGGATCCGGGCTCCATGCCTTCACACCCCCAGCGCCGCCATGATGTCGGCGGCCGCCTCGTCCACTCTGCCTTGGTCGTTTGAGATAAACACGATGGGGGTCCCGGTTATCACCGCGCACGAGGAGATCATGCCTGCCTGCACGTCCAGGTCCTTCTTGATCCGGGTCAGGGTGATCACGTCCCGGCTCCTCGTGGCGTCGTTCATCCGCCTGTTGTAGATCTCCTCGGGCTTTGCCGAGACCGAGATGAAGCTGGTGGGCTGTATGATCTCCAGCACATGCGCCGGAAGGCCTGGATAGTACCCCTCCGGGGTGCTGATGAACGCATGCGTGTCTATCACCACTATGTCGTCCCCGAGCCTCGCCAGCTTCTCGGCGGCGGTCCTCTGGAGCCGCTGCTGCTCGGACAGGGGCAGCTTGCGCAGCTCGTCCCTGCTCTGCACCCCGTTCTCCTGCGCGACGTCGAACATCACGGTGCCAAAGCTGTTGACGCTGACCTTCATGCCGCGGTCCTTGAATGACCCGACGAGCTTCTTGAGTAGCGTGGTCTTCCCGACTCCGGGTATTCCTGCCATTATCACTCTCTTATTTTCTTCCAAGTAAGGCTCCTAGCCGAGGCATCACGACTTCTACTTGTTCCCTCACCAGTTGGGTGTAATAGTTAATAAGAATATCTACCATCAGCAGGACCCCGATCCCGGAGCCGAACACCCCCAGGACGTCGGACACGCCGGCCAGCACCCCCAGGATGGCCGAGCCTATCAGCGTGACGGACGGGATGTACTTGTTCAGCAGCGCCTCGACGGGCTTGTTGGACCGCCTGAATCCCGGGATCTGCACGTCCGCGTCGAGCAGGTTCTGCGCCGCGCTCTTCGGCGACAGGCCGCCGAGCTCCACCCACAGCCTCCCGAACACGATCACTATGGCCACCATGAACAGCACGTATCCCACCGCGCGTCCGGGATCCTCGGCGGCGACCTCCAGTCCCCTGGGCGGCGTGATGTAGTAGATCAGCCCCCCGATCGGCGTGGACGGGCTCGTGGGGTCGAACTGCCCGAGTATGTTCATGAAGAAGTTGTTGTTCCGCGGGTTCATGTTGGCCCAGAGCATCTGCCCGATGAAGACGGCGTTGGCGGTGAGCGCCGACGCCAGGATCACGGGTATGTTCGAGACGTACATCATCTTGATCGGGTATACCGCCGAGAAGCCCCTGTACTTTGTCGAGACGATCGGGATCTCGACCTTCATCCCCTGCGTGAACACCAGTATCAGCAGCACGCCTGCCGTGAGGAGCAGCCCGAAGATGCTGGGAAGCTGGTTCGAGCGGAAGAACACGTTGGACAGGTCGCCGTTCATGACCGACTGGCCGATGTACGGTAGTATGCCGATCGTCCCGCCGTCCCCGGCCGGCAGCGGGCTGAACAGGCTCCACAGGATCTGCTGCGCCACCCCTGCCATGATGAACAGGCTGATCCCGCTGCCCAGGCCCCAGCCCTTCTGGATCAGCTCGTCGAGGAACATGATGATTATCGAGGCGGCCATGAGCTGCCCTATCATGATGTACATCACGTGGGGCTCGGTTATCCCGGGGCCGTACACCGCTATGGCGTACACTATGGACTCGGCCACGATCACGATGTAGGTCACCAGCTTGGTCGCGGTCTGGAATATCCCCCTCTCCTCGGGGTTCCTGAAGTTGAATTTGAGGATCTCCGAGCCGCGCAGCAGCTGCATCAGCAGGCCCGCCGTCACGATCGGCCCTATCCCCAGCTCGACCAGCGTCCCCTGCTGCGAGGCGAATATGACCCTGGCGAACTGCAGGAAGTCGAATTCCGGGGCGGTCGCCCCGAACAGCGGGGTCTGGCCCATCACCATGTAGATCAGCAGCGCGACCCCGCACCACAGCAGCCTCATGGACAGCGGGATCTTCTTTTTCGGCTTCGGTACCTGGGGGATGTACGGCTCGGCCCTGAACACGACCTTGCGGATTATCGTGGTTACGCTGCCCTCAGCCATCGTCTGATAGCACCTCTCCCCCGGCGGCCTTGACCTTTTCTTCCGCTGACGCGGTGGACCTCCCTATCCTGACAGAGTATGCGCCGGTGGCCTTCCCGCCGCCGAGGAGCTTGTCATACCCGGCGGCTGCCAGGTCGATGACCTTCTTGCCGCCCTCTTCCTTTCCGAACTTTGTGAACAGGTCGTCGAGATCGCGGATGCTGGCCCACTTTCTTGTGATGTTCGGGTGGGGCGGGCTGGTGGAGTCGTGCCCGAAATGATCCGGATCGTCTTTTAGCAAGGTACTGTAATGGTGCTTCATCAGTCCGGAGACCCCCAGGCCCCCCTTGTGCCCGCTTGCGCGGTGCTGGCCCACCTGGCCCCAGCCCATGTTGCGCCCGCCCCGGAGCTTTCTAGTCTTTCTTAGCCGCGTCGCCATATCACATCATGTTCCTTACCAGTGTCCCCAGATCCTTGTTCTGTCCCAGTATCCCCTTCTGCCCATAAAGCCGTTTGGTGCTGCGCTTGAACCCGTGCCTCGGCGGCGCGAGCGCAAACCACGGCTTTAGCGGCTTCAGTTTTGATAGGACGGCCTTCCCCTCGGACAGGGCCGCGGCCAACTCGTCCACGCTCGCAAACCCGAGGCCTGCGAGATCCTCCGCTGTGATCTTCTTGTAGCCCGACTTTCTCGCCTTTTTGTCCAAGATCTCCTTTGCCAGGCCCGCGTCGAGCTCGATCCATGAGACGTAGTGCTTTATCTTGTTCAGCATCCCAAGCGTGTTGTCCTTGGCGGGCAGAATGGTCGCGCGGTATTTTTTTTCCAGCTTCAGGAGGCCCATCGTGTACGTGGCCCAGTGCGGGACGTCGGCCTGGCCCTTTATTCTCACAACGAGGTACGCGTTTGCCATGTGCATCAACCCTGGCTGAACGTCTGCCTCAGGCAGTCCAAGATGGCTTTAGACGTGGAGTTCATGGTGGGCGTGGAGCCCTTCGCCGTGGTCCACGCGTCCTTCAGGCCTGCCAGTTCCAGCAGCCGCTTAATCTTGCCGCCTGCGACAAGCCCCAGGCCGCGCGGCGCGGGGATGATTTCGATCGTGACGCTGCCCCCCTTCCCCCGGACCTTGAACGGCACCGAGTGCTGCTGGTCGCACCTGCATTCCCAGCTTCCGCATCCCAGCTTGATCGGGTTCACGTTGAGGTAGGCCTGGTTGGTCGCCTTTTCGATCGCGATCCTCATCTGCTTTGACTTGCCCTGGCCGATTCCCAGGTAGCCGTTCTCGTTTCCCGCGGCGACGATTGCCTTGAACCGCGTGGACTGGCCGTTGGACGTCATCTTTTGGATGATCCCCACGTCGACGACCTCGCTTTTCAGGTCAGGCAGGAGCTTCTTGATGATTCCGGCCTCCTGGATCCTCAGGCCGTCCTGGATGATCTGCTCCAGCGACGTGACCTCGCCTGCGACCACCTTCCGCCCCAGGATCGTCTTGGGGATCCAGACCTCCTCTTCCTGCTCGCGCCTGGGCCTTCTCGGGCCGCCCTGCCTGGGGCCGCCTCTTCCGTGCCAGCTTTGCGTTGTCTGACTCATCCCTACTTGACCTCGGCGTCTATGGTTGACTTTATTCTGGATACGTCGTTTTTTACTGTAAGGTGCTCCCCGTTTATCCGCTCGTCTGGCGGGAACGTCTCAGAATCGGCGGGGACGGCGACCCCCGCGTCGATTATCCCCTTCAGGGCGGCGGCCATCCTCTGCGTGTACTTTCTCGTGCCCGTGTACAGGATGGCGTCCTTGACGTCCTGCGCCAGGGCCTTTTTTCCCGCCAGGTAGCCCGTAAGGTACGCCGCGGAGATGCTTTTCCTAGATCCCTTCCACCCCTTCCCGAGCAGGTACCGGGAGTGCGCGTGGGCCAGTATCCTGTCCCCGGTCATGCCCGGCTTTAGTACCTGGACGTGGGTGTTCTCGTTGGTGATGTTCACGGTGATAAAGTCGCGCTTGCCCATGAGCATCGTCCCGCGCTTCTTGTAATTGGTCTTCTCCTCCCGGAGCCTGCGCAATATCTTGGAATAGGCCATCTATAGAACACGGGTTTGAATCTGCTCTTATATACGTTAAGCGCGGATCAGGGAGGCCAGCAGGGCCTTCTGGGTATGGAGGCGGTTCTCCGCCTCGTCCCAGACGACTGACTGCGGGCCGTCGATGACGCCGGGGGTCACTTCGCTGTCCCGCTTTGCCGGAAGGCAGTGCATGAATATCGCGTCGCTCTTCGCCATTGCCATCAGGGACTCGTTGACCTGGTACTTTGGCAGGAATTTTTTCATCCTCTTTGGATCGCGGTTGTGGATTGACGTGAAAGTGTCGGTGACCACGACGTCGGCGTCCTTTACCGCCTTGGACGGATCCGTCGTGACCTCGATCTCGGTCAGTTTTCCGGATTCCCTGACCGCGTCCCGGTCTGGCTCAAACCCCCTCGGGGTCGCAATCGACATGGAGGCGCCCGAAAGCATGGCGCCATACATCATGGAATTGCACACGTTGTTCCCATCCCCGATCCAGGAGACCTTCAGGCCCCTGAGGCTCTTCTTTTTTTCTTTTATCGTCATAAAATCTGCAAGGATCTGGCACGGGTGGAACGAGTCGGACAGCCCGTTGATAACTGGGATTGTCGCGTGTTCTGCCATCTGCTCGATCATGTCGTGCCCGTATACCCGCGCCAGAATGCAGTCGGCGTATCCGGACAGGGTCATTACGGTGTCTTCTACGGACTCGCCGCGTGACAGCTGCATGTCGCTTGGGGAAAGGTTGATCGCGTGCCCCCCCAGCTGGAACATCCCGGCTTCAAAACTCACCCGGGTCCTGGTAGACGGCTTTTGGAAGATCATTGCGAGTGTTTTGTTTTTTAGAAGGGGCCTGTAATCCCCCTTTTTGGCCTGTTTTTTTAGTTTGATGGAGTAGTTGATTAGCCGAGCAAATTCCTTTGGAGACAGTTCCTTTAACGTGAGCAGATCCTTGGTTTTGAGTTTCATCTCTTGAAGAATCCAAATACGCCCCGTTTCTTTTTAGGTTTTTCTTCTGTGTCCTGTTCGTGTTCATCGTGATCACCGGCATCGTCGGTCTTTGAGTCGGTCTTTGAGTCGGTCTTTGAGTCGGTCTCATGTTCTGGGCGTCCCTGTTTTATCCAGCGCCTAATCTTGGTTCCAAGCTTGGCGGCTTCGTCGTCATTTTCTGGCGGGGGAACATCAAACAGATCAGAGTAATTGTAAATATCTTCATCGTTGATTCCTTCAAATGGATCATTGGCAGTGACCTCTTGTGAAGATTCCTTGACATCGCCGGGTTCTCCCATGGTTGGCTCTTCCGGCTTCGGTTCCGCAGCTTCCGGCTCTTCCGGCTTCGGTTCCGCAGCTTCCGGCTCTTCCGGCTTCGGTTCCGCAGCTTCCGGCTCTTCCGGCTTCGGTTCCGCAGCTTCCGGCTCTTCCGGCTTCGGTTCCGCAGCTTCCGGCTCTTCCGGCTTCGGTTCCGCAGCTTCCGGCTCTTCCGGCTTCGGTTCCGCAGCTTCCGGCTTCGGTTCCGCAGCTTCCGGCTCTTCCGGCTTCGGTTCCGCAGCTTCCGGCTCTTCCGGCTTCGGTTCCGCAGCTTCCGGCTTCGGTTCCGCAGCTTCCGGCTCTTCCGGCTTCGGTTCCGCAGCTTCCGGCTCTTCCGGCTTCGGTTCCGCAGCTTCCGGCTCTTCCGGCTTCGGTTCCGCAGCTTCCGGCTCTTCCGGCTTCGGTTCCGCAGCTTCCGGCTCTTCCGGCTTCGGTTCCGCAGCTTCCGGCTCTTCCGGCTTCGGTTCCGCAGCTTCCGGCTCTTCCGGCTTCGGTTCCGCAGCTTCCGGCTCTTCCGGCTTCGGTTCCGCAGCTGCCGGCTCTTCCGGCTTCGGTTCCGCAGCTGCCGACTCTTCCGGCTTCGGTTCCGCAGCTGCCGGCTCTTCCGGCTTCGGTTCTGTCGCAGCATCGTCCGGTTCCGGCACTTCCCTGGCATGTGCCAGCACTTCCCTGGCATGTTCCGGCATTTCCCTGGCATGTTCCGGTTCTGCCACGGCAGGCCCGGGCTCGGGTGGCAGTTCCTTTATGTCAACGCCCTCCAGCGAGCCGAAGACGTTTTTCAGGAACGTCTCCTTG
The DNA here is from genome assembly GCA_963662625.1 of Candidatus Nitrosopumilus sp. Lineage (GTDB taxonomy): Archaea > Thermoproteota > Nitrososphaeria > Nitrososphaerales > Nitrosopumilaceae > JAPOPJ01. The sequence continues at coordinate 364,176 of OY759726.1, read as the reverse complement.
TCAAACGGCCTGAGATCCGGGTACTCCTGCCCCACGCCTATGTACAAGACGGGCTTCGAGGTTATCTTCACTATGGAGAGTGCGGCCCCGCCGCGGGCGTCCGCGTCGCTCTTCGTCAGGATGGAGCCGTCAAACCTGGTGTGCTCGAAGAACTCCCGCGCCTGGTTCACCGTGTCGTTTCCCGCCAGCGAGTCGCCCACGAAGATCTTAAAGTCAGGCCTGACGACCTTGGTGATCTTCGCGACCTGCTCCATGAGGTTCCTGCTCGTCTGCATGCGCCCTGCCGTGTCAATCAGGACGCAGTCCGTCTTGTGGGACTTCGCGTACAGGACGGCGTCCCTGGCCACGGCCGCGGGATCAGAGTTGTAGTTTTGCGCCACGAGTTTCAGGTTGAGGCGGTTTGCGTGCTCGCGCAGCTGCTCGATGGCGCCGGCCCTGAACGTGTCGGCTGCCGCTATCACCACCGAGAACTTGGCCTGCCGGAGCATGTGCGCCACCTTGGCAAGGGACGTGGTCTTCCCCGTCCCGTTGATCCCCACGAACAGTATCAGGAACGGCTGCCCCCGGCTTTTCTTTTCGTTGATCAGCCCCACTAGATCGACGCTCCCGGCGGCGTCGAACAGCGAGGACACGCTGGATATCAGGCTGTCCTTGACGAACTTCGCTACCTCGCCCTTGTCCACCTTGGAGCCGGCCAGCCTGCCCTTCAGGTCGGACTTTACCGAGTCGATTACCTCGCCCGCTACGTCGGACTCCAGCATGGAGATCTCCAGCTCGGAGAGCATGCCGTCTATGTCCTTTTCCCCGAGTTCCTTCTCCCCCAGGCGTTTCGCGGCGTTCGAGAACGCGCTGCGAAGGCTGTCAAACATTGCCTGGACCTGGTTTCTGTGCAGCCTGGATGAGCTGGTTCATCTGCTCCCTGCCGCGCTCCATCCTCGACGCGACGTCCTGCCTCTTGGCAAGGGTGTCCTGTACCGCGACCTCGATCTCCTTGACCCGCGACTCCAGGTAGTTGATGGCCGGATCCGCGTCCTTTTCCACCGCGATGCCGGCGCCGACGTTCAGGACGAACCTGCTGCCAGAGGAGACCCTGCCCCGGACGTACGTCCCCATCCCCACGGGCATCAGGGCCTCCGACTCGGGTTCGTCCTTCAGCGATCTTATCGACTCTATCGCGGAGGAGGCCTCCTTCAGTACGGAGAGCAGCGCCGACTCCTTCTGGACCAGTTCCGCATAGTACGCCTCCAGCATCTGCATCTCCTGTGCCAACTGTTGCGCCTGCTCCCTGCTCATTTACACCAAGACACCGGCGCTAGTTTATAAATTCATTCGGGGCCGCGCGCCCCTCGGGGCGTGCCGGCGGATAAAAAAAGAGGGGGCTTACTTTGCCCTGGAGAGTCTGGCGTCTACCTCGTCCCAGTTGACCACGTTCCACCACGATGATATGTAGTCCGGTCTCTTGTTCTGGTACTTCAGGTAGTACGCGTGTTCCCAGACGTCGCATCCCAGCAGTGGTACCAGCCCTTCTGTCCTCGGGCTGGTCTGGTTCGGCATGGACTTGTACTCCACCTTGCCAGACGACGGGTTGTATACAAGCCAGCCCCAGCCGCTGCCCTGTATCACCGCCGTGGTGGACGAGAACTTCTCCTTAAAGTCCGGAAAGCTGCCGAAGGACTCGCCGATCGCGTCTGCCACGGCGCCCCCAGGCTCTCCGCCCCCGTCTGGTTTCATGTTGCCCCAGAACAGCCTGTGGTTGTCATAGCCGCCGCCGTTGAAGTTGACCGCGCCCCTCTTGTCCTCGGGAACCGAGTCCAAGTCGGACAGGATGTCCAGGATGTCCTTGTCTTGGACCTCGGTAGGACACCCGTCCAGGGCCGCGTTGAGCTTGTCGGTGTACGCCTGATGATGCTTTGTGTGGTGGATCTCCATCGTTCTTGCGTCGATGTGGGGCTCCAGCGCGTCGTAGGCATAGGGCATTTCAGGAAGTGTGTATTTTCCCATAAGGCAGTCTAAATTTTTATTCCATTTATTGCTTTACAAATCAATTGGCGTTCACATGCTCGCGGGGGGCCGGGATCGCGAGATTCCTGGCATTTGCAGCAATCGTGGCCCTGTCGGCGTATGCCGTCTCGCACGGGGCATACCCGGGCGACGGCGGCCGCGCCTACCTGGACAAGAGCGCCCCGTTCGTCGGGACCGACGTTCCAAGGACGGGGGGGATCGACGGCGGCGGGGTGGTGGTGGCAGTGATCGATACTGGGGTGGACTACAACCACCCGGACCTGCTGGGATGGGGGCCTGACGGGAAGGTAATCGGCGGGTACAACTTTATCGACGAGGCGGAGCTGCCGATCGACACGAACGGGCACGGCACCCAGGTAGCCGGGGTGATCGCCGCCGACGGGCACGTGACCGGCATCGCGCCGAAGGCCAAGATCCTGGCCTACAAGGTCTCCGAGGACGGCAAGGGGGTGTCGTCGGATCTGATCATCAGGGCCATAGGCATGGCGATCGACGACGGCGCCGACATCATCAACATCAGCCTGGGCGTGAACAAGACCAACACGAGGATAGAGCGCGCGATAAACGACGCGCTTGACCGCGAGATATTCGTGGTGGCGGCCGCGGGGAACGACGGGCCGGACGGCGGATCCATCGGCAGCCCCGGGAGGAACCCGGGCACGGTGACGGTGGGCGCGACGTACAACAACCTCGCCTCCAGCCTGGTCGCGACGCTCGAGGTGGACGGCAAGCAGTACACCGCAATCCCGATGGCAGGCTCGTCCATGCTCTACGAGCCGGTGCGCGCCGAGGTCGTGTCCGCGGGCCACGCGCGGGCAGGCGACTTCGTGGGCATCGACGCCGGCGGCAAGATCCTGCTGGCCGAGAGGGGCAGCGTGGAGGGCGAGATCCTGTACTTTTCGGAAAAAGAGTCCAACTCCGCCGACGCCGGCGCCGCCGCGCTGATCGTCTACAACAACAAGCCCGGGATCTTCCTCGGGGAGTTGAAGCACCGGTTTGCAGGAGATGGCTACGAGCCGAGGATCCCCGTGGTGTCCATCGACAGGAAGGACGGGCTGGAGATCATCGACATGCTGGCCGGGCCGCTGGAGGGCGCGCTCCACCTGTTTTACAACCCCGACTTCGTGGCCCACTTCAGCTCGAGGGGCCCGGTGTCGCCGTTTTACATCAAGCCCGACATCGTGGCCCCGGGCGCCTACATCAACACCACCCAGAACAACGCGGGATACAACTTTACCAGCGGCACGAGCTACGCCGCGCCCCACGTCAGCGGGGCGGCCGCCCTGCTGATGCAGAAGAACCCCGGGATCCACCACCACGAGATCAAGTCGCTGCTCCTGACCACGGTGAAGCCGGTGGCCGACGCGTACGGGAACGAGTTTTCCGTCAACGACGCTGGGGCCGGCAGGCTGGACATCGCCGAGGCGTTCGGGGCAAGGCTGATCATACAGCCCCCGAGCTTGGTGGCGAGCCTCTCGTCGTTCGAGCCCGCGGTGCAGAAGGAGCTGCGCCTGAAGCCGCTGGAGGGGACGCTTGACGGGCTGGCCGTGTCGTTTGACGGCCCGGAATCCGTGGGGTTTTCAAGCTTCCTGGAGGGAGGCGTGCTGAGGGTAGGGCTGGACGTGGAGGGGGACGACTACGGCGACCACGAGGCGAGGATACGCGTCAGCCACGGGGAGACCGAATACGCGGTTCCCCTCGTGATCCACCACACCGAGGGGAGCGTCGGCGCCAGCGTGCAGGGGGACAGGCTGGTTTTCGACGTCCGCCACCCCGAAGAGTGGGGGTTCGCGAAGGTCTCTGCCACGAACAGCATCGACGGAAGGACGCAGACGGCCACGATGACTCCGGAAAGGCCCGGGTCTGTCGGCATATACGGGAACGCCGAGTACTGGATAGAGGCAGACATCCTGGTGGATGGGGAGCCGCACGACGCGTTTGCGACGGTCACCGTGGACTCGCTGCCCGGACGCTCAGGGGGAGGCCCATGGGATGTCGACGTCCCCGAAAGGCAGATCGGGATCATGGCGGGCATCGTCGCGGCGATCGGCGCGATCGGGCTGATCATCCGGAGGGCGGCCTAGGCGGGCCTCGGCCCTGCGCCTATTATGCCCGCGTCGACGCCGTTGAACTTCTTAAAGTTCTCGATGAACATGTACGCCAGCTTGCTTGCGGCCAGGTCATACGAGTCCTTGTCGACCCAGGTGTTTTTGGGATCCAGGATCTCGGGCGGGACGCCCGGGACCTCGGCGGGGGTGTCCAAGTTGAAGATGTCATCGTGGTTGTACCGCACGTTGTCAAGCGCCCCGGTGATGGCCGCGGTCACCATCGCCCTGCTGTACTTTATCTTGATCCGCTTCCCCACGCCGTACGGGCCGCCCGACCAGCCCGTGTTTACCAGGTACACGACGGTGTTGTGCGCGGCGATCTTCTCTCCGAGCAGCTTGGCGTAGGCCGACGCCGGCCGGGGCATGAAGGGGGCCCCGAAGCATTCCGAAAACACCGACTTTGGCTCCTTGATCCCCCTCTCGGTTCCGGCGAGCTTGCTGGTATAGCCGGACATGAAGTGGAACATCGCCCCCTCCTTCGTGAGCCTGGAGATCGGCGGCAGGACCCCCAGCGCGTCGGCGGTAAGGAACACGATCACCCGAGGGTGGCCGCCGATGCTAGGGATGACCGCCCCCCGGATGTGCTCCAGCGGGTATGCCACGCGGGTGTTCTCGGTTATCCGGTTGTCGTCGTAGTCGGGCTCGGAGCCGCGCAGGGCCACGTTTTCCAGGACCGCGCCCGGCCTGATCGCGTCCCAGATCTCCGGCTCCTCCTCGCGGTTCAGGTTGATGCACTTGGCGTAGCACCCCCCCTCGAAATTGAATATTCCGGAGTCGGACCAGCCGTGCTCGTCGTCGCCGATGAGCAGGCGGTTCGGATCGGCCGACAGCGACGTCTTGCCGGTGCCGGACAGGCCAAAGAACAGCGCCGTGTCGCCGCCCTTGCCGACGTTCGCAGAGCAGTGCATGGGAAATATCCCCCGCTCGGGCAGCAGGAAGTTCATCACGCTGAACATCGACTTTTTCATCTCGCCGGCGTACCGGGTCCCGCCAATCAGCACGATCTTCCGGGTCAGGTCGATGAGGATGAAGACGTTCGAGGCCGTGCCGTCCACATCCGGGACCGACTCGAAGTCGTTGATGCACAGCACCGTGAATTCCGGCTCGTGCGCCTCAAGCTCCGCCCTTGACGGCCTGATGAACAGCTGCCTGGCGAAGAGACTCTGCCAAGCCCTGTCATTGATGACTCGTATCGGGAGCCTTGCCTCCCTTGCGGCCCCCACGAACCCGTCGAACACGAAGAGATCCCTGTCCCTTACAGAGTCCCTCATGTTCTTCAGGATCGCCTCGAACTTGTCTCCCGGGAACCGGTGGTTGATTTTGCCCCAGTCCACCGCATCGTGGGTCCTTCCGTCGTACACGATAAAGCGATCATCGGGGGAGCGGCCGGTGTACTTTCCGGTGTTTACGGAGAGCGAGCCGGTGGCGTTGACCACGCCCTCTCCCCTGGACACCGCGGCGTCCATAAGCTCCTCCACGGTCAGGTTCCTGTATGCCCTGGACGGGTTTATCCCGAAGCCGACCAGCTGCGAGGCGAATTTCTCGCCGGCCGCGCTGCCCAGCACCTGCGTCATTCCGTGCCGCCCCCAGCGAATTCCCCTGCAGAACTCCCGAACCCCGCCATGAGATATTTCGATCCGACTTGACGTTCCTTATTATCTCTTTGCCAAGAAATGCCGTCGGGCCGCGGCACATGCCGCGCCCCGGCGCGCCGGCGGATCCGGGGCGCGCGGGATCCCGCGCCGGCGGCGGGGCCGCGCGCGGGCGGGGCGCCCGGCGCCCCGCGTACGCAGTGGCGCGCGCGAACGCGTGGCTGCCGCCCGGGCGCCGTCGCCCGGGCGGATCGACCCCTCTCATGGCGCGGGGCCGGCTCCCCTGCGCACGAGCGGGGCAATCCGAGCTGCCGCGCGGTTGGGCAGGGCGCCCCGACGGGTGCGGCCGGGCGGCGCGGCATCCGGGCGGGCCGGCCTCCTGGGGCTGGGGCCCGGCGGCTGGCCTGGCCGTCCAGCTGGGCGAAATGCGAGCCCGCGCCAGACGCAGTGGCCGGGGCTTTGCGCACCGCGGGGCCACGCGCCCCGCCTCGATCCGGCACGCATTTAGCTCAACTGCCGTCCTAGGAACGTATTTATGTAAAATTTCAGGAAATAGCCTGATGCCAATCAACAAGGACGCCCTGGAGAAGCGCGACGAGGTCAAGGGCGGGAACCCGGACTTTGTGAGGCCCGAGAGCTGGCGCTACAAGAGGCTCCAGACCACGTGGAGGAAGCCGAAGGGGATAGATCACCACCAGCGCAAGCAGAAGAGCCGGGGCCGCCCCGGGCTCGTCAAGGTGGGCTACGGCGGGCCGAAACGCTCCAGGGGGCTGCACCCGTCAGGGTACACCGACAACTTGGTGCACAACGCCGCCGACCTGGAGAAGCTCGATCCCAAGACCGACGGCGTCAGGTTCGGGCACGGCGTCGGCACGAAGAAGAGGAAGGAGATAATGGCAAGGGCGATCGAGGGCAAGTTTAAGATCTTCAACGCCAGGGTGAGCGCCGGTGGTAGTTAACCTCAGGGCCAAAAAAAGGCTCGTGTCCAGGGTCACGGGCGTGGGGATCCACAGGGTGAAGTTTGACTCGGACCACCTGGAAGACGTCGCCGACGCCATCACCAGGGCGAACATCCGCAGCCTGATAACGGCCAACACGATCAAGATAAAGTCGATCACCGGCACCTCCAAGGGGCGGGCCCACAAGAAGAAGTCCCAGAGGAACAAGCGCGGGACCACCCAGGGCTCCAAGCATGGGCGGAAGGGCGCCAGGGTGGGAAAGAAGAGCGCCTACGTGGCGAAGGTCCGCTCGCTGAGGAGGTTGCTGAAGATCGCCAAGGACAGGAAGGACCTGACCAACCCCGAGTTCTGGACCCTGTACAAGAAGGTGGGCGGCAACACCGTGAGGAACAAGGCCCACCTCAGGACCCTGATGGAAGAGGCTGTCGCCAAGAGAAATGGCTAGAACCTGTGGAGCCGTTCCTCAAAGTCGGCGACCTTCCCGTCCAGTACGTCCACGCCCTCCCGGGCGAGCATGCTGGCCTTGACCTCGCCCCCGTACGCATAGCCGCCGATCTTCCCGCTGGACAGGATGACCCTGTGGCACGGCACCAGCGCCGGGTACGGGTTCCGGTTCATGATGCGCCCTACCGCGCGCTGCCCGTTCTCCATCCCCACGGCCCTCGCGAGCTCGCCGTACGTGGTGACCTTGCCCCGGGGCACGTCTAGCAGCTTCCTGTAGACCCTCTCCTCGACGTTCACAGCTTTATCACCTCCAGGTCGGTGCCCTCCAAGAGGCCGACCACCCTCTGCCTGTGCGGCCCGAGGCCGTCCCAGTCCAGCAGCGCGGCGGTCGCGCCCCTGTTCCGGGACAGGATGTGCCCGAGCATCTCCCCGTCGAGGCCGCCCAGCGCGTGCGCCGGCATCACGGTCCCGAGGGAGTGCTCCCCGTCGAGCAGTTCCCGGGTGAATTTTTCAGGGTAGTGCGAGCCGCCAAAGCATATGGCCTCCGGGAAGCTCCCGCGCGGCCGCGCCATCACCCGGTGCACGACGGACGCGACCCTGCCGCACAGCGCGGCGTCCGTCCACTGCTCCTCCCCGGTCCCGACCTCGACGAATATCGAGGGCCTGGACAGGGCCGTGGGGCCGTGGTGGGTCGCCTCTATGGTGATCTGGAACCCCGGAAACCGCCCACCGTCATCCCGCAGGGCCCGGAGGTACTCCTTCTGCAGGGCCGGGTGTGGCACCGCGACCTGCCTGTCGCTGCCGCCGAACTTCGCCCCCGCGAAGTTGCCCGTGCTGTGGCACGTCAGGGCCAGGATCCCGGACTCGGCCGCGTGCTTTGACAGAAACACAAAGCCGTCGTAGTCGTACCTGTCTTCCAGCCAGTCTGCCGAGATGGTCGGCGTCGGGATCGTCACCAGGTCGTAGTGCTTCCCCCGGTAGACGCCGTCCCGCAGATCCATGTCCCCGGCCAGGGACTCCGCCATGTTGAGCCCGGCCGGATCGTCCCGGTACGCCACGAGCAGTTCCACGACACACATGTCGGACGCCCGGATAAAAAAAGCTTTTTCGGCTGCGCGGCGCGGCGCGGCAGGGATCCGCGGAATAAGAGATATAAAGTCACGCAAGTAATTTCCAGCAATGAATCCGAGGCAGACTTTGAAGAACATGGTCAACACCATGAAGATGGCAAAAAAGCCGGACAAGGAGGAGTACCAGCAGCACCTCAGGCTCGTGTTGCTGGGCATTGCCGGCGTCGGCACGATTGGCTTTATCATACAGTTCGTATTTTCGGTACTCACGTACGGTAGGCAGAGTTGACCGAAGAAGTAAAATCCCACCTCTTTGCAATCAGGACTACCGGGGGCCAGGAAAAGGTGGTCCTGAGGCTGCTGGAGGCAAAGTCCAACTCGAACCAGATCAACATACAGTCTGTCCTCCTGGTCGACAACCTCAAGGGCTATGTCGTGATCGAGGCGGTGAACCCGAGCGACGCGTACATGGCGGTGGAGGGCATCAGGCACATAAGGGGGCAGCTGCGCGGGGAGCTGGACTTCAAGGACATAGAGGGCTACCTGATCAAAAAGTCCACGGTGTCCCAGCTGGCGGTGGACAACACGGTGGAGATCACGGGCGGGCCGTTCAAGGGGATGAAGGCCACCATCACCAGGATCGACCAGGACAAGGAGGAGGCCACCGTGGTGCTGCTCGACGCGTCGTACCAGCTCCCGGTGACGGTGGACGCGAACTACCTGAAGCTGCTGAGCGAGGCCTAGGGGAAGGATTAAATTTTCATTAGTGGGCGACTAGGCAATGGGAGAGCAGAAAGTATCATCACTCGTGACCGGCGGGGCGGCGTCCGCGGGCCCGCCACTGGGGCCTGCGCTGGGCCCGCTCGGCGTGAACATCATGGAGGTGATCAGCGCGATCAACGAGAGGACGAAGGACTTTGACGGCATGAAGGTGCCCGTCACGGTGATAGTGGACAGCGACACCAAAAAGTACGAGATAGAGATAGGCATACCGTCGTCCGCGGCGCTCGTCATGAAGGAGGCCGGGATCCAGAAGGGCTCCGGCGCGTCCGGGACAGAGTGGGTGGCGGACGTGACCATGGACTCCATCATCAAGGTGGCCAACACCAAGCTGGAGGGCTCTTACTCGTCGTCGCTCAAGGCGGTCACGAAGACCGTCATAGGCACGTGCCTGGCCCTTGGGGTCAAGGTCGAGGGGAAGACGCCAAAGGAGATCACCGCCGAGATCAGCGAGGGCAAGTGGGACGAAAAGTTCCAGTAGGCGCCCTACCGGATGAGGTATACCGGATCCTTGTCCGTCTTTTGCAGCTCGACGAACGTCTCGGTGTTCTGGATCCCGTCGATCTTCCCGATCTTCTCGATCACCACGGAGTGCAGCGCCTCCAGGTTCCTGGCATAGACCTTTATCATGATGTCAAACCTGCCGGTGACCTCCGAGATGGACACGACCTCCGGGGTCTCCAAGAACTTCTTGTGGATGGCGTCCTTGAACTTTGGGTCGCGGTTGATCCCGACGGACGCCTTGACCCCTATGCCCAGCAGGGAGTCGTCGATCTCCACCGTGAACTTTTTGATCATCTTCTTCTTTACCAGCCGCTTTATCCTGCTGTACAGCACCGACGCGTTGATTCCCAGCTTCTTAGACAGCGCGGGGACCGAGATGGAGCCGTCGATCGTGAGCTCGTACAGCAGCTTCATGTCCAGATCGTCGAACTTGTGCATTGAACAAAAAGCGGGCGGCGATTTAATAAATGTAATTTTGCCGGGCAAATCGCCATTGAATTCCAAACATTGCTTCTAAAACATGTAAATTTTTAAAACAAACCGTGGCACCGGCCGCGGCACCTTTGGGGGCGGCCGGCCTAGCCGCGCGGTGCCGCCGCGGCCTCCCGGCTCGCCATGGGCCGGCGCGTCCCCCGCACCAGCCCGGCGCCCTCCCGCGGCCGGGCCCTGCCGCCGCGGCTTGGCCGCCCCCGCCGCGGGCCGCGCGGGATGCCGGGGCGGCCGGATCCGGTGTCGGGGATCCCGGTAGCGGCGGCAGTTTCCCCGCGGGCCCGGCGGCGCGCGGATCTTGCCTCTAAACGATTTTAAGTAGGCGATCGGGACAGTGATCCGTAATGATTGCAGAGCCCCAGCTTGCCGACATGATAAAGGAGGCCAAGCAGAACACGAAGCAGAGGAAGTTCAAGCAGTCGATAGAGCTCATCGTCAACTTCAAGGACATCGACGTCAAGAAGGGCTTTGCGCTAAACGAGGTGGTGCAGCTGCCAAAGACCAGCTCCCCCGCGACGGTCTGCGTCATGGCGACGGGCGACATGAGCCTGAAGGCAAAGCAGGCAAACGCCGACGCCGTGGTCGGGACGGAGGAGCTGGAGAAGTTCGCCGCCAACAAGAGGGAGTCCAGGAAGTTCATCAACAAGTACGACTTCTTCCTGGCGGACACCCAGGTCATGCCGCTGGTAGGCAAGACGCTGGGCCAGCTCCTGGGCCCCAGGGGGAAGATGCCGACCCCGGTCCCGTTTAACGCGCCGATCGAGGCGTTCCTGTCCAGGTTCAGGTCGTCAATCAAGGTCAGGACCAGGGCGTCGCTGTCCGTGTCGTGCAAGATCGGCGACGAGTCCATGGAAGACGGGGACCTGGCGGTAAACGCGCACGCGGTGCTGAGCGCGGTGGAGAAGAAACTGCCGAACGGCGAAAAGAACATCAAGAGGGTAATGGTGAAGGCCACGATGGGCCAGCCGATAAAGCAGATCCAGGAGGTCAAGAAGAAGTTTGCATGAAAACAGGACGGCGTACCCCAAGAAGAAGGCCAGGATGTACCAGCAGCTGCAGGAGCTCCCAAGCAGACACAGGGTCCTGGCGCTGGTCAGGATGGACAAGGTGAGGTCGACCCAGATCCTGCCGCTGAGGAAGATCCTCAAGGACGACGTGGTGTTCATGGGCATAAAGGACAGGGTCGCCCAGAGGGCGTTCGAGGGGGTCGGGGTTCCCGGGGTCAAGGGCATGGCGGGCGACGTCACGGGCCAGTGCATGCTCCTGTTCACTGACATGTCGCCGTTCAGGCTGAACGTGCTGCTTGGAAAAAACAAGGTCATGATGGCTGCCAGGGGGGGCGACGTCTCAAGCATCGACATCACGGTTCCCGCGAAAAACACGGGGATCGCGCCTGGCCCCATGCTCACGGAGTTCAAGGAGGCCGGCATCCCGACGAAGATCGACCAAGGGACGATCTGGATTCAAAAGGACACGACTCCCGTGAAGAAGGGCGAGGTAATCAACGAGAAGCTCGCATCGATCCTTGGAAAGCTGGACATCAAGCCGATAGAGGCCGGGATAACGCTATACATGGCACTGGAGGATGGCCGCAGGTACTCCGAGGACGAGATGGCGATCGATCTGGAGGCGATCCGCGGCGAGTTCGCGCGGGCCCATCAGGAGGCCGCATCGCTGTCGATCGAGGCGGCGTACGTCACGCCTGACAACGTCGCGCAGATTCTCGGCAAGGCGGCGCAGTCCGCGCGGGCCGTGTCGACAGAGTCCGGGTTCATGACCGGCGAGACGGGCGACCTCGTACTGCAAAAGGCCCACGCCCATGCCAGGTCGCTTGCGGGCATGGCAAAAGGCTACAGCCCGTCCTGATCCTGCCGCGGCATGGCCGTGGGCAATCCGGTAACGGCTGCCGGGTGGCAAAAGCACGCAGGCCGTCTCGGGCCTGCCGCGCCCCCGCGTCTCATTGCACGCCGGCAGTCCCGCTAATCCCGCGCGGGCGCGAACCTGACCGCGCTACAAAAGATCAAAAATGGGAAAAGCTCCCCTAGCCAAACAGTGAGGACAGGCCTTCCATGGCCGCCTCTTCCTTCTTGCCTTCGTCCTTGGGCTCTTCCTTCTTTTCCTCGCTTGGCGCCGCCTCGCCCGCGGCCGGCGCCGCCGTTGCGGCCACTGCCACCGGCGCCGCCTTTACCGCCTCGTCTATGTCGACGTCGGCAAGCGCCGCGACCAGGGCCTTTACCTGCGCCTCGTTGACCTCCGCGCCGGATGCCGAGACGACGGCCTTTACGTTGTCCTCGCTGACCTCCTTCTGCAGCTTGTGAAGGAGCAATGCGGCGTAAACGTATTCCATGGTAACGGGACTCCCTTGGAACATAATATAAAACTATGTAACCGGCGGCCTCATCCGAGGCCGGCGTTGACCCGCTCCAGCTTCCCGAGGTTTTCGCGCGACCCTATGTCGCGCCTGTACTCGAGGCCCCCGCCGACGTGCAGGCCGATCGCCCTGTCCACCAGCGACGACGCCTCGGCGACGCCGTCGGAGAGGGCCGCAAACGCCACCGGCCTGGACTTTTTCAGCGTCTCGTACCGGCGATCCCCCGTCCTGACGCATGACGCAAAGAACGTCCTGACGCCCAGCGCCCCCATCGCGCCCTCGTCCACCGTGAACCGCGTGGACTCGCTGCTCTGCTCGGGGTACTCGGGCGCGACCAAGTACTTCACGACGCTTGCCTTTCTCGCGAACGACACGGCCCGGTCCGCGAGCGTCTTGTCCCACATGCTGACCAGCAGGTCCGAGAACGATCCCTCGAGGACGCTCAGGACGTTCAGCGCCTCCGGATCCCCGAACCTGCTGTTGAACTCCATGAACCTGATCCCGTCGCGCGTCTTGAAGAACCCGCCGTTAAGGACGCCGTTGAAGAGCAGGCCGTTGCGCCCCATCTCGTCGATTATCCCCTGCATGATGCCCCTGCAGTCGTCAAGGTCCCCGTCGGTCAGGAACGGCAGCCTGCCCTCCGGGCCCGTAAAGCACCCCATGCCGCCCGTGCCCGCGCCCCTGTCGCCCTCGTGCCTGAACGGGTAGTCGTATGTCGCGGGGGCCGCCACGAGGCTCCTGCCGTCCGTCATTCCCATGATCGTGAACTCGATGCCGTCGAGCTTTTCCACCAGCAGCACCCTGCCGTCCTTCCCGAGGAGCCGTGACGCATAGTCCGCGCAGTCCGCGTACGACTGCAGGTGCTCCGGCATGACCTTCACCCCCTTGCCGCCGGTCAGTCCCTGCGGCTTTACCGCCACCCCCATTCCCCTCGACTCGAACTCGGACATCGCGCTCCGCAGCTCGTCGGGGCTGGACGCCACCCGGTAAAACGGCGTGAACTCGGGGCACACCTTCTGCACCATCCCGATGGAGTATATCTTGTCCCACTCGATGCGAGCCGCGTCCCTGGTGCCCCCGACTGCCCTGAACCCCGCCCCGAGCAGCGCGTCGACCACGCCGTTTGCCAGCGGCTGGTCGGAGTTTATGAACGCATAGTCTGCCCGGACGTCCCTGGCAAACTGCAGGACCGTCTGCGGATCGCCGGGGTCGCCGACGAGGAACTTCCCGCCGGACCGCGCCGCGCAGTCCACGATGAGCGGGTTTTCGTGCGGGATGACGGCGTACAGCTCCGCGTCCTGCGCAAGCCGTACCGCGAATGCGCCTTCGCGTCCGCCGCCGCCGACTATCAGGAATCTGTTCTTGCGGGCCACCTGCAATTGGCTGGCGCCAGACTCGTTAAAAGTATTATGAGATCCGGGCCGCGTGCGCCGGCCGGAACGTAGCTTAGCCAGCCTTCCCAGTAGCAGAAAGCGGCCCCAGTAACCATATGTGCCCCGAAAGAAGCCGGTTTCAGACGGTACCTGCCATAAGCGCGCCAGGAAGCAAACAAACAGATTACCTGCTCCGGCAAGGAAGCGCAGGAAGGCTTCCGGGGCGGGGAACCAGTGCACGGACGGCGGGGAGTACTTCGTGGGGATTGACCTGCACAAGGAGTATGAATTATCAGAAAATGACAAGGCAGAACTTTTAGAATAAATAGAGTCTGCCACTGCTCTTGAGGTCAGAGCAACACAACAACAAAAAGAACTTATTAATCAAGTAGAAAAAATATACGAAGAGATGGAAACTGCCAACACTGATGAAAAAGCAAACTTGTTAAAGCATCTAGAAGCCATTAGGCCAACATTAATAAAAAACGGAATGATATTTAGTGAGGAGTTCCATGATGATCCTGACTATTGGACAGATGTTTTACGAGAAACTGGACCTGTAACACCCATCGACGACAACTCTACGCCACCATCAACACCACCAGCAAACCCACAAACTAGCACAATAAAGTTTGTTGACGCACCCGTCACCAGCGTTTCCAACAATGACTGGTATTTGGTTCATCGGTTATACTTTAGCTGTGGCGGTGACCTGATTTGTGCCCAAGGATTGTGGGAATATGCAGATGACGGTGATTGGGCATATGGTAATTATGTCAGACTAGAACACGAGGCGTCTAATTTGCATTTTTATTCCGTCACACGAGACTTTGATAGTTATTGGACACACCAACGGGGCAGTGATGTTTTAGACACTGGCACAAAGTTTACAACACAGTATTTTACCGCTCTTGAACGGGAGATGCAAAGTGGTTTGTTAAAAACGCAAAGTGCACAGACTGGTGATAATGTTCACAGCACGATGAGGTTAACGCCATGATCTTTTTAGTTTTTTAATGTTGTCGAGGCATTAATGAAAATTAGGTATAAAGCAATTTTAGTCGTTTTGTGTTTTGCTCTTTTTTGTATTTCGCTAGTACCTCTACTTCAGTTTTGCCAAAGCCTTGACATGGATTGTTCCATATACACAACATTAATGGTTTTGACACGCCCGGTACTGACAATTGGGGTGACAGGCGAGGGCATATCAGAGTGGAGTGGCACTGCACGCGGAATGGAAGAGCCTCAAATAACAACACAAATTAGGGATAATGTGCCGTTTTTGTTTAGCATGGTGATTTTACCTGTTGCGGTAATCTGTGTTATTGTTCTAGTCGATAGGAAAAACGCTAAATAGTTTTTTACGATCAACGCCACGTCTATTGTAATCGCATGTACCGATAGTGACGATCATTGAAAATTTCCCCTCAGATGGAGCGGTACAGGAACTTGCAGGTGTCCACCCTGATCGGGCACGTCCTGAAATACCCCGAGACCGCGTGCTTCAGGCCCTCCAGCGTCCCGTGGTGCCTTGACGTGACCAGCCCGTGCCTTGACGTGACCAGCCCGTGCCTTGACGTGACCAGCCCGTGCCTTGCCTCCTCCCGCACGGCCCCCGCCGCTCCGGGCTTCGGCGCGGCGGTGGGAAGGCACAGCACCCCCCCTCCGTGAGCACGCCCTTTCCCTGGTTCTCATTCGTCTCTATGTATGCCGTGCCACCTACTGCGATCTGACTTTTTGTGGGGTATTCGGCCATACATGCCATGTGGTTTGGACACAAACGAATATCGGTAGTCCGCCCGAAACAGGTATGAAGGGGTTCTTGAAGTTGGGAAAAACGGCTCATCCGCCTAAGTTAAGTATGAGGTCACGTATGCTGACCCTTTAATCAACAAGGCGCGATCATGCTGATCCGTATTCGTCGGCCGCCGTGCTGAGCGTGCCCAAACACAGCGCTTTAATCAACAAGGCGCGATCATGCCTGATCCTTATGGCAGGAGGTGCCAGTACGTGCGTGGCAAGGCGTAGAACGACCAAGCAGCTGGAGGGGTGAGCATGGTGTGCATGAACAGTGAAAGCATCCAACACACGGCAGACTCCCTCATGCAGTGCCCCAACTGGGTGTCGTCTTGGGTGGGACGCTTCAGGTAGGACGGCACCGGCTCCCTCCGGGATCTTCCCAAGAGCGGTAGACCGCCAAAGGCCAAGATTGAGGAGAGCCAAGGCATGCTGGACGGCACGGGCGGCACCGCCGCCCCGGAGAGGCTCCGCGACGACATACGGAGAACGCTGGGCGCGGCGTACCACGTCACGTCGGTCAGGAGGATCATGGGGAACATCGGCCTGTCCCCCAAGGCGCCGCAGCGCGTCCACGCCAGCAAGGCGGGCCTGGACTGGACACGCGGGTGGCAGAAGAGTGCGAGGAGGAAGATCTCGCGCCTGGAAGGGCAGGGTTTTGCCACAGCAATGCCGGGCGGGGCGGTTTACATACGCGACCAGGTAACCGGGAGGAAGTACTGGTCCCCCAGGGGCGGGCGGATCGTCGTGGGGCACGACGGCAACCGCCGCAAGGCGGTGGCGTACGGGGCGCTGGCAGCTGGCGGGCGCAGGCACTTCAGGACGCACGACAGGTTCGACAAGGACACGTTCCTGTCGTACCTCGAGGGGCTGCACCGGCGCTTCGGGAAGGTGCACGCAATGATGGACGGCGCGTCGCCCCACACGGCCGGGGTCGTGAAAAAATACGTCTCGCGCAACCCCGGCGTGAGGGTCACGTACCTTCCCGACGGGACGCCGGAGCTGAACGCCATGGAGGAGTACTGGCGCAGGCCAAGGCGCGACGTCCTGGTGTCGGAGTATTACGGGACGTTCGGGGAGATGAGGCGCACCCTGTCCGAATACCTGAGGACGTCCCACGCCAACCTGGACGTCATGAGGTACATCAACAGTAAGTCCTTGGTGCTCAAGAACTTTTGAGCGTTGCTATACTAGCTGCACCACCTTTAAATCCGCAGTCGGCGGCATAAACTGAATGGATCCCCGCATAGTGCTGCCCTCCGCCATGGCGGCGGTCGTCCTGGCCGGCGTCTTGGGGTTTTACCTCGCGCAGGACGCGTCGCCGCAGGACGCGGGGGGGCCGGCGGATCCCGGGCAGGCGGGTTCCGGCTTTGGGCCCCCGGTGATCGCGCCGCCGGCATCGTTTGAGGGGACGCAGCAGCTCAAGAAATTCTCGTCCGAGGAAGAGTTGAGGGACTTTCTGGCCGGCGCCGCGGCCTACGGCGGCCCCCGGCACTACGGGTTCGGCCAGGGATTCCTGGCTAACGAAATCGCGATGCCGGCGTTCCAAGTATCCGAAGGCATGCTCAGATCCCCCGGCACGGCCGAGTCCGTCGCGCTGGACTCCGTGGTCGCCACGGACTATTCGTCGACGAACATACAGGTGGCCGGGGTCGACGAGCCCGACTTTCTCAAGACCGACGGGGACTACATATACGTAGTGAAGGACCGCAGCCTCACGATCATCGACGCCTATCCGGCAGACGGGGCAGAGGTCGTCGCGAGGGTCGCCCTCGACATAGGCACGCAGGACCTGCAGAGCATGTTCCTGAACGGGGACAGGCTGGTGGTGTTCTACCAAGGGTACGGCGACAGGGACGTGATTCCGGAGTTTGATTTCATGCCGGTCCGGGACACCACGCCCGCGACCCACGCGGTGGTGATCGACGTGTCCGACAGGGGGGCCCCCGCGATCCTCAGGGACTACAGTGTCGACGGGTACTTTGCCGACGCGCGGATGATCGGGGACTATGTGTACTTTGTGTCCACGGTGTGGGCCGATTATTTCGTGCCCACGATTCCCCGCGTCATGGACGGCGCGTCGGGCGAGGCGGTGTTTTGGCCGGACGTGTTTTACTTTGACAGCCCCGCGGCGGACTATAACTTCAACACGATAACCGCGCTCAACGTGCTTGACGAGAGCTTTGTGAACTCCCAGACGTACCTCATGGGGGCGTCAGGCACGATCTACGTCTCGCGGGACGCGCTGTACGCCGCCTACCAGAGCAGCCCCAGGCTCTACCACGACCGCGTGCAAGAAGACAGGTTCTTCGGAGTGGTAGTGCCCCTGCTGCCACAGCAGGTGCAGGACGACATAAACAGCATCGCGTCGCAGGACGGGGGCCTGAAGTGGGCCCAGATATCGGACGTCCTGCAGGACGCATACAACGGGATGGACGGGGAGGACAGGAAGCGGCTGTTTGACAGGATCGAGGGGGCGCTCGCCGAGTACCACGCCAAGGTTGTGGCGGACGCCCACAGGACCGTGATCCACAAGGTACTCCTGGACGGCGGCAACCTCGAGTACCAGGCGAAGGGCGAGGTCCCGGGCTGGCTGCTGAACCAGTTCTCGATGGACGAGTACGGCGACAGGTTCCGGGTCGCCACCACTAACGAGCGCGTCTCCCAGGACGGGGGGTTCACGGAGTACAACTCGGTATACGTCATGGACAAGGACGGCCTGGGCGTGGTGGGAAGCGTGGAGAACCTGGCGGAGGACGAGAGCATCTTTTCGGCAAGGTTCATGGGGGACAGGCTGTACCTCGTGACGTTCGAGAGGATCGACCCGTTCTTCGTGATCGACCTGTCGGCCGACCAGCCGGAGGTCCTGGGAGAGCTGAAGATCCCTGGGTTCTCGAACTACCTGCACCCGTACGACGGGGATCACGTGATCGGCGTCGGCAGGGATACGAAGGAGGACTCCGGCAGGGTGGTGCAGCTCGGGGTGAAGCTCGCGCTGTTTGACGTCTCGGACGTGAGGAACCCCTCCGTCCTGGACGAGGTGGTCATCGGCGACGGCTCGACGGGCTCTGCCGCGCTGTACAACCACAGGGCGTTCCTGTTTGACAAGGCCAGGGACGTGCTGTCCATCCCGATCGAGGGCGGGGCGCCCGGCGCCGCCGATCCCGGGGGCGCGGCGCAGCGTGACGCGTACTGGTACGGGTTTTACGTGTACGGCCTCGACACGCGGGACGGCTTTGGCCTCAAGGGGACGATAGACCACTCAGAGTCCGCCGACTCGTACCTCCCGTCGGGCCCGCGCTCGCTCTACATCGAGGACGTCCTGTATACCGTGTCCGCAGACGTGATCAAGATGAACGACCTCGACGACATCGGCAACGAGATCAACTCGGTAGGGCTGGGGCCCAGCGGGCGGATAATCGACTACCTGGAATAGCGTCCGGGAGGCTCCCGGCCTAGCTGGGAAACAGCTCCTTGCCCATGTACCTCTCAAACTCCGCGTCCGTCTTGGACTTCTTCGCCTCCATGAACATGGCCGCGTCGGCCCCCGCCGTGTACCTGGGCAGGATCTCCTCGTCGTGGATTGCCCTGACGATCACCTCGGCCACCTGGGACGGCGGGGTCCCCATCTCCACCATCATCTTCAGCCCCCCCAGGATGTTCCCGGTCAGCTCCTTGTATTTCGGGTCCTTGTTCGACTCGGGGATCCTCATGGAGCTGAAAAAGTTCGTCTTTATGACCCCCGGCTCGATGAGCGTTGTCCTTATCCCGAACTGCCCGAGCTCGTACCTGAGGCACTCGCTGAGCCCCTCCAGCGCGAACTTCGTGCTGATGTACGCAGACGACCCTGGCAGCCCCATCCGCCCCACAACCGAGCTGATGTTGACTATTATCCCCGAGCCCTGGCCCCTCATGACGGGCGCCACCTGCTGGATGATCCCGACGATGCTGAAGAAGTTGGTCTCAAACTGCCTCCTGAACTCCTCCACGGACACGTCCTCGGTGCACCCGAACTGCCCGTAGCCGGCGTTGTTTACCAGGACGTCGATCCTGCCCGACTCGTCCACCACCCTGCCTACCGCGGAGGCCACCGACGCGGCGTCGTCGACGTCGAGCCCGATCACCTCTACTGGCAGCCCCTCCTTTTCGGCGGCGGCCAGCAGTTCCCGGCCCCTGCCCGGGTCCCTCATGCTGGCATACGTGTGAAAGCCGTCCCTTGCAAGCGCCAGCGACGCCTCGAGCCCGATGCCGCTGGAACTCCCGGTGACCAGCGCTACCTTGTCCATGAGGTCTGTGGTATTCAGTCATATTTATCCCATGCCGGCAGGCGCGGCGGGCCGCGGCGCCCGCGCCCTCCCCGGCCGCTCACACCAGCGGCCTGTCGCCCTCCGACGGGTACGCGATCGCCGTATCCTCCCCGCCGTTGATCCTCGTCAGGATCTCAAGGGCCGAGCGCTTGTGCAGAAACTCGTTGTTGTTGCCGCACCTGTACGAGAGGGTGCACCGCGGGCACCCCGACTCGTCCTTGCAGGGGCACTCGCCCACCAGCTGCATGCTCCGCTCCAGCGCCTTCTCGAACCTGTCGTACAGGGCCTTGCTCGCGCCGCTTCCCCCGATCGCCCCGTCGTAGATGAATATCATGCCGGACGTCCCCATGGAGATTCCCCCGAGGTCCTGCGACACGCCTCCCGTGATCATGTTGCTGCCCTCGATCAGGACGTGCTCCGTCGCGTGGTACCCGCTTGCCTCGGCGTATTCCCCGTCGTCTGCCGCCCGGATCGCCTCGGCCGGGGCTGGCGCGCAAAAGGCTACCCCCTTGGTCGTGAACTCGTACCTCAGGGGCGCGTCCAGCGCCACCCTGGTCCCCTGGGAGGCCTCCTGCCCCAGTTCCACGTTGGCGTACCCTGACACCTCCTTTTGGATCAGCAGCCTGCAGAACGCGACCTCCACCCCGAACGCCCGCCTCCTCTCGTACACGGCCTCCACTGTGGGCCGCTCCTCGACGAGCGCCTTGGTGTAGTACGGGTAGTCCCTCGGGATCCTCTGCAGCATCGCGCGGGGGTCCCCGGGGTAGTCAAACTCGCGGACCCTGTAGCGGGTGCCCGCCACGAAGTACACCGCGTCCTTGTGCAGCTCCTCGAGCGCGATCGGGAGCACCCGCTCCCCCACCTTTCTCCTGCCAAGGAAGATGTCCACGGATTCCCCCATCCCCCTTATGCTGTACTGGTCTAGCAGCGGCCCTGCCTTGGCGCGGACCGGGACGAGCCTGCTGTCCTGCATGACGATGTTTCCCCTCCTGAGGTGCTCCCGGATCGCCCCGCGGTGCTCCCCGAGCTCGTGCCTGGAGATCGGCCGGTCGCACGCCATCGCCAGCACGTGCATCTCCTCCACGAAGGGGTTCCCGGGATCGATGTGGGGCAGCTCGACGTCCTCGAAATAGTCGTCCGGGTGGTTCTTGTAGTACTGCGATATGGGGTCGTTGCCGAGCGCCAGGAAGGCAAAGCCGTGCTGCCCCTTCCTTGCAGCCCGCCCGATCCTCTGGACTAGCCTGTTTGCGGGGATCGTCGACGATATCACCCCGTCCACGCTTCCCACGTCGATCCCCAGCTCCAGCGTGGGGGTGCACGAGACGGCCAGCAGGGAGCCCTCCTTGAACGCCCCCTCGACCGACTTCCTGTAGTTTGCCATCAGGCCGGCCCTGTGGACCCTGATGTCGACCTTCCTACGCCGCGCGTGCACCGCCAGCAGTTCCGAGTTCAGGTGCGAGTTGCTGAAGACCAGCGTCTTGTGGCCCTTGTCGGTGAGCCGCTTTGCCAGGTCCACCATCAGCGCCCGCTGTGTCCTCAGCGACGGGAACAGCATCACAAAGTCCGTCTCCCCCCTCCTGCCCGAGCCGCTGACCGTCCCCATCGGCGCGCCGAAGAGCCCCTCGCAGAACTCCCCCGCTCCGTTCAGCGTGGCAGAGGCCGCGACGAACTGCAGGCGCTTCCCGCAGATCCGCTTCAGGCGCTTCAGGATATAGTGCACGTTCGAGCCGAAGATCCCGGTGTAGACGTGCGCCTCGTCCACCACGAGCACCTCCACGGACGAGAGCAGGGACGCGAGCCTGGTCTGGTGCCACAGGTGGTAGTGCAGCACGTCAAAGTTGGTGACGAGGATGCCGGGGGGGCGGGACAGGATCTCCTGCCTGTCCGCGGGCGGGGTGTCCCCGTCAAAGACGCCGACGGCAACCCCCGCCCTGTCGGCAAACCCCCGGATCTTGGGAAGCTGGTCCCGGGACAGGGACTTTGTCGGGTATACGAACACCGCCAGGATCGAGCCTGCCCCCGCCTTGCCCACCACCTTGTGGACCACGGGGGCCATGAACGCCTCGGTCTTGCCCGACGCGGTGGGCGCCTCGATCACGATGCTCTCACCGTAGGCGATCTCGCGTATCGCGTCCTCCTGGAATTTGTAGAGCCTCCCTATCCCGGAGTCCGCCAGGTGCCCCGTGACCGCCCCGTCAAGCCCGGACTCGTCGGGCGTGCAGCCCATCTCGGGCTCCGGGCTTTTGATGACCTTGAACTGCGACACGTAGTCCATCTTAGAGCGCAGCACGGACCTCGTGAGCGCGGCCGGCTTGTGCCCCTTGATCATGTCGTTGATCTCTT
Source organism: Candidatus Nitrosopumilus sp. (assembly GCA_963662625.1). GTDB lineage: Archaea > Thermoproteota > Nitrososphaeria > Nitrososphaerales > Nitrosopumilaceae > JAPOPJ01. Next base: position 342,017 of record OY759726.1, on the reverse strand, counting down.
TTTCATCGCGGACCATGCCCTCTTTCTTCACGCTCTCCAGGACCCGCCCCTTGGACGCCAGCCCCGAGTCGTGCCTCGAGAGGAACTCCAGGTACACCTCGTCGCGGTTGCTGGCGTATTCCAGCAGGTCCCCCATGCCGCAGGAGGCGCACGAGACGTGGATCTTCCTGTTGAACGTCCTGTGGAATTCCAGGCTGGATCGGCATTCGGGGCACGGGTACTTCAATGAGACTAGGCCGCCGCATGCGGATTTATTGCTTGACCTGCCGGGGGCCTCCGCGTTTCCGGATCCGGCGCCGGCCGGATCCGCGGCCCCCTACCCTCCCCCGGGGCCGTCGGCGCCCTTCCGGCCGATCTTGTCCGATATCATCTTCCGCAGCTCGTCGTCGGACTCCGTGCCGGCGTCAAGCCCGAGCGACTTGGCGATTGCCTCCAGCTTCTGCCTCTCGTTTTCCACCGGGCCCGAGACGGGGATGCCGTGGTCGGCGGCTTCCCGCATCTGGTTCCGGACGTCCTCCTTTGCACGGTTGTACTCGTTGACCGCCTTTCCCAGCTTTCTTGCGGCGGCCGGCAGCTGGTTCGTGCCCAGGATCAGGACGAGGGCGACGAATACTATGATCACCCACTCGCTGCCCGCGATGTTCAGGGGGTGGTCCATGCCATGTAATGGTCTTGTTCGAAATTAAACCTACTGCGCGGCGGCCCCGCGGCGCCCGCCCGGGCCTAGCCGTGGCGCCGCCTGGGCTCGAGCCTCCCGCGGCGGGCTACCGCAAGCGCGGTGACCCCGATCCCGGCCGCCCCGAGGACGATGTAGGGCGCGCCGCCGCCGAACGACTGGGCCACCGGGCCCAGTAGATCGAAATGTACCCCTGTGGGGCGTTGGCCAGCATGTATTGACCTGGCACTGGAACGTTTTGGACAGAAAAACCAATGGATCAGGCGCCCCTGTCATCCGTCATGTACAACCAAAACGAACCGCAGGGGCACCGACTCAGGGTGGCCGGCAAGGCGTTTAAAATGTTGCCCGGGCTGCTGGAGAGGGCGGGCATCGGGTTCTCGGGCCGGCACAACGCCGTGTACGGCATGGCCGACTTCGTGCGCGTTCTGGTGTCCATGTGCAGGGACCGCGCGTGCGCGTCTGGCGCCACCGGGACGCTCGCCGTGCGCCACGGGCCCCGCCGCGTGCCGTCGTCGGCGTGGGTGCTCTCCAGGATACGGGGGGCGTGCCCCGAACCGGACGCCATGCGGGAGCGGTGCGCCGGCGCCCTCGCATCCACCGTGCGGGATGCCGGGCGGTCGAGGATCCTCAGGCGGATCCGCTGCGTCGTGGCCCTGGACTACCACCTGATACCCAGGTACGACAGGGATCCCGCGACCAGGGAGGAGCAGCTGGTGCGCGCGAGGCACAGGTCCGGGACGTCGCGCTTCGAGGGGTACGCCACCGCCCAGATGGTGGACGGGCCGGGGCTGAACCTGGCGTGCAGGCCCAAGGGGGGGAGCACGGGGGCCGGAATCGTGCGCGAGCTGCTGCGTGACTGCGCTGGCGTGGGCGTCCGCCCCAGGCTGGTCCTGCCGGGCCGGGGATTCTTCTCGGCAGGGGTCGTCGGGGAGCTGTCCGGGTCGGGCCACAGGTTCATCATGCCCGCGTCGCGGACTGCCGGGATAAAGAGGGCCGTGGGGGAGCACGCCCGCGGGGAGAGGGCCGCGGTGTCCCCGCACGCCCTGACGCCCCAGGACAGGAAGGCCAGCGAGCCGTTCACCCTGGTGATAGTCCCGAAGAAGGAGGGCGAGGACGGGTGGGACTCGGGGGACGCGCAGGAGAGGTACCTGGCGTACGCCACCAACGCGGACGCCGGCAGGGCGGTGCGCGCCGCCGACGTCCCTGACGAGTACCGGAAGAGGTGGGGGATAGAGACCGGGTACAGGGACGCCGAGAAGGCCAGGCCCAGGACCACCAGCCCGGACGCCTCGGTCAGGACGTTCCTGTTCTTCATGGCGCTGGTGATGTACAACCTGTGGATGATGTCGGTGGAATGGTCCGCCGGGTGGTACGGGAGCCGCGACACCGCCTCGATCCGGCTGGCGGTCATGCTGGAGTGCATGGTGGGGATGGCTGCGGGCGGGACGGATGGCTGCCGGGCGTGGCCCAACCAGTCGTCTGGCGGCTAGTACATTTCGATCTACTGGGGCCGGGCGCTGCGGATGTGGGGCCAGGGCTCGCGGGCACGCGGGGGCCGGCCCCGGGGAGCGTGCCGGGAGGCGCCCGGGCCGGATCGGCGCACCTTGGCGCAGGACGCCCCCGGCCGGGCCCGCGGGGGCCTGCGGCGCGCGGGGCGCGCGCACGGCCGTCGCAAGGGATTTTATCCACGGGGGCGCAAGACATGCCATGGACTTTGGATGCGTCCGGGACTGCTCCCAGTGCTGCATCGAGAGGGAGTACTATCCGAGCAAGAGGTTTGGGAAGATCGGCGTGCTCGTCCTCCCCGAAGAGAAGGAGAGGATCGAGGGCCTCGCAAGGGACGCCGGGATCGAGGTCTCGATCCTTCCGAGGATAGGGGCGTCCGTGGAGGGCGGCAGGGCCCCGTCCGAGGTAATCGCCTACCAGTTGATGGGAAGGGAGGAGAACGGGGACACGTGCCCGTTCCTAGACACTGAGTCGGGGGGGCGCTCCCCCCACGGGGGGTTCCTGTGCAGGATTTATGCCGAGAGGCCGCTGGCATGCGCGGCGTACCCGCTCAACGACCTGGCGCCGGTCACGCTGGATCAGAAATGCAAGTTTTGCAGGGAGTGCGGATCGGCCGACGGCAACCTAGACTCGGAGGCCGAGGCGCTGCTCAAGATCAAGTCAAGGACGAGCTCGTCTGCGCCGGTGGTCTGGAGGTACGCCACCGGGGTGGGGGAGGAGCGCGACAGGGCCGAGATCCGGAAGGGGTGGATTCCGGAAGGGTGAAGCGCTGGCTCACGGCCGGCGATTGCGGGCCTGCCCGATGGGCGCCCCGCGCCTAACTGTGCTCTTTCTTGTATTTTTCAATGTCGATGGTGGCTGACGGCAGCTGTGGATCCATCTCTTCGAGGGTCTTCGTGATTATCTGCCCGACCACCCAGTTCCGGTACCATTTCGTGTCGGAGGGTATGACGTACCAGGGGGCCCATTTCGTGCTGCACTTTTCCAGCATCACCTCGTGCACCTTTACGTAGTCGGGCCAGGACTTTCTCGTCTCAAAGTCAGCTTCTGACGCCTTCCAGTGCTTCAGCGGGTTGTGCAGCCTCTTGTCAAACCTCCTCTTCTGCTCGTCCTTGCTGATGTTCAGGAAGAACTTGATTATCCTCACCCCCTCGTCTGCCAGCATCCTCTCAAAGTCGTTTATGTGATCGTACCTCTTCGACCACTGCTTGCGGGGAACCAGGTTGTCCACCCTCACCACCAAGACGTCGCCGTAATGGGAACGGTTGAAGATCCCGATCTCCCCCTTCGGCGGAACCGCCTTGTGGATTCGCCAAAGGTAGTCGTGGGCCCGTTCGACGTCGCTGGGAACGCGAAACGGCGTCACGCTGCACCCCTGCGTGTTGAACCCGTGCATGACGTCCCGAATCGTGCCGTCCTTGCCGCCGGCGTCCGTCGCCTGCAGCGCTATCAGCAGCGACTGCTTCTTTTCGGCTGCGAGGGTGTACTGCAGGTCGCCCATCCTCTTGTGTATGGCGTCAAGCTCTTTTTTTGCGTGCTTCTTCTTCATCTTCCCGTCGTAGCCCGTCCTCATCTTCTCCAGGTGGACCTTGCTGCCGGGCTTTACAAGAAACTCGTGAAAGTCTTTGAGCATCGGTTTAATGTGAACGCACTAGTTAATTAATACTTCGTGGCCAGCAGGCGCGGGCGGTACGCACCGGCCGGCAGCGCGTGCCCGTTCCCCGCGGCCCGGCGCAATCGCGGCGGGCGAAAAGCGCTGGCGCCACGAGCGTTCCGCGCGCGCATTACCCGGAGGCGCGCGGCGGATCCGCGGCCTGCATGCGGGCGAAGCCCCGCGTTCGCAGCCCCGAAGATCCGCGCACGCCGCTGCCATGCCCCCGCCCCGGTCACGGGTTTATCACGGCGCGCCCCACGATCTTCCTGGCCTTGAGGTCTTCCAGCGCGGATGTCGCGTCGTCCAGGGCGTAGCGCGCGGATATGATCGGGTTCAGCCTTCCTTTTTTGGCAAGCTCCAGCAGCTCGACCAGGTCGGCATAGTTTCCGGTGTACGCCCCCTGTATGGTGATCGCCTTCAGCGGCACGGTGACCAGCGGGAGCTCAAGCGAGCCGCCAAAGAGTCCGACCAGGATCAGGTTCCCGCGCTTGCGCAGGACCGATATGCCGGTCTTTGCGGTGGCGGGGGCGTTTACAAAGTCAACCACGCTGTCGGCTCCCTTGCCGTCGCATATCGAGATTATCTTCTGCACCGCGTCGCCGGAGCCCGTGGCGACAGATCCTATTGCGCTGCTGTTCACCACAAAGTCGGCCCCCATCTTTTTTGCGGCGTTGAGCTTTTCCTCGTCCAGGTCGACGCAGATTATTTTTGCCCGGGTGATCGCCTTCGCGATCTGCACCCCCATCAGCCCGAGGCCGCCGGCGCCGATGATCACCATGAATTCCGGGGAGTTGGCGTTTGCCTTCTTTACGGCAGAATACGCGGTGAGGCCCGAGCAGGCAAGGGATGCCGCGCCTTCGAGGTCGATCCCGGAGACCTTGATGAGGTACTTGTGGTGCGGGACCAGCACGTAGTCGGAATATCCCCCGTCCTGGAACACCCCCAGCGACCTCGGCGCGTCGCACAGGTTTTCATTCCCTGCCCCGCACGCGCTGCACTCCCCGCACCCTATCCAGGGGTAGACCAGCACCTGGTCGCCGACGGAGACGCCCCGCACGTCCCCCCCGACCCGCTCGACGGCGCCGACGATCTCGTGGCCGGGGGTCACGGGGTACTTTACGCCGCGATCCGTTACCTTCATGAAGTTGCCATCGCCCATGTCGTACCCGCCCTCCCACAGGTGCAGGTCGCTGTGGCATACGCCCACCGCCTTTACCCTCACCAGCACCTGGCCGTTCTGGGGGCTTGGGGTCTCGGACTCCAAGAATGACAGCGGCTCGTTGGGGCTCACGATCTGGGCAGATTTCATGAATTACGGGATTTGCCTGAACAATATATAAGTTAGTTGACTGGGTATGGGAAAAAAATAGATCCCGCATGTATTATGGAATGGGGGAGAAGCCCATGTGTGAGCAAAGACCGCATGGCGGGCATCTCGCAAGAGCCCGTGAACATCCTGTTCAGCCCGTCTTCCGTGGCAAAGAGGGACGTCTGGTCCATAGACCTGGTCCAGATCCTGGACCTGCTGGTGGGGATGCTGGAAAAAAGCGGGAAGAAGGACCTCAGGGTTGCCGGGATGGCGGCGCTGTCGTCGTCGCTGATATACAGGATGAAGGTCGAAAGCATCTTTGCGCTGCAGCGGGCGGCGATGGAGAAAAAGCCGCCAAGGAGGAGGGTCGACGTGGACATCGAGATGATCGGCATCCCGTACAGGCACGAGTCCACCTACCCCATCTCGCTTGACGACCTGCTCGGGCTGCTGCAGAACCTGATCGGCTCCATCGCGAACCCCAAGTCGAGGAGCAAGAGCCTGGACATAGAGCCCGCCGAGCCGCCCGACTTCCAGGAGTACTTTATCTCGCTTGAGAGCATAATCGGAAAGTACGAGGACCTGGTGATGAAGAAGATCTCCGGGACGGGCTCCGGCACGCTGCAGGACATAACCGACGGCCTCGACTGGACCGACTCCATCAGGTGCTTCTTCGCGGTGCTGTTCCTGGCGCGGGACGAGAAGATAGGGATCGAGCAGGTGGGCGACGACATCAACATCACGCTGGCAGGGGCCGGGCAGGCGGGATGACCGGGGCGGTCGGCAGTTGGCAAGGATCGAGGACGTCAAGGAGGCCACTGGGCGGGTAGAGGCCGCCCTGTACTCGGCCGGCAGGCCCCTGAAGATAGAAGAGCTGATAAGGGCGTCGGGCACGGAGTCTCGCACGAGGACCCACGCAATCCTCGACGCCATCATGAAAAAGTCCAAGTCGGCATTCGTAGCGCTGGAGGTAGTCACGCTCCCGGACGGCTCGTACGTGTTTCAGCTAAAGCCGGAGTACAGCGCCACCGTGAGGAGGTACGCGTCAAAGCCGATCCTGCCAAGGGCCACGCTCAAGACCCTGTCGTACATAGCGTACCAGCAGCCCATCTCGTCAAAGCAGCTGGTGGAGACCAGGGGCTCGGGGGTGTACGCGCACCTGAAGGAACTGCGGCAGCTGGATTTTGTCAGCCACCAGAACGTCGGAAGGCTGAAGATCTACAGCACCACGGAAAAGTTCCAGAAATATTTCGGCATCCAGGGCGACGTCGACAGCCTGAGGCAGAGGCTGTTTTCCAAGGTCAGGAAGGCCGCAAAGGCGTCCGGCGCGGGCGGGGAATCCCGGGGCGCCGGGGCGTAGCCCCTGCGCCGCCAGGCACGCGCCGGGTCTGCGCCCGGGGGCCGGGCGCGGTTCGCGCGCCTGCGGCGTGGGGACTGGCGCGCGCCGCAGCTTCTGCGTTTTGTATAAATTAGAGTGGGCCCCACCACCATCGTGAAAAAATCCGTAGAGAACCTGGCCACGAGCAAGACCACGGGCGGGAGGAGGCACCCGCTGAGGATCAGGAGAAAGTACGAGATCGACAGGTACCCCAACGAGGCCGTGACGGGGGCCCAGGTCACGGTCACGAGGAACGTGAGGGGAAAGAACAGGAAGACGGCGCTGAAGACGGTGGACTTTGTCAACCTGGCTACGGGCGACTCGAAGGTGAAGAAGACGAAGATCCTGAAGGTCCTGGAGAACGCCACGAACAACGACTACCAGAGGAGGGGCATCATCACGAAGGGCGCGATACTGGAGACGCAGGAGGGCAAGTGCAGGGTCGTCTCCAAGCCCGGCCAGACCGGGATTGTCAACGCGGTCCTGGTAGGCTGACATGAAGGATTACGAGCACGTCGTAATCTGGCTGGATTATTTCAACAAGACCCTGCCAAGGTCCAAGGGCAGGAGGCTTGGGAAGGAAGCGTGCGTCTTCGATCCGTCCCTGAAGGAGCTCGTGGACGCCGCGCGGTCTGCCGGCTTCGAGGTGACCGAGTCAGACGAGAAAGTCAGGCATCCCAGGAGGGCGTACGTGAGGTCCGGGTACGTCGTCTTGCCAAAGGGCCCCCCCAAGACGAGGATCCTCCGAAAGATTTCGGAGAGGCTGGTCGCAAGGAGGCCCAAGCAGGCAAAGTGACCTGCCGGCCCCGGGAACGCGCGCCCGCGCCGGCCCCGGCCCCGCTCCGGGCGGCTGCTCGCACAATCCTAGCTCTTAGATAAAGTAAAGTTGACAGAAGGTTATGAAAGCAACGCGGTGGTTACGGTCAGTAATTGCAGGAGGTAGGCGAAGTGATGCACCTGGCCGGCAGCGGCAGAGTGATCATTCAGCTGTCTGACAAGGCGGCTGAAGGACAGGTCCTCTGCGACGAGAACGGCACGAAGGTAGCGAAGGTAGTAGAACTGATAGGCCCGGTAAGGAGGCCGTTTGCGTCAGCAGCGCCGCTCACCAACAACATCAAGAGGTACGTGGGGAAGAGCGTCTTTGCGGCGGGGCGGGCTCCCGCGGGCGCGCAGAAGAAGGCTGGGAGAAGGAAGAAATGAACGTGATGGAAAGGCAGAACTGCCCCGAATGCAAGGCGTCGCTAGTCGACGACGTCCAGAACGGCGAGATAATCTGCTCCGGCTGCGGCGTGGTCGTCGCGGACCAGATCGTGGACTACGGGCCGGAGACGAAGAGCTCCAGCCTGGAAGACAAGATGAGGCTTGCGAGGGCCACCGGCCAGACGACGTACTCGCAGCACGACCTGGGAATAACCACCGAGATATCAATCGGCTCCAAGGACTTTAGCGGGAAGGTGATCAACCACCAGGTCGCGAGCCAGATGAACAACCTCAGAAAGTGGCAAAAGAGGGTGCGCGTCTCCTCGTCGAGGGACAGGAGGCTTGCCAACGTCCTGTCCAAGATGGGCGAGGCGTGCGACAACCTCAACCTCTCAAAGAACGTCCTGGAGACCGCCTCCATGGCGTACAGGAACCTGGACGGTCACGTGGACGTGAAGGGCAAGTCGGTGACCAGCATCACCGCCGCCATGATCTACATGGCGTGCAAGCAGTGCTCCGTGGTGAGATCCCTCGAGGAGATCTGCAGGGAGATATGCGCCCCGAAGGACGTAAAGTCAAAGACGAAGCTTGCCGCGAAATACTACAGGACCATAGTCATGGAGACGGGGAGGCCCGCAGCCCCGGTGGTGACCATGGACAAGTACATCTCGAAGATAGCCAACATGACCCAGACCGAGGTCAGGGTGGGGAGGCTGGCCCTGGAGATCGCCGAGAAGACGAAGGACAGCAGCATCACCGACGGCAAGGCCCCCAACGGCATCGCCGCGGCATACCTGTACGTGGCGTCCGTCCTGCTAGGGCAGAGCATCCTGCAGAGGGACGTCTCCAGCATCGCGGGGGTCACCGAGGTCACGATCAGGAACAGGTGCAAGGAGATCCTCGGCATGTACAGGCTCAGGATTACCCTGAGGCCGTCCATGGCCAAGTGCTGAAAAACCCATTTTTGCGCGTCTTGTGGCGGCACCAAGTGGGATGCCCGGCCGGAGCGCGCGGCCCCCCGGGATGGCGCAAGGCGCGGCGCGCGGTCCCGGCGATTTCAAAAGGAATAAGTATCACACTCCTACCAGCTAGCATGGATGAGCAACTGGGATCTCATGATGCCGGGCATGGGGCTGACGGCCATAGGCCTGGCAGGCGTGGTCATATCCTATACAGGCATTGCGCATACCTTCATAGACGGGATGCACGCCCTGACGGGCCTCACCATGTTTATCGGGCTGATCTTCCTGGCAGTCGGGATCCTGGACGGCGGGATCTCCACCAGCAACAAGGCAAAGGCCACCACGCTGGTCATCATCTCGATCGGGCTCGGGTTCGGGATGTTCGCGTTCACGCTGAACACGTCGGACTTTACGGCGACGCTGGCAGGAATCCTGATGGCGATAGCATTTCCGGCGATCATGATCGCGTACGTGGCGGCGAAGATGCCGCAGTACCTAAAGCCGGTCGGATCCATCACGGCGCTGGCGGGGGCGACTGGCATCATAGTGTGGATCGCGTTCGGCTTCGTCAGTCCCGACACCTACATGGTGCAGGAGCAGGTCGTGGAGGTGGAAGAGCCGGAGGACTTGGAGCCGGCGGGGCCCACGTACGCAATCAGGGTGCTGGCAGGCTCGGCAGAGCAGGGACAGCCCGACTACGAGCCCGACAGGGCCGTAGTCCCCCAAGGGTACGCCGCCGAATGGACGAACGAGGACAACCTCCCCCACACGGTGACCAACACGGGCGACTCTTTTGGGCAGATATTCAACTCCAACCTGTTTGACGGGGGCGAGGTCTTCAGCCTGGACACGGGCACCCTCGAGTTGGGCGAGTACGAGTACGTGTGCGCCGTCCACCCGTGGATGGTCGCGACCCTGGTCGTCGTGGAGCCGGAAGCGGAGGCGGCGCCGGTCGCCACTGCCGTGCCGGAGGGCGCGGAAGCCGCGAGCGGCGGGTAGGCGCCCCGGCGGGGGCGCGGCCGCGCCTGCGCAGATAGGTTAACAAAACGGGAGCAGGTGCAGTATGCAGGCTTGCGAAGGATAATACTGACGGAACGGCAGGGGAAGGCCCTTGCAGACCATGCGCGGGGATGCATGCCGAACGAGTCGTGCGCGCTGCTGCTAGGAAGCGTGGACGGCGGCGACGCCACGGTCTCGGAGGTGGTGCTGGCCGAGAACTCCGAGAGGTCCCCGCGCAGGTTTGCCATCCCCAACGGGCAGCTGATACGGGCGTACGAGGAGGCCGAGAGGAAGGGGGTCGGCGTGGTGGGGATCTTCCACTCCCACCCAGACTCCGCGGCGTACCCGTCAGACACCGACGCCAGGTTCATGCGGGGCAACCCCGTAGTGTGGGTGATATATTCCGGGATCGACGGGTGCTTCAGGGCGTTCGTCCTGGACGGCGAGATGGCGGAGGTCGAGGTGGCCGGGGTCAGCACTGCCTGAACTCGGCGGCCTTCCCCTCGGCGACGCCCAGCACGCCCTTGTCGGGATCCAGGATCGTCCCGATGACGTTGACGGGCGACGCCGGGACGATCTCCCCCCGGCCCCCGAGCGGCGTGGGGCCGTAGAACAGGCACACCGCCCTGCCGGCGGGCCAGTAGGCGACGTCGTTTTTTTGCACCGCCTGCCTCGCGCCCTCCTCCGGCATGCGGACGGGGGACTCTGACGAGTAGATCTCCTCCCCCCACACGTGCAGCGTGGCCTTGAACGGGAGCCTCCGGACGAGCTCCCCCGCGGTCCTGGGCGAGTCGCCTCCGCCCAGTTCCAGGAGGATGGAACCGTGCCCTGGAACGTCGACGCTGACCCGGCTCCCCATGCGGGGGGTAGATCTTTGAATTAAATATCCCTTGCTTTTAGGGGTAGCATGGAAATCCACGTATACGACAGTTACGTCAAGGCCGCAGACGGGCACACCATGCACTTTGACGTGATCACCGAGGAGAAGAACCACGAGAAGGCCATAGCGTACGGCAAGGAGTGGCTGGAGTCAATCGGCGAGGGGAACGCCACCATAACTGCCAACGAATGCCAGTTCTGCCATTCCCAGGGCGCCCCAGAGCCCGTAGAGCAGGCGATCAAGGAGAAAGGATACTTCATCCAGAAGATGGAAGGCTGTCCTTAAACGCCTTTTATTTTTTTTATACAAAATCTATATTGGATCCTGCGCGCACCGGGTGCATGGAGAACAGGTACTCGAGGTGGACCGTGGAGGGCGACAAGGAGACAGGGTGGATCTGCGGGTGCTTCCAGACGGTCGACGGCTATTTCAGGTTCTGCGATAGGCACGGCGACACCCTGAAGAGGGCGATACAGGCCCAGATAGACGAGCTTGACATGACCCGGACGACGGACGGCTAGATCGCGATTATCGCGATGAACGCCGGGGCGAACACGATCGCGATGGTGTTGAGCAGCTTGATCACGGTGTTGAGCGCCGGCCCCGCGGTGTCCTTGTACGGGTCGCCTATGATGTCCCCCACCACCGCGACCTTGTGCTCCTCGGAGCCCTTCTTCCCCTTCATCTCCATCAGCTTCTTCGCGTTGTCCCACGCGCCGCCGGTGTTAGCCAGGTGGTACGCCAGGAATATCCCCGTCACCACCGAGCCCATGAGCAGCCCCGCCACCGCGGTGGGCCCGAGCAGGATGCCCAGGATGATCGGCGCGATGATCGCGATGATCGCGGACTTCCAGAGCTCCTTGATCGACGCCACCGTGGCGATGTCCACGCACCTTGCATAGTCGGGCTTGGACTTGCCAGTGAGGATCTCGGGATCCGCCTTGAACTGCCTCCGGACCTCGTCGACCATCTTGCCGGCCGCGCGCGACACGCCGTTGATCAGCTGCCCCGTGATGATGAAAGGCACGAGGCCGCCCACCAGCAGCCCGACGATTACCGACGGGTTCGTCAGGCTGTAGCTCATCTCAAGGACGCCCGCGAACACGTGTGACGCCTCGAACTGGAACGCCTGGATCATGGCCAGGGCCGCCAGGGCCGCGCTGGCGATCGCGAACCCCTTGGTGACCGCCTTGGTGGTGTTCCCGACCGCGTCGATCTCGTCTGTGACCTTCCGGTTCTCATCCCCCATCCCGGTCATCTCGACTATGCCCCCGGCGTTGTCCGCGATCGGCCCGAACGCGTCGATGCTGAGCACGATGCCCGCAAGGCTCAGCATCGCCATGGCGGTCAGCGAGGTGCCGAATATCCCGTATATGACAGGGTCCGCCCCCTCGGGGGCGGCGGAGGACGATATTGCGAACGAGATTATTATTGCGGCCACCAGCGCGATCATGAACGGGCCCGTGGACTGCAGCCCCTTGATTATTCCCATCAGGGTCAGCGACGCGTAGCCCCACTTTGCGGAATCGGCGATCTCGTTTACCGGGCCGTACTTGTAGTTGGTGTACTTGTCCGTGATCTTTTGGATTACGGGCACCAGTATTACGCCTATCACCGTGGTGCCAAACAGCGCGTACGCGGTGATCGAGTCCCCCACGAACACCATGGTGAACGCGAAGTTGAGGGCGATGGCTATGCCTGCAGAGACGTAAAACGAGAGGTTGAGGGGCTTCATGACGTCCGTGACGTTCTTGGAGCCGATGGTCGCGACGCCCACGATGGACGCGATCATCCCGGACGATCCGATCAGTATGGGGTAAAGGAACAGTTCGGGCGCGCCGATCAGCGCCACGATGAGCAGGGAGGCGAGTATCGTCACGATGTAGGACTCGTACACGTCGGATCCCATCCCCGCCGCGTCGCCGACGTTGTCGCCGACGTTGTCCGCGATGGTTGCGGGATTGCGGGGATCGTCCTCTGGTATGTTCGCCTCCACCTTTCCCACGAGATCGGCCCCCATGTCCGCGGCCTTTGTGAATATCCCGCCGCCGATCCTGATGAACAGCGCGATGAGGCTGGCCCCGATGCCCACCCCCGCGATGGTGATTGGATCCGGGTAGATCAGGTAGAGCCCGGTTATCGCGAGCAGCGCCATGGCAGGCACTGCCAGGCCGACGGTGGCCCCGCCCCTGAACGCCATGGCAAATGTCTTCCCGAGGCCGCTGCTGCTCAGGTTGGCCGCCCTGACAGCTGCCTTTACGGTGATTTTGAGCGATATCAGCCCCGCCACCGCGGAAAGCGCCGCGCCGACCGCAAAGGCGATGCCGTTTGACGGCTGCAGGAAGACCCCGATGATGACGGCCAGGACGACCGCGACGGGCACGATGATCTTCATTTCGCGCTTCAGGAACGCGGCGGCCCCCACCCTGACGGCGTTTGAGATCTCCATCATCTCTTTTGTGCCGCTGGGCTGCTTTGAGATCCAGGCCACCATGATCGCGGCAACTATGAAAGCCGCGATGCCAGCCCCAAAAGGCAGCAGTTCCTGGAGGTTCATACTACACTCAGCATGCCTTTTGCTGGGAAATATAAATCAATGAGAAAAACGTCAGCCCCTTTTTCTGTACGGCCGGAATTTCTTCCCCCGCAGCCCCTGCCTGACAAGCCTGTTGAAGCGCCTGCCGTGGGACAGGTACGGGAACCGCAAGTGGATCAGCTCGTGGACGATGGTGTTCTCCAGGGCCCTCTCGTCGGGGATCTTCCTGACGTTGATGAACACCAGGTTGTGGTTGAGGTACGACACGCCGTAGTACTTGTACGCGGACGTCCTTCTGCCTTCCGTCACCCCCTTCGGCATCCCAAGCACCTCCCTGGTGGTCATCAGGACGTGCGGCTCTGGGATGGAAAAGCGGCAGGAGTATATCCCGACCTTCTCCAGGATCGCGAGCCGCAGGTCGGGATCCAGCTTCACATGGACGGATCAGGCGGCGGCCGTTTATCTGTGGTTGTCAATTGTTGTGCGAAAGTTGGTGCATTTTGGTTTGCCGCCAGCTCCCCGCGCGCGGAGTGCCAGGCCGTCCCCGGGGTGCCGCCGCGCCCCCGCAGGGTTTGAAGCAGGGTCAGAGGTTTTAGTGTAATCACGGATCATACAGCCACCGTCTCATCATACCCTTCACCTCATTGAGTCAAGTATGGCCCGGGTCTTATTTCTAATTTCTGCGGTGACCCGCACCACGACCAGCCCCTCGTCGGGCTGGCCGTACAGCACTACGGAGTTGGGCGGCGCGTAGACGCAGGCCGGGATCACGAGGAGATCCTCCTCGCCGTCCACCGTGATCCTCACCGGGGCCTCCAGCGAGAAGGCCTCCCTTACCGCACCGACTCCCTGCTCGGTGATCTCCCCCGCCGGATTCCTGCATTCTAGGAGGGAAGTCGCCCCCCCGGCGCCGAGCGCGTCGCGTTTTTTGCGCTTCTCCTGGTTGTCGATTATTTGCAAGGGCGGGTCGAGGCCAAACTCGATCATCCTCTCGGTCGTCCTGTCGCCCACGGAAACGACGTACGCGCCTTCGGGGATCAGCCGCGCTATGGCATCCCTGCTGACCCGGCCTTCCGGCACCAGCTCGCCCAGCGGGGTTTTCAGTTCTTCCCTGAGGGAATCAGAAAGGGTCACTGGAATCGGCTCTAGCTGCCTGCCTGCCCGTCGCCTGCCTGCCCGGGCCCTTGCCCGTCGCCCGCATTCCCGGACTCTAGCTCTTCCTGCAGTTTTGCGGCCAGGATGCTGCACTGCGCGGCTATGTTCTTGGCGCTGTCGCGGAATGCCCGGGCGCTCGGGGAATCGGGGCTGGAGATCATGATCGGCTTGCCCGAGTCCGAGCCGGACATTATTCCGGGGGCCAGCGGGATTTCGCCCAGAAACGGCATGTCGAACTTCTCGCTTATCTTCTTGGCGCCGCCCGTGCCGAAGACATGGTGTTTTTCGGTACAGTTGGGGCACACAAAGTGGCTCATGTTTTCAACGACCCCGAGTATCGGCACGTTGAGCTTCTCGAACATGCCGATTGCCTTTACCGCCACGTTGCTTGCGACGTCCTGCGGCGTCGTCACCACGAGGATTCCAGTTATGGGGATCGTCTGCGCGAGCGTCAGCGGGATGTCGCCCGTGCCCGGCGGGAGGTCCACTATGAGGTAGTCCAGGTCGGACCAGTTCGTGTCCACCAGGAACTGCTTCAGGATCCCGGATATTATGGGGCCCCTGTAGATCGCGGCCTGGTGGGCCTGCTCCGCGAAAAAGCCGAACGAGACCACCTTCATCCCGTTCGAGTCGGCCGGCTGCAGCTTGTTTTCCTCCACCTCCATGTACCCTTCCTTCAGTCCCAGCATCAGCGGGATGCTGGGGCCGTATATGTCCGCGTCGAGCAGCCCTACCTTGGCGCCTGCCTGCGACAGTGCCAGCGCGAGGTTCAGAGATACGGTGGATTTTCCGACTCCGCCCTTGCCGCTTGCGACGCCTATCACGTTCTTGACCGTGGCCATGCCGGTGTCCTCGTCAAGTGACCGCCCCTCCATCACCTTGGCGGTGACGTTCATGTCGAAGTTCTTGAGATCCTGGATCTCGCCTATCGCCTTCCGTACGTCGTCCTCGATCTCGACGTTGAACGGGCATGCCGGCGTGGTCAGTTCCAGCGTAAACTTCAGGTTACCGTCATCCAACTCGAGGTCCTTTATCATCCCCATCGAGACGATGTCCTTCTTCAAGTCGGGGTCAATCACGGTGCTGAGCTTTTCCAGTACCTGATCCACTCCCACCATAGGCTGAAAAGATCAGAACGCATTATTTAAAAATACCGTGCTTGACGGCGTACATACTCAGGTCCAAGCATACGGCAGGCACAAAACCAGTGCAGACATTCTCCGGCCAGACACGAATCCGGGGTGGACCTGAACTTGTACTTGCCGGCCGGTTGCGCGGTTCGGCTTCAGGCACCGGGGCAGCACGGTCGAGGCGGCTCCGGGCCAGGTCGCGGCGCATGCCGGTGTCCGTTGCCGGCCGCCGGCCGGGCGTGCGGCCTGCAAGCGGCGGCCCGGCACGTGGCCCTGATCAAAAAAGGCGCCGCGCAAAAGGCTGGCGTGAAAAACGTGCCGCCCGGGCCGGCGGCGCGCCGCGCGCAACCCCTTCGCGCCGCCGCCCGCCGCGCGGCGGACGTGGATCCGGGCCGGGGCCGCGGGGCTGACGGGTTGTGGCGGCGGGCGCATGCGCGGCGGCGCGGCGGATGGCGTCCGCGCCGGGGACGGCGCCGGCCGGCTAACAATTACAAACCATGTTGGTCGGGGTCACGGGCCGGGGCCGATGCGCACGCCGCCGCGCGTCCCGGACAGGGCCCGCCGCGCCGCCGCGGGATCCAAAGATTCATAAATTCAAATCCAAGGAAGCTACACAGTTGTTTTCTATAGTTACCCTAGTTGATGTGGTAAGGATACCGCCGAGCTTGTTTGGGACGATGCTCAAGAAGGCGGCGATAAACATCCTCAAGGAAAAATACGAGAGCATGATCAACGCGGAGCTGGGCTACATCATAATGATACTCGATGCCAAGGTGGACGAGATGGGAAAGATGATCGCGGGGGACAGCGGCACGTTCCACAAGGTGGAATTCAAGGCACTCACGTTTTACCCGAAACTCCAGGAGATCGTCCAGGGCGAGATAGTGGACATCACCGACTTTGGCGCGTTTGTGAGGATCGGCCCCACCGACGCGCTGCTACACCTCTCGCAGGTCATGGACGACTACCTGAAAAGCGACGTAAAGTCGGGAATGATCGTGGCAAACCAGAGCGGTAGGACGCTGAAGGTCGGCTCGACGCTTCGCGCCAGGATCACGGCGGTGTCCCTGGGCAAGGCCGCGACCATGGGGAAGATCGGGATCACGTGCAGGCAGCCGTTCCTCGGAGCCGACGGCTGGATCGAGGAGGAGATCAAAAAGGCTAACGGCGATGCCCCGGCAAAGGAAGGCAAGGGGGAGGAAGGCTAGCATGGCAAGGGAGATGGCCTGCAGGAAATGCAAGTTCGTGACTACCGGCAAGGTCTGCAAGATCTGCAAGTCGTCGGACCTGACGCCGGACTGGACCGGGATCGTCCTGGTGGTAGACCCGACAAACTCCGCGATCTCAAAGACCCTGGGCATCACGGCCAGGGGCAAGTACGCGATCAAGGTCACGTGAACCGGGGGGCCCACAGGCAGGATCATGCGGCATGTCCTTTGACGTGAAGAGCCAACTCAGGCGGTTCCTGGCGGAGGACGTCGGGAGGGGCGACGTAACGAGCGCCCTGCTTTCAGAAAAGCCCGTCCGGGCAAGGGTGGTCTCGAGGGAGGCGGCAGTCGTCGCGGGGGCGAGGTTTGCGAAGATGTTGTTCGAGCTCGGCGGGTGCAGGGCCAGGATACTCGCGGGGGACGGCTCGAGGGTAAGGCGGGGCGGGACCATAATGGCCGTGTCGGGGAACGCGGGGGACGTCCTTGCGTGCGAGAGGACGGCGCTCAACCTGCTCGCCAGGATGAGCGGCATAGCCACCCAGACGCGGTTCCTCGCGGGAAAGATCCCCGGAAAGAGGGCAAAGCTGTACGCCACGAGGAAGACCGCGCCTGGCCTCCGGTATTTTGACAAGGCGGCCGTGGAGATCGGCGGGGGCCACAGGCACAGGATGCGGCTGGACGAGATGGTTCTGATAAAGGACAACCACATAGCGGCAGAGGGCTCGCTGGAGGCGCTGATCGGGAAGGCAAGGAAAAGGCGCAGGAGGTTCGAGGTGGAGGTCGAAAACGCCGCGGACGCCGTGCTTGCGGCAAGGGGGGGCGCGGCGGTGGTCATGCTTGACAACTTTACGCCGGCGCAGGTGAAGAGCACGGTGAGGACCCTGAGCAGGATGGGGCTGCGGGACGGGGTGACCCTCGAGGCCTCCGGCGGGATCGACTCTGGGAACATAGCGGAGTTCGGCCGGGCAGGGGTGGACATCATCTCGGTCGGGAGCATCACGTCGTCGGTCAGGGCGATCGACGTTAGCCTGGAGATCTAGCCGCCGGCGCCGATCTTCGACAGCAGTTCCGAGGCGGCCCTGTTCCCGGGGTCGACCTCCCTGATCCTGCCGCAGCACTTGGCCGCGCGGCCGTTCTCCCCCAGGGCATGGTGCGAGTGCGCCTTGAGGATCAGGACTTCGACGTCGTAGGAGCCGATCTCGAGGGCCCTGTCAAAGAAGGAGATCGCCGTCCTGTACCTGTGTTGCATGTAGTGTATGCTGCCCACTATGAACTGCACGTCGTGGTTTTCGGGCACCCTCTGCAGGTACGCTGTCCCGACCTTGAGCGCCTCGCGGTATTTTTTTGACCTGACCAGGCCGCGCAGCTCCCTCGCCATCCTGGCGTTTTGCCTCCCCCCGGGGCTCCCCCGGAGGCTGCCAAAGAACCCGGCCAAGCCCCATCCTAGCTGATTGCGAGCATCCGCTCTATCGCCAGCCGCGCCCTGTCTGCCGTCTCCCTCGGCACGGTGACCCGGTGCCGGCCATGCAGGAGCGCGTCGCGGACCTTGTCGAGCGTTATCATCTTCATGTACTGGCATTCGGCCTTTTCGGACGCGGGGACGAACGTCTTGCCGGGGTTCTGCTTCCGCATCCTGTACAGGATCCCCGTCTCCGTGGCCACCACGAAGTTCTTTGCCCGGGACCTTCCCACGTGGTTCAGCATCCCCTCGGTCGAGAGGATCGAGACCCTCCTGCCGCCGAACCGCCCGCTGGCCGCGTCGTGCATCATGGGGGTGGTGCAGCTGCACTCCGGGTGGATCACGAACTCCGCGCCCCTCATGGAGTCGAGCTTCTCCGTGACGTCCTCGGGCGTGATCCCCGCGTGGACGTGGCACTCGCCTGCCCAGATGCGCATGTTCTTCCTGCCGGTGACCCTGGCGACGTAGGAGCCCAGGAACATGTCGGGCAGGAACAGCACCTCCCTGTCTTCTGGGATCGCCCTCACGACGCCCACCGCGTTTGAGGACGTGCAGCAGTAGTCAAGCTCGGACTTTACGGCCGCGGTGGTGTTGACATACCCCACCGCGGCTGCCCCGGGATGCCGCTTCTTCCACTCGCGCAGCTCGCCTACCGTGATCGAGTCTGACAGCGAGCACCCGGCGTCGGCGTCTGGGATCAGGACCTTTTTTTCCGGGCTGATGATCGCCGCGGTCTCCGCCATAAAGTGGACGCCGCAGAACAGGATCGTCTTTTGATCCACCTTGGCGGCCTGCCTCGAGAGCCCCAGCGAGTCGCCCGTAAAGTCTGCCACGTCCTGCACCTCGGGAACCTGGTAGTTGTGCGCGAGGATGACCGCGTCCCTCTCCTTTTTGAGGCCCCGGATCTCCTCCTTGAGCCTGGATGCCTGCTGTACTAACATGAACCACAAAAATTGCAGGGTTCGAAGATTTAAAGAGTGGGAAGGTGCCTAGAATTTCTCAAAATCCACCAAACGCGGCAATTATTGCCACGTTAGGTCCCAATCCGGATCTCGTCGGAGCAGTACTGCCTCAGCGTCTCCACTGCGGAAAGGGCAGCCAGCCTGCTGGTCCTGGGGTTGTCGGCGTCGGGGACGTTCTCGACGGTGAATTCCAGGCTTCCGAACCCGCCCGCGGCCTCGACGCGGTGCGTGTTCCTGCGGGTGCCCGGGTCTGCGACGATCCTCACGGCAGTCTCCCGGCTGCCCAGACCCGCGAGGGAAAAAAGCGCGGCGACGTTGACGTTGGCCGGAAACAGCCGGACCGCCTCCCCCGCGGTCCCCTCGAAGATCACGGTAGGGTCGAGGACGGAGTCCAAGTCGACCCCCGACTCCTCGAAGAACCTCGCCCCCCTGAGGGAGTCCGGGTGCTTTGTGGTTGTGATGGACAGCGAATCCAGCTCGCCCCGGACCGACTTTATCGCGTCGAGCCCAGCGATCGCGCCGGACGGGAGGTAGATGGTCCTCCTAAAGTCCCTGCACGCGTCGGACAGGACGTCGAACACCGCCTCGTCAAGCAGCGCCCCGACGCTCATCACCATCAGATCGCGCCTGTTCTGCAGGACGCTGAGGGCGGCGTCCTTCACCGCCTCCTGGGAGGCCGCCTCCACCACGATGTCCACGGGGTTGGAGGACAGCAGGTGGTAGTTCTCGACTATACTCGGCTTGTCGGCCAGGACCGATAGCAGTTTTTCGGAGGCCTCCCTGGAGCGGTCGTAGACATGGGTCAGTTTTGCAGGTATCTTCCCAGAGTCGATCGCCGCGGCCACGCGGGTGCCGATCACGCCGCACCCCAGCAGGCCAACCTTCTTCACCACCATACCACTGGGGAGGATCGGGTAATTAATCCTGATCAAGGCGGGCGGCGGGGCGCGATCCGGCGCCCCTCCGGCCCCCGCGCCATGGCGCACGCGTCCGGCCCGGCTGCCGCTGACGGGCAGGCGGCCAGGGCCCCTCGAGGGCATCAATGACGCGGCATGGACGGGGAGTTGCGCGCCGCGGGCCGCACGGGGGGCCAGGGACACGCACGCGCAGGAGACGGCGCCTTGGCGTTGGCGGGGGCCGTTCACCATGTAGCTGCCCTGGCGGGTCTTGCTTAGATCCAATTCAAGTCCTGCGGGGGCCCATCCCCGGTCGATCCGTTTGGAATTGTGGCGGTTGGCCGTTTGGCGCGCATTTCGCCGAACTGGCGCACAACCATATAATTAGCCCATGAAACCGGTTGAAAACATGGTGACCAACGGTCATACTGTCGCGCCGGGAAAACATCATACGAGGCGGCGGTGACGACGTTTCATGAATTCCGACCCCGTAAAGGACCTGGTCGAAGAGATCGGATCCCGCCTGTCGCAGAAGGGGCACTCGGACGTCGTCCTGAACGGCGGCAGGGGAAGGCAGTTCGAGATAAAGCCGTCAGGGTTCACGGAGATAGCCCCGGCCGGGCCCCCGCGCAAGATCGCGTTCGTTGACGGCGGGGACGGCGTGCTGTACGAGTCGGCAGACTCCCTGATCACGGTAAACCGCGTCTATTTTTCAATGTTCAGGGGCAGGGACAGGATCAAGCCGAGGTCAAGCCCCAGGATCCAGTTCTTCGCCTTCGTCACCGCGAACGTGCGGACGGAGGGGGGCAAGAAGACGGTGAGCCACGATACGCGCCTCTTTGCATACAACGACTGGGACAGGCGGCACCTGCCCTCGGAGTCGGACCTGACGTCGCGGGCAGGGGGGTCGCCCGCGCTGCACGGGGCCAGGCACGCCTCCCCGGAACGGAGGTTCGCCGAACTGCTGCTGGCGCGGCACGTGGTGGAAGACGAGCTCGGGCCCGGGGACATGATCGTGATGGACGGCTCGCTGCAGACTGGCGTCACGAACGAGAAGAAGTACTCGGACGGGCTGTACGACGCGGCGGTGAGGAAGGGCGTCATAGTGTGCGGGCTGGCAAAGACCAGCAGGCTCATCACGGAGTCCGGGGAGCCGCTGCTGGCGAGGATCTCCGAGATAGCCGACGCCGTCCCGTTCGGGACGTGGTACGTCAGGGTGGCCGAGGAGGCGTCCGCCGGCGCCCGCGGGTTCATGCTTGCCGCAAGGTTCCATGAAAAGTCGCCCTACGTCTTCAGGTTCGAGATACTGCGGGAGCAGTTCGAGGGGATGGGCCCGGGGGACGTGAACTCGGTCATGTACAGCATGGCGGCAAACTCCCAGGACGTGGCCATGCTGGGCTACCCGTACGGCGCGATAGACGCCGACAGGTTCGCCCAGGTGCGCGCGCACGAGAGGGGCATGTACCGGGGGCTCGTCCGGACCGAGATGCTCAAAAGGCCGGAGGGGAAGAAGTTCCGGGAGTACGGCGCGGGCCTGGGGGCGCACGATGTCCTCAACGAGGTCACCAGCTGATGGACGAGGTCTTGGTCGCGGGGCAGGTGGTCGGCGGGAAGTTCGGCGACATCATAATCCGCCAAAAGTCCGGCACGGACCTGGAGATCGGCGACCTGATGATCTCCGAGGAGGACGGATCGTACCTGATCCTGCAGGTGTTCGCGCTGGAATACGGGTCCCAGATCCAGGACAGGATGCAGCAGATGATGTCCGGGGTCAACCTGGAGCACGGGGCTGCCGACGCCGGCTTTTACGAGCCGGACTTTGTAAACTACGTCCTGGCGCGGATCAAGCCGCTTGCCAGGATACACGGGGACGGGAGGAGCGTGGCCATCCCCAAGTCCCTCCCGCCGTTCTTCAACAAGCTCAGGCTGGTGTCCCGCGACGACCTGGGGTTCCTGCGGCGGGAAGACGACCAGGTGTTCGTCGGGCACATCCGCAGCGGAAGCAAGGTGATCAAGGAGGCCGAGGTATGGCTCCCCGCCCAGGACGTGTTCTCGCACCACGTCCTGATACCGGCCACCACGGGACGCGGAAAGTCAAACCTGGTCAAGACCATCCTGTGGCACGTCCTTGGCACGAGCAGGGTCGGCGCGCTGGTCCTCGACGCGCACGACGAGTACTTTGGGAGGACTGGCCCCGGGCTCAGGGACCACCCAAACGCCAGGAACGGCCTGGTCTATTACACCCCCTCAAGCCCGCCGGCCGGCGCCAGCAGGCTCACGATCAACCTGGAATCGATCCGCCCGGACCACTTTGAGGGGATCATGGACTTCTCGGACCCGCAGTTCCAGGCAATAAGGCTGGCGTTCAGGAGGCACGGGAGAAACTGGATCAGGGAGCTGGTGCTGGCCGACCCGGCGGCGGTGGAGGCAGGCGGGGACGGCAGGGGCCAGTGGGAGGTCAAGGCCCCCACCCTCATGGTGGTCCAGAGAAAGCTGCGCCTGAGCCTTGGCCTGGAGAGGGACGAGGAGGGACGCGTGGTGTCACGGCACGAGGTGTTCGACTCCGACACCAGGGGCAGGGCCACCGTGGCAGACATCGTGCGGGACGTCGAGGAGGGGAGAGTGGTCGTGCTGGACACGTCCAGGCTAGGCGACGAGGCAGAACTGCTGGTCGGGAACATCATAGCATCTAGGCTGCTGCAGGACTACAAGGACGCCAAGGCGGCCGGGGAGCTGGACAGGAAGCCGGTGGCCACCATCGTGATCGAGGAGGCGCCGCGCGTCATCGGGGAGGACGTCCTTACGTCGAAAAACTACAACATCTACGCGACGATCGCGAAGGAGGGGAGGAAGTTCAAGGTCGGCCTGACCGCGGTCACCCAGCTGAGCAGCGTCATCCCCAAGACGATCCTGGCGAACATGAATACCAAGATAATCCTGGGCAACGAGATGAAGCAGGAGCGGGAGGCGATCATTGCGTCCGCCTCGCAGGACCTGTCCGAGGACGACAAGAACATAGCCAGCCTGGACAGGGGGGAGGCCATAATAACCAGCATCTTCGTGCCGTTTGCCATGCCGATCAAGGTGCCCCTGTTCGAGGACATGGCCAGGCCCGGGCGGGGGGACGGCGCGGGGCCCAGCAAGACGAGGGTGTTCTAGGTGAGGTTCGCCCACCTCTCGGACATCCACCTGGGCTTCCAAAAGCACGAGGCGCTGCAGGGGATAGAGAGGGCGGTCTTCGAGAGGGCCCTGGGCGAGTGCATCTCCCGCGGGGTGGACTTCGTGCTGATGCCCGGGGACATATTCCACGTAAACATTCCGGACATGGGGGTCCAGAAATTCGCCTTTGCAGGGTTTCGCAGGCTGCACGAGGCGGGAATCCCGGTCTACGTCGTGTACGGGAGCCACGACTTTTCGCCGGTGTCCAACTCCGTGATAGACCTGCTGGCAGAGGTGGGATACATCATAAAGGTGACCCTGGCGTCCCCCGGCGAGGACGGGGCGATATCCCTGGACTTCCTGACCGACGGGAGGACTGGCGCCAAGATTGCCGGCCTTTCGGGGCTCAAGGTGGGCAAGGACAGGGAGTGGTACGAGAAGCTGGACAGGCGGCGCCTGGAATCAGAGCCCGGCTTTAAGATATTCCTCTTCCACGGCGGGATAGGCGAGATGAAGACGGAGCCCGGCATGGACGGGGACCACATGCCGCTCTCGCTGCTCCCCAAGGGATTCGCGTACTATGCCGGGGGCCACATGCACAAGCCCAACCACCGGGAGTTTGCGGACTATCCCCACGTGGTGTACCCCGGCACGCTGTTTGCGGGGCACCCCGCGGACCTCGAGGAGAACGCCAGGGGCCAGCAGAGGGGGTTCTTCCTGGTGGACTTTGGGGATGCCGTAAACTCCGTGGAGTTCGTCCCGGTGGAGAACGCGCAGTACGGGGTGATCGACATCGACGCGAAGGGCCGCAAGTCCGAATCGGTGAACGCGGAGCTGGAGGCGAAGGCCGGGGGCGTCGACCCGGCGCAGAAGATCGTGATCGTGAAGATCCGGGGGGAGATGACGTCCGGGAAGACGTCGGACGTGGACACGTCGGGCCTCAGGGTCGACCTGGGGGACAGGGGGGCGCTCGCGGTAAACATCTCAAGGGGACAGCTCACGTCCAGGGAATACACCATCACGGAGGCCAAGGGCTCAAACAGGGACGAGATAGAGACCAACGTGTTCAGGGAGAACATAGGGCAACTGCGGCTTTCGCAGGAGAGGCTGCTGGGGGACGCCGGGGTCAGGCTCGCGAAGGGGCTGCTGCGCGAGCTGGGACAGGGGCAACTCACAAACGAGAGGAAGGGCGACTACGTCACGAGGGTCAGGGGCAACGCCCTGGCCATGCTGGGGGCAGGCGTCGATGATCCTTGATTCCATAACCATAGACGGCATCAGGAGCTACAGGCACGAGAGGATCGAGTTCCCAGGGGGGACATCGCTGTTCGAGGGAGACATGGGCTCGGGCAAGTCCACGATCCTGATGTCCATAGAGTTTGCGCTCTTCGGGCTGGGCTCGCAGAACGCCGAGTCCCTGCTGGCAAAAAGGTCCGAGTCGGGCTACGTCATGCTGGAGTTTTCAGTGGGCGGGGAAAAATACGGCATACGGAGGACCCTGAGGAGGAGGAACTCGGCGGTCAGCCAGGACCCGAAGGAGTCGTGGATCACGATCGGGGGCGAGAAGGAGCCGCTGTCGCCGTCGGAACTGAAGCAGAGGGTCCTGCAGATCCTCAAGTTCAACGAGCCCGCGGATCCAAAGGCCGAGAGCAGGATCTTCAGGTACGCGGTGTTCACGCCGCAGGAGGCCATGAAGGAGGTGCTCGCGAACCCGAAGAAGCGGCCGGAGACCATCCGGAGGGCGTTCGGAATCGAGGAATACAGCACGGCCGCCTCAAACGCCTCCGAGCTGGTGCGGGAGATCGGGCACAGGCGGGAAATACTGCAGGAAAGGTTCAAGGACATCCCGGGACTGGAAAGCGAGAACAGGGAGGCGGCGGAAGCCATTTCGGGGCTAGAGTCGTCCATCAGGGAGACGCAGCTGGAAAAACAAGGGCACGAGCTGGCGGTGAAGGATGCCGCCAAGGAACTGGAGGGGCTGCGGGAGGACAGGGTCGAGATGACCAGGATCGAGGGCCGGAAGGCGTCGGCGGAGGAGAGGATAGGGTCTGCAGAAAGGCGGGCGGCGGATCTCAGGGCCGAAACGGAGGCACTCGAGGCAGAGGTGAGGGGGAAAAGCTCGAGTCTGGAGGGGCTTAACGCCGTCGAAAAGCCCGACACCACAAAGACGATCCGCGAGCTGGAGGAGGAGATCGCGAGGTTCCGGAAGACGGAGGACGGGCTGATCAGGCTCAACGCGGAGAAGGACGGCCTCGAGGCCGAGATTTCAGCCGCGGAGGCCCCGGGCGGAACTGCCTACGGCGACAGGGCCGGCCTGGAAAGGGAACTGGATAGGCTGAACGCCGAAAGGAGCGCGTCGGCCAAGTTTCTGGACGCGTGGGAGAGAAAGCGCGGGGAGGCCCAAGAAAAACAGACGCGTGGACGGACGCGGAAGGGGGACCTGGAAGAAGAGATCAGGGAGTTTGAGCAGCTGGGAAACGCGTGCCCCACCTGCAAGCAGGAGATCACCGAAGCGCACCACCACGACCTGGTCGGCACTAAACGGGGCCAGATACGGGGCCTGGAAGCCGAGATCACGGAGGCCGCCGAATCGCTTGGCGAGGCGGGCTCCAGGCTGGAGGAGATCAGGTCAGAGATGGAGTCACGCGATTCCAGGATCGCCCACGTCCAAGAATCGATCCGGCGGATCGGCGAGCTGGAGTCAAAGAAGGCGAAACTGGGCGGCGTCGTGGCCAGAATATCCGGGTTGGAGGCGGAGAGCGCCGGCGGGAAGTACGGGGACGACCCCCTCGCGCGGCTGACTGAAACCAGGGACGGGCTGGTCGAATACGAGCATGCCAAAGAACGGATGGACATGGTGGCGGACGCGATCAGGAGGGCCGAGGGCAGGATCGAGGAGAACAAGAGAGCCGAGGAAGAGCAGGCAAGGCTGGCTTCAGAAAACAGGGACGAGCTGAAGGCACTGCTGTCGCAACTGGACGGCTTCGGCGGCCTAGACGAGCGCATGGCGGAAAAGGAAGCACTGCTGGAGGCGTCGCGGGAAGAGGCCACCGACGCAGAACGCAGGCTGGCCCGGCAAACGGAGAGAAAGTCGCAGGAGGAGAAAAGGGTGGCGGCAAACAACGAAAGAATCGTGGCGTCCAGGAGGTGGAAGGAAAGATTCGACGAGATCACGGAATGCGGCGAGTGGCTGGAGCGGTTCTTCATACCCACCACCAAAAGCATCGAGAAGCAGGTGCTGCTCAACATCCTGCAGAACTTTAACGAGACGTACCGCAGGTGGTACTCGATCCTGGTGGACGATCCCAACAAGGAGTCCAGGATCGACGAGGACTTTGCCCCCACGGTCGAGCAGGACGGGTTCGAGCAGCAGGTGGAATACATGTCCGGGGGGGAGAAGACGAGCGTCGCCCTGGCGTACAGGCTCACGCTGAACTCCCTGATCAGGAAGGAGACCGACTCGATGAAGTCGAACCTGCTGATACTCGACGAGCCCACGGACGGGTTCTCAAAGGGCCAGCTGGAGAGGATGCGGGAGGTGCTGGAGGATCTGGAATCAGAGCAGATAGTGCTTGTCTCCCACGAGAAGGAACTGGAGACATACGTGGACCACGTGTTCAGGGTAACGAAGCAGGACGGCGTGTCCAGGGTTTCTGCCGGTCCCGGCTGACCGCGGGATCCGCTAGGCCACGGTGATCTTGCCCACCATCCACGGGTGGACCATGCAGTAATAGTCGTACTCGCCTGCCTCGTCAAACACGTAGTCAAAGGAGGCGCCCGACATGAACAGGCCGGAGTCAAAGAGGCCGTCATGCCCCCCGTCCAGGGTCCCGCTGGTCACCGTATGCGCCACGGTGTCGTCGTTGTTCCACGTGACGGTGCCGCCCGCGCTTGCCTGGAGG
Source organism: Candidatus Nitrosopumilus sp. (assembly GCA_963662625.1). Classification (GTDB taxonomy): domain Archaea; phylum Thermoproteota; class Nitrososphaeria; order Nitrososphaerales; family Nitrosopumilaceae; genus JAPOPJ01. Next base: position 315,043 of record OY759726.1, on the reverse strand, counting down.
CTGTACGGGATGAAGCACTCGTTGGTCGACTCGCAGCCGGGAGAGCCCGAACCCGGGGGCAGGGAAACGACTGCAGGCGCCGGGGGCTCCGGCTGCCCCGGAGGGGCGCCCTCGCTGAGAGCTGACGGCTCCGGCAGGTATCCCGGGTCTGCGGCGATCAGGCCGAGGCTGATTGCTATGAGGACGCCCACCGCAGCTATCACACCGTACGCGAACTTCACCTCATCCACCCGTCAACCTTGCAAACTTTTCGTTCTTACTTAACTTTTCCATGAACGCGATGTTGGACAGGGCGACCACGGCTGACTCTGCCACCGGCCTGTCCCGGTCGTTCAGCGCCTTTTTCAGGGCCTCCTTTGCGTCGGCGCTGCCGACTACCCCCAGGGCGATCGCGGCCTCGTGCCTCACGAACATGCTCGGATCGTTCAGCGTGGCGTCCGCCAGCGGGGGCACGGAGCTGGAATAGCACATCTGGCCCAGCGAGAACGCCGCCTCGTGCCTCACCAGCTCGTTGGAGTCGCCCTTGAGCACCCTGGCGATGAAGGGCACCTTGTCCTCGCCGCCAAAGTCGACCAGGATGCAGGTGGCCCGGGCCCTTATGACATAGTCGGGGTGATCCAGGAGGCCCACAAAGTAGTCCGTGTCTTTTTGCTCGTACCTTGCCTCCATTTCGGCAAGGAGCGAAAGCCTGTCGTCAGTAACTGCCTGCATTTTGCTTTGAGGTTTCAGGCGTCCTATATTAGGTTACTTTATTGGCCCCCCTCGGCCGCGTCCCGGCGCGCGCGTGGGGATCCGGCAGCGGGACCACGATCCGGGGAACCGTCTTTACCGACTCCAACGGCAACGGGATCCGGGATCCCGGCGAGTTCGGGATCCCGGGGCACGCGATGTACGCCATAGGCCTGACAAGCCCGCAGGTCATGCCGGAGGCAGTCACGTGTTCTGACGGCGCGTACGCGTTCGAGGGCACCGCCCCGTCCGAGGCGGCGCTGGCGCAGGCTGCGTGCTTCCCGCTTGGCCACGCCGTCGCCACCGGCCCGTTCTACGCTTACGTGCAGCCTGCCATGGGAACGCCCGCCACGTTTGGCGTGGGAATCGCCCCGTGGCGACGTCGGAGGCCGTGACGCTCGACGTTACGGCACGCCTGGACGGCAGCGCAAACGGCGTAATTGATGCCGGCGAGCCGGCCATCCCGGGCGTGGTGGCGAATGTCCACACGTACGCCACGAACGAGCTGGGGCCTACAGTAACCTGGGAAGGCGGCACTGCAAGCATGACGGGGTTGGTTCCTGCTGATTTTCTCGCATGGGTGGAGGCAGTCCCGCGGGGCGTGATCGCCGAAAGTGTTACTGGCACTCCTCAGGTATGTATTTAATGGAAAAAAACCGATTACAGTTGATGAGCGCGGTCATAGGGCAGAAGGCGCCGAACCTGGGCGTCTCTGAGTGGATCCAGGGCGCCCCCACCAACTTGGACCAGGAAAAAGACCACGTTGTCCTGGTGGAGGTGTTCCAGGTAAACTGCCCCGGCTGCTTTATGCACGCGATTCCCGAGGCCATAGACATCTACAACAGGTACGGGGATGACGGGGTCAGGGTGCTCGGGATCGCAACCGCGTTTGAGGATTTTGACAAGAACACTCTGGAGAACCTGAGGATGCTCGCAGAGACCGGCAGGGTGGTAGGCGATACCAAGGACACGCTGTCGACGTACGGGCAGCTCCTGGAGGGGGACAGGCTCCCCTACAAGATCCCCTTCCCGCTGGGAATGGACGTCCTCACGAGGGCGTCCGGCGAGATCAGCCAGGAGAAGGTGATGCAGTTCATACGTCCACAGATTCCAGAGTTCGACTCGCAGCCGGAGGAGTACAGAGAGCAGGTCGTCCGGAGGGTCAGGGACTATATGGGATCAAAGGAGTTCTCTGCCGAGACGTTCGAAAAGTTCTCACTGCGGGGCACGCCGTCGACCATACTGGTCGACAGGGATGGCGTGCTGCGTGACGTGTCGTTTGGCCAGTCAGGCAACCTGGAAGCCAAGGTCAGGAAGCTCGTCGGCCAGTAGACGCCCTTCCCAGGAGCGCGAGGGCCGCGGCGGGCGCCGCCAGGTACAGCCCCACGTTGAGCAGCATTACCGCGGTGCCGTACGCCAGGATCTCCTGCTCCGACTCTGCCAGGGACATGAGCCCGAGTGACGCCACCATGGGCGTGATGGCCATCCTTACCGCCCCGTTGAATGCCGCGTTTTCCCTCTGGTAGTCTGCCACGTGCGGGGAGAACGAGTAGTACAATTGGTTGAATCCCCCCATGAATGCTGCCCCCAGCGGCGTGCCGGCCACCTTGCCGTCGCGCACCTCCCTAAGCATCTGCACCTGGGGCGCTAGTTCGGAGCCGTATGCGGCCGTGGCCACCAGGCACCCGCCGCCCGCGGGCGCGGGCTCCGCTCCAGCTTGCGGGGCCCCCGTGGCGCCAAGGCGGGAGTCGCCGACGACGTCGATCCTGCTGTCCCCGGAGCCGGTAAAGCTTATCGTGACAAATGAGATCCTTTCGTTGGAGCCTATCCTGGCGGGCAGTTCGGCGCCGTCCAGGTAGACGGCAAGGTCCCCTCCCATGAGGGCCTGCGGGATCAGCAGCTCGCCCAGGTTATCCTCGACGCCGCTGAAGACGTGCAGCGTCAGGCGCCCCTGATCCCCGTCGAACGAATAGTCCCGGACGTCGAATGTAGATACCGTCTCGACTTCGTAGCTGTGGCCGCCGGCCTCTATGTCCAGCCGGTACAGGAGGCCCGTCTTGTCGGACAGCATCTGGGCATGGGCGGGCGCGGTTGCCAGGAGGAGCAGCAGCGGGACTGTCAGGAACGCGTTCAATTTACGCGGCAGGCGCGAGCCGTTTCTTGAGCTCCTTGTCCTGCACGATCCTCGGGTGGGCCGGGTCTGCCATGATGACCTCGAACCAGTAGTGCAGGCCGTCCTTGTAGATAAAGTAGGAGCCCAGGATCCTCATGTTGGGATACCTCTCCAAGACCCTCCTCTCTGCCACCTTGTTCATGTTGTCGTCGGCCTTGATCCGGGTGACGCCGAGATGCTTTGGCCTGCGGCCGCCGGTGGGCCTCTGTTTTCTCATGCCGCCGGTGCCCACGCGCATCCGGACCACTATGATGCCCTGCTTTGCCTTGTAGCCCAGCCTCCTTGCCCGCTGGATGCGGCTTGGCTTGTCTATCCTGGTGATCGCGTTTTGCTTGCGCCATTTCACGACGCGTTCCCGCAGCTCGGGGGCGTTCTCCTTCCACAGCCTTATCCACGAGCGATCCTGCAAACTGGGCATGGATTGGGTATCAAGAACCCCTTTAATAACTAAAACGAAACGGGCCGGGCACGGCAGGCCTACGGCACGGGAGGCGCCCGGCGCCGTGGGCGGCGGGCTGGGATTTTTATAAAGTGGCACTGCCACGTATGAGGGTGAAGAGAGGTTACGTCCTTGCGGCGGTGGCGGTCCTCGGGCTGGTGCCCGCCGCGCACGCGGCGCCCACAGTAGAGATTGCCATGGAGCAGTCGACGTTCAGCTATTGCGAGAAGCTGTTCTACACGATCAGGGTGTCCGAGGTCACCGGGGACGTTGCGACGATCCACATAAGGGACAGCGAGGGGAAGGGCAGCAGCGCGATACCGGTGGCCGTCGACGATTACGAGACCCCCGTGCCGTCACGGGTGGCCTTCAGCGAGGACATATTCCCGCGGGGGGTTTACTTCATCGACGTGGAGTACTCGGGGGGATGGGCCACCGCGGAATTCGTCCTGGTCGATTCGGGGAAGAGGTGCCTGCCAGAACTGCTAAAGCCGTACATCGCCAACTGGGTAGGCGGCTACGTCTCAAGCTGGATAGTGATCGACGCGCTGGAAAAATACGTGGACAAGGAGATCATAGAGGTCCCGTTCCAGGTCACGGAGCATAACATGAACGACGTCCACATTCCGTTTTGGGTGAAGGGCATCGCGTTCTGGTGGATCGAGGGATCGGTTTCCGACGAAGAGTTCATAGGGGCGCTGGATTACCTGATGGACGAGGGCATCATCACGGTGAAGTTGCGTAACGGGGCATGAACAAACACACTGTAATTACGTGCATTGCGATCGTGGTGATGGCGGTCCCCTTCGCGTACTCGGGCATGAACATTTACGCCGCAGAGCAGCTCCAGTACAGGTGGGGCGATGCCGAGGGGTTCAGCTTTTTTGCCATGTCAAACAGCGGGTACGTGGAGTTCTGCAACCCGACGCCGCTGTGGGCGGACCTCAGGAGTTTCCAGGCGGACCTGTTTTATGACGCGGACATCCTGGGCACATTCGTTGTGGACGGGGTGGGCCTGGAGCCATCATCTTCCGCACTGCAGTACGGGGGGTTTAGATCCGACGAGTTTATCACGGTACAGAGCATATTCATGACGCTGGACTACGAGTTTGATGGCGGGGACGTCAGGCTGGATCCCACCAAGATGTACGTGCTGGTTACCGTCAGCACCCCGGTTCTCGGCTTTATCCCGTATGCTACAAGCTCCCAGTACACGGGGTTCGGCTTTGACGGGATGATGCGCGGCGACGGTTTTAGGTGCTAGTTCTTTTGCCTGTTGCGCATGCTTGACCTGGCTGCCGCGCCGAGGAGGGCCCCGACGCCACCTGCAATTATGAACGCCATGACGATCCCGTAGCTGAGTCCGGAGAGCAGCGGCTTGCCGGGGGCGGATTCCGCCTGGCCCGTTGCCGACTCTGACTGGGCGGTCTCTAGGGGTTCCGGCGGATCGGCAGGTTCGTCCAGAATGCATACTCCGTCTTCAAGAACTGTGCCTGGCCCGCATTCCACCGTCTGGCCGTCCGCTGTCACCGTCCCGGCATTTACCGCGTCGTCAGCCGTGCCCATGCCCGGATCATCGGCAGTATCGCCTGTCGGATCCGTGGATGCCATGTCAGATGTCGCGCCGTCGGAGGCCGTGACGGATGTGGAACTTGACGCGTCCACGGCCGCGCCGATTGGCATCGGATCCTCCGCCGCGTCTACTGGCGCCGGATCCTCCGCCGCGTCTACTGGCGCCGGATCCTCCGCCGCGTCTACTGGCGCCGGATCCTCCGCCGCGTCTACTGGCGCCGGATCCTCCGCCGCGTCTACTGGCGCCGGATCCTCCGCCGCGTCTACTGGCGCCGGATCCTCCGCCGCGTCTACTGGCGCCGGATCCTCCGCCGCGTCTACTGGCGCCGGATCCTCCGCCGCGTCTACTGGCGCCGGATCCTCCGCCGGGATGGTGCCGATCAAAATCTCTTGGGTTCCCGCGGGCACGACGATGGTCAGGGCCCTAGAGGACGGCATGGTTTCCGTTTCGGAAAAGACCGCCAGATCGTCGTCGGCCAGGACCTCAAACTCGCCTCCCGCTTCGTCATAAAGGGAATCAAGTAGGTCGCTTCCAAGTGTGACGTCCAGGATCCCGGAAGACGCCGCGTCCATGGACACTATCAGGGCGGGCCACTCCGGATCGGTGTCAAACCCCAGAATGCCGACTCCCACGGCGTCATAACTTACGTCGTAGGGGATGCCGTCGACTGTGACGGAGCCCGTGTCGGCATGTACAAAATACGGCGAGACTACAGCCAGTATGACCAGTCCGAGCGATATTACCAGCAGCGATCTGGTGCTGGGCAGGTTTTTGCGGGGGCTGCCCGGGATGACTCTTGGCAGGCGCCGGTTTTTCAACACCCTAATGGCCTCCCGGGAGAGCTAAGGCCGTTCAGGCAGCATTCCATCACGTAACAGTCAAGTTTTTTTAGTTATTTAAGTTCTGGGAAGGGAGGGCCTAGATCACGCCGCGGAGCACCTGGATGATCTTCTCTCCGATCACGTTTGCCGCAAGCGACTGCGCCTCCTTGGTCTGGGCGCCGATGTGCGGGGTGAGTATGACGTTGTCCAGTTCCGCAAGCCTGTTCCCGGTAGCGGGCTCTTTTTCAAACACGTCGAGCGCGGCGCCTGCGAGCCTGCCGTTGCTGAGGGCGTCGTAGAGCGCGTCCTCGTCCACTATCCCCCCCCTGGACGTGTTGATTATGCTGGCAGTTGGCTTCATCAGCGACATCTTCTGCGAGTCGATGAGGTGGTGGGTCGAGTCCAGGAGCGGGACGTGGACGGACACGTAGTCTGAGCTCTGCAGCAGGGTGTCCAGGTCAGACTTTATGAGGCCGACCTCCTTCGAGAACTCTGCGTCGATCGGGATCACGTCGTAGCCGATTACGTTCATGTTCAGCGCCCGGGCAAGCCGGGCCAGGCGCTTTCCGATGTTTCCCAGCCCGATGATCCCGAGGTACTTCCCCTTGAGCTCGGTTCCCTTGAGCTCTTTTTTCAGCCACTGGCCTCCCCTGATCCCCCTGTCGCCGCGCGCCGTCTGCCTTGCCAGCGACAGCATCAGGCCCAGGACCAGCTCAGCCACGGCGTTCATCGCCCCCTCCACCGCGTTGATGACCCGGATGCCCCTCGACTTGGCGGCCTCGAGGTCGATGTTGTCTAACCCGACCCCCACTCGCGCGATGATCTTGCACTTGCCGGCAGCCGCGATCATCTCCCCGGTGATGGTGGTCCTGCTCCGGACGATCACGATCTCGTAGTCCCGGATCCTTTCGAGTACCTGGCCGGCGGTTATCTCCGGCTCGTACGATACCCGGAGCCCGTTGTCCTGGAGGATTTTGGTCAGCACCGGTGCCACCTCGTCGCACACCAGGACAGAGTCGTTAAAACTCACAGGGATTCCACCGCGCGCACGGCATATATTTCATTAAGGTAATAAAAGAAAAAAAGAGGCTAAGAGGTCAGGATGTCGGCAACCACGGGAATTACTTCCCATAGAGCGATCATGCCGCCTTCTTGCATAGCGGAAGCTACTTCGTCAGTGTACAGACCATGGATGTTGATCGCGGGGTGGGCAATGCTGTTCATCCCCATCGGGGGAACGGCGTCGCTCGGGTTGCCCAATGCGTATGCATACGAGGGCACCGGTGCGTCCAGCACTCCCTTGTCGACCAGAACCGGGTTCAGGCCGAACGGGTCGCCTGCCACGAATACCGTGGCCGCGCCAGTGTAGATGGCCGCATAGTCGTGATTGACCGCCGCATAGACGCCGGGCTCGTCAAACACCACGTCGACTATCATGCCCTGTGAACCTCCCAGCAGCCACGTTTCGGTCGCTGCAGATTGTACGCGGTTCCCCTGGACAACCCTGTCCAAGATCTCGCCAACAATGTGGAAGAACACCGGCTCGTTGCCCTGATTCTCTATGAAGAGTCTCACGTGTTGGTCGTTTTCAACAAACAGCAGTTGTGACTGGTATTGCTTGAGCTCGATTCCGTTCCAAGGCTGCGCTACAAAGATGTTCTTGTTCGTGTCTCCGTTGACCAGCAGGTTGTGTGCCATGTTCGGCACGTAGCCGAACTGCATCCCGTTGACAACCGTGGCCGTGTTTTGGTGCTTGAACATCGCCACTTGATCATAGTTGCCCTCGGGCGTCAGGTACATCTGGTTGTACTGGAGTTGGAACTCTAGCGCGTCCGCGTCGTAGAACTTTCTGTCGATCATGCCGCTGCCGCTCGTCTTCTCCACCATCAGTTTCTTGTAGCCGTTGGCGGGATCGACTATCGCGATTCCGTACATGCCAGAAAGTACGTGTTGATCCATGCCCACAAGCTTCACGCCCGAACAGTGGTACTTGAAGATGCCCGCGGTTTCAGCAATGTAGCAGTACTGACTCGTCTCGCCAGGGTTTACTGACTCAAAGTTGCCCGCTGACATTTGTGATGAGTGCATGTCGTTGCCGTGGCCTGTGACCTCGTCTGCCGGAATCGTGAGTGTCATCTTCACGACGTCGCCCTGCGTGACTCTGAGCGTGGGTCCTGGGACCTGCCCGCTGAAGGTCATCGCATTGAACGTCTTGCCTCCCATGGTCGGGAGTTCGACGCTCACGCCGGTTAGTTGGAAGTCGTAGACGTTTCTGCCAGACGACTCCAAAACGGCGCAGTCGGTTACTGCGAACGCCTCAGGCATCACCAGTTGCAACCCCCCCATTTGTTGGATCTGCTCTAGGACGTCAACGTCTAGTTGGGATGCGTCGATGGACTGGCCAGCAATCTGTGTTTGTGTGTATGTGCTTCCGAATAAGGTAGCGCCCATTACAGCTACTGCCGCAACTGTAAAGAGCGTGCTGATTCTCTTATTCATTCCTTAGCTTACACTTGGCGATTTATATATTGTTGTATTCGGGTTCAGCGGGCGCGGATCCCCGGCGGCCGGCCGCCGAAAAAAAAAGAATGAATAGTGGTGGCGCGCCTTGCTAAAGCGGCATGAAGCACAGGCTCGACGAGGACTCGTTGGGGAAGGTTAGGATCCCAGCCGACGCGTACTACGGGGCGTTCACGGGAAGGGCGATCGAGCAGTACCGCGTCACGGGCAGCAGGGCGCACGCGAACCTGATCAATGCCTTCGTCATGATAAAGCGCTCGGCGGCAGTCGCCAACATGAAGGCCGGGGCGATTGACGCGAGGCGCGGGAGGGCCATAGTCACCGCATGCGATAGGATTCTGTCCGGAAGGCACACGGAGCAGTTCGTGGTGGACATGATAAACTCTGGCGCGGGGACCGCGTTCAACATGAACGCAAACGAGGTGATCGCCAACGTCGCGCTGGAGGTGCTGCGCAAGAAGAAGGGCCAGTACCAGCACCTGCACCCCAATGATCACGTGAACATGTCGCAGTCAAGCAACGACACGTACCCAACCGCCATGCACGTAGCGATCCTGATGAACCTCAAGGACGCTGTCCCTGCAGTCGACGCGCTGGCAGGCTCGCTGAGGAGGAAGGCGAGGGAGTTTTCCGCGTTCAAAAAGATCGGCAGGACCCACCTCATGGACGCGCTCCCGGTGACCCTAGGGGGCGAGTTTGCCGCATACGCCACGGCGGTCGACAAGGCGCGGCGCGAGATAGCGGCGGCGCAAAAAGGGCTGCATGGCGTCGCGCTCGGTGGGACGGCCGTGGGCTCGGGCGCAAACGCCCCCAGGGGCTACAGGAGGGCCGCCGTGTCCGAGCTTGCGAGGATCTCCGGGCTTCCGCTGAGGCCGGAGCGGGACATGCAGCACGCGCTGCAGAGCAGGTTCGCAGTCGCGAGCCTGTCGGGGGCGCTGAGGAACCTGGCACTCGAGGTGAACAAGCTGGCAAACGACATCAGGCTGATGGCGTCGGGCCCCGTTGCCGGGCTCGCCGAACTCGGCATTCCGGCGGTGCACGCGGGCTCGTCGATCATGCCAGGCAAGGTAAACCCGTCCCTGGCCGAGTGCATGAACATGATATGCTTTAACATAATCGGGAACGACGTGGCGGTGGCCCATGGCGCGCAGGCGGGGCAGTTCGAGCTCAACGTGATGCTGCCCGGCATGCTAAAGTGCATGCTAGAGTCGACCGACATGATCAAAAACTTCCTGCCGGTGTTCTCGGCCAACCTGATCGACGGGCTCACCGCGAACAGGGAGAGGCTGCGCGGGGACATCGAGAACAGCCCCGTGATCGTCACGCTGCTCGCCCCGAGGATAGGGTACCTGAAGTCGGCGCAGCTGTTCAAGGAGTCGCTAAAGACCGGCAAGACCATCCGCGAGCTGGCAGTTTCAAAGGGGATCATGACCGACGGGGAGATCGACTCCCTGTTCGGGTAGGGCATGGCAAGGATCTTCGTGGAGGCCTACGGGTGCTCTGCAAGCTTTGCGGACTCTGAGATGATCTCGGGGCTGATCTCCAACGGGGGGCATACCCTCGTGGACAGCCCCTCGGAGTCCGACTTGAACGTGATCGTCACGTGTTCGGTGAAGGACGCTACTGCGAACAGGATGATTCACAGGATAAAATCGCTAAGGTCGAGGCCCCTCGTCGTGGCGGGCTGCCTTCCAAAGGCAGAGCGCGGCACGGTGGAAAAGTTTGCCGGGAACGCCAGCATGATGGGGCCCAACTCGCTGGGCAAGACGCTGCAGGTGGTAGACTCCGCGCTGGGCGGCGTCAAGGCCACGGCGCTGGAGGACACCGACGCCACGAAGACTGGCCTGCCGAAGGTCAGGCTGAACCCGGCAGTCGGGATCGTTGAGATCGCCAGCGGTTGCCTGAGCGAGTGCACCTTCTGCCAGACGAAGCTCGCAAAGGGTGGCCTCCGCAGCTACAGGGTGGGCGACATCGTAAGGCAGGTGAGCGCGGAGGTCGACGACGGCTGCAAGGAGGTCTGGCTCACGTCCACGGACAACGGGTGCTACGGGCTGGACATCGGATCCGACCTCCCGGAACTGGTAAGCGCCGTGTCCGGGATCCCGCGTGACTTTAGGATCAGGGTGGGCATGATGAACCCCATGTACATGCCGAGGATGAGGGAGAGGCTGCTTGAGGCGTACGACAGCCGCAAGGTCTACAAGTTCCTCCACGTCCCAGTGCAGAGCGGGAGTGACAGGGTCCTGCACGACATGAAGAGGGGCCACACGGCGGGAACGTTCCGGGAGACGGTCGGGAGTGCAAGGCGGAGGTTCGGGGACTTTACGGTATCCACCGACATCATAGTGGGTTTTCCCTCGGAGACCGCCGAGGACTTTGAGAGGACGCTAGGCCTGATCGAGGACGTCAGGCCCGACGTGGTCAACCTCTCGAAGTACAGCGCGAGGCCGGGGACCGAGGCCGCAGGGATGGAGCAGGTGGGCGCCGCGGAGACCAAGAGGAGGGCCAAGGCAGTGTTCGACCTGGTCAACCGGGTCTCGCTTGAGAACAACCGCAGGTGGATCGGATGGGAGGGAGAGGTCCTGTTCAGCGAAAGGACGGACGGCGGCCTGAAGGGGAGGAATTTCGCATACAAGCCCGTGTTCGCCGGGGGCCGCGCCGGGATAGGCCAGACCCGCACCGTCCGGATCGATCGGGTTACCCCCAACTGCCTGATCGGGCAGATCGCAAGCTAAATTTTTTAGATCGGGGATTTGATTAAAACTACGTAAGAAGGTTTTTTATCCAAATGATATAATATGTACTAAAATGGGTTTTCAGGTAAAAGAACCGATCTTAGTTGTGGGCCTGGGCGGCGCCGGGTCAAGGCTGGCAGCCCAGGCAGGAGACCGGCTTGGCGCCGACGTGCTCGTGGTTAGCAACGACAGGAGGGACCTGCGGGCGGGCAACTCAATCGAGGTGTCCACCGCCCCGGTGGTAAACCCGTCAGTCCGGCTGATCAGGGGCTCGTCTTACGGGTCGCGTGACGAGATAAGAGCCGGGATCGCGGGTTATTCCACGGTCGTCCTCATGGCAAGCCTTGCCGGCAGGGCGGGCGCGGCTCTGGCACCGGCCGTCTCTGAGATCTGCAGGGAGGCAGGAAAAGAGACGGTGTCGTTTGCGATCATGCCATTCGGGTACGAGAAGGACAGAATCTTCAATTCCGGCATAGCGCTGAAGCGCCTGAGGGAAAACTCCGGGTGCACCATAGTCCTGGACAACGACGCCCTCCTGGAAAGCAACCCGAGCCTGAGCCCCAGCTCCTGCTTTGACATCGCGAACAGGGCAATATTGCACGTGGCGGGCTCGCTGCAGGCGTCCGACATGGATCCGGAGACTGGCATCCTCACTACCGGCACCGGGAATGCGGACGTCGAGGAGTCCCTCAGGGACTCCATAAAGATGCTGTATGACGACGCCCCCCCGGGCTCCGTCAAACGCTCGATCCTGTACATCGCGGGAGGAGACGACATTCCGACCGGGATCCTAAACACAATCGCCAGCATCACCGTCGGGGTTTTAGGGGAAGGGGACTCGCAGGTGAGCCTCGAGTCCACGTCCTCGGAAAAGCCGCACGTCGTGATGCTCTCCACGGTGCAGGGCATGACAAAATTCGACGGCTATGATCCTCTTGGCTCGATACCGCAAGAAAACACCTTGGACTGGGCCGAGCCAGAAATCAGCATCGACTGCAAGCTGGACCTGTACCAGCTAGAGTGAGCCCTCTGGTTTACAAAACCTAGCCTTTTGATTCTTTAGCCGGCTCCGCGGCGTCCTCCGCCTTGGGCTCCGCGGCGTCCTCCGCCTTGGGCTCCGCGGCGTCCTCCGCCTTGGGCTCCGCGGCGTCCTCCGCCTTGGGCTCCGCGGCGTCCTCCGCCTTGGGCTCCGCGGCGTCCTCCGCCTTGGGCTCCGCGGCGTCCTCCGCCTTGGGCTCCGCGGCGTCCTCCGCCTTGGGCTCCGCGGCGTCCTCCGCCTTGGGCTCCGCGGCGTCCTCCGCCTTGGGCTCCGCGGCGTCCTCCGCCTTGGGCTCCGCGGCGTCCTCCGCCTTGGGCTCCGCGGCGTCCTCCGCCTTGGGCTCCGCGGCGTCCTCCGCCTTGGGCTCCGCGGCGTCCTCCGCCTTGGGCTCCGCGGCGTCCTCTACTGCTGCCGGTGCGGTGGCCCCGTCAGTCTTGGGTCCTTCCTGGTCCGGAGCAGCACTAGTGTCAAATTCGTCATTGTATGGCGAAACCAAGACATAGCCCTCATCGGTTTTGTTCATCAAGACCCGGATCTTTCTTGGGGGGCGGCGCACGCCTCTTGCCCATATCTGGTGGGCCAGTTCCTCTTCAATCTTGATTTCCTCGGCCTTCATGTGATGGCGGGCGAATTCCTTGATCATGTTGACCGCTCGGACCGCCCTATGTTGGCTTTGGGACAGCAGCACTTTGCCAAGGTTTATGGTATAAACCCGTTCGGAGTCTTGGGACATCTACCCCACCTCCGAGTCGGCCGATCTCCAAGCCCTGCGTTTCGGGTTGGTTCTAACGTGCCTGTTTGTTCTTAGAATAACCCAGGCCGGCACCGGCGACGTCTGCTTGGTCTTTTTTAACAGGCGGATTTTCCTAGGAGACGACTTGCGCGCGGCCATGGTTCTTCGGACACGGGAAGCCTTTTTTAAATCATGTGCTGTGGCCCGGCTCTATCGCGCGGTAGCGGGGCGATGTTCTGGAACATTTGATGCCGCCCCGATGCGGTCCCGTGCAGCGAGTTCCCTCGCAAACTGCATGGCCACCCAGGGAGGCGGCAGCGTCACCATGGCACCATCCGGATCCGCCAGCCATTTTGACTGCAGGCGCGCCGGGAAAGTAACCCAAGGCACTGATCGCAGGCGCTCAGGAAACGGCCGAGATGGCGGGAGGCCTGCGCGGCGCCGGGGGCCGCCCGCGGATGCCGTGGCTGTGACGGGCAGTCGCGGACTCCTCAGGGGCCTTTGCCGGCCACCGTGCCCGCGCTATCCCGCAGGAACCCCTCCAGGCCATGGAAATCGTTCGGTGACGTGAACAGGACGTCCCCGGTTATGGCGTGCGCGTCGCTTGCAAACTGCGCAAAGTTTTTTTCGTACATGGCAAGGTCGATGTCCAGGAATTTTGCGGACTTGGAGTTCTTCCGCGACGGGAACAGGATGATCGGTATCACCGCAAACCCCGGCAGGTTGTCACGCAGGTTTTGGACCTGACCCGGCGACTGGATCACCTGGGTGACGAACCCCCTCGGGTTCGCGTCCACCTTCTTGCCGAGCTTTGAGAAATCTGGGTCACTTGGCACCGACAGGTACAGGTCGATCTTCGAGTCAATTCCCTGGCTGCGGAGATCCTTCACGACCCTGCTCGGTACCTCGCCAGAGTCCGGCCTGCCGTCTTGGGGGGGATCCCCCATGAGGATCAGGATCCCGGAGAACCCGGCTCCGATGCACTCCTCGACGAACCCCTGTATCTGGCGCTCCGTCTTGTCCCTGACCCTCATGCTTGCCGTGATCGGCATGGAGGGGATCTCGTCCCTTATCACCCTGCCGACCCTGATCGGGGACATCCTCTTAAAGCCCAGGACGTCTTCGGTCAGGTGTACCGCGTCACAGCTTGCGGAGATCAGCCTGATTTTCTCGACAAATTCCGAGACGGCGGCCTCCATGTCCATGCCCGGGACGATCTTGGGCGGGTTTGCCTCGTACCTGACTGCCATGTTGTGATTTTTCGGGGTCATGATTAAAACCTTTGAATGGCAAGACCAATATGGAATGGCGGGGAATCGGGTGTCATGGATTTGGGCGACTTTGAGGCTGCCCTCAAGTCGGAGCTCGATCTTGGCGTCTCGGGGGCTGGCACGTCGAGGCTCTCGTCGGTCCTGATCATAGTTTACGGCAGCCCCCCGAAGATCCTGATGACAAAAAAGGCGTCCCATCTGAAGATACACGCGGGCGAGATCGCGTTCCCGGGGGGAAAGGCGGAAGGGCGGGATGCCGACCTGCTTTGCACCGCCCTGCGGGAGACGGTGGAGGAGATCGGCCTGGACGTCCCCCGGGCCAGGGTCATCGGCCAGCTAAAGCCTGTGACCACGCTGAACTCCAACTTTACCATAATTCCCTTTGTGGGCGTGCTGGAGTTTCTGCCGGAGCTGACGTGCAACCGCGAGGTGGAGCAGGTCCTGCACATGCCAGCCCTGCCCCTGCTTGGGACGCTTCGGGACGATCCAGACCCGGAGCACAACGCCATCCAGGAGTCGTACACGTTCACCTTCGGAGAGCACCTGATCTGGGGGGCGTCAGCGAGGATGCTAAAGCAGATCCTCGACAGGTTGCCGGAGAGTCGCCCATCCTAGGCCCGCCCGCAGCCCGCCCGGAAGGCGGGCCCGGTACGGGGGGCGCGGCGGGGGCGCTGGGCCCCGAGTCTCGGGCGCCGGCTCCGCGCCGGGGACGCCGGACCGCGCGCCCGCGGGGTTTCTGCGAGGCATCGCGCCGCCAAAAGTGGTGATAAGTAGCCCGAGGCAGATTCGAACTGCCGTCACCGCGTATCCACTCCTAAGATCCAGAGCGCGGAATCCCTAATCTAAAATTATTATTTGACCGCTAGACTATCGGGCTACCAAGGATAGTCACGTTGTCTTGGAATATAATCATTTCATTCTGGCCTCGTGGATCGCGGTGGCATAGTCACAGGCAGCCCCCAGCCTCATGTACGGTATCAGCCTGTAGTGGATGGAGTATGACCCGCCTTCCTTGAGCAGGATCCCCTTCTGGATCAGCGACGCCAGCCCGCGCGAGGCCGCCTGGACGCCAACCTTGTTTGCGCGGCACGCCTGGTCGCGCTTTGCCTGGTACTGCTTTAGCGAAAAGGCCACGTCGCCCAACTCCAGGATCAGCGGCCATACTATTTGGGCCCAGACGAGCCTCCTGTTTTCAGTGGCCGATGCGTACTTGCCCTTCCCGCTCAACATTAATAACATCACGCGCTGAGGGTATAACTTAATAGTTGTCACAAAGAGAAATCCAGGAATCGCTCGATCTGCTCAAAAAGGACTGGGACGTTGATCCCGTGTTGCAGGACTTTGTGCTCGGCAGGATTTCCGCGGTACGCGACCGCGCGCTCAGGGTGGGCAGCGTGGTGTTCCACGTGCCGTACCTGACGGAGCTGAAAAAATACGTGTTGTGGAAGTGCTACTGGCCCGACTGCCACAACTGCTGCGACAGGCAGGGCAGGCTGCCCCTGACGTCGGACGACCTGATCACCATAGGAAAGGGCATGAAATACCAAAAGACGTCAGACTTTGTGAGAAACGAGACCGTCACGGCCACGTGGCAGGAGGCGTCCCCCGACGGGCGCGTGGCCACGATGACCACGATCAACCTCAAGAGAAGGGAGGGCGAGACCGAGGCAGACGACGGGACGCACGTCTCCTGCAGGTTCCTAGACGAGAAGGGCGGGTGCAGCATGCATCCTGGCAGGCCCGGGGTGTGCTACCTCTACCCGTTTTTGACGTGGCTCGAAAACGAGGGGGGCACTGCCCGCGTCCACGCGTCGTACCAGTTGACGGGCGACTGCCCCGGGTTTTACCTGGCAGACGACGTCCGGGACATGAGCGAGGAGCTGGAGGAGTACTCCGGGATAATCTACGACTACAACATGGAGTCGTCGCGCACCATGCGCGAGGGGCTCGGCTCGGCAAGCTTTGGGTGATCCAGCTGAGTTAAATTGGATGCGCCCGCACCAAGTGCATGGCAGAAAAAATCACACCAGGAGATCTCAAGGCAAGGCGTGACGAGTTTGTCGTGATCGACGTCAGAGAGGCCGACGAGTTGGAGGGCGGGAATATCGGCGGTTCCGTGCACATGCCGCTTGGGCTGGCCATCAGGAACGCGAAGAAGAAGCAGATCGAGGATCTGAGGGGCAGGAAGATCTGCACCTACTGCGGCACCGGTTACAGGGGGAACATTGCGGCAGACGAGCTTGACAAGGAGGGCTTTGACGCGGTGACCCTGGAGGGCGGATACCCCTCGTGGAACCAGTCCTGACTTTTCCATGCCGGGCCCAGTAGATCGAAATGTACTAGCCGCCAGACGACTGGTTGGGCCACGCCCGGCAGCCATCCGTCCCGCCCGCAGCCATCCCCACCATGCACTCCAGCATGACCGCCAGCCGGATCGAGGCGGTGTCGCGGCTCCCGTACCACCCGGCGGACCATTCCACCGACATCATCCACAGGTTGTACATCACCAGCGCCATGAAGAACAGGAACGTCCTGACCGAGGCGTCCGGGCTGGTGGTCCTGGGCCTGGCCTTCTCGGCGTCCCTGTACCCGGTCTCTATCCCCCACCTCTTCCGGTACTCGTCAGGGACGTCGGCGGCGCGCACCGCCCTGCCGGCGTCCGCGTTGGTGGCGTACGCCAGGTACCTCTCCTGCGCGTCCCCCGAGTCCCACCCGTCCTCGCCCTCCTTCTTCGGGACTATCACCAGGGTGAACGGCTCGCTGGCCTTCCTGTCCTGGGGCGTCAGGGCGTGCGGGGACACCGCGGCCCTCTCCCCGCGGGCGTGCTCCCCCACGGCCCTCTTTATCCCGGCAGTCCGCGACGCGGGCATGATGAACCTGTGGCCCGACCCGGACAGCTCCCCGACGACCCCTGCCGAGAAGAATCCCCGGTCCAGCAGGACCAGCCTGGGGCGGACGCCCACGCCAGCGCAGTCACGCAGCAGCTCGCGCACGATTCCGGCCCCCGTGCTCCCCCCCTTGGGCCTGCACGCCAGGTTCAGCCCCGGCCCGTCCACCATCTGGGCGGTGGCGTACCCCTCGAAGCGCGACGTCCCGGACCTGTGCCTCGCGCGCACCAGCTGCTCCTCCCTGGTCGCGGGATCCCTGTCGTACCTGGGTATCAGGTGGTAGTCCAGGGCCACGACGCAGCGGATCCGCCTGAGGATCCTCGACCGCCCGGCATCCCGCACGGTGGATGCGAGGGCGCCGGCGCACCGCTCCCGCATGGCGTCCGGTTCGGGGCACGCCCCCCGTATCCTGGAGAGCACCCACGCCGACGACGGCACGCGGCGGGGCCCGTGGCGCACGGCGAGCGTCCCGGTGGCGCCAGACGCGCACGCGCGGTCCCTGCACATGGACACCAGAACGCGCACGAAGTCGGCCATGCCGTACACGGCGTTGTGCCGGCCCGAGAACCCGATGCCCGCCCTCTCCAGCAGCCCGGGCAACATTTTAAACGCCTTGCCGGCCACCCTGAGTCGGTGCCCCTGCGGTTCGTTTTGGTTGTACATGACGGATGACAGGGGCGCCTGATCCATTGGTTTTTCTGTCCAAAACGTTCCAGTGCCAGGTCAATACATGCTGGCCAACGCCCCACAGGGGTACATTTCGATCTACTGGGCCCGGGCCGCAAACCCCACAGTTATATGCCCACGAATCCAACATACGCCATGGGCAAGCGCCAGGTAAAAAGCGAGAGCGCGCTAAAGGAGATCCGCCTTCCCGAGGAGGGCGAACTGTTCGGCAGGGTGCTGAAGATGCTGGGTGGGGAGAACGTCATGATAAAATGCAACGACGGCATCACCCGGAGGGGACGGATCCGCGGAAAGCTGAAGCGCCGGGTATGGATCCGCGACAACGACATCGTGATAATCGCCCCGTGGGACTTTAACGAGACCGGGCGGGGGGACATAGTCTGGCGGTTTACGCTGCCCCAGGTCGAGTGGCTCAAGGATAACAACCACATCCCCAAGGATTTCTAGGGATTTCAGCGGAATTTCGGCCCGGGAGGGCGTTTTGCGCCGCCCGCCAAGGATCCGCTTATCTTAATATACGGAGTAAATCCCAATTACACCAAATGGAACAAGGTACCGTAAAGTGGTTCAACCGGACTAAGGGCTTTGGCTTTATCGAAAGGGAATCTGGCGACGATCTGTTCGTCCACAAGTCAGACGTTGACGGGTTCATCAACGAAGGCGATAAGGTGGAGTTCGAGGTCGGCGAAGGACGAAAAGGCCCAGCAGCCCAAAAAGTCAAAAAATCAGAATAGGCAAGGAATTTTTAGTTTAAGACTTCAGTCTCTGTTTTCTTAAATCTGGTCTATCTTTTTCTTATTTTCAGCAATGCCCGCGCGTGCGGCCGCCCGTCCCCGCGGCCAACCTGGCCACGGGGCCTATTTCGCCGTTCCGGTCTGGCGCCGGGGCCCTGGACGCGGCGTGGGGGGGCGCGCAGTAGTGGGAACGCCTACGAGTTCTCCTGCATGGCGGCATCCCCGGGGAGGGACGGTGGCCACGGTCCGGGCCAGGAGGAGTGGGACGCTGGCGCGGGAGCCGGCGCTGGTGGACGACAGGCTCCTGCTGGACGCCTTGGTCCGGGGGATGGGTTCCGGGAATGGGATCGCGTCCACGCCGGCCGGGGAGGTGGGGGCCTCTGCCCGTGACCTGCGCCGGCGGGCGCGGTCATCCCCACTGCCCGCCGCCGTTCCCGGCTTTTGTTCCCCGCCTTTATGGCCCTGAAGGTCCCTGATCACGCCCTCCGGCAGCCCCGTCTGGCTTTCCATCACGCGGGGCCTCTCCTCGAGCCCGGCCTTTTCCTCCCTCTCCCTGCCCTCCTGCTGGATGGCGGTCTGCAGGCCCATCGGCTTGCCGCACCTGGCGCTGTCCGGGGGGTTCGCGAGCCAGCAGACGGGGCATTTTTTGGCCTTCGCCTCCGGCTCCTTGATCTCGGTCTCGAGGCCAAAGCGGCCGAAGACGGCCTCCCCGACGTCGGCCTGGCTGAGGTGCTGGTAGTTGGAGATAATCCCGCTGTTCGGGCCCCGCCCGTGCCTCAGCTTTACGAGCTGCGGGCTCATCCACTTGGGGGCGTCGGTGATCCCGGCGTGGCGGAACAGCGTCATGCACACCCGCTTGCCCGAGGGTGTGCTGCCCTCCCCGCGCCTGACGGCCTCGGCCAACCTCCCCATGACCATCGCCCCGCAGCTGGCGTACGTCAGGTCCTTGCCGTACATGTCGGTCCAAAGCGGCCTGGCCTTGCAGCCCCTGTCGGCGCGCGACGCTACCCAGTTGGCGAGGTGGGGACGCAGTGCAGGACGTGTATGGGCCTGTCGCCGGCCTTCCCGCCCACGTCGGCGACCGCGCCGCCGTTGTCGAGGAACTCGACGTGGCCTATCCCCGCGTTCGGCGTCTCCCCGGCCCCCGTGCCTGCCTCCATGTGGAAGGAGATCAGGGCCCTGTCCCTGTGGTTGCCCCCGCACGCCTCCGGGATCTCCATGACCTCCCCCCTCGCCAGCATGTCCTCCCTGGCCAGCTTCTGCCCGGCCTCCCTGATCTCGATATGGGGATCCACTCCGGCTCCTTGCCGCCCTTCCTCCCGGAGCCCTTCCCCGTCTTTCCCCGCCTCGCGAACCGCGTCAGGAACTCCTCGTGGTCCGCGGCGTGCCAGGTTTCCTTCCCGCCCGTGCCCGCCCACGCCCTCATGACGTGGTTGGCTATGGAGATGACCTGCCCCGCGGCGACGTCCGTCCAGGCGATGCCCTCCACTTGGCGATCCTGCCAAGTGACAGCAGCGCCCTGAGGTTGTTCACCTTGGACGCCTTGTTCTGGGACTGGTTCAGGAGCGTGCCGTCGTACCTCTCGTGGGGGGGGGGCAACTCTGGGAGTTCGGCCCTGATCATCCTCCAGATCCTCGCCACCTGCCCGTCGCGCTTGTACGGGTTGGCCTCTCCATGATCCTGCCGCCCGTGGCTGTTTTCTGCTTTCCGGCCATCCCGTATGCCGTGCGGGTGTTTAGGGTTTAAACTTAATTTGTAGTCCCAAGCGAAGGAATTGAACCTTCGACAACCCGGTTTCTGTATGCCTGATATGCTGGTACTGGTCAGCCATCTAAAGCCGACACCTACAGCCGGAAGCTCTACCAGGCTGAGCTAGCTTGGGACAAACAACACGACGCATCATGCCATTAAAAAACTATCGCAGTGCCCGATCCCGCCGCGCAACAGGCGCCCGGACGGTGAAGGGCGCCACGGCCGCCATGCCCGGAATCCAGGCAGTGCCGCGGGCAGGCGGCGCCCCCCCCGGGGGGGGGGGACGCGGCCCCCCGCAGTAGGAAAAACAACCCCTTTTGTCAAGAATATTCCAGCAGGCGGCCCGCCCGTGCCCGGGGCCCCCGCGGCGCGGGAGGGCTGCCCGCGCAGGCTCGATCCCCCAGCTCTATACATAAATACGCTATTTCTGAGATCTCTGATCATGGCGGCCCTAGAACTCGCATACCCGGGATACGCGTGCGCGCCGTACCTGCACAACCACGGCTCCGTGGAGCTGAAGGAGGCCTGGATGCTCTCCAAGAACGTCGAGAGGCTATATTTCGTGACCGGCACCTTCTCAAGCGAAAGCAAGCCGTACTTTGCGGACTCTGCAAACCACTACCTGCTGGCAAAATTCCGCAACAACCACTCGATCGCAAGGGACCTGTCAAAGCACAAGCAGAACAAGACCAGCTTCGTCTTCAACATCAAGAACGACCTGTTCTCGCGGGACTTTTTCGGCGAGACGGGCTTCATCTCAGTGTACTACCTGGAATACGGCAAGCCGTCGGACCTTCAGGAGATAGCGAACCTCCTCCTCAAGAGGGAACAGATCGAGATCGCGGGCCTCGGGAGCATGGACACGGTATGCTCCACCCCGCCGAAATTCACCTTCCCCTACTCGGAAAACATAGTGGTCATCGAGGTGGCAAGCGAGAAAAGCCACCAGAGCATCAAGAAATACTGCGAGCAGACAAGGCGCGACGTCAACAGGAAGGGCCTCACCATGACCAACCTGGTGAGCCTGTCCCTCCTGGAACAGCTAAAGTAGGCCCGCCGCAAAGCCGCGGCGCGGGGGAGGCCTGGCGGGCGCCGGCCGTGCCGGTCACCGGGATGGGAGTCTGCGGCGCCATGCGTGCACCTCGCCCGTGCCCGCCCGGCCTTCTCGCCATCCGTGCCCCGCCTTGCCCCCGCCGCCAAAGCGCGCGCCGGCGATCGGTCTCCCGGCGCGGTCCGCACCGCGGCCATGGGAGTATCCCGCGCGGGGGTCACGGCAAACGCCGTGCTGGGGCACGGGGCGGGGCGCCCGCGCGGGGGAGTTGCCGGCGACCCTGCAGGACATCAAGGACGTGGCGGCGTTGCGCGTGCTTGGCTGCATGATGCCGCCGGCCCCCCGCCCCCGGCGTATCCGTGGGGCGCTTCTGGGAAGGCTGTCCATGCCAAGTTCCTATTTAAGCATGGGACAGGTTCGCCGAGCAAAACGCCCTGAAGCCCTTCGCCCACACCGTTTTCTTTACTTATTTGGTCCCGTGTTTTTCTACCATGCCCGACTTTCCCCGACGCCGCCACGAGCGCGGCGTGCGTCTCTGTCCCGGGACGGTTTGCAAGACCTGCGCGTCCCAGTATTGCCTGACAGCGTCCCGCACGCGGGAGTCGGCCCGGAGTGTCTGGCCGCTCGTATTGCGGGACACCTCCACGTGACGCAGGCCGCGCCCGGGGGAGTGGTTAGTGGGCCCCGCCCCCAAGTTCTCCAAGTACGCGAACCGGTGCCGGGGCGGTTCGCCCCACATAAATACGATGCAGCGTGACCAGTACCAGCCTTGCAGAACAAAACCCGGCCCGTGGTGGCGGCCGCGCTAGGGCTTGCGGCCATCACGGTGGCACTCGGCCTTGACGCGGCGATGGCGCTGCCCGCCATGCCCATTCCACCGCCCCCGCCCGACGGCTTTTTCGACGACTCTGGAGCCTGCGCGGCGGCGGAGCCGTCCCCGGCCGCCGAAGGCGGGGCCTTTGTCACCCAGTGGAGGATCGCCTCCGCGCACGAGTCGATCACCATCCCGGTCGGGGGCGCCGCGGGCGCCTATTCGGTGGACTGGGGCGACGGGTGCCGGACCGCGCATGCCGGCGACGCCTCCCACACGTACGCCGCCCCCGGGCATTACACCGTGCAGATAACGGGCGACTTTACCATGATCCGCCTGGACGGCAACCCGGCGTTCGATCTCAGGTTGGGCTCGGTGAGGGACGACGGCACGCCAGCCACGGCCAACGCCCTCAAGCTGGCATCCATCGAGCAGTGGGGAGGCACCAAGTGGGAGTCCATGGAGTCCGCATTCAAGGGCGCGTTAAACCTGTCATACAACGCAAGCGACGCGCCGGATCTCTCCGGCGTGACGGACATGAGCGGCATGTTCGCGTCTTCCTCCTTCAGCGGCCCCATAGGCGGCTGGGACGTCTCCGGCGTCACCGACATGTCCGGCATGTTCAGAGAAGCGTGGTCGTTCAACCAGCCCCTGGACTCCTGGGACGTCTCCGGCGTCACCGACATGTCCGGGATGTTCTATGGTGCGAATTCCTTCAACCGGCCCCTCGCCTCCTGGGACGTGTCGTCCGTGACGGACATGTCGGGCATGTTCGAAGGCACCCGCTTCAACCAGCCCCTGGACTCCTGGGACGTGTCCAACGTCACCGACATGTCCGGGATGTTCAGAGGTGCATGGTCGTTCAACCAGCCCCTCGCCCCCTGGGACGTGTCCAGCGTCACCGACATGTCCGGGATGTTCAGAGAAGCGTGGTCGTTCAACCAGCCCCTGGACTCCTGGGACGTGTCCAGCGTCACCGACATGTCCGGGATGTTCATAGAAGCGCATTCATTCAACCAGCCCCTCGCCCCCTGGGACGTGTCCAGCGTCACCGACATGTCCCACATGTTCAGATTTGTCCATGCATTCGACCAGCCCCTGGACTCCTGGGACGTGTCGGGCGTGACGGACATGAGCTGGATGTTCGCCATGACCGGCTCCTTCGACCAGCCCCTGGACTCCTGGGACGTGTCGTCGGTCACCGACATGTCCTACATGTTCGGCTTCTCCTTCGACCAGCCCCTCGCCTCCTGGGACGTCTCGAGCGTCACCGACATGTCCGGCATGTTCGGCCATACCCCCTTCAACCAGCCCCTCTCATCCTGGGACGTGTCAAACGTGACGGACATGAGCTGGATGTTCGCCCAGAACGCCTCCTTCGACCAGCCCCTCGCCCCCTGGGACGTGTCGGGCGTGACGGACATGAGCTGGATGTTCTCGGGCGCGGTCTCCTTCGACCAGCCCCTGGACTCCTGGGACGTGTCAAACGTGACGGACATGTCCGGTATGTTCAACGGGCAGAACATCAACTATCCCTCCGATAGCTCCTTCAATCAGCCCCTCGCCCCCTGGGACGTGTCGGGCGTGACGGACATGAGGGCGATGTTCTCGGGCGCGGACTCCTTCAACCAGCCCCTCGCCCCCTGGGACGTGTCTGGCGTGACGGACATGAGGGCGATGTTCTCGGGCGCGGCCTCCTTCGACCAGCCCCTCGCCCCCTGGGACGTGTCAAGCGTGACGGACATGAGCTGGATGTTCTCGGGAGCGGCCTCCTTCGACCAGCCCCTGGCCCCCTGGGACGTGTCAAGCGTGACGGACATGGAGGGGATGTTCGAGGGGGCCGACTCCTTCGGCCAGAACCTCGGAAGCTGGCTGGTCGTGCCGGGCCACGCCGTCCCCGCCCCCGGCCGGGCCGACGTCACCACCATCACGGTGCAGAGCCCCGCCCTCGACAGGCGCCAGGCGTCATACGCCGTCGTGCCCGGGGGCGACGGGGACCTGTTCCAGATGGGCGGGCCCGGGGGCAGGATCCTCCAGCTAAAGTCCCTCCCGTACGAGAAGGGCTCCTACGAGGTCACCGTCAGGGCGGACGGGTTCGGCGTCGGGGAGGGCAACGAGGGGGCGGTGGCCGTCAGGGTGGCGGGCGGCGCGGCGGGAGCCGCGGCCGCGGTCTCGGGGACGGTGTTCCGCGACGCCGACGGCGACGGCGTGCGGGATCCGGGCGAGGGGGGCGTCGCCGGGCACGTGATGCTCGCCCTCCGGCCCGGCGCCCCGGCGATGGCCGCCGTCACGGACGCCGGCGGGCAGTACAGGTTCGCGGGGCTCGACCCGGGCCCGGCCTCCACGCTGGTGCAGACCGGGCCGCTCCCGCCGGGCCACGTGGCGGCGGACCCCCCCGGGTGGTCCGTCCTGGCGAGCCCCCCCGGGGGGTCCGGCGCCACGTTTGACCTGGGGCTCTACCCAGTCCCGCCGGACGGGATGGTCACCCTGCGCCTCGAGGCGTACCTGGACGCAGACCTGGACGGCGCCCGCGACGCCGGGGAGGCGGGCGCCGGGGGCCTGCGGGTCGCGGTCCACACGTACGCCTCCGGGGACGCGGTGGCGGAGACGGGCCCCGGCGGCGCCCTCGAGATGCGGGACATCGTCCCGTCAGACTTTGCGGTGCTGCCGGATCTCCGCGGGTACGCCCCCACGGAATACGCGTACGCCGGCCCCGGCGGCGTCGAGGTGCCGTGGCTGCCGGCCATAGTGGACCCGGAGCCGGGCTCCGTCCACTACGTCAGGGTCGGCCTGGCCCCCGTGGAATGGCTGCTCTACCTTGGGAGGTAGGGTCCGGCCCGCGCCTGCACGGTACGCAGTTCCGCACCCGCAAAACCCGGTGCCGCCATTGCGGTGACCCGTGGGGAGTCAGGACGCGCGTACGCCGCGGGCCCTGCCACATGATCGAGGCTCCGCTAGCCCGCGACCAACCGGGAACGAACACCCCCTCTGCGCACGGGGCGGGCCTGCCGACCGGATGCCCCGCGCCCTGCCGCCCGGCTTCCAGGCAGCGCGCGCGGGCCCCAGTAGTTGAAAATGTACCCCCGCGGGGCGCCGGCCGGCGTGTCTTGGCCCGATCCGTGAACGTTTTGGACAGAAAAACCAACGGGTCAGGCGCCCCTGCCATCCATCGTGTACCACCAAAACGAACCACGGGGGCGCCGGCTTGAGGTGGCGGGCAAGGCGTTTAAAACGTTGCCACGGCTGCTTGGGAAGGCGGGCATCAGGTTCCCGGGCCGGCACGACGCCGCGTGCGGCATGGCCGGCTTCGTGCGCGTGCCGGTACCGGCGTGCGGGGACCGCTCGTGCGCGTCGGGCGCCGCCGGGGCGCTCGCCGTGCGCCACGGGCCCAGTAGATCGAAATGTACTAGCCGCCAGACGACTGGTTGGGCCACGCCCGGCAGCCATCCGTCCCGCCCGCAGCCATCCCCACCATGCACTCCAGCATGACCGCCAGCCGGATCGAGGCGGTGTCGCGGCTCCCGTACCACCCGGCGGACCATTCCACCGACATCATCCACAGGTTGTACATCACCAGCGCCATGAAGAACAGGAACGTCCTGACCGAGGCGTCCGGGCTGGTGGTCCTGGGCCTGGCCTTCTCGGCGTCCCTGTACCCGGTCTCTATCCCCCACCTCTTCCGGTACTCGTCAGGGACGTCGGCGGCGCGCACCGCCCTGCCGGCGTCCGCGTTGGTGGCGTACGCCAGGTACCTCTCCTGCGCGTCCCCCGAGTCCCACCCGTCCTCGCCCTCCTTCTTCGGGACTATCACCAGGGTGAACGGCTCGCTGGCCTTCCTGTCCTGGGGCGTCAGGGCGTGCGGGGACACCGCGGCCCTCTCCCCGCGGGCGTGCTCCCCCACGGCCCTCTTTATCCCGGCAGTCCGCGACGCGGGCATGATGAACCTGTGGCCCGACCCGGACAGCTCCCCGACGACCCCTGCCGAGAAGAATCCCCGGTCCAGCAGGACCAGCCTGGGGCGGACGCCCACGCCAGCGCAGTCACGCAGCAGCTCGCGCACGATTCCGGCCCCCGTGCTCCCCCCCTTGGGCCTGCACGCCAGGTTCAGCCCCGGCCCGTCCACCATCTGGGCGGTGGCGTACCCCTCGAAGCGCGACGTCCCGGACCTGTGCCTCGCGCGCACCAGCTGCTCCTCCCTGGTCGCGGGATCCCTGTCGTACCTGGGTATCAGGTGGTAGTCCAGGGCCACGACGCAGCGGATCCGCCTGAGGATCCTCGACCGCCCGGCATCCCGCACGGTGGATGCGAGGGCGCCGGCGCACCGCTCCCGCATGGCGTCCGGTTCGGGGCACGCCCCCCGTATCCTGGAGAGCACCCACGCCGACGACGGCACGCGGCGGGGCCCGTGGCGCACGGCGAGCGTCCCGGTGGCGCCAGACGCGCACGCGCGGTCCCTGCACATGGACACCAGAACGCGCACGAAGTCGGCCATGCCGTACACGGCGTTGTGCCGGCCCGAGAACCCGATGCCCGCCCTCTCCAGCAGCCCGGGCAACATTTTAAACGCCTTGCCGGCCACCCTGAGTCGGTGCCCCTGCGGTTCGTTTTGGTTGTACATGACGGATGACAGGGGCGCCTGATCCATTGGTTTTTCTGTCCAAAACGTTCCAGTGCCAGGTCAATACATGCTGGCCAACGCCCCACAGGGGTACATTTCGATCTACTGGGGCCCCGCCGCGTGCCGCCGTCGGCGTGGTTCCTGTCCAGGACAGGGGGGGCGTGCCGGGACCCCGGCACCATGGAGGGCAGGTGCAGGGACGCCCTGCGCCCCGCGGTGCGCGGGGCCCGTCGCGCCGGGATCATCGTGGGGGCGTCCCACGCCGTGGCCCCGGTCTGCCGCCCGATGCCCAGGCACGGCAGGAACCCCGCCACCGGGGGGGGAGCAGCTGGTGCGCGCGAGGCACGGGAACGGGACGCCGCGCTCCGGGGGGCACGCCGCCGCCAAGGTGGCGGGCGGGCCGGGGCCGGACCCGGCGCGCGGGCCCAAGAAGGGGAGCACGGGGGCCGAGACCGTGCGCGGACTGCCGCGTGACTGCGCTGGCGCGGGCGTCCGCCCGGGGACGGTCCTGCCGGGCCGGGGCTTCTTCCCGGCAGGGGTAGTGGGGGAGCTGTCCGGGTCGGGCCACGGGCTCGTCATGCCCGCGTCGCGGACGGCCGGGATAAAGAGGGCCGTGGGGGAGCACGCGCGCGGGGAGAGGGATGCGGCGTACCCGCACGCCCGGCGCCCCAGGACGGGAGCAAGAGGGAGCCGTTCACCCTGGCGATGGTCCCGAAGAAGGAGGGCGGGGACGGGTGGGGCCCGGGGGACGCGCAGGAGAGGTACCTGGCGTACGCCACCAACGCCGGCGCCGGCAGGGCGGTCCGAGCCGCCGACGTCCCCGACGGGCACGGGAAGGGGCGGGGCACGGGGACGGGGCACGGGGACGCCGAGAAGGCCAGGCCCAGGACCACCAGCACGAACCCCCCAGTCAGGACGTTCATGTTCTTCATGGCGCTGGTCATGCACGACCCGTGGATGATCTCGGTGGAATGGTCCGCCGGGTGGTACGGGAGGCGCGACACCGCCCCGGTCCGGCTGGCGATCATGCTGGAGTACGTGGCGAGGCTGGCCGCGTGCGCGGCGTATGGCGGCCGGACCTGGCCCAACCAGGCGTCTGCCGGCTAGTACATTTTCAAGTACTGGGCCCGGGATGCGGGGAGGCACCCCGTAGGAAGAACGCCCCCGGGGGTCGGCGGGGCGCCGGGCAGGGTCCCTTCCGGATCAGGAAAAAATTAGAAAGGTTAAATATTCGTCGCAAACCTGCACTGTCATGAGCAAGCCGGCAGACCTGGGTTCGCTGAAGATCGGGTCGTACATCCTGCTCCCGGTGGGCGACCAGGCGACCGGCGAGCCGTGCAGGATAGTCGAGTACGACACGTCAAAGCCCGGCAAGCACGGCGCGGCCAAGGCGCGGATCGTGGGGGTGGGCGTCTTTGACGGCCAAAAGAGGCCGCACGTGGGCCCCGTCAGCATGCAGATCCACGTCCCGCTGATAGACAAAAGGACCGGCCAGATAATCTCGATAATCGGCGAGACAATCCAGATCATGGACTCTGAAACCTTTGAGACGATCGACGTGACGCTGGTCGACGACGAGATCCAGGGCAGGCTGGAGAACGGCCAGAACGTCGAGTACTGGAAGGTGATGGACCGGACGAAGCTCATGCGCATCAAGAGCTAGCCTCCAGCAAATCCAGTGGCCGCTTCAGAGCCGGCGGCCGGCCCCCGCGTGGGCGGCGCAGGCCGTTCCCGCACCCGTCCAGCCTGTAGGCCGGGCCGCGGTTTTTGGCACTAGAAAATATTTTACCACTAGTTTAAATATCATGGCGCGCACATGACACCATGAGGCCACAAATTTCGGCGATCGCGGCAGTCTTGGTGCTGGCCGCGCTGGCGCAGGGCGCGGGTGCCGAGGGCGTGCCGGAGTGGGTGAAGAACAACGCCGGCTGGTGGGCAGACGGGACCATATCGGAGTCGGAGTTCGTCTCGGCCATGCAGTACCTGGTCCGCGAGGGGATCCTGGTGCTCCCGCCGACCGAAGCCTCCGACCAGCAGTCAGGCGGGATCCCAGACTGGGTAAAGAACACGGCCGCGTGGTGGTCGCAGGGCCTGATATCCGACGCCGACTTTGTCAGCGGGATCCAGTACCTGGCGTCGGTCGGGATCATAGCCATCGCGCCCGCGGAGGGCGGCGCGGGGCAGCAGGCCGGAGCCCCGGGGGGGCCCGGCGGGGGCGACCTGGAACTCGAGCGGCTCCGGGCGGATCTGGAGGCGTGCTCTGAGATCCGCAAGGCGTACGACAGGCTGAACTGCGAGCGGGACGCCGAGGGCGCGATAACCGCGCACGACTACAGGGCCAACGGGGAGGAGATCCGGGCGGGCCCGGTGACGTTCTACTACAAGGGAAACGACTTTGAGATCACCCCCAGCGGCCAGGCGCTACTGGAGATCAGCATGCTTGCCGAGAACAACGGCCCCGACACCGTCACCCTCATGTGCACCGGCCCCTCGATCTGCAACTATGACGTCTGGAACGGCGACAAGGCCTTCAAGTACTCCGGGACGGACTTTGTGAACGGGGCCATAGTGCTGGATCCGGGAGTCTACAGGGAGTTCTCTATGCTGTTCGGCCCCAACATCGGGTACGGGGGGACCACGTTCGAGTACGACGCGGGCAAGGACTACTTCTTCAGGATATTGGAGCCGTGGGGCAGCGCCAGCATACCGCTCGACCTGGGGTGAGCCCCCCGGCGCGCCCCGCGCCCGCGGGCTGCTTTAAAATACGGCGGCGGCGTGGCACCATTCGGATGCCGATGATGAGCGGAAAAGCCAACTGAGCATTGATGAGGATTATGAGTAATGAGGCATCCGTCAGCACCCCAGCGCCCCCGGCGATCGCGCGGGCGCCCGCCAGCGGGACGCCGCCGGCACCTAAACAAAAATAACCTCCCGCCCCGAACCCCCACAATGAAACTCGCGTCGCTGTTCTCCGGGGGGAAGGACAGCGCGTATTCCGTGTTCCTCGCGCGGAGGCAGGGGCACGCCGTCAGGTGCCTGCTGACGGTCTTCCCAAAGTCGGGGGAGAGCCACCTGCTGCACTACCCCAACATAGCCTGGACGGGCCTCCAGGCCAGGTCCATGCGCCTGCCCCACGTGGCGGCCCGCGCGGACTTTGACAGCGCCGAGGACGAGGACGACGCGCTCAAGCAGGTGCTGCTCCAGGCCAAGAACGACTACGGCGTCGACGGCCTCGTCCACGGCGGGATCCTCAGCGAGTTCCAGAGGTCGAGGTTCGAGGACCTGTGCGGCAGGTGCGACCTCGAGGTGCTGTCCCCCCTGTGGGGGGCCGACCCCCGCAGGTACATGGACGCACTCCTGGACGACGGCTTTGAGTACGTCGTCACCAGCGTCTCGTCGGGCGGCCTGGACGGCTCCTGGCTGGGAAGGCGGGTGGGCAGGGGCGACGTCGGGACGCTGGCCCGCCTCTCGGAGGAGTACGGCTTCAACATGGCCTTCGAGGGCGGGGAGGCGGAGACCTTCGTCACCGGGTGCCCCCTGTTCTCCAGCCCGATCGAGATAGTCGACGGGAGGAGCTCGTGGGACGGGTACAGAGGAATGTTTGAAATAACGGACGCGAGGCTAACCAGCAATGCTTGACGGATTGAAAGACAACCTGCGGGCCGCGATCAAGAGGGTCGTAAAGTCATCCGGCGTGGACGAGGACCTGATAGACGAGCTGTGCAGGGACGTCCAGAGGGCGCTGCTGACCTCCGACGTGAACGTCCGCCTGGTGTCGGAGATCACGGGGCGCCTGAGGGAGCGCTCCCTCAACGAGGCCCCGCCGCCGGGCCTCTCTAGGAAGGACCACATAGTGAAGATCCTCTACGACGAGCTGGCAAGGCTGCTCGGGGACGAGGCCGAGTTCTCGTTCAAGCCCGGCAGGCAGAACAGGATCATCCTGCTGGGGATCCAGGGCAGCGGCAAGACCACGGTGGCGTCGAAGCTTGCCAGGTTCCTGACGAGGCAGGGGTACTCCGTGGGGGTGATAGGGGCCGACACGTACAGGCCCGGGGCGCTGGTCCAGCTGAGGACCATGTGCGAAAAGTCGGGCGCCGAGGTGTACGGGGAGGAGGGCAGCAAGGACCCGGCAGCGACGGTCAGGAACGGCCTGGGCCACTTTGGGGGCCAGCCCCTCGACGTCATACTGATCGACACGGCGGGCCGGCACAAGGAGGAGCGCGACCTGCTGGAGGAGATGGACGCCATCAACAGGGCGGCCGACCCCGAGCTCGCGCTGCTCGTGATCGACGGGACGATCGGCCAGCAGTGCTTCGGGCAGGCCGAGGCGTTCCACAAGACGGTGCCGGTGGGGGGGATCATAATAACGAAGCTGGACAGCTCCGCGAAGGGCGGCGGCGCGATAGCAGCGTCGGCGGCCACCGGGGCCAGGATCATGTACATAGGCACGGGGGAGCGCATAGACGATCTCGAGAAGTTCTCCCCCACGAGGTTCGTGGGAAGGCTGCTGGGGATGGGCGACGTCCAGGCGGTACTGGACCTGGCCAAGCGGCTGGAGAGCGAGGGCGACGACGTCAGGATGAGGCGGATCACCAGCGGGAAGATGAACATGGAGGACTTTTTCTACCAGCTCGAGGAGGTGACGAAGGTGGGATCCCTCAGGGGGCTGCTGGACAGCATGCCGGGCCTTTCCGGCATGATCAAGGACGACCAGCTGGGGCAGATGGAGGAGAAGGTGTCCCGGTGGAGGTACATAATACAGAGCATGACGGCGGCCGAAAAGTCCGACCCCGACCTGCTGAAGAACGCCAACAGGGTAAAGCGGATCGCGAGGGGCTCCGGCTGGCCCGAACACGACGTCAAGGATCTGCTCAAGAACTACAAGAACTCCAAGAGCATAATGAAGGCGTCGAGGGGGAGGCAGATGCGGGGCGCCCTGAAGCGCATGGGGCTGGGCTAGCCGGGCCGCGCCATGGCCGGAATCCGGGAGCTCCTCCCCGCAGCAGGCAGGATCCTGAGGGAGTACAGCCTGTGCGACAGCTGCCTCGGCAGGCTGCTTGCAAGGCGGCCGGGGGCGCCGCCGAGCAGGCTCCTCGGCAGGCGGCTCAGGGGGGGCGCCGCGGCGCCCGGCAGGTGCTACGTCTGCCGGGACCTCTCGTCCTCCCTGGGGCGGATGCTGGATCTGATGCTCGAGGCGTCGTCGGGGCGCGAGTTCGCGACATTCGCGGTGGGGGCCCGGGTCAGGCCGTCCGTGATGGACCGGGACGACCTGGTCCGATCCAAGTTCAGGCTCCGGGGGGCGGACAGCTTCAAGACCGGCCTCACGCGGGACCTCTCGAGGCGGTTCTCCCGGAAGGCCGGCGGGGCGCCCGACGCGCTCGACCCCGACCTCACGCTCACGGTCGACACCCGGGACATGTCGTGCGCGGCGCGGGCAAAGCCGGTGGTGCTCTACGGCGCCTACGCCAAGACCCGGCGCGGGTTCCCGCAGAGGCAGGCGCCCTGCGCGGGCTGCTCGGGCGGGGGGTGCGCGGCGTGCGGCTTCCACGGGATCGACTCGTTTGACAGCGTCGAGGGGCGGATCTCCGGGGATCTCTTCTCGCGGTTCGGCTGCTCCACGGTGAGGTTCACCTGGGTCGGCGGCGAGGACAGGGACAGCCTGGTGCTGGGCGACGGGAGGCCGTTCTTCGCGAGGATCCACGATCCCGACAGGCGGAGCCCGGGGCTCCCGCGCCGGATCCGGCTCGGCCCCGTGGAACTGCGCGGCTGCAGGATCCTCGCCGGCCTGCCCAGGATGCCGGTGAGGTTCTCCTCGACGATCAAGATCAGGGTCTCGACGGAGGGCCCCGTCTCGGCGCGGGCCCTCCGGCGGCTGAAGCCCTCCCTCCTCTCGCCGGTCGTGGTCTACGAGCCGTCAGGGAAGCGCTCCGAAAAGTCCGTCTCCTGCACCAGGTACAGGAGGACGTCCGAGCGGGGGTTCTGCATGGTGGTCGAGGCCGAGGGCGGCCTGCCGGTAAGGCGGTTCGTCGAGGGGGACGGCGTCAGCCCTGGGATAAGCGGGATCCTGGGGGGCGCGTGCGCCTGCGAGGGGTTTGACTTCCTGGGGGTGCGCGCCAATGGCAACAATTAACTAGCGCCGCCCCCAACCGCCCCCATGCCGCTCAGGAAGAAGGGCAAGCACGGGAGGCGCGCCGATCAGCGGGCCGAGAGGCGCAGGACGAAGCAGTCCAAGGCCGGAAAGCCAAGGTCCGGGTAGAACCAAGCTTTTTACGCCGAGTGCGCCCGAGGTGATATGTTGGATCCGCTCGCAAGGCTCAAGGACGCCCGCGCCAGGGGGGTCATCCCAGGCAGGGTCTACGAGCTCGTGGCGCGGCGCTTCCCGCTGGCCGTCGAGGGGATCAACAGGATCGAGAGGGCGTCCGGGATACAGTACCCGATGGCCTACGTGGAGCCCTCCGCGGTGATAACCGCGGCGGATCCGCGGTCGTACCAGTTCGGCATACTGTTCGCGAGGACGATCCCGGTGACGTTCGACGGCGGGTTCCAGGTGGTGATCCAGGTGTCTGCGCCCCTGGTGGCGTACGGGCTCAAGGGCACCATCCACGCGATCCTGGCCCACGAGTTCCTGCACTTCCTGGACCTGGCGCGCAAGATATCTAGGATGGACGTGCTCTCCGACGAGGTCACGGGGAGCCTGTTCGAGAGCGCCTACGCCGACGGGACCCGGCTGCTCGACCCCCGGGCAGTGTTCGACGACCGGACGCTGCTGCGCCACATCACCAAGAGGTTCCCCGCGGGGTTCCGCGACCGCAGGCTCGAGGACAAGGCAGTGAGGCTCTGGATCGACAGGGGCCTGCCCAAGACGAACGTCGCGCTCGACTCCAACACGGTGAGGCTGTCCGCCGAGTCCCTCTCGAAGATCAGGATCGGCCCAGGGTTCATGAAGCGGCTGGCCGAGCTCGAGGAGAAGAGCGGCAGGCTGCGCAAGAGGCGGCTGTACTGAGCCCCGCGGGGGTCACTGCTTGAATTCGGTCAGGTTGCACTTGCCGCACGCGTGCCTGTCCTTGTGCTCGGACATGAAGACGCCCTTCCCGCACCTGGAGCAGATCTTCTTCATCCTGGACACCTTCTCGCCATCCACCTTGTAGTAGCCGTAGACCTTGGGGCTGGAGCCCTTCCTCCCGGCCATCACCCGGGCTTCTCCCCAGGGGCCTGCCCCTCGGCGGCCGCCCCTTCTTGCCCCGCGTCCTCGGCGGCCCTTGCCCTTTCCATCCTCGCAAATATGGTGGGGTTGACGTGCCTTTTCGCCAGGGCCTCGTCGTCATACACGTAGAACGTCCCGGTGACCTGCGGCTTGCCCACCAGCGGCTGCAGCCTCACCGGGATCACCACCTTGCCATTGATCTTGAACTTCTTGGCGACCATGCCTGCGGCTTCCAGCTTCTTCAGCCTGCCCCCGACCCCCGCAAAGCTGCAGGTAATCTCCCTCCTTGACAGGAACGTGTTGTCCACGTCGCTTACGGTCTCTATGACGGACATGTACCCAAAATCCTCCGGGCATTTCATATAAACCTTGATTGCGCCCCCGGGTGCGTGCCGCGCCGCCGGCAGAACGGGCCGGGCCACTGGACCGCGCGGCGCCCGTTCCCGGCAGGTTCAGGCCCTGCGGGTGTGCCGGCACGACGCCGACGATCGGGAGTGCCAATGCTAGCTAGACTTATACTTTGACCCGCCAAACTGACGGTGATGCCGATAGAGGACATGCACGAGTTCGTGGCGGAGCTGGAAAAGAACGGGGAGCTGAAAAGGGTCAGGGCGCAGGTGGACCCTGACCTGGAGGCCGCCGAGGTGCTGAGAAGGGTGATGTACGCAAACGGCCCGGCGGTGCTCTTCGAGGACGTCAAGGGATTCGACATCCCGGTGCTGGGAAACGCGTTTGGCTCGATCAGGCGGCTGGAGATCGCGCTGGGGACGTCCGACTTTACGGAGATCGGGCAGAGGATCGTCGACATGTCCAGGATGGACGTCCCGCCGGGGCTACTCGGCAAGATAAGGAAGCTTCCTGAGCTCTCCAAGATGGCCGATGCCTTTCCGAGGCCCGAGGGAGGGGGCCCCGTCACCGAGGTCTCGGCGCCGCCCTCTTTTGGGAGGCTGCCGGTCCTCAAATCGTGGCCCGGGGACGCGGGCAGGTTCATCACGCTGGGGCTGGTGGCCACAAAGCACCCCGAGACGGGGGTGAGGAACCTGGGCGTCTACAGGATGCAGGTGGTCGACGACACGCACGCGCTGATGCACTGGCAGAAGCACAAGAGGGGCGCCCAGCACGGGGAGATCTCAAGGGAAGCGGGGGAGAGGATACCCGCGGCGGTGATCATAGGGGGCGAGCCGTCCACCGTCTTTTCCTCCATAGCGCCCGTCCCGGAGGGGCTCGACAAGTACCTGTTTTCGGGGATCGCGAGGAGGAAGGGGATCAGGACGGTCAAGTGCCGGACGGTAGACCTCGAGGTCCCGGCAAGCGCCGAGATCGTCCTGGAGGGGCACGTCGATCCGCAGGACGTCCGTGACGAGGGGCCGTTTGGGGACCACACGGGCTACTACACGCCGGTCGAGCAGTACCCCACGTTTACCATGACCGGGATGATGATGAGGAGGGATCCGATATACGTCACCACGGTGGTGGGCAAGCCCGTGCTGGAGGACGCGTACGTGGGCAAGGTGATAGAGAGGTCGTTCTTGCCGCTGATCAGGATGTTCCATCCCGAGGTGGCGGACTTTGGCATGCCGGCGGCGGGCTGGTTCCAGGGGCTGGCGGTGGTCTCGATCAGGAAGAGGTACCCCGGCCAGGCGAAGAAGGTCATGATGGGGCTGTGGGGGATGGGGCAGCTGTCCCTGACCAAGATGCTCGTCGTGGTGGACGATGACGTCGACGTGCACGACGCAAACGACGTCATATGGGCGGTCACGACGAGGGCCGACGCGGCGAGGGACACGGTGATCGTCGACGGCGCCCCGACCGACACGCTGGATCCTGCCTCCCCGCTCGTCAACCTGGGCTCCAAGCTCGGAATCGACGCGACGCAGAAGACCCCTGAGGAGGGCTACTGCAGGGAGGTCCAGCGGCGGGTCGCGGTGGACGACGGCACGAGGGGGCTGGTGGACTCGAGGTGGGCCGAATACGGCCTATGATTTGCCCGCGGGGTTGTAAAAGTTGTCCCGCTCCTCGGCCTCGTAGCCGATCTGGCGTATGGCCTCCACGATGACCTTGCCCGTCAGCTCCGTCGAGCGCGCGCCAGTGCAGGAGACCACCTCCTCCCCGATCAGGGTCCCGCCAAAGTCGTCCGCGCCGTAACCCAGCGCCAGCTGGGCCATGCCCACGCCGTTGGTGAGCCATGACGACTGGATGTGCGGGATCAGGCCGTCGAAGACCAGCCGCGACACCGCTATCATCTTCAGCAGCTGGATCCCGCCGGCGCCGTAACCCGCCCGCCCCTCTGCCTGCATCGGGGTGTTGTTTGGCTCGAAATTCCACGGGATGAACGCCATAAAGCCCCCGGTCTCCTCCTGCAGCCCGGCTACCTTGAAGAAGTGATCCACGACGTCCCGGTCGCTCTCCACGTGGCCGTACATCATGGTCGCCGACGCCGGCAGGCCCATCTCGTGGGCCTCCCTCATTATCCTTATCCACTCGCCGCTGGAGATCTTCTTGGGGCTGATGACGTCCTTGACAGAGTCCACGAGTATCTCGGCGCCGGCGCCGGGCACCGACTGCAGCCCGGCCTCCTTCAGCCTGGAGAGGACCTCCCCGGTGGACGATCTCTCCACCCTGGCTATGGTGTCGATCTCCGAGGCCGAGAGCCCGTGGACCCCGACCCTCGGGAACCTTTCCCGGATCATCCTGAACGCGTCCTCGTAGTACTCTATGCGCAGGTTCGGGTTGTGCCCGCCCTGGATCAGGACCTGCCTTATCCCGAACATCTCCCAGGATGCCCTCACGCGGGACTCGATCTGGTCCAGCGTCAGGGTGTACGCGTCCTCCGCCCCCGGCTGCCGGTAGAACGCGCAGAACTTGCAGTCCGTGATGCAGACGTTGGTGTAGTTGAGGATGATGTTGTTCACGAACGAGGCCTTGTTCCCGAACCGCCTCCTTGCCAGGTGGCCTGCCACCATGCCCAGGAGGTGGACGTCGTCGGACTCCAGGACGCGCAGGCAGTCCTCCCGCGTGGGGCGCTTGCCCCGGAGGGAGTTCTCCAGGACGTCGCCTATGTCGCTCTCGTGGATCTGCTCTGTCGCCTGGCTCAATTCACTCCGCTTCGTCCTTGAATCTATTTATTCCTTATAGGTCTGGCCGCCGGGTGCCACGCCGCCGCCTGGCGGGGGCGCGGGGCTGGCCCCATGGCGCCACGCAGGAGCACGGGCGCCGCCGCCCGCCCGCGATCAGCCGGGGACGGCCCCGGGCCGTTTGCGCGCGGGGCTGGCCTGCCTGCCGGAATGTCACGTGCCCGGCCGGGCCAGCCGGCTAGCCCGCGGGGAGCCGGCCGGAAGCACGGTGATCCCCCAGCTGACCGGGAGCTGGATCCCGCGCGCGAGCGCGGCGCCGTCCACCTGGCCCGCCACCCCGCGATGCTTCTGACCCGCGGCGGGATCTAGCCCGGCCCCGCGCCCGCGTGCCGGGCCGCGGCGCGGCCAGCAGGACCGGAGCCGGGAAATCTGGCTTCAACCCCGCGCTGTTGCCCGCGGTAGGCATTCACGCTTGCGCGGGCTGCCCTGCAAGCCCCGGTTCCCCGGGCGCGCCCCCCGCGCGGGACGCCCGATGCATAAATACGGCGCCGGACACATACAAACGCGATGACCTGCCACCGCGCGCACGGCACCCGCCCAGGGGGCTCCCAGTCCCCGATCCCCGCGGGGCCCGCGGCGGCCCCGGCCCGGGCGTAGGCCGTTGCAGGTCCTGCGCCCGGGCAGAAGGACGCACTATGCGGCACTGCTTGCGATGCTGGCCCTGTCGTCCTACACCCACCTGTGGAACCCCGCGGGGTTCCCGGACGTCTTCTTTGACGAGGGGATCTACATGCGGAGGGCCATGACCACGCTCGAGACCGGGAACCCCCAGGAGGGGTATTTCTACGACCACCCGTACCTCGGGCAGGTGATCCTTGCCGGCGCGATCAAGCTGGCCGGGTTCCCGGCGACCGTGGAGCGGGCGCTCGAGGCCTCCTACCTTGTGCCGCGCGTCCTCATGGGGCTCCTCGCGGTGCTCGACACGTTCCTGATCTACAAGATAACCGAAAAAAGGTTCGGCAGAAAAGCCGCCATGATCTCCGGCGTGCTGTTTGCCTCGATGCCCATGACGTGGATGTTTCGGAGGATACTGCTTGACGGGCTGCTGGTGCCCCTCATGCTGTCCTCGCTGCTGCTGGCGCTCCACTCGAAGGATTCCCGGCACCCGGGCGCGCTGGTGGCCGCCTCGTCCTGCCTGCTGGGGCTCGCGGTGTTCACGAAAGTCACCGCGGTGACGCTGATCCCGGTCGTGGCCTACGTGGTGGCGTCCGGCCGCGGGCCGCGCGCCCTGGCGGGATGGCTCCCGCCCGTGCTTGCGATACCCATGGCGTGGCCGGGGGTCGCGCTGCACCTCGGGCACCTCGAGTACTGGATCCGGGACGTGCTCTGGCATGCCGGGAGGGGCACCTCGCAGTTCTGGCCGATCACCGGGACCGTGTTTTCCATCGATCCCGTAATGACATCGCTGGGATTCGCGGGGTTCGCCTTTTCCGCACTCCGGCGCAACCTGATGCTGGTGCTCTGGTTCGCCCCGTTCCTGCTGTTCGTAAACGCGGTGGGGTTCTTCCAGTACTTCCACTACATCCTGATCGTGCCGGCGATGTGCGTCGCTGCCGGCTTCATGCTGGAGGGCGCCGTCAGCCGGATCCGGACGGCGGGGGCGCGGAACGCCGCGTGCGCCGCGATCATCCTGGGGCTCGGAGCCTACGGCGGGGTGACGTCCGGCGTCATAATCTCCGGCGATCTGACGTCCGCCCAGTTCTCAGCGATGCAGTATGCCATCGACACGTTCGACGGCGCAGACTCCACGCTGCTCTCAAGCCCCGTGTACAGCTGGGTCCTGTCCGGCGTGCACGGGAACGATAACGTATTTCTGGACTATGCCGACATCCTGTACGGCAAACCCGAGACGAGGTACCTGTACATGGTAGTCGACCCCCACCTCCTGCTGGACCAGGGCAGGGGGGAGGAGATCGTGCTGGCCCTGGAGGGCACTAGGCCCGTAAGGTCGTTCGAGCTGGACAGCTTCCCGGACACCGAGTCGTTCCCCTTTCAGGGCTACCGGGTGGCAAACGAGGGACGCCACGTTGAAATCAGGACCGACAAGGCGGGGCCCTGGCCGTAGGCCCGAGCCCTGCCCGTGCCCGCGCGGGGCCCCGGCGCGCAGGCCGGACCCTCCCGGCCTATTCCGTGGGGGCGGCCGGGCCGGGGGCCGGGCCGCCCGCCAGGAGCGTGCAGGAGCCCGCGCCGCCCGCCAAAACGGCCATCAACAAAACGACAAAACAACCATTCGGGGAACATCGCGCCCCGTATGGAGTTTATCATCTTGATGCCTTCTGCGTTGTCCAACGCATGACCCGTGACGGACAACCCGCAGTCTGGAAATACGGCCCGTACCGCAAACCCGCCAATGTCATTGCCCGGGTACATCGGCCCAAACAACTCGTTGGTTTGGTCAAATACCGCCCAGCCCATTGCAACCTTATGCTGGAGGTTGTCCGCCCTGGCATGCCATTCCGTGTTTTTAGTTATACCAGAATAATAAAGGATGCCGTCGGCACCTGCGACATCCCCTTCTGTCGTGGTCGGCGTGTACGTAAAGGAGGGCGGCACGAAGTGCATGCGTACCCTATACTTTGTCTGGTCGTTGCGTTCGGCTGGAAATAACCCGGCGTAGCCGATCCTGTAACCGTCTGGGATGCGGCCTGGTACCCAAGATTCAATCTTGGAATCATCAAACGCGCCGGGTGTTCCTGGGCCTGCCGATGCCCCAACGCGGGATCTTTCAGCATCAAGGAGGCCTGCATTCTACAGATCAATCCAAACCTTGCCCTCGCCGCCGTACACGTCAAGCAGAGGAATTGGAGGGGGTGTCTGAGCGGACTCACTGTCCCATGGATTTCAACATCCTGCCCGGCCTGCCCTCCTGCAGGGGCCACGGCCAGGAACCCGCGTTGCAGGAGCTTTTCGACGGATCCCGGGAAGGCGCACGCCGGCTTGCCATTATGCGAGTGCGCCAGCAGGGTCTTGTCTAGGCTGCACCGTACCAGGCCTGCAGGGATGCCGCCCCTGTACTGAACCAGCGGTGGGGGAACCTCCGCCAACGCGGGAGCGGCCGCCACGCTTGCCGACAATGCGGCCAGCAGTCCCAGGATCGCCCTTCACTCCATGGAACACTGCGCGCCCCAAACCAATTAAAGTGATCCAACCGCGCCGGCCGCGCCCTGCGGGAACGCGTCGCGCGGGCTGCACGTTTTCCGCGTCCGGGATCCGGGGGCGCCCCCGCGTGCCCGCCGGGGGTACGTTATTTTTAAGTAGGGCGCGGGAACCATACACCCTCATGGTATCTGGCCACCAGATCAGGCTCGGCCGCATCATGCGGAAGGGGAGGATGCTCTGCATCCCGATGGACCACGGCGTCTCAAACGGCCCGATCGAGGGCCTGGAGGACCCCGCGGCCACGATATACGGCTGCGAGACGCGCGGGCTCACCAGCGTGATAGTCAACAAGGGCATCCTCAAGGCGATGCCGAGGCCCCCAAGGGTGGGCGTGCTGGTCCATTTCTCGGGCAGCACCTCGCTCTCCATGTCGCCCAACAGGAAGATGCTGACCGGCACGGTAAGGGAGGCGGTCGCGCTCGGCGCCGACGGCGTGTCGCTCCACATAAACGTCGGGGGGAGGGAGGAACCGGAGATGCTCGAGCAGCTGGGGATGACTGCCGACCAGTGCCACAGGTGGAACATGCCGCTGCTCGCGATGATGTACCCGAGGGGCGAGAACGTCAAGGACCCGCACGACCCGGAGATCGTGGGGCACGTGGCCCGGATAGGGGCCGAATGCGGCGCGGACATCGTAAAGACCGTGTACACGGGGGACGTCGACTCTTTCTCAAGGATCGTGAAAAGCACGCCCGTCCCGATCGTGATCGCGGGGGGGCCAAAGGCGAAGACGGACCTCGACCTGCTCCGGATGACGGAGGACGCCATGGCGGCGGGCGCTAGGGGGGTGACCTACGGGAGGAACGTCTTTGCGCACAGGGAGCCGGCAAGGATGGTCGAGGCGCTGGCCGCGATAATCTTCAAGAAAGAGGCCGCGGGGGAAGCGGTGAAAAAGCTTGGGTAGGGACCGCGAGCTGATAATAGTGCCAAGGGCGCCGCGGGCGCAGCTCGGCAAGTTCCTCCAGCAGCTGGAATCCGAGGGGATCAGGACCGTGTACCTCGACCCGGGGAAGGTCGGCGCAAAGTCGGGGCTGCGGACGGTGTCCGCGTCGGCCGCCGCGGACTATGTGGTGCTGGAGGGCGACGGCGCCGCGAGGCCCAGGGGCAAGAAGGCCGGCCGGAGGTTCAGGGTGGCCTCAAACAAGGACATAGACGCCATCCTGGCCGCCTCGGGGAAGGGGCTGGACTTTGCGATAGTGGAGGTGAAGGACTGGAAGATCATCCCGCTTGAGAACGCCATCGCCAAGCTGCACAAGGCCCGGACGAGGATCTTCGCGGCCGCGCGCACGCCGGAGGAGGTCAGGAAGATGTTCTCGATCCTAGAGGTGGGCGTGGACGGGGTGATCTTCCCGGCGCGGTCGATCGGCGAGGTCAGGGAGGCCATGGTGTACATGGGGACCCGGAACTTCCCGCTGCAGCGGGCCGAGGTCATCGAGGTAAAGGAGGTCGGGGACGGGGAGCGGGTGTGCGTCGACACGGCGTCGATGCTGCACAGGGGCGACGGGATGCTGGTGGGCAGCCGCTCGAACTTCCTGTTCCTCGTCCACAACGAGTCGGTGGGCTCGTCGTTCACGTCGCCGCGGCCGTTCAGGGTAAACGCGGGGGCGGTGCACTGCTACACGCTCGCCCCAGACGGGACCACGATGTACCTCTCCGAGGTGGAGACGGGATCCGAG
Source organism: Candidatus Nitrosopumilus sp. (assembly GCA_963662625.1). GTDB lineage: Archaea > Thermoproteota > Nitrososphaeria > Nitrososphaerales > Nitrosopumilaceae > JAPOPJ01. The sequence continues at coordinate 273,296 of OY759726.1, read as the reverse complement.
GTGCTGATAGTGGATCCCGAGGGGGGCGCCAGGCGCGCCACGGTGGGGAGGTCGAAGATAGAGCGGAGGCCCATGCTGATGATCAAGGCGTCCGCGGGAGGCGAGGTGGGCGGGATAATCGCCCAAGACGCCGAGACGATACGCTTCGTCCGGCCGGACGGGAAGCTGGTGTCCGTGACGCACCTCAGGAAGGGCGACTACGTGATGGCGCTGGCGCACGCGGCCACCGGGAGGCACTTCGGGATGGAGGTCTCAGACGAGTACATCTTGGAAAAATGAACTACAGGACGTGCGTCACCGTGGCCGAGCGCACCCCGAAAGGGCTGGCGCGGGCCGCGGGGATGGCGCTGAAAAGGTCGGAGCTCGCGGAGCTCAGGCTCGACTTCCTGGAGCCGCGCGACGTGCCCGAGGCGCTGCGCCTGGCGCGGGGGCTCCTGCCGCGGTGCGTCTGCACGCTGAGGCCGCGGTCGGAGGGGGGCATGTTCCCCGGGGGCGAGCCGGAGCGCGCCGCGATCCTGAAGCTGGTGGCCGAGTACGGCCCCTTCCTGCTGGACGTGGAGTTCGACACGCTGCGGAGGGACGGGCGCCTGGCGGGCTACCTGAGCGACGCCAAGGCCGACGTCCTGGTGTCCTGGCACGACTTCGAGGGGACCCCGCCGTCGCGGGTGCTGGAAAGGAAGCTCGCCACGATGGCCGGGCTCTCCAGCAACGTGAAGATGGTGACGACCGCCCTGTCGCTGGAGGACTCTGCGAGGGTCCTGGGGCTGTACCGCGCGCGCGGGAACGCCAGCCTGGTGGCGTTCTGCATGGGCGACAAGGGCAGGATGTCGAGGATCCTCTGCCTGTACCTGGGCAGCCCCTACACGTACGTGTCGCTCGGGAGGCCGGTCGCGCCGGGGCAGTTCAGCATCGCCCAGCTGGAGGGGATGGGGCGCCGGTCTTCCCGGTGGCAGAAAGCGGCCCAGGCCGCGACAGGCCGGCCGGGCAGCCCGGGGAGGCCCTCGTGAACCGCCGGTTGGGACAACTGGGACGCGGCCCGCCGGGCACGCCGGGACGTCTCCGGGGCCGCGGGGGCGCCACATCCGGCCGCGCCGGGGTGGCCGGCGGGCGCAACGCGGGGCCTTGGCTTTGCGTGTGGGGAAAAACATGGCAAAAGCTGCGAATCCAGTTGGCAGTAGCGCAAAGGCAGAGACGGGAATAGGCGATATCCCTTTAAACTGAGGCTGACGCCTATTTTTTTTAACAGGCGTGAATCCGAACGTTCTTCGAATAACCGCACTTTTGCCGGCATGCGCAGGAGTCGGGTCTGTCATCTCTGTTATGGTCACAAGCCTGGAAAACACAGAACCGAATGAGATCCCGCTCATAACCTTGACAGGGTTGTAATCAGCAGCGCGTATCCGTCGATCCTGTTTTTTATTCCTGCTTGGTGGGTTTATAGAAAATACGCAAAGGCAAAAGCATAGTGTATCCTATCCCATGTAATGGGTATGGGCACCACCGCTGCACTACCTCCATAGTCAACACATCAAGTAACCGTTCATTTTGACCGGAACGATCTCCTTCTTGCGGATCATGGCGCGTATGGGCCCCACGGCCTCCCCGGCGCCCGCGTACAGGAGGTTGCCCATGGAGTTCCCCGTCGCCCCCCGCTGCACCCCGGTGCCGTCAAGCTCCGGGGCGTGCGGGGGAAAGTGCTCCAGCCGGGCGTCCCCGCACTCCCCCACGTGGCGCAGCACCGCCTTGGACTTGTGCCACGACGCGTTGCCTGCGGACACGGGCGCCTTGCCGAGCCTCCGCCTAGAATGTGAATCTGTTTGGTGCCTACTGTGTAATGCGCGGAGTTCTTCTCAGATGGCGCTATGTACACCGTCACCCTATCTCCTTTGTCCCATGTTGGCCTAAAATCCGGGGTACCGTCATCGAAGAACTTCCACGCGTCCTCGATTGCGTCTATGACATACGACGCGTGATGCAAATTCGAGTTGGCAGGTATCGTGTACGTCCCCAAGTCGTGGCCGGAGCTGGTATTTGCACGATCCGGGGTGTTGTGGGCAAATCCACCGTCGTTGGTCTTGTAAAGAACTTTGACGTGTGGGTTGCCGTCGTTTTTTTGCTTGCTTGTACCAGTATGGATCAGGCATGATAACGTGGTTGGGCTGGTTCCGATGCGTGCATTCCAAATCACAAACCTGCCTGTTTCGTCTGCAACATCACACGCACTGTTGCCGCTTCTATCTGTCAGCGTTTGGTAGCCTGTGGGTGTTTTCTTTTGGGCGCAGACCTCGATGCCGTGTACCGGGCCTGAGTCGTTGGCATCCGTGTTGTCGGCGGGTGACTTTTACACATGGGTGCGCCCCTCAAGGTGTATGAAGGGAGCCGCGTATGCCCTGGGCAGAAAATCAAGCCCGGGGGAAAAGTTTTGGGCGCCGGAAAAGTCGTCGGCCAGGTACTCCCCGACGTACCGGTCTATCTCGGGCGCGGTCATGTACCCGTCCTTGGCCAGGTATTCCCTGATCTGCCCAAGCGTGCTGCCAAAGCCGTCGTTCCACCCGTCCTGGCCGTCGAAGTAACGGTAGAAGCTGGCCCAACTCTGCATCGGGTTCTCCTCCACGCTTCTTTCTGCGCTTAGGTGCTGGGCGATGTAGCCGTCGTCAGAAAGCCTGTCTTGTTCCACCTCCCTCCACGGGATGCTTTCTTCACCGTAGCCCCTGTGGATACGGGTTACAAAGTTCAGGTATCTCTCTGCCTCCTCCTCGGTGTAGATCCCCTCTAGGCGCATCATGTCCTTCTTGGCGTTGGCCTCCCAAAGCGCGGTCACCTCGGGGCCTATGCCGCCCCTCCTCTCTACGAACTCGCGGAACTCCAGCACCTCACGGTCGGTCGCAAGCGGAGCCCTCACCGTGAGGCGCGGATCGTAGTAGTTCGTCTCGTCGGGGCCGACGATCATGTCCAGCGAGTGCTCGCCGTAGGTCTGGCGCTTGTCCTGCAGCCGTACAATCTCGTGGGTGTCGGTCAGGGTCGCGTCGACCGGCCACTCGCCGCCGTAGCTGAACACCCTGGCGCCTATCGCGACCGCGCCGGGCTCCACCACCCTGAGGCTGGTCGTGAAGCTGGCGTCCGGGTACTCGGGTAGGGGCGGCAGGCCTGTCACGGGCATGACGTACGCGTCGTTGATGCTGGGCACGTCGGGGTTCCCGGGGGCGCCTCCGTCCTGGACGGACCAGCCTGGCATCGGCACCACGTCAAGCTCCGGGAACACTGCGGCTCCCGGCGGGTACGAGAAGAACTCCAGGAACAGGCCGTCCCTCACCGGGAGGTACCCGCCGTTGCCCTCGTTGATCGTCACCGTGATCGTCGCGTCCTCTCCCAGCAGGGGCAGCTCCGGCAGGAGGAGTATCCCCGGGCAAAAGCCGCATGACGTGCCGGCATGCGCGGGTTCCGGCACTGTCACGTACCGCGCATCCGGGCCCTGCCCTCCCGCGCCATGCGTGGCGCGGGCAGGCTCCCCCGGTTCTGCACCCTGCTGCGCGGCCCCGGCCAGTCCCGGTTCCACGGGCGTCCAGCCCCTATGCTGCATCACCACCGCAGAATCCCCGTATACGCACGCCGGCGTCCCCCGCAGGGTCTCCATGAGCACCCTTGAATCCCTGCACTGTATGCCATGCATCGGCACCCCCGAGTCGTACTGCGCCAGTGGTGACAGGATGCCCGCCGACGATGACGCGGCGGCCATACCGACACCCAGAAAAAGCGATAGCCCGATAAGCATGGCTTTGTCCATTGCACTGATAACAACACCACCGCACTTAAGCGATTTTTACGACTACGGGGACTGGCTGGAGGGCCACCCGGAAGTCAGGATAACAACACCACCACACTTAAGCGATTTTTACGACAGCTGGTATGAGGTCACGCGTGCTGACCCTTTAACCAGCAAGGCGCGATCCTGCCGATCCTTGCTGCAGGGGGTGCCAGTGCGTGCGTGGCAAGGCGCAGAACGACCAGGCAGCCGGGGGGCCTGCTGGCACTCGCGCCCGGCGTCGCCGGCTCGATCAAGTCAAAATACGGGGAGGCGGTGGCAGAAACCAGGAGGCCCCGGGCCCGCCCCGCGCACTGCGGGAACGCCCGCTCCCCGCCGTCGGCCAAGTCGCCGGGATGGAAGGAAGCCAGGCGGGCGGGGAGGAAGGCCCGGAAGGCGGCGCCGGGGGCGGCCCCCGGCGCCGCCCGCATCCCGGACCGCCTTGCCGGCGCCATCCGTGAATCCCATGCCATGCAACCCAGGCACGGATCGGAAAAGCCGCGGGATGCATTGCGGCAACTGCGCCTGGGCGGTTAACATAGGTGCCGGAGACGACGCCCCGATATGGGCGGGGGCCGTTCACCATGTCGCGGCCCTGGCGGGTCTTGCTTCGAGACAATTCAAACCTTGCCGGGGCCCGCCCAAGCTGATCTGTCTGGAATTGCGGCGGTTGGCCATTTGGCGTACTTTTCGCTTGACTGGGCGCCCGCGTCAGAATAAATAGCCCGGGCCGGAAGCAGAGTAATGCCGAAGACCTTCGCGGTGATAGGGGACCCGATAGGCCACTCCCTCTCGCCGGACATACACGGCGCGGCCTTCAGGGAGCTGGGGCTCGACTGCTCGTACATCGCGTACAGGATCCCACGGGGCGAGCTGGAGGGGGGGATCGCCGCGCTGAAGAAGATCGGCGTCGCCGGGTTCAACGTCACGGTCCCGCACAAGGTGGCGGTGATGGGGCACCTGGACAGGACCGACGAGTCGTGCAGCGCCGTCGGCGCCGCCAACACCGTGTCCAGCGCCGGCGGCATGCTGAAGGGGTACAACACCGACGTGGACGGGTTCCTGGACCCGTTCAAGAAGAGGGGCCTGCCCGTCAGGGGCTCGAGCGTCCTGCTGCTGGGCGCGGGCGGCGCGGCGCGTGCCATCGTGGCGGCGTTCGCAAAAGAGCGCGCGGGCCGGATCACGGTAGCCAACAGGACGCCGGCAGGCGCCGAGGAGCTGTCCGAGTTCTCGGCGAGGCTCGGCCTGGACGCCGAGCCTGCGGGCCTGGACCGGGTGGGCGGCGCTGGCGGCTACGACATCATCGTCAACGCGACGTCGCTGGGGATGGAAAACGAGCCGATCCCAGTCCCCCTCGACGGGATCGGCGGGGGCACGACGGTCTGCGACATCGTGTACCGGCCCGTGCAGACCGACCTCCTCAGGAGGGCGAAGGCCGCGGGCGCCACCGTGATCTACGGGTACGAGATGCTGCTGGGGCAGGCGGCGAGGGCCTTTGAGATATGGCACGGGGTCAGGGCGCCGTACGGCGCCATGAAGAGGGCGCTGCTGGGGGGTGCGTAGGTGGCCAGGGTGCGCGCAACGGTCCACGGGGCGATATCGCTGGTAAACGCGATGGCCACCAGGAAGGGGGCGACACTCGGCATAGGCCTGCGGGTCGCCGTCACCGCCGAGTCCGGGCCGGGGAGCGGGATAGTGATGGAATCCGGCGACAGGAACCTCAGCTCGCGGCTCGTGAAGAGGACGGTCGAGGCGGTAGTCCCCCGGAGGGATCTCGAGTCGCGCAGGATATCGCTGTCCCTGGACTCCGAGATCCCCGCCGGGTACGGGCTGAAGAGCTCGAGCGCGATCTCCTCGGCGGTGGCCCTGGCGTGCGCCGGGATCTTCAGGCCCGGGCTCTCGGACCGGCAGGTCCTGCTGGCCGGCGTCAACGCGTCGATCGCGTCCCGCGTGAGCGTCACCGGCGCGTACGACGACGCGTGCGCCTGCTACTACGGCGGGTTCAACGTGACGGACAACGCGGGCAGGAAGAGGGTCCGCGCCGAGAGGGGGCCCGCGAACCTGGCCGCCGTGATCTTCGTGCCACGGAACAGGAAGCGCGGGAACACGAAGAACCTCAAGGCGCTGTCGGCGGCCTTCGGGAACGCGTGGGACCTCGCCAGGAGGTCGAGGTACTGGGACGCCATGGTGGTGAACGGGCTCGCCACCTCGGCCGCGCTGGGATCGGACCCGGGGTTGATCCCGCGGCTGCTGGAGAACGGCGCGTACGGCGCGTCGGTCTCGGGCAACGGCCCGGCAATCGCCGCGGTCGTGAAGAAGGGCGGCGAGCGGCGGATCAGGAGGGTGTTTGGCGGGCTGGAGGGCCGCACCATATCCTCGGGGATCAGCAACAGGAAGGCCGAGGTCCATGAGGTGTAGGGTGCAAAAGTCGTCCATCTCCGGGGAGATCGACTGCCCGCCGAGCAAGAGCTACACGCACAGGGCGGCGTTCATCGCGTCGCTGGCGGGGGGCGGCAGCAGGGTGGACAACGCGCTGATCTCGGCTGACACCGAGGCCACGATCCGGGCGTGCAGGTGCCTCGGGGCGGACCTGGCCGTGGAGGGGGCGTCGATCGCCGTCAGGGGCCCGATCAGGGTGGGCGCCCCGGTGCCCGAGATCGACGCGGCCAATTCCGGCACCACGATCAGGATCGCGGCGGGCATCGCGGGGCTGTTCCGGCAGGAGATCACGCTCACGGGGGACCGGAGCCTGCGGGGGAGGCCGATGCGGCCCCTGCTTGACGCGCTGGAGTCCATGGGGGCAGAGTGCTCCTCGGACGGCGGGACGCCGCCGGTCAGGATCACCGGCAGGATCAGGGGCGGGGACGTGTCCGTGCCGGGGGGAGTATCCAGCCAGTTCATATCCTCGCTCCTGATCTGCGCCCCGCTGACAGAGGACGGGATCAGCCTGTCAGTCGACGGGGACCCCGTGTCGAGGCCGTACATCGACGCGACCGTGTCTTCCATGGCGGCGTTCGGGGTCGGCGTCCGGACGATGGCCCCGTACAGGAGGTACCGCGTGGACCCGCAGGCCTACCGGCCGGCCGCGTTCGGGGTCCCGGCAGACTTTTCCAGCATCGCGCTGCTCCTTTCGGCGGCGGTGCTCAACGGGAGGGGGGTCACGATAAACGGGGGCGCGGGGGGCCTGCCGCAGGGGGACGAGGCGTTCATAGGAATGCTGGGGCGCATGGGGGTCGCCGTCCGGGCCGGCGGCCCGAAGATCTCGGTGGGGGCCCAGGGGAGGCTGGGGGGCGGGAGGTTCGACCTGGGCGACTCGCCGGACCTGCTGCCGGCGCTGGCCATACTCGCGCTGAAGGCGTCCGAGCCAATCGAGATCGTCAACGTCGGGCACGCGAGGGCCAAGGAGACCGACAGGATCGCGGTCCTGTGCAGGGAGCTGGCGAAGGTGGGGGTGGCGGCCAAGGAGAGCCGCGGCGGGATGGTGCTGGAACCGGCCGAAAGGCCGCGCGGGGCTGACCTGGATCCTGAGAACGACCACAGGCTGTTCATGGCATTCTGCATAGCCGGGATGTTCGTGGGGGGATGCACGGTTGGGGATCCGGAATCCGCGGCGGTCTCGTACCCCGGGTTCATCGCCGGGATGCGCGGGGCCGGGGCGGAGATCTCTGTCGGGTAGCCCGCGGGGGAGCCGGCGGCCTGCCGTGAGGAATTATAAGTACCGCGCGCGCTGTCAATGCGTTGCCAGGAAGTTCAATCGGCCACCGGCTCGTGCTGACGAGCTTCGGGGAGAGCCACGGGAGCGCGATCGGGGCTGTCCTGGAGGGGTGCCCCGCGGGGCTGGACCTCGAGGAGGGGGACGTCCAGCGGATGCTGGACCTGCGGAGGCCCGGGCAGTCGGAGATCGCGACCCAGAGGAAGGAGGCCGACAGGGTGGAGATCGTGTCGGGGGTGTTCAGGGGGCACACCACGGGGGCCCCGATCGCCATGGTGGTCAGGAACGCCGACCAGAGGTCGGGGGACTATGACGCCCTCGAGACCAAGCTCAGGCCGGGCCATTCCGACTTTCCCGCCATGGTAAAGTACGGCCGCCTCAACGACCACCGCGGGGGCGGCAGGTTCTCCGGGAGGCTGACCGCCACCCACGTGATGGGGGGCGCGATAGCCAGGAAGCTGCTGGAGGACGCCCTGGGGGTGAGGACGGACTCGTTCGTCGCGCGGATCGGCGGGATCCGCATGGAGGGGGGCTTTGAGCGGGGGATGGCCGGCTCGATCTACGGGAACGACGTGAGGTGCCCCGACGCGCGGTCCGCGGGGAGGATGAGGGACGCCATACTGGAGGCCAAGAGGAGCGGCGACTCGCTGGGCGGCGTGATCGAGTCGGTCACGACGGGCGTCCCGGTGGGGCTGGGTGATCCCATATTTGACTCGCTCGAGTCCGACCTGGCAAGGGCGATGTTCTCCATCCCCTCGGTGAAGGGGGTGGAGTTCGGGTCGGGGTTCGCGGGATCGGAGATCCGCGGCTCGGAGAACAACGACCTGTACGCCGTGGAGGGCGGCAGGATCGTCACCGAGACCAACAACTCGGGCGGGATCCTGGGGGGGTTGTCAAACGGCATGCCGATCACGATGAGGGTGGCCTTCAAGCCGGCCTCGTCGATCTCCCGGGAGCAGAAGACTGTGGACGCCGGGACGATGGAGGAGACGCCGCTGCGGGTGGGGGGCAGGCACGACCCGTGCGTCGTGCCGAGGGCCCCGCCGGTCGTCGACTCGCTGGTGTCGCTGACGCTGGCAGACCACGCGATCATCTCGGGGGCCATAAAGCCGGTGCTGTGAGCCATGGCCGACCTCAACCCTCTCCGCGACAGGATGGACGAGATCACAGTCGAGATGGTGAGGATGCTAAAGGAGAGGGCGGACCTCGCAAGGGAGATAAGCGAGGCCAAGAGGGCCTCCGGGATGGGGGTCGTAGACGAGGCCAGGGAGGACGACCTCCGCGTGAAGGTGGCCTCCGTGTCGGGCCGGATCGGCCTCGACGCGTTGGCGTCCTCGAGGTTCCTGAACTTCCTGCTGAACGAGTCGCTGAGGGTCCAGCGTGACGGAAGGCAGACCCACCTCTCCGTGTTCCGCAGGGCCAAGTCCCTCGAGGGGGAGGGGAGGAAGATGATCCACATGGAGGTGGGGGAACCGGACTTTGCGCCCCCGGGGGAGGCCGGCGACGCGCTGTGCCGGGCCTCCGGGAAGGGGCTCGTGAGGTACGGGCAGGCTGGGGGGATGCCCGCCCTCAGGGACGCACTAGCAGCCCGCGCCTCGAGGGCGTCCGGCGCGGAGGTGTCGCGGGAGAACGTCCTGGTGGCCCCCGGGGCCAGGTTCTCCGTGTTCTCCGCCGTCATGACGCTGCTCGGGCCGGGCGACGAGGTGATAGTCATCGAGCCGGCGTGGCCGGCGTACAGGGACTGCGCCATGTACGCCGGCGCCAAGGTCAGGACGGTGGCCACGACGCTGGAGGGGGGGTGGGAGCCCTCCGCCGACCGGATCAGGGGGATGGTAAACCCCAACACCAGGATGATCGTGCTCAACTACCCGAACAACCCGACGGGAAAGATACTCCCGGGCGCCCTCCAGGACGAGATCGTCGGCATCGCCCGGGAGAACGGCCTGTACGTGCTGAGCGACGAGATCTACTCGGACTATGCGTACGCTGACTGGAAGAGCGTCCTTGCATACGGCTACGACAGGAGCATCGTGGCGCAGTCGTTCTCAAAGTCGCACGCGATGACCGGGTTCAGGATCGGCTGCGCGATCGCCAGCGAGGACATAGTCGGCAGGATGGAGGGGCTGGCCGCGCTGTGCCTGACCAGCGTCGCCGAGCCGATCCAGTACGCCGCCCTGAGGGCGCTGGAGGCGGACACCTCGGGCAACACGGCCACGGTCAGGCGAAGGCTGGACGCGCTGGAGGCCAGGGCCGGGGAGATGGGGCTGGAGTTCGCGCGCCCGGAAGGGGCCATGTACCTGTTCGCGGGGGTCGGCCGGGACGGGGCCAGGCTCGCCGACGGCCTGCTGGACAGGGGGCTGGCGGTGGCGCCCGGGGAGGGGTTCGGGAACTACCGGAACTTCATCAGGATTTCGGCGTGCCAGGATGAAAATGTACTAATGCAAGGTATGGATATACTAAACGGCATGCTGGGTGATGCGGGATGAAGAAGCTTACCGTGATCGGGGCGGGGGGCCAGATGGGGCAGTGGTTCTCAAAGTACTTCCTGGACAAGGGCTTCGAGGTGACCGGGTACGACACGGAGACCGGGATCCCCGGAAAGAGCGTCATAAAGGCCGAGTCGCTGGTGGGCGGGATCCTCAAGGCCGACTACGTCGTCCTGTGCATCCCCACCCGGAGGACGCCGGAGATAATCAGGCTGATCGCCAAGGAGATGAAGCGCGGGACGTACATGATCGAGATCTCCTCGGAAAAGTCCAAGGTGGTGTCGTCCCTCTCGAAGATGCCCGCCAAGATCAACCCGATATGCATCCACCCGATGTTCGGGCCCGGCGTGAGGACGATAAGGGGCCAGAACATAATATCGGTCCCCGTCAAGGACGCGAAGAAGGAGCTGGCCGTCGCAAAGTCGCTCTTCGAGGGGGCCAACTTCGTCACGATCGACGCCGCGGAGCACGACAAGAAGATCGCGGTCATACTGGGGCTCACGCACCTCATGAACCTCGTCTTCGCCAACATCGTCTCGAAGGACGAGAAGATCGCCCTGACGGAGAAGATGTCCGGCACGACGTTCAGGGTCCAGAGGACGCTCGCGGAAAGCATCATGACAGAGTCCCCCGAACTCATAGAGACGATCATCGCGAACCCGGAGATCCGGAAGGTGGCAGAGGAGCTCTGGAAGGACATAGGGCGGCTGCTCACGGCGGTGCAGGAGTCCAAGACGGAGGAGGTCGTCAACTACATCAAGGCGTGCCAGGACCGGCTGTCGGAGAACGTCGACCTCGACGACTCGTACAAGAGGCTGACCAGGATGGTCAAGGCCGTAGAGAAATAGCCAGCATGCGCTCCACGAGGATAGTCACCGCATTCGTCAGGAACGACCAGAGGCTGCTGCTCCTCAGGAGGAGCAGGCGGGTGAGGACCATGAAGGGGATGTGGTCTGGGGTCAGCGGCATCATCGAGGGCGACGAGAGCCCGCTGTACCGGGCAAGGACCGAGATCCTCGAGGAGACCGGCATGGCCGGGGACGCGGTATCGCTGGTCCGGGCCGCCAAGAGGATGAGGATAGGATCCCCGCAGTACGCGAACCACGAGTGGGTGGTGTTCCCGTTCCTGTTCGAGGCGCGGGACCGGAGGGTCAGGCTGAACTGGGAGAACTCCGACTACAGGTGGATCGCCAGGGAGGAGCTGGGCGACTACAGGACCGTCCCGAGCCTCGAGAGGGTGCTACTCCGCCTGCTGTAGCCCCTCGGCTTCCGCGCCGTACGACTTTTGCTGGGGGAGCATCATGTACACGCACGCCCCGCCGCACATCGTGCACGGGACGTTGTTGCCGGGGTGCTGGCCCGTCCTGCCGTGGATCCTGGCCGCCTCCTCGGGGTCTATCGACAGCGCCAGCTGCCTCTCCCAGTCCAGCGTCCTGCGCGCCTCGGTCATCGCCATGTCCCACTTTATGGCCTTGTCGCGGATCTTCACCAGGTCCCCCGCGTGGGCGGCGATCCTGTAGGCGATCAGGCCGGCCTTGACCTCGCCGGCGTCTGGCAGCGCGAGGTGCTCGGACGGGGTCAGGTAGCACAGCAGGTCGACGCCCTCGCTGGCGGAGACCGCCGCGCCTATGGCGCTGGCGATGTGGTCGTGCCCCGACGCCACGTCTGTCACGAGCGGCCCCAGGACGTAGTACGGGACCTCGCCGATCAGGGACTTTGCGAGCCGGACGTTCGCGGCGACCTCGTTCAGCGGGACGTGCCCGGGACCCTCCACCATGACCTGGACGTCCTTCTCGTGGGCCCTCCTGGTCAGCCTGGCGACGTTGATCATCTCCTGCACCTGGAGCTCGTCGTGGGAGTCCAGGATGGAGCCGGGACGCAGCGCGTCGCCCAGGCTGAAAGTGACGTCGTGCTTCCGGGCGATCTCCATGAGGTAGTCGTAGTGGGTCACGTACGGGTTCTCCCTGTCGTGCTTGAGCATCCAGGCCGCCGTGATGGTGCCGCCCTTGCTCACGACCCCGCCGTGGCGCCGGACCTTGAGGATCCTCCCGGCGATCTCCCTGGTGATGCCGCAGTGGATGGTGGTATAGTCGACGCCGTCGGCGGCGTTGTTCTCGAAGGCCTTGACAAAGTCGTCCTCCTCCAGGTTCAGCGGGTTCTTGTGGACCTCCACGCCGCGGCTGTACGCCTCGTAAATCGGCACGGTCCCGAAGGTTATCGGGGCCTCCTCGAGCAGCGCCCGCCTGATCTTCCTGACGTCGCCGCCGTCGCTGAGGTCCATAATGGTGTCGGCGTGGTACTTTACGGCGACCCTGGCCTTCTCGATCTCCCCGTCCAGGTCCACGTTCAGCGTGGACGTCCCTATGTTGACGTTTACCTTGGTCTTCAGCCCCCTGCCGATCCCGACGTTGTGGATCTCCTGGGGCCGGACGTTGTTGCTGGGTATGATGACCGAGCCGGCGGCGATCTTGGGCAGGAGCCAGTCCAGCGTGACGTCCTCGTCCCTGGCCACCTGCCTCATCTGCTCCGTCGCGACGCCCCTGCGGGCGGAGGCCATCTGCGTTCCCATGGCGTGGTTGGGGCGCGGCCTGATTTAAACAATTGCGGGAACGCGCGGCCGCCGCCGGGCCCCCGGCGGCCGGCGGGGCCCGCGCGCCCGGGGGCCCCGGCACCAGCGCCGCGGGACGCGTTCGCCTTATATGGCAGCGGGGGCCTAATTCCGTGATGAGGACCCTGAGGAATTGCCTGCACTGCGGGAGGGAGTTCCAGAGCATGGATGACAACTTTTGCTCGTTTTCCTGCGCCAGGGAGTCGTCGTGAGCCAGGAGATCCGCAGGTGAAAAATTTAAGAAAACCGCGCCCGTGGCCCTAGTCACGGGATGCTCAACATACTGTCCATCGGGGGATCCGATCCGTCATCGGGCGCGGGGATACAGGGAGACGTGAGGTCGTGCGTGTCGCTTGGCGCGCACTGCCTCACGGCGGTCACGGGGGTAACCAGCCAGAACACGTCCAGGTTCGGCGGCGTGGAACCGGTGTCGGCCAGGACCATGGCGAGGCAGCTCGGGATGGTCTTCTCTGACTTTGACGTGGACGCGGTAAAGGTGGGGATGGTGTACAGCCGGGACGTCATCCGGGCCGTCAGCGGGGAGCTGGAGGGCAGGGGCCTGCCGACCGTCCTGGATCCCGTGGTAAGGTCCACCACCGGGGGCATGCTGATCAGGAGGCGGGCCGCCGCCGACCTGAAGAGGCTCCTGCTGCCGCTGTCCACGGTGGTCACCCCCAACAGGTTCGAGGCGGAGTTCCTGACGGGCTCCGAGATCGACTCGGTGGGATCCGCGAGGGAGGCCGCCGAGGCGCTCTGCGGCATGGGGGCAGAAAGCGCCGTGATCACGGGGCTGGAGGTCGCGGAGGGCAGGGTGACCGACTACGTCCTGACGGGAGGCAGGGGGCTCTGCCTCTCCCGCAGGAAGATCCGCAGGACCGGCCACGGGGGAGGGTGCAACTACTCCGTGGCGCTCTGCCACTCCCTGGCGTGCGGGATGCCCGTGGAGGCAGCCGCGCGGTTCTCGCAGCGGTTCGCGTACGAGTCGATCAGGGGCTCGGAGAAGGCGGGCCGGGGGGAGCGCGTGACGATGCCCGCCGGCGGAGACCGCATACGCGACGAGCTGCGCGGCGGGATACGCGAGTTCGTGGGGATCAGGGGGGTGTACAGGGAGATCCCGGAATGCCAGACGAACTTCGTGTTCTCCAGGCCCTCCCCGGCGTCGGCAGGCGACGTGATGGGTGTGGAGGGGAGGATCGTGCGGTCCGGGAGGCGCGCGGTGGTGGCGGGGGACCTCAAGTACGGCGGCTCGAGGCACGTGGCGTCTGCGGTGCTGGCGGCAAGCGGGAGGTTCCCGTCGCTGCGCTCGGCGGTCAACATAAGGCTCCGGGAGGGCACCGTCTCGCGGATGAGGGAGTCCGGGATGGTCGTCCTGTCCTACGACCGGGCCGCCGAGCCCGCGGCGGTGAAGGGGTCCGAGGGCGGGTCCGTGCGGTGGGGGGTCGGGCACGCGGTGAGGGGATCGAGGAGGGCGCCCGACGCGGTATTCCACAGGGGGGACTTTGGAAAGGAGCCCATGATGATAGTCTTTGGCAGGAACCCCGCGGACGTCGCCGGGAAGCTGAGGCGGGCGCTGGCCCGGCCGGCGGGCGCCCCGCGCGGGGGGACGGCGCCCGCGTGAACATAAATACCCACGCCGCAAACAACCCACGTGAAAGCGGTGGTCCTCGCGGGGGGCCTGGGCACAAGGCTCCTGCCGTACACCATGTTCCTGCCAAAGCCCATGCTGCCGCTGGGGGAGAAGCCCGTCCTGGAGCACCTGGTGGACTGGACGCGGAGGAGCGGGATAAGGTCGCTGGTCCTCTGCGTCAGCTACCTGAGGAGGGCCATCGAGGACTACTTCGAGGACGGGAGGAGGTTCGGGGTGGAGATCGAGTACGCCGTGTCAGACAGGCCGCTGGCGACCGCCGGCCAGCTCAAGACCGCGCAGGAGTTCATCGACGGCAGCTTCGTCTGCATGTACGGGGACTCCCTCTACAACTTCAGCCTGCGGAGGATGGTGGCCCTGCACAAGAAGAAGGGGGCCGCGGTGACGATGGGGATTTACGAGCACAAGGCCAGCATGCCGTACGGGGTCATCGAGACTGCCAGGTCGGGCAGGGTGACGGGATGGAACGAAAAGCCGGAGGTGCGGGCGAACGTCAACATGGGCTGCTACGTGATGGAGCCGGAGGTGCTGGACCTCATACCCGGGGGCAGGCCGTACGGGATGGACAGGGTCATAAGGGCGGCCATCGCGCGCAAGATGCTGGTCACCGGGTTCGTCTCGAGGAGGGGGTTCACGGACATCGGGGACAAGGAATCCTACAGGAGGGCCAGCCGGGACCGCATCAGGAGGCTGGGCGGCGTCTGAGGCATGGCGGGCATAAAGATCAGGGAGCTCCGGCGGGACGACCTCCGGAACGGGTTCCTGTCGTCGCTTGATTCGCTGCGGGACGCAAGCGGCCTGGGAGACGAGGCGGCCGCGGAGATATTCGGGAAGATCAGCTCCGGCGCCGGCCACGCCGTCCTGGTGGCGGAGCTTGACGGGAGGGTGGTCGCGTGCGCCACCGTCCTGGTGGAGCAGAAGTTCATCCACGGCGGCGGGAAGGCCGCGCACATCGAGGACGTCGCGGTGAACGCCAGGCACCAGAGGCTGGGGATAGGGGAGAAGCTCGTGAGGGGCGCGCTAGAGTACGCCGAGTCCGCGGGCTGCTACAAGACGGTGCTGGACTGCTCCGACGAGGTGATGCCGTTCTACGAGCTGCTGGGGTTCCGGCGCGCCGCAAACGCGATGAGGTTCGATCACCGCTAAAAGTACTCCTTCCTGGGGCGTCTCTTCCTCGTCCTGGTCAGCTTCAGCCCCACGCCGATCACGGCGGCGGACACGGCCATGAACACCGGGGGGGCAGCCGTGACCGCGCCGGTGACGAACTGCTCCCCTATGCCGTCCAGCAGCGCGTGGCAGTACGCCATCCCGGCAAGCATGACGGCGCCGCCGGCGACCAGCAGCATGCCGTTCTGCCTCGAGCCAAAGCGCCTGGACAGTATGTACGACAGCGCGGCCAGGATCGCCCCTGGCGCCACCCCGATGGAGATGAACTGGAGGATCTTCGGGTCTGCCTCAAACACGATGCCGAACTCAAAGTCCTCGGGGGGGTCGGCCATGAAGTTGTATATGGACGCCATCTCCCCGGCGAACATGGCAAACAGCCCCAGGCTGGCCACCGCGGCCCACTTTTCAAGCGCCATGACAGATACGCGGCCCGGTTGATAAATAAACCATTCAGGCCCTATTCTATCCCGACCAGGTTGGCCAGCTCCCTCCTGCAGGCGGCGCCGAGCTCCTCGGCCACCTGCTCGGGGTAGACGTCGTTGAGGAATATGCCGTAGCCGCGCTCCATGCCCGACTGCGGCTTTGTTATGGGGTACACCTCGATGTGCCAGTGGATCTGCCTGCGGTTCTTCTTCTCGGGTGACAGGTGGAATGCCAGGCTGTAGGACACCCCCTTGACGGCCTTGGCAAGCCCGCCCAGGGTGGCCCTCATGATCAGGGCCAGGTCGTTGATCTCCTTCTGGGTGATCTTGGAGAAGCTGGTGGTGTGCTTCTTCGGGGCGATCCAGAACTCGTACGGGTGCGACGGGGACCACGGGCAGAACGCGACGAACCCCTCGGTCTTGAGTATCTGCCTGTCGGCCGGCTCGTTGATCTCCTTCTGCACCGTCTGGCACATGGCGCACACCCCGAGCTCGTTTAGGATCCTGTGCGAGGACTCCGCCTCCTCCTCGATGATCGGCGGGATGGTGGAGAACGTGACTATGTTGAGGTGCGGGTGGGGGTTCCCGCCGCCGGCCAGCTCGCCGTGGTCGGCGTAGATGGCCACGTAGGTGACGCCCTTCTGGGTGTAGAGCCACCGCAGCCTCTCCTGGATCACCACCAGGACGTTCGACCACTGCTCGGCGTCGATGGTGGCAAACGTGTCCTTCTCGTTGGGGGACGCCACGACGACGTAGTGGTACCCGTACGCCGGCTCGCTGTAGTGGGGCCCGTCGCTGTAGGTGTTCTCGGCGTTGACCGAGACTATGGGGTCCTTGCTTTCGAACACCCGGATCATCCACCCCTTCACGTAGTCGTCGTCGCTGTCCTGCAGCCTCTGCAGCATGCCGTCCTTGGCGACGAGCGACAGGACGGAGGGGTTGGTCAGCGCCTCGTTCCCGGGGGCGTACGGGGACTTTTTGGGATCGGCCGCCATGCCGTTACTCTTGGACACGATCATGAACCGCTCGGAAACGTAGTCCTTGCGCATGCCGCCCATAACTAGTCAGGGCCACCGCTGCGCGTAAAAACGTTTTCTCGCCGCCGCGCGGCGCGGCGCGCCGCGTTTTGCAAGCTTTAAAGGAGAGCCGCGGAGCCTTGGAAGGCAGGAGCTGCAAGGGATTGGATAACTCTGACGTTCGCATGGTCTACGTGCTGCTGGACGGGGTCGGGGACCTGCCGCACCCGGACCTGGGCGGGAGGACCCCGCTCGAGGCCGCATCCACGCCGTCCCTGGACGGGCTCGCGAGGAACGGGGCCTCCGGCCAGGTGATCTCGGTGGGGAAGGGCATCGCCCCCGAGTCCGACATCGCGGTGTTCAACATGCTGGGCTACAGGTTCAACCACGCCGACTACGCGGGCAGGGGGGTGATCGAGGCCGTGGGCGTGGGGATCGACTTCAGGGACGGCGACCTGGCGCTGCGCGGCAACTACGCCACCCTGGACGGGGACGGCGTGATCGTGGACAGGAGGGCCGGCAGGCGCATAGGGAGGGACGACGCGCTGGGGATGGCCAGGGAGCTGGAGGAGAAAGTGCGCCTCCCGTGGCCCGGGTCATCCGTCGCAGTCACGCCCACGATAGGGCACAGGGTCACAGTGAGGATACGCTCGGAGTCGGGGCTCTCGTCGAGGATCACCAACACGGACCCCGCGTACACCAACATCGGCGGGATGGGGGTGGCCAAGGCCGTGGGGGACTGCCTCAGGATCGAGCGGTGCCTGCCGCTGGAGGAGGGCCGGGCCGCCGCGCTGGCCTCGGAGATGGTAAACGAGTTCAACAGGCAGTCGATCGGGATAATGGCGGAGAGCCCGATCAACCGCCGGCGGGAGGAGGAGGGCAGGAAGCCGCTCAGCTGCATCCTGCTGAGGGACGCGGGAAACCGGTACCCCGTGGTGCAGCCGATCAACGAGAAGTACTCCATGGACTTTTCGTGCATCGTGGACATGCCGGTGGAGGTGGGCATCTCCAAGGTCCTGAAGATGAGGGCGTTTGAGGCGGGCGGCCTGGCCGACTACGAGGAGAAGGCGAGGGTGGCCGCGGCGTCCATGGAGACGCAGAACGCGATCTACGTGCACCTGAAGGGGCCGGACGAGTTCGGCCACGACGGGGACGCGGAGGGAAAGACCAGGAACATCGAGGAGATCGACCGCCGGTTCTTCGGGACGCTCATGGACAACACCGATCCGGCGAGGGTGGCAGTGGTGGTGTCGGCGGACCACTCGACGCCGTGCATCAGCAAGGGGCACAGCGACGACCCCGTGCCGGTGCTGGTCTCGGGCGACCGCGTGGGGAACGACGGGACCACCAGGATGACCGAGGCCCAGGCCGCGAGGGGCCGGATGGGGACGCTCATGGGGGCCGACGTGGTGCCGGCGGCGCTGGACCTGATCAGATCCTGAACCTGGAGAGCTCGTTGGCCCTCCGCATCTCCTCGCTCTTGCTGCGGATCATGTCGACATCTATCCCGTTGTACACCGAGGGGGAGTCGCCGAGCTTCTCCAGCGCGCGGGACAGCATCCCGATGCCTATCTGGGGATCGTTCTTCTGGCCGTGCGCAAAGGCCACGGCTACCAGGATGATCCCCTGGACGAGGTCCTTCTCCCTCCCGATGCACTTGTTCCACACGCCCTCGAACGCCTCGTGGCACTCCCAGAACCGCTCGTTGTTGAAATAGAACACGCCGTCCCTGATGCCGTCCTCCTTGCTGACGTCCTCCTCGACGACGTGCCTGGCGTTGAGCAGGCCCCCGATGGGGGCCAGCCTCTCTATCAGCGCGTCGAGGTCCCCGGCATCCACGCCCACGTCGAGCTCCACGAAGCCGCTTGCCACGCGGGCGACCCTCACGGATGCCTGCATGCCCGAGCAGAGCTCCCTCGCCCTGCGGACCAGGCGGCGCGAGTCCTCCGGGCCGTGCCCCTCGTTCCCCAGGTGGACCATGTAGCGCTCCATGTCTGCGGTGGGGCGGAATTTCTTAAATTTGTTCTCAATGGGGCCCGGCCGCGTCCCCCCGGGCGGATCCGGCGCGGGCCGGGGCCCAATGCATTTTAATGCCGCCGCCTGGCAGAAGCGGCGTTGGCAGGTGACGGGTGCGCGGTCTGCGATGGCGACGGGGTGATCAAGCTGCTCGGCTCGCAGTGCCCGTTCTGCAACGGCACGGGCGAGCCCAACAAGCCCGCCAAATCCTACCTGGACTCGCACATCTGCCAGTGCGTCCTCCTTGACAGGAGGCGGTGCCCGGTGTGCGGGAAGATGTGCCACCACGACACCCCCAACAAGCCGAAGATACTGCTGGGCCCACTGTGACCGGCGCCCGGGCCTTCCGGCGGCGCCCCTACACGGGGGGAAGCTCGGTCTTCCTGTCGTGGCCGCCGGAGCCGAACCTGCAGTAGAAGCACCTCTCGGACTCCATGTACTTCAGCTGCTCGACGTGGATCGCCCCGATCTTCAGCGCGATCTTGGTCAGGAGTTTGTACTTTAGCGGCATCGCGGGAATCACCTCGTCCATGTACACCCGGTAGTGGTCGGGGCAGAACCTCAGGGTGACCTTCGCCGGATCGCCCCCCTTCTGGTTGACCTGCTTTGTAAAGTTGATCTGCTCCCTGATGTACTCGTGCTTCGGGCACGGGCAGTCCTTGCCGCCGGGGTGCTTGTACGCCGGCGTGTTCTTCCAGTCAAAGCCGGGGTACTCCTTCTCAAAGTCGTCCATGCTGTTGTCTACTCCCCCTGCGCATATAAAACTTGATGGCGCGGGGCGGACAGCCGCCCGGGCCGGGCGCCCCGCGCCGCGGGCGCAGGCATACCTTATATGTGGCAGGCCTCCCCCAAGAACAGAAAAGTTGGCTTCCGAGGCGCATTTCATAGAGACGATCATAGAGGTGGGAATCCTTCTCTTTGCGGCGAAGCTGATGGCGGAGCTGTTCCTGAGGCTGAAGCTCCCGATAGTCCTCGGGGAGCTCCTGGCCGGCATGATCGTCGGCCCGTTCGCGCTGGGCTCGTTCCTCGTGGTGGACGGCAAGCAGATCATACAGATCGGCGAGCAGATAAGGGTGCTCGGCGAGATCGGCGCGATCGTGATACTGTTCATGGCGGGCCTGGAGATGACCCCGAGGGAGTTCATCCGCGGGGGCAAGGCGTCGTTCACGGTGGGGACGCTGGGCGTGGTGGTGCCGTTCTTCGTGGGCCTGCTGGTCTTCCAGGCGTTCGGGTTCGACGCGCTGCAGTCGATGATGATCGCCACGGCGCTCACCGCGACGAGCATAGCCATCTCGATCCAGGTGCTCAACGAGTTCGGGAAGCTCAAGACCCCGGAGGCGCGCCTCATAATAGGCGCGGCGGTGGTCGACGACATCCTGGCCATCGCGGTGCTGTCGGTGGTGACGTCCATCGCCGGGGGCGACGGCGGCGGCCTGGAAAGCATAAACATCACGGACGTCACCATCACGATCCTCGAGGTCCTGGGATTCTTTGCCGTGATGCTGCTGGTCGCGGTGGTGGTGATGCCGCGCATCATCACGCCCCGGCTGTGGAAGGCCAAGGGCAGCGTGGAGGGGATAGCCACGGCGTCGTTCTTCGGGGCCGCCGCGCTGGCCGGCCTGCTAGGCCTGTCGCCGATCGTGGGCGCGTTCGCCGTGGGCATGGCGCTGTCCACCACCAAGGTGTTCGAGAAGGTGGAGAACTTCATCGAGAAGATCGGCCTGATATTCGCGCCGCTGTTCTTCGCGATAATCGGGGCGCAGGTGGACCTGAGGGCGGTCAACCTGGAGATACTGATGATGAGCGGGATCATAATAGTCATAGCCATAGTCACGAAGCTGTTCGGGTGCGGCCTGCCGTCGATACTGTTCCTGAAGAACAGGGCCCAGGGCATGCGCGTGGGCATAGGGATGATATCCCGCGGCGAGGTCGGGCTGATAGTGGCCGGGGTGGGGGTGACCGCCGGCGTCCTGACGTCCAGCGTGTATTCCACGATCGTGATCATGGTGGCGGTGACCACGATAATCACTCCGATCTGGCTGAAGATGGAGTACAGGAAGGAGCAGGCCCGCGGCGAGGGCTCCGCCGAGGCGGTCGAGCCGGGCCAAAAATAGGCCGCGGGGGGCCGGCGCCGGCGCGCGCGGCCGGGTCTAACGAATTTATGTCCAGCCCGGCATGGTTGCGCATGGGCGGGCGGGACGCGGCATTCTCCATGGCGTGCGGCGAGATAGTGAGGGGGCTGCTCGCAGCCGGCAGGCCGACGGGGAGGCGGGTCAGGGAGGAGATCAAGAGGGCGTGCGCAAAGTACTCCCTGGACAGGATCCCGGGGAACCGAGAGATCCTCTCGGCGGCGAGCGGGCCGGAGTTCGCGAGGCTGAGGCGGGTCCTGGTGACGAGGCCGGTAAAGACGGCGTCGGGCGTGGCGGTGGTGGCTCTGATGCCAAAGCCGTACGCGTGCCCGCACGGGAGGTGCACGTACTGCCCGGGCGGGGCCGAGTCCAACTCGCCCAACAGCTACACCGGGAACGAGCCGTCGACGGTAAGCGCAATGGGGCACGGGTACGACCCCGGGCTGCAGATCGCCGAAAAGATCGAGAGGCTGGTGGCGCTGGGGCACGACCCCGGGAAGATGGAGCTGGTGATCGTCGGCGGCACGTTCCTGTTCATGCCGGCAGACTACCGGGAGGGCTTCATAAAGTCGTGCTATGACGCGCTGAACGGCACCGTCTCGAGGGACCTGCGGGAGGCCAAGGGGCTCAACGAGCGGGCCAGGATCAGGAACGTGGGGCTCACGGTCGAGACCAAGCCGGACTTTTGCAAGAAGGAGCACGTGGACACGATGCTGGGCTACGGGGTCACCCGGGTGGAGGTGGGCGTGCAGTCGCTGCGGGAGAGGGTCTACAGGATCGTGAACAGGGGGCACGGCTACGGCGACGTGGTGGAGGCGTTCCAGGTGTCCAAGGACGCGGGATACAAGGTCGCGGCGCACATGATGCCGGGCCTTCCCACCATGACCCCGGGGGAGGACGTCGCCGACTTTGAGAGGCTCTTTGCTGACGCCGACCTCAAGCCGGACATGCTGAAGATCTACCCGGCGCTCGTGCTGGGGGGCACCAGGCTGGCGAGGGACCACGCGGAGGGGAGGTACTCGGCATATTCCGACGACGAGATGATCGAGGTCCTCACGAGCGTGAAGAAGAAGGTGCCCAGGTGGGTCCGCATAATGAGGATCCAGAGGGAGATCTCGCCGGGCGAGATCATCGCGGGGCCGAGGGCGGGGAACCTGAGGCAGCTGGTGCGCCGGAACCTGGAGAGGCAGGGCCTGGCGTGCAGGTGCATCAGGTGCAGGGAGATCGGCCTGTCGGGCAGGGGCGCCGCAGAGCCGAGGCTCCGCCGGACCGACTACGAGTCCTCCGGGGGAGACGAGGTGTTCCTGTCGTTCGAGGACTCGGCCGACTCGATCTACGGGTACCTGCGGCTGAGGAGGCCTAGCGCCATGGCGCACAGGCGGGAGGTCCGCGGCGGGGCGTGCATCGTCAGGGAGCTGCACGTGCTGGGCAGGTCGCTGGGGATAGGCCAGAAGGGCGGCGCGGTACAGCACGCGGGGCTCGGCAAGAGGCTGATGCTGGAGGCCGAAAGGATCTCGCGGGAGGAGTTTGACGCCGGCAGGCTGCTGGTGATCAGCGCGGTCGGCACCAGGGAGTACTACCGGGGGATGGGGTATTCGTTATATGGCCCGTACATGTCTAAGACACTGGATTAGGGAGATGCCCGGGCAGGAGAAGATCGGAAGGGGGACGTGGATAGACAAGCTGGCCCACGAGCTGCTGCGGCGCGAGGAGTCGCTGGGCCGCGACCTGGGGGAGATACGCGTCGAGAGCGGCCTCGGGGCGTCGGGCATCCCGCACATAGGCAGCCTGGGCGACGCCGTGCGGGCGTACGGCGTGAAGCTGGCCCTCGAGGACATGGGGTACAGGTCGGTGCTGATCGCCTACTCGGACGACCTGGACGGGCTGAGGAAGATCCCCGACGGCTTCCCTGACTCGCTGGAGGAGCACATCGCCAAGCCGGTGTCGCTGATCCCCGACCCGTTCGGGTGCCACGATTCGTACGGGATGCACATGAGCAGCATCCTGCTTGACGGGCTGGACAGGGTGGGGGTGAAATACGAGTTCAGGAGGGCAGTCGACACGTACAGGGACGGGCTGCTGGCGGACCAGATCCACGCCATCCTGCAGAACGCCGCCGCGATAGGGCAGAGGATATCCGAGATGGTCGGGCAGGAAAAATACCGGAGGTACCTGCCGTACTTTCCCGTGTGCTCCGGGTGCGACAGGCTGTACACCGCGGAGTCCACCGGGTACCTTGCCGACAAGAGGGCGGTCGCCTACGCGTGCCGCGACGCGCAGATAGGGGGCAGGGTGGTGAAGGGGTGCGGCCACCGGGGCGAGGCGGACGTCGCGAGGGACCTGGGGAAGCTCGCGTGGAAGGTGGAGTTCGCGGCAAGGTGGGCGGCGTTTGACGTCCGCTTCGAGGCGTACGGGAAGGACATAATGGACTCGGTCAGGGTCAACGACTGGGTGGCAGACGAGGTGCTGGGCTTCCCGCACCCGCACCACGTCAAGTACGAGATGTTCCTGGACAAGGGCGGCAAGAAGATCTCCAAGTCGCTGGGAAACGTGCTCACCGCCCAGAGGTGGCTGGAGTTTGGCAGCCCAGAGTCGATCCTGCTGCTGCTGTACAAGAGGATCACGGGGGCGCGGGAGCTGGGGCTCGCGGACATACCCGGCCTCATGGACGAGTACAACGAGCTAGAGGACGTCTATTTCGGCAAGACGGGCGTGGGCAACGCCGCGAAGCTGGCGAAGATGAGGGGGCTCTACGAGTACGCCAACCTGCTGGACCCGCCGGGGCGGCCCGGCCCCCACGTAAGCTACCGGCTGCTGGTGGAGCTGTGCAAGATATTCAGGGAAGGCAGGGCCGAGCTGGTGGCAAAGAAGCTGGTGGAGTACGGCGTGATAAGGGAGAGGACGGGGGAGCTCGACGGCCTGGTCGGGCTGGCTGGAAACTTTGCGGACGAGTTCGGCGTGAGGGAGAGGGCAGACCTGGACCTGGAACCGGGGGTGCGGGGGGCCCTGAGGATGCTGGCCGAGGCGCTGGAGGCCGGAGGGGCCCCCGAGGAGATCCAGGACTCGATCTACCGGATCGCCAAGGGCAGCGGGATCCCGACCGGGGAGTTCTTCAGGACGCTGTACCAGATAATACTGGGCACGACCCGGGGGCCCAAGATCGGGCCGCTCATCAGCGACATGGGGGCGGGGCGGGTCGCCAAAACGATCTCAGAGTACGCGTGAACATGGCCCACAGCGAGCACAACCGGTCGAGGAAAAGCGGGGGATTTGCCCTGATCATCCTGGGCGCGCTGCTGCTGTTCCTGGCGCCCAACATCCACCCGTCCAGCCCCGGGCTTGGCGCCGCGGCGCTGGCCGGGGGGCTGGCGATCGGCGGGCTCGGGTTTTACCTGAAGTTCGTCCGCACCAGGGTGAGGAACAAGTGAGGGAAGGTTCATTTGCCCGGGGGGCGGTGGTGGTGCATGGGCCTGTTCGGTAGGAGGCGCCCGGAGCGCCAGGAGGACGGCGGCGCCGAGCACGCGCTGAAGGGGGATCTGGAAGGCGAGGTGGAGGCCCTGCAGGGCAAGTTCCGGGAGGCGAGCGCCCAGCTCGACGAGGTGACGGGGAGGCTCAGGGCAGTCAGGGAGGAGTACGACACGGCCGTCGCGAACCTGATGATGGTAAAAAAAGAGACGAACCAGAAGAAGGCCGAGCTTGAGGGGCTGAGGAAGGCGCGCGTGGCCGGATCCCGGGGCGGGGCCGCGGGGCCGGGAGGGCGCCCCACGCTGGCCGACGGCCCCGGGCCCCGGGGGGTCATCGAGGCGGCAAGCGCGGTGGTGGGCTCGCTAAAGTCGCGGCTGGCAGCGGCCGAGAGGGAGCTCGAAGATGCGCGCCGGCTCCTGGAGGAGGAGAGGCGGGGCCACGGCGAGACCCGGGGGGAGCTGGAGCGGCTCAGGAAGGGGTCACGCGCCTAGCATGCGGGCCCTCCACCGCGCCCTCACCTCGTCCTCGGTGAGGCCCAGGTCGTACAGGGGGGACGTGACCTCAGACACGCCCAGGACGTCGACTATCACTATGGCCTTGACGCGGCTCCTGACGCCGTCCCTCCTGTAGCGCCCGAGTATCTCGCCGAAGGCCCGGCCGTCCCTGACGATCCTGGCCCTTCCGGCGAAGCGGAACCCCTTGCGGAGCAGCGGGTCGACCACGTTGATCTCCAGGCTCGGGTTGGCCTCCAGGTTCCTGACGGTGTTCGGCGAGCGGATGTCAGCAAACGCGAGGGTCTTGGAGTCCAGCGCGATGATCGTGCCCTTCGGGGAAAGGTTCGGCGTGCCGTCGGCCGACACGGTTGCCACGTACCCGAGCTTCTGCCTCTCCAAGAACCGCGCGACACGCTCGCCTATCATACGTGCCTGGCGGGGCCGTCCGGTAAAATCTGTTTTCGTCACCGCATGGCTTCTGCCGCAAACTGCGAGAAGAAGAAGAACCCCACCCCGCCGCCTATTATGGCGACCCAGGCGGCAACCTTTTGTAGTCTGGTCATCGCCATACGGCGGGGCGGGGCATTATTGAATCTACCCGGACCTGACGGGATCGTGCCGCCTTCCGATGTGCCTTGCG
This sequence comes from Candidatus Nitrosopumilus sp., assembly GCA_963662625.1. Classification (GTDB taxonomy): domain Archaea; phylum Thermoproteota; class Nitrososphaeria; order Nitrososphaerales; family Nitrosopumilaceae; genus JAPOPJ01. The sequence continues at coordinate 247,694 of OY759726.1, read as the reverse complement.
AGCCCGACCACGTCGCCGCCGAAGCCCTTCCCGCAGTACCTGCAGCGAAAGTCGAACCTGTCTGCCACGGGCACGTAGGGGGGCGTCTGCATTAAAACGTTGCCGGCGGGGGTAGTCTGTTGAACAACTAGGCACGATCCCCGGGCCGTGGCCGGGCCGTGCCGCTTGGGGTCCCTACACCACCGCCCACCGGTCGTGCTGGGCCGCCGTGGGCCTTGCCTCCTGCACGATGTTCTCCCACCTGCGCGAGCGCGCGTGGTCCCCGGACGTCCCCTTGAACGCCGACATGGTTATCCCGGTCAGCCGCCTCCCGCCGCGCCCCTTCCTGGCCTCCCGGTACCGGGCGTTCTCCCCCCTCTCCCCCCTGCCCATCCTGCCGGCGCGCGCCTCCGGGCCGCCCCGCGCCGCGCGCCGCCGGCGCCCCTGCCCCCGGCGGCGGGCGCTACCCTGGCCGGGACGGTCGGCCCCACGCCCATGCCGCGGCACCTCAGCACGTTGTCCCGCGACGCGCACGCCCCGTCCGCGATCAGGCGCGCCCCGCGGGAGCCGGGCGGCGGGCCGCACGGCGGCGCGGGCGGCGCCACGCCGCTCGCGGGGAGGCTGGGCGGGGGCGAGCCCGCGCGCGGCAGGGGATCCCCCGCCGCGGCGGCCTTCCCGCGGATCAGCGCCATGCGCCTGTCCTGCTTCCCCGACCGGCATCACGGCGTTTGCCATCCTGACCGCGCGCTCCTCGGTGAGGTTCCCCCGCATGTAGCGGTGGTTGGACTCTGTCAGGAACGGCGTTTCTAACGGCGTGATTATGCCGAGCGTGCCGTCAGGGCACACGCCGTCTGTGCCATTTCCATCATCAAGGCCTTTCCCAGGCCGTCGCTGACGTCGGTCAGGGTGTACGCCGTCTTCGTGTCGCCGCTGTAGAGGTTCAGCGGCTCGCCCTGCCGTGGGGCAAAGCTTGCGGTTATGTAGTTCTGGGAGAAGAGCAGTTCCGGGCCGGCGTTGTCCTCCGTCAGGGGGGGACCTCTCCAGGCAGGAGCGCGGCATTGTCCGGGTGGCGGTACGCCTGCAGGTGGGAGCACACGCCGCCTGCCGCCTTCAGGAGCGGGACGTGCTTGGAATGCTGCGGGTTCGGGATCTTGGGGCCGCCGCACGCGCGGGGTCAGCCGTAAACGAGGCAGTGCTCGCACTCGCACCCGGCCTGCCGCCCCGCCTTCTTGAGGCACTTCTTGTGCTGGCCCGCCTGGCACTGGACGCAGATCTCGTCTATGTTGTCTATGCTGGTGTACTTCCTCGACTGGTCAAACCCGAACCCTCCGTCCTTCGGTCCTACCATGCTACGGGTGCGGCGCGCCGGTATTTTTACTTCACTGAGACAGGGCCTTCCTGACCGCGTCCACCAGGGCCCCCCTCTGGGACTCGATGATCCCGCGGATCTCAAAAGAGTCTACAAACCCGCCCGCGGACGCCCTGGTGGCCTTCAGCAGGTAGCGCAGGGCGCCCTCCTCGATCTTTCCCACGTAGTACCCGTAGAGGAAGTCGGCCTCGTCCGAGCACTTCCAGACCCTGGCCGCGCCGGGGAACGCCTGGGATACCTCGGCGGGGATCTCCCTGATGCGGTTCCTTACGTATCCCTCCAGGGACCTGCGCAGGGCGGCCTCGCGCGACATGGCTGGGCATGCCAGCCCCCCGCTTTTTAGTCATTGTTTTCGGCGTCGGGATCGTCGGCGTCGGGGTTGTCCCACATGTGCATGGTGCCGCGGATCATGAAGGATCCCACGATGATCGCTACTATGCCGCCTGCCACGAACGAGAAGAACCTCGCGACGTCCCTTATGCCTGCCAACGGTACCATATGGGATCGGCGCGTAATTATAATTGTCCCGCGGGGCGGTCGCGGGAACGCGGGCCGGGTCACTCCTGGGCCGGTTCGGCCGGCTGGGAGCCCAAGTACTTGTCGATCTCGTTTACCGCCAGGCTGTCCCTGCCTATGGTGTCGAACTTTTGCAGGATCGCCTCGAACTTTGTCTCCTCCTGCACCTGCTCGTTGACGAACCACTCCAGGAACGCGTACGTGGAATAGTCCCTCTCCTTCTGCGCGAGATCCGCCATGGCGTGGATGGCCTTGGTGACGGCCTGCTCGCCTTTCAGCGCCCTGGAGACAACCTCCTCGAGCGACTTGTAGGAGGAGGGCGGCGATTTCAGGGGCGGGACCGTCGCGGGATGGCCCATGCCGTTGAGGTAGCGGACTATCTTGAGCATGTGGGCGCGCTCCTCGTCGGACTGGGCGTAAAAGTAGCCCGCCGCTCCCTCGTAGCCGGTTACCTCGCACCACGACGCCATTGCGAGGTACGACTGCGACGCGGCGGCCTCCAGCTCGATCTGCTTGTCGAGGGATCTCTTCACCTTGGCGGACAGCCTCATTTGATTCTGGATGCCCCGCGTCCATTAAAACGGTTTCGATGCTTTCGGCCAAGCGGGGTGCCCCATGATCCCGCCGCCGGCCCGCGTGCGCGCGCACCAATCAATGCAACACGGCCGTAGCAAGACTCGGTGGGAACCCGCCCAGGAGTGCCGCGCGCCGCCCTGTGCGTCGTGGCCGCTGCCGCGTGCGCGGCGGTCGCAGGCAGCGCCGACCCTGCACACGGCTAGTCCGCCGCGCCGGGCCCGTTCGTGACCGCCTGGGAGACCTCCGCCGCCGCCGAGTCGATGACAACCCCAGTCGGGGGCGCCTACGCGGTGGACTGGGGCGACGGCAGCAGCGCCACGCATTCGGGCGACGCCGCGCACGAGTGCGGCCCCCCGGGATTTACACCGTGAAGGTAACGGGCGGCCTTGCCCGGATCTGCATGGGCGGGGATCCAGTGAACGCCGCCAATCTGCGCTCGATAGACCGGTGGGGCGCCGCATGGTGGACCACGGTGGAGCACGCGTTCAGCGGCGCGTCCGGAATGGAGTACAGGGCAACTGGCGCCCCGGACCTGTCAGGCGTGACCTGCCTTGGATGCATGTTCCACGACTCCGACGGCGGCATCTCCTCCTGGGGCGTGTCGGGCGCGACGGACATGTCCGGCATGTTCGAGGGCGCCGCCTCCTTCGACCAGCCCCTCGGCTCCTGGGACGCTTCCTCCGTGACCGGCACGTCCTGCGCGTTCTCGAATGCCGCCTCCTTCAACCAGCCCCTGGACGCCTGGGACGTCTAGTCTGCCACTGACATGTCCGGCATGTTCGAAGGTGCCGCCCCGTACAACCGTCGGAGGCCGTGACGCCCGACGTCACCGCGCACGCCGACCCCAACGCCAACGGCAGGATTGGCGGGGGCGAGCCGGCCATACCGGGCGCGACGGTAACCGTGTACGCGTACTCCGCCGGCGAGCTGGACTCCGTGACCGACGGCCAGGACGGCACGGCAAGCAAGGCCGGCATAACCCCGGCCGGCTTCCTGGCGCAGGTGGCGGTGCCGGAGGGGTACGCCGCGGCGACGTCGCCGGCAGGCCCGTCATCGGGCACCGCGGGCGCGCTCACCGCGTTCGGCCCCTGCCCGGATCCTCCGTCACCATGGATGTCGGCCTGGCGCCTGCCCAGTGACGCGGGCGCCGGCGCGCGCGGGGAACGGCGTGCCAGACGCCGGTGCCCGGATCCTGGATCCCCCACATCGGGCCCCAAAGCCCCCGGCGCAACGAGGCCGGCTCTCGAACAGCCCGAATGGCCCGCCCAGGCGGCTTGAACCCGGGACGCCCGGCACAACGCAGGAAAACCAAGCAGGTGCCGCGCTTTTGGCGCCATTTCCGCGCATGAGCACGCGATGACCGCCCGGAGGTCACATGCGATGCAAAAAACAGTCTGTCGTGTGGTCGTTCACCATGCCCGTGGCCTGCATGAACGCATAGCAGATGGTGGGGCCCACAAACGTGAACCCCCTCCCCCTGAGGTCGGCGCTCAACCGTCCCGACAGCGGGGTGCTCGCGGGCAGGTCCGACGCCCTCCTGAACCGGTTCTTCAGCGGCCTGTGGTTCACAAAGCCCCAGACGTACCTGTCAAAGGATCCGAACTCCTCCTGCACCCTCAAAAACCGCCTGGCGTTGTTGATGGCAGACGCTATCTTCAGCCTGTTTCGTATTATGGAGGGGTCGCCTGCCAGCCTTTCCGCCTCTCTTTGGCCGTACCGGGACACCTTCGAGGGGTCGAAGTTGGAAAACGCCCTCCTGTAGCCCTCCCTGCGTTTGAGGATGGTCATCCAGGACAGGCCGGCCTGGGCGCCCTCGAGGATCAGGAACTCTAGCAGCCTCCGGTCGTCGTGCTCCGGGACGCCCCACTCGCTGTCGTGGTAGGATATCATGGGCTCTTCCCTTGCCCACTCGCACCTGGCCGCCATGCATGGTTTTCCGGCACCGGCATAAAATATTGATTGCGGGGGTCCGGGGATGCGGTCCTGCCGGCTGCCGCGCGCGGGAGCAGGTCCCCCGCATTTGGCCCCGGCAACCCCCGCGGCGTCCGCCCCCCCCGCCTGCGGCGGCGTCAGGGAATCGCGCGGCGTGGAGCGCCGGGGCAGTGGCACCGCCAGGATCTACTCCGGCGTTATGCTTATGCGGCAGTGGCCGCCATGGCTGCCGTCAAGCCCGCCGACGCGAAACCGCCCGCGATTGGAGTCCCCCCTCATCCCGCCGATGACCCTGTCGACCAGGGCAAGGCAGAGCTGCTTTTCCGGCGGCGCCAAGTCCATGAATGACTCCACGTGGCGGTTCGGCACGACAAGCGCGCCCGCGGCCCGGCGTTCCAGGACCGCGTACGCCATCCCGTTTGAGACAGCTCCCGCCGGCTTCTTGCAGAACCCGCACCTTGGGTTCCTGAACTCGAGCCTCTTGTGCCACAGCAGGAAATCCGTGTCGTCGCGGTCCCTCTTCTGGAGGTTGCACTTGTCGCACAGGGCCTGCAGGTTGTCCGGCTCGGTCTTCCCGCCCATCGACCGAGGGACTATGTGATCGACGTGGAGGAACGCCTCGGTGGACCTTGCGCCGCACGCGACGCAGACCCCCCTTGATCTTGACAGCGCGTCGTACCTCATGCTCCCGGACACGGACCTCCGGTCAAGCTCGCGGAACCTCGTTATCCGCGGATCCCTGTCCATGAACTCGTGCAACCTCAGTTCGCACCAACCTATGAGGGATCGCCTCTGCTCCTTGGTGACCGCTCCGTCGAGCAGGAGGGTGTACGTGCCCCCGTCGTAGCTGACGACGCCGTGCTTCCTGAGGGTAATGTGGGGCCACCTCTTGACGATTCTCTTGTAGTACTGCATCTGGGGGCCGTCCACGTTCAGGAAACTGCGAGCAATCTGCTCCACGGTGGCCCTCCCGTCGGGGGACTCGAGCAGCGTCTTGAGCATCAGCGGCTGGTAGACGTGCGTCATCCTCATCCTCTTCCGGATGAACTCGAGAAGCGACTCGTAATCCAAGTAAGTTGTGGCGGGGGCGCGAACTAAAAAGCATAGCTGCGCGAGCTGCAGGCGGCGGGAATGGGGTTTTCATAGCGCGCGAGGAGGGCCCCGGGGCCCACGATCTCTGCCGTCGCAGCCCCGTGCCACGAGCGGGGCGTGCCGTGTTTCGGCCTGATCGAGCCCGTCCCGCCCGGCGCGCGGGATGCGCTGCCCGCACGGGGGCCGGGAAACGGGGCGGCCGCGCGCCGGCACGCCACCCGCGCGGACGGACTCGCAACCGCGCCGCCGGTCGCCGGAATGGCTGCCGGGACGCCGGCTGGCGCCGACGGCGTGGGCGGACCCGGCCGGATTTGAGGCATCCTGTGCGGCAAACCGTCCCGTGCTTCGGAACGCGCCTGCCACTGCCAGACATCCCAGCCAGAGAGCGCGCACCCTGCAATGTTTTGAACCCGTCGCCCGCCATTGGGCGGGGATCCTGCCCAACAATTTCAAAACCATTGGGGGCATTGCAACGCATGCAAGAAACAGGGCAGCGCGCGGGATGCGGCCCGTGGCCAAACTAGGAGCATGCGACAGAACAGCGCGAGTCTGGAAAGGACAGACCAAAACCGTTTGGAACCCCGGAAGCGCTAACAGATGATCTCCGCAGGCCTGAATGACTTTGTGGCGCGTGGGGAGGACCCGCCTTTTTGTCAGCAGCTACGAAAAACTTTCATTCCGTCCGCAGAATCGCGTAGGTGAGGACATCCCGTGCCTTCCAAAACCTGAAAACCCCTCAGACGCGGGCGTCCCGAAGCGGGGCAGGTTCAAGCGGTGCCTTGCATATTGGCCTGGACGCCCGCACCGGCTGATCTGCAAGGCCGCCAGCCAGCAAGGGATCATCTCTTGGCGGTGGGAGATCGCCAGCCTACGGCAGGGACTGATCCTTTTGTATCTGGTGCTTGCCGCCACCAATAGGTGGCATGGCGCCGCGCGCGGCCCAAGGCCGTTGGATTTTGGCAGTCTTGGCGCCTCAGACGTGCTGGTTATTAATAATAATTAAATCTATAATAAATACTATTAGTTTATATTATTCTTATTCCTAATTATTATTAGGAAAGGAAGCATATATGAATAACAAACCACCGGTTGCGGCGACGGGAGGCGGAATCGCCGCCGCGGACACGGTCGCGCAACCCGCGTTCACTGGAATGCCGTACGAAAGCAACGCCGCCCTGCGGGATGGGGGAGGGGCGATGACGCTGGCCTCTTTTTACCCGTACCGTGAACTTGCAAGCGACGCGGCCGGGGACTCTGCAGCGGCGGGGCAGTGCCTTCCGCCCGGAACCGGGGCCCGCGGCCGGGGGCCGGGGCTCCCAAGGGCAGGTTCGCCGAAGGACGCGGCCGTCTTCGTACGCGGCGGGTCGGGCACCGCGGGGGCCCCGGCGCCGGAAGGGGAAGAGCAAGACGCGGCGCGTGCCGGCAGGACGGGGAGGGGCCACGATTCCGGAGGGGGCCCTTGAATACCAACAAAGGCACCCTTGGAGGGGGAATGAAAGAGAGCGGCGACGCGAGCGTAAATGAGATCAGGCTTGAAATAAACGACTCGTCTTCAACACACAACAACAATTTTGCGATAACGCTCAAGTCAAAAAACGTGGATGTCGACAAGCTGCTCCCAATGGCAAAACAGTGGGTTATAGAACACAAGCAGAAGACGTGGCAGGGCGTGTGATCGTGGTCCTACAGTCGTGCAGAATCTGCGGCGGCCCGACCGAGGAAGACAAGTACACGAGCTACGCCATCTGCACCATGTGCAGGTGCGGGGGCACTCACTTGGGCAGAAGCAGGGCATGCCAAACGTGATGGGGGGCGCGGCACGCTGGCTGCCGGGGCAGGGGGCGCCCGGGAATCTGGACGCCGGCAAGGCGGCCGCGCGCCCTCGCGGCCGACGGGACGAGGCTGATGCGGCCGTGCGGCAGGTCCGGCGGGGACACCTTCCTGGCGTACCCCCGGGAGATCCGGCGCAAGTGGGGGCGCGCGCTGGTGACAACGGGCAACGCGGGGCAGCACGGGACGGCGGGCGCGGGGGAATGCCTGCGGGATCACCGAGAGACCGGGGCGCCGTGCCTTCCCACCGCCACGCCGAAGCCCGGCGCGGCGGGGGCCGTGTGGAGGGAGGCAAGGCACTGGCAGGCCACGCCCGGGCACTGCGGGATGCCGGATGGTTTGAAGCGCTGTCTCGGAGTGTTTCAGGACGTGCCCGATCGGGGTGGATGCCTGCAAGATCCCGTACCGTTCCATCTGGGGAAATTTTCAATGATCGTCACCATGGGCCCGGGGGTTCTCTGGAAGTTGGACGCCGGCAAGGCGGCCGCGCTCCCCGGCGGCCGGGTGGCGGCCCGCGCCGGCGGGGGAAACGGACCCGACCGGATTCGAACCGGCGACCTAACGCTCCGCAAGCGTTCGCACTATCCAAGCTATGCAACGAGTCCAAGGACGGTTGGGCGCCTTGGCTTAATTTGGATTGCTATTCGCGGACTCGGCGAGGACGTACGGCGTCCCGTCGGGCTCGCCGAGCGTCCAGGCGGTGGGCAGCGACACCGTCCGCAGGACCCTCATGCCGCACTCCTCGATCATGGTGCCCCACCCGGCGGCCCCCCTGGGATCCGGGGGGTATTTCTGCAGGTTCGTCCCGGTAAGCACCCACCCGTGCCTGCCGAGCCCGCGGCCGGAGGACACCCGCCCCATGACCCCCCTTGCCAGGGATGCCCCGCCCATCTGGGCGATGCCGCCTATGGCGAAGGCGGGGCTCTCCAGGGGCAGCGACGAGTAGTCAAACGCCGCCGCGTCGGCGCAGTGCGTCTCAAAGCCCGCGACCCCGGACAGCCGCTCCTGGAGCCCGGCCAAGGCGCCGTCGATCTCGATGCTGAAGGACCCCATGCCGAGGATCCCGGCGCAGAACGCGATCCGCCCGTCGCCCGAGCCGACGTCCACCACCTGGCCGAACCCGTGTTCCCGGGCAAGCAGCGACAGCACGTACGCCGACGCCACCCACGTGGGGGAAAACGGCGCGCGGCTGGCCGCGTGGCCGATGCTGCCGAGCCAGTACCTGTTGGCGTCGCCCTCGTAGGCCACGCACGGCACGCCGCCGACCGTCACGCGGCGGGAGGCTCTGTATATCGGGTTCCTCCGGGCAAACTCGTGCAGCAGTTCCAAGTGGCGCCGCCCCGCGGGGAACGATCCGGACGGCGCCTCCGGGATCACCTCCCGCACGTGGCTCTTCCCGGCGTACGACGCCTGGAACTCGCTCTTCAGGACCGCCAGGCAGGCGGCCATCTCACGGATCGCCGGCCAGCCCACTGTCATACTGCTCCACGAACTCCCTGGCGCTCATCATCTGCCTGAGCTCCTCGTACGCGTCGGCCGTGCCGCCATCCCCGCCGGGCGGCGTCCCGGGATCCGAGCCGGCCCGGAGGGCCTCCGCGGCCTCCTCGACCGACGCGGCGAGGCCCGCCAGGATCCTGGGATGCGCCGCCGCGTTGAACCCGTCGATCGCCTTCCCGGCCTCCGCGATCCTCTCCTGCAGGGGCCCGGGGCCCGCGGCGGCGTCCCGCCCCCCGAGCGCGGTGATCATGGCCGAGACGTTCATGACCAGGTGGTACGTCTCGGCTATCTCCGCGACTGACAGCTCCCGGGACGCGGCGGCCTCCACCGCGCCGGCCAGTCTCCCGGACTCGATCATGAACAGTTCGGCGACGCCGTCCGGGGGGCACATGGTGCAAGGGCGCCGCGAATTTTTAAAAACGTTGGGGTCTACGCTTCCTTCTCTGCCCTGTTGACGTAGACGTAGTTCATTATCAGCCCGGCGATTATCCCGCCCAGGATCGGGGCCGCCCAGTAGAGCCAGTGGAACTCCCAAAACCCGGAGATCAGGGCGGGGCCGAACGTCCGCGCGGGGTTGACCGACGCGCCGGTGAGCGGCACCGCCACCAGGTGGATCAGGAACACCATCCCGCCGATGGTAAAGCCGTGCCACCCGGGCGACGCCTTCTTGTGCACGGCCGTCATGAAGATTACCAGGACGAGGAAGAACGTCAGGATGGCCTCCACCGCGAACCCGGAACCCGCGCTGTTGTTGAGCAGATCGCTCGGCCCGCCCTGCGTGCCGAAGTTCACCTTGGCCCCCAGTTCGGGCAGGATCGCCTTCAGGGTGGCGGCCGCCGCCACGGCGCCGACCAGCTGGGACGCGATGTAGCCCACGCCGTCCGCCACGCCGAGCCTCCTCGTGATCACCATGGGAATGGTGACCGCGGGGTTGATGTGGGCGCCGGAGACGTGGCCGAAGGCGTAGACCATGAGCGCGATGGCGCCGCCGTGGCCGAGGGCTATGAAGAGCACCGACTGGGTGGTCAGATCCTCGCCGAACGAGGCGATTGCCAGGATTACGGACAGGGGGCCGAAGAAGACCAGGCCGTACGTGGCTATCGCCTCGGCAAGGTACGCGCGCGGGTTGGCCATCATGCTAAGCCACGCCGTTTTCCATATAAAAGATTCGAACCACGGCCCCGCGCGGGGCCGTGGCAGTAAAGTTATTTCTCGGATGGCCTGTACTGGACTCATGCCTCCCAGGGTCAAATGCCCGAACTGCGGGCAGAACGAGTGGCTGGAAAACCCCGAACTGAGCTACCTGCCCCGGATCCGCAGGCTCGATGACGGCAGGTACGCCTCCGACACCTACAACGGGATCCACGTCAGGCTGTGGCGCTGCAACAACTGCATGTTCCTGATGCAGTTTTGGGAGCCAGACTGACCGTAGCCCGGATCGCCCGGCGCGCCAGGAGCGCGATCCGATCCGACGGATCCGTGCGCCGCAACCGGGACTCGGCGCGTGTGGCCCGGGGTGCAGGACGCGCTTCCCCCCCGTGCCGCCCCCACGGCGCGCCGAACGCCGCCGGATGCCGCCCGGCGCGCCTGATCGCGCCCCTTTCGGGGTCGACCACAATATAAATAAACTATGCAAATTTACCTAGAGGAATGGCAACAAAACGCAAAGCGAGCACCAAGAAAGAACTCGAGGTGAAGATTGCAGAGCTAGAGGCGAAGCTATCCAAATTATCCGCGCAGTTTGAGGCGCAGCCAGACGAGCAACCGGAACCAAAGGCGGAGCAGGCAGAGGCCAAGCCCGCGCCCAAGCCCAAGGCGGTGCCGAAGGAGGCGCCAAAGCCCGCGCCCAAGCCCAAGGCGGTGCCGAAGGAGGCGCCAAAGCCCGCGCCCAAGCCCAAGGCGGTGCCGAAGGAGGCGCCAAAGCCCGCGCCCAAGCCCAAGGCGGTGCCGAAGGAGACAAAGCCTGCGCCCAAGGCAAAGCCGGCCGAGAGCAAGCCCGCAGAACAGCAGGCGGCCCAGCCGCCGGAGCCAAAGCAGGTCACTTTCCAGGACGCCTTGGAGAACGCGTACATGAACGCTCCCATGACCGACTTTCACCAGTACCGGGCCAAGGTCACGGGCTACACCCCGGCGGCAAACCGGTACTTTGTCCGGAGGACCGCCCCCGTGGGAAACGTGCCGACTTCAAACTGGAACGAGCAAAAATCCAAGGTGCCGGGGTATACGCAGCCCTCCAACCAGTACTTTGCAACGCGGGCGCGGCTGGCATACAGCCCGCCCACAAAGACGTTCGGGGGGTTTAGCGGCAACCAGATGACCGTCGAGGGCGCCTCGCTGCAGCAGGCGGCCCCGCAGGTCGAGGCAGAGCCGCCAAAAGCCGAAGCCCAGGCCCAGCAATCCCCTCCCCCGGCATCCCAAGATCAGGGAAGGTCGCGGAGGGACGAGCTCGACAACTACGAAAGGGAGTACCTGCAGAGGCTGGAACAGGACAGGGCGCAGCGCGAGCAAGATCGCCAGCAAGCCCTGGCCGAGGAGGCGCGCGCGGGATCCGCGGCCAGCGCCGGATCGAAACGGGGCAAGCTGCCAAAGGGATTCGATCCCAAACCCGAGCCGGAACCGGCGAGGCGCCCGAAGGGCAAGCTGCCAAAGGGCTTCTAGCCCCGCCATTTTTTTCCTTTAACCCTGTTTTTTGAACTCCGCCAGGACCTCCCCCGCGTGCCCGGCTGGCTTTACCTTCGGGAACACCTTGAAGATCCTGCCGTCCCCGCCCACCAGAAACGTGCTCCTCACGACCCCCATGTACTCCCTGCCCATGAACTTCTTCTTGCCCCAGACGCCGAACGCCTTTGAGATCTTCTTGTCCGCGTCGGCCAGCAGGGGGTACCTTATCCCCATCTTCTCGCAGAACTTCCTGTGCGAGTCCACGCCGTCGGGGCTGATCCCGATGACCTCCACCCCCTCCTCCAGGAACTTCTCATAGTCCCTGGAAAACTCGTCCGCCTCGGTGGTGCACCCGGGGGTGAAGTCTTTCGGGTAAAAATAGATCGCGTGCGGCCTGCCACTGAAGTCGGCAGACTTCACCCTCCTGCCGTCCGCGCCGTCGGCCTCGAACTCGGGGACGGCCTCGCCTTCGGAGAGCATGCCACATTGTCGCACCGCGCCCTAATTAACCATTTTTGCAGGGGGCCGCTGGCCTGCCCGCCGCGAGCCGGTTCACCTCACCGCGCTGCCGGGCGGCACGTCCCCGCCCACCGTCAGCCAGAACGGCTTGCCGTCCACGTCTGCCGCCAGGAGCATCGCGTCTGACTGCACGCCGGCCAGCTTCTTCGGCTCCAGGTTCGCGACCACCACGACTGTCAGCCCGGCGAGATCCTCCGGCCCGTAGTGCTGGGCGCCGCCGATGACCACGTCGCGGGTCCCTGAGCCGAGGTCGACCACGCCCTTGACGATCCTCGTCTTGCCGGGTATCGGCTCTGTGGAGACTATCCTGCCCACCCTGAGATCCAGCCTCGCAAAGTCCTCGTACGTTATGCCTTCCACGGGGTTTACTGCGCGGGCGGGTTAAAATGAATTTCGAAACGCTCGGCGCCCGCACGGCGTTCCGCGGGATCCCATCTGGCCGCCCCGTCACAGCAGGCCTTTCCTGTCCGCCCCGCAGGTCTCTATCGCGTACCCCGGGGCCGCCGGGATCTCACGGCACTGCCTGTCGACCGTGCCGGCGATCTGGCCGTCGGGGACGCCGGCATTTCTCAGCAGCTTTCACCTCTGGCGCGCGTAGGCGCGCTTCCAGAACCCGGCGCCGTCAAGCGTCCCGATCTTTGGAAGGCATCCCGCGCGTCTCATATTTTTGGGGTGACTGTGATGGAAGAGTGGCAGGTGCCGTTAGAACCGGAGTTACTGTTCTGGATTTTAGGCGCCATGCCCATCACAGTCGCCTTGCCACGGGAGGAATCTAATATATTTACTTCGGTGGCTACCCCAGGCATGGCAAGAATCGAGTCGCGGATCGAGGTCGACGCCCCGGTCGACAGGGTGTGGGAGGTGGTCTCGGACATAGACAGCGAGCCGAGGTTCTGGAAGGGGACAAAGGGGGTCAGGAACATCTTCAGGGACGGCAACACAGTCGAGAGGGAGATCACCATAGCGTTCAGGGACCAAAAGTGCCTGCAGACCGTCACCCTGACACCGAAGGAGAGGATCGAGGCTGTCTTTACTAGGGGGATCATAGACGGCACCAAGGTAGTCACCGTGGCCCCCATGGGCGAAAAGACCGCCCTGGAGGTGGCGTGGGACATCCGGCTGACCGGGATGATGGGGATGTTCACCGGGATGGTGAAGAGGCACGTCGAGGGGGGCACCGAGCAGGCGCTGCGGGCCATCAAGGAAGAGATCGAGGGATGACATGCCATCTTCTGTGGTGTTTATTTAGATCCGGGCCGCACCATCCCCATGGCGGAAAGCTGGCTGGAATACGCGGATAGGATGGGCGGGGAGCAGAAGTCCTACCGCGAGTTCCTGCGGGGGATCCACAACCGGCACACAAAGAGATCGTACTCCGTCTCGATGAGGCTGTTCATGGGATTCCTCCACTGGAAGAAACTGGTGTCGGGGGCGGACGCGTACGACGAGTTTGCCTCCTTTGACACCCGGATGGCGACCGACGCGGTGAAGGAATGGGTGCTGCACAACGAGGAGAAGGGGAACCGGCAGGTCACCGTCGCCGCCAAGATCAACGGGATCGAGAAGTTCATCAGGATGAACGAGATGTCGTGGCACAAGGAGAGCGTCAGGATGGGGATCAGGAGGGACGGCGGGGCTGGCTCGGGGAACAGCCCGGTCACCAACGGGGAGATACTGGCCATGCTGGCCGGGACCAACAAGCTGAGGACGAAGGCGCTGGTGCATTTCCTGGCGTCCACCGGGATAAGGCCCGGGGCCCTGGAGGATCCGGTGCTCCGGGTGAGGCACCTGGTCGACATGCCGGATCCTGGAGCCCCGGAGACGAGGCCGAGGTGGTGCTACGGCGTGACGATATACGAGAAGAGCAGGGAGGAATACTGGGCGTTCCTGACCCCGGAGGCCAGGGGGGCGCTTGACAGGTACCTTGGGGCCAGGAGGCGCAACGGGGAGGAGATCACAGGCGAGTCGCCGCTGTTCGCGTCGGAGAACGGCCGCGGGGGGGAACATCTGGGGAGCGGCGGCGCCAGGAACATGATGCGGAACCTCTCCGCCGCCGCCGGGGTGCAGTCCGCGGTGATGCTTGACGGCAACAGCAGGCGGTACGACAAGGCCCCGATCTACATGTTCCGCAAGCGGTTCAACACGGTGATAAAGCTGGCCGACGTCAACTACAACATCGCCGAGAAGCTCATGGGGCACATGCGCGGGCTGGACGGGGTGTACCTCCGCCCCACCATCGAGGAGAGCTTTTCCGAGTTCACCGCCGCCATCCCGAAACTCACCGTGGACCCCGCGGAGAGGCACGCGTTCGAGATCAAGGAGAAGCAGAAAAGGGTGGACGAGATGGCCGCGAGGAACTCGGCGCTGGAATCCAAGAACTCCGAGCTGGAGGAAAAGTCAAGGATGATAGACGCGCTGGTCAGGAGGATAGAGGCGCTGGAGAGGACCTCCCCGGAACCGGCCGGCGTCGCCGCCGGGCCGGGTGGCGTGACGGGCGGCTGGCGGCCGTCGGGGCGCGCTGAAACCCGGGCCAGGATCACGCCCTCGACGGCGGGGGTTTCATCCCCATCCCCCTGAGGATCTTCCCCACCTTGGGGATCTCCCAGGCGTACTGGACGTGGACGCAGCCTGGCTCCTCGCAGTAGTCGCACCATGACCGGCGCCCCCTCTTGAAGTAGACCGACACGATCCTGCCTATGTTTCCCAGGTGGTTGTCGAGTATCTTGACGTGGTCGTCGTACATGTTCAGGTGCGTCATGCGCTCGGACTCGATCCTGTCGATCAGGTCCCTGACGGCCGTGTCCACGAATTGGCTCACGTTCGTGAGGCCCTCCCTTTTTGCCGCCTTGGTCTGCAGAATCTTCTTTATTTCCTCCACCAGGGTGGACCTGACGCTGGTGGTCGACCAGTTTTCCTTCGTGTTCTCTACCATGATATAATATTCAGTTATGGTGTTAAAAGTTCTTCTAAATTCCCGGCGGGCGCCCGGCCCGGCGCGGGCGGAGTGTGAAATTGGGTCAGCTTTTGCTTTACTGAATATTCACTTAAACGTTTAATAGAAAGGCTTCAGTTAATATTCCTATATGGTGAATAAAGGATGGTCCACCGTCGCGATCAGAAACGGCCTCTGCGAGAAGATAGACGAGTTGGTCAGCAATAAGGTGGATTCCGCCATAACCAACAGGAGCCAGTTCGTCGACCTGGCCATACGGGAATACATCGACAAGGGGGCCGCTGCATGACGCGCTACGCCTGCAGGGACGGCAACCCCAAGACGTCCACCATAACCGTCAGGTTCGGGGACAGCGCGTACGATGTGGACCTCTGCGACGCGTGCGGCAGGGACGAGTTTTGGGTGTCGGGGAAGGTCCCGGAGGCGTCCAGGCTGAGGATAATGCGCGACGCCATGGTGGAGGCCGCGGCCGGATGAGCTCCACCGCCTCCGTCACGCTGGAGTACCACGAGCTGCGGAACATCGTCACGCTGGTCGACATATCCGCGAGGAATGGGGACGCGCTGCGGAAGAAGATGCACGGGGTGATCGGGGCGATGCACGGGGGGACGAGGCCCGTGTGCAGGATAGTCGTGGAGGACGGCGGCGATGAGTGAGATCGTCAGGCGGGACGACTCCGTCTACAACCTGGTCAACGAGGCCGACGAGGCCCAGATAGTGAACAGCGAAAAATACCTCACCTCAGGCGACTGGCTGTACGAGGTCCAGGGGCAGCACGCCATGAGCTATGACGGCGTGCGCGCCTTTGCGTCCTGGCTGGCGCGCCACGGGATCGTGGTGCAGACCGTGGCGTCGGACATCTCCGTCCAGGGGGAGGGGACCGACGCGGTGTACCACGCGAGGGTGCGGGTGAGGGAGGCCGGCACCGGGATAATCTACGAGGGGGTCGGCCGCCAGCCCCAGTACGGGGTGAAGAAGGGCGGCGGCACGTACTATGACGCGACCGCCGAGACCAAGGCGCACAGCAAGGCCGAGCGCAACGGGATACGCAAGCACATACCCCCCGACCTGATCGCGCAGTTCGTGGAAGAGGTCAAGAGCACCGGGAAGGTGGCCAACCTCGACCAGGGGAGGGATGGCGGGCAGGCCGGATCCGGGCCGGCGGGCGCCGGGGACGGGCGTGACGAGGAGAAGCTCGGGAAGCACGTCGAGAAGTGGTGCTCCTGCGCTGCCCCGAAGGTGAGGTTCTTCGTCAGGGACGAGGGGGAGTACAAGGGCCTGCACACCTGCGTCGGGTGCGAGCTGCCGGTGCGCAACGCCAAGGAAATAATCAGGAGGAACGGGTGACGTTGATCGGGTGGATAGGCAAGGACGTCGACGCGTGCTCCCACTTTTACCTGCTGGGGGAGTCCAGCGTGTGCGCCGGCTCCCGCCTGCTCCACCCCGCCCCGGGAAAGTACGTGGAGGCGGGGATCCACTGCGAGGAGTGCAAGAGGGTCCTAAAGTCCAAGTGGGGCGCCGCCGCCGTGCAGGAGGCCCGCGGCTTCCGCCGCTCCGTCGAGTCGTTCGAGGAGGCGGAAGGGATCACCCCTGAGAGGGTGGTCGTGAACTATGTCAGCTACCATGCCCAGGCCCTGGCGCTTGAACAGGTGGTGGCCGCGGTGGGGGAATGGGGCGGGGATGTTGACTGGATGGCCGTCGTGCTGCGCGCGGCCGTCAGCGGGGTGCTTGGCGTCGACGGCACCGGGAGGCTCACGCGCGGCACGAAAGGGGCTTACGACCCCAACGTCGCTGGGGGCGTGGCCCCCGGGGGGTTGCTGGTCAATGCCTGATTACGCTGACCTGGCTTCCGGGACGGGGCGCGGGGGTGCCACGAGACACTCCCCCGCGATTCCCTCCGGGGACTTTGCGATACTTGCCGGTTTTTTCACACCGGCGCCGGTGGGAAGCGGCGAGAGCCGATCAGAGACGAATTCGACGAAAACGACTTCATTTCGGGAGGGGCGGGTTGATGCCTTTTTTGAGACTTCGGGGATTTCGCCGTCCCCGCCCCCACCTTACCCCACACCAAGTTTCAGTTAACATGACAGTTTTTGGGTGCCGCGTCCGCAAAAAGCGCGGCGCGGGCATCAGGCGGGGGGATGAACGGCCACGGGGCCCCCTGACCATGTCGCCGCGCGGGAAACCGCCGGGACGGGACGCGTGGATCCGCAGGACGTGCAGGTGGTGCGGCGGGGGGTTTCGCACGGCGTACCCCCGGCAGCGGCACTGCTCCCGGGAGTGCAGGGGGATGGCCGCCCGCGGGATGGGACTGGCCGCGAAGACGTGGCACCGGGCGTCCACTCCGGACGTGGTCAGGAAGAGGGAATCGGCTCGCGCCGCCCACCGGAAAAACCGCGCCGGCGCGAGCCTGGGGCGGATGGCGGAAGGGTCGTGCCGCGTGCTTCCTCCGTACTGGAGGCAGATAACCCGACGAACTGCCCCTGGTGTAGGGGGTACGATGACTCGCGCGATGACCACCTGTTCTGCGAACCTCACCTTGCGGAGCTGATGGACAATGACTGACGGGAACTGTCCAGGGATGGTGGCGCCTCGCGGCGGCCCGGCCTGCCGGGGGCGCCGTGGCTCGGCCGTGCCAGGCCGCCGTGGGGACGGCGGATCTGGCGGGCTGGCGGCCCCGCGCGGGTGCCTGCCGGCCGACCTCTCCGGCCTGGGGGACCCTGACATGGACCCTCCAGCCCTGGAGTCCCGCCTCTGCGCGTGCGGGCACGCGGTCAACCTGCATGACTGGGATGCCGGGCACTTTGCGTGCTCCGGGGAGGAGCCGTGCGGCTGCGTGTACGGGGAGTATGACCGCGACACGACGGTCGCGGCGAGGTTCAGCTCCAGTTATGACCGGTGGGAGGCCGCGGAACTCTCTGCCGACTGCACCAGGATCCTCGTCTGGGCGTGCAGGGGGATCCCGGCGCTGAAGGAATGGAAGCCGCTGGCCGTCCCGCGCGCGGCGGGCGGCGGCCTGGAACGCGCCGTGGGCGGGCCGTGGATCGGATGAAGGAGAGATGCCCGAGGTGCTTCAGGATGTCTGTCCACGAATACGCCCCGGGGCGGCGGGCCTGCACGGGGTGCGGGTTGGACGCCGGGCATGCATGAGCTGCGGGGGGGGAGCTGAAGCGTCCGGGTCCGGCGCGGCGCGGGCTGTGCGACAGCTGCCGCGCGTGGGGGGGCGGGTGATGGAGAAGCTGAAGGCCATGAGGTACCGGCAGGCCAAGTCGGACGTCTCCGACGCCATGGAAAGCGTGGTCCGGCTCATGATGACCCCCGGCATCACGAGCGGGGAGACCGAGTCCCTGGCCCAGTCCATGTACCACCTGGGCCGGGCCGGGTCCGGCATCACCGGCGCCGGGAAGGCTGCCCCGCGGGGGGAGTCATGATGGACCAGCGGTGGCACGTCATCGAATACCTCAGGCACGCCCGTCCCGGTTCCGGGGGGGTGCCCCACCCGGTGATGCACGTCGCGGATTACGTCAGGCACTGCGCGGACGGGCACGTCCAGCCCGCCCTGGCGCGCCGTGATGGCCGGGAATTCTCCAGGACGTGGTCGCTGCTGCGCGGGAAGGAGTACGAGAGATCGGTCGAGGACGTCCACAGCGCCATCAGGATAATCACGGGTTCCCCGGATCGCGCTGAGGCGAAGATCATGGCCGGGCGGTCGGCTGGCCTGCCGGCGGATCCTCCAGGCGGGAGGTCCTGATGCCTTCGGGGCTCAGGTGCCTGAAGTCGCACCGGATCTACGAGGACGGGGAGGGGAGGCGCTACATCCGCGACGGCGGCGGCGCGTTCTGGACATGGGATCCGCGCCTCCGCCGCGGGCAGATCAAGTACCCCACCAGGAAAGTCCTGGAAGATGACATCGAGAGGGCCCGCGCCAGGCTGGACGCCCGGGACGCCCTGGAGCGGCGCGCCATTGGCGGCGCCGGGTGACGCATGGACGTCGCGTGGGCGTGCGCCGAATGTGCCGAGGCCCTCGGCGTCAGGATCGAGCGTGACTGCGATTCGGGGGATCACGACGGAAGGTGCGAATTGTGCGGCCGGCCGGCCGGGTCATGGGAGGCGGCCTAGACGGCCAATGGGGATGGGCCCCGCCGTGTGGGGCGCGGGATGAAGCTGGCGGTGGAGAAGATCCGCGTCGGGAGGAGGCACCGGGTGGATCTTGGCGACCTGGACGGGCTGCGGGACAGCATAGGGGAGATCGGCCTGCTGCACCCGATAGTGGTCACCAGGGAGAACAGGCTGGTCGCCGGGCGCAGGAGGCTCGAGGCGTGCAGGTCGCTGGGGATATCCAGCGTGCCGGTGGTGGTCGTGGACCTCAAGTCCCCGCTCACTGGGGAACTGCACGAGAACACCCAGCGCAAGGACTTTACGGCCCGTGAGATAGTGGCGATACACGAGGCGATGGGCCCCCCCGTGGCCAGGGCCGGCAGGGAGAACTCTAGGGGCGGGGGCGCCGGCGGGGGGAAGGCGGCGGGGCCTGGAGGCGGGAAGGGGTGGCGCGGCGCCGGCGGGGCCGGTTCGGCCGCAGCTCCCGCGGGAAGGCGTGGGGGCGGCCAGGGGCGCACCAGGGACGTGATATCGGACTACGTCGGGGTGAGCCACGGGACGCTGGACAAGCTGGTGGAGATCGGGAAAAAGGCCAAGACCGACGAGAAGTACGGGAGGCTGCTGGACAGCATCGACGACGGCAGGTCACGGAACACCGTCAGCAGCGTCTACTCCAGGCTGAAGAAGGAGGAGGCCTACGAGGAGGAGGCCAGGAGGGCCAGGAGGGCCAGGGTGCCGGCTGCCAAGGGGGCGTCTCTGCACCACGGGCCGTTCCAGGACGTGGAACCCCCCGGGAAGATAAGGCTGATAATCACCGACCCGCCCTACGACAGGAAGAACGTCGCGGTCTACGCGGAACTCGGGGAGTACGCCATGGAACACCTGGAGGACGGCGGGTCGCTGGTGTGCCTCGCCGGCAACTACATGCTGCCAGACGCGATCCGCATGCTCTCCGGCGCCGGGCTGGAGTACCAGTGGCTCTTCGCCGTGATCCACACCGGCGGCCGCGCCAGGATGTGGCGCAACGGCGTGAGCGTGGGCTACAAGCCTATGCTGTGGTACACCAGGGGGAGGTACCGCGGGAAGGTGACGGTTTCCGACGTGGTGAGGTCGGAGCCCGGGAAGAAGGAGGAGCACCCGTGGGCGCAGTCCGGGGTGGAGGCGGCGTACTACATCGGGAGGCTCAGCAGGGCCGGGCAGCTGGTCGCCGACCCGTTCATGGGCAGCGGCGCGTTTGGCGCGGCCGCCGTCTCGCTGGGGAGGAAGTTCCTGGGGTGCGAGACCGACTCCGCGGCGTTTGCCGTGGCCAGGAGGAACGTGTCGCTGGCGGGGGGGAAGGGATGAGCTACGAGGCCAACTACAGCGACGACGTCATCGGGACGTTCGCCAGGCACTTCCGGTGCGCCCCGGGACGGGTGGAGGCCATGCTGGAGCTCTACGCGGTCAACGGGGAGGGGCAGTCCGCCTGCAGGAGGAAGAAGCACGACGTCCCCCCGGGGAAGCGGTTCGACTTTGACGGTGGCAAGTACGGCCTGTCCAGCGCGATGTGCGCGGACGTCGAGTGCTTCCTCTCACAGCTCGACCGCGACACCATGGAGCGCCTCGGGGGGAAGGACAGGAACTACGGGAAGGGGGAGCCCCAGGCCAGGAAGGCGCCGGCGCCCGGGAGGGGGAGGGGGGAGGAACGGAGCCACACCGAGTACGCCGCCGAGATAATGGGGGAGGTCAGGTTCCTCACGCTGGACGACACCGAGGAGGTCCTATTCTACCGGGACGGGGTGTACAGGCTCGGGGGGGAGGTCCTGATAAAGGAGATGGCGGAGGGGAAGGTCCCCGAGTGCAGCTCCCACATGCGCAGCGAGATCATAAACACGATCCGGGCGAACACGTACGTCAAGCGGGACATTTTCGACCCGGACCCGAACGTCGTCAACGTCAAGAACGGCCTGCTGGACATGTCGACTGGGGAGCTCGGGGAGCACAGCCCGGCGTACCCCTCGCGCAGGCAGGTGAACACCGCCTACGAGCCGAAAAGGACCGCCAACCGGTTCCTGGAGTTCCTCGAGCAGGTCCTCCACGACGAGGAGGAGCGGACCGTGATACTGGAACTCTTCGGCGTGGCGCTGCTTGGGGGGGCGCTCAACCTCGAGAAGATCATGATGTTCGTGGGGGAGGGGCACAACGGCAAGTCGACCCTCCTCAGGACGATGATCGAGGTCTTCGGGCGGGACAACGTCTCCCACATATCCATACACGACCTCATCTGGCAGCGGTTCAGCCGTTCCGTGCTGGACGGCAAGCTGATGAACGTCTACGCGGACATAAGCTCCGACGAGCTGGACCGGATGGGGGTGGTAAAGTCGCTGGTGACCGGCGAGCCGATAACCGTGGAGAAGAAGAACAAGCCGCCGTACACCATGGCGAGCTTCGCCAAGATGTTCTTCTCCTGCAACCGCCTGCCCGAGGTGAAGGAGGACTCTGACGCCATATTCCGGAGGTTCGTGATCATCAACTTCCACCACCAGTTCAAGGGGGCGGCGAACAACATACGGCTGTTCTCAGAGCTCACCACCGAGGAGGAGCGCAGCGGGATACTCAACCTCCTGGTGAGGCACGCCATCGAGGTCAGGAGGGAGGGGAAGCTCACCTACGAGGCCAGCACGGAGGAGATGCGGCAGACGTGGAAGGAGAGGGCCGACCCGGTGCAGATGTTCAGCCGGCACTCGCTCAAGACCGACGTGGAGGCGCACGTGCCCAAGAAGGAGGCGTACAGGGCCTACGTGGAGTTTTGCCGGGGGAACAACCTGCGGCCGAAGCCGGCCCGCGGGCTCACCGAGGCGATGACGTCGCTCGGGTACGTCTGGGAGGACAAGAAGGTCGACGGGAAGACCACCAACGTCTGGGTGGGGGTGCGCATGAGGCGCGAGGGGGAGGAAGGCGACGGCCAAGGCGCCGGGGGCGGGGGCGGCCCGAAGGGCAAGCCCGGGACGGACCCGGTGGAGGGCTTCCTGGTGCGGTACGTGAGGAAGGAGGAGGGGGCTAACACCAGGAAGGACGTGATGTACAGGGAATACCGCAAGTACTGCACCGCGGAGGGGGTGGAAGCCCCGACCGAGGATGGCTTTACCATGAGGATGAACTCCATGGGATGCATGTGGAAGAGCGAGGCGGTCGGGGGGGAGAAGGCGGACTTTTGGCTGGATCTCGCGCTGGCTGGGAGCGTGGGTGACGTCAAGCCCGCCGAGGTGTCCTCCCCTGGCGGCATGGAGGCGGAGGCCGGGGGGCCGGCCGGGGCGGAACGCGGCCGGAAGGCAGAGGAGCTAAAGCCCCCCAAGAGCATCCAGGGGCCGGCGGACCTCAGGGAGGAGGACATGGTGAAGGCGGACATATTCATGGCAATCTTCGGCGGGCTCGAGGCCGCCGAGGCCAGGAGGGACGCGATAATCAGGGAGCTCGTGCGCTCCGGCCAGTTCTCCGAGGACGAGGGTTACAGGTACGTCGAGCTGATGCTGGAGACTGGAAAGATCACCGAGTGCGACGGCCTCTACTTCCGGAAGGGTGCGAAATTCGTCTGCAAGACCTGCAACGCCGGGCCGTGGGAACACGGGGCCATAGTTTCCAAGGGCCTGCCGATTGAGCATTTCCACTCCACGCACGAAATCGAGGACGTTGGATGATCGAAAACGGCGAGGGTTTGGGTAGGATTGGAGGGTTGATCGCGAGTGGTGGATCAAATCGGACATTTTGCCCAAAAGTCATTTCGGAAACCGGGTGTTTTTTGATCGCTGGGGTCCTGTTTCGGCATGATATTCCGGACGTGCGTCCATGTTTGCGGGATGTTCTGTCATGCTTTGTTTGTGATGGATTGCCAGGATCAAAAGGTCATAGAAGACATAGATGGGTTTCTGAAAATCTGCCGAAATTTTATAACGGGGTTATTTTCATGATCGCGGCTCTGAAAAAATTTGGCACGTTTTATTGGGTGAAATGTGAGGTTGGAATGAAAAAAGAGCGCGTAAGAGACATTTTTTTGGAGCGATCAGGACGCGGAAGACATAGATTTGCCAAATTCGGTGATTTTCAATACGGCGACTCGCACACCCCCAGATCAGTGCGAATATCGTCAAAAAAAAATTTTCGGGTTATTGGAATAAAAATCGTGGAATGTTGTAAAATCTTCAAAAAATGTTGGAAAAATGCCCACGGTCATAGAAGTCGGGTTGGACATAGCACTCCCTCCCGGAAAAACTGCGAAAAAAAATACGGCGAGTCGCCGTTTTTTTGCAATGGTCAGACAGTAAGCGGCATCTATGTCCAAAGCGACTTCTATGTCCTACCAAAACGGCGATCAGAGACAGGCGTGAACCCAGCCTGCCCCCACGTTCCAGGCGCAGTGACACGCACGTCACGGATCAGCGACGTGCCAGGCGCCCATTCCGCGCCACGACCCTGATGGCTGGCGGGAGTGGCGGCGCCGCGGCGCGGGGCCTCACATATTACGCCATAATCCCGGTGAGGGACGAGGAGTCCACGATCTCCCGGGTGCTCGAATCGCTCCTGGCGCAGGACGCGCCGCCGTCGTCGGTGTCGGTCATCGACGACGGCTCCTCGGACGGAACCACCGGGATAGTGGAGGGCTTTTGCCGCGACAACCCAGGGGTGGTCACCCTTCGGATGGAGAGCCACCCGGAGAGGGACTACAGGAGGCTCCCAGGCCTAATCAACAGGTGCCTGGACGGGGCGCACGACTGCATCCTCCACCTTGGCGGCGACACCGTGCTGGAGTGGGATTACGCCCGGCTCCTGCTGGGGGCCGTCGCCGCCGGCGCCGTGATCGCCGGGGGGCGGCTGGATGGCGATCCCCCCGCGGGGAAGAGCCACGGGTTCCCCCGCGGCAGCGGCAGGATGGTCGACCAGGGGTGGTTTGCCGGGCGGCTGGGGCATTACAACCACAGCTGCGCATGGGAGTCCGCCCCACTGTACCACGCGATCCTGGAGGGGCGCAGGGTGGAGGTGGTGGACGGGGCGCGGGGGAGGCACCTCAGGCCGGCGGGCTCGTCCCACGGGTTCCGCGGCTACGGGAGAGCCATGCGCTGCATCGGGTACTACCCCCCCTTCGCCCTGGCCAGATGCGCGGCCGCCTTCCCATCCAGGCCGGCGGGCGCGCTCAGGATGCTGTTGGAGTACGCGACGCACCGGGACTCCGCCGGGTGGTTCGCCCCCATGGAACCGGGGTTCCGCCGCGCCGTCGCGGCGCACCAGCGGGCCAGGATGGCCGCGAGGATGCTCGGGAGGGCTGGCCGGTGAACCCCGGCGCCGCCACGCCGCGGGGGAAGGACCTGGAGACCATGCGGGAGGTGCTGGAGATAATCGACCGGGCCGCCGCCGCCCTGGAAAGCGGCTCGAGGAGGCTGGATTCCATGGCAGGATCGGCGCGGGACGCGAGGATGGCGACAATCCTGATGGAGCTCAAGGGATGGCAGGACGAGCTGTCCTCGGACCTGCGGGGGTGCAGGCTGAAGATAGCCGCCATCACCGGGATCATCGAGGGGCTTACATGATCGCGGCGGCCGGCGCGGTTCTCTCCCCACGGACGCCCCCCGCGCGCGGGACGGCCGGCGCCGGCGGGGGCCGGGCGGCCAAGAAGATCCACTGGTACGAGAAGGAGATAGCCTGCGCCACCTGCGGGGCGCGCCTCCTGGTGAAGGACACCCCGAAGCACCCCAACAGGCGGATGACCTGCGGCGGGGGATGCTCCCTCTACAAATTCCCGAGGAAAATGCACGGGGTGGCGGCGGTGAGCATCAAGCACCCGATGGCACACAACGGGAGGAGCCGGAGGGTGGACGGCGCCGGGGGGTGGGGAAAGGTGGTGAGCAGGGAGGCGACCAGGAGGAGCCAGGCCCGGAAGCGCCTGGCGATGGAACTCGCCTCTGCCATCCTGCGCAGGAGGGGGAGGTAGTTGGAGCGGTACGTCGGGAGGGGCTTCTGGGTGGAGCGCAGGTGCCCGGCGTGCGGGCGGAAGTTCCGCTGCAAGTCCCCCCCTGGAAGGCCGTCGAGGAGGGTGACGTGCGGCGGGGGGTGCAGCACGGCGTGGGCGAGGTTCACGAGACGCGATCGCCACCCGGCGCCGCAGGACGTCTCCGCCAGGATCTCGATCAAGAGGAGGGCGCCCGCCAGGCGGTGGGTGACGGACCCGACCATGACCAGCGCCGTCCTCGACCGGGAGCGGGAGCGCCGCTCGCGCGAGTCAATGGGGCTGATCAGGAAGATGGCCAGGAGGCTGGTGCTCGACGCCGGGCCGGACTCCAGGCTGGAGCCGGCCATGGGGGGCGGCATTGGATGATCACCGGATACCGCAAGAGGTGCCGGCGCGACACCCGGATCGGATCGGATCCCGCCGGCCTGGTACACTACTGCATGGCGTACGGGAGGGGCCGATGACGCACGGCCGGCCCCACGGCGCCGGGGGGCCGATGCTGCTCCTCTCGGCGTACGTGGAGGACGGTGCCGCGAAGCTGAAATTCTACTCCGACTCCGGGACTGTGGTCCACGATGCCGGCAGGCACGCGGCGTACGGCCTGGTGGAGGACGGCGGCGGCGAGCCGAGGCTGGACCTGATCACCGACTCCTTGCGCAGGTTCCGCCGGGAGGATGGCGACCGCGACGGGTGGGAGGGCTCGATCCACCCCGCCGAGTCGTACCTGTACGACCACGGGATCATCCCAGGGTGCTGGTACGTCCCTGGCCCCCCGGGCTGCCCCCCCGGGCCGCACCCGCACGTCAAGTCCGCCAGGATGCAGGAGAGGCTGTCGGAGGTGCTGGCCGGGATCGGCGACTCCGCCCTCCCCGACTCGGAGGGCCTGGGGATGGAGATATCGAGGCTGGCCGACATGCTCGACGCTCCAGTGCCCGAGTTCCGCCGCTGCGCGTTCGACATCGAGACCGAGGGGGTCGACACGTCCGGGAGGCACGGGGTGACCGCGGTGGCCTTTTCGGCAGGCGACATGGAGCAGTCATTCGTGCTGGCGTCCCCCGCCGGGACCTACGAGGAGGGAGGGGTGACCGTGAGGAGGTACGAGAGCGAGTCGGAGATGATCTCCGACGCCATCTCCGTGCTGAGGTCCTACCCGGTGATACTGAGCTATTTCGGGGACGGGTTCGACGTCCCCTACCTCGCCAACCGCGCCGAGCGGCTCGGGATAGCCCACGGGGGGTTCTTCCGCCGCGCCGGCGACAGGGTCCTCGTGGACGGCCCGGTCCACGTGGACCTCTACGGGGTGTTCTCGAACCGCTCGCTGCAGAACTACGCCTTTTCCGGGAGGTACGACACCTACGGGCTGGACGCGGTGTCGAGCGCGATGACCGGGCAGTCCAAGATCGGGTCCGGCTCCGAGGCGTCCAGGATGCCCCCGGCAGACCTGGCGAGGTACTGCCACCACGACGCGGCGATGACGTACGGCCTGTCGGCGTACGACGGGGGCATAGTCATGCAGCTGCTGGTCATCCTGGCGAGGATAACGTCCCTTCCCATCGACAGGCTGTCCAGGACCGGGATCTCGCGCTGGATCCTCTCCATGATGCACCGCCACATGCGCGCCAACGGGATGCTGGTGCCGAGGGAGTCCGAGTGCAGGGCCCGCAACGCCACCCCCGGGGCGGGCTTCGAGGGCGGGAAGGTCCTGGACGCCGAGCCCGGGGTGCACTGGGACGTGACAGTGCTGGACTTCGCGTCCATGTACCCCGGGCTGATCGAGCGCAACAACATATCGTGGGAGACGGTCGGCTGCCCGCACCCGGAGTGCCGGGGGCACCTGATCCCAGGGACGGAATACTGGTCATGCTCCAGGCGGAACGGGATGATGGCGGTGCTGATAGGGGCCCTGAGGAAGCTCAGGGTGGGGTACTACAAGAGGCTGGCCAGGGACGGGTCGCTGCCGGGGGGAAAGGGGAGGCAGTACGACACCATCTCGCAGGCCATCAAGGTCCTGATGAACGCGAGCTACGGGGTGATGGCCATGGAGGCGTTCCCCCTGTATTACCTCCCGGTGGCCGACTCCATCACGGCGTCCGGCAGGCGCGCCATCACCGGGCTGGTGGAATACTGCCGCGCCAACGGGGTGGACGTGCTGTACGGCGACACGGACTCCGTGTTCATCCGCGGCGCCGACGAGGCCATGAAGGGGAGGGTAATCGAGGAGGCGGGCCGCCGCGACGGGGTGGAACTCGAGGTGGACCGCGAGTACCGCTACATGATACTGTCCGGGCTGAAGAAGAACTACGTCGGGATCCGCAAGTCCGACGGGAAGGCCGACGTCAAGGGGCTCACCGGGAAGAAGAGCCACACCCCGCCGTTCATCTCCGCCGCGTTCTCCCGGGTGATATCGCTGCTCGCGGGGATCACGGAACCCGGGAAGGTGGACGACGCCAGGGGGAGGATAAGGGACCAGGTCAGGGCCGACGTCGGCGTCCTGCGCGACGGCGACATACCCCTCAACCAGCTGGCCTTCCGGATGAACCTGTCAAGGGACCCGGCCGAGTACTCCAAGGCCCTCCCCCAGCACGTCCGCGCCGCCAACGCCCTGGCCGGGGCCGGGACGAGGCTCGGCGCCGGCGACAGCGTGGCCTACGTGAAGACGAGGGGCGGCGCGGTCCCCGTCGAGATGGCGTCGGCGTCGGCGGTGGACCGCAAAAAGTACGTCGACTTCCTGGCGTCCACGCTGGACCAGATCCTCCCCGCCATGGGGATCTCGGCCAGGGACATCGCCGACGGCACCAGGCAGGAGTCCATGGGGGCGTTCTTCCCATGCTAGCGTCGTTCCCCCGCGGCGCCACGCCGCGCCCCCAGCAGGCCGAGATAATCTCCAGGATCTCCGAGGCGCTAAAGTCCGGGTACCGCCACGTCATACTCTGCGCCCCCACCGGGGTCGGCAAGAGCCACGTGGCCATGACGTTCCTCAACCACCACGGGGGAGGGGGGATAGTCACGAGGCAGCGCCTCCTCCAGCACCAGTACGCCCGCGACTTCGCGGGCCTGCCGGTGGCGATGGGCAAGTCAAACTACAGGTGCCTGGAACTCGACGGCGGGCCGGCCGAGGGCGCGCCATGCAGCCAGGGCAGGTGCACCTGGAGGGAGGGCGGGAAGAAGATGACATGCACGCGCAAGCCGATGCCGTCGGAGTTCACCGTCCTTCCCGGGGGGACGGTCAGCGGCCCGGCGGACTCGTGCCTCTACTACACCGCAAAGTACACCGCCATGCTGTCCGAGGCCGCCGTGTACAACTACGCCTCCTTCTTCCACTTCGCCCGCCACGGGAAGGCCAGGAAGGACACGCTGGTCTGCGACGAGGCGCACGAGATCGAGGACGCCCTGGTGGCGCACGTGACCCACACCGTGGACAGGGAGCAGCTCGACGAGTGCGGCGCCGAAGTCGGCCCGAGGGCGGACGTCGACTCCGTCCGCGCCGCGCTCTGGGCGATACACGCCGACTTTGCGCGCCGCGCCAGGGGGGACGGCTCCAACGTCAACTATTACGCCTTCGTCGCCGAAAAGTGCCGCCTCCTGATCAGGGAGGCCGAGGCCAGGCCGGACAACTTGGTCACGGGGTACGGCTCCGGCTCGAGGAGGCTGACGGTCACCATGGCCGACGTGTCCGGGGTGGCGCGGACGTACTTTGACGCGCCGCGCCAGCTCTTCATGTCCGCGACGATCTCCCCCGAGCCGTTCTGCCACTCCATGGGGATCGACGTGCGCGACGCGGCCTTCGTCGAGGTCCACGACTCCCCCTTCCCCCCCGAAAACAGGAGGATCCACATGCTGGACGTCGCCAGGATCAACGAGAGGACCACCCCCTCGGAGCACCTGGCCGCCTGCGGGAGGGTGAACGAGGTAATGAGGAGGCACTCGGGGCAGAAGGGGCTGATCCTGGCCACCTCGGTGGCCAGGTGCGTGGAGATAATCAGGAACGCCGAGGAACCAGACAGGCTCGTCCCCGTGTTCGCCCGGGGGGACTCCACCAGGGAGGAGCAGCTTGCCAGGCACGTCGAGTCCGAGGAGCCGACGGTGCTGCTGTCCCCCTCGCTTTGGAGCGGCGTGGACCTGAGGGGGAGGCTGTCGGAGTGGCAGGTGATCTACAAGGTCCCCTACCCGTCCATGTCCGACCCCAGGGTGAGGCGCAAGGCGGCGGCGAGCCAGGTGTGGTACAGGTACGCCGCCCTGACGAGGTTCCTCCAGGGGTGCGGCAGGTCGGTCAGGGAGGAGGGGGACTCGGCCCCGACCTACGTCATCGATTCTGGGATCCGGGACCTGCTGAGGACGATGAAGCGCTACGTGCCGCGCTCCTACACCGACGCGCTGGCCTGAGATGGACGCCTCGAGGTACCCGGCGCTCGGCGCGATCGAGTCGCTGAAGGCGGGCTCGTTCGACATGGGGGCGGCGCTGCGCGACCCGGGGATCCTGAGGGGCGCCGTGGAGAACATCTCCTCCTGCGTGGCCGGCAGGCCGTCCAGGGAGGGCCAGGACGTGGTGGGTGGGAGGATCTACCCAAAGTCGGCCGTCCTTTACGCCGCGTCCCTGGTGCTCCTCTCCGCCGCGGGCAGCGAGCCGCTCTCCAGGAGGTTCGCCCTCGGCGAATCGAGGCGCGCCGAGGCCGCCCTGGCCGGGAGGATGGCAGACGCCGCGGAGATGATCGGGGCGGCCGCGTCGGGCGGGACGTACCTGGTGCCGGTCCCGGCGTACCTCCGGCGTTCCGTCCGGATAGGGGAGGCGGCGTGGAAGCTGGTGAACCGCGACGTCGATTCCGGGATGGTCAGGCTCGCCGGCGCCGACTTGAGGAGGCTCCTCCGGGCGGACCTGACGGACGCCGTGATGTCGGCGATACGGGGGGTCAGGCTGGACCGCGGGTGGGAGGGCGACATATCCGGCCCGGCGTCGGAGGTGGCGGCCATGGCGCCCAGGCCGGCCAGGAGGCCGGCCGCCGGCAGCGACGGGATCCCCCCCTGCGTGGAACACGCCGCGGCCGCGATGTCCAGGGGGGAGAACCTGAACCACTCCGGGAGGTTCCTGGTGGCGTCCTACATGCTCCGCGCCGGCCGCTCCAGGGGGGAGGTCGCCTCCCTGTTCTCCGGCGCCCCGGACTACTCGGAGCGGGTGACGGCGGCCCAGGTGGCCCACATCGACGGCGCCGGCTACTCCCCCCAGGGATGCGCGAAGCTGGAGGGCATGGGGCTGTGCCGCCGGGACCACAGCTGCCGCGGCATCCGGAACCCGCTGCAGTACCGGAGGGGGGGCGGCCGGTGATCAGGACGAGGCCGCGCAGGTGCTACGCGTGCGGGTCCCCCATAGGCGCCGCCACCGCCCCGATAAGCCCGAGGCAGGGGGGGATCACGGTCACGCAGGTGTCCGCGGAGTGCCCGAGGGGGCACCCCAACCCGGTGGGGTTCGACGTTGTCTGACCTCTCCGATCTCGCCGGGCACTACGTCAGGAGCAGCATGCTGCACTGGCACCCGCTGGTGAGGGACCTGGACATCCCGCAGCCGGAGACCCGGATCGTGGAGATCCCATACCGCACGCTGTCGGGGGTCATGGACGGCGAGAGGGCCCTAGGCTCCCACGCGGAGGAGCTGTACGCGGCGCTCGAGGATCTGGAACCGTACCCGGTGTTCCTCCGGACGGACCACTCCTCCCAGAAGCACATGTTCCGCCGCACCTGCAGGCTGCCGTCCAGGAGGGCGCTGCTGCCGCACCTGATGGAGATCCTGGACCTGAACGCGTGCTTCGACCTGGTGGACTCCGCCGTCGTGCTCAGGAAGTGGCTGGACCTGGACGCCGGGTTCTGCGCCTTCGACCGCCTCCCGATATCCGTCGAGGCCAGGGCCTTCGTCTCCGGCGGGGAGCCGCGGTGCGTCCACCCGTACTGGGTCCCAGACGCCGTCGCGGCGTGGGCCGAGAGGGGCGGCCGGCTGGCCCGCGGGATGGACCCGGGGTGGCGGGGGATACTGGAGTGGCAGAACCGCGCCGTGGCCGCCGCCGGGGCGACGATCGCCGGCATGGCCCGCGAGGTGGCCCGGAGGGTCGGCGGCGCGGCATGGAGCGTCGACTTTGCCCGCGGCAGGGACGGCAGGTGGTACCTGATAGACATGGCCGCCGCCGAGGTCTCGTACCACCCCCCGGGCTGCGGGGAGATCCGGTGGGGGGGATGAGGACGCCCGCCCCGGCAGACAGGGGGAGGCTCCCCCCGGACTGGCACAGGAGGAGGGCCAGGCGGGGCTCGCTGCTGTCCAGGATCCTGGAGGGGGTCGGCGACGGCGTGGTCGACGCGAGGCGGCTCAGGGAGGAGATCCGCGGCGGGGCCGGGAACCTCTTCGACGAGAAGCTGTGCATCGCGGTGCGGGAGGGGCTGCTGGCCAGGGACGGCGACTCCCTGTGGGCCACCTCCTCAGGCCTGGCGATGCGCGCCGCCGCTGGCCTGGGGATCACCCCGCTGGCCCTGATGATACTATCGCTTGCCCGCGCGCACGCCATGAACGGGGGGACGTACGCCAGGTCCAGCGAGGAGCTGGCCATGACGTACGGGAAGGTGGTCAGCGACAAGGACTTCAGCGTGGCCTTCGGCTCCCTGGTGGACGGCGGGCTCCTGAGGAAGGCCGGGGGGATATTCTACGGGATCGCCGACGCCGGCAGGATCGGGGAATTCGCTCCCACCCTCGACATGATCCACAGGGGGACACGGACGTGATGGGGGCGGCGGGCGCCGGGGACGGCGTCCAGCTGGCGGCGATCGCGTCCTACCTCGAGCAGACCGAGGGGATCGACAGGGATCTCATCCGCAGGGAGGACGCGCTGCTGATGTGCAGGGGGAGGGTGGTGGCGCTCTGCCACGGGATCCCCCACGCCCTGGTGTCGCGGAGGATGGGGAACCTGCTGGACACCGGGCTGATAGTCAGGACCCCGGACGTCACCGTCCTGGACGGCAGCGGGGGGATCAGGCTGGTGATCGAGGTCGACGGCGCCTGGCACTACAAGGGGAGGAACAGGGAGAAGACCGCCAGGAGGAACAGGGAGTACAGGAGGCACGGGGTGCCATACTGCGTGATAGACGTCCGAAGGTTCGCCGAGGAGGGGAGGAGCTGGTTCGACTTCGTATCCTGGCACCTTGGGCGGGGCCGCCAGGCCGCCGGCAGGGGCGGGAACGGACGCCGCGGGCCGCGCGCCGGCGGCGGGGGGCGGCGGCCGTGAAGGAGGACAGGAAGTGCGACGTGTGCGGGGGCGGGTACCGCGCCAAGACCACGTCGAGGCGGAGGACGTGCTCCCACGACTGCTCCACCGCCCTCGGAAGGTCGGCCAGGGCGGCCCCCAGGGCCAGGGGGACCAGGGCCGCGCGGGACGCGCCCGCGCCATCCCGGGAATGCGAGCACGAGTACGAGCCGATGAGGCCCACCGTCGCCACCGTCCCCGCCACGTGCTCCAGGTGCGGCCACGTGGCCGTCCTCCCCCTCCGGGCGGCGCTGTGGCTGTGAGGGGCCGCGACTTCCCCCACACCATCAATCTGGACGACATGATCCAGGCGCTGGAGGACGGCATAGTGGGCAGGATCGCCGGCGAAACCGCGGAGTTTTCCAGGGAGGCGGGGGGCGCGGCGCCGCGGGACTGCATAATCCACCCCGACCTGATCGGGCCGGCGTGGAACCAGTGGGAGGACCCGTGGCTGAACATGATGGGCCGCCACTGGGTAGGGATATGCGCGCTGGATTTCTCCCTCCCCCCGCGGGTGCACAACTGGCAGTGGGAGCGGCGGGAGATCTCCCCCACGTTTTCCTGGGAGCAGGACGGCCGGCGCCGCGAGCTCCCCGTCATGAACCGCGGGTGGCTGGAGCGCCATTCCTCATCCCGCTTCCGGATCACGGCGTCGATCGACCCGGAGCGCCAGGGGACCGACCTTCGGATGGACTCGCTGTTCTCCGTCAGGATGGAGGGGGAGAAGCGCTGGACCGCCATGGTCCCGGCCAACCGGAGGATGGAGGGGATCATCCCCGCGCTCTGGGACGGCAACGTCTACGACGGGCGAATAATATCCTGGATCGCCTACGGGGAGCCCCCGTGCCCCGCCCCGCCGCCGGGGGGACCGCCGGAACGGGCCAGGCTGGACAGGAAGTGGAAGATCGACGCCGGCCAGCAGAGGCGCATGGCCGCACTGGAGGAACCATTCTGGATAGACCCGGGCGTGGACGACGGCGCCGCCGAGCTGGATCACATCCTGAAGGCGCTGCGCGGGTACGACCTGGACGTCCCATGGGAGCTGGAGTGCGCGGCGTGGGCGTACAGGGAGGAGTCCGACACGCTCCACTGGGGGGAGAGGAAGATCAACCACTCCAAAACCAGGTTCGACGCCCCGAAAAAGGCCACCCCGATCATGAACAGGAGGTGGATGGAGCGGAACGCCGGGGGATCCTTCCTCCTCAGGTTCAGGCAAAATGAGGATTGGCTGGTCCAGGGGCTGGTCCTCCCAATGCTCGTGGACGTCGGGGTCCCGGGGAGGTGGAGGACGGCGTGGACCGAGATGATCCCGGCCAACCCGCGGGTGATGGCGGCGGTGATGTGCCTGAGCCAATTAGGAATGATGGTGGGAGCCGTCGACCTGCTGGCGGCGTCGTACCCATGATCACCCCGCCGGCCGGCGGGCCGGGGGACGGCGCCGGAAAGAAGGATGTCGCCGCCGAGGCCTACGCGTCGATGGCCACGTGGCAGGCCAGCCGGTTCCACCGGTCCGCGGGGACGCTGCCGGCCCGGCCGAACTCCAGGCCCATGGGGATGGCGTGCCTGCTATGGGGGCCTCCCCGGCGTCGGGGGGGGGGCCTGCTCCGCCTCGCGTGCCGATGACGGCCCCTAATATACCCCCCAGCTACCTGTGCGGCATGCGGGCACCGGCGGCCGCCGCGGCGGCGCTTACCATCCTCATGGCCGCCGCGCCGCCGGCGCTCGCAGCGGAGTTCTTCATGGTCACGGACCTCGGCAACCAGTTCCCGATCGACGTCCACGTCTCAGAGCTCGGGACCGTGGAGGACTATGTCAGGCTGCTCCCCTTCTCGGCCAGGATCGTCCACGACGACCCCGAGGGGGTGCTGATCTTCAACGACGGGTGCAACTCGATCCTCGATCCCGCCAGCCCGGACGACTGCGGGATGGAGGTGATGCGGCCGTACGTGCATTACGACGGGCCCACGACTGGGATGATCGCCGAATTCGACGAGGCGGACTCGAGGGTCGGCGACATCCCTGACGTGTTCCGGGCGTTCTACAGCGACGGCCGGGGGAAGCCAAGCCTGCACGAGAGGGCGTTCCACGCCATCGCCCCCCACACCGCCAACGTCCAGCACCACTGGGTCGGGGGGACAAACCAGACGGTGAACGTGGCCGCGAACAAGCTCACGTTCGCGGGCCCGACGCCGGGAGGCGCCCCCAACACGTTCATCGTGGAGATACTGGACGGCACCCCGACGTTCTCGGTCAGGGGAGACCTGGCCGAAGGCACCACCGTCAGGATCATAGAGACGTTCGTCCCGATGCTGGACATAATCCGGGGGTACCCGGCGGGGATAGTGCAGAGGACGCCGTCGTTCACCGGCGACTTCTTCTACTACGGGGCGGGGAGGAACGCCACCGACCCCCAGTCCCCATACGTGTACATGCTGGTGAACGCCACCGAGAACGGCACGACCGACGTGTCAAGCGGGATCTACGGGGACGCCTACGGCCACGATTTCCTGGAAATCACCCCCAGCGGCCCGAACAGGTTCTCCTTCGTGACGATGATCGAGGACACCATACACGACGTGGGACTCTACTGGGCCAAGCCGTTGGGGACGCCGATAACCACGAAGTACCCGGTGAGCTTCTACGGGGACGGGTACCAGCCGAAGTTCCACATGCACGACCTCCCGATGCACTGCGAGGAGCCACGGCACGCGTGCGACGGCACGATAGTGTTCGACCACCGTAACGGGGAGGCCATGATGACCGGATCCGGGGACGACGTGGTGATCAACGTGTACTCGTCGGTCAAGATCCCGATCATGTTCGACCTCGAGATCCAGGAGGCCAGGCTCGTCGGCGACGGGCTGCCGGATCTCCGCCTCCCGTACCTGGACGGCGAGTACGCCGCCGACGGCGGAGACGCCTACTTCCCGGTCATCCCGAGGTACGGCGGCCTGGCGTTCGAGGTCGAGGACACCCCGACCAGGATGGAGTACGTGGACGTGCTCGGATCCGGGAGCATGAAGATATCCGACTCGGTCAGCTCCACGGAGTCCGGCTCCACCGGGACGACCCCCAAGGCCGGGCTCCCCAGGGGGGAGATAAGGGACGAGCAGGCGTGCGCCATAGCGTACTCCTCCACGATCGCCTCGGACCACGGGGACCTCAAGGTGAGGATCAGCGCGGACGTGATCGGGGGCGGGCACGTCGAGAACGGGAAGGTCATAGGCGGCCTGGCCCCCCCGGCCGTGGAGGAGATGGCCTGGGCCACGCCCGCCGGCCAGGGCGTGAGGTCGATCCCGGGGATAGGCAGCCCCGTCGAGGTGTGGATGCGGCTCTTCGTCAACGGGGAGGAGCGCACGATCGGGTCCGGCGGCGCCTCGGTGGACAGCGAGTGCGGCGACTTTGCCAAGGGGAAGAGGGTGCTCCTCTCAGGCTCGTCGGCGGTGACCGACAGGCGCGGCGTGGCGGTGGCTGACTCGCACGTCTTCACGGACCCGATAGAGCGGGCGGCAGGCGGCGACAGGGAGGCGTCGGCCAGGATCGGCTACGACTTTGGGGGCCTCTGGATAGACCGACACGTCGAGGTGATCCCCGGCCTCTCCGAGGGGGACTACGTGGAGTTCTACCTGGCGGTGGTGGCGGACATAATCGGACTGGTGCCCGAAAGCGTCGCCGGCCCCTACCCGGTGGGCCTGGTGGAGTTCGAGTGGGCCGACAGCGAGGTCACGGTCGGCCTCCGCCACCCGACCGTGACCACCTCCATCTAGGGCCTGGCCGGCGCGCGGCGGCCGTCCCGGGCGGGGGGGGGGGGATGGCCGCGATAGACCTCTTCTGCGGCGCGGGGGGATGGGCCTGGGCCTGTCCATGGCCGGGTTCGACGTGCGCCTCGCCGTCGACTCCTCCCCGTACGCGGCGAGGACGTACGCCGCCAACCTCCAAGGCTCTGGGGTGGTGTGCGCCGACATCGCGGACGTGGACGCCGCCGAGGCGAGGCGCGCGGTCGGCCCCGTGGACCTGGTGGCGGCCGGGCCGTCCTGCCAGGGATTCTCCTACGCCGGGGCGGGGGAGGAGGGGGACCCGCGGAACTCCCTCTTCGAGCACCTGGCGCGCTTCCTGGGGGAATTCCGCCCCAGGGCGTTCATGATGGAGGACATGATACACTACTCGCGGGACAGGATCCTGACCGTCAGGGAGTCGGCCAGGCTGCAGTCCTTCCCCGACTGGTACCGCTTCACCGGCCCAAGGACCTCTGGCGGGAGGAGCGGGAGGCTGACGCTTTCGCAGTACGGCCAGGTCGGCAACGCCGTGCCCCCGCTGCTGGCGGCCGCGGTGGCGCGGGCGCTGGCGGGGACG
This sequence comes from Candidatus Nitrosopumilus sp., assembly GCA_963662625.1. Lineage (GTDB taxonomy): Archaea > Thermoproteota > Nitrososphaeria > Nitrososphaerales > Nitrosopumilaceae > JAPOPJ01. Next base: position 211,062 of record OY759726.1, on the reverse strand, counting down.
ATCCGTTGACCGGGGCGCCCGGCCAGACGCCCCGGCCAGGACGCGTGCCGGGCGCGGGAGATCTGACGGCCGGCGCCGCGTGCCTGGCGTGCGGGGGGAGCATCGGGCCAGGCAAGGCCGGGCGTGGAAGGGGCAGGTACTGCTCGCGCCGGTGCGCCCGTTCGGCCGAACTGTGGCAGAACCGGTCCAGCGCGAGGAGGCGGGGGGACGTCGGCGCCGGGACGGCCAGGAGGGAGGCCGGGGACCGGCCCGCCGGGTGGGCTGGGGTGCTGAGGAGATCAAACAACAGGGAATCCTCCCGGCGCCGCTCGGCGGGACGCTCGCTGGCCATCGCCATCATGAGGCGGCGGGGGATCTACAGGATCTCAAGGACCGAGGTGGTCAGGTTCGGGAGGCCGGGGGGAGGATGACGCCGCCAGGCCAGCCATGCTCCAGGTGCGGAACCAGGCCGGCAAGGCCGGTGGCGGGCGGAAGGGGCGTCCCGCCGACCACCTGCGGCACGGGGGGGGTGCGACAGGCTCGCCCTCAGGTCGACGGCGCGCGCGGATCTTCCGGGCCGGGGATGTCCCAGATTCCTGGAGTGAAGTGCGGGCCAGGGAACAGAACAGGAGGGCGTTCGAGACGGCGGCGCGACATGGCCCGGGACCACGTGCCAAATTGGCACGTGGTCGCCCCCACCCCCATTCCCTGTTAAATACGCCCGCGACTCTTGATCCCGTGAGGAAGATGGCGTGGGGCGCCGCGCGCCCCCGGAAGAGGGTCCCGGCCATAGGTTCCATGATAGTCGTGGGCGCCGGGATAATGATGGTCGTGGCCATGGTCGGGGTGATAGTCGCGTGGTCTGGGATACTCGACAAGACCTACATCGCCCTGGCGTTCCAGACGCCAGGGTTCGACTACACCATAGTGGGCGGGCAGGAGGACGGCAATGAGACATTCAAGGTGTTCCAGGGCATGCGGATCCTGGCGTTCGGGCTCTTCGTGGTCGTGCTCGTCTTCGCCGGACTCGCCAAGTTCATGGAGTCCACGGAGACCGGGATCATGCAGCAGGGGACGGCAAACAGGATGATCTCAAAGTCGCTGCTGTTCATGCTGGTGATCATGGTCTTCCCCCCGCTGTGGGACGAGCTTGCCGCGGGCGTCACCAACGTCTCGTACTGGGTGCTCAACCCGCTGTACTCGTTCGACGACGACTCCCCCTGCGTGGCCGGCGTCGACGCGCGGGCGCAGGTGGACGGGAACCCGTACATACTCGGGTCGGCGCCCAACACGTTCGCCGAGATGGAGTCCGTGTGCCGCCCCGAGTTCAAGGTCACCTACGTGTTCGGCCAGATGCTGCGCGCCACCGAAGACTCCATCCCCCCCATCCCGGGGCAGCCGGCGGTCCCCCCGGCGGCGGCGGACCTCATAGCGACCGACGGCGGGAACGTGGTGACCATCGCCGACCAGATCAAGGGGGAGATCGTCGGCCCCGCCGGCAGCGACGCCAACATAGGCTGGATGGGCGACGTCCAGGGAGGGATACAGCGCGGGGAGGACGTCTTCAAGAACATGTTCCTGATGCTGACCAAGGCCCTGGTGGCGCTCCAGGTGCTCATCCTCTCCATCATGATAGGGATAATGGCCGACATGCTCGTGGGGATGATCATCGCCGCGCTCCCGCTCTTCCTCATGCTCTCGCTGATCCCGCGCGTCGAGGAGTTCGCCAACAAGATGATCAACGCCCTCCCCGCGCTGCTGCTGCTCCCCCTCATGTCGGCGGCCATAATCGTCGTCGGTGCCGCGACCATAGCCGAGGCCGGGGGCCAGGACGCCGCCGTCGACGGGTTCGTCTACACCTGGATCACCAGCATGGCCGTGGTGTTCTTCGCCGTGACGCTGCCGGTGATCCTGGTGCCGATACTGGGCAACGTCACCACCATGGCCACGCAGGTGGTGAGCTCGGCCGTGCAGTCTGGCGCCATGATAACCGGGATGGCCGTCTCCTCGGCGGCCACCGCGGCGCACGACGCCTCGAGGGGCGGCAAGGGACTGGGCGGGGGCGCGCTGGCGGCGCTGAAGGGCCTCGGGGCGGGGGCCATGGGCGGGATCGCCTCGGCCGGGGTCCCCAGCATGGGCGGCGTGGGGGTGGACGCGAAGTCGCTGGCCGGCGGCGTGCACTCCGGGGCGGAGATGGGCCACGGCGTGGACCCGGCGTCGGCGGCGCTGATGTCGCCGCGCACGCAGGACGCGGCGATCTCCAAGGCCATCACGGACAGCGACGCCACGCACCGGGGCGAGGAGAGCAGCGAGGCCATGGACGACAGGCTGCCGGAAGGCGACAAGGCCAGCGGTGACTGGAACGAGAAAACCACCTCCGATGAGAAGCATGAAAATGTCATGGACAAGCTCGATCAGATGGAAATGGAGGGGAGGATGGACGCCGACCTCGCCGACGCCGCCTCGGAATTCCGAGGCCCAATGGGGAACCTCCAGCGGTCACTGGTCAGTGGCACGCTGGACGACGGGGACCTTGACGAGGCATTCAACGGCCTGGTGGCGGAGAACGGGGACCTGGAGGGAAAGGTGGCAGAGTCCAGGGTGAAGGACCAGATGATCAACGACCTCGTGGAGCAGAACGGGGAGAAGGGCTTCACCGCGAAGAAGATCCGGGAGATGATCGACAGGAACTCGATGGGCGAGGTGGAGGGGGGATAGACCCTCCCCCCGCTCCCGCCTGGCGGGGCGGCTATACGGTCTCGGCCAGGAGGCGGCCGAACTCGGCCACCTCCCTGTCGTGCTCCTCCTGGTATGTCATCACCCTCACGTCAGGGGTCCAGCCGGAGACGTCCTCCCCGGCGTCCATCTTCTTCCTCAGGAGCCTGGCCACCTCGTTCCCGTAGGTCCCAAAGTGGTCAGGCACCTTGAAGGTGCCGTCCCTGGCCCCCTCCCTGAGGAGCTCCACCAGCCTGAGGTAGTACGGGTACACCCGCTTGCAGTTGTCGACGAACTCGTACATGGTGTGCGGGCCCATGTTGAACTCGGGATGCGGCCATGTGTCGCATCGCACGAGCATGTCCTCGTAGATCCTGGTGAGCAATTCGCTGCCGTCCCCGTTCCCGGGGACGAAGGTCAGCTTGCGCGGCACCCTCCCGTGGCGCGACGTGAGGGCCTTCCTGTTCCCGATCTCCTCGAGGTGCCTTATCTCGTGCTTGGTGCGGATCGGGTTCTCGCAGACCTTGAGGTCCTTCTCGACACGCGCCATTCTTTCCTCCAGCCACGGGCCGCCTGCCTTCCGGCGCACGCTCTCGGTGGCAGAGTGCAGCCCCTCCCAACGAATGTAGCAGTAGACGTCCTGCTCCAGCAGGGAACCGCCCAGCGCCGGGTACGGCCTCCCGGTCTGCGGGTCTATAAGGTAATGCGTCCCGTCGGGGTACGACGTCTCATTGTAGTAGGACCTGTCGGGGTATGACGGATCAGGCTTGCCACGCTTGTTCACGATCTCCCCCAGCGGCTTTCCGGGGTCGGCGCACATCTCCAGGTACGCCTCCTCGAAGACCCTCCGTTTCACCTCCCTCCAGTCCTTCGGGAATCCCTGGGCGTCGCGGCCCTTGTCCTCCCTCACGTACTTCCACGGGATCCTCCAGGCGTCCTGGAAGTGGTCCTTCTTGTTCCCGTTCCGGTCAAAGTACTTCCCCCAGAAGGTCCACCCGCCCCACTTTGGGTACCCGTTGCAGCCGTCCCTGTGGAAGCCCATGTAGGCGTAGTAGATGGCCGCGGCCGCCTCGAACGGGTACGCCGGCCCGCCGTCCAGCTTCTTCCTGGCAAGCTCCACCTTCACGGCGTGCGCCGGGTGGTCGAAGAACTCAAACAGGCCGTCCCCCTCGTACGTCCTCTCGAACCCCTCGGGGTACTCGTGCCACTCCACGTGCACGCCATTCTTGTCGCGGCCCCACCTGTACACCATCCCGTACCCCAGGTCGAACGACAGCCCGTGCCTCTCGGACTCGAAGCAGAGCCTGCGGCTGGTCACGTAGAATATGCCCTTCCCCATCTTCCTTATCTTGGCGGGATACCTGCGCCTCACCGTCTCCCCGCCCTGCAGGATCAGCAAGCGGCCTCACCCGGGGGCGCCGGATCCTGGGGGGTGGCGGGCCGGCCGCGACGGGGGCGGCGCGGCCGGTACCCGCAGGTTTTGGGAACGTCCGGAACATGCCGGGCGGCAGGGCCCCCGTGGCATGCCAAGACCCGGGATGGTCCGCTGGCACGGCCAGGGGTCATCAGGGGGATCCCCTGGAAACCCGTGAGGGCTTGCAACCCTGCTCGCCCCGGCGTCGCCGCCGGGCACGCTCCTTCCGTTCCCATGCCATATGTTACGCGGGAATCGTATAAAAGGGTAGATATTAGGAAACTAATATAAACAACCGGGCGGATTATGTGCATGGCGATTTCCGAGGTCCGCAGGCCCAGCGGCACCTACATCGTCTACGGGTACGCCGTGGACGGCAGGAACTACCGCGTCTACTGCGGCAAGAAGGGCCTGGAGTCGACCAACGAGGCCGTGGCCATGGCGAGGCAGAAGCACTACGACGCCAAGCTGGGCCACGCGAGGCGGAGGCTGCTGGGGGAGTGAGCCGCGGCCGTGGCCATCACGCTGGGGTCGGCGGGTCCCGGGTCAGCCGCCACCCCATCGCCCGGACACGTCGAACTCGAACAGCTCCTTCTTGGAGTTGCGTTTCCGTATTGGCCTGCACCGCACGTCACGGAACCCAAGGCGCCTGAGCATCTCGGCATAAAGTCCCTCCACCGGCAGCAGGGTCCCGTAAAACGTGGAGTTCCCGACGATGTAGTGGACTTCCGCCCCGCCATTCAGCACGCGGACCAGGGAATTGAAATGGGTCCACATGTCATCAAAATACCTGGCTACGTAGTTTGAAAGTATGTCCCCGCTCCTGTTGGAGGGGTTGGACATCCCCTCAAGCGCCGCGTCAAGGCGCGGGTGGGTAAATGCCCCCTCCGGGGGCTTCCACCCGGCAAGCCTGCTGGTGGCTACCCCCCATGTGCCCCCGATCGCCGACCAGTCCAGGTCCCCAGCTTCCCTCCCGTCGTTGAGGAACCCAAGCCAGTACATGTACGGCCTCAATTCGCGGATGTATGACATCCTGTTGGCGTATGGCGGGGAGGTGACCACCGCGTCAAAGCTCCCGTCGACCACCGCTTCCAGCCGCCTGGAATCCCCGGCAAGCACGGCCGCCTTCCCCTTCGGGTTCCCCCCCATGCCGGCAATGACGGACTCCACGTCGATGCCGAATGTCCCCCCGACGTCCGCGGCGCGGCCGCGCCCGTGGCGCTCCTTGAACGACATTGACTGGTGGTTGAATGCCGCGTTTGATACCCCTATCATGGTCTTGCAAAACGCCACCATGAGGATGTCGCGCGCGCCGGGATCGGCGCCGCACTCGCGTTCCACGCACGCCTTTAGCTTGCACAGCGAGTCAAGTTCCGCCTTTCCCCACCACCTGCCTATGTTGTGGATTGGCGGCGGGGTCGCGGCCGCCCCCCCGCCGCGCTCGGCTTCGGCCACGATCCTCCCGCACGCGGCCCGCGCCGCGTCGGCGGAGTCCTTGGAATAGGAGGCGGTCTTAGCCCTCCCCAGCCATACGAGGAACGGGTTTATGTCGACTGTCACACACTCGTGCCCGCGGTACGCGGCGCATAGGGCGGTGGTCGCCGTGCCGCAGAACGGATCCAGCACGCGCCCCCCCGGGCCAGACCTCCCGATCAACTCGTCGACGATCTTCACGGAGTAGGCCGGGGTAAGGCGCAGCCAGCCGTGCCTCCCGGCCCCCTTGTTGAACTTGTGGGTGTAGTCCGCCCTCTGCAGCATCCTTCCACCCGCCGCGCTCACGTGGCACCAACGTCCAGGATGGCCTTGAGGACACCGTTTATCTCCCCGCGGATGGAATTGCTGTTCCTCTCAAAAAATCCGGCCAGGTCGTAACCGACTACATCCCGCATGAAATCATACGTGGATGAGTGGGGGTCGGACTTTCCCAGCGCCCCAGTGACGATGCACCACCCACTTTCACGGTAACGGGCCAAAACGTCACCGTCAACCTGCTCTGAGAGTACCATGATGCACGGGAAATACCCGTCCATGTACGCCTGGGTGGCGTTGGCGATGTCGGCATTCTGCCGTTTCGAGTCCTTGCTTTTGTACCCCTGCCGTATCTCGAAGACCGCCCCGTGGAGGTTGTCGGCCACCTTCCCGTCCACCCCGACGGCCGCCGCCGACCGCCTCATCCAATTGAGGAACCTCCTCCTTTTTTCCACGTCGCCTATCTTTTCCAGCGGGATGCGCGCGTCAAGCCTCAGCGTCCTGGCCCCGGCTCCCGGGGCGTTCACCTCGTACGACCACATGACGTCATCGTCGGTCAGCCCAAACGAATCCCGGATGATCCTCCGCACGAGTTTCTCGCAACCATGGCCTATCTGCCTGTACAGGCTTGTCAGGCCGCCGGCGCTCCTGTGGGCGCCATACACCATCGGGTCATCCAGCCCGAACCAGTGGTAGAAGGCGTCCCCCCCGTACATTTGCCGGAATTGTTCCAGGGTCAGGCTCCTCTCCCTACCGCGCCCAAATTTCGGGCGGTATCCAGCCGAAACCCTGATCGAGTCAACAACCATGTCCAGATAGTCCCTTTCAAGATCCCTCACGCCGCGTCCCTGAACGGCAATACTCATGACGGAATATATTGTTTCATGGGGCGGCCGCGCGGGCACGGCGAATCCATGGCGGCTTTCAGGGGGCCAGGGCTCGCCGTCCCTTAAATCGCCGCCGACATGTTGCCCCCATGGGACTCGCCATGGTCGTACCTCGCGTCGCTGGGGGGAGTCGCGGGGCCCGCAATGCCGGGCAGGGGCCCCCTCCAGGCGCCGCCCCCATTGGAGGGGGGTTGCGGGTCCTGGACCTGTTCTGCGGCGCGGGGGGCATGTCCCTGGGGTTCGAGGAGGACGGCCGCTTCCTCACGGTCGCGGCCGCCGAGGCGTCGCCGGTCACGGCCGGGACTTTCATCCTGAACCACCCTGGGGCGTGGACGCTGCGCGGCGACGTCAGGGACATCCGGGCGGCGGATCTCGCGGCCCTGCGCCCGGACCTCGTGATCGGGGGGCCGCCGTGCCAGGGATTCTCCTCGATACGACCGCGGAGGTCCGGCGGCGTGGAGGACGGGAGGAACGGGCTCCTGCTGGACTTTGCGTCCGCGGTGGGGGCGGCGGGCCCGAAATGGTTCGTCATGGAGAACGTGCCGGGACTGGTGACCCACCGAGGAGGGGAGGCGTTGGCCGGGTTGCTGGCGCGGTTCGCCGGGATTGGGTACACCGCGAACTGGAAGCTGCTCGACGCGGCCGACTTTGGGGCGCCACAGTCCAGGAGGCGCCTGGTGGTGGTCGGCAGCAGGGAGGGGGGGCGGTTCGGGTTCCCGCGCCCCACCCACGGGCCAGGTAGGCGCAAAAGGGTCACGGTACGGGACGCCATCTGGGACCTGGAACCGATCGCCGCCGGGCAGTCCGGGGGCGGCTACCTCCAGGGCCCGGCCCACACCCCATACGCGCGCCGCCTGCGCGGGAGGCGCCGCTTCCCCGGGATGCATGACGCGACGGCGCACAGCCAGAGGGTGATGCGGATAATACGCCACTCTGGGAGGAGCATACGGTCCATACCGGACGGGATGGCGTCAGGGTTCTCCACCTCGTACTCCAGGATTGGCGCCGACGCGCCGTCCCCCACCATAACCAGGAACTTTGGGTTCGCCGGCTCCAACAGGTGCATACACCCGGCGCAGGACAGGGCGCTCACGCCCAGGGAGGCCGCCAGGCTGCAGGGGTTCCCGGACTCTTACGTCTTCATGGGGAACAGGGGGGAGGTGGCGGGGCAGATCGGCGACGCCGTCCCCCCGCCGCTTGCCAGGGCGGTGGCGCGGGCGCTGGACAGGCAGTGGTGACCCGTCCCGCCGCCGGCCGACCCAGCGGCCGGCATCCCTAGACCCCGGTCCCCCGCCGGCCGCTATCTTGCATGGCGCGTTTCCGACCAGAAAGGGCGCCAAGGAGACGGCCCCCCGGCCGTGGCGACGAGACGGCAGTCGCCGGGATCGCGGGGGAGGGGACGGGAGGACTCGAATGGCCCGGAATGCTTCCCGGCGGCGGCCGTCCCGGACTTAAATAGTCGCCGCGTACTCCACGCCATTGACGTTCGAGGCGGTGGCGGCGGCCGTGGCGGGGCTGCTGGCCGGGATGGCGATAGTTTACGCCGCGATGCGCGCCCAAAGGAATTCCAGGTTTGAGGCGTACAGGGCAAGCCAGGAGGCAGGCGTGGAGGAGAGGATAAGGGAGGAATCCAGGGCGGCGGTGGACAAGTCAAGGAACGTCCTGAAGGGGAAGATAGGCGAGCACATGGCCCCCCTCCTGAGCGAGTTCTGCGAAAAGTACAGGCCGTCAGAGGCCAGGTTCATGGGGGCCCCGGTGGATTACGTCATCTTTCGGAACATGGACGGCGAGGATCCGATCGAGGTGGCGCTGGTGGACGTAAAGTCGGGCAAGGCCGGGCTCAGCAGTGTCCAGAGGAGGATAAGGGACGCCGTCAGGGAGAAGAGGGTGTCCTTTGACACCATACGGATCGACGGGGCGCCCCCGGGAGAAGCGGCCGGCGCCACCGTCCGGTAGCCAGGGGGACCCCCGGGCCCTCCGGGCTGCCCGGCGGCCGCCGCAATCAATACATACCAGAATCCCGCCGGTACGGCATGAGGACGGCGCCCACGCTGTGCCTTCTGGCCGCACTGTCACTGGCGGCCGCGGCCCATGCCGGGGGGATGGGCGCCACGGCCCAGCCCCCAGGGGAGCCCTGGGAGTGCAGGCCGCACTACGACGTGGTCGTGGTCGGCATCGAGCGCTTCTGCCTGAAGCCCTGGCTCACCGACGGGCGATGCCATGACGACGGGACGCAGTTTGCCGCGAGCCTCGACACTGGCAGGACGTACTGCGTGGACCACGAGGCCAGCCTCCCGGTAAGGTATCCCTCCCTGCAGCCCCCGGCCTCCACTGCAGGCAGCGACATGGGTGGCGTGGCAGCCGCCCCCGTCCAACGGGAGGTCCCGGCGGGAGGGGGAGGCGCCGGCGCCCAGCCGCCCGCCGGGGATTCATGGACGCTCGCCATGGCCGTCGTCGTGGCGGGTGCGGTCGCCGCCGCGGTGGCGGCATCCAGGAGGCGGGGCCGCCGGCGCGGCCACGGGAGGGGCGACCTGGGCCGGGTGACCGGCGGCGGAGGGGCGTACATGGCCCCGCAAAAGCGCGGCCGGGCCGTGAAGCCGGCCGCCCCGTTACGCCGGGAACCGGCCGGGACCGTGGCCCACTCAAGGCCCGAAGCGCGGGGCGTTCCCAAGCCGGTCAGGGTGGCGGCCAGGATCGACCCGGAGGAGTGCGTCGTGGTGCCGGACGCCAACGTGATGGTGGATTACATGGAAGTGATCGGGAAGAGCAAGCCCGGGCCTGGGAAGGGACTCCCGGACGGCGCGATAAGGGGGATCATAGACACCCTGTCCAACAGCAAGAGGCTGTACATGGCAAGCAACGTGTTCGAAGAGGTGCGCGGGGTGGTGTGGAAGAACAACGACAGCAGGCAGACAGGCAAGAAATGTGAGGATGTGGCGCGCCGTCTGGTGGCGGAGAAGGCGACCCGCGATCGCATAGTGGCCGACAACAACAAGGTGGAGGAGATGAAGGATCAAGTTGGAATCATGTTTGAGAGAATGTTCGCCGAATTCGAGGAGTGGAGGACACACGTCGAGAAAAAACACCACATGAAGAAGGAGGGAAGGCCCGGATGGCGCAGGTACGAGTGGAAGGAATGCATCCCGGATCTCACGACGGACAAGGCGATACTCGCCAAGGCGTCATGCGCGCCGGGGAAGGGGGACAAGGCCAGGGTGCTCCTGACTAGGGACGAGGACTTTCTAATCGCCCGCCGCAGGATCCTGGACGAGTTCGGCGTGCACGTGATGTCGCCGGATGAGTGGGCCGGGGCCGCCGGGCAGGGCTGACGGCGTCACGCCCAGGATCCGGGCGACACCATCTCGGCGACCTTCTCGCACGCCACCACCGCCGGGGCGGACGTCACCCTCACCACCTGCGCCAGCCTCGCCCCGCCGTCCTCCCAGACTATGACCAGCCTCTCGCCGCCCCTGGTGTCTACGGACCGTAGAGAGCGGGTGTCGACCAGCACCGAGTCGCCGGACTCGATCTTCAGGCGCCCCCTCTCGGCGTACAGGACGGCGTCCACCGTGCCAACCTTGACGTCGAACGACCACGACTCCCCCATGCCGGGAACACCGCCGGGGGGTTAAAAGGGCCGGCGGGCCTTAAAGCCCCACGGCGGTGTTGCCACCGTGAGGCTGAGGATCCCTGGGTTCCTGACTGAGCTGGTGGACGGCGCGGTGGTGATAGTGTCGGTCATACTGGTCAACGTGGCGCTGGCGCTGGTGGCCGGGATCATGGCCGGGGTGATGGAGGTCAACCTGGCGGGGGAGATGACCGACCTGCCGCGGTTCGACTACGTCACGGCCCTGGGGACGGGGAACGAGATCTTCGGCCTGTACGAGCAGCTCAGGTGGGCGGCGTACATGGTGTTCACCATCGGTATAATCCTGGCCATAGCGTTCCACTTCGCGTTCCGCCAGGACTTCCTGCGCCAGAAGGCCGCCTACATGCTCTTTTCCATCATGCTGCTGGCGGCGTTCCCCTTCATCTGGGACGCCGGGGCGCAGCTCATGGAGGACGGCTCCAAGGCCGTGCTGAACGGGCTCTACACCGGGGACCCGGACGCCCCGTGCCCGGCGTCGTGGACGGACGCGGACGTCATAGACGCCTACAACGGCTCCCCCTACAGGAAGGGCGGGGAGGTGTGGGGCCCGTTCCCGGACCTGGACAGGGCGATGGACGTCTGCAGGCCAGAGTTCAGGGTAAACTACGTGATATGGCAGATGGCCGGCAGCCAGCAGGTCGACATCGAGACCGACGACCCGGTAGAGTGGCTGATGCGGCTACTCTCGGGGGGAATCACGCAGCTGTGGAGCGACCTCTTCCTCGGGGCGGTGAAGTCGATCGTGACCATCCAGGTGGGGCTGATGTCGGTCATGATCGCCGTCATAACAGACATGCTGACCGGGATGATCATAGGCGCGCTCCCCCTGCTGCTGATCCTCAGGCTGTTCCCGGGGTTTGACGCCGTCGCCGACAAGCTGCTGACGGCGCTGCCGGCGCTGTTCATGATCCCGCTGCTGACGTCGATAATAACGGTCGTTGGCGCGGCCACGGCGGCAAGCGCGATCACCTCCCCGGTCGCCGTGGCCTCTGGGGGGACGGACGTCGGCGCGGCCATGATGTACGTCTGGATATCCTCCATGGGGACGCTGTTCATGTCCGTCGCCCTCCCCCTGGTAATGGTCCCCTTCATCGGGAGGATCGTCAACCAGTCCACCACGATCGTGGCCGGCGCCGTGATGTCCTCGGCGTTCATCGCCGCCAACGTCGCCACCGGGATGGCCAAGGGCGCGGCGTCCGGCCAGGGCATGTGGAAGGGCGCGCTGGGCGGGTTCGCGGGCTCGCTTTCTGGCGCCGGAGGGGGCGGCAGGGGGGACGGGGACGGCGGGCCGGACGGCGCCGGGGCCGCCGACGCCGGGGACGGCGGGGACGACGACGATGGCCGGGGATGACCGCCTACGCCAGGAAGAGGCCGTCCCCGCACTCCCGCAGGGTGGCCACCACCGGCGCGGCGCCGTCCCGGAACAGGGCCTTCATCAGCAGCATCACCTGGATGTCGCTGACGCGGTGCTTGTCAACGTACCACCTGGAGCAGTCCCGCGACTTTCCCACCAAGAAGTACACCCTCCACTCCCCGCCGACCAGCGCGCAGTCCACCTCCCACACCACGATCTCCACGCCGATCATCCCGGATAACCTGGCGGCGTCCGGGTGGGGGCTGCACCCCCCGCCAATGGCGGAGAACGCCGTCCTCACCGCGCCGCCCGCCCGGCCTTCCCGCCCCCGCGGGAGTAGTACCGCCCGAGTATCCTGAAGACCGACCTGGGGTCGGTGGCCCCCTTCTCGACGCACTCGTCGAGCAGCCCGATCCTGTACCCCATGTCCTTCTCGGGCTCGCGTATCCCGCAGACGTGGGTGGCCTCGACGTACCTCTCGCAGTTTTGCAGCATGGCCTTCCTCTTTATAGTGTCGGTGAAGACGTCGTACCCGAACACGGGCTTCACGCTTATCTTCCCGGTCTCCTCGTCCGGGACTATCTCCGAGACGTCGTTGACCCTCCTGACCCGGATCCCGTCGAGCTCCACGTCCCTCGTGTGCACCGCGAACCACGTCAGGGCTATCTCCCCGTCCGATATCTTGTTGCCCCTCATCCTGGTTATGGCCCCGCGGGGGCTGGAGGCGTGGAAGCTGGTCAGCCCGCCGTGGCCGGTGCCGACGGACTGGAACAGCATGTCCATGTCGTCGAGCCTGATCTCCCCTATGATCTCGTAGTCGGGGCGCTGCGTCAGGGACGAGTCTATCAGGTGCCGCATGGTGACGTCGAACTTGTCGGAGAGCTGCCCGTACGACTTGCGCGTGCGGTACCTGACCCAGTCCGGGTGCGGTATCTGCAGTTCCAGCGTGTCCTCGACCGTCAGGATCCTCCACCTCGGGTTCATCATGGTGGTGAACGAGCCCAGCAGGGTGGTCTTCCCCGAGCCGGTGACCCCGATCACCAGCCCGACCGCCTTGGCGTCGAGGAGGGTCCAGATGTACGCGGCGACCTCGGCCGTCATCGTCCCGGACTTTATCATGTCGGTGACGGTGAGCGGGGACTCCGGGAACTTCCGGATGGCTATGACCGGCCCGGGGGAGGACACCTGGGAGCCGAACGTGCAGCTGATCCTGGAGCCGTCGCGCAGGTACGTGACGGATATCGGGGAGGACTCCGTGGGCTCCGTCCCGGTGCGGCCGTACATCCTCTGGATGAACTTCTCCATGTCCCTGGACTCCGCGAACGCCACGTTGGTCTCCAGCGTGTGGAACCGCCCGGAGTACCTCTTGTGGATCACCCGGATGTTCCTGGCCGGGGCCGAGCACAGCACGTCCTCTATGTCGGGGTCCCTCATCAGCGGGTCGATCAGGAGGAAGCCCAGGATGTCGCGCCGGATGTAGTACTCGATGTTCGAGAACATGCCCTTGGCCTCCTCGAACTTGTTGAGCCGCCTGGTGGTCTCCCAGAACTCCCTCTCGAAGTTTATCGCTATGACCTCCGGGTCGGAGTCGTCCTCGTGGTCCATCACGAAGCTCATCTCTATCTTCTTCATGATCTGGTCGTAGAGGTCGTCGCCCCCCGCCGGCATCACCGGCTCCTGCACCAGGTACCTCCCGTCCCCCGTTATGGTGACGTCGACCTTCCCCACCTTGTACTTCTCCAGCGTCTCGATGGCGCCGGCGTCCATCTTGATGCTGTGCAGCTTGTAACGCTTGTCGGCCACGATTCCACCACCGCGCTGCCCTTAAAAGCGCCCGCCGTACCTGACTCCCATGTTCGGCAGTGGGAAGGCGCGCCAGGGGAGGGGGGCCGGCGCCAGGAAGAGGCCGCGGGCCACGACATACAAGCTCACCCCCACGAACTACGACATACTCAGCGAGCAGGAGAAGGCCGACGTCCTGGCGTCGTTCGCCAGGATCGTGGGCGCGGCGGAGAAGAGGCTGGACATGAGGATAATAAACAAGAGGGCCGAGGTGGCCGCCGCCGGGCACCAGCACCAGTACATGGACCACGCCGTCTACCTGACGTCCAAGTTCGACCTCGGGAAGCTGCTGATGGGCAGCGGCTTCCAGTTCGTCCGGACCGAGTCCCCGCCGTCCTGGGAGATCCGGAGGGAGAACCTGAGGTCGATGGAGATGGAGTCCGGGGCGTGGTGGAGGGCGTACACCGTGTACAACTTCCCCCGGTCCATAAGGCCGGCGTGGGTGATGAGGCTGTCGGAGATATGCAGCATCGTCAACGTCTCCATGACCCCGATATCTGACGGAAGGGCCAGGAGCTTCCTGGTGGGGCACGCCAACACGCTGGAGGCCAAGATCGGGGGGAGGCACAAGGTCGAGGCCGCCGAGGCCAGGAGGGTCAACGACATGATGCACAACCAGGAGACGTCGCTGCTCGAGTGCGGCGTCACGGCCGTGGTCACGCACCGCGACAGGAAGAGCCTGCGCGAGGAGTGCAGGGAGTTCGAGCGGCAGGCCAGGCAGAGGCAGATCTCCTGCATGGCCGTGGCCGGGAAGCAGAGGGACACGCTGGCCGGGTGGGGGAAGAGGTTCGCCTTCCCCCTCCAGTCCACGGCGGCGTTCTTCCCCTTCTCCTCGTCCGACATGATGGAGCCAAACGGGGTCTACCTGGGGGACAACCAGATAACCGGCGCCCCGGTGATATACGACTATTCCAGGAGGGCCAACTACAACATGATCATACTGGGCCAGTCCGGGTACGGCAAGAGCATGACGGTGAAGACCTACGTGGACAACTTCTTCCAGATGATCCGGACCAGGTACGGCGAGGACCACCGGGTGATGGCGTACATCCTGGACCTGCACGGGGAATACGTCCGGCTGTCGGACTACCTGGGGATGGGGGTCGTGGACATGATGACCCGCGACGAGATGGGGCTGGACCCGTTCAAGGTGTCGGCCAACGCGGACCAGGCCGCCGGCATACTCTGCGACGTCGTGGAGATGCCGCCGAACCTCCGCTCCCTCACCCTCGCCAGGTCGGCCGGCGCCGGCAGCACCGCGGAGCTGGTGGACAGGCTCAGGACCGACGGCGGCGACGACGCCGACGACTGCCGCAAGGCCGCCACCTACCTGGCCCAGTTCGTCGACGGCGGCCTCGCCAGGATGTTCGCCGGGAAGATGGACGTGGGCGACATGACCACGATCGCGATGAGGAAGGCCAGCAAGGACCGGGTCACGGCGATGCTGATCACCCTGATACTGATGAAGATCTGGCAGGACATGCGCGACGCCCCCGAGCACGTCCCCAAGCTCCTGGTGATAGAGGAGGCGTGGTTCATGCTCCGGATGGAGTCGACGGCGGCGGTCCTCAACGACATCGTGAAGTCCGGGAGGAAGGAGAACGTGCACATGCTGGTCATGACCCAGGAGCTCGACGACGTGATGACGAACGTCCACGGCAAGGGGATAATCAACAACTCCTCGACGAAGGTGCTGCTCAGGATGCTGCCGGAGACGGCCGCGCTGCTCAAGAAGATACTGAAGCTCTCCCAGAAGGAGGCAGACGAGATAACCACGCTCCACAAGGGGCAGGCCATAATGCGCAGCGACAACAACAGGATCAAGGTCTCCATAATGCCGACGGAGAAGCAGCTCAAGACGTTCGACACGGCGGCGCCGGACCTCTGAGATGGCCCACGTGACGAGGGCCGAAAGGGACAGGATCGTCAGGAGGCTGGACTCGCTGCGGTGGGAGGCGCGGCCCCCATTGACCCCGGCGAGGGTGGCGTCGGTGAGGAGGAGGTTCGCCCTCGTCTCCTCGGCAGTCGACGGGGCGAGGAGGCGCGCCGGCCCGGGGCCTCCCGGGGCGGGGATCACCGGCGCCGAGGCCGCCCGGAGGATGGCGGACGTTGAGGAGTCGCTCGCCAGGATCAGGGTGATGGTGGACGGCCTCGTCCCGGACGCGCCGCCCGGCGCGCGCGGGACGGCGGCGGGGGGAGGGGGCGGGCGCGGCGGCCCAGGCCGAATGGTCAGCCGCCGAGGCAGCCGTCACAGACCGCCCCGGATGACAGCAGGGTAAATCTCCTGGATCCGACCACGCGCCCCCCGCCTATGCCGCGGAGCTTCCTGTCGCACCGGCAGCACCTGAGTTGGGGGTCTTCCATGCCATGGAGTCTCCGCTGGGGATAAAAGCGCGGCCGCCGGGCCCGAAGATGCCGCATTTCAAACTTTATATGGGAAGCGCCGTAACCACAACGTATCGGAACAGTCCTTCCGGCAGTTTTTGGGGAGGAATGAAAAACGAATATCGCATTGGCGTTAAATGTAAAACTGGTTTTACACTTAACGCCAATGGCCACGCCTGAAAACGGCGGCCTTCCAGAATTATTAACTTATTTTGTTGTTCCAGTATGAGGATTTTAATCGGTTTTCCGGCGCATTTCGCACTCGGGGGGAGCGGAAAGCCGCGCGCGGGGGCCGCCGGGCGGTGAAACTCGCAGTCGGCATTTAAAGAACGGCCCGGGCCGGGCCGAAAATGCTGGAAACGCGGCCCAGGCAGGGGGCCGCCGCCCGGGTCTTAATACCCCCCGGGCTTCCTTTTTCCCATGTCCGCGTTGGTTCTGGGCCGCCCCGGGCGGCGGGGGGACGGGCGTGGGGGCGGGAAGAAGCGCGCCCCCGCGGCATCCAGCGGCGGCGGTGCCCCATGACGGACTGGGCTGGGATGGAGCCGGACTACCACGCCCTCGGGAACAACCGCCGCCCGCCAGGACGCAGGATGCGCAAGGCCGACGTGGAGAGGGAGTGCGCCTGCTGCGGGAGGCCGTTCGTCGTCCACAGGTTCTCGCTGGTGAGGACGTGCTCGCGGGAATGCGGCCGGGAGAACGACGCCCGCCGCCGGCGCGCCGCCCCGCCCGCGGCCGAGCACGAGCGTTCGAGGTTCTACAGCCGCCAGAGGAGGGCGGTCAGGCGGATGGCCCGGACCCGCGCGGCCGAGATCCTGTCCAGAGGATTCGCCACCTTCCAGCTGGAGGAGTGGCTGGAGATGATCCCGCGGGCCGGGATCCCCCACTACCGGGCCACTGGCGGGTGGAAGGACAGGCTCCAGGCCCGCGGCCTGCCCCCGGGCGGGGGCGCGGGGTGACCGCCGGAGTCACGCCGCGCCGGCACCCGCCGCGGCGCGGGCCACCGATTCCGCCACCATCCTGGCCAGCAGCGGCGGGACGGCGTTGCCGATCTGCCTGAACTGGCTGCCAGGCGGGCCGTCGAAGCGGTAGCTGTCGGGGAAGGACTGCAGCCTGGCGGCCTCCCTCGGGGTTATGCTCCTGTTCTGCCCAGGATCCGGGTGGACGTGGGTCATCCCGTCCTTCGCCAGGTGGGATATGACGGCGTGCGACGGCGCGTCCACCGGCAGCTTCCTGTACCTGTCCAGGAAGGAGTTGGGCCACGGGTTGACTCGCCCCGGCAGGTCCCCTATCTTCCCGCCCGGCGGCAGCATCGCGAATATCCCGAGGTCGCGCGCCCCCTGCCTCCTGGCGACGTGCCAGTACAGGCGGTCGCACCCCCTCCTCATCCCGGCCTGGTATTCCGTCGGCCGGGCCCCCTCCGGGTAGGGCGCGCACGGCTCCCCCTCCCCCGGCCCCAGGGGAGGCATGTCCGATATCGCGTCGGCCACCGTCACGTGCGGCCGCAGCCCAGACCCCCACGCCTCCCCCGGCGGGCAGTGGGTCCTCCCCGGACGCGGGTTGCGGACGCCGAGCCGGTTGCCGATGACTATGGCCCTCCGCCTGTGCTGCGGGACGCCAAAGTCGGCCGCGTCGAGCACCATGAACGACACGGAGTACCCCGGCCCGGCGCCCGCCGGGATCCCCCTCCTCACGGCCCCCCCGCCGACAGTGAGCATCCCGGGCACGTTCTCCATCACGAACCATTCGGGGCGGATCTCCCTCACCAGCCTGAGGAACTCGGAGTAGAGGGAGTTGCGCGGGTCCCCCATCCCCGTGGGCCGCCCCGCCGAGCGCAGCCTGCCGGCGCCGGCCCTGCTGTACCCCTGGCACGGGGGACACCCGACCAGGACCCCGACGCCGCCGATGCCGGCCGAGTCCAGGACGTATTCCGCGTCCACGTTGGCGACGTCTTCGACGGACGCCGGGCCGTGGTTGCGGGCAAACGTGCCGACCGAGTGCCTGTCGCTGTCCACCCCGAAGGCCACCTCGAACCCGGCCTGGGCGAACCCCAGGGACATGCCACCCGCGCCGCAGAACAGGTCCACCACCGTCCTCTCCATGGGCACCGGAATGGGGGCCGCGTATAACCCTAAATACGCGCGGGCTGCTTGCCGGCATGGAAAACGCCTGGACCCGGGGCACGATCGGGATGGAAAGGGACGCGGGGGCCACCTACGCGGCGAGCTACGGCGGGGGGCTGAACTCGACCGCCATGATAGTGCACATCCTGCGCGAGGGGCTGCCGCTGGATCGCGTGGTGTTCGCCGACACCGGGGACGAGATCCCGGAGACGTACGCCTACCTCGGGGTGATGCGGCGCTACCTCCGGAGGAGGGGGCTGCGCCTCGACGTGGTGCGGACGCGCAGCGGCCGGTCGCTGATGGAGCGGTGCGCCGGCAGGGGGGTCATCCCCTCGCAGGTCTGGCGGTGGTGCACCAGGGACGTCAAGGTGGCGCCGGTCCACGCGTACTACCGCGCGATCGGCGGGCACGTCTACCAGTACATGGGGATAGACCACGGCGAGGCGCGCAGGATGAAGCCGCCGGCCGCCCCCTACGTCACCAACCTCTACCCGCTGGTCGATTCCGGGATTGGCAGGGACGCGTGCGAGGCCATGGTGAGGCGCGCGAGGCTCCCAGTCCCGCCGAAGAGCGGGTGCCATTTCTGCCCCTTCAACAGCATGCGGAGGTGGCGCGAGATCTGGGAGTCCCACCCAGACCTCTACGCCATGGCCGTCGGCGTGGAGGAGTCCAACAAGCACTTCCCCCGGCAGACCCTGGCCCCCGACGGCCACACGCTGAGGGGGATGGCGCGCGCCATGTCCCGCGGTGCCGCCCTGCCCGACGCCGGCGGCCAGTCCCCCTGCGGCGGCGAATGCGCGACGTGAGCTTCCAGGCCGGGGCCCATGCCCGCCAGGTCCCGGCCCTGGGTTCCATGGCGGCGCCCCCCGGTCACTTCCAGCCGCCGTGCCGCCCGGGGCTCCCCGACACTATCTCCGAGATCCTCGCCACCGCGCGGCGCACCTTGTCCTCGTCGGGGCCGCCGGCCACGACGTTGGTCCCCCCCTCCCTCGGCGTGAGCTGGACCCTGACGCCGCCGGCATTGAGCACCATCACCCCGCCCATCACCTCCGTGTCCACCCCGACCCTGAACTCCTTTTTCAGCTCCCCCACCCTGGAGTACGCGTCGGCCCCTGGGCCAGCGTCCAGCGAGCCGTTCATCATGACGCGGGAGACCCCGACCTCCGCGCCCCCGCACCCCAGCATGGCCAGCACCTTCCCCGTGAAGGAGACGGCCCTGGACACAGTGTTGGCGCCGAGGCACACCACCTTCCCGGTGGAGTACACGGACACCACCGCCTGCTTTTCCCCCGCGGGGGACGGGATGTTGAAGCTGAACTTCACGGCGTGGAACTCAAAGTCCATCAGGGCGCCCGAGTGCCTCGCCAGCCTCTCGATGTCCACCTTCCTCCCGCAGTCCGCGGTCGCCGTGACGTTCTCTGTCGTGAGCAACGGTGACAACCCGCGCGTTTGGATTTAAGCCGCCCCCCGCCCCTGTTCCTGGCCGGGTTAAATACTCTCCGCGATGTTCACGCCATGGTAATGGAGAACCGCAAGGAAGACTCCGAGAACATGAGCAAGTTCCAGGGGATGCTGATAACCTGCATCTTCGCGGCCATCCTGGTGTTCATAGCGCCGAGCATAATACTCATGATGATGGGGACGCAGATTCCGTCCGGCGAGACGGCCGAGGACGTGCTGTTCAGGCCCCCGCAGGGGACCTTCATCGACGACAAGGGCAACGCGACCAGCGGCGCCCTCCTGCCCGCCAGCGTCACCGGCGGGCTCAACAACCTGTTCACCCTCGTGATGTGGGTCATCAAGATCGTCCTGATCATGGGGATCCTGGCGTCGGTCATAATGCTGCGGGTGCGCGCCCTGCCGGCGCCCGCCGCCGGGTGCCGGGACTGATCCGACCCCCCATTTTTTTCCTCCTGGTCGCCGCGTCGGCGGCGCCCGTCGCCGCGTCGTTCCTCATCCCGCAGTGGCTGTCGTGGTGGGCGCTCCTCGCGGGGGCCGCCGCGTATTCTGTCGGGTTCGCCCTCGACGTCAGGAGCACCGTCTCCTACGGGCTGGAGACGGTCAGGAGGTGCGAGACGTCACCGCTGTTCTCGGCGCTGTGCAGGAGGGGGTTCGGGACGGCGGTGGCCGCGCAGATCGGGTTTGAGATCTCGATCGCCGCGCTGGTCCTCCCAATGCTCATGTTCGCCGCCCCCGACGCCGGGATGGCCGGGGCGGCGCTGGTGGCGTTCGGGGGGTTGCACCTCGCGGGGTGGCGCCTCAACGTCAGGGGCAGAACAGCTCGGCCTTGAACTCGTCGGCCTGCGCCTCGAAGCCGCATTTTTTGCAGCAGTACCACGTCCTCTTCCTCAGCACCCGCAGCGGGGCGACATAGTACGTCATCTGCAGCCCGCCGCCGCATTTTGGGCAGCGGAAGGGGACGTCGATCACGGGACTAACAACCTGGCGGGCATAAAAGGGCGGCGGCCGGCCCACGGCCCGGCGCGCGGCATGGATGGGGCGCCCCATGGGATGATCACGAAGGCCCAATGGGATCCCGGTGAGGAGCCGGCAGGAGGCCGCCTTCCTGAGGGCGACCCCTTCCTAATGGCGACGGCCGCGCCGGACGCGGATCTGGGGGTTGGGATTCAAGTGGCGGGCGCGTGGCACCACGCGCCAATCTGGCATGTGGGCCCCAGCCAACCTCAAATCTGCCCCCAGCAAACCAACGCCCATGGGGGAGGCGACGGTGACCGTGGGGGACGGGGAGTCCATGGTGTACGCCACGCAGCTTCTGGAAGCCATGTCGGATCCAGGCGGGTGGATCACCCTGAGGGCTTCCGGGAGGAACATCACGAAGGCGGTGGACATCGCCGTGATTGCCAGGAAGAGGCTCGGGGCCGAGGAAGAGTTGGTCAAATTCACCATGGGCGGGATCAGGACCAGTTCGGCCCAGGTGGAAGTGGAGGGAGTGAGAAGGTACGTCTCCACCATCGAAATTGACATGAGGAGGGACTGGCTTGTCTGATAGGAGAAGCCCACCCGGCCCTCAAAGTTGGCGGCAGGCGATTCTGCCAGTCAAGCCCCGGCAGATCCGGGGGCCGCGCAGTACGCCCCATTCCCACATTCCATGCACCTCCTGGACTCCCCCGCGATCAACCGCCCTATTTTCCACCCCTTAAATACGCCCGCCATCCTTGGCAGCAATGCAATCCAAGGAACGGACAATGACGACAAAAAGGAAGAAGCTGCTGGCGGTCTCGGCCGTGCTCGGCATGGTGATAGGGATAGGGATCACCGCCTCCGTGGGGGGCGGCGTGTACTATGCCTTCCAGGAGCAGGCGGACCTGTTCAGCACCTCGACGCAGCTGGAGATTCGGAACGTCAACGCCATCAGGAACGGGGACACGCTGTCCATCACCGCCAACATCAAGAACGCCGGCTCCACGTCGGTGACTGACATATTCATCAACGAGATCTCGACCGGGGACAGCTTCAAGATCACGGATGATGACAGAGAGGATGGGAGGTTGAATGTTGTTTCAGGTACTTCTACCGTTGAATCTTTCGTCAATGGTAAAACTAACGCTCAGTGCGGTATTCCCGCCACCCCAGCAATACCAACTACTGAAGCCACAGGCGATGACATATTGGACACCCAAAAGGGATTCTCAATATGTCCCACCGACGTATCATCACTTGACGGCGGCGCGTCTGTGGCCCTCCAGTTGAAGGTCAGTCTGCCTAATGGAACAGGCAACGTCCCCGTAGCAGCAGGGGGGGTGATATCCGACAACATCACCATATCCGACCGCCTCACCATGCAGCTGGCGTACACCTCAGGCGACGACGAGTACGTGTCCGACATCTACAACACCCGCGTAAAGCCGGGCTAGCCACCCCCTTCGCTTTTTTCCCATGTTCCTCGCGATCTGCGCCGTCCTGCTGGTCCTGGCCGGAGCCGCCGCCGTATCTAGGATGACGACCGGGGTGAAGAGCCTGTTTTGAGCGAGACTGGCAGGATCTCCCGATACCTGGACGAAGGCGAGGAGGTCCTCGCCATGGCCACCCAGGCGAGGCACGTCCCGGGAGGCTCCCCCGTGACGCCGGGCACCATATTCGCCACCGACCGCAAGGTCATAATCAGGAACCCCCTGCTGCTGGGGCTGCGCGAGAAGGTGGAGTACTTTCGGTACCGCGACATCATGAACGTCGCGATAGAAAGGGGCTACTTTTCCTCCTCGCTGAGGATAACCGCCCCGGGGATGGGGACCGTGGCCAGGCCGGCGCAGGACGACGGGCGGGCCGACGGCTCGCTCGGGGGGCTGGACACCGCGGGGGCCATGGAGATAATGGGGATAATCGAGGCCAGGGCCAGGCGCGGGTGAGCGTCGCCTGGCGCGGGAAGGCCGCGTCCCGGCAGGCGCCGCCCGCCCCGGCGCCAGCCATGGGGATCCGCCCCCTTAAAAGCGCCCGCCTTGCTATTCCACGATGTCGTACGCGCAGGAGAACATGACGTGGTTCCCGAAAAACCCGACCCTCACCCAGCCGCTCCTGACCTTCCCCGTGCTTGGATTCATATCGCTCTACCAGGCCATCATCATTTTCGGGCTGGGCCTCCCGGCGATGTTCGCCGTCCTGCAGGCAAGCCAGGAGATCCACACCGCGGCCATAACCCTGGCGGCGTTCGCCGTCTTCGCCATGGTCCGCCCCCCCGTGATCGGCTACGAGGGCAGGCTGCTCTCCATAGTCACCTTTTACGCCGGGGGCAGGAAGACCCCCAGGGGGACGAAAAGGGGCAAGAAGGCCGCGGCGGGGGCGGACTCCGGGGTGCTGGCGGTCCCCTCGTCCTCCCTGGCCAGGCGCCGGGAGCGGCACAGGCCGGAGGCCGCCCCCCAGCGCCAGCGCAAGCCGCAGAAGATGGAGGTGCACGTATCCCCGGGGGCGCTGATGCGCATCTCGATAGTCCTCAAGACCAGGGACGGCCAGATCATCCCGAGGAAGAGGGTCAGGGTGGTGCTTGACGGCAGGCCGATCCGCACCGACATCTCCTCGGCGGCCGGCGAGGTCGACGTGATCCTGGACTACGGGGACTGCCACGGCACGAGGAAGATCACCATAGCCGAGGTCGACGGGGATCGCACCGGCGACAGCATAGTGGAGAGGGAGATCAAGTTTGTCCGCGGCTAGCCTACTCGCGCTGGCGGCGGCCGCGGTGGCGCTCTCGGCCTGGCTGGCACCGGCCCACGCCGGGCTTGCCGAGGACTCGCTTGCCAGGGCGGACCGGTGGGACAGGGCCGGGGCGACCGCCCCCGGCGACACCTACGCGTACCGCGTCTGCGTGGAGAGGGCGACGTGCTTTGACGTCGTCCTCGAGAATGCCGGCCCGGCGCCGGGCGGCACCGGGTTCGAGGCCAGGCTGCAGGACAGGCTCGGCCACGGCGGCTTTCACGGCGGGAACTATGCCAGGGTGGGACACGTCTCCGGGGAGGTGGCGGGGGACCAGTCGGCCATCTCCTACGACCGCATGGCGTCGTCCGGCCCGGTGACGGACCTGGCGCTGGTGGCCGACGCCGGGTGGACGCTCCGCCACAGCCCGGGGTACTATACCGACCCCCACTACGCCCTCCTCGAGGAGACGCTGCTCTTCATGGGCGCCAAGGTGAGGATCGGCGACGGGAGGCTGCTCCAGTACTACCCGGTCCTGCGCGTCGGGGAGCAGTGGGACAGGGACGGGGAAATCCTGGTCACCGGCAGGCAGTACGGCTACGAGTTCGGCGGGACGTCGCTTGCCGGGATGCTGTACCGCGTGGGGTACGTCCCGGGCGGCCAGATGGTGCAGATGCTGGTCCACCCGGGGTTCCCCTTCCCGGTGTCGGGGACCATGACGGCGTCCACCATGGACGCGTACCGGGACCCCAACGTCGGCGGCAAGTTCTGGTTCAGGCTCATCGGCTCCTCCCACCCCTCCGTGGCCGAATCCCCAGGGGGGCTGTCTGAGGCCGTCCCAAAAGAGCCAGAACCGGCGCCGGCGCCGCCTCCCGCGGAGGCCCCCTCCCCCGCGCCGGCCGCGCCGGACGGCCCCCCGCTTGCCGACGCGCCGTCCTTCCTCGAGTCGCTCCGTGACCTCCAGACCAGGGAGGACGTCGCCGCGTTCATCGAGGACTACGGGATCGAGGACCTTTACGCGATGGTGATGTCGTACCTGCGGAAGGTGGCAAGCGAGCCGCTGGCAATCACCCTGGAGGTCTCGGGCGACGCCCACCGCGCGGGGGATCCGGTGACGCTCTTCGGCCACACCCCCATGTCCGGGGACGCCACCGTGACGCTCTACTCGCCGGACGGCGACCCCCTGCAGGCCAGCACGTTTCCCGCGCTCCCGCCGGGGTACTTTTCCGAGGAGATCCCGACTTCCGGACTCGCCCACTCCGGGAGGGTGACGGCGACGCTGGCGCACGGCGGCGCCTCGGCGTCGGCCGCGTTCACCCTCGTGGACCCGGCCGCCGAGCCGGTGGTCCTGCACGGGAGGGCGCACGTCCCCTACGCCTCCGAGGGGGCGATATGGGTAGCCGTAGAGCCTGGCATGCAGCGCAGCGTCACCCTGGAGTTTCCACGGTCCATGCTGGGCACGTCTCTGACTGGCGAGGCCCTCCCCCTCTCGGTCTCGGTCGGGGGGGAGCCGGTCCCCCACGACGACATGTCCGGGCCTGGCTCGAGGATCCTCGCGTTCGAGGTACCGGGGGAGCGCAGCATCGTGGAGGTGCGCGAGGCCGCGCCGGAGCCGCCGCGGTGCTCCGGGGTGGCAAGGTGCGCCACGGGGACGGTGGCGGCGGTCATCGACGGCGACACCGTAAGGATGCTCGACGGGACGGTGGCCAGGTTCGCCCTGGCGTCGGCGCCGGAGCTCTCGATGCCGGGGGGCGCGCAGGCCAGGGACGCCATCCGCGAGGCGTGCCCCCCCGGGAGCACGGCGACGCTCGACGAGGACGACGGGCAGCTCACCGGGTCGTACGGCAGGATGGTGGCCAAGGTCACGTGCAACGGCGCCGTCCTCAACGAGTACCTGCTAGACGTCTCGGGGGCCTCCTCGATAAGCTGGAGGTTCTGCCAGGACAGCGAGTTCCGGCACGACGCGTGGGCGGTGGCGAACGGGTGCTGAACGCGCAGTGGTACGAGCTCAGGCCGTACAGGACGGACTCCGACACCAGCGGGGAGGACAACATGATGAGGGTGCTGGACCACGTCCGGGAGTTCCTGATGGCGGTGATCAAGGAAGGCTCCACCACCAGGATATTCCTCAGGGCGGAAGAGGCCAACAGGGCCACGCTGCTGGCGCTGGAGGGCACGGAGGTGCTGGCGTCCCCAGGCCCGGACCTCGCCGGATTTGCCTCCTACTCCTCGTACTCGACGGCGAGGCACTGCGCCGAGGTGATAACCCCGAAGCAGATGGAGCCGATATCCATGTACGGCACCCTGGCAAACCAGACGTCCGACTCCGCCTTCTTCGCCCTGCACGCCCGCAAGTCGCAGAACCCGCAGCCGGTCAGGCAGTACATATCCACGCTGGAGAGGGGCCAGGACCCCTCCAGCGCCATGAGGTTCCTCTCCAAGGCGACCAAGACGGTGTCCGGCGCCAAGCGCGACAGGATCGCCTCGGCCAGGGAGAAGCTCGGCACCAGGAACATCTTCGTCTGCCGCCTGGTGTCCGGGGCCATGAACCCCGACGACGGGTCGGTGATCGGGGGCGGCTTCCCATCCGGCGCGTTCCGGCGCAAGCGGGTGTCCGAAAAGCGGGCCATGGCAGACATGCACGGCAGGTGCGGGATCCCGTTCCTCGGGGCGTCCCGCGTGCCGATCCTGGCCGACTTTGAGATCATGTCCTTCCTATCCTTCCCGTCGAACCACGACACCATGACCGTCGAGTTCGACGTGGGGAGGATGGCGTCGAAGAGCTCCGGGCTGGGCGAGGGGGAGATCTCGTGACCCTTTTAAGCCGCGCCGGTTGTTCCTCCCGTGATAATAACCACGATAGTGGCGATAGTGCTGATCTTCATGGCCCTCTCCACGGCCATGCTCTACTTCTCCCACAGGGACGACGTGGCGGAGAGGCGGGAGGAGGCCTCCTCGCTGCAGACGGACCGGATAAGGGAGGAGGTCGCCACGGTGTACCTCAAGAGGCCGGACACGGGGCCGCTCAACGGGACCGACACGCTCACCGTGGAGAACAGGGGGCCGAACCAGGTCAACGTGATAGGGCTGATGGTGAGGTGCGACGACGGCAGGACGCACGAGGCGCCGTACAGGATGTCCGTAGGGGGCAAGAGCGTGTTCAGCGCCAACGCCACGGACGCGGCTACGAGGGCGCTGGTCGGGAACTTCACCCAGGCGCTAAAGGGGCTCGAGGCAAGGTGCTGAACCGCGCCCTCCTCCTCCTGCTCGCCGCCGCCGCGCTGCCCGCCGCGGCGGCTCACGCCGAGCTGGCGGTCGACATACCCGACAAGATGATCGCCGGCGTGCAGTACGAGGGGATGGTCTCCACAGACTCCCCCATGGACTCGGAGACCGTGGTGAACCTGGCGAGCGACCATTCCGGGGACATGGCGTTCCCCCGGACGGTGGTGCTCGAGGCTGGGAGGAACCACGCCATATTCCCCTTCAGCTCGAACACCACCTCCGACCTGGAGTCCGTCACCCTCAACGCGGTGGCCGGGGGGGAGATCGCGACCGACGAGACCAGCGTGTACGTGGTCGTGAACATGCCGACGTCGATAAGGCTGGTGGTCCCGGGCGGGGGCCAGGCGCCGGCCCAGGGCGGCGCGGGTGGCGACGCCCAGGACCGCGCCGGGGGCCCTGGCGCCGCGGGCGGGGCGGAAAGCGGCCCGGTGCTCGCCACCTCATCGACCGTCGTCCCCGCAAAGGCGGTGCTCACCGACAACCTGGGGGTGCCGACGCCGGCGCCGATGGGAATACCGGTGGTCCTGACGTCGACCTCCGACTCGGGGTTCAGCCAGACCGGCCACGGCGACTTTGGGGGGCAGATGCGCGTCGTGATACCCCGGGGCGAGTACGCCGCCGACTTTTTCATCCACGTCAACGGCGACGGGACGGTGTACGCCTCCTCGGACGGGTTCGAGTCGGACGCAGTCCGGATCGACTACGTCGAGAACGAGGTCGACCTGAGGGCGGTGGTTTTCCCCTCCCCGGGCGCCCCGGGCACCCACGGCAAGCTGGTGGCGTGGACCGAGAAGGGCGGGAGGCTCTTCGTCCCGGACGGGCTGGTGGAGGTGACGGCGTCCGCGGCCGACCCGGAGTCAGTCGCCAGGTTCTCGGCCGGGGAGTCGTCGGACCTCCATTCGGTGGGGATGATGCTGCGCGGCGGGATGGCCATGACCGACGTGCTCTTCTCCCCGGCGGTGAGGGAAAAGTACGCCTTTGGGGACGGGGCGGGCGGCCCCGCGGGGCAGGCGGATCCAGGGCCGCGGGCGCCGCCGCCGGACGATCATGGGGAACAGGGCCCGGCCAGGGGCGACGGCCTTGGCGCCATAACGGTCACCATCGACGGGGTGGGCACCGCCGTGGCCCCCGTGGCGGTCAGCCGCCCAGCCGGCGGCGGTGACGCCGGGGGCCGGGGGGAGCCGGTCCGGGTGACGTGCGCCTGGGTCTACCCGGAAGTCCCGGCGGATTTCGCGTGGCTGGTGGCGGCCTCGTACTCGTCTGGCGGGGCGCCCGCGGCCGGGGAGTGCCCGGACCCGCTGTCCGGGGGAGGCGGGATGGAGCCGGTGAGGATGGAGCCAAACAGGCTCGCCGGGATATCGCAGTTCTCCTCCGACGACAGCATAGAGTTCGGCGACCCGCTGACCAGCATGTACTATTCCTCCTCCATAGTCGTCCCGATGGATCTCCACACCTTCGGCGACCACGTGGTGACCGCCGGGATCGACGGGATATCAGCCACCGTGGAGTTCACAAACGCGCCGGCCTACGGCAGCGACAACTCCGTCGCCCTCTCCTCCATCCCAGCCATCCTGGGGCGGCCCGCCGACGTCGCGTACATGTACGTGCTGGACGCGGCCACCGGGGCGATAACCGGCGACGTGTCGGCCGAGCAGATGGAGCTTGCCATGGTGTCGCAGTCCGGGGACGGGCTGGCGGGCATCGAGGTCGGGGACAGGTGGACGGGAGGGGTGACCACGGTGTCCGGAACCTACGTGAAGGAGTCGGCCGTGATGCACCCGATACTCCCCAGGGCCACGTCGGAGCCAGTCAGGATCTCCGTGAGCGGCCTGAACTCGGCCATCGAGGCGTGGACGCCGGGGAGGATCAACCTTGGATCGGAGTTCCCGTTCGTGGTCCATTCCGTCAACGCCGAGGGGGTGCCGCTTGACAGGTACGCGGCGGCGGGCCTCACGTTCACTGACCCGGGCGTGACGGCATACGACACCTCCGCCGGGCAGACCAGGGCGGTGGTCTTCGGGGATCCGGCCATGGACGGCGGCGCCGCCGGGGGGGAGGGGGAAGACGGGGACCGGCCCGACTGGAGGTTCACGGTGATATCCGACGACAAGTACATAGCGGAGGCGGGCTTTGACTCGTACTCGAACCTCACCGGGGGCAAGGTCTCGGTGGCGTCGATCTCCCCCGAGAGGGTCTCCTTCGGGGAGGACATCAGGTTCAGGGTGGACGCCTCGTCGCTTGCCAGCCCGGCGGTGTCGGTGAGCCCGCGTGGGTTCTTCGAGCCGCTCCCCGACGGCACGTGGTCGGCCACCCCCGACGCCGCCGGGGCCTACTCGGCGACCGTGAGGGTGACGGCCGACGGGTGGGACGAGTTCGTCGAGACCCTCGATTGGGAAGTGGAGCACATGGTCGACCTCAAGTTCGTGGCGCTGGTCGACGACGGCACCCCCATACCGGCGTCCATAACCGTGGACTCCGGAGGTGGGCCGGTGACCGTCAAGAACGGCTTCACGGAGAGGGTGCCCGCCGGCGTCTACGAGGTGTCGGTCGAGACCGACCACGCCATAGGGAGCGACAGGATCTACAACGCCCGGGCCATGAATCACAACGGCGAGGAGGTGCGCTTCGCCGAGACGTTCACCTACAACATCGACGAGGACTCCGTGTTCGAGGCCACGTACCAGAGGGAGATCGACGTCCGCGTCGAGGCGTTCTCCGACTCGGCGGCGGTCCCCGTGGTCGACGGCACCGGCCCCTACAAGTACGGGGATCCCGTGGCCGTGACGGCCAGGCCGTCCTCCGAGCTCTTCGGCCTGGTCTGGCACAACCCCTCGGCGTGGAGGGACGTGCCAGCCGACGCAGTGCTGTCCGGCAACACCGTGAGGTTCGAGGCCTTGGACTCCGTCGACGCCCATGTGGAGTACGAGCCGGACTATACCGTCCTGATGGCCGTCATCGCCGCCGGCACCGCCGCGCCGGTAATCCTGGTCAGGCTGAAGTCGCCGGACACCTTCCTGAACCTCGCCGACGCCGCGCGCGGGCTCGGCTCCGCCTTCTCGAGGAAGGGGGGAGGCGCCCCCCAGGCGCAGGCGCCCCGGGCCCGGGCGGGCGGAGACGGCGGGATCGCCGGGAAGGCGTCGGGCATGCTCGGCGGGTTCGGGCTGGGGCTCGGCAGGAAGAAGGAGGGGAGGGGGGATTAGGGCGCCCATGGCGGCGCTGCTCGCCGCGGCGGCGCTCCTCCCGGCCGCGATGGCGGCGCCCGCGCTGGCGTCGTGCGACAGCGTGCACGACTGCAGGTACATCAACAGGCCCGAGCCGGACTTCGCCGGGGTGGTGCTCCCGTCCGGGACGGTGTGGATGGAGAAGGGGAGGGACTACAGCGTCCCCATCCACGGGGGGACGGGCCGCGGGGGGGGCGAGGTCACGGCGTCGGTCACCGCGCCGGACGGGACCTCCTCGGAGCACAGGTTCACCGCCGCCGGCGACGGCTCCTTCCACGGCTTCCTGAAGGTGACTGGCTCGCGGGACGCCGAGGGGACGTACTCGGTGTCGGCGTCATACTCCCCGCCGGGCGGCGGGGGCCACTCGCCGCTGGGTTCGGGCTCGTTCACCGCGCTGCTGGAGGGGTTCCGCGCTGACCACGTGGTGGAGATCATCGCCAACGGGGAGCCGGGGTGCCCGCCGTCCGGGGAGTGCTACGCTGGGGGTTCGGCCGCGATACCGGCCGGCGGCACCGTGGAGTGGGTGAACTCGAGCGAGACCCCGCACCTGATCAGGGCGCACTCCCAGGGGACCGGAGGGACGCTGAGAGACGTGGAGCCGGGCGACGACATCTTCGAGACCGGGGTGCTGCCGCCGGGGGCCACGCTGGTCACGGCGTTCCCCGAACCCGTCGGGATCGGGTACGCCTGCGTCTTCCACCCCTGGATGGACGGCAGCATAACGGTGCGGGGGGCGCCCGGGGGGCCCGCGGAGGCCGTCAGGGAGCCAGCCACCCAGGAGGATCCGCGCCCCCCGCCTCCCCCGCTGGCGCTCGAGGGCGGGGTGAGGTGGCACAACGCCGGGGACACGATCTCGGTGGACGCCGTCGTCGGCGACGCCCGCTCCAGGCACGTCATGCTCACGCTGTACGGCCCGGACGGGGCGGCGCTCTCGGCCGCCGAGATCCCCGTCGTCGGCGGGACGGCGGGGTACAGGGAGGTCACCCAGCCCGGGTGGGAGCCTGGCAGGTACCTCCTGAGGGCGGAGACGCGGGACGGCGAGTCGGCCGAGAAGCGGATCGTCATATACCGGCACGGGACAGCCTGCCTCCCGCAGGGAGGCGGGGGCTGGTGCAACGCCGGGGTCGTCGACGGGGTGATCGACCACGACACCCTAAGGATAGGCGGCGCCCTCGTGACGCTGACGGTGGCCAACCCATCCTACCGCGACGCCGCCAGGGAGATGCTGGAATCCTCATGCCCGGCAGGATCCACCGCCGTGGTGGACGCGGACTCCGCGCTGGCGGGGGACACCAGGGAGGGCGGGAAGCCGCTGGACTCCAACTCGTACGCGGCGGTGTACTGCTCGTTCGACCTGGTCCCGGTGAACCTGAGGATGATGGACGCCGGCCTGGCCGATCCAGACCCCCTCGGCTGCGCGACCACCGGGTTCGGGTGGGGCCGCTGCCCCGGGATCACCGCCGCCGCGGAGGCGGCCGACGCGGTGAAGGACGCCGCCGTGGAGGCGGCCTCGGCGCTCCCTGGCGCCGCCATGGAGGCGGCGGGCGCCGTCACTGGCGCCGTCACTGGCGCGTCGGACTCGATCACCGGCGCGGCGGAGGGGGTGGCCGAGTCGGCCGGGGAGATCAGGACCGAGGGATGCGCCATAGCGTACCTCGTCCGGGGGACGGAACTGGCGCGGGGGGCGCAGGAGCTCAGGGAGATCCGCCAGTCCATGGTGGACGGCGGGCACTGGTGGCTGCTGCACGCGGCGCACGCGGCGTACTATGCCGCCTCCCCGGCCGCGGTGGAGATCCTGGAGCGCGACCCACTGGCCCGCGCGGCCGGGTACGCCGCCCTGTACGTGCCGCTGAAGCTGGCAGGTGCCGCCCTTGGGTGAGCAGAGGATCGCGGCGGCGGCCGGGTTCTGCGGGATGCTGCTCGCCGTGTTGGCGTTCTCCCCGGGGACGCTGGACTACGTCTTCCTCTCGATATTCTTCTCGGCCGGCGCGATGCTGTGCCTCTTCGTCCCGAAGCCGCAGAAGAGGTACAAGAGCCGCGACCGCACGGTGACCGCCAAGGAGGTGACGGCGTCCCCGTTCAGCAGGATCTTCATCTCGATCGAGGGGAAAGTCGGGGCGGTCAGGAGGCTGCGCCTCTGGAACGAGAAGGTCATCACCGGCATGGTGCCGGCGAGCGGCACCCCCCACGACCCGGAGAAGATGGCCACGTCGTCGACCAGGTTCGCGCTCACCGCGGCCCCGGCCGCCGCCGCGGGGGTGGGGCTGGCGGTACACCTCGACATGCTGGCGCTCGTGGCGCTGGCGGGGCTGCCGGCGGTGCTGTTCGTGCACCCCTGGATGCACATGAAGCTCTCGATCGCCGAGAGGAAGGTCAGGATAGAGGAGGAGATGGCGTACTTCCTCTGCTACGTCAACATCATGCAGACCGTCGGCCACGGGCTCTACTCGGCGTTCCGGCAGATCCGGGGGTGGAACGTGTTCCCCGCCATGGAGAAGGACGCCAGGGAGGTGGTGAAGAGCGTCGAGATGCTCGGCAACACCCAGAACGACTCCCTGGAAAAGTACGGGAAGAGCCACCCGTCCAAGCCGTTCGGGGACTTTATCAACGGCTACATCGCCAAGATAACCAGCGTCGGGAACGTCCCGGCATACACCGAGTCCAAGGCCAACTACTTCTTCGACGAGTACCTCGGGTCGTGGGAGCGCTACGAGAAGAGCGCCCAGGAAATATTCTCGGCCATATTCATGATCTCCATAATAATACCGATGATGATGGCGTTCAACTCCATCATAGGCACGTCGGCGTCGGCCTCGCTCCTCCTCCTCCTCGGGATCATGATCTCCCCGGTGGTCTCGGTCCTCATGATAATAATGCTCAACTCCAGCCAGCCGGCCACCGGGAGCAGGCTCCCCGTCGCCTATTTCACCTTCGTGGCCGGCGCCGCCGTCGGCATATTCTCGCTGGCCGCCGGCGCCGACCCGGCGACGTCGCTGGCCCTGGCGTGCTTCGTCGGGGCGATCGCCAACTACGCCACGGTGAAGTCGCAGGTCAGGGGCGACGGCGCGATAGAGTCGGCCGCCCCGGAGTTCATGCGCGACGTCACGGAGATCTCCAAGACCGGGCAGAACGTCAGCCAGATAATACAGCGGCAGGCCGGGAGGCGGAGCTACAACGGCCACTTCAACCGCCTGCTGGAGGACATGGCCCTGGACGTGCGGGTGGGGGAGTCCTTCGACCAGGCCGCCATGGACGTGCGGGCAAAGTCGACCCACGTCAGGTTCATATTCTTCCTGCTGGCGCGGACGTACGTCACCGGCGGGGGGAGCACGGACATCTTCAACTCCATCACCGAGTTCATCACCAAGATCAACCAGAAAAAGTCACAGATCCGCAAGGGGCTGTCATCGCTGACGCTGCTGGTCTTCGCGGCGCCCTTCATCATGCTGGGCGTCTCCCACATCATGGTCGGGATGTTCGCCGACATGGAGCCGGAGAGCAACGCCGGGATGTTCGGCTCGTTCTCGGGGATAGACCCCTCCCTGGTGCACACCATCGCCATAATGTCGGTGACGACCTGCGTCCCGATGGGGGTGGTCGCCAGCAAGATAGCCAACTTCACGGTCAAGAACACGCTGCCAGTCGCCATAGTCAGCCTCACCACCATCCTGGCCATCCACGTTACCCCGGCGCTGGTGGCCGGGTTCGGGTTCGGGTAGGCATGGGCGGCGGCAGGGTCTCCCGGATCCTGGGGAGGATCGCCGGGAGCAGGAAGCCCCCTCCCAAGGCCAGGAGGGCAGCCGGGGGGGAGCGGAATGGGGACGTCGACTACATCGGCTTCAAGTACGGGGATCCCTCCCAGGCCGCCGTGAAGGCCGACGCCAACAAGGCGTACGGCATCTCGGCGGGCGAGCGCGTCCACATGGCCATCTTCGGATCCCCCGGCTACGGAAAGTCGTCGCTGCTGAAGCTGCTGATCTACCAGAACATATCGCGCGGCAACGGCTTCATGGTGCTGGACCCGCACGGCTCGCTGGCGCGCGACGTTATGAGCATGGTCCCGCCGGACAGGTGGGACGACGTGATATACGTCAACCCGGCGTCGCTGTACCGGTACGGCAGGACGATACAGGTCAACCCGCTGGAGGTGGCCAACGAGGACGAGAGGTACGTGGTGGTGATGAGCTTCGTCTCGGCGCTGTTCAACCTGTACTCGGAGTCGTGGGGCCCCAGGCTGGAGACGGTGCTGAGGAACGCCGCCAACGCCCTGGTGGAGTCCGAGGGCAACAACACGCTGGGCAACATCTCGGCGATGATCACCGACGAGCACGCCCGCAACGAGATACTCGAGAACGTCTCCTCCCCCAACGTAAAGCACTTCTGGACCGAGATATTCGCCAAGCAGTACTCCAAGGACGCCGGATCGTCGGCGTACAACAAGATAGACAAGATACTGTCCACCCCGACGGTGGCGGCGATCTTCGACACCACGAAGTCCAGCATATCCATCCACGACGTCATGCACGAGAGGAAGATGCTGGTGGTGGACCTCTCCACGGGGGCGTCCGACGACATCGCCAAGTTCCTGGGCAGCATATTCCTCAACATGCTGTACGTGGACGCCAAGAAGAGGCTGGACGTCAAGGGGACGGAGTCCGAGGACGACAACCCCTTCTACGTCTACGTCGACGAGGCGCACATGTTCAGCAACTCCACGATGTCCGAGATGCTCAGGGCCCTCCGCAAGTTCGGCGTGAAGATGACGCTGGCCACGCAGACCTCCAACGCCTACGAGCAGGAGTTCGCCCAGGAGATACCGGGGACGTGCAAGACCATAGTGACCAGCAGGTGCGACTTCAACACCGCCAACCTGCTGAGGGCCGTCATGTCCGTCTCCGCCGAGGAGATGCAGAGGCTCCCCAAGCACCTCTTCGCCATGTTCAGCGACGAGGGGGGCGCGGCGGCCAACGCCATACTCCGCTCCAGGCCCGTGCCGTTCCCAGGAAGCCAGACCTGGGACTGGAAGAAGGTCGCCGCGAGGTCGGCCGAGAGGTGGGGCAAGGAGGTCAACGTGGAAAAGTACATCCCGAGGGCGGGCCTGGGCAGGCTGATGTTCACCCCCCTCGAGGCGTGCATAATCCACATGATGCACTTTGACCGGCGGGACTGGTACCGCGAGGAGATACTGCACAGGGCCGGGATCGTCTTCCCGGGGGTGCTGCAGAAGCACGTCTCCGCGGCGATCGACAAGCTGACCCGGGACAGGTTCGTCACCATAAGGTACCCCATGGCCGACGACGGCGACCAGAACGAGGACCGCAAGAGGTACGTGCTGGGGCAGAAGGCCGAGTCCACGTACCTATCCAAGGCGTACGGTGGCAGGAGGGCCGGGGGCGAGGACCACATGGAGATAGTCTTCTCCATCGCCGAGGCCAACATGCGCAAGCACAGGTACTGCATCCCGGACACCGGGGACTCGTCCAGGGAGATGCCCGACCTCCTGGTCATCGAGCCCGAGACGGTCACCGACAAGTTCGACAACCTCAGGTTCGACCCGCACAGGTGGAACGAGAAGGGCAGGCTCGCGGTCGAGGTCGAGACCGACCCCACCAAGCACATGGAGCACTCGGTGCGGAACTACTCCAAGAACGTGGAGAGGGGGTACGACGTCTGGTTCGTCTGCTTCTCCGCGGAGGGGAGGGAGGCGCTCGAGGAGGCCATACGGAAGGAGTACCCCGGGTTCGAGCGCTGCAGGATGGACGTGATAAACTATTCCAGGACGGCGCGGGGGGAGGACGGGATCCCAGACACCTACGACGAGTCATTCTCCGGGGTGAGGGTCAAGGACATGCTGGAGGTCGTGGGGGTCACGGAGGACGAGATGGCCACCAGGAGGGAGCCGAGCACCCACGTCTCCCGCGAGTCGATGAGGGTGCAGAACGAGCTTGCCAGGAAGAGGGCCGGCGGGGCGTTCGTCGGCACCACCGGGACGGACCACGTCGGCCCGGACGTGAAGGTGCGCCGCAGGGGGAAGGTGATCAGGCTGCCGGAGCTAGACTACAGGATCCTCGACGGGATCCGGCGGTTCAACATAGGGGTCTGCGACTGGAAGATGATCGCCTCCAGGGTCGGCGGGCCGCCGCTGTCCGAGGTGAAGCAGGCCGTCCGGCGGCTCCATTCCTACGGCCTGGTCAGGGTGGTGTACAGGATCACCCAGGAGCGGGTCACCAGGACCGACGGAACCGGGGAGCACCGCACGACCAAGAAGGTCAAGGTGCTGGAGCCTGTGTGGGAGGGGGAGGAGCGGGACATCGGGGAGACGGTGCAGCCCACGGACCTGGAGGCGATGTACGATCCAAACAACACCGAGGCCGCCCGCAGGGAGAGGGAGGAGGCCAGGAGGAACTTGGACGTGGGGAAGGTCGCCATGGACATCGAGGAGGAGGTGATGAACAGGCTGCACTCGCACCCCGAGGACTTTGCCGACCCCTGCCACGCCTGCGACGGCGACGGCGAGCAGGTGGACTCGTGGGAGGCCCCGAGGTGGCAGCACGCCGAGGGGGACCTCGCTGCGGCCGACGCCGTGCGCCTGGCCGGCAGGGAGATGCACGTCCACGGCTGGGACGGGGAGCGGGGCCCCTGCAGGTTCTGCGACGGCGACCTGCTCCCCTCCGTGGAGGTCCCGGACGACCCGTGGGAGGGCGAGGACATGGCCGGCGGGGGCCAGGGGGCGCTGGCCACGCCCCTCGAGCCGGCCGGCGGCGCGGCGTCGGGCCACATGGGAGGGGTGGCCAGGAGGGGCCGCCGGCGGGATGGCCCCCGGGGCGGGAAACCCAGGCCGCCGGGGGCCGCGGACGACACCCCGGATTCCGGGGCCCTGCTGGCTGACCCGGCCCCGCCGGCCCCCGGCGGGGAAGGCCGGGGGGATCAGGAAGCTGGGGACCCCGGATCCGCCGGACGGCGGGAACCGCCGGCGGCGCCGGGCTGGAAGGCCGCCCCGGCGGGGGACGCGCCGGAACCCCGGGCCGGGGGAGGGCGTCCAGGCCCGCCCGGCGCGGCCGCCGGCCGGGAGGATCCATACGACGTGGGGGACGAGAAGGCCCCGGAGTACGGGGTGGGGGACGTGCACGGTTCCAGGGGGAGGATGGTCGCCATGGACGACTTTGACGTGAAGAACTTCACCATCGAGGCGCTGTCGGCCATGTTCTGCGACGACACCCAGAAGGTGCACCACCCCGCCATACTCGAGGAGATCGAGAGGAGGGCCAAGGAGTCGTGACTCCCCCCCTTATATCGCTGGATGCTGCTTTTTTGGGTGAAAAGGAAGAACAAGCGGTACTCCAACTTCCAGCGGGTCTGCGGGATAGTCACTCTCCCGGAGAAGGAGATGGCCGGAATAATCTCCGGAGCCGGGGACTCGGAGGTGGGGATGCTGGCGCACAACACCCGCACGGACATGGTGTTCCGGGTGAGGACGGTGTCCAAGAACTCCGACGGCGAGTACCTGATGGAGCTCTACGAGATGCGCGGCGCGGACGGCGACAGGACGGCGCTCAAGATGATATTCCGCAACTGGGTCAGGCTGACGAGGCCGGTGAGGGACAGGGTGGCGGCGGTGTCGTCGATCCTGGGGACAATGATCCTGATCGGGATCGCCGCCGCGGCCGGGGCGGCATTCTTCCAGATCGCCATGTCCCAGATCGACCCCGCCGAGCAGGACTACGTCGAGGTGGAGAGGCTGGAGGTGACGGTGTTCGGGCCCGGGGCCAGATCCGCCATCGTGGAGATGGAGGTGAGGACGAATTCCCCTGGGAACCTGGTGGTCGGGGGCGG
Organism: Candidatus Nitrosopumilus sp.; assembly: GCA_963662625.1. Taxonomy (GTDB): domain Archaea; phylum Thermoproteota; class Nitrososphaeria; order Nitrososphaerales; family Nitrosopumilaceae; genus JAPOPJ01. The sequence continues at coordinate 173,481 of OY759726.1, read as the reverse complement.
CCTGCAGATCCAGACCGCAAATTCCAGGCTCACGGATCCCGACGGGAACCCGGTCCCCCCGGCCATGATCCGGCACCTTGACACCATGTCGGCGATATCGTACCGCGGGATGGCGACGCTGGCGTCCCCGGCGTGGGGCGGGGAGTACGTGACGGTGACGGTCGAGGGCGACTCGGCGGGGACGGCGCGCCCGGCCATGGTGAGGGAGCGATGACCAGGGGGCGCGTCCTGGGGGTCTCCGAGGTGCTCTCGGCCGTGATTATAATAGCCGCGTCGGCCGTGATCGGCTCGTTCCTCTTCGCCACCTACTCGGAGCAGGGGGAGGACGTCGGGGAACTGATAGTGGACAGGGCTGAGGTCTCCCGCATGAGGGCGAGCGAGATGATGGCGGTCTCCAACACGATATCCGAGTTCGGGCAGAGGACGTTCGTCCTCCACAACTATTCCAGGGACTCCGACCTGGCAAAGTCGGACTTTGGGGTGTACGTGGCCGACCAGGCCGGGAACGTCCGCCCCGGGGACCAGTCCAGGCTGTCCATGTCAGACGTGGGGGGGGCCTCCGGCGTGATCCCCAGCCAGTCCTTCGGGAAGGTATCGTATTCCGGGATAGCCTGCGGGGAGACGCTCCTCCTCTCCACGCCGGCCGGAGAGATCGTCAGGGTGGAGGGGGCGTCCGGCCCGGCCTGCATAACGTCGTGCCCCGGCACCCACGACCCGGTCGGGAACCCGCCGGCGTGCCTCCCAAAGTGCGCCTCCAACGAGCACCGCCCCGGGACGGCCTGCGTGGAGTGCCCCGCCAACCAGCACAGGCTCCCAGGCGGCTCGGCGTGCACGAACTGCCAGGCGAACACGGAAAGGGGGCCCGGGGACGCCTCGTGCGCCCCGTGCCCGGCAGGCCAGAAGAGCGCCGCCGGCGCGTCCTGCGCCGCGTTCACGTGCGGCGCCAACGAGAAGGTGACCGGGAACTCGTGCGTGGCTTGCGCCGACCACCACGTCAGCCAGGGGGGCTCGGCGCCGTGCGTCCAGTGCCCGGACGGGCAGGAGAGGCTGGATGGCGTGCATTCGGCATGCACCGACCTGGACTGCTCCACCGCGCAAAAGTACGTCGGGAACGCCTGCGTCGAGTGCCCCGCCGACCACGAGAGCGCGGGGGGGAAGACGGACGCGTGCGCCCCGTGCCCGACCGGGGAGACGAGGCCGCAGGGTTCCGCCGCCTGCGCCGCCCCCCTCAACTGCCAAGCGAACGAGAGGATATCGTTCGGGCAGTGCGTCGCCTGCCCAGACAACCAGACCAGCCCGGGGGGGAACGTGGGCACGTGCACCGCGTGCCCGTCGGGGGAGCGGAGGATCCCGCCGGCCGCGTCCTGCGCCGCGTTCACCTGCACGGCCGGGAGCCACCACGTTGACGTCCACGTCTGCTCCGAGTGCGGGGGGCACGAGTACAGCACGTCGGCCGGCGCCACGTCCTGCACGGAATGCCCGGCAGACCAGCACAGGCCGGCGGGAAAGACCGCCTGCGAGGCGTGCCCGCAGGGGGAGAGCAGGTCGGCAGGGTCGCCGGCGTGCAGCTCCACCACCTGCGGCGCCAACGAGTACGTTTCTGGCAGCTCGTGCGTTGCGTGCGCCGACCACCACGTCAGTGCCGGCGGGACGGCCGCGTCCTGCACGGAGTGCGCGGCCGACGAGGAAAGGACGGGATCCCAGACCGCCTGTACCGCGCTTTCATGCGGCACGAACGAGAGGGCGGTCGGCCACGTGTGCGTCTGCAAGTCCGGGTACAGCGACGTCGGCGGGACGTGCACCAAGGACTCAATCAACCCGGTCAGCTGTGCAAAAAACCACCGTCCGGTTGGGAACAAATGCGTGGAATGCGGAAAGGGGACGTATGGCGACGGGACGTCATGCTCACTTTGTTCCGGACAGACGGCTCGGAAGACTGTAAGCGGAGGTTGCGAGGCGTGCCCCGGCCACCAATACAGGTATTATTACAGCCAGGACGGATGTCAGGACACGCAATGCAGTGGCAATGAATACCCGACAAACCACACCTGCTCGGAGTGCGCCGAAAACTACCACAGGCCGTCCGGAATATCCTGCGTGAAATGCCCGGCCACAGAGAGCCGGGGCGCGGGCGAGGCGGGATGCACGGAAACCGTCTGCGAGGGCCACCAGGAACCAAGAAACAACGGGTGCTCGGAGTGCGCCAAAAACTACCACAGGCCGTCCGGCACTTCCTGCGTTCCTTGCGCGCAGGACGAGTATCGCAATTTGGGGGACAAGTCCTGCAAAAGCCTCAACTGCAGCGATATCCAGACCGGGGTGGGCCACAAGTGCGTGGAATGCAGTCAGGACTACCACAACCCAAACCAGGTGACAGGGTGTGAGAAATGCCCGGCTGGAACGCACAGGCCCCTGGGGCAGCCGTCCTGCACATGACCCCGCCCCCCCGCGGCGCGCTCCCGGCGCTGGCGGCATGCGCCTCGCTGGCCCTGGCGTGCGCCCTCGCCGCGTTCCCCTCCCCCATGGAAGCGCACGCCGACAGGCCCGGGAACCCGTGCCGCCTGTGGGTCAGCGGGACCCTCCACTACGACGTCACCGACGGCGCCGGGAACCCCAGGAACAACCCCGGCAACACACTTTACCCGGGCGACGCCGTCAGGTACGCCTTCAACTACGGGTTCAGCGACGGGTGCGCCAGCAGGAGCACCTCCATGTCGACCTCCGGCGCGGTCAGGATAACGGGCGGGACTTCAGGAACCGCCGAGGCCCTGATCGCCGGCACCAACGACTGCCACGGCGGAGGGGGGCGCGGGGCGCTCGGGTACGGCGGGGAGGGCGGATGGGCCAGGGGGAACGCCAAGGCGTGCGGCAGCATCACCCTCGCCATAAGGGCGTGCGAGATGCACTTCCACAACGGGAGCGTGGTGTGCGTCCGGAAGGCGGCGAGCGACACCCTCCGCCCGCCGACCGTGGCCCCGGTCACCGAGACGCTGTTCACCGAGCACGTGATCGAGGATCCATACGGGTACATGGCCGCCAACGCGGACCATACCAACTACCCCTGGGACCCCATAGCCATCGAGCACGAGGCCGACTTTGACTGGAAGACAGAGCGGGAGGGGACCATAACGTTCGAGTACGACCGCGAATTCCGGCCGCTGGCCGAGGAGGGGGGCTACGAGTGCGACGCCGCCGGGACCGGGACCCTGGAGGTGGACGGCGGCGACCCGTTCGCGGCCGCCGGGATAGGCTTCCTCCCGTACCGGCTCCCCTGCGAGAACGGCGGGGGGGCGTACGCGTACGCCGCGACTTCCGTGGGCGACGCCGGGGAGCACGACATCGCCTACGGCGTCACGGTCCTGAACCAGGGGAGGGTGATAAACACCCACACCAACGTCGAGAGGCAGCTGGTCGTCAGGTACGACCCGGTCTTCGAGCACTACGAGTACCCCGTCCTGGGGGACGGGAAAAAGTACGCCTACGACGACAGGCAGGGGATGGTCATCCGGTACGGCGGCTCGATCGGCAGCGGCCCCGGCGACAGCGGCGCGCTCGAGCCAGACAGGCGCGCTAGGATAAACGCCTTCTACCCGGAAACCTCGCTGCACTCCGAGTCGCTCCACCCCCCGCTAGCGGTGCCCCGGTCCCTCCTGGAGTGGGACGGCATCGGCCACGTCGACGGGACGGACCAGTCGAGGTGGGAAAGCCGCGGCAAGCACGCCATGTTCACCGGCGACGGGTACGGCATACTCCGGCTGGCCCAGGAGCTCAGCCCGATCGCGATGCTCCAGGAGAACGTCGAGAAATGGTACGTCAACGCCACCACCTACAACGAGATCGCCTCGGACCGCTGGGCCGGGCACGAGTCGTACCGGAACTGGAACTACACGTACCAGTACCCCCACTCCCCGTTCGCCCACTGGTACAACATGTCGGCGCACTCCTGGGACGGGGCGGTGGTGCCCACCCAGCTGACGTCGGCGGTCTACGTGCTGGACGTGTCGAACACGGCCGGCAACATCCCGGACTTCCCGCCTCCCGGCTCCAACGTCGTGGTCATGCTCGACGAGTACGTGTACGCCAAGGCCCTCCACGACACCGGCGACGATCACTTTGCCACCGGGGTCCGGGACGAGACGCACGGGATGCTCAACCGCGCCTCCGGGGCGGGGGAGGCCGCGATGTGGATGAACAAGACCGCCCTCGAGTTCCCCCACGGGTACGTCCCCGAGGGCGGGATACTCAACATGACCAGGTACGACGCGTTCGACATGGACGCCAGGTACCACGCCGTCATGGGCGCCGGCGCGGAGAGGCTCGACAGGGGGTTCATGTTCGAGTTCGAGTCCGCCGGGTACAGGGAGATGCTCACCCAGGAGTCCGGGGCGCCGCTGGAGGCCGAGAGGATGCGGGGGCTGCACGGGGAGGCGGGGCTCGTGAGGGTGCACGCCCCGGAATGGATGAACACCGTCAGGAGCGCCACCGTGGACGGGGCCGAGGTGGCGTCTCAGGTAGAGTGCTACCCCCCCTGCGTGCTGGTGGCCAGGCATGGCGGGGAGCTGAGGCTCGAGAACGTGTGGGGGGGGAGCGCCGTCGCCGACCTGGAGCCGGAGTCCGGGGTGTCCCCCGAGCCGTTCGCCGAGAGGGTGGACTCGTCTGCGGAGCTGGTGTGGCTGGTGATGGCGGCCGGGTTCGTGATCTTCGCATCCTACGCCGCCCTCAGGAAGGCGTTCCCCCTCGGCGGCGGGGAGGGGTGACCTGCCGGCCTGCTCAGCATCATTTGACCCGGGTGTTGAATCCCGGGCAACAATTCCGGCGCTGGAAAAATATAAAAAAAATGCAGGGGGGGTCAACGCATGAGGATGGCTGCCATAGCGTGCGGGCACGGGAACAGGATCGAGACCAACGGCGAGGTGGTCTGCTCCGCGTGCGGGATGGTGATGCAGGAGGGGACCGTCGAGGCGCCATACGAGGGCAGCTCGAGGACCAACCTGTTCGAGAGGCACGCGACAGGCTCCAAGAACCTCCTGCCCAAGGCCATGGAAACCGACGGCCTGAGGGCGTACCTCCGCTCGGAGATGCGCGACAGGGTGAGCGTGAAGGAGATGGACTGGCTGAGGAAGTTCTCCAACAGCGCCCAGAAGCTCGGGCTCAACCGCAACGAGTCGGAGTACGCGTTCAGGCTCTTCCGGCGCGGCAGGGAGACGACCGGCTCCAGGCAGTACGCGTTCGTGGCCGCCTGGGCGCTGTACAAGTCCGCCAAGGTCCACGGGGTGCCGATCACGGGGAAGGAGGCCATAGCGGTCGTCCGCGGGGAGTTCCGCAAGGCCCACTTCCCGGACATGACCAAGATGCTCTACAAGATGATGGACGTCGAGACCCCGCACGACAACGACATGGTGTACAACTTCCGCGCGGCGATAATGTCGGTGCTGGAGGGCAGGGAGTACCTCAAGGGCGACTATTCCGAGATGGAGAGGCTGGCCTGGGCGCTGTACAACGACGTCTACACCACGGGGAGCTACCCCAGCAGGGCCAGGGCGGCCGTCTGCGAGGCGTTCGGGGTGGCGGAATGAGCGGCCTGGAGAACGTGCAGAAGGTCAGGGTGTCCGACATAGAGGACGCCCCGTGCAACGTCACCGTGGTGGTCGACGCCTCCGTGTCCCACGTCGCCGCGCTGATAAGGGACGGGTCGAGGTACCCGGTCCCCGTCCTCGCGTCCCGCGGGGGCAGGCTCTACGCGATCGGGAACATCGAGACCGTGGCGGCGGCGAGGGAGTGCGGCGCGGACAGCCTCGACTGCGTGGTGGAGGAGGCCGACTCCGAGGAGAAGGTCGTGATGCTGCACATGCTCAACTCCCGCACCAAGACGTACCACCCGACCAGGCTGATGAGGGTCGTGAGGGACGTGGTGGAGGGCGGGGGGGACACCGGGTACATCCCCTCCGAGTACGTCTTCCTGGCGGAGGTCGACCTGGACTCCAGGGCCGAGAGGAAGCTCGACGGGTTCGTCGGGCTGCTGGCCAAGAAGAAGACGGAGGTCCCATCCATGGTGCAGATAATCCACCCGCTCTCCAAGCTCAGCAAGGGCAGGCAGTATGACGCGGTCAACGACCTGGTAAAGTACTCCACGATGGAGGGGAAGATCGGCTACGCCGGGGACAGGGTGGCCAGGTCCATATTCGCCAAGTACAGGAAGGGCGGCGCCGGGGACACGGTGAAGATCCCGGAGAAGGGGAGGAAGGGCGCCGCCGGGGAGCCGGACGGGGGAGGCGGGGACGAGGTGAGGGTCACCGTCGACGGCGGCTCCAGGGACATCGGGACCGAGGTCAGGTCCGTGACGGACTCCGTGAAGTACAGGTGCGAATGCGGCAACGACTACCTGATCAGCCTGAAGAACGGCACCATAAAGAAGATGACCGACACCGGCTCCAACGTGGCGGCCACCGACGTGGACGGCAGGGTGATCTACGGCCTCTCCGACGGGGACGCTGACTTTTTGGGGCTCGACCTATCCCCGGTCATCAACACCTACCACGTCGGCAGGGGGGATACCGGGGACGCCATCGTACTGAGCAAGAAGCGCATATCCAAGAAGAAGATGGTGCTCATATCCCAGATAATAGACTCCTGACCCGGCTTAAATCCGCACGGAATGGAGGTGCCCATGGAGATGGACGCCCTCAGGGTAGCCGTGGCGATGGTCATGCTGGCGCCGATGGCGTATTACGACCTGAGGGAGCGGATGATGTACCTGGACGTGACGCTGGTGTGCGTGGGCATCGCCGCGGCGTTCCTGGCGTACGACGTGGCCACCGGTGGGATCGGCCCGTGGCAGGGGATGGCGTTCTGGAGCAACTGCGGGATGTACGGCGTCGTAGGCGCGATGGTGGCGCTGCACCTCAGGGGGATGTGCGGAGCCGGCGACCCGTCGGCGTTTGCCGTGGTGGCGTTCATGCTGCCGGTGGTGGGCGGGACGGCCGTGCCGATCTGGGCACTGCTGGCTGGGATGGTGTCCGGGGTGGCGGCGGCGATGCTCACGGCGGCGGCCAGCAACGTGTCGGACATGGCCGCCGGGAGGAGGTTCTCCCCCAACCTGGTCCTCACCCACTACAAGAGAAGGGGGCAGAGGTTCCGGATGGCGGCGGGGGACCCGGCGGGGCTCGCCCCGCTGGCCGGCGACGAGCCTGTCAAGAGGGACGGCTCCAGGGCGTTCCTCCCGGCGGAATCGGAGGGGATGGAGGTGGTCTACGCCATGCCACTGGCATTCTTCCTGGCGCTGGGGCTGGCCGGCGCGCTGGCCGTCGCCGTGCTGTTCCCCGGCCTCCTGCCATGGTGACCCCGCCGGCCTGTGGGACCGGGGTCGCCGGCTTCCGGGCCGGCGCCGGGAGGCGGGCGCCCGTGGCCATGGCGGGCCGGGGCGGGCGGTTCCTGTGACGCCAGCCAGTCCCTCACCACCCTGGTGGCCGCGCAGTCGTCCTCGTTGTAGTCGATCACCATCCCCATGGCCTCCCTGTTGGCCTCTGGATCCTCCCTGTACCGCTGGTATACCGTTATGGCAGACAGCGCCCCCACCCCCTCGTGGCGCCACGAGAACCCCATCCACCTGGCCACGTCCTTTATGCTGTTGCGGCAGGTGGGGAAGGCGAACGCGTCCGTCGCCACCCTGGACAGGTCGACCATCGTCCCGGCGTCCGTCAGGCCGGGCTCGACGCGCCCGTGGGTGTCCATGAGCTTGGCCAGGTGCGTCCTCTCGTAGTGGTGCCAGTGGTAGATGACGTAGTCGTCCTGCGTCCCCAGCCAGTCCAGGAAATGGCGGAGCATCGCCCACTCGTCGCCGTCCTCCGCCACGAACGGGAGGTACTCCTCCCTGCCGCCGCGGCGGACCAGCACCCCTATCAGGTAGTCCGTGATGTCGTCCCCCAGCAGGGGGTTGATGCCCTCGAGGTCGAGGAACATCTCGGTCCCCCTGTCCGGGAGGGGCGCCGTCGGGGCGCGCCTCACGGCGTTCCCCGACGCCAGCGCCCTGGCCGAGGCGAGGTACGCCCCGGACGTGGACGCGCCGACTCCCCTGACCGGCCGCAGCCCCTCCCTGGAGGACGCCGCCACGTCCTCGACGGTCCGGAACCCGGCGGCGACCATGGCGTCCCTCCTCTTCCTCCCCACGCCAGGTATCATGGACACGTCCCTGGCCTCGGCCGCCGCCTCGTTGCAGAGCCTGGTCCACGGCGGGACCCCGGCGCCGTATATGGCCGGGGGGACGCCCCCGTCCCGGATCACGAATGCCACGTCCAGCGCGTCGGCCAGGTCCCCCTCGTGTTCCGCGTAGCTGTACCCCGTCTTCTCCCCGTCCCCGTTGACTATGGAGAACGAGTCCGGGATCCTGCCCTGGACCCGCCCGATCAGCATGGTGTAGAACGCCGCCTGCAGGACGTGCGCCCCGGCCACCTTCCTCGCCACCTTGATCTCCGTGACGGCATAATGGTGGCCGCCCAACTCCGACCCGCCCTCCTCCCTCTCCAGGAGGTCTGGCTTGCCGTACATTGACGATGGGACGTGGAAGATCGGGGGGTTGGATATGGCCGTGGAGCCGCCCGCCATGGATTCCAGTGCCATCATGAAGCCCTCCTTCAGTGTGGAGTATGCCGCCCGGCGGCGCCCGGGATGGATGGCCTCCAGCACCTCCGACTCGTGCTCCATCCCGCGGCCGGCCAGCGCCCGCAGGAACGGGTCAGGCGGATCCCTCCTTGACTCGTCGCCGTAGAGCGTGCAGTAGAGGGAGTATGGGGACTCGTGCGACATCGCCACGTTGCCGGCGTTGAGCAGGATGCCGGACCTGCCGGCCATGCACCTGTCGTACGCCGCCCCCGCGGCGGTGATCCCCCCGCCCATGCAGCGAAGCATGGCGCGGGAATTAAAGGGCCGGCCCGGGGATCCCGGACCCCGCGGCATGCCGCGGCCGGGTCCGCCTCGCGCGGCGCCCCGGGCTTTTATAGTGGCGGCGGTCTTGTGGGCAGGATGGGACGGTTGGCAAAGTACAGAGGGAAGCTGGAGTGGGGCGAGATCCCCAAGCCTGGGAAGGCGGCGAAGGCCAGGAGCCTCCTCCCTGACGGGTTCGCGGCGGACGACGTGGCGGCGGTGATCGTGAGGCACGGCGGGATGTCCTACGCCGTCACGCTGGACTCGATGGTGCCCGAGGGCGCCGAACTGGCGCGTGACGGATCCGGGCAGGTGTGCGGGATCCCGGCCGTGGCCGGGGGCGCGCCCGGGGGGGAAGGGCCGCGCGAGTCGCAGGTGCCTGGCCAAGGGCCGGCCGGCGGCGCCAAAAGGAGGAGGGGCAGGCCGCGCAAGTCCGGGGGCCCCGCGGGGAAGGGGGCGGGCTGCAGCCCAAAGCCCGACTCCGGCGGGAAGTCGCCGGGGGCGGCGGGCCTTGGCGTGAAGGAGGGGGGAGGCAGCCTTCCCCACGGCGCGTTCGCCCCATTCCATTCCCCCATGGAACCGATGGGGATGTACGTCGTGGAGTTCGACGAGGGATGCGACCCATTCAGGGTGTACGGCGGCGACCAGGAGCGCGCCAGGCTGGCGTGCCTGGGGGAGATCATGAAGATGGACCACGGCGCCGGGGGGTTCAGGGCGGTGATGTACGGCCCCATGGGCGGCGACTTTGAAACTGGGGTGGACGATCCCGGCAGCGTGGAGGGCCCCCGCGGGGGCCGCCGGGCGGATGATGGGTTGTACGTCGAGCCGGAACCCGGCTGGAAGGGGAAGGGGCTCCCCAGCCTGGAGATCAGGGTGGACGTGGTGGCGCCCACGCCCGACTGCGTGCGCGTCCACCACTCGTGGGGGGACTGCGCGTGGCCGTTGGGCGGCGCCCATGGCAGGAAGGCGAGGTGCCCGGACTGCGGGCGAGTCGCCAGGCTGTCCCCCGGGAATGGGGGCGTCCCGGTCCTGGACTACGCGGAGGGGGAACCGGCGATACTGGACTGCGTGGAGTCCATCCGCTTCCTCGTGGAGGATGCCGTGAAGAAGGCGGCCGTCAGCGGGGTGGCGCACTGCGTGGTGATGGCGTCCCGCGACGGGGATCTTGGCGTCCGCGCCAGGCCCAACCGCCACTTCACGTTCAGCGGGGCGGAGGTGCTTTACGTGGCCGGCCCGGACGCGTGGAAGCCCATCATGCCTGGGGAGTGGTTCACGGTCCGACGGGACGGCGCCGACATGGTGGTGCTGCTGGCCGATGGCGGGAAGCTCGCCTCCGCGGGCGGCGACCCCGGGGAGGAGATCTCCATGATCCGCGGGATCGGGGGGAGGACCCCCAGGATGCTCACGCTCGATGGGGCCCTGCGCGCCATAGACTGGGATTCCGCCATAGGGGGGGACGTCGACCTCGTGATAGCGCTCTACGAGCGCCGGCTTGATCTGGCACGGGCCCGCTGGGGAGGCCGCTGCCAGTGACGGCCGCCCCGGGCCGGGGGCCAGGCGGCTCCATCCGCCGCGCCGACGCCAGGGACCTTTCCGGGCTGGTCAGACCCGGATCCGTGGCCCTGACCGTCACGTCGCCGCCATACCGCAACGCCATAGACTATGACGCCCACGCCTCCGGGAGAGGGGGATGGTACAGGGGCGCCGGCAAGGCCACCACCGGGTCCTGGCTGGACGACATGGAGGAGGTGTTCTCCCAGGTGTTCAGGGCCACGAGGCCCGGCGGGAGGTGCTGCATAGTGGTTGGCGACGAGGTCGCCGACGGCAGGGTCGTCCCCCTCCCATCCATGCTGCTGGCCAGGCTGGTGAGCGGCGAGGAGGACGGCGGGTGGGTGCTGCGCGACTCCATAATATGGAACAAGGTCGGGGGGACAGGGCACGGCTCCAGGAACCGCGCCGGCTCGTTCATCCAGAACCCGTACCCAGGGTACTTTCGCGCCAACCTGATGCACGAGCACATACTGGTGCTGCAGAAGGGGAAGGGGGGGAGGAGCAGGTCCGGGAGGATCCCGCTCAACCGCGTGGTGAAGAGGGAGGTGGCAAACTCCGTGTGGAACGTGGCCCCTGTGCCGCCCGGGACGGTCTCCCACCCCTGTCCCTTCCCGGAGCAGATCCCGTTCCGCCTGGTCACGCTGTTCAGCGGGAAGGGCGACATGGTGATGGATCCCATGTGCGGCAGCGGGCAGGTGCCCAGGGTCGCCAGGGCGCTGGGGAGGGGGTACCTCGGGTTCGACGTCAGGAAGGAGTACGTCTCCGAGTCCCGCTCCAGGGTGGGGGGCGTGCCGTCGCTGTCGGACGTCCTCATCCCGGTGTACCACAAGGAGTCGTGGTCTCGCGACGACCAGTCCGGGTTCTTCGACACCTGGGAGGCCGACCTTTCGGCCAACGTCCCAGGCGGCCACGCGCTGGCCTTCGTGACCTGGCCCGGGGCGTGGGGGAGGCCTCCGCCGGACCTCCACGCGTACTACCGGGGGAAGTCCGGGGGGTTCTGCTGCTTCATCATCACCCCGTCCGGCAGGCAGTTCAGGGTCGACCTTGGCAGGCCGGGCGACCGGCGATCGCTGCTGGGGAGGTTCCTGGGGGCCGTGCCGGGGGGGCGGTTCTCGGATGGCGACGTCCCCCCGCCGGCCGAGAGTCGCCACGCCGGCAACGTGAGGGTGGGGAGGGCGTGCATCGAGGCCCTGCTGCACGCCGGGATCCTGGAGCGGGACGGGCGGGGGCGCGGCCCTGGCCGGTACGTCCTGGCCGGGTCCGGGCGCGCTGGGAGTGGGATTGAGGCCCCCCTCCTTAAATAATCACTGGGTGGTGGTCGGCATGGACGTGGGGATCGACATCGGCACCGGGTTCACCAAGGTCGCGTCCGGGGGGAGGAAGGTGTCGTTCCCCTCGCTGTATTCCTGCATGTACTCCGACGGGAGGAAGACCGTGGAGGACGAGGCTGGGAAGAGCGTGCTGGCCGAGGCCGTAGGTTCCGAGGCGATCCGGATGGGGGGCGGCGACAGGGCCATACTCATAAGGCCGGTGAGGCACGGGATGCCGCACAACGGCCGTGGGTACGAGGCCCTGGCGATGAAGGCGGCGGAGTCTGTCGGCTGGGACGCCGGCGTGCCGCTCAACCTGGCGGTCGGGATCACCTACGACGCCAGGGGCGAGAGGAAGAGGATGGAGAGGATGTTCTCCTCGAGGCTTGGCCCCGCCACCCTGCGGATACTCCCCCAGGCGTACGGCACCCTGGTGTACTGCGGGATGAAGCAGGGGATGGTCGTGAACATCGGCCACGGCACCACTGAGATAATATCCATCCGGCCCGGGAGGGTCGACGGGAGGTCCATCAGGAAGGCAAGCGAGTTCGTGACGTCGCAGCTTGGCGGCGGGAGGGACTCGTACGTCGGCCACGAGGCGCTGTTTTCTGGGAACCCCGGGATGGTGGCCAAGCTGGCCAGGCTGCTGGCGGAGCACGTCGCCGACGAGGCGTCCAGGATGGACCATGCCGGGGACGCCATAATCCTCGCGGGTGGCGGCTCGCTGATCCCGGGGGTCAGGGAGGCGATGGGGAGGATCATGGACGCCGAGATAACGGTCCCCGACGATCCCGTGTTCTCGAACGCGCTTGGCCTGGAGATGCTGGCGGCGAGGAACCCGGGAAGGGTCCCCGGCCCTGGCCCGCGGCGCGGGGGAGGGGAAGAAGGAGGGGGCGCCCCACCCCCAGGGGGCCGCGGACGCGTCGGCGGCGCCCCCGATGACGGGCTGCAGGGGGCAGGCGGCAGTGCCGGCGGGATCCCGGCGGGGGACGGCCGGCCTGGCGCCGGGGAAGGCCGCGGGGGCGGCGGGGAATGAGCGGGGAAAAGTGCGGGTGCCGGGGCTCCCCGAGGCTCGTCTGGGCCGTGGTGGCGCTTGCCTCCGCAGCCTCGTTCCTGGCCGGGGCGCACGCGTGCGGCATCATGGACGGCGGCGCGCAGCCGGCGCCGGTGTACGTCCTCCCCGACGGGTTCCGTGATGGGGGCGCCGGCGGGGGGGGACGTGCCGGGGCCCACGATGCCGCGCCGCCCGGGGCGGCCTGGGACGGAACCGACCACGCCGGCCCGGACTCGGTGTCGGTCGACGACGACCCGGCCAAGGGCGACCCCCGGGCCCCTGTCACCATCGTCGAGTTCTCCGACTTTGAGTGCCCGTTCTGCCTGAGGTTCTACGAGGAGACCCTCCCCCTCATCGAGGCCAGGTACGTCGACACCGGCAAGGCGTCCTTCGTGTACCGCGACTTTCCGCTCGGGTTCCACCAGTCCGCGCTCCCCGCGCACGTCGCCGCCGAGTGCGCCGACGAGCAGGGCGCGTTCTGGGAGTACCACGACGCGCTGTTCGAGGCGCAGGCCGAGTGGGCGTCGGCGGGACCCGGGCTCAGGGCGGCGCTGGTTGGCTACGCCGCGGCGCTGGGGCTTGACGCGGGGGAGTTCTCCTCCTGCCTCGACGACCCCGGGATGGAGGCGGAGGTCATGGCCGACTATTCCGACGGCTCAGAATACGGGATCACGGGCACGCCTGGATTCCTGGTAGGCAGCGACGGCGCCGGGTGGGAGATCGTGAGCGGCGCGCAGCCGTTCTGGGTGTTCGAGCGGGCGATAGAGTCGAGGCTCGCGGGGTAGGACAGCGTTCTTGGCAGGGCTTAACCCAAATTTTTCCCTAGCAAATCAAGAAGTTCTTCCGCTTTTCCTTCCACGTTGCTTGTCACGTTCCAGCGGACTTTTGATTTTGCCCTCACCCTGACAACAGAACCACCATCATTCGCAGCGACAGAAACCTCAAACGTCTCCCCAAAAGAAAACAAGGACGCACCAGAAGACACCTCCACACATTTGATCTTTTTGTGGATATTTTTTATATCATAGAGCTTGCTGAGGATGGGTAGAAGTATGGCAAACACGAGTTCAGCATCATGAGCATATTCACGCCGGGTCACCGTTTCCACATTGTCACCCCAGGACGATGTCTCTTCTACAAGACGGGCACCTGAATGCTTTTTCTATAGAATAGTAATTGAAACCAACATTGCAGTGATCGCATTTTACAGTAAGTGGCTTTGGTGGCTTTGGGCCTATCAGATAACCCCCCACTGCCCCCAACACCATCCCAACCGGCCCCAACGTTGCCCCCAACGCCGCCCCACCGCCTGCAGTCAGGAGATCGCGTCTAAGTTTCCCCAAATCCTTGGCAAGGTTTTGCAGTCCCAATATATCTTCTGGGTCCTCTGGGTCAAACAATGCATAATCCGTAAGATATGGAATTGGGAATTTTATTGGGGTTCCAGCCCTCTCAAACACAAAAAGTCTTTTCGAGTACGCCGCTGCCAGTCCTGCTTCGTGGCACACCCAATTCTGCGTAAACTCCGTGGCCACCACGTTATCAGTCAAAAACAGAAAAAGAAATTCGCTTTCTTTCACGTTTGTTTGAATCTCTTCGTATGGTACCGCTTCCTGTTCTTCGGTTGGAATCAACTCTTCAATCACTGGAGTGTGTCCCACATTCTCCAATGCTTTTTTCACTGCGCGCACTAGCTCCTCATCTTTCCTGCTATGCGAAATAAAGATGGTGGCCAATACCCAACCTATCCTCCATTGTTATTTGATTTTTTCCACATGGGCTGTGTGTGCCCCATCCACTCCATCACGACATGGATAATCACAAGTATGGCGTCACACCCGGTGCCTATCTGCAAGAAAGTGCCTTCCGTGGTTCCTGTGCTTGAAGGCTAGTTTCTGCGGGGCCGGCGTGCTTGGTGTTGGCGTTTAGATCCCGATCTGCCAGACTGCCCCACGGGGAATTATGTGCCGTAGACTCCCCCTGTCCTGCTTTTAAAGAATACTAATAAATTATTTTTTGTTGAGATGAGATGTATTGCAAACCTTGATCGACCCGTGCGCACTCAAGAAAAACTATGCGGCGGAACTGGATAAAATTCTGAGGCCAAAAAAAAACCCAAGATACGCGGTGCTTGACATATATTCCGGCGCAGGCGGGCTGTCCCTGGGACTGGAGGCGGCAGGTTTCAAGGTGATCGGAATAGACAGCAACCCGGACTGCTGCGCCACATATAATTCCAACCTGAGGGGAACCTGCGTGAACGGATCCATCACTCCGGGGTACGACTTTCCATACGCAGACATAGTGGCAGGCGGACCCCCGTGCCAGCCATTCAGCGTGCGCGGCAAGCAGATGGGCCCGATGGACGACAGGAATGGAATTCCCTCATTCGTAGCGGCCGTGAAACAACTCAAGCCCAGGATGTGGGTCTTTGAGAACGTGCGCGGGATGCTGTACAGAAACAGGGACTATTTCACATCATCGATGAAAAGGCTCGAAAAACTCGGGTACTCTGTGGACGTGTCGGTCGCAAACTGCTCTGATTACGGGGTTCCGCAAAGCCGGGAACGCGTGATTGCAATAGGGCATCACGGTGGATACCTGCCCCCGTCCGGGCTCGGGGTACAGGTGACCGCCGGGGAGGCGCTGAAAAACATCCCCAGAGCGGAGAGGGAGGAACCGTCATACCTGACGCCCGAGATGGACCGATACATATCGGCATACGAAATGGCATCCCAATGTCGCCGGGCACGCGACCTGGATCGTGGCAGACCAGCGCGGACACTGACATGCAGAAACCTGGGAGGGCACTCAAGCGACATGCACCGGATCCGGACCCGTGACGGAAGGAGGCGCACACTTTTTGTCAGGGAGGCCGCCAGGCTGCAGGGGTTTCCAGACTGGTTTGGGTTTTCCGGTTCCAAATACAGCAAGATGAAACAGATAGGCAACGCCATGCCACCCCTCTTCGCCATGATCCTGGGAGCTAGGATGAGAAGATGCTTGGAACGCTCAGACGAATGATCTTTAATACGAGGCCTGCGGACTAACCCCGATGGGGCGGATCTCCGAGATTTATTCGTCATACAAGAGAAGCTTGGATCAGGCCCAGGACGAATATGAGGAAACCGTGCGGCTTGGCTCATCAAACGCAAGGGAGTTTTACAATGATTTTTTCAGGGACCTGACAGTTAACATGGGAGGAAGGCTCGCGGACAGGGAATTTGTTAACATGGTGGCAGACGAGACCGAGGGCTTTTTTGGGAAACGCGAGCTGAACTTTGTTGCGGTGGATGGGAGCTGCCACAAGCACAGCTCGGGGGAGTTCATCTCGTTTTACGGGGGGGCATATGGCGCAAAGGGGGTGCTGTCCCTGTCTGGCGGGGAGGCGACTGTGGAATACAGGCGGTGGGAGATAGAAAAGGACGTGAGCATGGTCGCATTCGTGCCAATTCCATACAGCAGGATACTGGAGGTAAACGACGGCAGGGAGGCAAACATGTTCGCGGTATCCGAGTCAGACAAGATAGAGCTTACGAGCATGCACCTCCCGATGATGCAGCTTGCCGAGATCTTCCTTGCGTACAATTCGGCCACGAGTTCAAACCTGGACCGCCCGGACATAATATTGATAGACAACAGCCTGAGCGGCATGCTGGGCTACACTGACTTTGGCGCAGACAAGGTTCGACTTGTGGGTTGCGCGATGTCTGATGGCATGGTGTTTAGCAAGCAGGACGTAATTGTAGCCCAGGCCCACCCATTCAACTCTGAACTGGGGATCCCAAGCACGAAGAAATTCACGGAAAGGTCATCAGTCATGCGGTTCCTGCACGAGAAAGGACCAGGGGCCATCCGCATGGAAGACATCTCATCCGAAACAGGAATAAGGCGCGAGAGGCTCGAGCGCGTGGTTCGGGGGCTGGCGGGGAACGGAATAGTGGAGCTCGGACCGTCTGGCGACATAACCCAAAAGATTGAACCGTACAAGAGCTGGGAGAAGACAAAGTCCATGTTCCAGGGAATCTGCAAGGCCATATTCCTCGACAAGAGGGAGAACGCTCTCAAATACGAGGCGGTTGACGCGGGCAGGAAAGTGGCAAAATGGATGTCGCCCGACGACGTGAGGTTCCTCATCGCTGTAGGGCTGCGGGCACTGATAGAAGAATGCTGGTCAAGGAAGATACTGCTGACCGGGATAGCAAAAGACTCGGCATCTGCATACCTGACAAAAAACTACATTGGCGTGTGCCGGCATTTTGGAAAATACAGGCAATTGTCAGGCAAAACATTCGGAGTGCTGCCCCCTACAGACCGCGTATTCTGCGAGATGCTTCCGTACATAGACGACGGGCTGAACAGCCCATGGGGCACGATAGAGTTTGACTCCACATTCATGACACTGCGCGTTGAGGAGCGAGGCGGGAAGGAGGAGTTTGGCGGCACGTTTGGGGGGATAGCCAGGCCGGAATGCCTGTTCCTGAGATCCATAGCGCAGTTTTACACCAGGCGCAGTGCCGAGTCCCCGCTTACCGGCCACGCCATATTCATAGACAGGCTCGCATTTCCGGAATGGGACGGGGAGTCAGAACGGATCGAGATCAGTGACGCCAGCACCGGCGAGATGAGGCCGTTCTTCTACCAGTCAAACAAGACTACAAACAGGGGACAACTGGTGACTTATTTCCTGCTTGACACGCTCACGAAAAACCACTTCTCGGAGATGATAGGGTATCCCGACCCCCTCCACAAGGCAGACCAGGGGGCAAAGTCCATGAGGGACAGCGTGAGAAAACTGCTCGATAGCTCCGAGATAAAGTTCCGATCGCGGCCGCTGATAAACACATTAAGGGAAATAAGGCGCAATTTTGGGAGGTAGTTTCAATTGTTTGAAGATGGAATATCAGGAACGCTGATGGACATGAGAAAGTCAAGCCAGACAAGCATGGGGTTTACGATCTGGTTTCCTTTCGTGCGTTCCCACATGAATGCGATCCGGGAAGGGTCGCTGGTGGCCGTGAGGAACTTTTCAAGCAACAAAGACGTCGACCACTACAGCGTGATGAGGATAACGTCTGTAATGCCCACACACTATGCCATGATGGCAAGCATGGACGGGTATCCGGGATTCGTGGAAGAAGCCGCAATGAGCGCATCCAAGGACTGGAACCAGAACAAGCCGGTCGAGGACACAACCAAGATAGTGTGCGATGCAGTGCCAAGCAGGTTTGAGGTGACAAGGCCTCGCTCCATGGACGGCAGAGAGCCCGAGATGGCACCAGAGACCAACATCCCCATGCCTGGCGAGCGGGCCAGGCTGCTCAACTCCGAGTGGACGCGTAGGATCATAAACCATGACCTACAGGGTCAGGACGGCACCGTAGTGCTCGGAACCCTCGCAAACATGAAAGACGTCGAGATACTCGCGCTGTGGGACAGCATGATACGGACGCACTTTGGGGTGTTCGCATACACCAATGCCGGCAAGTCAAACCTTCTGAGCACAGTCACGTCCAAGATATTTGAAAGCCGCGGTTCCGTCAAGGCCGTGATCTACGATCTCATGGGGGAATACGGCATACTGCTCGCAGACGTACTGTACGGCAGCGATGACGCGTACATCGTGTTTCTTTCATACGATGCAGTCCCAAGCTCCGTGCATCGTTTCTGGGGTGACGCATCTGCGAGCAATGCAGACACTGCAGCCATGGACATAGTGAAGACCACGGTACTCCCAAAGATGCTTGCTGGCAAACGAGAGATGTTCCACAAGCCAGTCAAAAGCATGCTGATGGGTGGAAAGATCAAAGTGTTGATTCCAGACGATCAGACTATTGCAAAACTGCTCCGGGACATCGTCGACTCAGCAGACACATCAGCTGCCTCGCGGGAACTCATTTCAATACTGGATGGATGCGGCCGTAGGAAATGCACCGTCAGTGACATAGAGACCCTGATCACAAAACTGGACAGCCATGACTTTACCCAGAGTTCGCATGCAAAGGCAGACAACCTAAGGCTCAGGGTTATTTTGAAGCTGAATGACACCAAGAAGACGCTCTCAAACGTTGAGAAGGTGGATCAAAAATACAAGATCTCAGGCGGCGACATGGTTATGGATCTCAACCGGGATTCAACCAGCTCGCTTTACATCATACAGGACACAGACGACGTGAAGGTCAGGGAATTCTCAAACACGCTTGGAATGCGTATGCTCCGCTCAAGAAGGGAGGGAGGGATCATATCGCCGCCCGTCTCGTTCATCTACGACGAGGCTGACCAATTCATCGCGCAGGATGACAAACAGCCCGGGATGAAGGAATCAAAGCATATGGGGGAGCAGCTCGCGAGACGTGGGAGAAAGTACGGCCTGGGCATAGGGATAGCCACCCAGAGGATAGTGTACCTGGACACCAACATACTCGGGCAGCCGCACACGTACTTTGTGAGCAAGCTCCCGCGGGCATCGGACAGGGAAAAAATACAGGAGGCATTCGGGCTATCTGACGAAACGTTGCAGGAATCGCTGCGGTTTGGCGTGGGCCAGTGGCTGCTCATAAGCCACAGCGCTACCGGAATAGACGGCCTTCCAATCCCGGTGCATCTTCCCGACGCCAACGCGCGAATAAGTGACTTCCTGAACGGCCTTGCCGGGGCTGGGGGAGACACGGGGTGACCGCCACAGCGCAGGGCGTCGGGTTCCTGGAACGAACCTGCACGGCAAGGCAATCGCTAGGCAAAAATCTTGCAAAAAAGGAAAAGCTCGGGCAGTACTTCTCCAGCCCCTCCGTCGCCAACCTCATGGCATCGATGATGGACTATTCCCAAAAGGACATCCGGATCCTTGATCCAGGGGCCGGCGCCGGTTCCCTCTTCACCGCGTGCGTCCAGCGCATATGTGACAGGAGGCGACTGCCTGACTCGATACATGTGGTGGCCTACGAGGTAGATGGCGCACTATCCGGCGGCATAGACGCGGCGCTGGGGCATGCCGGCGACGCGTGTCGGGACGTCGGGGTGGAGTTCTCCGGCATCCTGGAGAAGAGGGACTTTATTGATGACTATGCGGCCTCGGCTGACGCCCTCTCCGGAGGTTTCACGCATGTCATAATGAACCCCCCGTACCAAAAGATCAACGTGTCATCAGACACGTATGGTACGCTGCGCGGCGTCGGGTTACAGACGACAAACATGTATTCAGCGTTCATCGCCATCTCCCACAACCTGCTAGGCACGGGAGGCCAGATGACATTCATCTCGCCACGGAGCTTCTGCAACGGCGCCTATTTCCATCCTTTCAGGAGGGATTTCCTCGGATCGATGTCCCCGAAAAGGATCCATCTGTTCAGGTCGAGGACATCATCGTTCAGTGACGACGGGGTGCTCCAGGAGAACGTGATAATATGCGCCAGAAAGAACGGCGCCAACAGGAAGGCCGTGGTGTCCGCCAGTGTTGGCCCGGCGGACGACATGGTGCAAAGGCGCGTGGAAAAATCCGACATCGTGTTCGGCGACGATCCGCACATGTTCATACACATAGTGCCAGACGAGGCTGGGGCGCGGATATCCGAGATGATGCGCCGGCTCCCATGCACGCTCAGCGACATTGGCGTCGAGGTCTCCACCGGAAAGGTGGTGGATTTCAGGATAAGCGACGACCTCAGATTCTCTGACGGGGAGGACGCGGTCCCCCTGGTCAGGCCATTCAACATATCTGACGGGAAGACACAGTTTCCTGGCAGGAACACAAAGCACTGTAACTTTATCGCGCCAAGCGAAAGGTCAAAAAAACTCCTAGTCGCCAATGGCCACTACGTCCTGGTGAAACGCTTCACCACGGTAGAACAGAGGAGGAGAGTCACGGCATCCGTGTGGAGCGGCAGTGAGCACGATTCCGATCTGGTGGGCTTTGAAAACAGGGTGAATTATTTTCACAGTGGCGGCGGTCCACTTGCGGGCAATGTGGCGCAAGGACTGTGGGCCTTTCTAAACTCCAGCGCGGTCGATGCCTATTTTCGACAGTTCAACGGGAGCACGCAGGTCAACGCCGCAGATTTGAGGTACCTGAGGTACCCGTCCAAGAGGCAGATTGGGAGCCTTGGGCGGCGCACCGCGTGTTGGATGGGCCAAGACGAGATAGACGGGGCGGTAGGCGGACTGCTGTCCGGCCAGGTGGCGGGGAGGCATTGATCCATCCAAGGGTAGAGGAGGCATTGGACGTCCTGAAACAGATCGGGCTCCCGAAAAGACAGCAAAACGTCAGGTCGGCGCTCACGCTTCTTGCGCTGCTGGACTTGAGGCCTGACGGGACATGGAAGAAGGCAAAAAACCCGCTCCGTGGGATCACGCCGATGATGGACTTCTTTGCGGAACATTACGGAAAGAGGTACGCGCCGAACTCACGTGAGACGGTGCGGAGGCAGACGATCCACCAGTTCCTGCACGCGTCGCTGATATCAGAAAACCCGGACAATCCGGACAGGCCAACCAACAGCGGCAAGACCGTCTACCAGATCACCCCGGAATCGCTAAAGCTGATGCAAAGCTACGGGGAAAAGACCTGGAAGAAGCACCTCGAAATGTACCTTGCAACGCACCCATTGCGGCATGGGGGAACCCCATACAGGAGGAGGGACGGGGCGGTTTCCATACACGTTTCACCGGCGGAGACGGTTCGTCTGTCTGCCGGGGAACACAGCCACCTCGTGAGGGACATCTACGTCGAATTCACCTCCAGGTTCATGAAGAAGCATGTGCCCGTATATGTCGGCGACACTGCAAAAAAGTTCGCGTACTTTGACCGGAATTTACTCTCAAAACTCGGGGTCAATCTGGATCCACACGGCAAGATGCCGGACATGGTGATGTACGACACGGTGCGGGAATGGATTTTTGTCATTGAGGCCGTCACAAGCCATGGCCCTGTAGACACAAAGAGGAGAAGGGAGCTTCAGGGGATGTTCTCTGGGGCTAAGGCCGGAATCGTATACGTTACGGCATTTGCAGACAGGGACACCATGAGAAAATACGCGTCTGACATATCGTGGGAGACCGAGGTGTGGGTTGCCGACGACCCGGACCACATGATCCACTTTGACGGGGAACGGTTTGTCGGGCCTTACGGACTGCGGTAGTTCCACCCACCGGTGCCACTTCCGGTTACCAGCATAGTTGGCACGCGCCGTTTAAAAGCGGGCTTTGAAGCCCCTCCCAGGCTGGCCTTGTAGGCACCGGGGTTTAGGAGAACGGGGTCCAATCCTCGGAGTGGCGTTTCAGTTCCTCCCCGGCCTCCCTTTTGGCCTTCTCCATGTCGATCCATTCGGATTTGAACGAGTCCAGCGATTCTATGGTTCGCTTGGTCTCGGATTCTATCTTATTCATGGTGTCCAGCAATTCGTCCGGGCTGAACCTTTCCGGCCGGTTCCGGAGCCATTCCACCATGTTGTCGTAGGCGGCCACGTTATTTCCTATGGCTTTCACCCTTCCGATCTCTTCGGGCTTGAGCCTCAGTATGGAGCCGCTTGACATTAACGAGTCCAGGACGGCGCCGCCCACCAGAATGTGCCCAAGGACAGAATACTTTGTGAAATCGTCACGCTCTCCGGGTTCTGAATTCCTGATTATGTCACAAACCACAAGGTTGTTCAGCAGTATTTTGTACATCCACCGGAACTCCTTTTTCAGCACCGACTTTGTCCTTTCGGTTTCCTTCCTTTCGGTAATTTTTGCCAGTGCGCAGTTCCCTAGAAACGAGGTGAATGCGCCCACTCCGGCGCCCAAAAGCACATAGTATATCTCAACTGCGATCATGTTTCTGGTGATTTTGGGTGGGGCACGGTAATTAATGATGTGGGTGGTCAGACTTGGTTCCTGTTGGGGTGGCTTGGGAATGCGGGACGCGTTCCCGCGGGGAAGGCTGGGCCCCACAGGGCGCTGAAGGCGCGTCGGCAGATTCGGCACGCGGGCACGCACAACCACTGAGCCTGCATTCAACGCCTCACAGTTCCACCGCGCCGGTCCAGAACTCCTCCCCGTCGTCCACGACTGTGTCCCCGGCCTCCGGATCCCCCGGCATCCTCCCTGTCCCAGGCAGGGAGGCAAGCTCCCCCAGCAGGAACGACCCCAGGGCCTCGTTGTCGGACTCCAGGATTGCCCTCATGTCAGCCACCGCCGAGCGGATGGACGCCTTTGCCGCGTAGGTGATCCTGGCCCGCTGCCTGGGGGTCAGCGAGTCTGGGGAGTCCAGCAGCCTCCTCTTCCTCCCGGTGTTGAATATGGCCCCAGGCACACTGGACACAACGGCAGTGATATTTAACGCGGGTCTTGGATTCCTGGTGGCACGTGCCACGTTCCTGTACGGCGCGGCCGCGCCGGCAGCCAGTGGCCCCGTTGGCAACCCCGGGACGGCGCGATCCATATACCCTGCGGGGGAGGACGTCTGCGGGCTCCGACAAAACCCGAACTCCCTAGTATCCTTCGCGGTTATGGTGGGCGTTCCGGTCGAAATAGGAACAAAACACCAAACACAAAATCGGACCCTAGTAAACCCCCTATCTTCCCTGCTGGATTTTTCATGCCGACCAAACATTCCCGTCACAGGGACATTTCCCGGAGCCGGGGAGAGGTGTCCCCCGTCAGGAGGTACACGGTTTTGGGGCGATTCAGGCCTGAAGTTTCCAAGGCGAGGGGGATGATGAACGATTTGCACTATGAATCACATGGTGATTTGATTCTAAATCTGACCCCTCGCCACCTCCAGGCGGCCCCTGAGTTATTTTAGTGTTCGATTTGGGATGGCCGTCCCTTGGGACGGGCTTGGATGGTGAGGGCGATGATGAATGAAACGACAACTGACTGTTCCATGATGAACACAGTTGGATATTACGACAACTGAGCCCCCACCACCTGATGTTGGACCCCCGAGTATTTAATTTTTGAAAGACGCCCAGACAGCCTGCCTGATGAGACCTGAATGGTCGAAACGCCCGACACGGGCGTCGCATGGCAAAACAAACAGTCATGAAGCAAATCTCCATAGGAGATAGGACGTTCTTAACCAAAAGCGTCTGCAAGCACGTACAGGAGAGGCTAGGCCTCGACGACGCCGTACGCGCCCAAGCCGGCCCAGAGGGCCAAACCTGCAAATTTTATTGCAAGAACGATGTTGTCGCCATAAGTGACGGCGACGTACTGACGGACGTAGTCTCCGGGAAGCCAATCGGCACCGGATGGAGGGAACTCCCATCGGCTCGGGTGGTCGAGCAGAACCTGCTGGGCGCCAAACTGATCGAAAAGGATCAAGCGGACGCGCACGACCACGTCAATCCCCACGGGGACGAGTACGAGGAGGAGTGCCTGGTCTGCAACCCGCCGGACTTCCGCGGTTCCGATTGGTACAGGGAGCAATTCCAAGCCATGGGGCCGGCCGAGTGCAAGGCGGTTCTGGAGCAGCTGCTCCGGGGGGAGTCCAGGTCTGACCTGGAAGAGTGCCTCCCCCGCGGGGTCCTCCGGCGGCTCGAGTTCTGCGCCAAAAAGGTCGTGGAACCGAAAAAGTCCCGCTGGCAAAGGCTCCGGGACGGCATGGGCGGCAGGCGGTAGCCACCCCGGGGGACCCTCCCCCTTTTTTCGCTAAACGAAGCCATGCTGACGAGGCCTTGATGGCCGAAACCCCGGAACGGGGTCCATGGCAACTTCAGTGGCAGAGGGCCACTCTCACAGGGACGTCGCCCGCATACTGCAGGGCATCGGGAGATACGTTCCGGGGAAGGGCATCTACCTTCCGGAACACGGCAGGTACGTGTCAAACATGTACTCCGAGACCCGCGAAGTCCCACGTCTTACAGACAGCCAGTTCTACAGTCTGTTCGACTGACGGGCCGCCAGGCGGCCCCGACACCACCCGCCACTTGGCGGTGGAACCCTCTATTTTTGTGACCTGACATTCATCCTCAAACCGGCAATACCGCGAAGGCGGCTGACAGGCAGGCCGGTGTGGAGGGCGAAAATACAGGAGATAGAAGATGGCAAGCAACTTTGTTAGAAACGTCATCGTCGCGTCCCTGGTGGCCATGGTCATGGTCCTTGCCTTTTCGGTCGGCTTTGCCTACCTTAACGGCGGGATGGGTGCCCATGGTTCCTGGAGCGCGCCGGCGGCGGACAGGGTTGTCAGCGAAGGCCAGTGCTCCCACTCGTCCTGCGGGCCCCAAATCCTGAACGTCTCCCTCCCCGACCCGGCGCCAGAAGCGCCTGCGGCGGTGGAGGAGCCGGTTCCGGAGGAGGAGCCTGAACCGGCGGGAGACGCCGGAAGGGTCGTGTGCGGGCTCTCCCTCTGCTCCGAGTTGGACGGGGCCGAAACGGCCCACGACTACTCGGACCCGCCCGACATTGGGCAGGCGACGGCAGGCGGCGTGGACCGGATCATCGATCCGGACACCCTCTCCATAAACGGCAGGATCCTGAACCTCACGATGGTCAGGACCAACGCCCACTATGGGGGGGCGTACTCCGCCCTGAACTCCTTCTGCCCGGTCGGCGGCCCCGCCCTCTACGTCATTGACGTGGGGCTCGGAACCGACGGGTACGGCTCGCCATACGCCAAGGTCTGGTGCGGCCAGTCCGGGACCGGCGTCTCGGTCAACGCCCTGCTGCTGCAGTCAGGCGGCGCGGAGTTGGCGAGGTCGGCTTGCAGCGGCAGCTCATTCGGCGGCGAGGTGTGGGCCAGGGTTCACGGGTGCTGACACCCTCAGCATTCCCAAACCATTTTTTCGTGACCTGACATCCGAGTTCAAACCGGCGTTACCCGAGAGGGCTGACAGGCAGGCCGGTGTGGAACCCGAGGGCCGATTCCACGGCCCGGCCCCCGGACGGGGGCGCGACATCATCCGTGTCGCGACGCGGGGGGAGCGATCCCCCCAAACCCACTGAGTTTTCTTTCTCAGCACGGGAGTCCGGAATGGCTCCATGGCCGGCTTGACCGGTCACCGACGCCAATTGGAGGTGTATTGATTCATGAAATGCGATCAAAAAAATCCAAACACAAGTAGCAGACCCAAAAAGGGAAGCGCCAACGGCATGATCATTGTCGGCGGCGAGCAGTACAAAGTCTCCCATGTGTGCAAGCGCATAAGGAGCAAGCTGGGACTAAAGGTCCCGGTGCAGGCAAGCAGGGATGGGACCGGGATCCGGTTCCACTGCAAGGGGACTTCCCTGGCAGTCTTGACCCTAGACGGGATCGAGATGCTGGGCACCGGGGAGATCCTGAAACTGAAAAGGAGCCCGCTGGCGCAATGGCACTCGCTCGAGACCATCGAGACCAGCATGGATGCCTTCGAGGTGCCGTATGACGACGGGGCGATAGACGACTTCGTCAACTGCGTGGGGGAGGACACCACTGGAGGCTCCTTCTCGTCCGTGATTTTCAAGGACGGGAAGGGCGGCGCGCTCCACGTCACCAGGTGGAACGACGACGTGATCTCACTCCCAATCGATGGGGTCGAGATCGGGGACATCGTCCACCATAACCGCGGCACCCCCATCGTTGAGATGGAGAAGGTGCCCGAGGGCAAGGAGGTGCAGTTCGCCCTGATGGACGAGCACTCCACCCGCATGGCCGAGAGGCGCCAGAGGCGCGCGCCCAAGCCGTACTACGGCAATGGGTGGGCGGCACAGGAGCGGGCCGCGGAACCCGCCAGGCCAGTGAAGGGGTACGCGTTCGGGACGTCCGGCGAGTACCTTGGCACGACCACCTGGACCGGGGAGCCGCAGTGCACGCTGGCAGACGCCGCAAAGTGCCTCACCGCCTCCGCCTTCAGGGCCGCGAGGTCCTCGCGTAAGGCGGCGGTGGCGCCCGGCCACGGACTCCACGCGGTGGTGACCAGGGAGATGGGGGCCGCGAGGCTCGAGTCCGTGGACGCGTTCAAGTCCGCGGAGTTCGGGGACGGCGCGCTGCCGGCCGTTCCGGCTTCCGGGACGCGCTCCCCAGAGTACGAACCTGGCGTCGCCGGCCGCTCTAGGCGCCGCGAGGTCGGGATGAGGGGGCGCGGCCAGCGCGTTCCCACCGGGAAGAGCTGGGGGGACAGCGTCCGCGGCGCGGACTGCGTCGGGCGCCCTGATGGGATCGCCGCCCGAGCCGGGAGGCGGAGCAGCCCCAGCCCGGAACCCCAAGACTCCCTGACGTTCGGGGAGCAGATCCGAGAGGTGGAGGAGGCCGACCTTCCCCGACTCAAGCGGATCATCGGGACCATCAAGGGCGAGCTGGACGGGCTCCGCTCCCACCCGAACCCTGACTCCGTCAGGGAATCTGTCGGCACCAAGAGGAAGATCCTCTCCCGCGCCAGGGAGATGGCCCTCTACGGGGGAGGCGCGAACTACCGCGCCGCCCTGCAATACGTCAAGGGGAACCGCCTTGGCGAGAAGTACTGGTGGGGTGAGGACTCTTACCCCGAGACCAACAACGCATTGATCGGTTCGGCCGAGGTCGTGGGGATGATCCGAAGCGCCACCCCGGAGATGGCTGACGCCTTCCTCCGCGCGGTGAAGGACTTCGCCTCCGAACTCGAAACCTGCAGGCCCTTCCCGGGCAGGTCCAAGCTCCTAGCGGAGCAGAGGACCCGCCTGGAAGTCGCAAACGTGATTCTTGCGAGCCGAGCAGGGAAGGGTGGGGCTCCCTCCCCATCCAGGGTCTGATTCCTTCAGGAATCCAACCAACCTTTTTTCGCGACCTGACGTGCGGACTCAAACCGGCAATACCGCGAAGGCGGCTGACAGGCAGGCCGGTGTGGAGTACGCTGAAAAGGTGAAAAACAGATGGCAAGACAATTCCTCAAAAGACTCGGCCTTTTGGTCCTGGGGATGGCAATCGTGATGGGGGTGTCGACCCTCACGTACGCCTACGTGGTTCCCTTCGTCATATCGGGACAGGCAGCCGACACCGCCGCGCAGGGAGGGGCACTCCTTGCCGACGGGATAGGCGCCGTCGACGATGCGATGGGAGGCGCGCTCACGGACACGACGGCGCAGATACAGGGTCACAAGGACGCCAGCCCCGCCGGCAGCGGGGGGGACGGCGAAGCGCGACAGCCAGATGCAGAGCCGACACCAGCAGACAAGCCAAGGAGCCTGCTCCACAAGGGGATCGTCACGAAGATAATCGACGGCGATACCCTGGCGATAGGCGGGACCAAGGTGAGGCTGGCCCTGGTCAACACCCCCGAAAGGGGGGAACCGGGATACGGAGAGGCGAAGGACTTTGCCTCGGCGCAATGCCCCCTTTTCTCGCAGGCGATGTACAGACTGGACTCCGGCCAGCCGGGGGGGTCGTACGACCGCGAGATAGGGATGGTGTGGTGCCTCGAGGACGGGAAGCCCCCGGCAAAGTCCCTCAACGAGCTCCTGGTGGAGAGCGGCCACGCCGTGGTCTACGACAGGTTCTGCGGCGTGAGCGAGTTCTCCGGCGAGCACTGGGCATCGTGCAGACTTGTGCCAAACCTATAACCATTTTTTCGTGACCTGACATCCGAGTTCAAACCGGCGTTACCCGAGAGGGCTGACAGGCAGGCCGGTGTGGAACCCGAGGGCCGATTCCACGGCCCGGCCCCCGGACGGGGACGCGACATCATCCGTGTCGCGACGCGGGGGGAGCGATCCCCCCAAACCCACTGAGTTTTCTTTCTCAGCACGGATGCCCGGAATGGCATCGTCTCCGGCAAGACCGGAACAACACAACACCAGGAGGTGGTATCATGGAACAGGACAACATGAGCAAAAAACAGGCAAAGGGAAACGTCCAGACCGTCACCATAGGCGGCACTAAATACAGCGCGCAGTACGTGTGCGGGAAGGTCAGGAAGGCCATCAACACCAGCAGATGGATCAGGATCGAGGTCTCCGGCGGCATCGTCTCGTTCAGGTGCGGCAAGGACATGGTCGGATTCGTCGAGGGCGGGGCCATAACGCTGGCCACTACCAACGACCCGCTGAGGCTTTCAAGGTCCGACGGTTACAGGGCCGGGGCCGGGCGGCGGACGGCGCCTGCCCTGCCGGCAAAGGAGTCGGCGGCGCTGCAAAAGTACATCGACGACAACATGCTCGGCAAGCAGTACCCGGAGAAACTGGACGCCTATCCCGAGGATCTTGAAATCGGGCTCTCGGACACCATGAGGGGCGTCAAGTTGGCCGGGGCGTCAGACCTGGAGACCATAATCGGGGTCACCGAAGGATGGAGGTGCGTCGACCACGTGCACGCCATGGCCAGCGGCAGGCTGAAGAGGCTGAAGGCCGTCGGCGCGGGGATACACGAGGCGAACCTCGGGGTCATAAGGGACCTCGGACACGCGCGCGCCAGCCTGGAATCGTCCCTTCCGCACAACGACGCGGAGAGGTCGGGGGTGACTGAGGCGCTGCACCACGTGGCATCGGCCACAAAGTGCGCCGAGGAGATCCTCACGGCGTTCGGCACGCGTGACCTTTGCGACGAGGGACGGGCCGCCGTGTCCTCCATACACAGCGCGATCCGCGCCGTGAATGACATGCTGGGGGCGGACGGCTGCGGCATGCAGGTGTCCAAGTTAGCCTCGATGGCGGCAGACAGCCTGGAATCGGCCAGGATCGCCGCCACCGGCTACCAGCACGTCATCCACAAGGCCGGCCACTAGGCCGGAACCCAGGCCGGCGCCGCCGGCGCCCAGCGCCACTTCCGGGGAACTGCCCGGAAATGACGTGTCCCGGGCGCCTGCGGCGCGGCGGGGCGAATCACGGCCACTCTCAGAGCCGTGACCCGCCTTGGATGCGGGCAAACCCCCTGAGGATTCCGGCTGGCGGAACAGACAGCCGCCGGATGCTCGGCCTCACTGGCCGGGTTGGCTTGGTCCCGCGCGGGCCTCGCCGAAACCCGAACCCGGCGTGTGCCGGGCGCGGGTCGGGGAATACGACAACCCATCCCGATCGGGATGAACGACTACCGAGGCACCGGGAAGACGATGCCCGCCCCGCGGGGGCATGGCCCCCGCCGACCGCGAGAGCGGCACGACATATCACGGAGGTGGTATCTTGGAACAGGTAGCAAAGTACAGGGGAGAACTAGAGTGGGGGGAGATCCCCATGGCAGGTAAGACGGTGGAGGCGGCGAGCCTCCTCCCGGAGGGCTTCAGGCCCGGCAACGTCGCGGCCGTCATCGTGCGGCACGGCGCCAGGTCGTACGCGGTGACCCTGAATGCCAGGGTGCCGGCCACGGCGGAGATAGTCCTGGACGGGTCCGGGCAGGTGTGCGGGATCCCCGCGGTGGCGGGGGGCTCATGCGCTGCCCGCGGGATTCCCGCGGCCGAAGGGGGTTCCGGCGGGACCCCCTCCCCCACGTACGGGGGAGTGCGCGCGCTCAAGGGGGCGTACTAGGATGGGCTACAGCCACTACTGGTACACCGAGCCATCCTTCCCGCCCGCAGAGTTCAGGAAGGTGGCCTCCGACTTCAAGCGGCTGGTCAAGCCGCTGGAACACCTGGGGGTCAAGCTGGCAAACGGCGTCGGGGGGAAATTCCCGCAGTTCACCGCCAACGAGATCCGCTTCAACGGCCCGGCGGCGTGCGGGCACAAGGAGCAGTCCCTCAGGCTGACCTGGCCGTCCGAGAACGCGTCGGGCGTCATGGTCGGCGGCGACGGGCCGTCGAGCCAGTGGTTCGCCGGGGACGAGATAGACACCAGGATGTGCGACGGCGACTGCTCGCACGAGACATTCCTCCTCCAGAGGAAGAGCTCCGGGCACGTTACCGAAAGGGACGGCAGGCAGTTCCACTTTAACTGCTGCAAGACCGCGTACAAGCCGTACGACCTGGCTGTCAACGCGTGCCTGATCGTGGCCAAGCACCACCTCGGGGACGGGATGCTGGTGAGCAGCGACGGCGAGGCCAAGGACTGGAAGGACGGCATGTGGCTGTGCGACCACTTCCTGGGGTACGGCTCCGACTTTACCCTGTTCAGGGGGGACTAGCCATGCCCTCCGACGGGAATGGTTCGGGCGAGATCAGGATCAGCGACCGCGTCAGCGTGTCCGTTGTCGGCGGGTTCCCCGACCATGAATCCAAGGACAAGTTCGCCTCCGCCTTCAAGGCCAAGATGGCCGAGAAGTTGGGCGTGGACGCCTCCGAGGGGGGAGGGTGACGGCGGCGGGAGGGTAGACGCCCCCCCCACCCGGCGGCACGATCTCCCTAGGGGACTACGGACTGGCCAGGGACTGGCCGGGGGGAACCCCGGGGCCCGCCGGGCCTGATCACCCCTCCCACGCCAGGTGCCTGCCGTCCGGCGGGGGCTGTGGGAACCCAGGCCGGCGCCGCCGGCGCCCAGCGCCACTTCCGGGGAACTGCCCGGAAATGACGTGTCCCGGGCGCCTGCGGCGCGGCGGGGCGAATCACGGCCACTCTCAGAGCCGTGACCCGCCTTGGATGCGGGCAAACCCCCTGAGGATTCCGGCTGGCGGAACAGACAGCCGCCGGATGCTCGGCCTCACTGGCCGGGTTGGCTTGGTCCCGCGCGGGCCTCGCCGAAACCCGAACCCGGCGTGTGCCGGGCGCGGGTCGGGGAATACGACAACCCATCCCGATCGGGATGAACGACTACCGAGGCACCGGGAAGACGATGCCCGCCCCGCGGGGGCATGGCCCCCGCCGACCGCGAGAGCGGCACGACATATCACGGAGGTGGTATCTTGGAACAGGTAGCAAAGTACAGGGGAGAACTAGAGTGGGGGGAGATCCCCATGGCAGGTAAGACGGTGGAGGCGGCGAGCCTCCTCCCGGAGGGCTTCAGGCCCGGCAACGTCGCGGCCGTCATCGTGCGGCACGGCGCCAGGTCGTACGCCGTGTGCCTTCGGGCGCGGGTGCCGGCCACGGCGGAGATAGTCCTGGACGGGTCCGGGCAGGTGTGCGGGATCCCCGCGGTGGCGGGGGGCGCGCCGGGGGCTGGGGGCTTGATTGCCAACTCGCCAGAAGTCGAGAAGATCGCAGGCAGGCGCGAGGACGTCGACATCGAGATCTTGGGACTCAGGACCAGGAGGAGGGCGCTGAACGACCAGGCCGCGGCCATAAAGTACTCCGTCCACTCCCTGGAAGAGATCCGGGAGATGTGGGACGCCGGCGACGATGGCGAAAGGTACGCCATGACTGAATTCTGCGGCAGCCTCGAGGACGAACTGCAGGACAACGACTATTCCATGGAGGGGGGCTGGAGCCAGCCAGAAATGCTTCACCAGTTCCTGAATTCAAAGTGGGACCAGTACGAGCACGTCAAGACCAGCGACGTCTTCGCCCCGTACTGCAGGGGCGGGCCGGTGAGAGACGGGTCTGGGAAGACCGTCGAGAAACTGGTCAGTGAAATCAGGGAGATCGGCTCCGCGCTGCATGACCTGAAAGCCAGGAGGATTGAGCTGAACGACAGGGCGGCGAGGCTCCAGTACTCAGGGAAGACCCTGGCCGAGATCAGGGAGGCGTGGAACTCCTCCACGGCGCACGACAGGACAAACATGGTCGAGTTCTGCAACAGCCTGAGGGACGAACTGGAGGACCATGACTTTTCGGCGGAAGGGGGGTACACCCAGGACGAGATGGAGAGGGACCTCCTGGACTCTGACTGGGACCAGTACGAGCACGTCAAGACCAGCGACGTCTTCGCCCCGTACTGCAGGGGGAAATAGGCATGCCCAGCACCCAGAAGGCCATAGAGCAGCTCCAGAAGATAGTCGACGCGTTCTCCTCCGAGGAGTTTCCGGACATGGTCAAGGCCACGTACCTGAAGCTCAAGGTCGGGAGGCCGTCCGACTCCTGGAGCATGAGCAACAGGCTCTTCATGTTCATCGCCGGCACCGGCGACGCCAGGGGCTACAGGCAGTGGCAGAAGGTCGGCAGGCAGGTCAGGAAGGGCAGCAAGGCCGCGTACATACTGGCCCCCTGCGTGGCGAAGCGCACGATCCAAGGCCCGGACGGGGAGGAGGATAGGGAGTTCGTCACCGGATTCCGCTGCGTCCCCGTGTTCCGTTTCGAGGACACGGAGGGAGACGACCTTGAAATTGCAGACTCGAACGTCGAGCCCCCGCCCCTCCTCGAGGTGGCCAGAAAGTGGGGCGCCGACGTCAAGTACGACGAGACGGTCAGGGGGGAAGAGGGAAGCTTCTCGAAGGGGCGTGGCCTCATACGCCTGTGCACCTCCGACCCGAAGGTCTTCTTCCACGAGCTGGCGCACCTGGCGCACTCGAGGATCGAGGACCTGAAGCCCGGGCAGGATCCGGAGCAGGAGACCGTGGCCGAACTCGCGGCTGCGGTGCTTGCCAGGATGTACGGCCACGCGGCGGACGCCAACTCCTACAATTACATCGCCCACTACTCCAAGGAGGCGACCCCGGAGGAGGTCGGCCGGTCCTGCGTCAGGGTGATGAGCAAGGTCGAGAAGGTGCTCGACATGATACTCTCGGCCGGCGCCGGCAAGCCGGGAGCTGGGACTGGCGACGGCCGCCTGGTGGCCCCCACGCCGGCGGCATGAGCGCCTACCAGGGCAGGGTCCCCCCCTTCCGGCGCTCCGGCGCCGGGGAGTGGGACGGCCCGCGATTTCACTGCACCAACTGCAGCGGGGGCGACCATGCCAAATGCATGGGGTGCGACTGCGGCAGGTGCGACTCGGAGGAGTCGCGTTCCTGGCCGTCCAGGATAACCCTCAGCGGGGAGGGGCTTCGCAAGATCATGAGGCACGCCGAGGCGTGCATGCCTGACGAGTCATGCGCCGTCCTGCTAGGCAGGCCAGGGAGCGCCGTGGAGGTCACGGAGGTCGTGATCACCGGAAACGCGGCGAGGTCTCCGGTCACATTCAGCATCCCGGACGGGGAGCTGGTCGGGGCGCACGCCAGGGCGGCTGGCCTAGGGGTCGAGGTGGTCGGGATATTCCACTCCCACCCTAGCGGGGTGGCGTACCCGTCGGAGACGGACGTCGGATACATGGGCAGCAACCCGGCAGGGCAGGTCTGGGCGATATATTCCGGGCTGGACAAGGACGTCAGGGCGTTCGTCCTTGACTCGGGGATCAGGGAGGTGGAGGTGTCAATCTCCGCCCCCAAATCCAGATGATCGCGCCGCCAAGCGCGGCCGGAAGGGGACGAGACCGGGGGCCGCCAGGCCCCCGCCGCGGAACCGCGGCAGCCACTGCCATCACGGCAGGACAACGGATCACTGGAGGTGGTTCCTTGGAACAGGTAGCAAAGTACAGGGGAGAACTAGAGTGGGGCGAGATCCCCATGGCAGGTAAGACGGTGGAGGCGGCGAGCCTCCTCCCGGAGGGCTTCAGGCCCGGCAACGTCGCGGCCGTCATCGTGCGGCACGGCGCCAGGTCGTACGCGGTGACCCTGAATGCCAGGGTGCCGGCCACGGCGGAGATAGTCCTGGACGGGTCCGGGCAGGTGTGCGGGATCCCCGCGGTGGCGGGGGGATCCGTGCAGGAGGCCCGGGCCGTGGAACCCAGCGCCAGGTGCAGGCGGAAGGGGGAGGCCCTGTTCGCCTCTGGCGCCGTCAGGGAGATAGGCAACGGCGCGTACGCGGTGATCACCGAAAGGGTCCACGTCGTCTGCAGCGGCAGGTGTGACTGCCTCGGCTTCCGGTTCAGGAAGCACTGCTCCCACGCCATTGCCGTGGAAGCATTTCTATCCGGGAACGTCGGGGGGTCTGCATAGGCATGCCACCCGTG
The DNA here is from genome assembly GCA_963662625.1 of Candidatus Nitrosopumilus sp. Classification (GTDB taxonomy): domain Archaea; phylum Thermoproteota; class Nitrososphaeria; order Nitrososphaerales; family Nitrosopumilaceae; genus JAPOPJ01. Next base: position 138,936 of record OY759726.1, on the reverse strand, counting down.
AAGGTACTGGAGGACAGGAAGGACCTGTACATAATACAGACCGAGATGGGGGTGTCAACGATGCCGAAGACGCCGTACCACGAGATGAAATACCTTCGCCTCCAGGGGGAGCGGATATTCCACACCTTCGCCGACGGGACCCACGTCGGGGAGACGTACGACGACGGGATCTTCAACGCCTTCCACGACGGGAAGACGATGCAGATCTCTGACGCGGAGGGGATATGCAAGGCGATACTCGGCGAGGACGTCGAGGCGTTCACCGAGATATTCCGAGAGTGGTACTCCATCAGGGTTCACGAGGACCTGATAAAGTCGGTCTTCAGCGCCTACCCGCACAGGGTCGACATGGAGGCGGAACCTGGCAACTACGTCGTGGACGGGGTGTTCATGGTGGACTCGCACGGGGCCGCGCACTACCGTGTCGACAACGAGTGGAAGTTCGTGTGCATCGTCTCCAGCGGGAGCATGAACTCCGTGATCAACATACCGGTGCACGGCGACGTCAAGGTGTCGTCGCAGACCATGGTGATCATAGCCAAGATCTTCTTCCTCCTCCACCCGAAGAGCTCCGACCACGTCTTCTTCCAGCAGCTCACGAAGGAGATCCAGGGGCACGTGAAGTCGGTCGAGGGCAAGGAGAGATCGCTCAACTCCCAGGAGGGCGGGGAATGATGCCGGGGACTGCAGACCACCACTCCGTCCCGGACTGCGGCGACGGCCTGGACGGGCGCTGCGACTGGGTGACGGTCGACGGGACCTACGAGAGGGCGCACGCGCGCGGCCCGCAGTACAGGCAGAAATGCCGGAGGTGCGGCCAGCGCGCCATGGTGCTCGCGGCGGCCGGCGGCCGGCTGCTTAGGGTGCCGCTGCCGCTGGAGTTCTCCGCGGGTGGTGGAAGGCATGGGTGACCGCGGGTCGTCCTTCCTCCTCCTGCACCACCTGGTCCCGGCGATAGACCTAGGCAACGACTCTGTAGTGTTCTACTGCCGCCACTGCCAGGTTTACCTGGAGGAGGGCGACGTGCCCGGCCACCGGTTCTGCATCCCGCAAAACGGGGGCGGATCCTAGGTGGAGGGGCAGTCGTGCCGCAACTGCGGCGGTGGCATGGGCAAGTTCTGGGCCGTGATCGCGGCCATCGGCCGGGATGGCGAGGAGACTGGGGAGACGTTCCTCCTCTGCTCGCGCTGCGCCCCCGCGTGCGCAGCCAGGGCGGAAGCCTCGGGGCCGTGACGGGCGCCGCCGGGACGGGTGGCGCGGATATCTTGGAGACAGTATCCGGGATACGCGCCTTCCTGAGGAACAGGACGCTTGGGGAGATCCGTGACATCTGGGACTCCTCGGACGGCGGCGCAAGGCTGCTGCTGCTCCTCTGCACCGTCGACCTCGGCAAGTTCGAGACGGCGTGTGGTGGGGGACTGAAAGACGTGCTCGGCAGGGTTGTGTCCAGCAGGTGGGACGACGCCGCAGGACAGATGCCGGGCGGCATGAGCCTCGAATGCGAGTTCGGGGAATACTGGACGGGCACGATGTGCCCGTACAACTGACACAGGAGGTGTTGAAATGGACAGAGATGAGACCATACGCTCCCTAATCAGGGAGGGCAGAAAGATCGAGACCGGGACGGCCAACAGGCTGGATCCGGCGTACTACGACACGGTGCTGGCCACCATGGACTACTTTGGCGCCAGCGCGGGGGAGATTGGCCTCGCCAGGTTCGACCTGTGCGTTGCCAAGTACAAGATCTACGACTGGATCGCGATGGCGCTCAACGGCAGGTACGCCGGGATTGGGCGCACGTTCGAGAAGTTCGCGGCGATATACCTCGCCCAGAGGGACGTCGGGGGCTGGGCGCAGTTCCTTGCCGGGCACGACCTGGACTTTGAGGAACCGCACAGGTGCGAGGACTGCATAAGCACGTACGCCGAGGTCACCCAGGGGGCGGCCGCATGAGCCGGCTCCAGGAGAGCGTCAAGGGCAAGGTGCTGGCGATGCTGGAAGTGTCTAGGCACTTCGACGGCACCCTGCAGGTGGAACTGCACGGGGACAGGGTCAGGCTGGCCCACTACCCGCGGAGGTCAAAGTCTACTGTCGCGCCAGACGGGGGCGTCGCCCTGGTGGGGGTCCAGTGCGTCGACGGCGTCGGGGTGCCGGGCTGCGGCGACGGGATGCGGCGGTCGCTGCTGGCGCTGGCCGCGGCCGAGGCCGGGAGGGCCCAGGCCAGGCCGGATAGAGGGGGCAGGATTGCCGCGGCGGCGGCGTCGCTGCGCGGACTTTGCTTCGGGCCTTTTAAGTCCAGCGGGGTACGGACGGCATGAGCCGCGAGTCATACGCCTACGACCTGCAGAAGGTCATGACCCTGGGCCACCTGTCGGACACGATACTCACGGTGTCGCAGATGAAGGGCGGCAACATCAAGGGGAAGCAATACTACGTGAACACCACGTACCGCGTCCCGGAGAACATGCGCAATGGGGAGGGGGACGCCGGGGTCAGGCGCACCACCGGGTTCAGCATATCCGGGGACGACCTGGCGAGCCTGGCGGCCGAACTCGTGGAACTGGCCAGGGGCGGCGGGGAGTCGCACTATTTCGTCTGCCAGCCCTGCACGGGCCGGGAGGATCGCATAGTGCTGCACGAAAAGCCGTTCGGCGACTCCCCGGAGAAGTGCACCGCTCGCGACCCCGGATCGAAGGGCGACGCATTCGTCGTGAGGTAGCGTGGACCGCCGGAAAAGGCCGGCGACTGGGTTCGAAATTCCAGTCGACGGCGGCACCGTGGAGGGCCAGGTGGTGGAGATCGAGACCCGCCAAAAGTCAGGCGCGCGCCACCTCCGCGTGGGGGTAGTGGACAGGACAATCCCCACCATGGGCGGTGACGCCCGCGGCGTCAAGGTGGCGCTCCTGGATGGCGACACTGGCCGAGTCAGGAGGGTCTTCGGCCACGTGGGGATGGGCGCGGAACAGAGGTGGGGGGAGATCGACTCCATGATCAGCCACAGGGAATGGGTCCCCCTCCGCGCGATGTGCCAGTACGTCACGACCTCCCCGGTCGGGATACTGCTGGGGGTGAAGAGGTACGACTTCCAGACCGAACTTGGCGTGTCCTACGCCGTGATGATGTGGGACAGCCCGCTGCTGAGGCTGTACGAGTCAGTCGGGAAGGCTACCTGCCACCTGGAACAGTGCGAGGCCTGCGGGATGGAGGGCCTGGTCGAGAGGGGGAAAAGGGGGCTCAGGAGCCTGGTGGGAAGGGTGAGGAACCACTCCCCCAGCGATGAGCTTCTGGACGCCCTCTCCAGGGCCGACCGTGACGGCTGGCTTGGTTCCAACCCGTGGCCCGGGACGTGACCGCCGCCACGGGTTGGCTTATATCCTCCCGTGAGGCAGGTGTTGGCATGACGGCCGCGACCACCCGATGCCACCACGGATCCAACCCGGGCGTGGCCCGCGCCGTCGTTGGACAAGCAGCGTCACCAGGCCTTGGGGGTGACCCCCCAGGCGTGGCTGCGGGCGGCCCGCCCACTGGCGGGCCCGCGGCCGGAAGGGGCCAAGGCCCCGAAACGTAGATGCGCCGGCCGGCACTTGCCGGGACTGGCCGCCAGGCGCGGCCGGAAGGGGACGAGACCGGGGGCCGCCCGGCCCCCGCCGCGGAACCGCGGCAGCCACTGCCGTCACGGCAGGACAACGGATCACTGGAGGTGGTTCCTTGGAACAGGTAGCAAAGTACAGGGGAGAACTAGAGTGGGGCGAGATCCCCATGGCAGGTAAGACGGTGGAGGCGGCGAGCCTCCTCCCGGAGGGCTTCAGGCCCGGCAACGTCGCGGCCGTCATCGTGCGGCACGGCGCCAGGTCGTACGCCGCGTGCCTTCGGGCGCGGGTGCCGGCCACGGCGGAGATAGTCCGGGACGGGTCCGGGCAGGTGTGCGGGATCCCCGCGGTGGCGGGGGGCTCATGCGCTGCCCGCGGGATTCCCGAAATCGTCGACGAGTCCGAAAACATCAAGGGCTACGTGATGGCGATGATGAGGGAGGCCGCCATCGGAAACATGGTCGCGAGGATCGAGGCGAATTACTCCACCGGCAGCATAGGCTCCGTCAGGACGCAGACGCCGGAGGAGGGGCTGGACGATGGTGACCCCCCCAAGGACGGGCACGGGATCATCGCCGAGATGTCGCCGTACGGTTTCTGGCTGGACGACCACCCGGAACTGGGGGCAGTCGAGATCGAGCCGGAGTGCCGGCGAAACCAGTTCGCCACCCATTACGCGCTCAACCCCGGGGCCGGGACGTGCCTGGCCGATGCCGGCCGCGAGGCCAGCGCTGGGGAGCTGGCCACGCTCCGCGAGGAGGGGGCCACGCTAGACCTGTCGAGGCCGGTGCGCGTCTTCTCCGACGAGGAGCTTTACGACGCCCTCGACCTCGAGGAGTACTATGGGGACGAGATCCTGAAGGCCCAAGAGGCGTACGCTGGGCTGCTGGCCGACGTCACGATGGTGGACAACGTGGCCCGGGGAATGCGCCTGCTGACCGAGTCCTGCCAAAGGCTGGCCGGGGGGACGGCGGAAGGGATAGCCGACCATTCCGACGAGATCGAGGCCCTGGTGAGGGGGATGCACGTATACTGCGCGCTCCACCCCGGGGAGGCACACCAGTCCCTTGAGGCAAGCGAGAAGACCGGCGCCGTCGCCGTGGCCACCAGTCCAGACGGCCGCTCCTGCACCCCGGGTTGGGTCAGCCTTTACTCCCTCGACTCGGTGTACCTTGGGGAGGAGCTTGACGAGCGTTGCGTAGAGAACGCGTCCATCGCCGGATTCGAGGGGCGCCTGGTGGAGGCCCGGAATTCACTGTTTGGTCTCGACAAGGTGGGGCGCGAGGCCACCCTTGCCGAGATCCGCGAATCCGGTCTCGACGAACGCCAGGACGTGCGAAAGCTCACCGATGCGGAGGTGGCCGGCTGCCTGTACTCTCCAGAGACGGTCATCGAGGCCGCCGATGGGGCCGTGGAGACATACCGGAGGTTCCTCCACCGGATGCGGGCGATCGCCGGAATGGTGGACGAATCCGACAAGATCGCGGGGCACGTCGCGAAGGCCCACGAGATCGGGTGTCTCGGCGGGGGTTCGGCCGCCGTGGAGGTGGACCCGGAGACCGGGGAGATAGGCGAGCCGTCCTTCTTTCCATCGTCCTCCTCCTGGACCGGCGGGTTGGAAACGATCTACTCCTGCGACGGGGACGACTGGTCGTTCGAGTGCGGCCTCGAATGGGAGACGTTCCCCGGGAAGGGCGGGGTGGAAATGTACGCGGTGGTCCTGGATGACGAGGACGCCGGGCGTTCCCCCACCCATGCCGAACTGGGGACGATCAGGGAGATCATGGGCTCCCCGGAAGGCGGCGTCCGGATCCTGACCAAGTGCGAGTTCTACTCCATCTGCGTCAACGATGACTACCTCCGGGTGGACGTCGAAGAGGCGGAGGAGAAGTACGGGAGGATCCTGGAGCGCATCCGGGACAGGGACTGGGAGGACGAATGATGCCGCCCCACCCGCTATGCCACGAATGCGCCGATGAGCAGAGGATCGCCATCAGGACTGGGATGGGCCAGGAGCCCATGCTCTGCGATGGCTGCGGGGAACTGACGTGCGGGTTCGTGTGGACGGTGCGTGACGAGTGAGCCAGCCTGCAGGGCCCCCGGGCCATCACACCTGCCTCTACTGCAAGGATGAGTTCCTCGGCGACGGCCGTGATCCCAGGAGGTTCCCGCCTGGGCCGTGCCGGAAATGCGGCCGGACGACCTGCTTCACCGAGCCTCAACGCGTGGGCCTTGGCGGCAGGAGCGAACCCGACGGGCGGGATCGGCGATGAGCGGCGATCTTGAGGTGCATGCTTGCGCCAACTGCGCGGGGCCGATCGGCCTTCAGATAGAAAAGGTGGTTGGCTTTGGCCCGTGCCAGTTCTGCGGAAGGCACACCTGCTTCGTGGCGGAGGCGGGGGGATGAGGCGCGGCGGCGCGGCCGGCGCGGCCGGAAGGGGACGAGACTGGGGGCCGCCAGGCCCCCGCCGCGGAACCGCGGCAGCCACTGCCATCACGGCAGGACAACGGATCACTGGAGGTGGTTCCTTGGAACAGGTAGCAAAGTACAGGGGAGAACTAGAGTGGGGCGAGATCCCCATGGCAGGTAAGACGGTGGAGGCGGCGAGCCTCCTCCCGGAGGGCTTCAGGCCCGGCAACGTCGCGGCCGTCATCGTGCGGCACGGCGCCAGGTCGTACGCGGTGACCCTGAATGCCAGGGTGCCGGCCACGGCGGAGATAGTCCGGGACGGGTCCGGGCAGGTGTGCGGGATCCCCGCGGTGGCGGGGGGTGACACCACGGTAACGGATGTCCCCTGCCCGGACTGTAACGGCCAGGTCAACTCCTGGTATGAGCACCACGACGCTGGCTCGCTCCACGTCCTGGCGTGCTGCGAGTGCGACTGGGAGGCGCGCGAGGTCCATGACGCCGCGTACGAGCACGTCGAGTGCCCCAACTGCGAGCGCGAGGCCGCCCATGACAAAGCCATCAACGACAAGGGGAGGGACGACGGCAGCGACGGGAGATGGCTCGGGGACAAGACGGGCTACACCACGGTGAAGCATTTCCCCTGCCCCGACTGCTCCGGCCTGGTCATCTCCTGGCATGAGCCCTACAACGCGCGCTCGCTCCACGTCCTGGCGTGCCGCGAGTGCGACTGGAAGGCGCGCGAGGTCCATGACGCCGCGTACGAGCACGTCGAGTGCCCCAACTGCGAGCGCGAGGCCGCGGCATGACTCGGAAGATGCAGACCTACACCGTAACGGATGATTCCGACACCGAGGAGACGATCCAGGCCGAATCCCTGGACGACGCCCTCCGGCAGGCCCGCGACTGGATGCGGGACGAGTGGTCAGACTCCGCGCCGTGCCGCGTCTACGGCGTCGTGACGGATCCCGACGGCGATGACCACCAGACGGCCGTGGTCATCGACCCCCCGGAGCCTCCATGCACCCACAACGGCGGCCACAAGTGGGCCGCATCCGTCGAGATTGAGGGCGGCTTGACCGAAAACCCGGGGGCCTGGGGACACGGCGGCGGCGCCCGAATCGGCAAACACTGCGCCCGGGCAGGTTGCGCCGTGACCAGAGAGATGGATACATGGGCGTCGGACCACACGGGCGAGCCATTCGAGAAGCTGGATTACGGCGAACTGGACGAGGAAGACCTGGCCCTCAAGGACAAGCTGCACGAGAGGTTTGCGTGATGGCCGACTCCGAAAAGATGGGCGAGGTCGAGCGGATACTCCGACGGGATCACGGGGACGCGGCGGTAAACGCGATGCTGATCCCGAGCCCCTCGACGAACGAAAGTTTCTTCGACGCGGACTGGGATCCCGAAGGGGCGCGTGCCCCGCGCGACATCGCCGTCAACATGTGGGAGTACTGGATAAGGGACAACTGTCCCGAGTGCGACTCGCCGGAATACGAACGCGCCGACGACGGCGCGTTCCACTGCCATGAGTGCGGGCACGATGACGCCGGGGCGAGGTACGGGGACTGATGTCCGAAACCACGCCGCGCGCCGGGGGTGGTGCCGGATGGCGTCCATGGCGGAACTGTCGCTAGAGGTGATCCCCCAAGAGAAGATGTTCTCCGGGAGGTCCGGGAAGATGGTGACCCGGATCATGCGGTTCTGGGACGTCTTCCCCAACTTCCTGGTGTGCGGCGGCTGGGTCAAGATCCCCTCCGGCTCCAGCGGGGCGCTCAGGGACAGGGTCCCGGACGGAGCCATCATGGACAGCGCGAGGTTCATGATGGGGCGGATGATCTCCGACGGCTCCACAGTGCGGTACGGGCCGGATGACGGCGGCCCCGGGGAGAGCGGCTGGCTGGTGCCATATCCAATGTGGGAGAGGTACGCCAACACGTCGGTCCTCAGGGCCGACGGGAGGCCGTTCTACATCAAGTTCAGCACCACGGGGTTCGACCCCGCGGAGGTCGAGGAGTCCCTGAGGGACCGGACCATCCACGGGAGGATAACAGTCTCCCGGCCGCAGGTACCAAAAAAGGACTGGATGCACCCGTGCGGGCTTGCCACCTGCGACAGGGTGATCAGCATGGGGGCGGGGGAATGACGCCCCGGACATCGACGGCGGGCGGGAGCCCGCCCCCAGGCCACCGGGACGCGCTGTGGGGACCGCGCCGTGGCGGCGCCGGCTGGCGGGTGGAAGGCCCGCGACAACGAACCAAAGGGGGTAGATCACATGGGTGAGAAGTACTACAAGCCAGAGATAAGGAAAGAGGAGCCGCTGAAGCTCCAGCAGACAGGATGGGCCGGCGACATGCCGGACGGAAGCGCGGGCGGGTTCATTTCGACCGACCTGGAGAAGGACGTCGTCAGGCAGAGGATCAGCAAGGACCTCTACGCGAATCCGTCGTCTGGGATCAGGGAGCTCTACGCCAACGAGGCGCGCGCCTGCAGGACCGCGATCGGTGGCGGGCACGGGGCGAGCATCCGTCTCACGGTGGAGTACGGGTCGCGCAAGATCGTGCTGGAGGGCTTCGGCTCCTCCGGGATGAGCTGGGACACGTTCGCCAACGTCTTCTGCGTCCTCGGGCGCAGCACCAACTTCGACGGGCGGGAGTCCGGCCAGTTCGGCTTCGGGCGCGCGGCGTACATGTGCATCTCCGACATCATGATCCTGGAGACGCACTGCCGCGAGACCGGCGAAAGGTACGCCGTGATGGGCAAGGCCGGGGAGGGGTTCCAGACGGGGCTCCCCACGCCCGATAAGGGCGACTTTGGGACCAGGGTCTCCCTGACGGCCAGGGAGGACGTCGACCTGGGGGAGATCGTCAGGATGGTGCACGCCTGCGCCGAGATGAGCGGGGTCCCCACTGAGATCGTCCTCGACGGCAGGGGGCGTAACCCGGACAACGGGGTTTCGGAGTACGAGGGCGCCGTCACGCGGAAGACGCTTGGGGAGATATCCGCCGGGCGGTTCCGCGTTGATGGCGATTACGCCGAGGCGATCCTCAGGAAGCCCACCGTCCAAGACGTGGGTGACGACGAGATCGAGGTGGTCGTGATGGCCTCGCCCGGAGTGGGCGGCGGCAGGACGGTGGCATACCTGTGCGGCATACCAATCCAGTACGACTACGTTGGCAAGTACCGCGGACACATCGGACTGGTGTCGGTCAACGTCAGGGACGAGCGCAAGTACAAGCCCACGCCTGACAGGGAGAGGCTCAGCGACGAGGCCGCCGGCAGGGTCAGCGAGAGGGTCGACGCCCTGATCGAGGCCAGGGTAATGTCCCATGGGAAGAGGACGCTGACAGGCTACCTGTCCGATCCATCATGCAGGCTGCTTGACTGCCTGACGAACCACGTCGGGCGCGGGGTGTACGAGGGGCTGGTGCCGTTCAGGCACCGCGCCATGTACGCCGGCTACAGGAGCGCCATGGCGGTGGAGGCAAGCGGGTGCATAGGCGGGGGATGCTGGCCGCTCGGGAGTATCATCAGCGGGCCGAAGGTCCTCATAACCAGGGCGTTCAGCTCGGCAATCCTCGAGGCGATCGAGGAGCACGACCGAGAAATTAAGGTGGTCAGGATCCCCGACGCCGCGGCGTATGACATGCTGGAGGCCGAAGGCCTCACCCCCGTCAGGCGGTACATGAAGGAGAACGGCATCAAGGTGAAAAAATCGGCGAAGGTCCCCAGGAAAACCAGGGTGTACACCTCCTGGGGCCACAAAAAGGCGACGTCCATGGCCTCCGATGACCTGCCGGAAAACCTGGTGCTGGTAGGGGAGGAGTTCGAATCCGTGCAGAACGGGCTCACGGCCATCGCCTGGAACTACCAGAGCGACGAGTTCGGGTTCAGGTACGCCAAGGCCGGTTCCGTCGGCCCGGACTTTGAAGGGGTGGCGTGGCCCGACTTCCGCGAGTCCCTCGGGGGGAGGATTTACTCCACCAGCGAGGGGGTGATGACGGTGAGGGACATATGCGACCCCAAGTGGGACCTGAGGATGGTGAAGTTCCCGGCCGGAAAGGCCGCCGGGAAGATGAGCCAGGGCGGCCTGCTGGCAGTCGACGTCAGCAAGCAGTCACTTCTCCCGATCCTCCTGTACCATGGGGTTGACGGGAAGCCAGACAGGTACGGCAAGGCCATGCGAAGGGGAATGCAGAAGTGCCTCAGGATGGAAGACATGTCCTCCGAGTTCTCCGGGGTGGCCGGGCTGGTGTACCAGTCCTGGAGGGACGTCGACGCCGACGTGATGCGGTTCTACGAGTTTTACGTCGGGATCCGGGAGCCCATGATCAGGGAGGTGTTCACCGAGTTCATGAGGGGCGGGAACCCCCACTGGTCGGATGCCTACATGCGCCTGATCGGGGAGATAGACGCTCGCCTGGCCAGCGACCAAGGCCGGAGCCAGGGCGGCCGCCGCGGCGGGGTCCGGAATGAGTAGACGGCGGGCGGGAGCCCGCCCCCAGGCCACCGGGACGCGCTGTGGGGACCGCGCCGTGGCGGCGCCGGCTGGCGGGTGGAAGGCCCGCGACAACGAACCAAAGGGGGTAGATCACATGGGTGAGAAGTACTACAAGCCAGAGATAAGGAAAGAGGAGCCGCTGAAGCTCCAGCAGACAGGATGGGCCGGCGACATGCCGGACGGAAGCGCGGGCGGGTTCATTTCGACCGACCTGGAGAAGGACGTCGTCAGGCAGAGGATCAGCAAGGACCTCTACGCGAATCCGTCGTCTGGGATCAGGGAGCTCTACGCCAACGAGGCGCGCGCCTGTAGGACCGCGATCGGTGGCGGGCACGGGGCGAGGATCAGCCTGAAGGTCGACTCGCACTCGCGCAAGATCGTGCTGGAGGGCTTCGGCTCCTCCGGGATGAGCTGGGACACGTTCGCCAACGTCTTCTGCGTCCTCGGGCGCAGCACCAACTTCGACGGGCGGGAGTCCGGCCAGTTCGGCTTCGGGCGCGCGGCGTACATGTGCATCTCCGACATCATGATCCTGGAGACGCACTGCCGCGAGACCGGCGAAAGGTACGCCGTGATGGGCAAGGCCGGGGAGGGGTTCCAGACGGGGCTCCCCACGCCCGATAAGGGCGACTTTGGGACCAGGGTCTCCCTGACGGCCAGGGAGGACGTCGACCTGGGGGAGATCGTCAGGATGGTGCATGACTGCGCCAGGCTCAGCGGAGTCCCCACGGAGATCGAGATCACCGGCAGCGCCGCCACCACCGAGTGGGGCCGGGAACTTTCCGGGATGGTGCCGGCCGGGGACCTGGAGACGCTGGCGCTGGAGAGCCTCAAATCCTACGACAGGCGGCTCTTCGGCAGCCCTGACTGCGGGGTGTTGAGGAGGCTGCATGCCAGCACGATCGATGGTGACGACATCGACGTGTGCATAACCTACAGCGGGACCGGAGCGGTAGGGGGCGATGTGACGGTGGCATACCTGTGCGGCATACCAATCCAGTACGACTACGTTGGCAAGTACCGCGGACACATCGGGCTGCTGTCTGTCAACGTCAGGGACGAGCGCAAGTACAAGCCCACGCCTGACAGGGAGAGGCTCAGCGACGAGGCCCGCGAGAGGGTCGACCGGGAGATAGACTCCATGATCACCGGGTTCGTATCCTCGATCGAGAAGGGGTCGTTCGAGGAGTACGTGATGTCCCCGGAATGCCGGTTGATCGACGGGCTCATCCATGGGCCAGTCCAGGACGACCTGGACGGGATCTCGGAGTGGGATGACTACCACAGGATGCTGACGTGCGATGCGAGGGAGCCGGACAGCCCCAACGGCTCCCCCTGGGAGATCGGGCTCAGGCTCGTGGCCGGAAAACGCCGCGGCATCCTGGTGACCGACTCCTGCAGGTCGGCGCAGATAGACCCGGTGCTAAGGCGCGACCCCAAGATCAAGGTCTTCAAGGTCGATCCGGACATGATCCCACTCTTCGAGTCCAACGGGGTAATGAGCGTGAAATCGTACATGTCCGCCAACGGGATCAAGTCTGACAGGAGCTCCACTTCCGGGAAGAGGAATGTCAGGGTGTACCGGATCCCCAGGACGTACGGCGATGACGGCTACTGGTCATTCCAGCTCGACGACGTCCGGCCCGGCATGGTCATGGCCAGAATGGACGAGATAACGCTGGTCCAGGACACCGGGAAGCACATGCGCCGGGGCGGCGCGTTCCCGGTCGACATGGTGTGCGCCAACTCCGTCCGGGGTTCCGGATATTCGGGGATCCCGTTCGCGGAGTGGCGCAAGTCGCTCGGGAACTACGTCTATGAGACCAGCGAGGGGGTGATGACGGTCGGCCAGATAATCGAGCGTGCCGGCGGCAGGCCTGGGAAGGCCCCCACGGTCAGGCACAGCGACATCCCGAAGGGGAAGGTAGGCCACCTGGTCAAGAGTGGGGTGCTGGTCCTCTACGCGGCCGGGATCCACGCCTTCCCCCTCGTGTTCGCCGCGGGGTGGGCCGGGCAACCCCCACACCTGCACCTTGGGGACATGCTGCCAAAGTTCGCCAGGACCCCCGGCGTCGGGGAGGACGGCACGGACGAGCCCATGGTCGACAGCCGGATGCTTGGCAGGTACGCCTTCTACCACGGGCTCAAGAGCGACACCGCGAGGAGGGTGATCGAGGAGATCCACGACGGCAGCGGCAACGGCCGGGACTACAGCCCGTGGGTTATCGAGGAGTTCGACAAGCGGCTGTGCGAGCTCGGGGACGGGCGGGGATGACCCTGCCGCCGGAACTGCTGGCCAGGGTGTTCGACGAGCTCGTGGGCCACGGTGTCACGGGCAGGTGCCTGAGGCGCCTGTTCCGGGAATCCGGGCACGACGGCAGGATGGCACTCTCGCTGGTCGCGAACCGCACCATGGAGGTGATCCGGGGGTTCCCGCCGTCTGGCATCCCTGCCGGGAGGCAGGCGGTGCGGGAGAGGACCATCGCCTTGGCGATCGCCGGGCTCGGGAGGTGCCGGAACCCGGAACTCCTCCGGGAGGCGTTCCTGGCCAGCGGGGTGGCTCCCGGGCCGGTGCTGAGGTGCTGCCCGGCGTCGCTGCGCGGGTACGTGTCGTCGGCCATGCGCGGTGGGAATGTGAGCCGGCATGGATAGGAAGGAACTCAGCTCCTTCCTTGCCGTGTTCAGGGACTCCAGGTTCCACACGCCCATGATCGTGGCGGGGTGTGTCATCATGGGCCTCCACACGTTCCACCCGCCGCTGCTCGGTGTCTCGTCGAGTTTTATATTGATGGGGGTGGTAGGTCTAGTGATGAAGTTCACCACGAAGCAGATCACCAAGGACATCAATGATAACTTCGGGAAGGTCATCAGGGGGAACGAGGAGTTGATGGCGGAAGCCGTGGCGAATACGCGGGCCATCAACGCGCTAGGGGCTTCAATTGAGGAGTCTAATGAGCGCATCGTCAACTCGCTCGAGGCTTCGAGGAAGGAGACTGCCAGTCTCCTCAACTCGCTCGAGTCTTCGAGGAAGGAGACTGCCAGTCTCCTCAACTCGCTCGAGGCTTCGAGGAAGGAGACTGCCAGTCTCCTCAACTCGCTCGAGGCTTCGAGGAAGGAGACTGCCAGTCTCCTCAACTCGCTCGAGTCCTCCATGCGAAAAAACCACCTGGAACTAATCGAGTTCCTCAGGTCTGGGGAAAGCCCCCCAGGCGTGGCTGCGGGCGGCCCGCCCACTGGCGGGCCCGCGGCCGGAAGGGGCCAAGGCCCCGAAACGTAGATGCGCCGGCCGGCACTTGCCGGGACTGGCCGCCAAGCGCGGCCGGAAGGGGACGAGACCGGGGGCCGCCAGGCCCCCGCCGCGGAACCGCGGCAGCCACTGCCGTCACGGCAGGACAACGGATCACTGGAGGTGGTTCCTTGGAACAGGTAGCAAAGTACAGGGGAGAACTAGAGTGGGGCGAGATCCCCATGGCAGGTAAGACGGTGGAGGCGGCGAGCCTCCTCCCGGAGGGCTTCAGGCCCGGCAACGTCGCGGCCGTCATCGTGCGGCACGGCGCCAGGTCGTACGCCGCGTGCCTTCGGGCGCGGGTGCCGGCCACGGCGGAGATAGTCCTGGACGGGTCCGGGCAGGTGTGCGGGATCCCCGCGGTGGCGGGGGGCGCGCCGGGGCGAGCCGACAGCGACGACAGGGACAGCGAGACGATCACCCTGGTGCGGGGCAAGAACTGCCGCGCGTGCAGGGCGAACCAGCCCACCACGGAGCTGTACCGCCGCGACGGCGGCGCGGTCCATGACACGTGGGTCTGCAAATGCGGGCATGTCGAGGCGCTGGAACTGCGTGATGACGCGGTCATAGACTTCTACGGCCCCTCCACGCAGTACCTGGAGGCGGAGGACTAGATGCACCGGAACGTGTGCCTCTCGTGCGAGTACCTGGGCAGGCAGCGCGACGGCCCGTCGCCCACCCGGTGCCCCAGGTGCCGGAAAATGTCATACTACAAGGTGGTCGGATGAAAATGGAAGGGAATGGGGCGGCGGGGCTGACTTCCATCCCGTTCGGAGGCGTGGAGGCGGAGAAGTTCTCCTCTCATGCCCGGCGCTTCACGGCCGTGGACAGGGAGAAGTCGTCCGCCATCTCCTCGCGGGGGTGCAGGATCAGGGAGTGCTACCGTAACGCCGCCATGCACTCCGCGGGCCGATCCTATTACGAGGGCTTCGTCCGCCTCCCGTCGCTCGGGATCCGGGTCCAGCACGCCTTCCTCGTGGAGGGCGGCAAGGTCGTGGATCCGACGCTGGCCATCGGGGACAGGATCGAGGATGGCGTCGAGTACGTCGGCGTCAGGTTCGACCGCCCGATGGTGGCCAACATGAGGCACGGCAAGTTCATGAGCCTCCTAGAACTGTGGCTGTTCGGCGGCCGGACCGGGGAAGGGACTGTGTCCCCCTCCGGAAACTGAATGGCGGGGGCCCAAGGTCCCTCCACTGTCCAGCCCGGCCAGCGCCGGCGGACGGAATCGAACCGAGCGCCTGACGCGCCGACCGCCCCAATGCGGGCAAATTCCAGGGAATCCCCCTGATGACCCAGGCGACGATGCCGCGGGATCCGGTCACGGATCCTGGCATCCTCCTGGGGCTCGGCCTTTAGGCCGGGTTGGCTTGGTCCCAAGGGGCCTTGCCGAAACTGGGAGAGGGGGACTCGTGTCCCCACTTCCGGTAGGGGAAATAAGAAACCAACCCGCCATCTCCGGCCAGAACCAGCATCGTCGACGGCCGGCCAGCTGGGGCGTCCCATCTCCGCCCGCAGTGCGCGGCAGGGAGGGCGGCCTGCCTGGCTCCCCCGGCATTCTAGGACGTGGTCGGGGGGATCCCCGGCCGTCCCAATTCCCCCGAGTTGAGCGGGAGGGCCAAGAAACCCCCCCTCCTCCGGCCCAGATGGCCGCCATCGTTGGGTGCCCAACGCGACTGGCGGGAGGATCCGCGCCCCATGACGGAACCGGGGACGGTCCGTCCCAGGCTACTAGCGGGAGGATCCGCGCCCCATGACGGAACCGGGGACGGTCCGTCCCAGGCTACTAGCGGGAGGATCCGCGCCCCATGACGGAACCGGGGACGGTCCGTCCCAGGCTACTAGCGGGAGGATCCGCGCCCCATGACGGAACCGGGGACGGTCCGTCCCAGGCTACTAGCGGGAGGATCCGCGCCCCATGACGGAACCGGGGACGGTCCGTCCCAGGCTACTAGCGGGAGGATCCGCGCCCCATGACGGAACCGGGGACGGTCCGTCCCAGGCTACTAGCGGGAGGATCCGCGCCGGCCTGACCACGTGCCAATTTGGCACGTGGTCCAGCGACTGGCGGGCCTTATATCCACACGCGCTGCCCGACTGCGTGAAGGTCCAGGTGATGAGGATGTTCCGCCAGAAGGGGAGGGACTATTACAGGACGTACGTGAACGTGCCGAGCTACGTCAGGGGGGAGATGCGCCTTGCCGCCGGCGACGCGGTCTTCCTCGCCCTGGCTGGGGGCTTCGCGGTCAGGATGTCCCGGGAAAGGACGCACGTGGACGACTTCCAGGTGAAGCTCGACGAGAGCGTGACCAGGAGGTACAGGGGGGAGGTCTACACCACCCTCAGGCTCACCATCCCGAAGGCGCTCGCCGCCATGATGGACCTGAGGAAGGGCGACGGCGCCGAGTTCTCATACACCGGGAAATCATGCTCCATTGATTTCAGGAAATCGTCATAGTCCGCAAATTATGCACCTACCCGTTTTATTTGACCCTGGTTGATTTTTTTTCCCGGGTCTTGATTTTATGCACCTAAAATTCCAACGGCCCCCCAAAAATTTTTGCAGGGTTTTATATTAGGAAAATGGCACACTTTTCCGCTCCCCGGCGCGCTCCCCTCCCGGCCCAAAAATTGGATCCCGGCCCCACAAAGAACCTGGCCCCATGAAATTCAATTCTTCCGAGTTGGATCACGCCGCCGCGCGCCCTTGAGTTGTTTTCCCGTCCGTCCCGCCGGGACCGTTCCCGGGGACCGTTCCCTTGAGTTGTTTTCCCGTCCGTCCCGGCGGGACCGTTCCCTTGAGTTGTTTTCCCGTCCGTCCCGCCGGGACCGTTCCCTTGAGTTGTTTTCCCGTCCGTCCCGCCGGGACCGTTCCCCGGGAGTGACTTTGCAAGAATCCCGGCGGGCTGCTTTTTCAGGCCCTCCGCCGGGACCGTTCCCGGGGAGTTCCGGGGGGCGCTCTCGCGGCGCTTCCCCGCCCTGCCGGAGACGGCCGGCGTCCGGCGATCCCCTGGAAAAATTTAATTTTCAGGGTTGGCGCGCCTCGAAATTCGAATCTTCAAGATTGGAACGCGCCGCGCGGGCCCGGGCCTGATCCAATTTTTTCGGGGTGCGGTTTTTTGCGGGTTGAATTTTTTTTTTGCCGGGGGGATGATCCGCGCCCGGCTTTTGCGGGGGCTGGTTTTTTGGCATTATTGATCTCTTGCGCCAGAGCCGAGCTCTTCCCATCAGAGGTTGGGAACGCAGGTGCTATCACAATAGCATGTTCACACTCGTGTTTTTTACTATGTCTGGCAACACCTCCAACATCCACAGCCCTTGCCGTGACTTTTCCAGAATCTATCTTGCTTTTTGCTTCAAGACACACTTTGTACATTTGGGACATGCCAGAACCATCTGCCGGCAGGGGGAGGGGATCTCCCAAGCGGCCCCGCCCTGTCAGCCTGCGAGCCACCTGGCCAGGGCCCCGTCCGGATCGCGGAGATCGTCTATTCCGGTATAGTACCTGTCGCGCCACCCCTTTTCCGGGAGCCCCGCAAACAGCATCAGGTTGAGGGGGTACTCGCCGCTGTCAGTGCACCTCCTGAAATCGTCCCTGAAGAGGAACACCTCCCGCCCCCAGGCAACCGCCATGCCCAGTTCCACCATGACCCCCTCGTCAGGGGGCACGCCGTTGACCACCGCGGGGATCCCGTCAGAATCCCGCACGTCGCGCATGTCCTTCTGGCCTATGCGGTATGCGGCGCCGGGCCCCAGCGTGCCTCCCTGGTTGTTGCGGGCGAAAGGCTCCCACACCTCGGCGCCCATCTCCTCCAGGACCCGCACCAGGTCCCGCAGGGGGCCGTCCCGCTGCTGCCCTGAGAACCCGTACGGGTTTGCGAGGTAGACGGTCTTCATCCCCCGGGCGGCACCATGGGGGCAGTACGGGGGACGCGTATATTAGCATTCGAAGCCACCCCGCCCCCGGGCGGCAACGCGGTGCCGGACGGCGCGCAACGCGCCCCGCGCGCGGGCCGCGGCAGGCTGCCCTATCCCAGTACCGCCACGGTGGCCGACCCGCCGACGGCGTTAAAGTTCTGGTCGTGCCCCCCGGCGTGGATCTTGTACAGCCCCTTCCCCACGGGCCGCCCGTCGCTGTGGATCTGGTCCCAGGAGCCCCGCGCCTCCTCGCCCGGCCCCAGGTGGCTCATCACCGCCGCCGCGACCGGCTCGTACACCACCCCGCCCGACGGCCCGGTGATCACGAGCCCGTAGGAGGCGGACCCGAACGTCAGCGGCGCCGTCCCGGTGTTCACTATCCTCACCGCCACCCGCTCGCCCTTCCCAAAGGCGGAACCCTCGGTGACCACGGACAGCGACGCGCCCTCGACGAAGGACAGCCGCCCCAGCGAGCCGTCCACGTACTCCCATAGCGCGTCCTCCCCGGCCGCAAGCCCGTCGGCGTACCCCCGGTCATACGCGTCCCGGATCTCCGGCGCCCCGGGCCCAGCCGCGATCAGGCCCTCCTCCACCAGGAACCCCACCAGGCCGAAGAACTCCGAGTCGTCCACCAGGCCCAGCCCCCACCACACGGCGGCGTCCCTCACCCACTCTGGCACCTGCCGGCCGTCCTCCGCGAACGCCGCCGCCGAAAAGGCGCACCCGGCCAGCACCGCCAGCAGCGCTGCGTAAAGGCGGTCCATGCAACAAGTCGGCACCGATCAGATAAAAACGATCCCCGCCCCGTGGCCTGTTGCACAACCCGGCACGATCCGCGGGCCGTGGCCGGGCCGGGAGATGATCCACAAGGCACACTTTAGAACGGCGGGGAGGACGCATCACCCTGATTGAACAGAGCCATTTGCCTTAAAATGGCCAGTATGATCCGCGACAAAGTCACTCACGTCCCCCCACTTTCCAGGGGATTTCATGCCCCTGTAACTTGCCAGAACCCCGGCAGGTACTCTGGTAAATCTTAGGCGGTTTTGGGGGGATCCACCCATGCCGTTAAGTTAGGGTGTTGGCCGTCAAATCAGGGTGCCGGGGGGGGGGCGGCAGGGCATGCTTTTAAGCCGACGCGCGGAGCTGGAACGTGGATGGGGTAACGGACATGGGGGGGACCGGTGGCCGGCAGTCCGCTCTGGGCGGCAAGGCGTGGTGTTGTGGGTTGTGGGGGAGATCTGTTTGGGGTGTGGCAGGTTTGACATTTAATGGCACTAAAAGCATATTGATTCCGAGGGATGATCCGTGGACCCGCTCTTCGATGCGCTGAACTACGCCCTGGCGGCCATCATGGCCGGCGTGGCGTGCGCCTGGGCATTCCTGATAAGGTCCATGGCGGTCTCCTTCACGCAGACGCCGTACCTGGACAGGTTTGAGGGGGGAGCGCACGGGAACCCCAGGGTGTCCGTCATAGTGCCGGCCAGGAACGAGGAGGGGTTCATCGGGAGGTGCCTGGCCTCGCTGGCCGCACAGGACTACGCGGAATGCGAGGTGATAGCAATCAACGATTCGTCCGGCGACCGGACGGGGGAGATCATCGGGGAGTTTGCCGCAAGGCACCCGCGGATCATCCGGGTCGACGCGGGCCCCAAACCGGACGGGTGGATGGGCAAGAACTGGGCATGCATGGAGGGGGTCAGGAAGGCGACGGGGGACCTGCTGCTGTTCACCGACGCGGACACCGTGCACTCGCCCGGGGTGGTCTCGCTGGCGGTATCGCACATGGTGTCCTCCGGGTCAGACGCCCTGTCCGTCATCCCCCGGATGGCCCTGCTCGACTGGTGGACGAGGATAACGATGCCGATGATCTCCACGTTCCTGCACACGTGGTTCTCGGCCGTAAAGGTGAACGATCCCGCAAAAAAGACGGGGTACTTCTTTGGCAGCTTCTTCATAATCAAGGAGGGCGTCTACCGGGGGGTCGGGATGCACGAGGGAGTCAGGGGCGAGATCATCGAGGACGGGGCGCTCGGCAGGAAGGTCAAGGCGGCCGGGCACAAGATCCGGATGGTCAGGGGGGAGCACCTGGTGGAGGCCGTCTGGGCGCGCGACAGGTCCACGCTGTGGAACGGCCTGAAGCGCCTGATGGTGCCGCTCTACCTGCAGAGCGGGCGGACCGCGGCGGGGGTGTTCGCCGCGGTGCTGTTCTTGCTGTTCATGCCGTTCCCGTTCGCGGCCCTCTCCCTGGCGTTCCCGCAGGAAGGCGCCGCCGGCCAGAGCCTGCTCTGGGCCTCGCTTGCAGCGTCGGCGCTCGTCTACGCAGGGGGGGCGGTGGAGGCCAGGAAGGGGCTGTCCCTGGGGCTGGCCCACGTGGCGTTCGCGCCGCTGGGGGGACTGGTGGTCGTCCTGGGGTTCCTGAGCGGGCTGCTGCAGGCAAAGTCCGACGGGGCCGTGTCATGGAGGGGCAGGAGGTACTCCGTGAAGGACCACGCCCAGGACTCGATAGGCATATAGCAAAACCTTTTACACCCGGGGCGGGAAACACTATCCCCATGGGAAGCTCCGGCGTGGTGGTTGGCGGGATCACGGGGGCGGCGATTGCCAGCGTCGTATTCGCGGCGCTGATCCTCTCGGCGCCCGAACTGCCGGGGCCGGGGGCCGTAGTCACCAACGGGCACGCCGCGAGCACGGCGGGGGCGCCCGCCCCGGCATACACGGGGCCGCTGTCCCTCGTCGAGATCTTCGAGAGGACCGAGCCCGGGGTGGTCAGGGTCAACGTGCAGAGGGCCGAGATGCCCGACGCCGCGGGCAACGTGGGCTCGGGGTTCGTCTTTGACAAGAAGGGCCACATCATCACCAACGCGCACGTGGTCGAGAACGCGGGAAGGATAACCGTCACGTTCCTCGACGGCCGCTCCTACGACGCGGAGACCGTGGGGACGGACGCGTTTACGGACGTCGGCGTCATCAGGGTTAACGCGGACATGCCGATGCTGAGCCCCCTGCAGCTCGGCGACTCGTCCAACCTGAAGGTGGGGGAGCGCGTGGCGGCGATCGGAAACCCGTTCGGGCTGTCGGGCTCCATGACATCGGGGATCGTCAGCCAGCTGGGCAGGCTGCTGCCGTCCAACGCGGGGTTCTCGATACCGGACATAATACAGACCGACGCGGCCATAAACCCCGGGAACTCTGGGGGGCCGCTGCTTAACGCGAGGGGCGAGGTGGTCGGGATCAACACGGCCATACAGTCCCTGACCGGGGAGTTTACGGGCGTCGGGTTTGCGGTCCCGTCGCAGACCCTCGTGAAGATCGTGCCCAGCCTGATCAGCGACGGGAGGTACGCGCACCCGTGGATCGGGATATCCGGGCAGGACGTAGACCCCGACATCGCGAGGGCCCTGAACCTGAGCGATACCATAGGCTTCCTGGTGATAACCGTGGTGGAGGACAGCCCGGCGTCGAAGGCAGGGCTGCGCGGATCCGACAGGACCGTGGAGCTCGGCGGCTCGTCGTTCCGGGCGGGCGGCGACATCATACTCTCCGTCGACGGGATGGACGTGCGGAAGATCGACGACATACTGATCCACCTCCAGAGGGCAAAGTCGGTCGGCGACGAGATGGTGCTGGAGGTGCTCAGGGACGGGCGCACCACGAGCTTTACGATAACCCTCGAAGAGAGGCCCCGGAACTGACCCCGCCATGCCCGGAATGCGTCCGGCCCCCCGCCAAAGCGCGCAAGCCGGCAGGGGACTGGCGTGCCGTCCCCGGCGCCGCGTGGGCAGGCGGGAATGGCGCGCGGGCCGCACGGATCCCGCGCCCAACCGCCGGCTTTCATGTTTTATATACAACCGATTGGGCATAATGCCATTGAGTTTAGACATGTTATGGCCATGTGGCAGCGCGGGGGTTGATCCGATCGCCGCGCGGTATTCCAGCCTGCTCGTACCCTTGCAGAGGAGATCCCGATGCTAAAACCAGCTTCCTGGCCGTCTCTTTTAGCAGTAGCCCTGGCGGTGGCGTCACTGGCGGGCACCGGCGCGGCATACGCCGACCACGCCGACCCCGTCTCGCTCTCGTCCACGGTGAAGATCGACGGAGTCGCCATCAGCGGGGGCGCCTTCAGCTCCGACAGCAGCTTTGGGGCCAACGTGGCGGGCATCGGCGACCTCGACGGCGACGGCACCGCCGACGTCGCGGTAGGCGCGCCGGGCGCCTCGTCCTGCAGGACGTGCACGGGCGAGGCGTACGTCCTGTTCATGAACCCGGATCTCACCGTAAGGGCAGCCGCCACCGTCAACGGCGATACCCCCAACGGCCCGTCCCTGTCCGCGGGCGACCGCTTCGGCTCGTCCGTGGCGGGCATCGGCGACCTCGACGGCGACGGCACGGCCGACATCGCCGTCGGCGCGGCGGGCCACGTGAGCGGCGGCGCCGGCGCGGGCGACCTGCACATACTGTTCATGAATTCGGACGGCACGGTAAAGCGCACCGCCGAGATAGGCTCCCAGACCCCCAACGGCCCCGCGCTGGCCGCCGACGACAAGTTCGGCGAGTCCGTCACGAGCCTCGGCGACCTGGACGGCGACGGCGTCACCGACATAGCCGCCGGAGCGCCGGGCCACTACCAGGACGACGTCGGCGCCGGCAGCGTGTACGTAATGTTCCTCAGGCCCGACGGGACGGTGAAGCGCACGGCGGAGATCGGCAACGGGACCCCCAACGTCCCCGCGCTCCCGGCAAGCGGCAACTTCGGCGAGGCCGCGGCGGCCCTGGGCGACCTGGACGGCGACGGCTCCCTGGAAGTGGCGGTGGGGGCCCCCGGGGACGCCGCCGGCGCCGCCGACACGGGCGGCGTGTACCTCGTGTCCGTCAACCCCGACGGCACCGTGAAGCGCGCGGCCGCCGTCGGCGGCGCGCCAAACGCCCCCGCGCTGGCGGGAGGCGCCCACTTCGGCGCGTCCGTGGCCGGCCTCGGCGACCTCGACGGCGACGGCACCGCCGACGTCGCCGTCGGCGCGCCGGGCGTGTTCCTCAGGTCCGCGTACCCGGGCCAGGTGCACGTCCTGTTCCTGAACCCCGACGGCACCGTGAAGCGCGCGGCCGCCGTCGGCGGCGACACCCCCAACGGCCCGTCCCTGGACGCGGGCGACCACTTTGGGTGGTCCGTGGCGAGCCTGGGGGACCTGGACTCCGACGGCTACGTGGAACTGGCGGCCGGGACGTACGGCGACGACACCATCCACGTGATGTCCGTGGGCGGGGATGCCGGGAGCCCGGTAAAGCGCACGGGCGAGATCCAGGGGAGGGACGTCGTCCCCCCGCTGGTGGAAAACGATTACTTTGGGTGGTCGGTGGACGGCATCGGCGACCTGGACTCAGACGGGGTCCCCGACGTCGCAGTCGGCGCTCCCGGGCGCAACGTCGGGGGGTCGGACACGGGCGAGGCGTACGTCCTGTTCATGAACCCCGACGGGACGGTCAGGGACCAGGCGAGGATCGACGGCGGCACGCCAAACGGCCCGTCCCTGGCCGCGGGCGACCGCTTCGGCTCGTCCGTGGCGGGCATCGGCGACCTCGACGGCGACGGCACGGCCGACATGGCCGCGGGATCCCCGGGGCACGTCCTGGGGGGCTCCGGCACGGGCTACCTTTCAGTCATGTTCCTGAACCCCGACGGCACCGTGAGGGACACGGCCAGGATCGACGGCGGCACGCCCAACGCCCCGTCCCTGGCCGCGGACGCCCGCTTCGGCGAGTCCGCGTCGGGGATCGGCGACCTCGACGGCGACGGGGTCCCCGACGTCGCAGTCGGCGCGCCGGGGCACGCCACCCGCGGCTCCGGCACGGGCGACGTGCACGTGCTGTTCATGAACCCGGACGGCACCGTGAAGCGCGCCGCGACGGTCAACGCCGGCTCCCAGAACGGCCCCGCGCTGGAGCCCGGCGCCCGCTTTGGGTGGTCGGTCGCGGGGATCGGCGACCTGGACTCCGACGGGGTCCCCGACGTCGCAGTCGGCGCGCCGGGGCACGCCACCCGCGGCACCGGCACGGGCGGCGTGCACGTGCTGTTCATGAACCCGGACGGCACCGTGAAGCGCGCCGCCCAGGTCGACGGGACGGCCCCCAACGGCCCGTCCCTGGCCGCGGGCGACCGCTTCGGCGCCGCCGTCAGCGGCATAGGCGACCTGGACTCCGACGGCGTCACCGACGTCGCCGTCGGCGCGCCGGGCCCCGTCATAGGGCAGCCCGGCAGGGAATCCCTGTTCGTGCTGCTCATGAACCCCGACGGGACGGTAAAGCGCACGTCCGAGATGGGCTCCGGGACGCCAAACGGCCCGTCCCTGACGGCGGGCGACCGCTTCGGCGCCGCCGTCAGCGGCATAGGCGACCTCGACGGCGACGGCAACGTGGAGGTCGCGGTGGCGGCGCCGGCATCGGCATCCGTGTACGTCGCGTACACGTCCGCGGCACACGGCGGCGCGGGATCCGCGGATCCGCTGTCGCTCCTGTCGACGTACCAGATCAAGGGCAGCGACATAGCCATGGCGACCAATCCTGATATCACGTTCGGCTTTTCGACTGCAAGCCTCGGCGACCTCGACGGCGACGGCAACGCGGACATAGCCGTCGGCGCGCCCGGAACCACCGGCTGCAATTGCCAGGGAGCAATGCACATACTGCTCCTCAACGCCGACGGCACCGTAAGGGACGTCTCCACGATCGACGGCGGGACGCCAAACGGCCCGACGCTGGAGAACAACGCCCATTTCGGCCAGTCGGTCGCGAGCCTGGGCGACCTCGACGGCGACGGCACCGTCGAGATCGCCGTCGGCGCTCCGGGACACAACGTCAACGGCATCGCCACGGGCGATCTCTACGTGCTGTTCCTGAACCCCGACGGCACGGTCAAGCGCACCGCCGGGGTCAACGGGGCCGTCCCCAACGGCCCGTCCCTGGATGACGGCGACCAGTTCGGCAAGTCTGTCTCCGCCATCGGCGACCTTGACGGCGACGGCGTCACTGACATAGCGGTCGGCGCGCCGGGGCACGTGATCAGGGGCGACTCCACGGGAGACATCCACATGATATTCCTGAACCCAGACGGCGCCGTCAAGCGCACCGCCCAGATCAACGGCCAGACGCCCAACGGCCCGTCCCTGGACGACGGCGACCAGTTCGGCAGGTCCGTCACCGGCATCGGCGACCTCGACTCCGACGGCACCGTGGACATAGCGGTCGGCGCGCCGGGGCATAACATCGACGGCGCCACCACGGGAGACCTGTACGTCATCTTCCTGAACCCCGACGGCACGGTCAAGCGCACCGCCGGGGTCAACGGCCAGACGCCCAACGGCCCGTCCCTGGCAGCCAACGACAGGTTCGGGCAGTCCGCCGCGAACATCGGCGACCTCGACGGCGACGGCGTGGCGGACCTTGCGGCGGGCGCGCCCGGGAACTTTGGCTCGGCCGTCCGGGGCAGCATACACGTCATGCTCCTTAACCCCGACGGCACCGTAAAGCGCACCGCCGGGATCGGCGGCGACACGGCCAACGGGCCCTACCTGGCCGCGGGTCACCGCTTCGGCTCGTCAATCACGGCCATCGGCGACCTCGACGGCGACGGCGTGGCGGAGATCGCCGTCGGCACGTACGGGGACGACACCGTGCACGTCATCTTCCCCGCCCCCGACGGCACCGTCAAGCGCACCGCCGAGATCGCGGGCAGGGACACCGCGTCCCCGCCGTACGTAAACCACTACTTTGGGTGGTCGCTCGCCAACATAGGCGACCTCGACGGCGACGGCACGACCGACGTCGCAGTCGGGATCCCCGGACAGGGACGCGAGAACGTCTACACGGGCGAAGCCTACCTCCTGTTCATGAATTCCGACGGCACCGTCAAGCGCACCGCCGTGATCAACGGCGACACGGCCAACGGGCCCCAACTGCAGCGCGCCGACCGCTTCGGCACGTCTGTCACGGGCCTCGGCGACCTCGACGGCGACGGCACCGCGGATCTCGCCGTCGGCGCGCCGGGATCCCTGATGAGCCCCGCCACCGGCGGCGTCGTCCACGTGATGTTCCTGAACGCCGACGGCACCGTCAAGCGCACCACCGAAATCAACGGGACCGTCCCCAACGGCCCGGCCATCTCCACCGGTGACCGCTTCGGCCAGTCGGTAGCCGGCCTCGGCGACCTCGACGGCGACGGCGTGGCGGATCTCGCCGTCGGCGCGACCGGGCACCTGCTGAGGGGCGCCGCCACCGGTGACGTGTACGTGATGTTCCTGAACGCCGACGGCACCGTCAAGCGCACCGCCGAGGTCAACGGAACCGTCCCCAACGGCCCGGCGCTCGCGAGGAACGCAGGCTTTGGCACGTCGACGGCGAACATCGGCGACCTCGACGGCGACGGCGTGACGGACATCGCCGTCGGCGCGATCGGGCCCATAGCAGGGGAGCGTATCCCGCCCGGCGATGTCCACATCGTCTTCCTGAACCCCAACGGCACCGTCAAGCTGGCCGCCAAGATAGGATCCCAGACCCCCAACGGCCCGTCCCTGGATAACGAGGACCGGTTCGGCAAGTCCGTCTCCGGCATCGGCGACATCAACGGAGACGGCACGGTCGACATCGCCGTCGGCGCTACCGGATCCGTGGCGAGCGGCGTCACCGGCACCACCTACGTCATCTTCCTCAACCCCGACGGCACAGCGCAGCGCACCGTCGAGGTCAACGGGGACACCCCCAACGGCCCGGCGCTGGCGGAAAACGCCTACTTTGGCGCGTCAGTCACCAGCCTCGGTGACCTCGACGGCGACGGCTACACCGACCTGGCGGTGGGTGCCCCGATCTCGTCCTCGGTATACGTGATGTACGCCACCACCTCCCAGGCCGACTTCGTCACCACCTGGGAGACGAAGCGCCCCGGCGAGTCCGTCAGGATCCCCGTCGGCGGCGCCACGGGCACCTACACGGTCGACTGGGGCGACGGCGCCTCCACCATGGAGACGGGCGACGCCGCGCACGCGTACGACGCCCCCGGCACGTACCAGGTCAGGATATCTGGCGACTTTACCAGGATCTACCTGGGAGGCGACCCATTCAACGCCACCAAGATCCGCTCCATAGACCAGTGGGGCGCCGCCCAGTGGTCCACGATGGAGTCGGCGTTCCATGGCGCGACCCGCATGACGTACAGCGCCACCGACATGCCTGACCTCTCCGGCGTCACCAACCTCTCGTTCATGTTCTTCCGCGCCGCCTCCTTCAACGGCGACGTCTCCGGCTGGGACACCTCGGGCATCACCGACATGTCCTACATGTTCACCTACGCCGACATCTTCAACCAGCCCATCGGCTCCTGGGACACCTCCGGCGTGACCGACATGGCCCTCATGCTCTCCGGCGCTGCCGCCTTCAACCAGCCCATCGGCTCCTGGGACGTCTCGAATGTCACCGACATGACGCGCATGTTCGCCCACGCCACGTCGTTCAACCAGCCAATAGACTCCTGGGACACCTCCAGCGTCACCGCCATGACGCGCATGTTCGCCGAGGCCAGGTCATTCGACCAGCCCCTCAACTCCTGGGACACCTCCAACGTCACCGACATGTTCCGCCTGTTCAACGCGGCCGTCTCCTTCAACCAGCCGCTGGACTCCTGGGACACCTCCAACGTCACCGACATGTCCTACATGTTCATATTCGCCACGGCCTTCAACGGCGACGTCTCCGCCTGGGACACCTCCAACGTCACCGACATGTCCGCGATGTTCGCCCACGCCGCCTCCTTCAACGGCGACGTCTCGAACTGGGACACCTCCAGCGTGACCAGCATGTTCTCCACGTTCTCCGTGGCCCCCCGCTTCAACCAGCCAATAGGCTCCTGGGACACCTCCAACGTCACCGACATGTCCTACCTGTTCGCCCACGCCACGTCGTTCAACCAGCCAATAGGCTCCTGGGACACCTCCAACGTCACCGACATGACGTCGATGTTCCTCGACGCCAGGCTCTTCGACCAGGACCTGGGCTCTTGGGACACCTCGGCAGTCGCCTACGCGCCGGACATGTTCGCCCACGCCACGGCCTTCAACGGCGACGTCTCCGGCTGGGACACCTCCAGCGTCACCGACACCTCCTCCATGTTCGCCCACACCGCCTACTTTGACCAGCCCGTCGGCTCCTGGGACGTCTCCAGCGTCACCGACATGAACAACATGTTCGCCCACGCCGCGTCGTTCAACCAACCCATCGGCTCCTGGGACGTCTCGTCCGTGAGGGACATGTCCTACATGTTCCTCGACGCCGCGTCGTTCAACCAGCCCGTCGGCTCCTGGGACGTCTCGGGCGCGGCCGACATGACCCGCATGTTCCACTTTGCCGCGTCGTTCGGCCAAGACCTGGGCCCGTGGTACGCCGTCCCGGCAGACACGGCGGTCAACGCCGGCGACACCCTGGTGGCCGCCGTCATGGCCCAGAACGCCTTCCTGGCGGCCCAGGCCCCGACGTACGGCGTGGCGCCAGGCGGCGACGGCGACCTCTTCGAGGTCTGCGGGAGCTACCTGCGGTCGGTCTCCTCCGAGTACTCCAAGCCCTCCTACGACATCACCGTAACGTCGGTGGGCGGCTTCGCGTCACCCAACTCCGTGGACCTGACGGTGACCGTCGGCAACGACGCCGGCGGCAACACCGCCCTGGTGACGGGGACGGTCTTCACCGACTCCGACGGCGACGGGGTCCGGGATCCCGGCGAGGCCGGCATACCAGGGTACTCCATGTACGCCGTGGACCTGGCGAGCCCGCAGGTGGTCATCCAGAACGCCATCGCCACGTACGACCGGCTCGGGACAGCGGAGGCATTCGCGTCGATCAACTCCATGCAGAGCACGCAGCCCACCTACCCGTTCGTGATCGACCCCGACTCCCGCATAATAGTGTCGCACGGCGCCAACCCGGCACGCGTCGGCGCGGTCTCGGTGATCACCATGCTTCCAGAATGGCCGGACATCCTCCGCGACCTGGCGCGCGACGGCAGGGCCACCGCGAGCTACGACTTTGCCAACCCGGCGACCGGCATGGTGGAGCCCAAGAAGTCCCTCCTGATGCTGCACGACGGCTACGTGTTCGGCAGCGGCGTCTACAACCAGGACGCGCCCCCCTCCGACTCGGGCGTCCTGGAGGCCGTCACCTGCTCGGACGGCACGTACTACTTTGACGGCCTGACCCCGTCCGCGACGACGCTGGTGCAGGCCACCTACTTCCCATTCGACCACACCATAACCACCGGGAGCCAGTTCGCGTACATCCAGACCGCGGCCGACGCGCCGGCGACGTTCGACGTCGGGTTCCGTCCCGTACAACCGTCGGAGGCCGTGACGCTCGAGGTCACGGCGTACGCCGACTCCAACTCCAACGGCGCGCTTGACGAGGGCGAGCCGGCCATCCCCGGCGTGACGGTGACCGTGTACACGTACACCACCAACGAGCTGGACTCGGTGGCCACCGGGAACGACGGCACGGCCACAAAGTCGGACATAGCCCCGGCCGACTTCCTGGCGCAGGTGGTGGTCCCGGAGGGCTACTCCGGGGTGACCTCGCCGGTCGACCCGGCGTCCGGGGTGGCAGGCGCGCTCACCGTGTCCGCGCCGGAGCCCGGCTCGACGGTGCAGATGCTGGTGGGCCTGGTGCCGGCACGGTAGGCGCGGCACGCCGGGGCCGGCCCGCGGAACCGCGGGCGGGGATCCGGCCGGCACAAGCATAAATACTCCTAGACAGGCATCAACCCTATTGAGCAGGCTCGTGTTAAACTCCGAGAGTTTAAACAACGTTCTGGACGGCAAGGCCGTCTCGCGCGGCGAGGCGGTGCAGATATACGAGGACGCGAGGCGCGATCCCGGCGAGCTCTTCGCGGCGGCGCGGGGCCTGCGGGACCGGTCCAAGGGGAGGCGCGTCACGTTCTCGAAGAAGGTGTTCTGCAACGTCGTGAACATGTGCAGGGACGCGTGCTCCTATTGCACGTACAAGGCGGAGCCCGGGGAGGCGAAGCTCTCGGCCATGTCGCTGCGGGACACCCGGCGGCTGCTGGAGCTCGCCAGGGCGCACCGGTGCGTGGAGGCGCTGTTCGTCACGGGCGAGGAGCCCGAGGCCAGGTACGCCGAGGCGAGGGAGTGGCTGGCCGCCGACGGGTTTGGATCCACCGCGGAGTACCTGGCGCACGCGTCCGAGATGGCGCTGGACGCGGGGCTGTTCCCCCACACCAACGCGGGGAACCTGAAGAAGAAGGACCTGGCGGAGCTTCAAAAGACGAACGTCTCGGTGGGGCTGATGCTGGAAAGCGCCAGCGAGAGGCTCTGCGGGGAGGGCATGCCGCACCACCTGGCCGCGAGCAAGAGGCCGGAGGCCCGGCTGGGGGTGCTGAGGGACGCCGGGAGCCTCGGGATCCCCGTGACCACGGGGCTCCTCGTGGGGATGGGGGAGACGCCGGAGGAGGCCGTGGACTCGATCGCCGCGATCAGGGACGTGCACCGGGAACACGGCAACATACAGGAGGTGATCCTGCAGAACTTCCGGCCAAAGCCGGGCACGCCGATGGCCGGGGCCCCGCCGGCAGGCGGGGACTACTTCAGGGCGGTGGTGGCGCTCACGCGCGTAATGATGCCGGAGGCCAACATACAGGTCCCGCCCAACCTGTCGCCCGGCTCGTACCAGAGCTTCCTGCCCGCGGGAATCAACGACTGGGGGGGGATATCGCCGCTGACCGCCGACCACGTGAACCCCGAGTTCTCGTGGCCCGCCATAGGCAGGGTGGGGGAGCTCACCGGGGCGGAGGGCTTTGAGCTGAAATGCAGGTTCCCCGTGTACCCGGAATTCTTCCCGATGGTGAGCAAAGAGCTAAGGGACAAGATGGCCATGATCGAGGACGGGGGGCTGGTGATGGAGGGGTACTGGAGGTGACCGGGGTGGAAAGGCTGCTGAGGGACGGGGACCCGGTCGTCGCCGGCATCCTGTCGCGGGCGCTGTCCGGCAGGGAGGTCTCCGCCAAGGAGGGGGCGGAGCTCTACGGCGCGAGGGGGATCGACTTCCACATGGTGGGGATGGCCGCCGACGAGATCAGGAGGAGCAGGGCGGGGGACACGGTGACCTACGTCGTGAACCGGAACATCAACTTTACCAACGTGTGCGTAAAGCAGTGCGGCTTTTGCGCCTTCAGCAGGGACTTCAGGGAGGGGGAGGGCTACTTCCTGCCTACCGGGGAGATAGTAAGGCGCGCAAAGGAGGCCCGCCTGCTCGGCGCCACCGAGGTGTGCATCCAGGCCGGCCTGCCCCCGGACATGGACGGGGGGCTGTACGAGGGGATCTGCCGGGCGATAAAGGCGGAGGTGCCGGACATCCACATACACGGGTTCTCCCCGGAGGAGGTGCTGTACGGGGCGAGGATGTCGGGGGCCTCGATCCCGGAGTACCTCGGGCGCCTCAAGGACGCCGGCGTGGACACGCTCCCCGGCACCGCCGCCGAGATACTCGACCAGGGGATAAGGGACGCGATCTCGCCGGGCCGGATATCCGTGAAGGACTGGGTGGAGATCATAAAGACCGCGCACGGGCTGGGGATGCGCACCACGTCGACCATGATGTTCGGCCACGTCGAGTCGCCGGAGGACAGGGCCAACCACATCGCGAAGATCCGGGACATCCAGAGGGAGACGGGCGGGTTCACGGAGTTCGTCCCGCTCAACTTCGTGCACACCGAGGCGCCCATGTACAAGCACCGGCTCCACGAGGGGATAAGGCAGGGCGGGAGCGGAAACGACGTGCTGCTGACGCACGCGGTGGCGAGGATCATGCTCAACGGCCACATAGACAACATCCAGATGTCGTGGGTCAAGGAGGGCCCGAAGATGTCGCAGCTGCTGCTGATGTGGGGGGCCAACGACTTCGGGGGCACGCTGATCAACGAGAGCATCTCGACGTCCGCGGGAGCGGGCCACGGGCAGCTGATCAGGCCGGGGGAGATCAAGAGGCTCGCGAGGGAGATCGGCAGGGTGCCGGCAGAAAGGAACACGAACTACGAGATACTGCGCAGGTTCGAGGGCCCGCCCGAAGACGAGGATCTGGACAGGGTGGCCGACGCGGGCAGGTTCGGCTCGTACGTGGAACTGGTGAGGACGGGCAAGTTCAGCTACAAGAACCCAAGGCGGCAGTGATTGCCGGAGTTCGACGGGGTGCTCAACCGCGCCCGGAGGCTGGGCATAGACGAGTGCGAGGTCTCGGCGGTGGAAAGGAGGACGACCACCGTCAGGATCACGGGCTCGGAGATCGCGGAGCTCAAGCAGTCCGGGGAGGAGTGCTTCGGGGCGAGGGTGATCCACCGGAAGAGGATCTCCTCGTACCGGACCTGCGACGAGGGGGATCTCGAGGGTGCCGTCGAGGGCCTGCTGCGCGCGCCGGGATCCAGGGAGAGGGGGTTCTGGCAGCGGCTGCCGCAGGAGATCGGCGGGGCCGGCCCGCTGGAGGGGACGTTCGACAGGAGGCTGGAACGCATCAGCGGCGCCGGCGCGGCCGACATCGCGCAGGAGATGATCAACTCGGCGCTGGGCGGGGGGGCAGGCTCGGTGTCGGGCTCGCTCAACGTCGTCTCGGAGAAGTTTGAAATCTGCAACTCGAACGGCCTGCGCGGATCTGACAGGGCCACGTACATCTCGGCGATGGTCGACGCGGAGTCCGGGGAGGAGCACGCCTCGGGGATGGGGCACCAGTGCTGCAGGACGCTGGACGCCTTCTCCGCGGAAACGGTAGGCCTCGACTCCGGGGACATGTGCGCCGGCTCGGCCAACCCGGCGCGGTGCGAGGGGGGCAGGTACACGCTGATCCTCGAGCCGTACTCGGTCGGGGAGCTCCTGGCGTTCGTCGCGGCCCCCAACTTCGGCCTGAAGGCGTTCTCGGAGGGGAGGAGCTGCTTCGCGGGAATGCTTGGGAGGCAGGTGGCCGACGCGCGCCTCAGCCTGGTCGACGATCCGCACGCCCCCCAGGGGATCGGCACGAAGCCGTTTGACGACGAGGGCGTGGGGACCGGGAGGAACACGCTGATCGGCGGCGGGGTCCTCCGGAACGTCTTCTCGAACCTCTACGACGGGTTCAGGGACGGGAAGGGCTCCACGGGAAACGCCGCGAGGCCGGGCCTGCCCATGGGGAGGAGCGCGGATCCCGTCCCGGTGTCGGCCCCGCACAACCTGCGCATCGAGGCGGGTGACCAGTCCGTGGGGGAGCTGGTCGGGGAGACTAGGCGCGGGCTGCTGGTGGGGAGGCTCTGGTACACGTACGCGCTCAACCCGATCAGGGGGGACTTTTCGTGCACCGCGAGGAGCGGGACGAGGATAATAGAGAACGGCGAGATCACGGGCCCCGGAAAGCCGGTCAGGATAATCCACAGCCTGCCGGCCATGCTGCGGGGCGTCTCCGGCGTGGGGAGGGAGGCGCGGAACGTCATGCAGTGGGCGTCGTCGCCGTCGATCGCGCCCGCGGTAAGGTTCGAGGGCGTCCCGGCGGAGCCGATCTGAGGCGGTCACCGCAGCAGGTTGAACGCCAGGTACGCGAAATACGCCGCGGCCAGCCCAGCCCCCGTCCTGCGGCCGATCACCCCGGAGACCAGCCCGAGGAACAGGGCCAGGCTGAAGGCGACCATGATGGCATAGTCGTAGAAGGCGTCGGGCGGCACGGCGATCCCCGCCATGGCCGAGGCCACCCCCATGATCATCAGGATGTTGTATATGTTGCTCCCGATTATGTTCCCGATGCCGATGTCCGTGTGCCCCTTCCTTATCGCTATGATCGACGTGATCAGCTCGGGCAGCGAGGTCCCCACGGCGATTACGGTTATCCCGACGACGCGCTTGGGGATCCCAAACTCCTCTGCGATCAGCACCGCGTTGTCCACAGTCAGCTCCGCGCCCACGTACAGGAGGGCCACGCCCACCCCGAGAAACAGCAGGGGGCGGGCGTAGGAGCCCCGGGGGGCCTCCTGCCTGCCGCCGTCCTCCCGCCGGCTGGACCTGGCACGCCTGTAGGTGTATACGGTGAACGACAGCAGGAGCGCGATCAGGAGCAGCCCGTCGTAACGCGACACCATGCCGTCCACCGACAGCCCGATCAGCAGCAGGGCGAAGGCCACCATCACGGGGACCTCCCTGCGCAGGGTGGGCCTGTGGACCGCGAGCGGGGCCATGACCGCGGCCAGCCCGACGACGAGCCCCACGTTGGCTATGTTGCTGCCTATGACGTTGCCCAGGACCACGTCCCTGTGCTGTTCCAGGGCCGCTATGCTTGCGGCGAGTTCCGGGGTGGACGTGCCGTAGGCCACCACGGTCATGCCTATCACCATGCTGCTCACCCGGAACTTCCTGGCGACCGCCTCGCCGCCGCTGACGAGCCAGTTCCCGCCAAAGCACAGCATTGCGATGCCTGCGCAGGTCAGCGCGGCGTTGATGAGCAGCTCCACGCCACTAGTTCGCGCCGGACTGCTTAAAAGCGATGCCCCGCCCCCCTCTTGGCCGGGGATCCCCGCCGGCGCCGCTGGTGTAAAAAAACAGACAAGCCGGGCCAACAAAGCTCCCTGCAAGGTTAATAAGGTAACGTACCGTACCATACGGTATGTTGCGCGCCAGGCTGACGTACGTCCCCGTCGAGGTGGCGGACCAGCTCGGGGGCTTTATCGTCCGGAGGGACGAGCAGGTCCTCGACGCGGTGAGGGCGAAGACGAGGGACTACAGCACGCTGACACTCCTGAAGCTGCTGTACCAGCTGAGGGGGGGCCCGGTGACGTTTTCGGAGCTGTACCTAAAGTCGAAGATCAGGATGAAGCGGTCGTTCCTGAACTACCTGCACCTGTGCATGGAGTACGACTTCGTGAGAAAGGAGGCGTCGGGCGCGTACATGATGTACTCCATCACGGACAGGGGGATGACGATGCTGGGCCTGTTCATCCAGAAGAGTAATTAGCCGGGACGGATCGACGTAAACCGTGGAAGGCGGGTTTCCCGAGGCGGAGGTGTTCGAGACGGGGCATGCGGACCTGAAGAGCCCAGTGGTGTTCGCGGGGTTCGTAGGCGCCGGCCTCGTCGGGCCGCTGGCGATAAACCACATAATAAAGGAGCTGGGGATGGCTGAGATCGGCGTGATGCGGTCTAGGCACCTTCCCCCGTCGACGGTGTTCATCAGGGGGAGGCTGAGGCACCCCTTCAGGTTCTACGCGAACAGGGAGGGCACCATCTGCGCGATAATCTGCGAGATCACGCTCAGGATGGAGGGGCTGTACGCGCTGGTCTCGTCCATACTGGACTGGGCGGCCGGGAAGGGCTCCAAGGAGATCGTGATCCTAGACGGCGTCGCGAGCGACGAGCACGACGACAAGGCGTACTGCGCCGCGGAGGAGGACCTGGTCAGGACCATGGCGGACAAGGACATCAGCATGATCCCGCAGGGGTTCATCACGGGGATCCCGGGCGGGATCCTCAACGAGTGCATGGTAAGGGACATCCGGGGCCTGACGCTGCTGGCAAAGGCGAGCCAGACGCACCCGGACCCGACCGCGGCGGCCACACTCATCGAGGCCGTGAACAGGTTCTACGACATGGAGATAGACTCCGCGGGGCTGCAGGATGAGAAGGACCGGATCCACGCCGACTTTGGCGACATGTCCCAGCGGTACGTGGAGCACAGGAAGGAACTGTCCGGGATGTACATGTAGGGCGCGCGCGGGCGCCGCCCGCGCCACCCCGCACGCCCCGCCTGACGGGGGATCTCCCGCGCCCCTTCCGCTCCAGAACGCGCGTCACGAAGCGGGACCGCCCGTCCGCTGCCATATGCTGCGTGCAGTTCCGCGGCCAGGGACTCCAGAACGCGCGTCACGAAGCGGGACCGCCCGTCCGGGCAAATTCTTTTATGCGCAGCAGGGGCGCAACAAGCCATGGGGCTGACGTACAGGGACGCCGGCGTGGACGTGCCGGGGATCGAGGAAAGCCTGCGGGCGATGGGCAGGCTGATCGGGTCCACGCACGGGCCCCGGGAGAGGGCCAGGACCGCTCACGGGTTCGGCCACTACGCGGGAATCGTGGAGATTCCGGGCGGGAAGATGCTCGCCACCCACACCGACGGGGTCGGGACGAAGGTGCTGATCGCGAGCATGATGCAAAAGTACGGCACGATCGGGATCGACTGCGTGGCGATGAACGTCAACGACGTGATCTGCATCGGGGCGACCCCGGTCTCGTTCGTGGACTATATAGCGGCAAACAGGAACGACCGGGCGGCCTTCAGGAGCATAGTGGGGGGGCTCGTGAAGGGCGCGAAAAAGTCATCCGTCCCGATAGTCGGGGGGGAGACCGCGGTGATGCCCGGCGTGATAGCGGGCAGCGGCTTCGCGTTCGACCTTGCCGGCACGGTGGTGGGCCTGGCGTCGAAGAGGGAGCTCGTGCTGGGCGACAAGGTGGGGCCGGGGGACGTCATAGTCGGCGCGAGGAGCACCGGGCTCCACTCTAACGGCTACTCGCTAGCGCGGAAGGCGCTGCTCCAGAGGTACTCGCCCATGGACAGGGTGAGGGGGGTGGGGACGCTGGGCGACGCGCTGCTGGCCCCCACCGAGATCTACGTCGGGCCAGTCCTCGAGGCGGCGAGGAAGTGCCGCGTCCACGGGCTTGCCCACATCACAGGCGGCTCGTTCGCGAAGCTGCTCAGGCTGAAGGCGGCCGGGTACGTGATAGACTCGCTGCCCAGGCCCCCGCCCATCATGGGCCTGATCGAGGAGCAGGGCGTGGGGCCCGAGGAGATGTACGGGACCTTCAACATGGGGGTGGGGTTCTGCGTCGTGGCGCCCGCGGGGGAGGCCGCGGGGATAGTGGAGATCTTCAAGGGGCACGGGATCGCAAGCCAGGAGATCGGGACCGTCACCGAGGGCCGCGGGGTCTTCGTGAACTCCAGGAAGATCGCGTGAGCGGGGCAGCCGGCCCGGCGGCCCCCGGCAGGGCGCGCTCAGTCGTAAATCATGAGATCCTTTTCCTCGAGCAGGGCGTGCAGGCTGTTCACCGACCTGTACACGTCGGGCTCCTTCTTGGCGCCCGTGCAGACCAGCTTTCCGGAGGAGAACAGCAGGATCACCGTCTTCGGGTCCAGCATCCTGTGGATCAGCCCCGGGAACTGCTCCGGCTCGTACATGCTCCTGGGCAGCGTCCTGGCGGCCTGTTCCAGGTGGATCTTCCCCCCCAGGTTGATGGACGCCACGATGTTCTGTATCTCGACCACGGCGTCCTTCTTCACCTTGATCCCGCCCTTGCGGAGCTTCTGCACCACCGTCTTGACCGCCTTCCTGGCCATCTCCTCGGACTTTGAGCCCGTGCACACCATCTTTCCCGACGTGAAGATCAGGGTCGCGGTCTTGGGGCTCTTCAGCCTGAAGACCAGCCCGGGGAACTGGTCGGGGTGGTATTCCACGTCCGGGAACGTCTTCGTGATCTCGTTGAGATCCATCTTCTGGTCGACGGACGCCGACGCAACCACGTTTTCCACGCTGACTATGGGCTTCGTCTGGGGCATGTCCAGCCTTCTTTTATATTAACTATAATAAAAGCGTGTTAGGCGGCACGCATTTTTCCTGCTTTGGGTCATTTTACGCGCCACGGCCCGGACGAATTCGGCAAATGGGCCAAAAATCAGGCGCCAGGACGCCCCGGGCTGGGCGCCGGCTGCCCGCGCACTAGCCGGCAGGGGGAGGGGATCTCCCAAGCGGCCCCGCCCTGTCAGCCTGCGAGCCACCTGGCCAGGGCCCCGTCCGGATCGCGGAGATCGTCTATTCCGGTATAGTACCTGTCGCGCCACCCCTTTTCCGGGAGCCCCGCAAACAGCATCAGGTTGAGGGGGTACTCGCCGCTGTCAGTGCACCTCCTGAAATCGTCCCTGAAGAGGAACACCTCCCGCCCCCAGGCAACCGCCATGCCCAGTTCCACCATGACCCCCTCGTCAGGGGGCACGCCGTTGACCACCGCGAGGATCCCGTCAGAATCCCGCACGTCGCGCATGTCCTTCTGGCCTATGCGGTATGCGGCGCCGGGCCCCAGCGTGCCTCCCTGGTTGTTGCGGGCGAAAGGCTCCCACACCTCGGCGCCCATCTCCTCCAGGACCCGCACCAGGTCCCGCAGGGGGCCGTCCCGCTGCTGCCCTGAGAACCCGTACGGGTTTGCGAGGTAGACGGTCTTCATCCCCCGGGCGGCACCATGGGGGCAGTACGGGGGACGCGTATATTAGCATTCGAAGCCACCCCGCCCCCGGGCGGCAACGCGGTGCCGGACGGCGCGCAACGCGCCCCGCGCGCGGGCCGCGGCAGGCTGCCCTATCCCAGTACCGCCACGGTGGCCGACCCGCCGACGGCGTTAAAGTTCTGGTCGTGCCCCCCGGCGTGGATCTTGTACAGCCCCTTCCCCACGGGCCGCCCGTCGCTGTGGATCTGGTCCCAGGAGCCCCGCGCCTCCTCGCCCGGCCCCAGGTGGCTCATCACCGCCGCCGCGACCGGCTCGTACACCACCCCGCCCGACGGCCCGGTGATCACGAGCCCGTAGGAGGCGGACCCGAACGTCAGCGGCGCCGTCCCGGTGTTCACTATCCTCACCGCCACCCGCTCGCCCTTCCCAAAGGCGGAACCCTCGGTGACCACGGACAGCGACGCGCCCTCGACGAAGGACAGCCGCCCCAGCGAGCCGTCCACGTACTCCCATAGCGCGTCCTCCCCGGCCGCAAGCCCGTCGGCGTACCCCCGGTCATACGCGTCCCGGATCTCCGGCGCCCCGGGCCCAGCCGCGATCAGGCCCTCCTCCACCAGGAACCCCACCAGGCCGAAGAACTCCGAGTCGTCCACCAGGCCCAGCCCCCACCACACGGCGGCGTCCCTCACCCACTCTGGCACCTGCCGGCCGTCCTCCGCGAACGCCGCCGCCGAAAAGGCGCACCCGGCCAGCACCGCCAGCAGCGCTGCGTAAAGGCGGTCCATGCAACAAGTCGGCACCGATCAGATAAAAACGATCCCCGCCCCGTGGCCTGTTGCACAACCCGGCACGATCCGCGGGCCGTGGCCGGGCCGTGCCGCCTGGCGTCCCGGGGGGCCGGCCCCCGTAGGAATGATTTAATTTGGATCCGCCGGAGGCTCACACATGGATTTTACAAACCTGGACGTCGACCAGCTGTTCGGGTTCGGGGACGACAGCAACCCCCTGATGATGCTGGTGTGGATCATCCCGATAATAGTCTTCGTGTTCTACGGGCAGAGGATCCAGCTCCAGATCACGTCCGGGGAGATCAAGAAGGGGATCAAGAAGCTGGATCTCTACAGGACGGACGCCAGGGCGGAGCTGATAGACCACGTCCGCAAGTCGGCCGGCCCGGGCGCCGACCCGTCCAAAAAAATCGACACGTTCCTGGACTACTTTACGATCATGCCCGTCGACACGGATCCCGGCGGCGTGATGGAGAAGATCCGGCACATGGTGCGCTCCCGGGAGGACTATTCCCGGGAGCACGTGAGGTCGCTCCTGCCAGGGATCGGCGACCTGGAACTGACCCGGGTCCACACCCTGCTCGAACTCGCGACGTCGCTGCACATGCTGCACAAGGTCATCAACCACATGTTCCTTACCGCAAAGAAGCAGAACAACTACCCGCTCATCCTGCCGCTGCAGATGATCCTCCCCTTCGTGATGGAGGAGGCCAAGGCCATGAGCCGCGCCATCCCAGCCTTCAGGATGGGGCAGCCGATCGGCGACGGGATAGGGCCGATGGTGGTGGGCGGGATGATGCTCGGAACCAAGCAGGAGCCCGTGTCGTTCCAGACGGTGCTCGGCACCACCGAGTTCGACGGGAGGCGGCTGCTCCTGCTGAAGGCCGAGGGGCCCGGCTCCGCGGTGGGCAGGCCCGGCGACGCGATCGAGTCGATACTCGAGCGGGGCCCGATCGACGCGATCATAATGGTCGACGCGGCGCTGAAGATGGAGGGGGAGGACTCGGCCGCGGTGGCCCGCGGCTTTGGCGCGGCCATAGGCGGGATCGGCACCGAGAGGCACCAGATCGAGGGGATCGCGACGAGGAACCGGATCCCGGTGTTCTCGATCATAGTAAAGCAGTCGGTCGGGGAGGCCATCACCCTGATGACCAGGGACATAGCGTACCAGGCGGAGAACGTGCGGGAGCAGGTGCGCGAGATGATCCGCGACAACACGAGGCCAGGCCAGTCCGTCCTGGTGGTGGGCGTGGGGAACACCGTGGGGGTGCCGCAGTAGTGTTCTCCCGGGAGAGGGCCACCGTGGCGTACACGCTGGAGAGGTGCGCGTCGTGCGGCGCCGAGAGGAAGAGGCGGTTCAGGGAGGGGGACGTCCTGTTTGCCGCCGCCGCGTGCGGCTCCTGCGGCGGGGCCGCCGCGATCGAGAAGATCTTCGGGGAGCTGCAGGACTGAGCCCGCCGGCGGCTAGCCCGCCGTGGTGGTGACCGTCACCCCGCCGGCGTCCGGGATGAACGTGTGCTCTGCCTGCGCCACCCTCCGCTCGTTCACCTCGACCAGGACGGGGTACGCCTGGACCGCCTTCTTGCTGACCAGGCGACCCAGCAGCGCCCTTGCCTCCCCCTCGTCCCACCTCCCGACGAGCCACCTCAGGGCGAAGGGCAGCATGTTGAACTCCCTCCAGATGTGGTCCAGCATCTCGTCTGCCCCGGCGTCCCCGGTCTTCTTCCTGGAGTTTATCGCGAATATGTTCCTCGCCCTGCCGTTCCTCACGAACCCCCCGCCGTCGGACGCCGTCACGAACGGCTCGCACGCGTACGCCGCGCCCTCGGACAGCGAGAACCCCCCGATGGACCATATGTTCGGGATGGTCCTGCCGGCGTGTATGGTGTACCTGTCCAGCGAGTGCCCGCTCAGGTTGGCGATGGGCTTGAAGCCGGCCTGCTTGATGGACGCCTCTATGGCCCTGCCGATGTCGCTGGCCTTCACGCCGGCCCTGGCCACCGACATCGCCCTGTCCAGCGCGGCCTCGGCCGCCCGCACCATGCCGTCGAACCTCGCGTCGTAGCACACCGTCACGGCGGTGTCGGCTATGTAGCCGTTGACCTGCGCCCCGAGGTCTATCTTCACCAGGTCCGTGTCGCCTATGGCGGTCGGGTCGCCCGGCTCCGCCGTGTAGTGGGCCGCGACCTCGTTGATGCTCGCGTTCACGGGAAACGCGCACCTGGCCCCCCTCCTGACGATCTCGGCCTCCACCCCCTCGCAGATCTCGTAGACCGTCTTCCCGACCCAGTCCTTCCCCCTGACAATCTCCCTCACCTCCCCGGCGATCCTCCCGGCCCTGAGGTAGTCGTCCCTCTGCATGGTTTCCTGTCCGGGGGCCAGCACTTAAAATGATTGCCTGTCAAGCTTAAATTGGGCAGCCCTGAGGTGTTACGGGGGATCGTAGTCTAGCATGGCATGATTCTGCGTTTGGGACGCAGAGGTCGCGCGTTCAAATCCCGCCGATCCCACCATGATCACTTATTACCGGGCCGTGCGCGCACCTGGCTTGCCGGGCGATGAGGAGGAGTTAGAGTAATTGACTTTTGGTGGAATGACTGCTACGGCCGAGCCCGGCACGTTTTTATCGCCACGCCCCGGCCCTGACTCTGTGAATTTTGAGAAAAGGGACGCCATCCTGGTCGCGGGCCTGGCCCTCTTCGCGGTAGGCCTGACCCCGTTCATGGCGCCCGCCTACGCCATCGCCATAGTGGCAGCCATGTTCTTCGGCATAAAGCTCTACGTCGTGAGGACCAGGCAGGCGGTCAGGCGCGACGCCGGCGAGGGGATCTGCGCCGAGTGCGGCTCCCCCGTGCGCGGGGGGAGGTGCCCGGACTGCGGCCCCGGATGAGTCGTGCGCACGCCTTAAAGCGGGCGGGCGCGGAGCGTTGCCGTTGGACCCCGCATGCCCGACTTTAACAACTAGCTCAACTTTTCCTCAATCCCCCTCTAAAATCACACCGCTTCCACGTTCAGGTAGGTCCCCGCCATGAATGCAAGTGTCCTCGCGCTACTCTCGGTATCACTCCTAGCCCTGATCGCGGCCCCCGCCCACGCCCAGGAGCCCGGCCGGGACGGCACCCTCCTGCTGCTCACCGACAAGGCCTCCTACGTGCCCGGCGAGCTGGTCATGATCACGGGCCAGACCGACACGGTGGTCCCGCTCGAGGGGCTGCGGTTCCAGGTGTCCGGCCCCTCCGGCTCGATCGTCGCCTCGGGCAGCCTGTTCCCCACCGACGGCGCGTTCTCCACCGGCGTGTTCATGAGCACCGTCGGGCCGGAGTACGGCGCCTACGCGGTCTCCGGCACGTATGCCGGCCAGTCCGCGACCGCGTCCTTCGAGCTCGTCGCCGACGCCAAGGAGGACACGCCGATCTCGCTGTGGACCGACAGGGAGGCGTACGGGCCGGGCGAGACGGTCACCGTCACGGGCAGGCTCAACGACGTGTGGATCCCGTCCATGGACATCGAGATCGTGCAGACCAAGAACATCGCCCTAGGCGGCGCTTCCGGCGGCGGCTCCGTCATGAAGATACTGGACGCCGTCCGCCTGGACGGCGCCGGCAGGTTCGAGTACTCGTTTTCCATACCCGACTCGGACGCGCGGCTGGGGGACTACCTGATCAGGGTCTCGCAGGACGTCGGGTCGGCCACGAAGTCGTTCGTGGTGGCCGCGGATCCGGGGTCGTACGAGGCGGGCGGGGGGCAGCTGACCCTTGCCTCGGACCGGCCATCCTACGACCTGGGGGCCAGCATGACCGTCGGCGGCAAGATAGCGCGCCCCGCCTCTGCCCCGACGTTCGAGACGGACCGGGTGGCGCTGGCCGTCTCCGACGCCGGCGGAGCCCCGGTGGGGATAGAGTACACGGCCATCCCGGACAAGTCCGGGCGGTTCTCGCTCGAGATCGCCCTCCCGCGGGCCGCGTACTCCGAGGGCGTCTACCTGGTGGAGGCGCACTACCGGGACCTCTCCCGGTCGGTCACGGTCGAGCTGGTGGATCCGGTGGGCGCCGGGAAGACCTCGGTCTCCATCGACAAGGAGGTCTACGGGCTGGGCGAGACCGTCCGCATGACCGGCCTGCTCCCGCCGGCCGGGGAGAACGCGGTCTCGATCGCCGTCACCAAGCCCGACGGCACCGTCATAAACTCCGGCACGAGGGCCGACGACCAGAGGTTCTCCTGGCAGTGGCAGACCCCGTCGTCCGAAAGCCCCGCGCCAGTAAAGTCAGCCGACGACAGGTCAGTCCTGAGCTCCAACCTCGGGGTCTACAAGATCAGCGTGTCGGGCGGGGGGCTCAGCAAGATCATCCTGTTCAAGGTGTCCGCCGACCCTGCCGGGGACAGCCTGCCCACGAAGCACCTGACGGTGGGGCCGTCAAAGCCGGTGTACCAGGCCGGCGAGAAGCTCAAGGTGGAGGGGTCAGTCATCGCGAGGCCCCAGGGGGCCGAGGGCCTAGTGGTCCCCGAGCGCGTGAGGATCTCGGTCCTGTCGGGCGCGGCCCCATTCGCGGAGATCTACGCGGCATCCGTGTACCCTGACCAGGGGGGCGGGTTCTCGAGCCTCTTCGAGCTGCC
The DNA here is from genome assembly GCA_963662625.1 of Candidatus Nitrosopumilus sp. Classification (GTDB taxonomy): domain Archaea; phylum Thermoproteota; class Nitrososphaeria; order Nitrososphaerales; family Nitrosopumilaceae; genus JAPOPJ01. Next base: position 95,574 of record OY759726.1, on the reverse strand, counting down.
CGCCACCGTCTTCGGGGAGGGCCAGTACAAGGTAAGGGCCTCCTACTCGGGCCTCCGGGCCGAGTCCTCGTTCGGCGTGGCAAACGAGCTCGCGCTGGGGCCCGGGCTGTCCCTCGTGATGTCGCTTGACCGGGAGTCCTACGGGCCGGGGGACACCGTGACGGTGACTGGCAAGCCCAGCAAGACGACGTACGTCGAGCGGTTCGGCGTCAGCGTGATCCAAAAGTCCGGGACCATGCTGGCCTGCGGCCCCTCGTTCTGCGGGATACCCGCCGTGCCGGCCGCCTCAGTCGTCCCGGGCCCCTCGGGCTCGTTCACCTACGAGTTCACGCTTGGCGGCTCGCCGTCGGCGGAGGGCACCTACGAGGTCACCGCGGACGCGCCGTTCGGCTCGGAGTCGGCCACGTTCGAGGTGGTCCCGGCGCGGCCGGCCGACGCGCCGGGGCCGCCGTCGAAGGTGATCGAGAAGGTCAACCGCATCCCGGACTCCGAGATCGCCATCCGCACTGCAGCCAAGCAGTCCGGGGACGACGGGACCATGAACCCGCGCGTCCTGTCGGGCTCCCTGGCCACCCCGTCCAGGTCGGACCTGGCGGCGGTGAACCTGGCGGTCTTCTCGGGATCCGGCAAGTGCGTGGTGGGGCCGTACCCGGGGTGCCTGGTCACTGGCCCCACGCGCGGCCCGGGATCGGTCTACGAGACGGTGCGGGTGGACGGGGCCGTCCTCGACGTGCGCTACAGCGGCCCCGACGCCCGCCTGGAAAAGTTCTCCATCGTGCCGTCGGATCCCTCGGAGTTCCTGCCCGACGCGGACTGGAAGGTGGAGGTGCTCAAGGGCGACCAGGTGTCCAGGTTCTACTACAAGATAAACTACAGGGTGGCCGGCTAGGCGGCCCCAGCAAACGTGCGAGAAGGCAGACAGACCGGTTGCCGGCCCCCGGAGAAGCCCGGCGGGGGATCCCGGCACGGGCCTTGCCTCCCGCGCCGCGCTCCCCCGCCCGCGCGGGCGCGGCGTGCACCCGAACGTCCCCTCGGACGCCGGCGCGGATGCCCCGGCCAGCAGCCCCCTGCAGTGCCCCGCCCTGGGAATTCCCCCGGGTTGGAATGGCGGTGCCCCATCGAAGAGCGCGTAACTCATGCACGTGGAGCAGTACACTGGGAATTCCCCCGGGTTGGAATGGCGGTGCCCCACGCGCGCCATCCCACGCGTGCCACGATCCGGATCTTTCGGCCTGGCGTTGCAGGCTGCTTTGTGGGAGGTTCCCAGTCGGGATCACCACGGAACGCGCCAGGCGTACAGCATGATTCAAAAATGCCGCCCCCGCGACCCACTTCATGAGGCTGCGGGTGCTGATGCTCTACCAGGACGACCCGAAAAAGTGCACCGCCGCCAGGATGGTGAGGCTGGGGCTGGCCAGGAGCGTCCGGCGCGTGGGGGGAAGGAGCGTCGTGCTGGACCCGTTCGCGGAAGAGGTGCTGCTGCCGGCCGACGCGCCGGCGGCCGGCGCCGTCGTGGGCATAGACTGCTCCTGGAGGCTCGCCGCCCGGGCGTTCCCGAGGGGCCTGGGAGGCGCCAGGAGGAGGCTCCCGCCGCTGCTCGCGGGCAACCCGGTGAACTACTCGAAGCTTGGCAAGCTGACCACCGTGGAGGCGCTGGCCGCGTCCCTGTTCATACTGGGCCGGGACCGGCAGGCGTCCTCCCTGCTCGACCCGTTCAGGTGGGGGCACACGTTCTACGAGCTGAACCGCAACCTGCTGGCCGAGTACTCGCGGCTGGAGTCCAAGGATCAGATACCAGCTATCCTGGGGGAGTACGGCCTCGCGTGACGAGCCTCGCCGCCGCGGCCAGCGCGGCGGCAGCGGCGGCCGGGACCGCGACCCAGGCCCACCACCCCTGCCCGTCCCCCTCGACGGCGCCGCCGCCCCGCACGGCGGGGAGCCCGCCGGGCCCGTCCACGACCAGGAACCCCGCGGAGTGGGCGTCGGGCCTCAGCACGTCCGCGGACACCGCGAACACCCTGACGCTGCCCCCGCCCTCGGCGAGCAGGCCCGTCTCCGCGCCGGGGATGGTTACCTCGGAGACCCCGCCGCCGGCCCCGACCTCGCCTGACGCCACGATGCGGCCGTCGCCGCCGGCCAGGAAGTACATGACGGAGTCGGCGTTCTCCGACGCGACCGTGATCGCCAGGTCGCCGCCCCGCTGCACGGTGCCGGGGACGTCGACCCCCGCTATGGACGGGTACCTGGCGTCCTCGAACTCCGACCAGCGGCCGGCGGCGAACGGGTACGTGCCGTCGTCAAAGGCGCGCACGGTTATGGTCCTGGACTCGGGCGAGTACGAGTCCACGTAGAACGGGCCGTTGCTGATCACGGCGTGGCCGTTGTCCTCTATCCACCCTATGGCAGCGTCGTACCTGTCCTCGGCGTAGCCCGGGCCCGCCGCGCCGCCGGCGGGGGCCGGGACGCGCCCCTCGGCCCTGAACCCCTCCAGGTAGCCGCGCAGCACCTGCGCGTCGTTTGGCACCAGCAGGGAGAGCCAGCTCACGTTCTTGGCGGTGGCGCCCGACCTGGAAAACGACGCCTTCCCGTCCACCACCGCCTGCTCCATGGCGGCCGAGATCTCCCACGGGACGACGCTCCAGAGGGACGCCCACTCGGCTATCTCGCCCTCGTCAAAGTGCCAATAGTCCACGTACGCCTCTATCGTGTCGGCGTCCACCTGCCTGACGCCGACCAGCGTGTCGGTGACCTGCGCCGCCCTCGGCGTGAACTCGGAGTCGAACGTCCTGTCGTCCGGGCCGTCCCGCGTCCCCCACTCCACCGCGAAGTACAGCGAGTGGAGGACGTCCAGCATGTCCATGGGCCGCCCGTGGTGCCAGTTGCCAAACGCCAGGTCGAACGTGACCCTGCTGGTGGCCTCCGTGCCCGCGGGCACCGCCTCCCACGCCTGCGACCCCACGTCCCACATCACCGCGCCGGCGGGCACCTCCACCCCGCCGCGCGGGCCCGCCGTCTCGACGTCCCACGAGGCGCGCACCGGGAGCGCCTCCCCGGTGAACGGGTGCTTGAACGAGGCCGGGTCGGCGACGATGCCCCAGATGCGCGTGCTGTAGCTGTCGCTCAGGCCCATCACTGGGTTCCACGCGCCCTGGTAGATCTGCTTGACCCCCACCACCAGCTCGCCGCCGCCGGTCCTGGCGTTGATCGGGGTGAACCTGCTGGGGACGCCCGCCCCGAAGTCGTTCACGACCCCCGACACCCCGTCGTTGGTGACGTACCGGTCCACGTTGCTTGCCAGGAAGATCCGCACGGACTCGTCGATCCCCATGGTGACGGCCTCCCGGACCAGCCCGGCCCTCTGCTCCTCGGTCTCAAAGTCCCCCGTGTATATCCGCTGGGTGACCTCGTCCAGCCCGCCGTTCTCGTAGTTCCAGTAGCCCGGGTCGTTGAACCCCGGCATGTTGGAGAACCAGGGCGCGTACATCTGCCCCAGCCCGGCCGAGTCGTACCTCACGAACGCCGACCTCCCCCAGCCCTCGGTGTACAGGTTCCACCTCAGCTCGGCCGGATCCGAGCCGTACACCACGACGAACGCCTTGTTCAGGTCGCCAAAGTCCTTGCTGACCGCAAACCCCATCCCCTCCAGCTCCGATGCCAGGATCTCCCCTATCGACTTCCTCACCGGGTCGTCGCTCCTGATGAAGATCGTGATCCCGACCGGCTCGCCGCCGTGGATCCAGCGGCCGTCGGACCTCTCGGCGCCGGCCCCCAGCAGCGCCCCCGAGATCATCTCCCCGGCCAGCCTCGGGTTGTACCTGAAGTCGTAGGACTCCAGCTGCCCGATCACCGTGAGGTACCCCGGGTCGTGCCGGCCGTAGTACGAGACGGAGGGCGAGCCGAGGCCCCCCATGAGCTCGTTGACGATGAGCTTCCTGTCCACCAGGTAGTTGAGCGCGAACCTGACATCCCTTATGGAGAACGGGTTGAACCTGTCCGACTCGGCCGGGTTGGCCAGTATGCTGTAGGACCCGCCGGTGGAGTCGTACACCCGCAGCCCCTCCCTGGCATGGGCGCCCTCGAGCCTGTCCGCTGGGATCCTGGAGTAGTACACGTCCAGGTTCCCGTTCCTCACCTCCTCCAGCGCCGTGTTCTCGTCCAGGTACTGGACGAACCTCACCGTGTCGACGTAGGAGCCCTTCTCCGCTAGCGCCTGGCCGCAGGCCGCGGCGGCGCACAGGAGCGCCAGCGCCGCCGGAAGCCCCCACGTGGCCGCTGTCCTGGCAGGTCGCAACAAGACCATCTCACGGCCCGGCCCTTGATTAATATTTCCAGCGGCCCGCCGTGTCTTGTGCGAGACGGGTTCCTGGCAAGGCGCGCCCCGGACGTGGCGGCCGGCATGCCCGGGATGATACCCGGCGGCGTGTCCGTCCGGGACTTTTCGGCGGCGACCGGGCTCGGGGCGGACGCGTCCGCGGAGATCCTCGGCGGGCTGGCCGCCGCCGGGATCGGCAGGAGGCGCGGCGGGCAGTACTTCTTCGAGGACGGCGACAGGCTGAGGGCCGCCATAGAGCTGCTCAAGTGCGGCGCCCCCGCCGGCTCGGTCTCCGAGGCGATCGACTGGAGGGACTTCGAGGGTTTGGTCGCCGGGATGCTGTCCTCCATGGGCTTTGCGGTCATGAGGAACCTGGTCCTGACGCGGCCCAGGATGGAGATAGACGTGGTCGGCGTGCGCCTGGGGGTGGCGATGCTGATCGACTGCAAGCACTGGAGGCGCTCGGGCCGCCCGGCGCTGTCCGCCGCGGTGCGAAAACAGATCGGGAGGACCAGGCACTACGTGGCCAAGACGCGGGGCGCAGTGGCCGTGCCCGTGATCGTCACGCTGCACCAGGACGGGGTGGACTTTGTGGACAGGGTCCCGATCGTGCCCGTCGACCGGTTCCCCTCGTTCGTGGACGAGTTTTACGGGAACCTGGACGGCCTCCTCACCGTGGAGGGCCCGCCCGGCCCGTAGCGGCCCGCCGGCCCGCGCCGCCGCGCGGCGCTATGTCTCGATGATGCCCGCCGTGATCAGGTACTGGATCGCCCGGACGAACGAGCCGTCGTCGATGGAGCCCTCCGCCCACCACCCGGCGTTGGCCTTCACCCACTCCGGAATCACGTCCGGCCCCGGCCCCTGCCCCTGCCCCTGCGCGGCCGGCGGGACGTCGATTATGCCGTTTCGTACCAGGTACTGCAGCCCCCGGACGAACGAGCCGTCGTCGATGGAGCCCTCCGCCCACCACCCGGCGTTGGCCTTCACCCACTCCGGGACGGTGCCCCCCGCGGAGCCGGCCCCGGCGGCGGTTATCCCCAGCGGGCCGTAAAAATAATTCTTCCACTGGTTCCGTTCGGCGTCCCAAGTCTGGACGACCACGGTGCCGGCGTCGAACTCCCGCGCCGGGGTGAACTCGAACGTTATGACGCTGTTGTCCCCCTCGACGGCCTCTTCCACGCCGACGTCCCTGACCAGGCCGCCCGGGTCGTCGGTCCTCACCGTGACGTCCCCCGCAAAGTCCCTCTCCCAGTGGACCTGTACCAGGTACGTCTGGGTCATGACCCCCGCCACGAGCCTGTCCTCCAGGCCCATCATCAGCCCCACGTGCCTCAGGAACTGCGGGCCGGCGTCCTCAAACACCGTCAGGGTGACGGTGACCGGCTCCCCCACCGCGACTTCCTGCGTGGGGATGTCCTGCTTGAAGTAGGTGACGTCAAAGGCGTTGCCGTTTACCGCGAACCCCCCGCTGACCAGCCGCTTCCCGCCGTTGTCGGTGCCCAGCGTCGGCGGCACGCAGTCCCCGGTGCACCCTCCGCTGGTGCCGCCGCCGTGATCTGCCACGGCGCCCGCGGCGCCGGCCAGGAGAAGCAGCCCGAGCACGGGGGGCAGGGCCGTTGCGGCGCGCATCATGCACTGTCCCGGCACGTCCAAGAATATTAACGGAGCCGGTCCGCCCGGGGGGCTTTGACGCTTCTACCAGTCCACCTTATAAGGCGGGGGCGCCCGACCTGATGCGTGCAGCACGTACGGCTCGACGGCAGGACTAAGGTCCGGATACTGTTATTCGTCTCCGCGGTCCTGCTGACGTCCTCGATCCCGGCGTTCCTCCCCCATTTCATGCACGGCCACGGGCTGCACATGGGGATACACGTGGCCAGCATCATACTTGGCTCCTTCCTGTCCGTCGTCGGCGCCATCGCCTACCTCAGGTACAGGACCACTCGGCTGCTTCTGATGATGTGCGCGTTTTTCGCCGTGACGTCGGCGGAGATCCTGTTTGCCCTGAACACCGTGTTCGTGTTCTGGGCATCCTATACCAGCACCGACTCGATCGTGACGTCGGGGATGATCCTGCTGATGCTGGCGTTTTTTTCCGTGGGGATATTCAGGACGGATTAGGATGGACGGAGGAACCGCCCCGCGCCCCGAGTCGAGGAGGAGGATGATATGCGCGCTGGTGGAAAGGCGCCCCGGATCCAACTACCAGGACCTGCTCAGGCGCACCGGGCTAGCCAACGGGATCCTCAGCCACCACCTGAGGAAGCTGGAGGAGGGCGGGAGGCTTAGGGTGATGAGAAAGGGGAGGCTGACCTGGTTCTTCCCGCCCATGTCCGATCCCGGCAGGGACGGCATCATAATCAGCCTGCGGAAGGAGACCTGCAGGGGAATCATCCTCCTTCTCCTGGACGTGGAGGCCGCGACGTTTGCGGAGGTCGCGCGCGCGGTGCGCAAGAGCCCTGCCACCGTGTCGTACACGCTCAAGCAGCTGGTCGGGGGCGGCGTGGTCATGGTGGTCCCCGGGTTCCAGAGGAGGTATTCGCTGTGCGACTGCCGCCTCGCGAGGGAGATCCTGGAAAATTCCGGGATCATGCGCGCCGACTCCCTGGCGGACAGGTTCGCGGACTCTTTCTCGTACTACTGACGCCCCGGCACAGTGCTGGCATGTCCCTCGAACAGGCTGGCATGTCCCTCGAACAGACTGGTATGTCTCTCGAACGGGAAAAAAGTTTCTTATAACCTATGCGTGCCCGTATGCCCACATGTGGGCGAAAACCTCTCTGGCGTTCGTGTTGGCAGTCACGCTGTCCATGATGGCCGGCTCCCCGGGCCAGTCCCTCGCGGACCACCCCCCGGTCCAGCCCCGGGAATGCACGGCCACCATAGCCCACCTGGTGGGCGAGATGGCAGCCGGGCGCGCCTACGTCCAGTTCCACACCGACGACGGCGTGGATCCCAAAAACACCGGCCCCGGAGACCTCGACTCCCCCGGCGAGATAAGGGGAGACATCGCGCAGGGAGGCCACGGCACGTTCTCCGCCTCGGCTGACGCCTCCCAGAACGTGTTTGGCGACGGCGCGGACAGCTCCCCCTGGGCGGGCGTCACGGCCACGGCGGACCTGGCATTCACGGCCAACGCCTCGGGCCACCACCCGAGCGTCGACTTTAGCATCACGGCCAGCGGGCTGCGCAACGTGACCGGGATACACGTGCACAACGGCGCCCCAGGCGAGAAGAACAGCCTCCGCCTGGTAGACCTCCTGACGGGCAGCTCCTCGCTGATCCCCGGCGTATCCGGCGGGCCCATCGCGAGCATGGAGGGGACCTACGCCGGGACGATCATGGCGGCCGACGTGTGCCCCTCCGACCATGCGCACGGCCCGGCCGTGGCCGCCCCCACGATCATAAGCCCCTCAGACTCGTCCAAGGTGACCCCCACCCCCGCCATACGCGGGACGGCCGGCCCCGGCGTCTTCGTCGAGGTCTTCAGCGGGACGGATTCAATCGGGACGGCCGTATCTTCGTCCTCGGGCGCGTGGATACTGCAGGCGGCAGCCCCGCTCGCGGGGGGTGCCCACATCCTGACTGCCACCGCGACCGACGGGTTCGGGAACTCCTCCGCGGCGTCACCCGGCGTCACCGTGACCGTGATCGAGGCCCTGGGATCGGTCTCCGGGACGGTCTTCGTCGACTCGAACGGGAACGGCGCCCCCGACGCCGGGGAGCCCGGCGTGGAGACGACGGTGCTGGTCATATACTACGAGGAACCCGAGGCCGCCACGCTGGCGATCACCGGCCCCGACGGCGGGTTCTCCTTTACCGGGCTGATCCCCGGCAGCTACCTTGTCCAGATCACGATACCCAACGGCTACGTGACGCCACCCGGCCATGATTACTTCAACAGGCCAACCGTGTCAGCGGACGCGCCGGCCACCGCGGACTTTCCGCTGCAGAGGGCCGACCCCTCGACCGCCCCGGCAGTGGGCGGCACCGCTTTCTCCGACGCCAACGGGAACGGCGTGCAGGACGCGGGAGAGCCCGGGGTCGGCGGCATCGCCGTGATGGCCATCGATCTGCTGACCGGGGAGGTCACCCGGACCACGACCGACGGCAGCGGCGCGTACTCCATAACCGGCCTGCTTCCCGGCGTGAACCTGGTACAGGTCGGCGCGCTTCCCGTGGGATACCTCATGGCCGGCGGCTTTGACTTCTTCACCTACGAGACGCTGGCGGCGTCCTCCTCCGCCACGGTGGACTTTCCGCTGGACGAGATCACGGCAGACGAGGCCGCGTCCCTGGCCGGGATCATCCACGAGGACGACAACGGGAACGGCCTGCACGATCCGGGCGAGGCGGGGTTCCCCAGGGTCCAGGTGTCCCTGTACGAGCTGTCCTCGGGCAGGCTGCTGACCACCGAGACGAACTGGAGGGGCGTCTACGAGTTTGCCGGCGTGATGCCCGACATGGTACTGGTCCAGACCGGCCTGATTCCCGCGGATCACCTCCCGCAGGCGGGCCATTCCACGTTTGCGTACGAGCGGCTTCACGCCGGCAAGCAGTCGACCCTCGACTTCCCGATGCGCCACATCCATGCGGGGGACACCGCGACCGTCTCGGGCACGGTGTACCACGATGCCAACATAAACGGCGTCCGGGAATCCGGCGAGCCGGGCCTGCCCGGAGTCACGGTCACCGTCACCTCCCTGACCACCGGCCAGCAGGAGGCCGGCTCGACTGACGCCGGCGGAAACTTCACGATCGCCGGCGTGATGCCCGACAACGTGCTGATCCAGTCGGCGATCCCCGGGGGGTTCGCCCCGAGCACTTCGAACGGCGGGTTCGAGTACCACTCGCTGCACGGCGGCCATGAAAAGACGGTCATGTTCGGCTTCCAGGGAACCGCCCACGCGGCGCACGGCGGCCACTGACGCGCGGGTTGCGCCCGGAACCGTCCCTGCCAGGGCCGGGATCCGTTACGCCGGGCCCTAGTCCGACCTCTCCGCGAGCCACCGGCCGAGCTCGGGCAGCACCCTCTTCTGGGACAGCGAGCTCGCGATCATCCCGACGTGCCCCGTCGGGTATACCCTGAGCGTCTTGTCCTGGCTGCCCACCGCGTAGTGGAGCGGCATGCTGCATTCCGGGGACACCAGGTGGTCCCCCACGGCGACCTGGGTGAATATCGGCATGCGGATCCTCTTCAGGTCCACGCGCCTGCCGCCGATCCACATCCTGTTCTGCACCAGGCGGTTCTTCTGGTAGATGTCCTTGATCCACTGCCTGAACAGCTGGCCCGGGATCGCCGGCGTGTCCCCGAGCCACCTCTCGACGCGCAGGAAGCTGTCGACGAACTTCGGGTTGTCTATGTTCTTGAAGAAGTTGACGTATTTCTCGATCCCCTGCTCGAACGGCTTGAGGACGGAAAAGCAGTAGTACATGAACTCCGGGGGCATGTTGCCGATGACCCCCACCATCTTGTCCACGTCCACGTGCTTCGCCAGGTTGCTGATCACCGTCGTGTCCCTCCACCCGTCGATCACGGGCGCGGTGGCGACGAAGTTCCGGACGCTCTCGGGGTGCAGCGACGCGTACGCCGTGGCCAGCGTCGCCCCGGTGCAGTACCCCTGCAGGGACACCTGCTCCGAGGACGACTCGTTCTTCACGTACTCCATGTAGTTGTCCAGGTACCCGTTGACGTAGTCGTCAAAGTCGAGGTACTTGTCCATGTTGGTCGGCGTGCCCCAGTCCAGCATGTACACGTCAAACCCCTGCTCCAGCAGGTTCCTCACCCAGCTCTTCTGGGGCTGGATGTCCAGGATGTGGTACCTGTTGATCAGCGCGTACGAGATCAGCAGCGGGGTCCTGTGCTGCCTGTCGGTCAGCCCCCTGTAGTGCAGCAGCCTGGTCTTGTCTATCTCCTGGACGACGTCGTGGGGGGTCACCTCCATGCTGATCTCGTCGGGCGCCGCGACCCGGTTCGGGGCGTCCACGACGTTCCTGCCGAACTTCAGGATCTCCTCGATCATCCTGGGGTCTACCCTGGACTCACTTTGCACCCCTGCCGCCCCCCTGCTTCTTCTTCGCCCGCAGTTCCAGCTTCGCGATCCGCCTCTTCAGGCCGTGGATCTCCCTGTAGACCTCGTCGATCTCCTCCTTGCTCGGGAGGTTTGCCGACTGGAGGATCACGTTTGCGATGTTGTTCCAGTGGCGCGTAAGCTCCAGCTCCTTTGACACCAGCTTCCCGTAGTTCTCGCCGAACTCCTTGGAGTCGAACAGCTCGGTAAAGTCGTTGTCGAATATGTCTATCCACACCCGCTTGAACGCGTCCGCCTGCTCCACGTCCTGCGGGATCTTGGGTGCCTTGTAGTTGAACTTGTTCTGGGCCTCCGACCAGGTCTCGGACAGCTGCTTGTAGTACTCCGTCAGGTACCCGTTGAACTCCAGGAGCTTCTCGTTGATGTCCACGATCTCGGTGGATATCTTCTTGGAGTTGGCGGCAAACGCCCTCATCGGGCCGATGGAGGTCAGCGCCTGCGGCTTGCTGGCCATCAGGTGGATTATGTCCGTCCAGAACAGCGACAGGTGCCTGTAGTAATCCGTGGCGTCCTTCTGCGCGTCTGCGGCCATGGGCCTACTTGCACAGCTCTCAATAAATAGCTCGCGCGCCAACCCACGCCGTGGCACGCGTCGAGGATCTCGAGAAGATCTGCCAGAAGATACTCGGGATGGATCCCAAGATCAGGTCCGCCCGGATAATCAACGGCCGCGGCCACCTGGTGGCGGGCGGCATGAGGAAGGGCCTGGAGTCCCTCGAGGCCAAGAAGCAGGACGAGATGATGTTCATGGAGATCGCGCTGCGGGTGCGCATGAGGCACGAGTTTGACAGGGAGTTCGGGCCGGTCCACTTTTCCATGTCGTACCGCGACAAGGTGATAATCATCAGCTTCCCGCTGCCGGGCGACGACGTGCTGCTGGTCTCCGCCGAGAAGGGGCTCAGCTTCGGGAGGATCCCGTTCAGGATCATCAGGGCGGCATCCCCGCTGACGCAGGCCGACGCGGGCATATTCTGAGCGTGCGCGCCTACTTTTGGAGCATCCTTCGCAGCCCCGCGCACCTGTTCCTGATCGTGACCTCGGTCACCCCGGAGGCGACGGATATGTCCTTTTGCGACTTTGTCTCTCCGGTGCTTATGCACGCCAGGTACAGCGCGGCGGCGGCGATCCCCATGGGATCCTTCCCCGCCACCATGCCGATCTTCTTTGCCTGGTCCAGGATTGCTATGGCCTTCCTCTTGTTCTTCTCGCTGAGGTCGGCGATGCTGGCGATCCTCGCGACCCCCTTCACCGGGTCCACCACCGGCATCTTCAGCTCGAGCTCCCTGAAGATCAGCCTGTAGCACCTCGCGACGTCCTTCCTCCTGATGTTGATCCCGCCGGCGATGTCGTCGAGCGTCCTGGGGGTCTCGGTGTCCCTGCACGCGGCGTAGATGCACGCCGCCACCATCCCGTGGATCGAGCGGCCCCTGACGAGCTTCTTTTCCATCGCCTTCCTGTACGTGTACGCCGCCTTGTCCAGCACCGCGTCGGTCAGGGCCAGCTTGTCTTTCAGCTTGCCCATCTCGTTTAGCGCCTGCCTGAGGTTCCTGTCCGCCGACGAGTGGGCCTGCGTCCTGCTGTCCCACGTCCGCAGCCTCTCGATGGAGTTCTTCATGCTGGCCGAAAGCGGCTTGCCGGTGGAGTCCTTGTTCGAGGCGCCGATCACCGTGGACAGCCCCATGTCGTGCATCGCAAGCGACGTGCCGGCCCCGGTCCTCGCCCTGTTGGCGTCGTCGCTTGCAAACGACCTCCACTCTGCGCCCGTGTCCGCGATCTTCTCGGTCAGCACAAAGCCGCACTTGCCGCAGAAGAGCTCCCCCGTGTCCTCGTCGGTGACCATCCCCCTGCCGCCGCACGAGGGACACCTTGATCCCGTGCCCGCCGCGTTCCTTAGCATCGTTGGAGTGTACGCCGCCTAGCTTTTTATCAGTTTTACCTAATTTCTGATGGTTAATTGTGTGTAGGCACAGCTAACGGGCGCCCGATCGCCCCGCGTCCGCGCGGCGGCGCGCCTGCGTGCGGGAACCGTCGCCCGGGAACCCCCGCCCGGGAACCCCCGCCCGGGAACCCCCGCCCGGGAACCCCCGCCCGGGAACCCCCGCCCGGGAACCCCCGCCCGGGAACCCCCGCCCGGGAGCCGGATCCGGGCCTCACCCCGCCAGCGCGGCCTTGAGCAAATTTTTAATCTGCCCGCCGTTAGGTGTATCTAGGATGGTGCAGGACGGCGCGGGGACGGACATCTACGGCCTCAGGAAGAGGATCCGGGCGATCAGGTCGGATCTGGACTCCCTCGGGGAGTTCGAGGCCGTCCCGGAGCTGATCGACTCTGCCAACCTCCTGCGCTCCAACGAGTACCTGGGAAAGAAGACCAGCAAGCAGGCCGATCTGGCAGACGCCTACTCGGAGTACTCCCGCGCGCTGGAGGGGATGCTCTCGGCGCTGTTTGAGATCCAGGACGGCCTCAGGGATGTGCTCAGGGCGCAGTCGTCCCTGCTGTCCAAGCCGGGATCCAAGAGGCGAGCCAGGAAGGACTCGAAGCGGTAGGCCTCACGCGTGCGTGACGTCGCCCGCCATGACCCGCTCCGACCCCCCGTCCCCCACCACAACCAGCGCGCCGTCGCCGTCGATCCTCGAAGCCCTGCCCCTGACCACGCCGCCGGCTGTGCCGATCTCCACGTCCCTCCCGATCGTCGACGACATCCCAGTCCAGTCCCTCACGATCCCCCCGGTCCTGCCGGCGTTCATCTGGAAGTAGACGCGCTCCAGCTCCTCAAGGAAGGACTGCACCATGGCCAGGGGCCTCTCCTTTGACCCGAGCGACGCCGCCCCGTAAAAGTTCGGCGTGCCGGCGAGCTCCCTCTCGACCTCCCCCGCGTCCACGCGGAAGTTGATTCCCGCGCCAAGGATCACGCTCTCCACCCTGTTCGACTCCAGCGAGGCGTCGACCAGCATCCCTGCCACCTTCTTCCCGTCCACGGTCAGGTCGTTTGGCCACCTCAGCTCAGTCCGGACGCCCGTCGACCCCCTTATCGCGCGGGCCAGCGCGAGCGAGGCGGCCATCGGGAACAGAGTGATCACGGAGGCGTCGAAGCTCGGCCGCAGTATGACCGAGAGCCATATCCCGCCGCTCGCCGAGACCCACCTCCTGCCGTTCCTCCCCCTCCCCCCGGTCTGCCTTCCGGCGACCACCACGGTGCCGTCGGCGGCTCCCTCGGACGCGATCCTCGCGGCCTGGGACTGGGTGGAGTCCGTGGACCTGAAGTAGTACGCCTTCCTCCCCACGGACTCCGTGCCCAGGCCCGACGTCACCTCCCACGGGAGCAGCTCGTCGGTTCCCGACTCCAGCCTGTAGCCGAGCTTCTGCCTCGACTCTATGCCGTACCCCAGGTCCCTGATCCTCCTGATGTGCTTCCATACCGCGACCCTGCTGATCTTCAGGACGTCGCTGAGATCCTGCCCGGAGAGGTACTCGGTGTCGTGCGACTTTAGGAACGACAGCACCCGGACCAGCCCGGACCGGTCGTCCGAACTGTACCTCAACGCGGACCGTCTCTTGCCCCGGCGCCGGGCGCGCGGTCAGAACCCGACGTCGAAGCCGCCGTCAAAGCCGCCGCCAAAGTCCCCGTCGGCCCCGCCGCCGTCCCCGCCACCGTCTCCCCCGTCGGCCCCTGCGCCCTCCGGCATGCTCTCCGCGGGAACGTAGTCGCTCATCATCATCCCCATCATGCTGAACATCATCGAGAACATCATGATGTCCATTATCCCGAAGAACATCATCATGGGGAGGAACGACTTGTTGTCGTCCATGTACTGCTTGAGCCCCTTCTTGTCGCCCTTCTTGTACATGGCGGTCATGGTGCCCCATTTTTCCTGCATCTCGTGGATCCGCTCGTCCAGCTCCCTCGAGCCCCTCTCGGTGACGGCGAGCTCTATCTTCGTGCCCAGCCAGCCCTTCTTCTGGCTGACCCGTATGAGCCCCCTCTCCTCGAGCTTCTCGAGGATCGAGTTGAGCTCCTTCGGGTCCACGTGGGTCTCCCCCGCGATCTTGTCGAACTTCTTGATCCCCCTCCTTATGGCCCCCAGCACCATGAGGTCCTTGGGCTCTTCCGCGTCGGTCATCTTGCTGTAATACCTGTAAAACCACCCGTTTTTAATTTTTTACGGTCTCCGGAGGCACGGGGCCCGGGCCCGCGCCGGATCCGCGCCTGGGAGGATGGCGCCGCGCCGGCCCCACGCCTGCCGCATCCGCGGATCAGGGCCCGCGCCTTCAAAAATTATATTCCTCCGGCGCCTGGTACCACCATGGAGCGCGATCCGCACACGGACGACGAGATCAGGGAGATCCTTTCCATGAGGTCGGTGGCGGTGGTGGGGATGTCCAGGGACCCGTCAAAGGCGGCCCACTTCGTGCCCCGGTACCTGCGCGACCACGGGTTCGAGGTGACACCCGTCAACCCCAACGCGGCGGACGTCATGGGGCTGAGATCCTACCGGGCCGTGTCCGAGATCGAGGGGGACGTGGACATCGTGGACGTCTTCCGCCCCTCCGGCCAGGTGCTGCCGGTGGTCAAGGACGCGATCAGCAAGAGGCCCCGGGTGATCTGGCTGCAGGAGGGGATCCACGACCCGGAGGCCGAGCGGCTGGCAAGGGCCGAGGGCATCCGGGTGGTGTTCAACCGGTGCATGCTCGCCGAGCACAGGAGGCTGTCCTGAGGTGGCCGAGTTCGGGGACTTTCTGCGCGACCTGGAGGGGCTGGCGCGGGAGCACGCCGGCAGGGGCCTCGCGCTGAAGGTGGAGTCCGATCCGCGGGGCTGCGCGGTCCGGGTGTTCGGGGACGGGGCGACCCCCCTGTCCAGGGCGAGAAGCGGCCTGGCCGACGCGGTGGAGCTTGCCCATGCCACCGCCGAGCACCACCCGCTGTGGGGCATGCTTGCCAACTCCGCGGAGATCGCGGCGGACGTGCTGGAAAGGTGGGACGGCGACCTGTCGCCGCGCGAAGCCGAGGAGATCAGGTGGCGCATAAGGGAGCTTGCCAGGTCGGCCGAGCGGCTGCCGGAAGGCCCGGGCCCGCGCCGGGATAGGGCATAGATAAATATTCTCGGATGGGACGTGTAGTGTGCCCATAAAGCTTGGCCTGATTGGCAAGACGAACACCGGCAAGACCACCTTCTTCAACGCGGCGACCATGTCCTCCGAGGAGATCTCGTCGTACCCGTTCACCACGAAGAGGCCGATCTCCGGAGTGGCCCACGCCATCACGCTCTGCGTCCACCCCGAGTTCGACGTGCAGGACAACCCGAACAACTCGCGGTGCGTCGGCGGCTGGCGGCACGTCCCGGTGGAGATAATGGACCTGCCGGGCCTCATCAAGGGCGCGTGGAAGGGGAAGGGGCTGGGAAACCAGTTCATGTCCATCGCGGCGCAGTCAGACGCCATGCTGCACGTGGTCGACGCGTCAGGCGGGGTCGACGCCTCCGGCCGGATCACCGAGGCGGGCGCCGGCGACCCGATATCCGACCTTGCGGACATCGAGGAGGAGCTGGAGATGTGGTACCAGAAGATATTCGAGGGCAACCGCGAGAAGGTCTCGAAGCTGGTGCAGTCGGGCACCGACGCGGCGGACGCGATAACCTCGCTGTACCGCGGGATAGGCGTCGGCAGGGCGCACGTCGAGGCGGCCATGGCGTCCACGGGGCTCGGGGAAAAGCGGTTCGACGAGTTCGACATGCGCGACAGCCGGAGGTTCACCTCGAGCCTCAGGAAGCATTCCAAGCCCACGCTGATCGTGGCAAACAAGGTGGACATCGAGGGGGCCGACAAGAACTTCGCGCGGCTGCGCGAGCGGTACGCCGACTCGATCGTGGTCCCCGCCAGCGCCGACAGCGAGCTGAGCCTGAGGCGCGCGGAGGGCAGGGGCCTGATAGAGTACTCTCCGGGGTTCGAGCAGTTCAAGGTGGTAAGGCCCGACGGCCTCAACCCCAGGCAGGTGGACGCGCTGGACTTTATCACGCGGGAGATCATGGGCGAGTACATGCATACCGGCGTCCAGTTCGCGATCAACGCGGCGGTCTTCAAGCTGCTGAAGATGAACTCCGTCTACCCCGTGGCCGACGAGAAGAGCCTCGCCGACGGGAGCGGCAGGGTGCTGCCCGACCTGATCCTGCTGAAGGACGGATCCACCATAAGCGACCTCGCCAGGGAGATCCACACGGACCTCCCGAAGGGCCTCCTCTACGGCAAGGACCTGAGGTACAACGCGAGGCTGCCGGTGGACTACCGCCTGAGGGACAGGGACGTGGTGCTGCTGGTCAGCGCCTCGAGGAAGTGACCTCCCGCGCGCCTCCCCAGCTGGCGCACCGGCAGGTTTTTGTAGGCTGCCCGGGCACGTATTCCATGAAGGTAAGCTGGGACGAGGGCACCTGCACGCACTCCGGCAAGTGCGTCCAGGGCCTGCCGTCCGTGTTCAAGGTCGAGGACGGCAAGTTCGTCATAACACAGGACGGCGCCCCCGAGGACAGGATCCGGGAGACCGTCGCCGGGTGCCCGTCGGGCGCGCTGAAGGTAGAGGAGTGACGGCGCCGGGCGGCTAGGCCTGCGCGGCCCTGGCAGCTGCGGCCCTCTGGCCGATCTCCCTTGCCACGCGCTCCGCGTCCGCGTCTGGAATGATCTCTGCCTGGAACCCACTGGCGTCGCCATACTGGAACGCCTGCCCGCCCACGAACACCGGGACGTCGTGCAGCCCGCGTATGCTGGCCACCAGCCTCCTGCCGGCGGCCAGGTTGTCCACGAGCGTTATCGAGACCAGCACGCAGTCCGGCGCGTTGTCCCCGATGAAGCCCAGGATGGACTCTGTCGGCATGGGCGTGGACATGTTGAACACGGTGAGCCCCCTCTTGGCCAGGGCCACCTCCAGCATGTCGCACCCCAGGTGGTGCTCCTCGCCGTAGGGGACGCAGATCATCACCTTGCCCCTGGACCCGCCCTGCCGCGCCGGCGCGCCGATGCCCTTGACGAGCGCCACCGCCATGTTGCTCGCGACGTGTTCCGAGGCGATGTCGATCCTCCCTGCCTCCCAGTCGTCCCCGATCCTGTACATGACCGGCCTCAGCACCCTGTCAAGGAAATCGCCCGCGCCGAACGCCTTGGAATAGTCCGCGCAGACCCTCCCGGATCCCGCGATGTCCCCCTCCAGAAGCCTCCGGTACAGCGCGTCCCTGGACCTCCTTGCCATGCCGTCCTTCGCCCTGGCGTTGCCCGGGCTGTGCGATGCCAGCGCCGAGGCGATCTTTGGATCGTCCCGGTAGTCCCGGGGGATGTCCCCCATGGTCACCTCGGAGGCCTTGCCGAGGTACTTTATGATCTCCTGCCTCGAAGTGCCCCTGTCCCTGTCCCAGACGCTTTTGACGAGGTACAGGTAGCTGTCGGACTTTACCTTCTTGGCCCTGAGGTACACCACGGCGTACGTGCGCCGCGATGCTATTTAACTAATGCTAACTTGCATGACTAGTGCTAATGGGCCCGCCGGCGGCGCGGCCGGACACGGGCCCGCCCGGGTTTAAAAAGCAGCGACGCCCAGGTACCGCATGGCCCGCGTCCCGAGGAAGGTGTGGATCCCGGCGTGCTGCCTGGCGGCGCCGCTCCTCTTCATGGCGGCGTTCCCGGGGCTGTCCACGGTGCTCCTCATCCTGGGGATGGCGGAGTTTGCCGCCTCCACCCCGCCCTTCATCCACGAGCCGCTGTCGGGGGCCGCCGTGGCGGCGTTCGCGCACGTCATGGCCGGCATCTCTGCCCTCGCGTCATGCCTGCCGATCCCGCCCGCGGCGTGAGCCCACGTGCCGGGCCGCCGGCCGCGGCGCGCTGCCGCAACCGCAAGCTCCCCGCGCCGCGCTTCCCCCGCGCCCCTTCTTCGCCAGGCCGCACGCCGCCATCCGGGAGCCCGCTGCGGACGCGATCTCGATCAGGCCCGCCCCGTGCGGGAACCCGCCGATCGCAGGGGGGATCCCGGACGCCGCCCCCGCCCCGGGCGCCATGCCGGCGTTCCACGCCGCGTGCGGCGCCCGGGTGAGCCGTGCCGCCGCGACCGCGGTCACGCTCCCCGGATCCCGCCCCCGTGCCAGCCCCGGGACGCCTTCCGCGCGCCCGGGCCTCCCAAAACGGCCGAAGGTCAGGCGCGGCTAGCCGGACCGGGCCATCCCCGCGCGCCGGGCCCGCCCGCCCCGATCTCCTCCCTCTTCACCCAGGTGGTCCTCCCGCCGTGGTCTATCAGCTCGACGTTCATGCCGTTGAGCCGGGCCCGCACGCGGTCGGCCTCCGCGAACTTCCCCTCCCGCCTCAGCCTCTCCCTGTCGGCCACGAGCCCGGCGATCTCCTCTTTCTGCCCGCCGGCAAGCTCCGGGACGGCCAGCCCGAGGATCCCAAGCATCCTGCCGAACTCCCTCCCGGCGGCCCCGGCGCCCCCGGCGCCGAGCTTCCCCTCGGCGGCCAGGCGGTTGGTCTCCCTGGCAAGCACGAACAGCGACGACAGCGCAAGGTGCGTGTTGAATCCGTTCTCCAGGGCCGAGTCGAACTCCGCGGCGCACCTGCCGGCGATCTCCGCGGCCGGGCCCCCGCCGGGCCCCCCGCCCGCCTGGTCCAGCTCGTGGAAGCACGCCTCGGCCTGCCTCCACCTCGCGAGGCTCTCGCCGAGCATCTCCTCGGAGTAGTCTATCGGCTTTGAGTGGTGCCCCGAGAGGCAGAACAGCCTGACCACGTTGGGCCCCCAGTCCGCCATGACGCGCCTCACCGACCTCACGTTGCCGAGGGACTTTGACATCTTCTCGCCGTTGATCGTCACCATCCCCACGTGCATCCACGCCCTCGCGCAAGGGGCGCCGGTGAACGACTCGGACTGGGCGATCTCGTTCTCGTGGTGCGGGAAGATCAGGTCCCTCCCACCGCCGTGGACGTCGAAGTTCTCCCCGAGGTACTTCGTGCTCATCGCCGAGCACTCTATGTGCCACCCCGGCCTGCCGGCGCCCCACGGGCTGTCCCACACGGGCCCCGTCCCGGCGAACTTCCAGAGCGCAAAGTCGAGCGGGTCCCTCTTGGAGCCGTCGATGCTGACCCTCGCGCCGGACCGCAGCTCGCCGGTGTCCTTCTTCGACAGCTTCCCGTACCCTTGGAACCCCGACACCGAAAAGTACACCCCGTTCCTGGCGGCGTACGCCGCCCCCCTCTCCAGCAGCCCCTCGATGAACCTTATGATGTCTCCTATGTGGTCGGTCGCCCTCGGGTACGCCGCGGCGCGCCTCACGTTGAGCCCGTCAAAGTCCCTGAAGTAGCCCTCGATGTACCTGGCGCTTATCTCCCCGGGCTCGACCCCCTCGGCCTCCGCGCGCGCTATTATCTTGTCGTCCACGTCGGTAAAGTTCTGGACGAGCTCCACGTCCGCCCCCCTGTCCTCTAGGTACCTCCTCAGCACGTCGAAGACGACTATGGTCCTCGCGTGCCCCACGTGCGACTCGTCGTAGACCGTGACGCCGCAGAGGTAGATCCTGACCCTCCCGGAGGTCCCCACCCCGGCATCCGAGCCGCTCAGGGTGTCGTGGATCCTCACGCCGGCGCGCCCCCAGGCCTCGCGGGGGGCTCCCTCTTGTGCCGCCCCGCGTCGCAGGCCCTGCGCACCTTCCCGACCAGCGCCTCGCCGAGCCCCGTGGCGTCGGCGGCCTGCGCCTCGGACATCCCCCTGTCGAACAGGCAGTACAGCACGGCGTCTATCTCCTCGTACGTCGCCCCGATCTCGCCCTCCGCCGTCTGGCCCTCCCACAGGTGCGGGCTGCTCTTCTTCGCTATTATCCCCGGCGGGACCCCCAGGAACCCGGCGATCTCCCTGACCTGGAGCTTGTAGAGCGAGACTATCGGGGCCAGGTCCGCCGCGCCGTCGCCGAACTTCGTAAAGTACCCGAGCAGGTGCTCGCTCCTGTCGCTGGAGCCCAGCACGAGGTAGCCCTTGGCGTTGGCATAGTAGTAGAGGATGTTGGCCCTGACCCTGGCGCGGAGGTTCCCCCTGGCCCTCCCGTCGGGCTCCACGTACCGCGAGTACTCCCCCACTATGGGCCTGATGTCGACGAGCTTGTAGTCGATCCCCGCCATCTCTGCCACCCTCAGGGCGTCCTCCGTCTCCGATCCCGGCGTGACGTCGGTGTCGGGCATTATCATGGCCAGCGTCCTCCCCTTCATGGCGCGCCCGCAGATGAATGCCAGCACCGCCGAGTCGATCCCCCCGCTAAGCCCGAACGTGACCCCCGCAGAGCCGCGCCTCTCCGCCTCGCCGGAGAGGAACCCCCCGATCGAGCGGGCTATCGCGGGATAGTCCCCGGACTTGATCTCCCCGAGCACCTTCTGGTCCAACAGTGTACGTGGGCCAGCCGCCACAATTAAGAATTGTCTTGGCGGCCAGTCCCCGCGCTAGACGTCGACGTAGATGCCGTCGTCCCTTGACTCCACCGGGTACGTCCGCAGCTTCACGTCCTTGAGGTAGTCCGTCAGCTGGCCCGTCCTGATGTTGTAGTGCCAGAAGTGCAGCGGGCACTCCACGATGTCCCCGTCCAGCTTCCCGGGCGCGATCGAGCCGTCCTGGTGCACGCACAGGTCGTCGACGGCGTGGTACCCGCCCTGGTTGAAGACGGCTATCTTCCTGCCGCCGACCTCGAACGCCTTGCCCCTGCCCTCCGCCACGGAGCCGTTCTCGGCGATCTTCCTCCAAGCCACGGTAATGTACCGGGGCGCTGGCTATTTCTAGCCTTTGGTGCCGCGGCCCCCGTGGGATCTCAAGAGTTTTATTCGTCCGCGGGCCGTGCAATGGTGTTGAGCAAGGTGAAGACTTCGGCTAGGCTGGTCAGGGAGGGCCGGCTGTCCTACGAGTGGGCGAGGTCGCACATGCCGATACTCGACAACACGCTCGCGCGGCTGAGGAAGTCCAGGCCGCTCAGGGGGGTGACGGTCGGGTTCTGCCTCCACATAACGAAGGAGACGGCGGTGCTGCTGATGGGCGCCAGGGAGCTCGGCGCCACCGTCGCGTGCTGCGCCGGCAACCCGCTCACCACGCAGGACGACGTCGCGGCGTTCCTGGCGTCGCAGAAGATCCACGTGTACGCGTGGAACGGCCAGTCCGCCAGGGAGTACGACTGGTGCATCGGGCAGGTGCTGGGGCACGGGCCCTCGGTCCTGGTCGACGACGGGGCCGACATGAACATAAGGGCCCACTTTGACGAGAAGTTCCGCGACCTGGAGATACTGGGGGCCACCGAGGAGACCACCGCCGGCGTCACGCGGATAAGGGCGGTGGAGGCCAAGGGCATGCTGCGCTACCCGGTGATCCTGGTAAACGAGGCGTACACGAAGCACATGTTTGACAACAGGTACGGGACGGGGCAGAGCACGATCGACGGGTACCTCCGGGCGATGAACCTGCTGATGGCGTCAAAGCGCGTCGTGGTCGCCGGGTACGGCTGGGTCGGCAGGGGCGTGGCCGCCCGCTGCAGGGGGATGGGCTGCAGGGTCATAGTGACCGAGGTCGATCCCGTGAAGGCGCTGGAGGCGCACATGGACGGGTTCGACGTCATGCCGATGTCCCGCGCGTGCGCGCTGGGCGACATATTCGTGACGTGCACCGGCATGACCGGGGTGATCGGGAGGCGGCACATAGAGAGGATGAAGGACGGCGCGATCATGGGCAACGTGGGGCACTTTGACGTGGAGATCGACAGCGACTTCCTGCTCAAAAAGTCGAGGTCGGTCCGGAGGGTGAGGCCCAGCCTGGACGAGTGCACGCTCAAGGGCGGCAAGCGCGTGTACCTCGTGGGGGAGGGGAGGCTGGCAAACCTCGTCGCCGCCGAGGGGCACCCGCCGGAGGTCATGGCGCAGTCGTTCTCCAACCAGCTGCTGTCGGTCCTTTACATCCTTGAGAACCACGGGAAGATGGGCAGGGCCGTGACCAACGTGCCCGAGGAGATAGACCGGCAGGTGGCAGTCGACGCGCTGAGGGCGATGGGCGTCAGGATCGACAGGCTGACCCGGGAGCAGGCCAGGTACGCGAGCAGCTGGTAGCCGCAGCGGCGCTTGAGAAGCTTCTTAAGCCCTCGGGCGGGACTGACAGGGATGGGAAGGAAGGCCATAGTGACCAGCGCGCTGCCCTACGCCAACGGGGAGATCCACCTGGGGCACGTCGCCTCCACGTACCTGCCGGCCGACGTCACCACCCGGTTCCTGAGGATGACCGGGGTCGAGGCGTACCACGTCTGCGCGTCAGACGACTTTGGCACCCCGATCCTCATCCAGTCCGAGAAGGAGGGCAGGGATCCGGGGGAGTACGTCAGGTACTGGAACGGGCGCTACCGCGAGGACTTTGCGGCGTTCGGCATCGCCTTCGACTACTTCCACAGGACCAGCTCGCCCGAGCACGCCGCCTTCGTGCAGGACGTCTTCAGGAAGCTGCGCTCGGCGGGCCACGTGTACGAGAGGGAGATCATCCAGTTCTACTGCGCCAACGACGGGAAGTTCCTCCCCGACAGGTACGTCAAGGGCACGTGCCCCCACTGCGGCGCGGCCGACCAGTACTCCGACCTGTGCGAGGACTGCGGCCGCGTCCCGGAGGAGATCTCGGACCCGCGGTGCTCGATCTGCGGCCGCCCGCCCACCAAGGAGAGGACGACGCACTACTTCTTCAGGCTGAAGGACTTCGGGGGCGAGCTGTCGGAGTGGCTCGACGGGAACCAGAACCTCCAGAAGGACGTCAAAAAGTACGTCCAGAACTGGATAGGGTCGGGCCTGATCGACTGGGACATCACGCGGGACATCCCGTGGGGGGTGCCCGTCCCGCTGGACGGGGCCGGGGGGAAGGTGTTCTACGGCTGGTTCGACAACCACCTGGCGTACATGACCTCCGCGGTGGAGTTCCTCAGGGGCCGGGGGGTGGACGGGAAGGAGTTCTGGAACTCGGCGGACATCTACCACTTTATCGGCAAGGACATAGCGTACCACCACTACCTGTTCCTGCCCGCGGTACGGATGGGGATCGGGCGCGAGTACAAGCTACCCGACCACATCCCGACGCGCGGCTACCTCACGCTGCAGTCGCGGAAGATATCGAAGAGCAGGAACTGGTACATCGGGCTGAAGGAGTTCCTGGGATACTACCCGGCCGACTACCTCCGGTACTACCTGGTCGCCATCAACCCGTACTCCCAGGACGACCTGAACTTCGACTGGGACGAGTTTGCCGCCAGGATAAACTCGGAGCTCATAGGGAACGCGGGGAACTTCGTGAACCGCGCGCTCGGGTTCGCCAGGAAGGCGTTCGGCGGGGTGGTCCCCGAGCCCGGGGAGCCCGACGGCGCCGACAGGGACGCCGAGTCCAGGATCGGGTCGCTCGCGGGCCGGCTGGAGCCGCTGATGCGGGAGAACCGCCTGGACCGGGCGCTCAGGGGGGCCATGGAGTTCTCCTCCTCGTTCAACCAGTACTTCCAGCACAAAAAGCCGTGGGAGGGCGGCCCCGGGACCGCCAACTGCGTCTACCTCTCGGTCAACGCGGCGCGGAGCCTGGCCATAGCGCTGTACCCGTTCATCCCGGGGTCGTCGCAGAGGATCTGGGGGCAGCTGGGGCTGGAGGGGGGCGTCGCCGACCGCGGGTGGGCCGACATGTCCGACTGCGGCATGGAGCCCGGCCGCCGCATCGGGACGCCGTCGCCGCTGTTTGCCAGGGTGGAGCCGCAGGACATCGAGGTGCACAAGGGCCGCCTGGGGCGGCGCCGGCCGTGAGGCGCGCCGTGCCCAGGGTGTCGACCCGGGGCTATTACGACCTGACGACGGGCAGGACGCTCAAGAGGAACAGGTACTACCTGTACCCGAGGCGGGCCTTCGCGGGGCTCGTGGGATCCGGGGAGCTGGCGATAATGATCCACGGCCTGAGAAACGACAGCAGGGGGGCAGCCGACAAGGTGGAGATCGCCAGGGGCAGGCTGGCGGAGCTGGGCTACCGCCACCCCGTGGTGGGGCTGAGCTACGACTCCAACACGAGGGGCGCCCACCTGGCCCGGCACGCGAGGCGCGCGCTCGCGGCGGGGCAGAGGATCGCCGCGAAGAACGGCCGCAACCTCTCGCTGTTCGTGGAGGACTTCAGGGCGGCCAGCCCCGGCACGAGGATCCGCCTGCTGGGCCACTCGCTGGGATCGCAGGTGATACTGAGCACCGTGGAGCGGCTCGCGAGGAGGCCCGGCAACCGGGGTGCGATAGAGAGCGTGCACCTCTTCGGCGCGTCCATACCCAGCGGCGTCCCGTCGTCCCCGGGGCACTCGGGGAACCTGGGCCTGGTGGTGGCCGGGGAGGTGGTCAACTACTACAGCCCCGCCGACGAGGTCCTCTCCGCGGCGGGCGGGGCCGGCCTCGCGTGGCCCCCCCTCGGGCTCCGCGGCGCGTCGGGCAGGGCGATGCCCAGGTACCGCGACGTGAGGGTCGTCCCGGAGAACCACAGGTTCGCGAGCTACGCGGCGGTGCTGGAGTCGTTCCCGTGATCCCGGGGCGCTGGCGGCCCGCGCCGGCGGCTTCCTGCGTTTTCACGCCCAAAAGGCACGCCGCAAACAGATGTCAATTGCTATATAACGAAGGCGAGTAACCCCACGCAATGGCGGGAAAAAACTCGAAAACAATCCTGTTTGCCACTTTGATCGTTGCGATGATCCTGCCGTTCAGTACCATGAACGCCGCGTCTGGATCCGACGGGGCCACTGACATCGAAGAAATAAACTCGGCGATAGCAACATATCTGCAAGCAATCGAAAATGCAGATTCTGAACAAAGAACCGGGTTGCAGAAATCACCTGACAGGCTGGTCATTGCCAAAGAAATAATCATAACTTCTGAACAGTCAGACAAACCAGATGAGGGTTATGAAACGGAGCAACTGCGACTAGAGAAAATCAATAACCTGACACGACTGCTGGAAGACACCTATCCAAAGCAACCAGACAGCGAAAACGTAACGGAGCCATCGGGCGATGTTGCAAAATCGCAGGGGAAACCATAGACGTGTACAAAAAGAACTGGCATCGGCAATCACAATACGACTGTAAAGACAAAAAATACGCATATGGTAACGCAAAATCCACGCTAATATCATACACGGATGGAACTGCTGAAATTTCAGGCGAATTCACACATCCTGATGAAATGGACAAGAAATTCAAAGAGCGAAGGAGCCGAACGTGTGAAACAATAGAGCATGAAGAGACAAAAAAGACACATTACGTACTGGCTGCCGCAATTCCGGGCAACGGCCCCATAAAAACACAAATATGCACGCTGAAGACAAGCAACAGTTCTGAAACCTTTGACGCAATCAATTGCGACGCATTTGGTCCAGACAGATTAACGCTGATCACGACCACTAACGAGTACGAAAGGCCGAACGGGAAAACAACGCAACTAGGTTGGACAGGGGTAACGCTGCTTGCTACCTGGCAGCTTTTTTATTTATGAGCAAATACCCTCGAGCGCTGGGCGTCGTTCTGATTGTGGCATCCGCGTACTTTTTGTGGGCATTTCCGATCATGCTGTTCGTGTTTCTATATGGTGCCATGACATCCGCCTCGGTCACCCCCCCTGTCGATTTTGAAGGCGGCGATTACCTGATCTTTGCCAATCTCTTGATAGGCATTTGTATGATCGCCGGCGGCATTTCGATGATTAAACTTGGGCGGCAATTCCGGTCTTTACGGCGGCAGGAAGCGATCCAAACCGCAACAGATCAATTAGGGCAGGCCCCGCCGCCGGTTCCCCGTTGAACCGTCCAAACCACCGTGACAGCATTCCTTGACCGAAGGATCCGGGCCACGCGCATGCGGGGACCTGGAAATGCTGTACGGAGGCCGCCGCGTCGGCATGGGCGCCGTAGGCGCCGCGTTCCCAGAATGCGATCCGGCAGGAATCGAACGCGAAAGAGACATCTTGGCCGGCCGCGGCGGCCTCTTCGCCAAATGCCTGGCAGCGCTCAATGGCAGGCAAAAGACCATTGATTTGAAGAGAAACGGCCAGACGAGGATAAAAACCCGCCAAAAAAGCCACAAAACCTGCCTCATCTTGCGCGGCTGAGGCGCCGGAGCCGGGTCCGGCCCGCGCGGGCCGGGGCAGGCCCAAAAATGCCTGGCGCGTTGCGCAGTGATCGCGCTAGGCGATCGCCCGTCCCGGCGACCGTGATCCGCCGGTGCGCAGCACCGTCCCTGCCGGCTTCGCCCCCCGGCCGGCCGCGCGGCCCCGCGCGGCGCCAAATAGGCTGGTTTTAATAAAATCAAGCCTCACCCAAACCCATGCGGGGACTGATGATGGGCCGGTTCCAGCCCTTCCACCTGGGGCACCTGGACCTGGCAAGGCAGGTGCTCTCGGAGTGCGACGAGGCCATAATCGCGGTCACCAGCGCGCAGTTCAACTACATGGAAAAGGACCCGTTCACCGCCGGCGAGCGGCTCGAGATGGTGCACGCGTCGCTCCTGGACGCCGGGCTGCCGCTCTCGAGGTGCTTCATAACGGCAGTCGAGAACCAGCCCAACATCGCGACGTGGGCCTCGTACCTCAGGGCCGCGCTGCCGTCGTTTGACAGGGTGTACAGCGGCAACGGCTACGTCTCGATGCTGCTTGCCGACTCGTCGATCGAGGTGGCCAGGCCGGACTTCCTGGACAGGGGGAGGTACAACGCAAGCGGCATCCGCGCCAAGATCGCCTCTGGCGGCGACTGGGAGGGGCTGGTGCCTCCCCCCGTGGCCCGGATGATCCGGGAGGCGGGCGGCCGGGGGCGCCTGGAGGCGATCTCCGGGTCCGACACGAGGCCGACGGAGCACTGATGAAGCCCGCGCGCGCGTGCCCCATATGCCCCGGCTGCGGCTCGAAGCGGTTCGAGAGGCTGCCCGGGCCGGGGGTCAGGGTGAGGTGCAGGCGGTGCGGGAGGGAGGCCGAGCTCTAGGCCGCCGGCGCCCCGGAACTCAATAGTTAATATTTGCAGTAATCGCCAGTGATCCCTGATGGCGACGACGTGGAAGGACGCGGACATCAGCCTCGACCCCGTGAGGGGCCAGGCGATAGCGGTAATCGGGTACGGGATCCAGGGCAGGGCGCAGGCAAACAACATGAAGGACTCCGGCCTGGACGTGACCGTGGGGCTCAAGGAGGGCGGCGGCAGCTGGAAGGCGGCCGAGTCCGACGGCCACAGGGTGGCGCCCGTGGCAGACGCCGTGAGGGGCGCGGACATAGTCCACGTGCTGATCCCCGACATGGTCCAGGGCCGCGCGTACCGGGAAGAGATAGGGCCGAACCTCTCCGAGGGGAACGCGCTCTCGTTCTCGCACGCCGCGGCGATCCACTGGAAGTGGATAGAGCCCCCGGGCGACGTCGACCTGATCATGGTGGCGCCCAAGGGGCCGGGATCCAAGGTGCGCGAGACGTTCCTCGAGGGCTTCGGGACCCCGTCGATCGTGGCCGTGGAGCGCGACTTTACCGGGAAGGCCTGGGACAGGACCCTGGGGATCGCCAAGGCCATAGGCAGCGCCCGCGCGGGGCTGATCCAGACCACCTTCAAGGAGGAGGTGGAGACCGACTGGTTCGGCGAGCAGGCCGACCTGTGCGGCGGCGCCGCGTCGATGGTCACCAACGCGTTCGAGACGCTGGTCGAGGCCGGCTACCAGCCGGAGATCGCCTACTTTGAGGTGCTGCACGAGCTGAAGCTCATCGTGGACATGATCCAGAGGTACGGGATAAACGGGATGTGGAGGCGCGTCAGCGAGACAGCCAGGTACGGCGGCCTGACGCGCGGCCCGATGGTGATGGACGCCGCGAGCAAGGAGAACATGAGGAAGGTCCTCGCGATGATCCAGGACGGCACGTTCAACGACGAGTGGGTGTCGGAGTACGGGAAGAGCGGCAGGGACTCGTTTGACAGGCACATGCGGCGGTACGAAGGGCACCAGATCGAGAAGGTCGGCAGGGAGATGCGGAAGATGATGTGGCCCGGCTCGACCGAGTAGCGCGAAGACGGATGCGCTGCGGCCGGGGCTGGTTCTGGCCCTTCCCTTTTTTGCGCGCCTTCCCGGGATCTTCCGGCGCGGTTGTGGCCATGGCTTGCGCGGGACGCCGCGATCAAAATGCGTCTCGGTCTGACAAAATTGATCCCGTGGGCTTACGCGCGTCGCTACAGTACAGATCCGGGGCTAAGTTTTTGCTCATAAGTGATCCTGCATCACAGCTCGCACGCACCTAACAATGCGTCATGAAGAATCCCACATCCGTCAAAAGGCCGTCGAAATTCCTCGTTGATTGGCGAGCCTGGGAAATAGGCCAGCTTGGCCTTCGCGCTAACTTCCAGAGCCTTTTCCACGGCATGCGGGAAATCGCCATCGCCCGTGGTTAGGATTTCAGCGTCAAAGTCCCCCTTCACGCTCATTTGAACCAGATCGACCCCCGGCCTCACGCCGACCACCCTTTGCGTTGGCCTGCCGCGCCCGCCACGCTGCAGCCTTCCAAGGCGTACTTCGCACTCGTCCGATTTGGATGTCCTGCTGCGAAATCTTTGCGCGTTTGAATGCGTGCTGGTTCCAGACCTTGGCAGCGCATCATAAAACGCCGTCTTCTCCCGCGGGTCTTTTGCAAGGGCCTCGGATGGTTTTACAGGATCAGCCCCCTTGCTTTTTTTGCGAGTCACTGCAGTTAGGCACGCCCGGCACCAACAAAGATCGCGGCCTTGCCCGCGGCCAACCCTGGAAATAACATGCTAAAAGTGCCAGCCTTGCTACCTGACGTGCTCGATGATCTTCGGCGCCTTCCTGAACCTGGAAATAACATGCTAAAAGTGCCAGCCTTGCCACCCTGCTTCAGACCAAAGCCCCCCGCCATCTCCCCGGACCCGTGCGGCTCGCGCCGGATCTCCCGGCGGAGCCTCCCCGCCTTGCCGTCGGTATGGGGGTGCCCGACGCCGGATCCGGCGATGCAACGGCGCTAGATCTTCCTCAGCCTCGACACCCCGAGCGTCACGTGGTCGATTATGGCCGGCAGCGGGGTGCCGGGGCCGAACACGTGGTCCACCCCAGACTTTACCAGCCGCGCGTGGTCCACCTCCGGGATGACCCCGCCGCCCACCACCAGGACGTCGGCGAGCCCCTTCTTCCTGAGCGCCTTTACCACCCTCGGGAACAGCGTCCCGTGGGCCCCGTTCAGCAGGCTCATCGCGACCGCGTCGACGTCCTCGTCCTCGGCGATCTGGGCGATCCTCTCGGGGGTGGCGAACAGCCCGGAGTAGATCACCTCCATCCCAGCGTCCCTGAACGCCCTGCAGAGGACGAGCGCCCCCCTGTCGTGGCCGTCCAGCCCCAGCTTCGCGACGAGGACCTTGATGCTCCTCGGTGCAGCCTTTTGCTTCATCGTGTGCCTGCCATCTATGGCGCGGCGGGGTTTATTTGATTTTCTGTCGGGGCGTCCCCAAGCCCGGCGCCGCGCCGGGCCGCGGGAGCCGCGCCCCTCCCGCGCGGCGGATCCTAAATCTACATAAAGCCTTCCGGCGCAACCATGGCGTGGACGTAACCCCGAAGAACTACGAGCTCGAGTTCGAGCCCGACCTGGCCAAGGCGGTGTTTGGCGGGAGGGAGAAGATCACGGTGGAGTGCGCGAGGCCCACCGGCACGATCAGGATGCACTGCGCCGAGATAGAGATCCTGTCCTGCCGGGTGACGGCGGGCGGGAAGGACGTGCCGTGCGCCGCGGAGACGGACGAGGGGAAGGAGGAGCTGCGGATCAAGCTGGGCCGGAAGATCAGCGGCAGGGCCGCCATACGCGTGGAGTTCCGGGGGGCCCTCAACGACAGGCTGCTCGGGTTCTACCGCAGCCGGTACAGGCAGGGGTCCAGGACCAGGTTCCTGGCGACCACGCAGTTCGAGGCGGCCGACGCGAGGCGCGCGTTCCCGTGCTGGGACGAGCCCGCCGCGAAGGCGACGTTCGACATAACCATAATAGCGCCGAGGGGGTTCGACGCGATATCCAACATGCCCGTGCGCTCCGCGCGCAGGGCGGGGGGGAAGACGGCCTACAGGTTCGAGAGGACGCCCGTCATGTCCACGTACCTGGTGTACCTCGGGATGGGGGAGTTCGAGTACGTCTCGGGCAGGGCCGGCAGGACCCGCGTCCGCGTGGTCACGACCCGCGGCAACAAGTCGAAGGGCAGGTTCTCCCTCGACCTGGGCAAGAGGCTGCTGGCCGCCTACGAGGAGTACTTCGGGATACGGTACCCGCTGCCCAAGCTGGACCTGATCGCGGTGCCCGACTTTGCCGCGGGAGCCATGGAGAACTGGGGCGCGATAACGTTCCGCGAGACCATACTGCTCTACGACCCGGCGACGTCGTCCACCAGGACCAAGCAGTTCATCGCCGAGGTCATATCGCACGAGATCGCGCACCAGTGGTTCGGCAACCTGGTCACCATGGAGTGGTGGAACGACCTGTGGCTCAACGAGAGCTTCGCGACGTTCATGGCCACGAAGTTCGTCGACATGATGCACCCGGAGTGGGACCTGTGGGACCAGTTCGTCGAGACGGCGATGAACACGGCCATGGGGCTCGACGCCCTAAAGTCCACCCACCCGATAGACGTCAAGGTGGACTCGCCGGCGGAGATACGGGAGATCTTCGACGCCATATCCTACGACAAGGGCGGCTGCGTCCTGAGGATGCTGGAGCACTACGTCGGGGAGCCCAACTTCCGGCGGGGGCTCAGGAAGTACCTCCGGGACTTCAAGTACGGCAACGCGAGGGGGCAGGACCTCTGGGACGCGATAGGCAGGGCCTCGAAGATGCCCGTCGGCCCCATGGTGAACTCGTGGCTCTCGCAGCCCGGGTTCCCGCTGGTGGAGATCGGGCAGAAGGGGAGGCGGCTGTCGCTCAGGCAGGGGCGGTACACGCTGGAGCCCGGCGGGGGGCGGGCCGGGGGCCTGTGGCGCGTCCCGGTGTCCCTGGGGCTGCCCGGCAGCGTCACGAGGACGATGCTCGCAGGGAGGTCCGGGACCGCCACCCTCCCCAAGGGGGCCCCCGGGTTCGTGGCAAACTACGGCCGGTACGGCTTTTACCGGGTAAAGTACGACGACGGGACGCTGCTCGACCTGAAGATGCTGGTCGACCAGAGGAGGATCCCGGCCATCGACAGGTGGGCGGTGCAGAACGACCTCTACTCGCTGTGCGTGTCGGGCCGCGAGCGCGTCCGGAACTACCTCGACTTTGCCGACGCGTACTACGGGGAGGAGAGCTACCTGGCGTCGGTCAACGTCGCGGGCAACCTCGCGTCCCTCTACTTCAGGGCGTACGGCGAGGAGTTCGCGCAGGAGATACTCACCTACCCGCTCCACTACCTCAGGCACCTCCTGCGCCGCCTGGGGTGGGACCCGCGCGGGTCCGACAGGCACACCGACGCGCTGCTCAGGGGGTACGTGGTGTCGGCCCTGGGCAGGATGGGCGACAGGCAGGTGACCGCCGAGGCCGCCAGGAGGTACGCGGGGTTCCTGAGGTCCCCGCGGTCGCTCGCGGCGGACCTGGTGGAGCCCGTGTGCTCCGTCGCGGCGTGGAACGGGGGCCGCGAGGTGCACTCCCAGCTGACCGGGCTGTACCGGCGCGCGGGGACCATGGAGGAGAAGCTCCGGTTCCTCGGCGCCATGTGCGGCTTCCGGGACGCTCCGCTGCTGAGGAAGACCCTGGACTTTTCGCGGACGGACGAGGTGCGCTCGCAGAACATGCAGCTCCCCGTGATGAAGGTGGCGGCGAACCCCTCCGGCAGGAAGGTGCTGTGGCCGTGGCTCCGCAGGAACTGGAAGGGCCTGAGCGGGAAGGTGGGGCACGGCAACCCGCTGCTCAACAGGATAGTCGCGAGCATCTCGTCGGTGGCAGACGCCGGCATGGAGGGGGAGATAAGGGAGTTCTTCGACAGGAACCCCGCCCCCGGCACGGAGCGCACGCAGGCCCAGATGCTCGAGCGGATAAGGATAAACTCACGCTTCCTGGAGTCGATGAGGCGGGAGTTCGGCGATGGCTAGGCTCGCGTCCCCGATCCTCCTAGGGGTGGTCACCGTCGCCGCGATACTACTCCTCACGGGGAAGGGCGACGACTCCGAGCTGCGGGAGAACTTCGAGATCGGGGCGGTCTACGAGTCCGGGTACGTCGAGGTGGCCTACCTGGACAAGTCCGGCAAGACCCGGTCGGCCGTGCTGGAGGTGCTCGGGATGGGGGAGTCGTTCCAGAAGACCATCCGCGCGAGCGAGTTCACGGAGGAGATCCCGTTCCCCGGGGTGCCGGAGAACGGGTGGAAGGCGCACCCCGTGGTGCTCGACGTCGACCACCCGGACCTGGGGCGCGTGCAGCTGAAGACCGAGATCCGCCAGGCAGGCGATCCGGCGCCAGGGGTAATCTACTCCCGCCCCTAGGCCGAGCGCCGCCAGCCGCCGGCCCGGGCGCCGGCGCGCGCAAGGTACCGCGCGTCCATCGCCGGATGGCCTGCCCGGGGGCGCCGGTGACCAGCCGCATCATGGCGGCGGTCATGCGGGCCCGCGGCCTGCCCGTCCCCGCCCGCGCCGCCCCGGTCTCCAGGAACCCCGCCCGCGGCCCCCGCACGTGCCTGGCGGTGATTCCCAGATCCCGCGCCACTTGGGATGACGGCACGCCCTTCTCTCGCTGCCTGGCCGGGCACTTCCGGGACCCCCCACCAAGTCTTCCTGTCATGGCCTTCCGTGATCGGTACGGCCTAAAATGGCCGGCTACCGTCCTCTTGATCCGGCGCGGACCGACTTTCCGTACAATTGACTGTGCCAGGCCGGCGCGCAAGACTTTATTGCCGCCCGCTGGCACCTGTCCGTGATGGACCTTGTCGGGGACCTGAGGAAGGGGAAGCGCGGGGCGATCGCCCGGGCGATCACGATAATGGAGAACGACCCGCGGGGGGCGAGGAGGATCCTGAAGAGGATATTCAGGGACACCGGCGGCTCCGTGGTGATCGGCGTCACCGGGCCGGCCGGGGCCGGGAAGAGCTCGCTCATCAACAAGACGGCCGTGGAGCTGCGCAAGCTGCGCACCAGGCCGGCGGTGCTGGCAGTCGACCCCACCAGCCACGTCACCGGGGGCGCGATCCTGGGCGACAGGGTGCGCATGGCCGAGTCGTCCGACTCCGGCACCTACATCCGAAGCATCGCCTCGAGGGGCGCCACGGGGGCCGTGTCGGCCTCGCTCCGCAACAGCGTCCGCGTGCTGGAATACGCCGGCTTTGACCCCATAATCATCGAGAGCGTCGGGGCGGGGCAGACCGAGGTGGAGATCTCCAACATCGCCGACATCACCGTGGTGGTCTTCAACCCGCACACGGGCGACAGCATACAGACCATCAAGGCGGGGCTGACGGAGATCGGGGACATATACCTGGTCAACAAGAGCGACCTCCCGGGCGCGAACCAGCTGCACGTGGCCGTGATGGACTTTATCGGCACGACCGAGCACAGGCCGCTGGTGCTCACGACCTCGGCCAAGCAGGGCAAGGGGATCGCCGGCCTGGCCCGGGAGCTCAAGAGGATGATGCTCGACAGGAGGGGTTCCAAGGGGGACGCCGACGCCTCCCGCCTCGAGGCCGAGCTCAAGGATATCGTTTTAAGTGGCGCCCGTGACAGGATCTCCGAGATGCTAGACTCTGACCGGGCGTTCAAGCGGTACTTGGGGAGGCTCCAGGCGAGGGAGATCGACCCGTACGACGCGGCCGACCGGATAACGAAGAGGCTGGTGGGGTGACGCGGGCTGGCGGGCGGTCAGGTTCCAGAAAGGGGGGTCTTCACCGACTCCAACTTCCCGGTCCGGCGGATCTACCAGAGGTCCAGGAAGAAGAGGCCGGCCGAGGACTCGGGCAGGTACCCGTTCACCCGGGGCATACACCCCGGCATGTACCGCGACAGGTTCTGGACGATGCGGCAGTACTCGGGGTTCGGCGACGCGGAGCTCACCAACAGGCGGTTCAAGTTCATGCTGGAGAAGGGCCAGACGGGCCTCAGCATGGCGTTTGACCTGCCCACGCAGATCGGCTACGACCCCGACTCGCCGCAGGCCGAGGGCGAGGTGGGGAAGGTCGGGGTCTCCATAGCGTCAGTGGACGACATGATGACCGCGTTTGACGGCATCCCGCTGGGCAAGGTGAGCACCTCCATGACGATCAACTCCACGGCGTCCACCCTGCTCGCGTACTACATCGCGGTCGGGGAGTCGCAGGGGTTCGGGAGCGGGCAGCTGCGGGGCACGACGCAGAACGACATACTCAAGGAGTACATCGCGAGGAACACGTACATCTACCCGCCGCAGCCCTCGATGCGGCTGATCGGCGACATGATAGCGTTCTGCGCGCGGGAGGTGCCCCGGTGGTACCCGGTGTCCATATCCGGCTACCACATGCGGGAGGCCGGCTGCACCGCGACGCAGGAGGTGGCCTTCACGCTCGCCAACGCCATCGAGTACATACAGACGTGCCTCGACAGGGGGCTGAAGATCGACGACTTCGCGCCGCGGCTCTCGTTCTTCTTCTGCTGCACCATAGAGTTCTTCGAGGAGGTGGCGAAGTTCCGGGTGGCGCGCCGGGTGTACGCCAGGATCCTCAAGGAGACGTTCCACGCCAGGAACCCGCGCTCCATGCAGCTAAAGTTCCACACCCAGACCAGCGGGGAGTCGCTGACGGCCCAGCAGCCCGACAACAACGTCGTCCGCGTCGCGATCCAGACGATGGCCGCGGTGATGGGCGGGACGCAGTCGCTGCACACCAACTCGAGGGACGAGGCGCTGGCGCTCCCCACGGAGGAGTCCGCGAAGATAGCGCTCAGGACGCAGCAGATAGTCGCCCACGAGAGCGGCGTCACCAAGGCCGCCGACCCCATGGGCGGCTCGCACTACCTGGAGGACCTCTGCGACCGGATGGAGGGCGAGGTGTGGAAGTACCTCCGGAAGATCCGGAAGCTCGGGGGCTCGGTCAGGGCCATCGAGCGGGGCTTCTTCCAGTCCGAGATACGGCAGAACGCCTACCGGCTGAAGAGGGAGGCCGACTCGGGCGAGAGGATCCTGGTCGGCGTCAACAAGTACCACGAGGAGGAGGAGCAGCCAGACCTGCTCCGCGTGGACGACAAGGTGGAGGCCCGGCAGGTCAGGGCGCTGAAGAAGCTGAGGGCGTCCCGCGACGGGAAGAGGCACGCGAGCGCGATCTCCGCCATGCAGGCGGCCGCCGAGACCGACGAGAACCTCATGCCGCGCATAATATCCGCGGCGAAGGCGCGCGCCACCACCGGCGAGATAAGCGACGCGTTCAGGGAGGTCTTCGGCCAGTACAGGCCGAGGGAGGTGTTCTAGGTGAGGATCGACCACGTGGCGATCGCCGTGGACGACGTGGAGGAGTCGGCCAGGGCCTACAAGGAGGCGCTGGGCGCGGCCGAGGTGGAGTTCGAGACGGTGGAGTCGGAGGGCGTCAGGGTGGCGATAATCCGGCTCGAGAACGCCAGGATCGAGCTGATGCAGCCGACGGGCGACTCCAGCCCGATCAAGAAGTTCCTGGAGAAGAGGGGCCCGGGGCTCCACCACGTGGCCCTCGAGACCGACGACATCGACGGCGAGGTGTCGAGGATGCGGGGCTGCGGCATACGGTTCCTGGGGGAGGTGCGGCCCGGCTCCGGCGGCAGCAGGGTCACGTTCGTCCACCCGAGGTCGCTGGGCGGCGTCCTGGCGGAGCTCTGCTCGCGCCCCTAGGGCGCCGGCTACCCCATCATCCTCAGCGTGTCGGACGCGGTGATGATCCCCACGATCTTCGCGTTCTTCGACACCAGGATGCACTTGGAGTACCTGATCAGGGGCACCAGGACGTTGGCCGGGGTGTCATAGTCCACCACGGGCGGGGCGGGGTCCATGGCCTGCCCCAGGGCCGAGTCCTTCAGCCCGGCCTCCCCGGCGTCGGCGATGTGCCTTATGATGCCGTCCTCGGACACCACGCCGACCAGCTCCTGCCCGTCGAACACGGGGATCTGGCTGATCGACATCTGCCGCATCTTCTTTATCGCGCCGTGCAGCGTGTCCGACGGGCCCAGCTTCACCACAGACCTGTTGCAAAAGTCCCCCGCGCTGTGTGACGCCGACCTCCCCTCCAGGCTCGCCAGGCTGTCGAAGATCCTCTTGGCCGTGTCGTAGCTAGGCCTGCTCCTGCCCGACTCGATCTGGTTGATCATCGACGTGCTGACCCCCGCCATGGACGCCAGCTTCTTCTGCGTGACGCCGATCTTCGCCCTCATCTGCCTTATCGAGTCGATCCTTGGGAGCAATACGGCGGTGTTGTGGGCCGCGCCACATTAAAGACTATTGGCCGTCCCCCGCTATCGCGGCCTGGGCGGCGGCCACTATGGCTATGGGGATCCTGTGCGGCGAGGCGCTGACGTAGCTCAGGCCCGCGCCGTGGCAGAACGCGATGGAGCCCGGGTCCCCGCCGTGCTCGCCGCAGATGCCGACCTCCATGCCCGGCCTCGCCTTCCTGCCCAGCGATATGCCGGTCCTCATGAGGCTCCCGACCCCGGCGACGTCGATGGACTGGAACGGGTTCCTGTCGAGGATCTCCTTCTCCACGTACTCCGGGAGGAACTTCCCCTCCACGTCCTCCCTGCTGAAGCTGAACGTCCCCTGGGTGAGGTCGTTGGTCCCGAAGCTGAAGAACTCCGCGGTGCCGGCAAGCTCGTCGGCGGTGACCGCGGCCCTGACCACCTCGATCATCGTGCCGAAGCTGATCCTTATCCTGGCCTTGTGCCGGGCCTCGGCCTCCCTCCTGACGGAGTCGTATATCCCCTTGACGTGGTCGAGCTCCGCGGCGCTGCTGACCTGCGGGATCATTATCTGGGGGCGCGCCCTGATCTTCTTCTTGGCCAGCTCCGCGGCCGCGTCGAACACGGCCCTCATCTGCATCTCGTATATCTCCGGGTGCGTGATGCCGACCCTCACCCCCCTGTGCCCCATCATGGGGTTCACCTCGGCCAGCTCCCTCGCCCTCTTGAGCACCGCGGCGGCCTTGGCCGCCTCGGACTTCTTCCCGCGCGACTCCAGCCTGCGCACGCTCCCCGCCAGCTCCTCGGGGTTTGGCAGGAACTCGTGCAGCGGGGGGTCCAGCAGCCGTATGGTCACGGGGTACCCCTCCATGGTCCTCAGTATCTTCACAAAGTCGCTCTTCTGGAGCCTGCCCAGCCTGGCCAGCGCCATCTTCCTCTCCGCGGCCGTCTCGGCCATTATCATGCTGACGAACAGCCCTATGCGGTCCTTGCCGTTGAACATCCTCTCCGTCCTGCACAGGCCTATCCCCCGGCCGCCGGCCTCCCTGGCGAGCCTCGCGCCCTCCGGGGTGTCTGCGTTCGCCCTGACGCCGATCCTCTTGGCCTTCTGCGCCCACCCGAGGACGGTCCTGAAGTCGTCGGTGATCTTGGGCTCGATGGTCGGGACGTCGCCCAGGTACACCGCGCCGCCGCCGCCGTCTATGGTTATGGTGTCGCCCTCCCTCACGGTGGCGCCGCCCGCGGTGAACTTCCCCGCGGCGTGGTCGATCCCTATGCCCGGGCACCCCACGATGCACGGCTTGCCCATGCCCCTGGCGACCACCGCGGCGTGCGACGTCTTGCCGCCCCTGCTGGTGAGGATGCCGGCCGACTCGAAGAACGCCGGGACGTCCTCCGGCTTTGTCTCCTCCCGGACCAGTATCACCTTGGCGCCGCCCTCGCCCATGGCCGCGGCCTTCTTCACGTCGAACACCGCGACCCCGCTGGCGGCGCCCGGCGACGCGGCGATCCCAGTGGCCAGCAGGCGGTGCCCCCCGGCCGCCCCCGAGTCTATCGTCCTGTGGAGCAGCTGCTCGAGCTGCCCGGCGTCCAGCCTGGCGATGGCCCTGTCCCTGCTTATCAGCCTCTCCCTCACCATGTCTACCGACGCCTTTACCATGGCCGCGGCGTTCATCTTGGCGCTGCGCGTCTG
This sequence comes from Candidatus Nitrosopumilus sp., assembly GCA_963662625.1. Lineage (GTDB taxonomy): Archaea > Thermoproteota > Nitrososphaeria > Nitrososphaerales > Nitrosopumilaceae > JAPOPJ01. The sequence continues at coordinate 57,109 of OY759726.1, read as the reverse complement.
CAGCAGGTAGAACCTGCCCTGCTCCACGGTGAACTCTATGTCCTGGGGCTCCCGGTAGTGCCTCTCGAGCCTCTCGCACGTCTCGGCCAGCTGCCTGTAGGGCCCTGGCATCTCGCCCTCCATCAGGCCGACCTGCTTCCCGGTCCTCACGCCCGCCACGACGTCCTCGCCCTGCGCGTTCACCAGGTACTCGCCGTAGATGTGCCTGGAGCCGTCGCCGGGGTTCCTGGTGAAGACCACGCCCGTGGCCGAGTCGTCCCCCATGTTGCCAAACGCCATGGCCACCACGTTCACGGCCGTCCCGTCGGCGACGTCCTTCGTGACGCCGTTCTTCTCCCTGTACACCACCGCCCTCTCGCCCATCCAGCTGCCGAACACCGCCCTTATGGCCAGCTCCAGCTGCTCGGTGGGGTCCGAGGGGAACGCCCTCCCGGAGTGCCTCTCGCATATCTTCTTGTACTTCGCGACCACGCCCCTCAGCGAGCCGGCGTCAAGGTCGCCGTCGGAGCTGGCCCCCTGCCTGTCCTTCGCGGCCTCCAGCACGGCGTCGAACTTCCCGTCGTCGACGCCGAAGACCACCTTGCCGAACAGCTGGACGAACCTCCTGTACGAGTCCCACGCGAACCTGGGGTTCCCGCTCTTCTCGGCCAGGCCGCCGGCCGTCTCGTCGTTGAGCCCCAGGTTGAGTATCGTGTCCATCATCCCCGGCATCGAGAGCGCCGCGCCCGACCTGACCGACACCAGCAGCGGGTCCTTCCGGGAGTTCCACCCCTTCCCGGTGGCGGCCTCTATCCTCGCGATGTTCCTCTTCACCTCTGCCATCAGGGCCCTCGGGAGCTTCCTGCCCCCGGCATAGTACTCCCTGCAGGTGCCGGTGGTGATGACGAACCCCGGCGGGACGGGCAGCTTCAGCCCCGTCATCTCGCAGAGGCCGGCGCCCTTGCCGCCCAGGACCTTCCTGCCGACGCCGTCGCCCTCGTCGAAAAAATAGACACGCTTCATTCTTGTGATAATCCACTCCCGGGGTGGGTTATTAAACCATTGACTTGGCGAGCCCCGCGATCGCCCTGCGCCACCCCCTCGCCTTGACGATGCCGCTTGCCACTAGGACGCCGTCGGAGCCGAGCTCCATGGCCCTCGCCACGTCCCGCCCGGACGATATGCCGGCGCCGCACAGGAGCCCCGTCCCGTTCCCCGCGGACCGCACGGCGTCGGCCGCCGCGGTGATGATCTCCGGCCTTTCCGTGGACACCGACCTCCCGGAGCCGATGAGGTCGGGCGGCTCTATGGCGACATAGTCCGGGCCGTGCCTCGCGTACCTCCTCGCCTCCCCGACGTCCCTCGCGCAGACTATCGAGGTCATCCCCAGCCCCGACAGCCTCTCCACCAGGCACCGGATCTCGCCGGGCGGGATCCTGCGCTCGCTGTGGTTTATGAGCGATCCCGCGATCCCGGACTTTTTGAGCAGCTCCGGCACCACGTGCCCCGTCGTGCTGCCAGGCCCCGCGCAGTCCGCGTGCTGCGCGAGGATCTCCGCCGGGCCGCCGGCGGCCAGGCCCGCCAGGTGCTGCGGGGGCGCCACCGCGATCCTGACCCCGTACCTCTCCGAGGCCGCCGCCGCCGCCCCCACGAGCCTGGTTATCCCGGCCCCGGCGACCTCCCCGTAGTTCTTGCAGTTTATCACGAGCATCCCAATTGGGGATCCGCGCGGCGTATTTAACCCTTGATCCGGGAAGCCGTCCGCGCCCAGGCCCGCGCCCGCGGGCCCGGCGGCGCGCGCCTGCGCAAGACCAGGCGGGGCTGCCGGCGCCTTCCGGGCAGGGCCGCCCGCCGTGGGGCCGCCCGCCACCGGGCTCACCGCGGCGCGCGCACGCTCCACTTATAAAATGCCCGAAAATAACCCGTCGCGTGAACTGCCTGCTCGCGTTCTCGCTAATCCTTGCCTGCGCGGCGCTGGTCCCGGCGGCCCATGCCCAGGAACTGCCCCCGGCGGCAGGCGCAGAAAAAAAGTTCCACAACATGGACTCCAGGCTCGCGGCCCTCTACGAACAGGCGTCGGGCGGCCAGCCAACGTCGAATGCCGCCGAGACGGGCGCGGGCGGCAGGACGGTCCAGGTGGTGCTGGAGATGGCCCGGGTGGGGGCGCCCGTCCCGCAGGGACTCGGGATATCAGTGGAGGCGTCGTACGGGGAGCTGGTGCAGGCGACGGTCCCGGTGCGGAACCTGGGGGCCATAGCGGCCGACGAGAACGTCAGGCTCGTCAAGCTTCCTGCAAGGCCGGTCCCTGCAATGATCCAGCCCACCCATGCAGACGGGCCCGCGGTACAGGGATACGGGACGGTGGTGACCGAGGGGGCCGGCGTGATGGGCTCTGACGCGCTGAACAGTGCGGGGTACACCGGCAAGGGGGTCAGGGTGGCGGTGCTCGACACCGGATTTGACATCTACAACCCAGAGATCGCGGCAAACATTAGAGTACATGTCTTTTGACTCCCATGATGGAATCACGGGTTTCGACACCGACCACGGCACAGCCTCCGCCGAGGTCATAGCGGACGTCGCCCCGGACGCGGATCTGTACCTCTACAATTCTCGCACCGACGTGGAGCACCTCAACATGGTAGACCACATAATCGCCCGCGGCGACATCGACATCGTGTCGATGTCTATGGCATGGGCTGGCAACGCGTGGCCCGCCGACGGAACGAACCGGGTGGAACGACAGGTGAGCGAGGCGAGGGACAGCGGGATCCTGTGGGTCAACAGTGCAGGCAACTCGGGGAACTCTCACTGGGAAGGACGGTTCTCGGATCCTGACGGCGACGGCCTACATAACTTCTCAGGTGATGATGAGACGATTGACGTCAGCGTATTCCCGGGCAATACATTCAGCACAACTCTCACCTGGTGGGACTCGCCCTCGCAGGACTATGACCTTTACCTGTATGACGAGGATTTTAACCTGCTGGCTTCCTCCGAAAACCACCAACCCGGCTTTGATCCGTATGAATACGTTGAGCATACTTTTCAGAGCGAAACTACCGCCCACATAGTAATAGAAAGACATTCTGCCACCGAGGCCGTGGACTTTCAGCTTTTCTCATATTGGTCTAGTTTTAACGAGCATGCCGTTGCCCGCCACAGCATCGAAATCCCGGCAAACTCACCTGACGCCATGGCCGTGGGAGCGAGTAACTGGTGGAATGACATACTTGCGGACTACAGCTCCCAAGGCCCCACGCTGGACGGGAGGGTCAAGCCGGACATCGCGGGTCCCACCTGCGTCAGTACCTCAACTTACGACTCCTATTGCGGAACTTCGGCCGCCGCCCCGCACGTCGCCGGAGCCGCCGCGCTGGTGATGCAAAAGTACCCAGATGCCACAGTCGACGAGGTGCAGCTCCTGCTGGAGTCCACGGTGGAGTCCCGCCACCCAAAGTCCAACCAGGACGGGACTGGCAGGGTAGATGTGGCAATGCTTGCAAACTCCGATGTCCTGGCATTGTACAACGCCAACCCGGCCTGCAACCCGTGCTTCTTCCCGGACACGCTGGACGTTGCGGTCGGCGACACCGTAACGTGGATCAATGCGGACACAGAGGAGATACGCATAACCGGTCATTCCTCAGTCGGCGGCGGGTTTGACAGTGGGGGCCTTTTGAGGGGGGAAACATACTCTAGGACATTTATGTATGACAGCACCGTGTCGTATTCTGATTCCCTGCACCCGTGGGCCGCGGGGCGGGTGGTGGCGGGCGCCGGGTCGCCCCCGCCGTCCATATTCTCCTCTGCCGGCATCGCCGCTCCAAACTCGATCGCCATTGCATTCTCCAAGCCTGTCACCGCCACGCTGGACAACTTTGTTGACATCACCATATCGGGCGAGACCGATGCCAGAAAGTTCACGGGAATCTCGGGTTCCGGCACCGGTACCGTCACGCTTGCGTTTGCAGGCCCGCCGGTGCCGACCGACGCCACCGGATCGATGTACGTCGGCACGGGAATCACGGACGGCGACGGGAATGCAGTCACAGGCCCGTTCGTCGCACCGGTGGCCGACGGCCAGGCCCCACGCCTGACTGCGGTCTCCATGGACTCCTCAAACGCCAGTCCTGGAATCGCCGTGGTGGGCGACGTGGTGACCCTGGCTTTCACCGCCTCGGAGGAAATAACCACTCCAAGCGTGACGATCAACGGAGGCCAGGCCGCACCTGCCAGCAACGGAGGCGATAACTGGAGCGCGGCCAGGACGATCGACGGCACGGACGGCGTGGGCCCCGTGACGTTTACCATCGACTTTGGGGACGTCGCGGGAAACACGGGGACGCGGGCGACAAACACCACTGACAGCTCCGGCGTGTCGATCCCCTCCCCCGACGCGTTCATAACGTTATGGGAGACGACCGCGGCAGGCGAGGCCATAACCATCCCGGTAGGCGGCGCCGCCGGCACCTACACGGTGGACTGGGGCGACGGCAGCGCCACCACTCACACGGGGGACGCCACTCACGTGTACGCCGTCCCTGGGGCCCACATGGTACAGATATACGGCGACTTTACCAGGATCTATCTGGGCGGGGATCCCGGGAACGCCGCCAAGATCCGCTCCATAGCGCAGTGGGGCACGGCGTCTTGGACCACGATGGAGTCTGCGTTCGCGTATGCGGACAACATGACGTACAGCGCGGCGGACGCCCCCGACCTCTCAGGCGTCACGGACATGTCCCGTATGTTCTACGACGCCGACGCCTTCAACGGCGACATCTCCAGATGGGATGTCTCCAACACCACCAACATGAGCGAGACGTTCGCCTATGCCACCTCCTTCGACCAGCCCTTGGACTCTTGGGACGTCTCGTCGGTAGCATACATGGGAGGCATGTTCAGCGCTGCCTTCTCATTCAACCAGCCCCTCGGCTCCTGGGACGTCTCGTCGGTGCTATACATGGACGAGATGTTCAGGCATGCCCGGTCCTTCGACCAGCCCCTCGGCTCCTGGGACGTCTCGTCGGTGGCCTACATGGACGAGATGTTCAGCGCTGCCTTCTCATTCAACCAGCCCCTCGGCTCCTGGGACGTCTCGTCTGTCATCAACATGTCCGACATGTTCTACGCCGCCAGGTCCTTCGACCAGAACCTCGGCGACTGGTACATAGTGCCAAGCGACACTGCGGTCAACGACGGCGACACCACGGTGGCCACCATCGCGGCGCAGAACGCCTTCCTGGCGGCCCAGGCCCCGGCATACGCCGTGGCCCCGGGGGGCGACGGGGACCTGTTTGAGATGCTAGGGGGCGCGCTGCAGTCCAAGTCCGCGACATACGCAAAGCCCTCCTACGACGTCACCATAGTGTCCACCGGGGGCTTTGCGTCGCCCAACTCAAGGGACCTGACGATAACCGTGGGGGGCGACACCGGAGGCAGTACCCCAACGGTCACGGGCACGGTGTTCACCGACGCCGACGGGGACGGGACGCGGGACGCCGGGGAGCCGGGAATTCCGGGCTACTCTATGTACGCCATTGACCTGGCAGACCCGGAGACGGTCCTGGAGGCGGTCACCGGGGCGGACGGCGCGTACGAGTTTGCGGGGCTTGACGCGTCAGAGACGGTGGTGGTCCAGGCGACCTACTTCCCGTTCGACCACACCATCACCACGGGGCAGTTCTTCAGGTACGCGCACCCGGCCGGGGGGACCCCGGTGACGTTTGACGTGGGGTTCCGCCCGGTGGAACAGTCGGAGGCGGTGACGCTCGGCATAACGGCATACCAGGACAACAACGGCAACGGGGCGCGGGATGCCGGGGAGGCGGCCGTCCCGGGAGTCACCGTGCACGTCTACACGTACACCACCAACCAGCTGCAGGGCATCACCACGGGGACCGACGGCACCGCGGGCAAGGAGGGCCTCGTCCCGGCGGACTTTCTGGCGTGGGTGGCCGCAGTACCGCAGGGGTACGGCGTAGTCCCGACGTCACCCGTCCACGTCGCGGGCGGCGTGAGCTTTTACGGCACGCTCCTTGCAAGCGCCCCGGCACCCGGCTCGACCGTCCCCATGGAGGTCGGCCTAGTGCCTGCGCCGTAGGCAACAAAGCGCCCTGGAGCGCTCCGCCCAAGACGACGCCAGGGACCTGCAGCCCGAAGCGAGGGATGCCGTAACGGCATAACTCGGGAGGCAGTCGGAGTAAAACGGCGGTGCCGACAGCTCCAGGTGAATGCCATGCGATGCAGATCGGATCCCGCTTCGGCACCCGGCAAACGCCCGCGGGATCAGCGCTGCCGGGCAGAGGCGGGCTTTGATCGCGGCGCCCCGAGCGTGCAGGCGGGGCGCCCGATGCCATGCCGCGCCCCCGTCCCGCATATGGCCCTGTCAAAGCCATCCCCGTCCTGCACGCCGGCCAGCGCGCAGGGTGGCTTCCTGATGAGCGGCACCGCGTGGACTTTTTGCCCGCCAGCCCCTTGATGCCGACCTTCGCGGACCCCGTGACGCCGGATGGTTCTTCTTCCTGTTGCTGGACACGCAGTGGCGGCGCCATGTCCCGGAAGGCAGTGCCGTCCGATGGCTGCCCGCGGGAAGCGGGACGGGCCAAGCGGATCATGGAAAAGAGGCCACCCGCGGCCACGTCCGAAAAAACCGCGGGGCAGCCGGCGTGGCAACGCGGTCATATCGACAACCTTGTCTTTATCTTTGCGACGTCTTCCTCCACGCGCCGCAGGCGCGCGTCCACCACGACGCGGATATCAGATGAGATCTGGCGGATCCCGTCTACGGTGGCGTCCTGCTTTTCGAGCATGGCGTCCTGCTTTTCGAGCATGGCGTCCTGCTTTTCGTTCATCTGGCGGATCCCGTCTATGGTGGCGTCCTGCTTTTCGAGCATGGCGTCCTGCTTTTCGTTCATCTGGCGGATCCCGTCTATGGTGGCGTCCTGCTTTTCGAGCATGGCGTCCTGCTTTTCGTTCATCTGGCGGATCCCGTCTATGGTGGCGTCCTGCTTTTCGAGCATGGCGTCCTGCTTTTCGAGCATGGCGTCCTGCTTTTCGAGCATGGCGTCCTGCTTTTCGAGCATGGCGTCCTGCTTTTCGTTCATCTGGTGGAGGATGGCTATTCCGGTGTTCATCGACTCCCTGTCTTCCCTGCCGTCCTCCCCGCGGATTATGGCAAACCGCCTGTATTCCCCGGTGGGCTCGGAGTACTCTGCCCGTATGTCGTCCACCTCCGCAGGGAATTCCGCGCGGCGCAGCGCGGCGGTGAACTTCCCGATGTCGTCCTCTTCCCCCTCGCACGATATGCGCACCGTCCCGTCGTCCATGTTCTCGACGGTACCCGCGATGGAGCATTTCCTCGCGGCCCGCCTGGCTATGTCGCGGAAGCCCACCCCCTGGACCTCCCCTGAGACCGTCAGGATTGCGCGTTTCATGCAGTCATGTGGCGCATGCGCGCTATTAGGCTTTGCGCAACGCCCACTGCAAACCCCGGGTCAGTGCCGAACCCGCCCGCGGTTGGAGAATGCCCGCGCCGGGCCCGTGCCAGCCCCGCCCCGCCCTACGCCCCGCGCGCTGCCCCGTCGTACTTCTTCTTCATGGTGAGGACCGTCATCATCAGGACGACCGCCGCGATGTTGGTCCCTATTATGAAGACGTCGGAGATTATGATCCCGTAGACCAGCCAGAGTATGGCGCCGGCCGAGATGAATATGGTCAGGTACGTCGAGAGGTCCTTGAGGCTCTTCGTCCTGTGCCCCTTGATTATCTGCTGGACCCACCCGGACAGGATGAGGATCCCTGCCACCGTGCCCAGGATCGTCAGCGGTATGTCCTCCATGCCCCGGCCCTACTTCCAAAAGTACTCGTCGAGCCCGGTCTGCTTTGGCTTGCCCAGCATGTCGTCAAAGTCCAGGTCCATCGACGACGTGATCTGCTCCAGCGTGGACTCCATGAACTCCATGTACTTCTTCGAGTCGATCTCGTCGCTCCTGGCCAGCTCCACCGGCTTGACGCCGATCCTGCTCGTCACCTTCACGTAGGATATCCTGTCCCCCTTCTTCAGCTCCCTGGTGGACTCCAGCAGCTTCGCGGCCCGGATGTGCTGGGGTATGGTCTTCGTGTACTCCGACGGCGCCTTGCTGATCATCACGTTGAACGTGAGGTCCTTCAGCGGTATCTCCCTGGACTCCACCCTCCTCCCGCACTCGGCGATCTTGCCCGAGATCTCCCGCTTGGCCCTGTCAAAGTCCTCCCTGTTCTGCACGCCGGCCAGCACGTCGAGCAGCTCGTAGAACAGGTCCCTGATGAACGGCGGCGTGTGGGACTTTTTGCCCGTCAGCCCCTTGACGTCGACCTTCCCGGACCTCGTGACGCCGAGGTAGTTCTTCTTCCTGTTGCTGAGCACGCAGTAGCGGTACTCCTTGTCCACCTCCAGGTCGACCCCGTGGTCCTCCTTGGCGTCGGAGATGACGCGCCGCACCTGCTCGTCGGTCGGGTCCAGGATGAACAGCGAGTCGGTGTCGCCGTACAGGACCTCGATGCCGGTCGCCTCGCACTTCTTGATGGTCTCCAGGATCGTGTGCCTCCCTATCGCCGTGGTCGCCTCGGCCACGGGCAGGAAGTACAGCGGGAATATCTCGGCGCCCATCACGCCGTAGCTCGCGTTGAGTATGACCTTGAGCGCCTGGCTGACCACGCCGTACTGCTGCCTCTGCTGGTCCGACAGCGACTCCTCCCTCGAGAGGCTCTTGTAGTAGTTCACCCTCAGGTCCCTCAGCGAGCCTATTATCGTCGAGGTCATGCCGTTCTTCCTGGAGCACGCCCAGTGGTTCGTCTGCGGGATCCTGTTCTCCGCGCATTCCTTGTGGGGGCACCTCACGGTCTCGTACGACAGGTTCCTCACCTTGATTATGCTCGGGTACAGGCTGGCAAAGTCCATCACGGTGACGTTGAAGTGGATCCCCTCCTTGGGGTCCACCACCAGCCCCCCGCGGTACTTTTTGTCCTTGATCACGGCGTCGGACATGACCCCCTCGGACCTCTTCTGCAGCTCGTCCCTCCTCGGGATCAGGGCGTTGCGCTTCCTGTGCTCGTAGTACAGGAGGCTCCTTATCCACTGCGACACCCCCATCCTGGCGATGTCGTCCACCGGCATGCGGCCGATCCTGGCGATGATGACGAGCAGGTTCATCAGCAGGTCGCCGTTGAAGCTCGTCAGCTCGTAGGTGAGCATGGCGTCGTTGTAGCAGTAGTTGGCCGTCTGGTACAGCTCCAGGTCGCCGAGGGCGACGCCGTAGTCGATCTTCTCCTTGCCGATCAGCGCCTTTGAGACGCTGTTGAGGGAAAAGTCGGTGTAGCTCTGGCTGAACGCGTAGATCTGGAACGAGCGGTTGGAGAGCGTCCTGTACAGGTCCAGGTGGACCCCGCGCTTGAGGGTGGCAGAGTCCCTCATCATGTACAGCGGGTTGTCGTCCCTGGGGATCCCGAGCCGTTCGGCCCTGTTGTAGAGGTAGGGCAGGTCGAACTCGTCCCCGTTGTACGTGACCAGGAACGGGAACCCGGAGATCACCCCGAAGGCGTCGGCTATCATCTCCTTCTCCGCGCCCGGGCCGTAGAACCTCGCCTCGACGCCGGGCCCCAGCTCGTTGGCGCCCTCGGCGGCCCCCTCGGTTCTCAGGACGAGTACCAGGTCGAGCCCGCCTCCCCCCTTGAACCCTATGGCGGTGACCTTCCCCTCGGCCCTCTTGGGGTCGGGGACCCTGCCGGGCTCGGCCTCCACCTCGATGTCCACGCTGAGGCGCCTGATGCTGGGTATGGGCTGGTTCAGCAGGTCGGCCCACTCCTCCGTGAACTCCCTGAACTCGCCGGCGTCCACCACGTTCCCGCCGTCGTCCCTGTCCCACAGCAGGCCCCTGAGCGCCTCCCTCACCCCGGCGGGGATCTCCGCCTCGTGCGGGACCAGCTTCCCGCCCTCGGCCCTGTAGTACCTCCCGACTATGAGCGACCTGTCGTACAGGTAGTTCTCGTAGTACTTTATGTCCGACTCCCACGTCTCCATGGTGTTCCTGATGCTCTTCTCCCCGGCCGTGCCGCCTATCGCCAGCGGGTCGGCCACTATTATCTTCGACATGGGGATCTCCCTGTCCCCAGCCAGGTCGTTGCGGGCCACCTGCCTTATCTCCAGCACGTCGTCCCTCTCCCGCAGGAAGTCCAGCTCGTCGGGCGGCAGCCTGGAGTAGCAGTAGGGCCTGTGCCCCGTCTCGTCCCTCCACAGGAAGAGCTCCTCGGACTCGGGCTCGTAGAACTTGAGCACGGCCGACTTGGTGGGGCTGTCGTACGTGGCCGACACCAGCATCGCCGGGGGCATGGACTCGGGGTTCTCGTGGTCTGCCGGCAGCATCCGCCCTCACCGGGCCGCCCCGCGCGCGCCGGACAGCTCCCCGATCCACCTCGCGATCCTGCCCCTGTCCATCCGCACCAGCTCGACGCCGGCCTCCTCGAGCAGCCCGTGGACGGCCTCCGGGTAGGGGTCGAGGCAGACGAACCTCCTTATCCCTATGGTCACCGCCATCTTCGTGCATTCCAGGCACGGGGCCAGCGTGGTGTACAGGACCGCGCCGTCGGTTCCCGCGCCTATCCCGAGTATCGCGCAGTGCATTATGGCGTTGGCCTCGGCGTGGCTGCACATGCACCTCTCGAGCGCCTCGCCGGACACCACGCTGCCGTCCAGCCTCGCCTGGCACCTCTCGCACCCCCCCTCGAAGCAGTTCTTCACCCCGGGAGGGGTCCCGTTGTACCCCGTGGCCAGCTGCCTGTGGCCCCGCACTATGACCGCCCCGACCTGCCGGGCCACGCAGTTCGAGCGCAGCTTGGCAAGCTCCGCCTGGAGCATAAAGTACTCGTCCCAGCTGGGCCTCTCGAATGAGCCGCTCACGCCCTTCATGCCAACCCGTGCCATATATGGATATTCGGGCGACTAGTCTGTTGCACAACTGCCAGAAATTGCCGGGTCTAAACAGTTGAACCCCCGGCCCAACCATGTCAAACCGAAAAGGCCTTGGATCACGGCCGCGCACCGTCCCCGTTGGCTGCGACCGACAACGAGAAATACGTCAGGCGCGGGAGGGGCCTGGCTGTGTCGTATGACCCCGGCTGGGAGGACGACCTGAGGGAGGCCAACGCCGGCAAGGAGGGCGCCCCGTTCAGGTACGCCGGGGCGCTGGTCATGGCCGCCGCCGCGGTGAGGACCTCGCTCGGGGTACAGTACAGGCAGCTGTCCGGGCTCCTCGCGGGGATGCTGGGGGGGCACGGCGCGCCGCACTACTCGGTGCTGGCCAGGAGGATGGCGCGCCTCGACGTGGACATCGGCGGGGGAGTCGTCCGCGTCTCCGGCGGCGGCCAGCCCATGACCCTGCTGGCCGACGCCACGGGCCTGAAGCAGTGCAACCGGGGCGAGTGGATACGGAAGAAGTGGAAGGTGAAGCGCGGGTTCGTCAAGCTGCACCTGCTGGCCGACGCCGACACGAAGAAGATACTCGCGGCGGTGGTGACCGACGACAGGACGGGCGACTCCCCCATGCTGAAGGAGCTCCTGGGAACCGTGGTGGAGCCGCGTGGCGGGAAGCCGGACGGGAAGCCGGACGGGAAGCCGGACGGGAAGCCGGCGGGGAAGCAGGACAGGCGCATGGCGCTGATCCGCGGGAAGGCAGCCGCGGCGGGGGATCCCCTGCCGCGCGTGGGCTCGCCCCCGCCCAACCTCCTCGCGAGCGGCGTGGCGCCGCTCGCGCTGCAGTGCGGCCAGCCGCCCGGCTCCCACGGGGCGCGCCTGATCGCGGACGGGGCGTACGCGTCGCGGGACAACATGCGGAGGTGCCGCGACATGGGCGTGGGGCCTATCATCCCGGTCAAGGTGGCGTCCACCGCCAGGGGCAAGGGCGCCGGCGGCGCGTGGGGCGAGGCGGTGCGGGACCAGCTGGGGGGCGGCCCGGAGGCGCGCGTCGACAGGATGGGCACGAGGGAGAGGGAGGAGAACGTCCGGTACTGGAAGGCCAGGAAGGGGTACGGCAGGAGGTGGCTGATCGAGATAATCATATCGGCGTTCAAGAGGATGTTCGGGGACCACGTGCACTCGCGCAGGTGGGAGAACATCGTGCAGGAGGTAAGGCTCAGGGTGGCCCAGTACAACCGGTGGGCGGGGGAGGCGGGGGCGTAGGGACTCCAAGCGGCACGGCCTGGCCACGGCCCGGGGATCGTGCCGAGTTGTGCAACAGACTACGGGCGACGGGTCGCGCCCGGCCACCCGAAAGCATAAAATCCCCATGGCGCGGCCCCGGATCGGGCGCCTGCCGTGGAATACGTGGAAAAGAGGTACATCAGGAGGGACGCCGTCGAGAGGCGGGACTACCAGGAGAACCTGGCCGCGCAGGCGGCCGCGGAGAACTGCATCGTGGTGCTGCCCACGGGGCTCGGCAAGACCGCCGTGGCGCTGCACGTGATGTCCGAGTTCCTCTCCCGGGGGGAGGGCGGCGTGCTGTTCCTGGCGCCGACCCGCGTGCTGGCGGCACAGCACCACGGGTTCCTCGGGGACAGCCTCACGCTGGAGGACGTCTCGCTTGTCACCGGCGAGGACCCGATCAAGAGGCGGGCCCGCGCGTGGGGCGGCAGCGTGGTGTGCGCCACGCCGGAGATCGCCAAGAACGACCTGGACAGGGGGCTCGTCTCCCCGTCGCAGTTCTCGCTGGTGGTGTTCGACGAGGTGCACAGGGCGGTGGGGGACTATGCGTACTCCGGGATCGCCCGGCGCCTCGAGGGCACGGGGGCCAGGATCCTGGGCATGACCGCCACCCTGCCCAGCGAGAGGGAGAAGGCCACCGAGATCCTGACCAGGCTGCGGATAGCCAGCGTGGCCGAGAGGACCGAGGAGAGCCCCGACGTCAGGCCCTACGTCCAGCGGACCGACACGCGGTGGGTCAAGGTGGACCTGCCGCCGGAGATGAGGGCGATCCAGAAGCTGGTAAAGCTGGCGCTCGACGAGAGGTACGCCACCCTGCGCAGGAACGGGGTGGGCGTGGGCGACAACCGGTCGCTCTCGGCGCTGCTGCGGCTGCGGCCGCACGTCCTGGGCCGGGACAGGCGCTCCGCGAAGCCGCTGTTCACGGCGATCAGGATCCACTACGCGCTGAACATCCTGGAGGCGCACGGGATCACGCCGTTCCTGAAGTTCTGCGAGCGGGCCCGCGCAAAGAAGGGGGCCGGGGTCAGGGAGCTCTTCGAGGAGGACCCCAACTTCACCAGGGCAGTCCGGCTGGCAAACGAGGCCAAGGCCAAGGGGATCGAGCACTCGAAGATCCCGAAGCTCAGGGAGATAATAGAGTCCGTCCCAGGCAAGGTGCTGGTCTTCTCCAGCTACCGCGACTCCGTCGACGTCATACGCGACAGCCTGGCCGAGATGGGGATCCCGGCGGGCATACTGATCGGCAAGGCCGGCGAGTCGGGGCTGAAGCAGAAGAAGCAGGTCGAGGTCGTGCGGAAGTTCCGCGACGGCCAGATCAGGGCGCTGGTGGCCACCCGAGTCGGCGAGGAGGGGCTGGACATCTCCGAGGTGAACCAGGTCGTGTTCTACGACAACGTGCCCAGCTCGATCCGGTTCGTCCAGCGGCGCGGGAGGACGGGGCGGAAGGACGCCGGCAGGCTGACCGTCCTCATCGCCAGGGGGACCATCGACGAGACGTACTACTGGATAGGGCGGCGGAAGATGACGGCGGCAAGGTCCATGGGCGACAGGATGGAGCGGGAGCTGAAGAAAAACCAGGCCGCGGGCAAGACAGGCCTCGACGCGTTCACGTGACCGCCGGTGCCTATGGTGCCGCATCATTTCCTGCGCGGCGCGGGGCCCGTATTCTGTACTCAACGCATTATGAAATCGACTAGCAACGTGCTACTGACACATGCAATATGGCGGATCCACGCTTGCCACCATGCGCAAAAAGAATCCCCCCTGGACCAAAATGAGCGAATAGATAATGCGCTGACTATGGGGTGGTGACGAACTATCTAGGTAGCCGCCTGTGCGGTGACGCCGTAGAACCCACTGGGTCAATATGGGGCACGATGAACCCGGAGATAGTTCCGGCCAAAATGAACAATTATTTTATGTGTTTACTATATTAGTAATATGTTAACAGTATTTGTAACGGAGATTTCAATCCCGCCCTTATTTTAATTTGAAATTTTCTTTTTGCGCTTTACATCAATTGCATATGTTAGCTAAAACGAATTAACGTCTAGGTCAACACCTAGCCACAAACCCTCTCAAAAGTGGAAAACACGAGTACCGCGCGTGCAAATTAAAATTACAACATGCTTCCAGGTGCGTCATGAATGAGCAGGCAACAGTATGTCGAGGCCGAGGCTGCCAGCTCCCTGACGTTCGACGCCACAAAGGGCATTCAGGCTGGACGCGTGTTTTATATCATGATGTCTGATTTTGCCACCATAAGCAACCACTTCAAGTTTGACAAGGATTCCGGAATTCCTGCACACTTGAGGGCCCAGCGCAAGATTAGGGAATCACGCGTGCCCAGGATAGCATCTTACATACTGGACAACCTTGACAACTATGTCTTTTCAGCGATTACGGTCTCTGTAGACCAAAAGATAGACTTTGAGCCTACTCCACGTAACAATTCGGAGAGCAAGGTGGGAAAGATCAGGATACCAAGCAGTGCAAGAATCCTAGTCAATGATGGACAGCACCGGTGCGCCGCAATCCGGTCTGCATACGAGGACGACGAACGCATTGGCATGGAACGCATGGCTGTAGTCGTGTTTGAGGACAGGGGGCTGGAGCGAAGCCAGCAGATGTTTGCTGACCTCAACAAACATGCGGTCAAGCCAACCAAGTCACTGGGACTGCTGTATGACCACCGGGACACGTTTGCAAGATTCATCGTCAATCTGGTCAATGACGTTGAGGTGTTTTGCGGGCGTACGGAGATGGAGCGCACAAACATCTCCAACCGCTCAACCAAGTTTGTGACTTTGAACGGGGTGGCAGATGCGACAAGGTATCTTTTAAGCCTCAAACCCACAACAAAATCGATCTCTGCTGAAAAACAAAAACTAGCAGTGGAGTACTGGGACGCTGTGGCATCAAATATACCCGAGTGGAACCTTCTGGTGCAGAAAAAGCTCACTCCTTATGACCTGAGGAAGGACTACGTCCATGCACACACAAACATCCTCAACGCGCTAGGGCTGGTGGGCCATGTGCTGGTCCAGCGATCTGACTGGAAAGATCGGATCAGAGGGCTACAGAAGATCGACTGGATGCGAAACAGCCCGATCTGGCAGGACAAGGTAGTCATGGACGGCAAACTGATCAAGAACCGGCTGGGGATCAAGAGGGCAGCCAATGAAATATTAGTCGGCCTTGGATTGCCTGAAACCATAGGGATGGACGCCTGAATGCCCACAGAATCTATATTTAAAACCCGCAAGGTGAGGGACATCTATGAGGAGATCCGGCAGGTATATCTTTCAGACAACAGACCGTGGATTCTCGGATTCAGCGGAGGCAAGGACTCCACATGCATGGTCCAGCTTATCTGGGAGGCGTTGTCCGAACTACCCGCAAAAAAACTACACAAGCGGATCTTCATAATATCGTCTGACACGCTGGTAGAGTCTCCCAAGGTTGTGGAGCAAATCACCAGCACACTCGACATGATGGAAAAAGCATCCAAAAAATCACGCCTTCCGATATCAACAAACCTGGTCCGTCCTCTAATGGAGGATACTTTCTGGGTGTGCCTCCTTGGAAAGGGATTCCCGGCCCCAAGCAACCTGTTCAGGTGGTGCACGGAGAGGCTCAAGATACGTAATGCGGACAGGTTCATACAGGACAGGGTATCGGAATATGGCGAGGCAATTGTGGTTCTGGGAACCAGGAAGGACGAGAGCGGTTCCCGACAACAGCTAATGAACCTCTATGAGATTGAGGGAAGCCTGCTCTCGCGGCACTCGAAGTTTGCCCAGACCTATGTGTATACGCCCCTGCGTGATTTCACGTCCAAGGATGTGTGGAATTACCTGCTGCAGAAAAAAAACCCGTGGGGCTCCAACAACAGGGATCTGCTGGCAATGTACCAGAACGCAAACGCCTCGGAATGCCCACTGGTGGTGGATGCCAGCACTCCGTCCTGTGGAAACAGCAGGTTCGGATGCTGGACGTGCACCGTGGTCAACGATGACTCGTCCCTGCGCAACACGATCGAAAACGGTGAGGGCTGGATGGAGCCCCTGCTTGAACTGCGCGAGGATCTCAAGGCCACGCAAGAGCCTGCCAAGAGGAAGGAGGTGCGCTCGTTCAAGCGCAGGACCGGGCAGATGAAGCTCATCGACGACGGACGCAGGAAGGGGTTTGACAAGAAGATGCTCGAATCCGTAAAAGAGCCAGAGGGCATTGACTACGACGATCCGCACAACAGACTGGTTCCTGGCCCATACACGATGGACTTTTGCAAGGAATTTCTAAAGAAACTACTAAAAGCCCAGAAAAAAATCAGGCAGGACGGGCCAGACCCGTACATGATGCTAATCTTGGAGGATGAGATCCATGAGATCCAAAGGATATGGAGGATGGAGAGGGGCGACTGGAAGAATACGGCATACCAGATCTACGAAAAGATCATGGGCGAAAAACTCGTCCCGCCCCAGGAGGATCTTGGAGTATTCGGCGTGGTGGAGCAGGACCTGCTGGAGGAAATTTGCCAACAAAACGACGTTCCTGCCCTTTTGGTGTCTAAACTGCTCAATGCAGAACACGAATCACAAGGCATGGTGCAGCATTCCAAGATATACCCCAAGATCAACAAGATACTCGCAGAGGAATGGAGGGATGACATGCCAGAGATCATCCGTGATTTGGAATCACGAAATCACTCAAAACGCAGCCTGGTGAACAACCGTTGATAGTCACGCGCATCGTGTTGCAGGATTACGGCGTATATAGGGGGAAAAACGAGTTTGACTTTACATGTACCGCCCAAAAGCCCATTATACTGATTGGCGGAACAAACGGGGCCGGGAAGACCACCCTCTTTGAATCCATGACCATATGCCTTTACGGCATATCTGCCCTGGGCAGACGGGTGTCCAAAAAAGAATACAGAAAGTTCCTCGCACGCAAGATTCACCGGTACGCCAAGAGCCTAACCCCTGCCGACCACGCGTCGATCACCGTGCAATTCAAGTTCTTTCACGACGGTAAGGTCGCCGAATACCGGGTGGAGCGCTTCTGGAAAAAAGAAGAGGGCTCCATAGAGGAGACGCTTGACGTCAAAAAACGCACGTCGGATGATGCCGAGTTCGCCCCATTGGAAGACATAGAAAAGTCCCACTGGCAGTCGTTCGTAGAGGGCTTGATTCCAAAGGGGATAGCAAACCTGTTCTTTTTCGACGGCGAAAAGATAGTGGAGATTGCCAAGGAAGGAACCGAGGACATAGCGATCAAGGAATCCTTCAAATCCCTTCTGGGCATAGATCTTGTAGAGCAGCTCCGCACCGACCTGAGGATCAACCTTGCGAGGAACCTCACCAAGAAAAGCGACCACCTGAGGCAGGACTGCGACAGATACGAAAAGGAGAAAGCCGATGCAATGCGCACGATTGCCAACCTGGAAGAAAAGTCCGCCGCCCTGCAAAACGACATGGATCGGCTAGATCAGGAGATCGAGGTCCTGGAAGGCAAGATTTCTGGCATCGGGGGCACGTTTGCCAGTGGACGTGATGCTGCCAGGGGGAAGCTTGCGGCAAAAAAGGCAGTGTATGAGCATGTCCGACAAGACGTGGCAGAGCTCTGCTCTGGAACCCTGCCCTTTGCAATGATCCCAGACGACCTCGTGAGGTTATCTGAACAGATCAAGGAGGATGAATCAATACAGCAGCAACTGGCCGGCGACAATCTGGTAGACTCCAAGCTAAGCCATATCGCTTCCAAGATCAAGACCGCGCAATTCTGGAAAGAGTCCGGGCTCGAGAGGCGTCACATTGATGCGGCCGTATCCGCCATGTCCTCCATGCTCCGGAAGGAAAAGACCCGCGCCAAAGCGGTCCCCAAGCCCGTGTTTGATTTTTCGGCCTCCCAGGCATCCAGGATGATGTCCATAATTGACGAAGCCAACACCGATGCCATCTCGGCACTCAGAAAACACACGAAAACCCTCGTCAAGGTGGCAGAGGAGATGAACAGGCTGGAGGTGTCCATCGAAAGCGCCCCCCGTGATGACGAGATCAGCTCGCTGGTTTCAGATATTGGAAATGCCCAGTCGCAAAAGGGCGAACTGTCAGTACGGTTCTCACACATGAAGGAAAAAATAGCGAGCGAGACGTCCCTGAAGCGGCATCTTGACAACAAGATACAAGCCCTGACATCTGAGATATACGATAACGAAAAGGCTGAAATCCGTGTAGAACTAACCCAGAAGGTCCAGAGCGCCTTGGAGGAGTTTGCCGAGAAACTAAAACACAAAAAAATTCGGCTCTTGGAGGGCTATGTGCTGGGCTATCTCAAACTGCTCATGCATAAGAAAAACCTGGTCGAGAAGGTCGTGGTCAACCCTGACACGTTTGAGATAACTTTGTTTAGGGAAAACGGCTCCACGCTACAAAAAGATATCCTGTCCGAGGGCGAGAAGCAGATGTTTGCAATGTCTGTCCTGTGGTCACTGGCAAAGACCTCCGGCAGGCCACTGCCGTTTGTCATAGATACCCCGCTGGCACGGCTTGACGGGAAGCACAGAACAAACATCATGGCCAAGTTCCTTCCCAAAGCATCGCACCAGATCTTAATCTTCTCCACCGACAAGGAGATTGAATACCGGGACTACAAAAAACTGAAGCCCCACCTGATGCGGTCATATGCCTTGGAATATGTTGATAGCAAGGGATCTACGAAGAAGCACGATAGCTACTTCTGGAACGAGGGGGGACGCCGGGTTGTTGCGGTTCGCTAGGCTTAGGATGAGTTCGCGCTCGCAGAACCTGCTTGCGCAGCTAAAGTCGAGGACAGGCCTGGCCCCCAACATAATGGGGAGGTTCGCAATATGCATGTCGCTAAACGACCCCTCCCCCCCAAACCCGGACGAGTTCGACGAGAAGGGATCGGAGATACACCCATCCGTGCTGTTCGGAGACTACGAGGACATGTTCATGGCGCTGATGATCCAGCGACTGAGGAGGGACGGGTTCAACCCCAACATGTGGATGAACAGGATGGTGCGTGCGCATTTTAACCGCGGAACCATAGCGCTGTTTGCCCGCATACACGACATGTCCGACTTTGAGCGCGTCATACTACAGGAGCGGGAGAATTGCCTCAACTAGAAGACATCGTGTACCTTGACAACAACGCCACGACGCCGCTCGATGCCAGAGTGCTTGATGCCATGATGCCCTACTTTGCGGATTCCTTTGGAAACGCATCAAGCACGGATCATGTGTACGGCAGCAAGGCCGCCGAGGCAGTCTCGTCTTCAAGAAAAGACATTGCAGCCACAATCGGCGCAAAAGAAAACGAGATTGTCTTTACAAGCGGGGCCACAGAGTCGAACAACCTCGCAATATCCGGCGTCATGAATGCGTACGAGGATGCCGGCGATCACATGATCACATGCGTTACCGAGCACGAATCCGTGCTAAGCGTGGCAAGGCATATGGAGGCCATGGGGAAAAAAGTGACGTACGTGCCGGTAGACGAGCATGGCTTCGTCGACATGGGCGAACTCGAGGATGCCGTAACGGACAGGACGGTTCTGATATCCATAATGGCCGCAAACAACGAGATCGGCACGATACAGGACGTCGCAAGCATAGGAAAGATGGCCCACGAGAAGGGGGTACTGTTCCACACCGACGCGGCGCAGGCAGTAGGCCACATACCGGTCAGCACCGAAGACATGAACATCGACCTGATGTCGTTTTCGGCGCACAAGATGTACGGTCCCAAGGGAATAGGCGCGCTATATGTTCGGGGCATGCACCCACGAGTCCGGGTATCGCCCCTGGTCTACGGGGGCGGACAGGAGCACGGAATGCGCTCTGGAACCCTAAACGTGCCGGCGATAGTCGGGTTTGGCAAAGCGGCAGAAATCGCACACAAGGAGATGCACTCGGAGGCCACGATACTCAGGAGCCTGTCTTCCACGATGTTTGATCTCATACGTGGACAGGCGGATGTGGCACTCAATGGCCCCAAGGACGATCGGCTGCCAGGCAACCTCAACCTCTACTTTCCAGGCGTGGAAGGCAAGGCCATAATCAACTCGGTCTCGGACCACGTTGCGATATCTACAGGATCAGCGTGCACCACCCAAAGCGTGGAGCCATCACACGTGATCATGGCATTGGGGTTCGGCGAGGACCGGGCTTTCTCGTCAATCCGTGTTGGGATAGGGCGCTTTAGCGACCAGCCGGATCACGGGGTGGAGTTTTCAGCCCGGAAGATAGCGGAAGCCGTAAAACAGATCTCAAAAATTAACGGCTCCTGAAGTGTGTCTCAGAGTAACTCGGGGCGTACACGATCAGCTGGGCACCTGCAGGTTTCTGCATCGCCGCATCTACGGTGAAATTCACAATCATCGCCACTTTAGTGTTTCCAAACCCTTTGAAGTTTTTTCAATTTACCGCGGTCATACATCGATTGATCAAGTTCATCAACAATTTGATCTTGGGAATCATATTTGTGCAATAGTTGGATTACTCGCATGATGGCAAGCTGAGAAAGACATTCCAATTTAGCAGATACCTCGTCTAATTCTAAATTATGAGAGTCGATTTTAATTGGCCGCTCTTTGGACTTGTGTAGGTACCCACTTCTGAATTTATAGGCCTCCTTTGCAAACTTCCATATCCATACACGTTCGGCGTCGTTGTCACCTAACAGGGAAGACATTCTATGGGATAGTTTGAGGGTGGCATCCCCCACGTTTGGAACCAGCAAAGACTCCAAGCAGATAACATGGTCCACGATCTTATCTACCGGCTCCCTATGATGAAATGCCATTCCAAAACGACGAATTGAAGATTCTAAGAAGCCAGATTTCCTGTCTAGCTTGGATATTTTGCCGAATAACTTCTCGTGAAAATGCGCAAAATCTTTTGCTTTTTTCTCGTCTAGGCGGTATTTTCTGGAGGAGTAAGGTGATCTTTCGTGACCGCGCTCTATAATGCTCAAACTGTAACCAGGCCAATCTTTGGAGAGAATTCCAAACACATCTCCGAAGCTCGGATCTCCCCGTTCAAATAGTTTCAGTGCATTGAGAGTATTTTCAAAATTTTTAAGGGCGGTAGATGGGGGACTGGGGGAAGTCTTAGTCCCAACACTACAAAATAGTGCGTATTTGAGCTGTCTTTGATAAGACGGAATCTCACGGATGCCCAGATTCAAGTTTATGATTTTACTGTAAAAACTAATTGGGATTTTTTGTATCCACAAGCAGGATGATATCTGGCAGTGCTCAAAATCACCATCAAAATTATACAAGGGAGTAAGATAGCAGTAATTGTCAAAACCCAGGTGCAGATATTGATCAAAAGCTGAAAAGGTTTCATTAAAGTTGGACTCATCGAATTCAAACCCGTAATTTTTTAAATAATGGAATATGCAATAAAATAACTGGGAATCCAATCCATTGTAATCGACATCCGTCTTATTGGTGTTTTTTGATTCGGTTTGATTGATCTTGGACTTTAGGATATTTCTTATGATCTTAAAAAGCGAATTGGCTTCCGGGTATTTTTTAATAGAGGTCTTTAACGCGAGACTCAGTTTTTTGTAATCTATCGTATCCCTGTGCGTTATTGACAGTGTTCGGCCCGAAAAATCTGCCATGGGGACTCTGCCCTCATATTTCTGCTTATTTTTCAGGTATTCCTCCTTGCATGCAGACAGGGCCCGTTGGATAAACGCCTTCAAATACTGTTTAAAATGCTGTCTTGATTTAGTCATTTTCTAATACGGGCATGGCCTTAGATTCGTAGCCGATCTCGTTGATTTTTTCGGCAAGCGTTTTTCCTAAAGATGATCTGCGGTTGTCTACGACTACTACCTGGGGATCCGCCTCTCTGACGTAGCGCAACAAATCAGAAAACTCCGCGTGGCTATCACTGGCAATCCAGTGCTTGTTGCCATCGGCCCTTATGGTAGCATTGCCAAAACCACCGCATACATGAATGCCAGTCATTTGGCCTCGATCTTCTGGTCTTGTAAACTGAAGAGTTGGCCTAAATTCGACCCATGGGTAGCCGTTGCTGGTTATGGTTTCCCCCTCATAAGATTGCAAATCTATCAAACTCTTGATTTCAACGCCGTTACGGCAATAAACCTCGGCAATCTGTAAATCGGTGCTTGAGGTTAGAAATTTAACTTCCGGCAGAATCCTTGAATCGTTAGACAGAATATGCATTATGTCTTGTAACTGCCCCCTGTGAGCATGTATGCAGACAGGTTTTTTGGTATCGATTGATTCTACTACTATGTCCAACAACCGCCTCTCAAGGCTATCGCTATCGATGATTTTGTCAAATCTGGGATCTCCGTGAGTAGAATCAATAACTAAGACATCGCATTTGGGAGGATGATCATCTGGAGAGATATCACCTGAATAAAGCAATTTCAGCTGATCATGGGTATGCAGCAATACCTGGCTTGAGCCCAGCATGTGCTTGGATTCCAAAAGCTCCAAGTAATCTCCATGATCATTAAATTTTATCAATTGTGGGGCGCCATAATCGATTCGCTTAAACTGGGTTCTTCCAGAATAGGTATCCTCAGTGATGGCCTCCAGCAGGTCTCCGGTGATTTTTGAGGCGTATACATTGTATTGGTGCATACATGTTTCGAAACTGTCAGAAACATGATCAGAGTGGATATGAGTAAACGCCGCAGCATGGTAGTCGGGTTCAAACCCGTCACATACAAGGGATTTTCCTAAACAAACTGCACCGCGTTCCGTAATTTTGACTTTAGAAAAAAGTTCATTGTTGTTCATTTCCAGTGGCTCCCTTCTCAAACATGTGGTTGATTATATCCTTGCGAGATATGTTGTTGGAATCGCCATACCTTCGCATGAAATTTCTTCCGTCTTCGGACAGATGCAGCTGTAAATAGTCATCGTGTATTTTGACCCCTTTTAATGAACCCGAGGGAAATAGTTTGGAAAGAACATTAATTCCACAATCATCCAATTTCATGTTATTTTTTTGCGATTCTGCCTTTAGTTCATTCACAATTGAAGGGTCGATGCCGCTGATAAAAAGAAAATGCTGGATCACTGTGGGCCTCGTCACGCCAAGCACTTCATTGATGCAGTTTTCGATTGGCTTTCCTGAATTGTGTTTTTTAAGGCTGATTATGTCCTTGATCTCTTCTTTTGTGATGGGCCTGTCAAGATCATGCATTGCCCCCACAAGCTTCAAGACATCCTCGCTGTTTTCTAATTTGCAAATATAGCTTGCGGCACTAAAAGAAATCTCGCCCGTATTCTTATTGGATTCCCCCCACACTATAATGTCCTGGATTTTCCCCGGCAGGTTTAACAAACGCAGAAACCCATCAATGATGCCCTGAGATAGCGGTAGCCGTTTTTTGAGTTCGTTTTTGTCACCGTTTAACTCTTTTAATAGCTCGCCAATTTCTTCTGCAACCTGTATAGGAGATATTGGTCTTTCAGAATATGATACGTTGATACTGGCAAGTAGTTTAGCTAAGCGCTTCGGGCTTTGTAGAATGGACATTATGCTTCTGCAGAATCAAGACCCCGATCAATCAGCTCAATTGCTGCCTCTTCGGTTTTGCTAATTTCCTTTATTTGTTTGAATCTGTCTATTCGTGTCAATTGCTCATAGGGGACTTCAATAGTAAACCTGTTAAGTTGGGTGCTTTTCTTTGCTTTGTTGGCAGCATCGGCCGCACTTAAGTTTGGTTCATTTTGTTTTATCTTGATCATCTTCTTCCTCGATTGCGGTGCAAGTTTTTGCATCTCTTGCGCAGTCTCAAGTAAGACCGCTTCATCTACATTGGTTTCGTCACCGCCAAGAGCGTCCAGCGCTTTAATCGCGTTGTCCGCGGTGATTTTTTTATTTTGGACTTGAGCCTGAACTGCCTCTGGCAGCCTCCCGATGGTCAGGTATTTTCTCACAGTGTTGACGCTCATGCCGAGCTCTTCTGCAACAGTCCTGGTGTTGTTATACTTGTTCATGAAAATCTGTATGGTGTCAACATAGTCTGCATGTTTCATATCCCTGCGTGCGGCATTTTCCACAAACGAGATTTTTTTTGCCTCAAATTCGTCAATATCCTTTTCCACCACATATGCCTTGATTGTGGGCTTCTGAAGCATTTCATGCACTCTAAACCTTCGTTGGCCGCTCAGCAATTCAAATTGGTGTTCGTCAGTTTTTTTTACAACGATTGGGTTGTGTAGGCCATCCTTACGTATGCTATGAACCAAGTCGTCATCTTCATCCACCTTGGTATTCCTTTGCCGAGCCTGGCTCTTTCCCATGGTTATTTCTGATAACGGGATGTGGGTAGTATGATCTGGCAATAAATCCATAATGGAAAAAATGGGCAGTGAAATAAAAGACTTGCTGTATGGGTAACTTGTTGTAGTATATGAAAAGTCGGTCCGCTAGTCATCCGCCTCCGCCTCCATCCATCCCGGGTTGCTCTCCCTGATCGCTGCCACGGCCTCCTTGTCATGGAAGGCCTTCAGCGGGGTCTGGTAGTTGTCGATGTCCAGGGAGAAGCGCGGCCTGTCCTCGTTGTAGTACGCCATGTACTCGGACATGCTCTCGTAGTGCCATGTCCCGTCCCCCGCGCTCCGGAAGAACCTCCCGGCCTTCCCGTTGGTCTGGGGGTGGTGCGGCCTGGAGTTTATGAGCTCGATCCCGAGGCCCAGCAGCTCCGCCCCGGACGCGGTGGGCTTCCACGGCCGGGGAGGGGCCTTCCTGCGGCCGTTCCGGCCCACGAAGCACGGGCCGTTGTCGGAGAGCACGGTGGCCGGCGTGCCGAACCGCCCGATCGCGTCCCTGAGCGCCAGCACGGCGTTCTCCGACGTGGCCTGCGTGAACACGCGCGCGGCCACCGCGCACCGCGAGGCGTCGTCCAGGTACGCGACCAGCTGGAGGCCCCTGAACCGGGGGTCCTTCGTCCCGTGCCAGTCGACGTGCCACATGGCGTCCGGGCATTTGCGCCCGTGGCGCACCCACTTGCGCCTCCTCGATTTTGCGGCAGACGCGGCCACCGCCCCGGCCTTCTTCAATATCCGGCATGCGGAGCAGTAGCTTATATAATGGTCCCTCCTGGTAGTCTGTTGCACAACTCGGCACGATCCCCGGGCCGTGGCCAGGCCGTGCCGCTTGGAGTCCCTACGCCCCCGCCTCCCCCGCCCACCGGTTGTACTGGGCCACCCTGAGCCTTACCTCCTGCACGATGTTCTCCCACCTGCGCGAGCGCGCGTGGTCCCCGAACATCCTCTTGAACGCCGATATGATTATCTCGATCAGCCACCTCCTGCCGTACCCCTTCCTGGCCTCCCGGTACCGGACGTTCTCCTCCCTCTCCCTCGTGCCCATCCTGTCGACGCGCGCCTCCGGGCCGCCCCCCAGCTGGTCCCGCACCGCCTCGCCCCACGCGCCGCCGGCGCCCTTGCCCCTGGCGGTGGACGCCACCTTGACCGGGATGATAGGCCCCACGCCCATGTCGCGGCACCTCCGCATGTTGTCCCGCGACGCGTACGCCCCGTCGGCGATCAGGCGCGCCCCGTGGGAGCCGGGCGGCTGGCCGCACTGCAGCGCGAGCGGCGCCACGCCGCTCGCGAGGAGGTTGGGCGGGGGCGAGCCCACGCGCGGCAGGGGATCCCCCGCCGCGGCTGCCTTCCCGCGGATCAGCGCCATGCGCCTGTCCTGCTTCCCCGCCGGCTTCCCGTCCGGCTTCCCGCCACGCGGCCCCGCCACGGTTCCCAGGAGCTCCTTCAGCATGGGGGAGTCGCCCGTCCTGTCGTCGGTCACCACCGCCGCGGGCATCTTCTTCGTGTCGGCGTCGGCCAGCAGGTGCAGCCTGGCGAACCCGCGCCTCGCCTCCCGCTTCTTCCGTACCCGCTCGCCCCGGTTGCACTGCTTCAGGCCCGTGGCGTCGGCCAGCAGGGTCATGGGCTGGCCGCCGCCGGAGACGCGGACGACTCCCCCGCCGATGTCCACGTCGAGGCGCGCCATCCTCCTGGCCAGCACCGAGTAGTGCGGCGCGCCGTGCCCCCCCAGCATCCCCGCGAGGAGCCCGGACAGCTGCCTGTACTGGACCCCGAGCGAGGTCCTCACCGCGGCGGCGGCCATGACCAGCGCCCCGGCGTACCTGAACGGGGCGCCCTCCTTGCCGGCGTTGGCCTCCCTCAGGTCGTCCTCCCAGCCGGGGTCATACGACACAGCCAGGCCCCTCCCGCGCCTGACGTATTTCTCGTTGTCGGTCGCAGCCAACGGGGACGGTGCGCGGCCGTGATCCAAGGCCTTTTCGGTTTGACATGGTTGGGCCGGGGGTTCAACTGTTTAGACTCGGCAATTTCTGGCAGTTGTGCAACAGACTACCTCCTGGGGCGCCTCGCGGTGCGCACCGCGCCCGCAGGGCGCCTCCCGTGGGCGCCGGTGACCAGCCGTATCATGGCGGCGGTCATGCAGGTGCGCGGCCTGCCCATCCCCGCCGCCGTCGTTCCGGTCTCCAGGAACCTCGCCCACAGCCTCCGCACGTGCCTGGCGGTGATTCCCAGATCCCGCGCCACTTGGGATGACGGCACGCCCTTCTCTCGCTGTCTGACCAGGTACTTCCGGGACCCCTCAGTAAGTCTTCCTGTCATGGCCTTCCGTGATCGGTACAGCCTAAAATAGTCGGCTACCGTCCTCTTGATCCGATGCGGACCGACTTTCCGTACAATTGAGTATGGGTAACTTGTTGCATAACTCGGCACGATCCACGGGCCATATCATGGCCGTGCCGCTTGGAGTGCCACCTGCACCTGACGTGTTTCTAGTTGTTGGTTGTAGCCAACGGGTATGGCGCACGGCCGTGATCCAAGGCATTTTAGATTTGGCGTGGTTAGGCCGGCGGCTCAACTGTTTAGACTTGGTAATTTCTGGCAGTTGCGTAACAAGCTATTGGCTCCAATAACTCTATAAGCTCCCTGCCAGAAACAGGAAGCATGCGAGAAACCCTGGGAGGCCGCCCGTACGAGGTCAGGAAGGACGGCTCTAGATTCGTGATCAGCTTTTACCCGATGTCGGAGGGCGCCAAGAACCCAGACGCCGTCCTGTTCCGGCTTACGCTGGACAAGGAAGAGCTCAAAAAGCTTGCAAAGATTGCAGGATGAGCAGGCATGCCAGATTCCTGGAAACGGGCTACTGCCAGAAACACGTCGTAGCCGCCATTCTTGGAATGGCCAGCATCTGCACGGAGTCGGCAGTTCCCCGTAACGTGCGATCGTTCCCTTGACCACGCTGTGATGCCCAGCGTCATGGTGACGGGCATGGTTGTGGTGGAGATTAAAAGTTCTTGGGGCCGGGGATCTCCTGTTGGGCGATTCCACAATGTGCTGGCCATGCATGCGTTCACTGACTGCGCCCGGCCCCGATGCGATACCTGCGGGATGCCTGCACTTCCGGCACCGGGCTACGGCACACTTGACATGCCGTCCCGCAGGGCTGGCTCTCGCCCGCCTCGCTGATCGGCACGGCCTGGCGCGGCCGCCCGCAAGCCGCCTAAAACCCCGGAGAAATGGTTGCTGCGCAAAAAGACGTCGATCCGGGAGCCAGAACGCGTTTTAGCTCTTAAACCAATTAGACCCCTCGTATCAATTCCTTCTTCCATTTGAGGTACTTGGGATCCGGCTGATGCCGCGGGTTCTTTTTCAGGGTTATCTCCGTGCCGATAGACCTGATCCAGGACTTTGCGTAACAGGCGGTCTGCTCCTTCAGGTACTCTGACACCTCGATGCTGAGATCCTCGTTTACTGTTATGGAACCGAGCTCAAATGCGGCATCGCACATCCTGCACAGCAGCAACCCGTTTGCGGGGTTCATGGAATTTTCCGCATCCTCCTTTCTCATTACCGAGTATGGCACAATATGCGCGCCTATCAGGTAATCCGCCAGTTTGAATGCGCAAAACACGCACCTGTAGTATTCTCTTAAAAGCTCTGCCCGGAATGCGTTCTGTTTCTGCCTTACGAATATTATGTGTGAGAGGCCCACGGAATAGTAGTTCCTGCTCCCCATCTCCTCCTCAACGCGATCACGCGCATATTCCTCAATCCTGGTCTTGTCTAGCCGCCACACCCCCATGCCCGTATTGCTCTTCTTGACTTTTTTCCAATCTATGAGGATGTCGTTTTTTCGCAGGTTGGATATCTCGTTTGCTATTGCCTTGTATAGCGGATTTGCACTCTTGTCCGCGCCGTAGTCTTCCAGCCTCAGGTTCAGCGATCTTGCCACAAACTCGTCCAGGCCTGCCTTGGTGTGCCAGATCGGCTCGTTTCCGGACTTCCGCTGCCCCGGATCCCCGCCATGCGTTCTGTCCTTGCCCTTTTCTATCTGCGGTATGGTGCTGCCTATCTGGTTTAGGTACTCCCAGACAAATGCCTCTAGCCCCTTGAACTCCGGGTTCTTTCTATACTGGTGGGGTTTGGGCTCCAACACCGCACTGTGCCTGTATGGGAATAAAACGTTGCCGCTTCAGAGTATCGAGGAATTCGGGATTGCCAGCAGTCTTGCTAAATCGTTTCACCGTAGAAAATCCACCACAAAAACAATTCCGCCATTTCGCTCTCCCTGGCATCTCGCGGATACGCCGGGGCAAGGATTCCGGTATGCCATGCGGCCAAATACGCGGAACGAAAGTAGATCCTTGTACTTCTGGGACGAAGCCCGGTCGGGTACGGCGGGGGCGGCTGACCGGGATAGCCACGTCGGCGTTCAAGAGGATGTTCGCGGGCCGCGTGCGCACGCGCAAGTGGGAACACGCGGCGCAGGAGATAAGACTCAGGGGAGCCCAGTACGGCGGGTGGGCTGAGGCGGCAGGAGTATGGGGGCGCCGGACGGCGCGGTCAGGTCATGACCCTGGCGAATCGTGCCGAGTCATGCGACAGATTACTAGCAAGCAAAATCTTTAAGCACTGAGACACTCGAATAACAGCCACACGGCAGATTAGAGATGAAGATTAGAAAAATACGGTTACGGAACTTCCTTTCGTTTGGAAACGCCGTACAGGAGCTGGAACTTTCAAAACTGAACACGATTGTCGGCGCCAACAACTCTGGAAAAACCAACGTATTCAGGGCCATCGAACTGGCAGCAAACCTGCTGAGCGGGCAGAACACGCCGTCCGAGCCATACTACCACAACAAAAATTTTGAGCGGCCTATTCGGATTGAACTGGATCTGGATTTTGACGGCGAGGAAAGGGAGGCGTTGATGAACCTGTTTGCCTGTTCGTGCCTTTATGGGCGGCCTGGCGTTCAACAGGGAGGAGCTCCCAGAGGCGGCAGAAAAAATAGTCAGAAAGGTACTGTCAGGTAACGTCGAAAAGATCTTTTCGGATTTTGGGGAAAGCCTGACTGTGGTAATAACCGCCAGCGGGAGAACGAGGCATCGCCCAGAGTACCATTTCAAGATTACAAAAGGCGGGAAAACACTCTTTTACCAAGAATCTTATTTCACGAAAACACGCTCAAGGCGGAACAGCGATTCTGTGAGGAACCTCCAAACCATCATTTTACACGAGGCAAAGGAGCAGTTCCCTGAACTAAAAGAGTTCCTCGCACGCAACAAGGGTAGAGTGCCTGATCTGCGTAACTTTTCTTTTTCGCTATTCGACTCTGTCTGCGACGCCACCGATGAAGAGTACCTTGTCGATCCTGGCGGATTCCAACTAGACGAATACGAGGCAAATGGAGAATTGGTGCCGGAGTTCATGAGCCTTCGTGACTTTGTCAGCAGAACCGATCCCGAAGAGCGCCAGGCGACATTTGTGAGGCTGGTCGCCATGTCACTTAGGACGTCCATTGTCAAGACAGCAGACCTCCGCTCCGGGCCAAAGGCGATCTTGGATCCCGAAGACCTCCTGTACGAAAAAGAGATGATGAACGTGTCGGGGGAAAACCTGCCCAAGATTTTACACTCCCTAAACCAAAGCGACGATCCTCCGACAAAAGGCAGGTTCAAAGAGATCGTGTCGCAGTTCAAGAAAATCACCCGCATGGAAGTGGACGTCATCGTTCGCCCAAAGCAAGTCAAGCTCCCCTACAGACCTACTGCAGAGCCGGCTGTGTACTGGGGCGAGGGATCCGGCGGCATCCAACCCTCGGGCATGGAAAATAAAACGGAAAGGATCGTAAGGCAGGAACTCGGGATCCAGGTTATAAAAAAAGGGATGCCTATCCCGGCCGGGTTTGCGTCTGCGGGAACAATAGAACTGCTGGTCTTGCTGACTGCACTGGTAGGGCAGCAAAACAAGATCATCCTGCTAGACGAGCCCGCGTCAAACCTCCACCCAATCATGCAAAGACACGTGATGGATATTGTCTGCAGGGCGGTGCAGAAAAACTGCAACCAGGTCGTAATGATCACACACTCCCCGTTTCTCGTAAACTCTGAAAATTTTGAAAGCACGTGGAGGCTTTCGGCCGCAGGGGGCGACACCCGGGCAATCAACCTTCATGCCGCGATCCGGCCCATGCGGCAAAGCAAGCAAATGACCAGAAGATTTTACGACACTGAGGTGCGGGGCATCCTATTCCAGCGCGGGGTTGTCCTGGTAGAGGGCCCATCAGATAGGATCGTCTTGGAAAAAACGGATCGGCATATGACGGACAATGCTGATCCAAACGCCCCGAACATGGAGGAAAACGAGTGGGCGGTTCTAGACGTTGGGGGAAAGGACTCCATGCCGCTCATGATCAATCTTGCCAAGGGGCTGGGCATTCCGCACGCCGCCATTCTCGACCACGATGCCCTCATGGAGTGCACTGCCAAGATAGATATCGACGGCACCGAGGTCAGGACATCGCCCGTAGTCCGATACGTGGAGCAGACCGAGGGGCTGTCTGACTCTGAGAAAGCAGACATTCAGGACATGGCAAAATCAATCTCCCACACAAGCGAAAATGCGCAAAGCGCCGGCACCGGGCAGTCTTGGTATGAGCCAAGATGTGTCGAGATATTGCGCAAAATCGCATTAAAGCACGGCATGTATGTCTTTACCAAGGACATCGAGGACGTAATGCGGACCAAAGTCACTCCAAAAGACAGCAAGCCCCGCGCTGATTTGGACAGGATTAACGAATTGCTGCTTGCTGGAGAAATACCAGCAGAGATCGTAGAGGCCATGAAGTTCATCAAATGCAGAATAGCTAAAAAAATGCCGTCTAACCGGTAGGTTGGATACCGCCACATGCTGGAACGCAAAATACGTACTGTCTTGCTTAATGTAGGTCGGACGGGATGTCTGTAGGTAATGGACATGCTGTCCTGTGGGAGATCGCCGGCCCGTGTTTTTGCCAGCATCGCCGGCACCACCTGCTTCCACCATGCCGATCATCATGGTGTGCGCCGGAGGCGGAGGCCCCGGCTCGTCTGTAGTCAACGCCTTATGAAATCGTTTAACAATGAGCCGCCAAAACACGCATTGTGGGCGAATCCACGCCCACCATCATGCTCAAAAAGTAACCAGTTACGCCCAAAATGAACGGATCGGTAATGCGTTGACTACGGGTCACCCATGTACTGCCGGGTAGGGCCTGTTCAGCGCCCCCCTATCTGGCGTATGGACGTGCCCTCCTTGCGCATGACATGCGCAAGCAGCCGCGCGTGTGCCTTCGGATCCGTCTCCGTCCTGCGGGTCTTCCCGAGGTGCCCCGCCCCAGTATTGGGAAGGAACTCCCTTCCTGTTGGCATGATGATGTCTTTCATGTGCAGTGTCAGGCTTGCCACGATCTGGACCTTTCGGCCTGATATTGTTGGTTGTTTTGTGAGCGATTATTAGTTGGGATTACTACGGTTGCACACCATGCTCGCCGCGGCATCCTCTTGATCGCCACTGGGTCCTCTTTTTTTGTATGCCTTCCCGGGATCTTCCGGCGTGGTTGTGGCCATAGCTTGCGTGGAACGTAGCGATCAAAGTGTGCTTTGGTCTGATAAATTGGTCTCATGAACTCATGCGCGTTGCTATGTAATTCTTTCTGATTCGGTAAGTTGAGGCAATAGCCGACCACCACCAATGAACAGCAGATATTTAAAATCAAGCCAGTATGATGAATTCAAATAATTCCTGCCAAGATCATTGGGCAGCACCGTTACATAAAACAGTCGAGCCCGGTCTTTGGATGTAGGCGTTTGTTTTCGATGATGTCTATTAATTCCATTTTGTAGCTTTCCCTTCCTGGAAGTTTTCCTTCCTTTCCCATTTTGTTGAGGCGTAGAATTTCCTTTCCAAATATGCCCTTCAGCTCGGTTCTCTTTCTTTTCAACTCCCTATAGTATGAAAATGGGATTTCATCGATTATTTGGTTCTTCTTAAAGACTTCTACTATTAACAAAATGTCATTTATGTAATCCCTGCTCAATCCAAAATCTCTGGAAACAGCCTCGGTGTAGTTTTTTATCTCAAACTCATTCTTTATTTCGTTGTTGAACTTCTGCAACAAGACACCGATTTTATAATATGATGAACTTGGGCAGTTGTGATCCTGGCCAAATAACTTCTTAATCCTTTCAATCATGGCAAAGTATTTTTTCTTAAAATCTTGGATTTTTTCCGACGGGTTTCCGTCCACCTCGTGGTAATCGTGCACGTCTATCATAATTTCCTTGATGGTCTCACCGCTGGGAGTCGTTATCTCGACGATTGCTATGGGGATTTTGCTTATTTTCATTTCCAACACGCGTGCAAAAGGTCTCTAAACTTGTTCAGTGTCTGCGTCGCATCCCAGTCAACCTCCCCGTTCTTGAATTTAATTAATGCCTCAATCAAAATTCGATTCAGGTTAAAATCCCGTAACGTTGGATTTTTGTTGCACAAAATGAAAAAAGGATGGGCCATGTCAACCACCACCCCTCCCCTGAGCAAGTCTACAAACGCCTCATCACTATGGGTTTTAATATCGAATGCAGGAATGATCTGCAAACCTTTTGATCTTTTATTTTTTGTTGAACCTGACTCCCTTCCAGAATCATCTTGAACAACATTCGTGTTTGTTTCACTGTCTATCGTATTGGTTTCCTCCCTGCTGCCACTTCCAGAACCACCAGTGCCAGAATATGTTCCCTCCCCAAAAGTCTCTGAAACGGTAATTGTTCCATTACTGTCTTTTGCAGGAATATCTCGCTTACGTGGGTTTAAAAACGGATTCAGATCTATGAACTCCTTTTTGTTCAGCAAGATATCCAGTCGTTTTGTCAGCTCATTGACCACTACGTTTGCATCGGTGTTTCGCTTGACATCTTTAGCTAGTAATCCCCTCTCTTCCAGAAATTTCCAAAAGCCCTCCTTGATTTTGTTTCTGCATTTGCTTGTCTCTGGATTTTTTGCAAAGGATTCTTTATTCAGTCTCAAATGCTTGCCAAGAAACGTAACGTCTGCCATGCAGAAAACCCGGTCGGAATAGCCTTCTTTTATCTCAACCGGGTTTTCCAACAGGTTGTTTTCTATCCGCTTTCCATATACTGTCAAGACTATGTGGCGCATATCTTCTGGAACTGCATTCTTGGAAATATAGCATATTGCTGGGATTTTCTTGCCTCTCCAAGTGAACGTGCGCTTGAATCTTTGAGCACCCTTGGGTTCCCACGGTGATAGTTTTTTCCCGTTAACCGTAACCATGAATTGTTTTGTTAAAAGGCAATAATTCCACCACGTTTGGATGATTTTGGGCAGTTTTTCCCTTAATTCCATGTATGCAAGAAGTGTCAACTTTGCCCTGTAGGCCGTTCCATATTTGTGAACATAATTTGGATCGTCCAAAATTTCTTTTAGTTGGCTATCCTGTGAGGTTTTATGCAAGACATTGGAGTCTTCAACATACATTTTGGATGCCAGAAAGTCATCCCCTCCTGTTCCTGTGATGGTTACGATCTCCCCATCGTATTTTGAGGCTGTAAATAATTTGGCCCCCACACCTGCATAGCCTATCCCATCTCCTAACGTTTTTGTAGACTCTGAAAGGGTGTGATATTTTTTGATAAATTGGTCCTCGCCCATGGGTGGCGCATTGTTATGAAACTCAATACAGTATTCAGACCCAATGTTTTTTAGCTTGATGGAAATTATGCCGTTTTTAACGCTGTTTTCCCTGAATGCATCGTATCCATTAGCTATGACCTCATTTACCAGAATGTCCAAATGATCCGTTTCCACGTATGATTTTAACAGATTATCCAAAGTCTGAAGCAGATTGACGTTTAGAGGCTTACCTTTATTCAGAGCTTCCATGCCCTGTTTATCAAAATTGAGTTAATAAAAAGAATGAGTAAGAGTTACGTAAACTTTAACTCTGTGATGACGAGTATTGAAAATTTCCACTTAGATGGGCCGGTACGGGAACTTGCAGGCGTCAAGCCTGATCGGGCGCGTTCTGAAATACCCCGAGACCGCACCTGTGTCAACCGCCCAGTAGTTGCTGTAATGCATCCAGCGGCTTCTCGATCCGTGCCCGGGTTACGTGGTTGAGGTTTATGGCCGGCGTCAGCATGCAGTCTTCCCAGGAGTGCCCTGCGGATGCGCCGGAGGCGGGGGCCCCGGCGGCGCCCCGCAACCAAACACGCGTGACTGCGGCGGGCTCTTGAGGCACTTCTGGGAATGTTGCACGCGCCCCTTCGATTTATAACGCGCGCGGAAGGAACACGTCGCGTGAATCGCCTGCTCGCGTTCTCGCTGGTCCTGGCCTTCGCGGCGCTGGCCCCGGCGGCCCACGCCCAGGACCCGCCCCCCGCGGCGGGCGCCGAAAAAAAGTTCCACAACATGGACTCCCGGCTCGCGGCCCTCTACGGGTCGGCGGCGGGAGACCGGCCCGCGCAGAACGCGGCCGCCCGGGAGGGCGCCGACGGCCGGACGGTCCGGGTGGCGCTGGAGATGGCCCGGGAGGGGGCGCCCGTCCCGGGCGGCCTGGGGATGGCGGTGGAGACGCAGTACGGGGAGCTGGTGCAGGCGGCGGCCCCCGTGGGGAGCCTGGGGGCCGTGGCGGCAGACGAGAACGTCAGGCTCGTCGCGCTCCCGGCCAAGCCGGCCCCGGTGATCCTGCCGGCCCACGCGGGCGGGCCCGCGGGCCAGGGATACGGGACGGCGGCCGCCGGGGCGTCGGGCTTCGACGCGACGCGCGCGAGCGTCTGGCTTTCCAGCGGCACGACGGTGACCGAGGGCGCCGGGGTGATGGGCTCCGACGCCGCCAACTCTGCGGGGCACACCGGCAAGGGGGTCAAGGTGGCGGTGATCGACACCGGATTTGACATCCACAACCCGGAGATCGCGGGGAACGTCGCCGGGCACGCGTCCTTTGACTCCTCTTCTGGCATCGCGGGCGGCAACAGCCGCCACGGCACGGCCTCGGCCGAGGTCATAGTGGACGTCGCCCCGGACGTCGAGCTGTACCTTTACAACTTTGGCACCAGGATCGAGTTTCTGAACCTGGTCGACCACATCATCTCCCGGGGAGACATCGACATAGTCTCAATGTCCCTTGCGTGGTTCAACAGCCCGGGACCCGCAGACGGCACGAGCGTGATATCCCAAAAGGTGGGCGAGGCGAGGGAAAGCGGGATACTGTGGGTCAATTCCGCGGGAAACTCCGCGGACAAGCACTGGCAGGGCCGGTTCTCGGATCCCGACGGCGACGGCTGGCACAACTTCCGGGGCCACGACGAGTCGATCGACATCGACGTGGGCGCCGGGGAAACGCTGACGGTGATCCTCAGCTGGTGGGGCTCCCCCTCGCAGGACTACGACCTCCGCCTGGCAGACGGGGACTCGAACCTGCTGGATCTCTCGGCCAACGCCCAGCCGGGGTACCGCCCGTTCGAGAAGGTCGAGCGCGCCTTCCGGAGCGACGCCACCGTCCACGTGTCGATAGACGGGCGCTCGGCCGCCGGGGACGCGGACTTTCAGCTGTTCACGATCCGCCACGACCTGAGCGAGTACGCGGTGGCGCGCTCCAGCGTCGTCATCCCCGCGGACTCGCCCGGCTCCCTGAGCGTGGGGGCAAAGTACTGGAGGACGGACGCCCTGGAGCCCTACAGCTCCCAAGGCCCCACGCTGGACGGCAGGGCCAAGCCCGACGTCACGGCGCCCACCTGCGTCAGCACCACGGCCTACGCATACGACGCGTACTGCGGCACGTCGGCGGCCGCCCCGCACGCCGCCGGCGCCGCCGCGCTGGCCATGGAAAAGCACCCCGGCGCCACGGCAGGCGAGATCCAGGCCCTGCTGGAGTCCACGGTGGAGTCCCGCCACGCAAAGTCCGACCGGGACGGGACGGGCAGGGTCGACGTCTCCATGCTTGCCGGCTCCGACATACTGGCGCTGGACAACGCCGACCCGGGCTGCGACCCCTGCTTCTTCCCGGAAACGCTGGAAGTCTCGCCCGGGGACACGGTGACCTGGGTCAACGCCGGAAACTCGGCCGTGTCCGTCGCCGGCGACCCGTCTGGCGGCAAGCAGTTTGCCAGCGGCCTGCTTTCCAGGGGGGCGCCGTACTCCGTGACGTTCGACGGGGACGGCACGTTCGGGTACTCTGACGCCCTGCATTCCTGGGCCACGGGGCGGGTGGTCGCCGGCACGGGGGAGTACGCGTGGCCCGCGATCTCCTCGGCCGCCGTCACCGGCCCCAACCAGGCCACCGTGGAGTTCTCAAAGCCAGTCGCCGCCGCGCTGGGCGACTTTGTCGACATCACTATGTCCGGCGAGGCCGCGGTCAGGAAGTTCACGGGAATCTCCGGATCCGGCACCGATACCGTCACGCTTGGGTTTGCGGGCCCGCCTGCACCGCCGGACGCGGCCGGGGCGATGTACGTGGGGACGGGAATCGTGGACGGCGACGGGAACGCCGTCGCGGGACCGCTCACCGTCCCGGTGGGCGACGGCCAGGCCCCCTCGCTGACCGCGGTCTCGGTGGCATCGTCAGGCGCCGTCCCGGGAACCGCCCGGGCGGGAGACGCGGTCACCCTGGAGTTCACGGCGTCCGAGGGGATAGCGGGCGTGTCGGTGGCCATCAACGGGAACCACTCCGAGCCGGTGAGCGCGGGAGGCGGCTCGTGGAGCGCCGCTAGGGCCGTCGACGGCACGGATCCCGCGGGCCCCGTGGAGTTTGGGATCGACTTCGAGGACGCCGCGGGCAACGCCGGGCCGCGCGCGACCGCCGCCACCGACGGCTCCTCCGTGTCGGTGTCAAGGGCCGACGCGTCCATACGCGGGACGGTGTTCTCAGATGCCAACGGGAACGGCGTCCGGGACTCGGGGGAGGGGGCGATCCCGGGCTATGCGATGGTCGCGGTGGACGTGTCCACCGGGGAGGCCCGGACCGCCGTGACCGGCCCCGACGGGATATACGCGTTTGGCGCCGTCACCCCGCACCCGCACGCCACCCTGGTCCAGACGCACTACTTCCCGTTCGACCACACCCTCACCACCGGCAGCCCTTACGCGTACCTGGGCCCGGAGCTGGGCGCCACCTCGGCGTGGGACGTCGGGTTCCGCCAGGTGCCCCCGGAAGAGGCCGTGACGCTCGAGGTCTCCGCGTACCGCGACGACGACTCCGACGGGGAACGGGATCCCGGGGAGCCGCCGTTCCCGGGGGTGACCGTCCACACCTACACGTACACGACCGCGGAGCTCGAGGCGGCGGTGACCGGGCCCGGCGGCACCGCGACCATGGCGGGCCTGGTCCCCGCCGACTGGCTCGCGCAGGTGGCGGTGCCCGCCGGCTACGCGGCCACGTCCCCGCCCGACCCCGCCACCGGCGTGCGCGGGACGTTCCTGGCGATCGCCCCCGAGCCGGGCTCCACGCACCCCATGGAAATCGGCCTGGGGCCCGCCCCGTAGGCCGCGGGGCGGGATCCGGCCGCCCGGAACCGCGCGCCGGCGCGGGGCCCGGCGAGGCAAGGTGGGACGCGCAAGCCGCCCGGAGGGGGCGGAACATGGGGGCCGGCGCCGTCCCGGCGGCCCGCGGGGCCGCGAAAGCAGGCATTCGGCCGCATGGGGCTGCGGCGGAGACTGCATGCCTTGTGCCATAAGCGCAACAGGCTCGTATCACTGAGACGCAGAACGCGGCCTGCAAGTTTTTCAGCTTTTAAAACTTTAACCTGCTGGTTAGTCTGTTGAACACATGATAACCACCCAGGCGTAGTTGCCCCGATGGACCGGCCCCCGGTAGCGCGTGGGCCTGGCGCCCTTTCTGTTGAATGGGGCAACCCGGGCCGCCGCGTCACTGGGCTTCGCGCCCTGATGGGCGTGCGCGGCTTCCGATCCGCCAGGCATCCGGAAGGAGGCGACAGGAAAGGACGGGAAAGACAGGCATGGGGACAGGCATGGTGAAGGGAAAGCGCGGCGCGTGCGTGGCGGGCGGGAACGGGAAGGTTCCCGGGAGGGGGCGGTACCCCGACGCCCGGGACGGCGCGGCGAAGTTCGCTGGGGCGATGGCGCGCAGGTGCCTGGGCGGCGGCCCCTGCCGGGCCGCCCGCGGGACGACTGGCAGCATGCGGGACAGGGCGCCTGGCGCCTCCGGGGCGGCCGGGACCGGCACCAGACTGGCCAACACGCACAGGACGGCCCTGATGGCCAGGACCGCCAAGAAGACCGACAGGATTGGCGCAGGGAAGATGGCGCAGGTGCCGGGGACGGGCATGGTGCCGGGGCGCTGCGTCCCCCCGGGCCACGCCGGGGGGATGCGCGCGGTGGCCGGGCAGGGGGCGGGGCCGGCCCGGGACAGGGCGCGCGCGGCAAGCCGCGCCCGCAGCCTCCCGGGCCGCCACGGCATCCAAACGGGCGCCCCCGCCATGCACCCCGAAAGGGCCCTGGGGCAGCCGGAGTCCGCGGGGCCGGGCCCCGGGCACGACGG
Source organism: Candidatus Nitrosopumilus sp. (assembly GCA_963662625.1). Lineage (GTDB taxonomy): Archaea > Thermoproteota > Nitrososphaeria > Nitrososphaerales > Nitrosopumilaceae > JAPOPJ01. The sequence goes on along the minus strand of OY759726.1, from coordinate 17,980 downwards.
GTCGGTCCCGGGCCGGCGCGCCCGGCAGGCGGGGCACCTGGCGGGGGAGATCTCCGTGACGGGGGGGGGGGGGGCTCCCCGGGACGGGGGCCGCCCACAACGGCGACGCGAGGCTGCCGGCCGGCACGGCCGGCGCCGGCGCGCTCGCCGCGGTGCCGACGGCCCCCGGGATGGGGACGCCCCCGGGGTCCAGGGGGCCAAGGCAGGCGGCGTCGTGGGCCGGGCCGTGCCCGGCGGCCTGCCGGCCGGGGAACCGGCCGCACGCGGGGAGGATCAAGAAGACCGGCCCCGGCAGCCTGGCCAGCCGGGCCATGCGCGGGGCCGCGGACGCCGCCGTGCGGCACGACGCCGGGACGGAGGCCGCGTACGCGTCCGCGCGCCGGAGGCACGCGGACAGGCATGGGCCGGCAACCATGGTGGTGGCCCACAAGATGGTCACCATGATGCGGCACATGCCGGCCGCCAGGACGCCCCACGGGTCCCGCAGCGGGGGGCCGTGCAGGCGCAGGCCGGCCGGGACGGGGAAGGCGCGCCGGGGGCGGCCCCCCGCGCTGCCCGCATCCCGGACCGTCTTGCCGGCGCCGGCCATGAATCCCATGCCGTGCAACCCAGTCACGGATCGGAAAAACCGCGGGATGCGTTGCGGCAACTGCACCTGGGTGGTTAACATGGGTGCGGTGTCGACGCAGGTATCCCGCCATCCTTATTTCCCAGCGCTGCTCCGCGTCGTCCGTTGTCACCGGAGCTCGCCCCCGCTTGCGCGAGCGCGGGCGGCCCAGCGGCGGGTCTATTTAAGGCACGGCCCGAAAACAAGCGCAGGCTTTTTATGCCCGAAAACGCGACATGGTGCGGCAAGTAAGTCCATCGATCCGCGCCTCCGCGCATAGGATTTATCCGAAGGGGAGGTGGCATTGCGCGATCAAGATCCGTACGGCCCGTCCCTGCGCGCCGGGGCCTGGGCGCGCCCGCGTACCCAGAATCGCCATGCCCAGAAACGGGACGTTGCTGCGGCAAACCCGCCCGCGTCTTCCGGGGTTGCCCGTCGGGCCCGCGCCATGAAAGACGCGCGCGCCACAATCCTCGACGGGATCCGCGCCGGCCCGGGAGGGGGCGGTCACCCGAACCTCTTGATGACGTGGTACCCGTACTGCGTCTTCACGGGCCCGGAGACCTCGCCCACCTGCAGCCTGAAGGCGGCCTCCTCGAACTGCTTCACCATCTTACCCCTGCCAAAGTACCCCAGGTTCCCGTCTTTCTTCGCGCTGCCCGAGTCGATCGAGACCTCCCTGGCGATCCTGCCGAACTTGTCGCCGCCCTTGAGCCGCTCGAGCACCTCTAGGGCCTGTCCCTGCCTCTCCACCAGTACGTGGGAGCACTTTATCTTGTTGGGCATATGACCTGGGTGGGGCCCCAGTCATGATATACCTTTGTATCACGCGCCGCGGCGGGACCGCCCCCTGGCGGCCCCCGCCGCCAGGCATGCCGCGAGTACCGGGGCGGCCACGTAGATGCCCGCCACGGCCTCCGCTGCCGGCGGCCCCGGCGCCACCACGGAACGTCCGCTGCCATGAGGCGTGGGCATTCCACGCGGGCCGCCCGCAGGTTCCCGGCGCGGGAGCCGGCGCGCCTACTTGAATATCCGCTCCCTTACCTGCGGGATGCTCCTGTACACGATGTCCCTGACCTTCATCTGGTCCTCCTCGGTGGGGGCCTCCTTCTGCGCGCTGAGCACGGCGCCGCCCATCCCGAGGGCCATCCCCATCACCATCCCGTAGACGAACTCCCTCGGGTCCTCAACCCCCAGGGCGTCCCTGTTCCGGCTGATGTCCTCCATGTACGCCGGGATCGTGGCGGCCGCCCCGTTGATCGTCTGGGCAATCAGCTCCTCCAGCTGCTCGTCGAAGCCCATGCGCTTGGTGCCAGCCCCCGGCTAATAAACATGCATGAACACATGATAACCACCCAGGTGCAGTTGCCACGATGGACCGACCCCTTGTACGGTGTGGGCCTGGCGCCCTTGCGCATGAGTGGGGTAGTGATCACATTAGATAATCGCTCATCTTGGCGACCTTGATCTCCCCCGTGCATAGCATCGTCCCTATTGATTCCTTCATCTAGTCGGCCGACCCGTACAGCCTGTTGGCAGTGTGCAACCTCATGTTGCGCCACTGCCCCCCTGCCGGGCTGGGGTCTGGCGTGTAGGCGGGAAAGTGCCTGAGCACGACGTCCCCACCGTGGCCCCCGACGGCTTTCATCACCTTGCGTGACTTGTGGAGCCCGCGTTGTCCGCAAGGACGAGCACCTTCCCGAACTTCCTGCGGAGCCTGTCGAGAAAGCCCGTGAAGCTGTCCCCGTTTGCCCTGTAATAGAACGAGAGGCAGAACCCGTCCCGGTGCAGCGCGCCAAACGAGCAGAACCTCTGCCTCGACAGCGTGGACGGGGCCGTGGCCCCGGCGCCCCGTGGTGCCCACGTCTTCTTCTGCACCAGCCCGATTATGTGGGACACCTCGTCCTGGGCGACGACGGCGTACCCCCTCGAGTAGTACGAGACGGCGCGCCTTGCTTTTTTTAAACTCCCTCCGCTCGGATTCCGAGGCTGGCTTGGGGTGCCTGGGCCGGGGGGTCTGCCTGGAGAAGCCGATCCTGTGCAGCATCTCGTATATCCCGGAGGTGCCGTACCGCACACCGAACCTCCTCTCTATGTGGACCGCTAGGAGACGGGCGGTCCACAGGCCCGACCCGAACCCCTGCGAGCCCGCGAGGAGGTCTTTCTTGAGCTGCCCCAGCTGCGGCCCGTCCAGCTTCGGCGGGGCGCCGGGCCTCCTCTCGTCGTGCCTGCCGCGGGTTCCCATCTGCATGGCGCGCATGAGCCACCCGCGCACCGTGGAATAGGGCCGGTTCAGCGCCCCGCCTATCTGGCGCATGGGCGCGCCCTCCTTGCGCATGACGTACGCGAGCAGCCGCGCGTGTGCCTTCGGATCCGTCTCCGTCCTGTGGATCTTCCCGAGGTGCCCCGCCCCAGTCTTGGGAAGGAACCCCCTCCCTGTTGGCATGGCAGTGTCTTTCATGTGCAGTGTCAGGCTTGCCGCGATCAGGGAGAGTGACCCGGGATGGATGGGGGCGGAGGCTGATGGCTAGCGGACCGACTTTTCATATACTACAGTGCCTGGCGAACGCCCTTAACGTATAAATTGCAATGTTACCATGGGCAACCATGGACTCTGCCGCCGTGGACAGGAGAAGCATGCGCCGCAACTGGCGTTCCCTACCGTATTCACTGACACGCTCAGGCGTGGTCAGGAAAAACACAAGGTATGGTGAGCCGGATACGGTCATGGAGCAGTTGGACAGCATAAGTTTCAGGATAGAGCAGGCACTGAAGATATGAGCATTTTTGACAAGGACGATGAAGACGTGAAAGCGTCAATACTGTTTTTCAACCAACTACCCAACTAGGAAAAGGTGAGGATCGTGTCTGATCTCAACCCGTTCATATTCCAACAGAGGCAGCAATACAAGCCGCTGTTTCCGCTCCTGTCCAAGATCCAGAACGACATCTCCAAGCACGACGCTATTGAGATAGGGAATAAGCTGATGGAGTATGGCCTGGACGAGACATATGCGAGGCTGTTCGTCTCCAATGTGAAGGCCCACGCCCCGACAGTCGAGTACCAGCTGAACCAGATCAGCAAGATTCAGGACGGGGATTTCTGCGACAAGCTGCCCGACATGATGAGGGACATCTGGATCAACGGAGATGGGGATGACGCATTGTCGGAAAAATACGGGATTATGAAGGAGAGGGCCAAGTGCATCATTGATTTGACCGGGGATGCGCTGAATGGCCTGTCACGCGGCATCACAACAAAGGAGAATCTTGCAAAAGACTACGTCCGGCACATGTCCAAAACTAAGACAGATGCCCTAATCAACCAAATTTCAATCCATCAGGACTACCAGCGCAAGACAGTGATGTTTAGCAACGTCCAGGATGTGTTTTTTAACACCACCCAGATCATGCGACAGAATAGGGAAATACTCCGGTTGCTTCAAGAGCTGGCCAACATCAGAAAGAAAGAGGCTGAGAACTGAGCACGGTGATGGGTTCTGGTTTGCCGTCGAATGGGCATGGGAGAGCCATCGTGGGCCTCTTGGTTCACCGTTCCTGACACCTCAAAAGACCCCCAACCGGTTTTTCCTCGGCTACGCCGCAGGTGATTCCGGAAAGACCGCCGCCATCAGCAAGAAGGGGCGGGGCAGCATGGAGGTCACATTCGCCATGGGCGTCGCCACCCGGGCGACCGGCGCGCCCTTCTCTCGCTGCCTGACCGGGCACTTCCGGGATCCCCCAGCAAGTCTCCCTGTCATGGCCTTCCGTGACCGGGACGGCCCAAAACAGCCGGCTACCGCCCCCCTGATCCGGCGCGGACCGACTTTCCGTACAATTGAGGCAATAAACATGCACCCAAGATTTTTAATCATGGTTCCCGCCATACATGCCATGCCGCAGCTCTTCACCACCGCCGAGGCCGGCAGGGCGCTGCCCGACGTGGTAAAAAAGTTCGAGTACGTGCTGGACAGGAGGGACGAGGTATCGAGGCTGCAGCAGCAGCTCAGCGCCTCGGCCGCAAAGCCCCTCGGGGAGTACGTCGCCCTCAAGCAGAGGCTGAACTCCGCGGTGACCAGGTTCTACCACGCAGTCGAGGTGCTGGAGGGGACGGGGGTCGTCGTGAAGAGCATCGACCAGGGGCTGCTCGACTTCCCGTCGAGGAGGTTCGGCGAGGACGTGTGGCTCTGCTGGAAGCGCGGCGAGACGGAGATCAAGTTCTGGCACGAGAAGGACTCCGGGTTCATGGGCCGGAAGCCGATCGAGGTAAGCGACGCGTCCCTGGTGTGAGCGCGCCCCGGGGGATGAAATTTAACTGGCGCCCGCCCGGATCTGGTAACCGATGCTGTCTGCCTGGCTCCGAGTAATCAGGGTGCGATTCCTGCTGGCCTCCGTCATCGCGGTGTCCGTCGGCCTCGCGCTGGACTGGCGGCTGACCGGGACGGTGGACGCCCTCGACGCGCTCCTTACGGCGGCCGGCGTGGCCGCGCTGCACGCTAGCGTGGACCTGCTCAACGACTTCTGGGACTACAAGCGCGGCATAGACACCGCCACCCGTCGGACCAAGATGAGCGGGGGCACCGGCGTCCTCCCCGGGGGGCTGCTGGAGCCCAGGTCCGTGTACCGGGCGGGGATGGCGTTCCTCGCGCTCGGCTCCGCGGCCGGCGCGTACTTTGTGGCCACCGACGGGGCCGTGGTCGCCGCGATCCTGGGGTTCGCGGTCCTGTCGATCTACTTTTACTCCACCAAGATCGTCGACTCGGGCCTGGCGGAGGTATTCGTGGCCGCCAAGGGGACGATGATCGTCCTCGGGACGTTCTACATACAGGCGGGGTACCTGGCCGCCGAGGCCGTGCTGGCCGGGGTCGCGGTGGGGGCGCTCTCCTCGCTCGTGCTGTTCATCGCCTCGTTCCCCGACTACGAGGCGGACAAGTCCCGGGGCAGGAGGACGCTGGTGATAGTGGCGGGGAGGCGCAGGGCCGCGTCGATCTTCTGGGCGTTCCCGGCCGCGTCCTGCGGGATCATAGCCCTCTGCGTGGCGGCCGGCCTGTTCCCGGCCGCGTCGCTGGCCGCCCTGCTAGCCCTCCCGCTGGCCGTGAGGTCGGGGATCGGGCTGAGGCGGAACTACGACAGGGTCGACGAGCTGGTGCCCTACATGTCGTCGACGCTGCTGTTCGGCCGCGTCGCGGGGGGGATCCTGGCGCTCAGCTTCCTGGCGCCCGGGTGATCTAGAAATAAATTCGGGCCCCGCCGAGGGGCTGCATGATAAGCGGCCACGCCACCCCTGAGGGGACCGCCGGCTTTGCGGCGGCGTCCGGGGCCAGGCCCTCCAACTTCAGGGAGTTCGGCGGCCTGACTCTGTCGAACGTGGGGATGGGGACTTACCTCGGGGAGGCCGACCCGGCGACCGACGGGCTGGTGGAGGACGCCGTGAGGCGGTCCGTGCTCTCCGGGGTCAACGTGATCGACACGGCGATCAACTACCGCTCCCAGAAGGCGGAGCGCTCCGTCGGGAGGGCGCTGTCGCGGATGATCGCCGCCGGCGAGGCCGCCAGGGAGCAGGTGTTCGTAAGCACGAAGAACGGCTACGTGACCAACGACGCCGACACGGGGCAGGAGTTCTGGGAGTACGTCAGGGAGCAGCTGACCTCCAGGGGCGTGGTGGGGCCCGGCGACATCTCCTCGGGCTACCACTGCATGACTGCCCCGTACCTCTCCGACCAGCTCGAGCGCAGCCTGGCGAACCTCGGCATGGACTGCGTCGACCTGATGTACCTGCACAACGCCGTCGAGGGCCAGGCAAAGGACGTCACGCGGGAGGGGTTCCTGGAGGGCCTCCTCGGGGCATTCGAGCTCTACGAGAGGAAGCGGGCCGAGGGCAAGATCCGGTTCTACGGGATGGCCACCTGGGAGTGCTTCCGCGTCCCCGCGGACAGCCCGCTGCACCTCTCCCTGGAGGAGGCGGTGGGGCTGGCAAGGCAGGCCGGCGGGGACGGGCACGGGTTCCGCTTCGTCCAGCTCCCGTTCAACATGTACTACGACCAGGCGCTGCTGAAAAAACACCAGCGGCTCGGCGGCAGGGACGTCTCCGCGCTGGAGTGCGCGCGGGCCCTCGGCGTCGGCGTCTTTGCCAGCGTCCCGCTGATGCAGGGCAGGCTGCTCCAGCCCGGCGCCATGCCCGAGTTCGGCGACCTGGCGCCGCCGCTGCGCGCCCTGCAGTTCATACGCTCCGCGCCGGGGGTGCTGGCCCCGCTGGTAGGGCACAAGTCGCCGGCGCACGTCGGGGAGAACCTGGGGATAATGGGAGTGGATCCAATCCCGGAGGGCGAGTTCGCGGAGCTCGTGGGGAAGCTCACGTCGTAGGCCCCGCGCCGCCGCCCCCGGCCGCGGGACGGCGCCCTGCAACCGGGGATCGGGGTGCCAGGAGGGTGGTGCCACAACGTCCCCGGGGCCCCGCCCGGGATCCTCTCCCCGAACCCCTTCCCGGCGCCGTTGCACGGCGGGGGCCCGGGCATGTCGGGGCTCTCGTGGGATGGTCTCCTTGCCCTTCAGCGTGGCGTTCTCCCCTTCCAGCGTGCGATCTTCCCTTCCGGCGCCGTAACCTTGGCATGCAACCTGGCAACCTCCCTCCGCAGGACAGTGGCCCCGGAATACGCCATTGGTATGGTTTGGGAGGGGCAGGATCAAAGCGTAGCGATCTAGGTTTGTGGATTGTTTGCGTAAATTTGCCTGAGCTGGACCTGAGCATGTACGACTATTGTGATCCCTGCGTTTATTAACGAGCTTTTGTGATTTCTTATTGTAGGGCCAGCATTGTCCTGCAGGACTTTGGTCTGAAGCAGGGTAGCAAGGCTGGCACTTATGGTATTTTCAGTGCGGCTCGGCCTGCTAGGTCAAACGCGATCTTTGGGTAGCGAAGCTGACACTTTTAACAGGTCATTTCCAGGGTCGGTCATGGGCAAGGCCACGATCTTTGTTGATGCCGGGTACCTAATTGCAGTGACTCGCAAAAAAAGCAAGAGGGTTGATCTTGTAAAACTATCCAAGGCCCTTGCAGAAGACTCGGGGGGAAGACGATATTTTATGATGCGCTGCCAAAGTTTGGAACCCGCAGGTATTCAAACACGCAAAGGTTTCACAGCAGCATATCCAAACTGGACAAGTGTGAGGTACGCCTTGGAAGACTGCAGTATGACGGGCGTGGCAGGCCAACGCAAAAGGGGGTTGACATGAGGCTAGGGGTTGATCTGGTTCAAATGAGCATGAAAAAGGACTTTGATACCGCAGTCCTAATCACAGGCGATAGTGATTTCCTATACGCCGTGGAAAAGGCTCAGGAAGCTGGCGTGAAGGTCAAGATAGCCTATTTTCCAGGCTCGTCAATCAACAAGGAATTTCAGCAGTCTTTTGACGGATGTGAGATTCTTCATGGTACGCTGCTGGATGCGTGCAAGCTGTAATGCAAGATCACTCATGCGCAAAAACTTAGCCTTGGATCTGTACTGTAGCGACGCGCATGAGTTCTTGAGGCCAATTTTATCAGACCGCAACACGCTTTGATCGCGGCGTCCCACGCAGGCCGTGGCCGCAACCACGCCGGAAGATCCCGGGAAGGCGCACAAAAAAGAGGACCCGATGGTGATCAGGAGGATGGTTGCGGCGGGCATGGCGTGCATGAACGATGAAAGTATCCGACACGCGGCAGACTCCACCATGCGGTGCCCCGACCGGGTGTCGTCCTGGGCGGGACGCTCCGGGGAGGGCGGCACCGGCGCCCTCCGGGAGCCTTCCCAAGGGCGGGAGGCCTCCAAAGGCCAGGCTCGGGGGATCCAGGGCATGCCGGGCGGCACGGGCGGCACCGCCGCCCCGCGGGGAGGCCCGGCGGGCAGCCGGGGCACCGCGGGGCGTCCCGCAGGCACGCGCCGGGACGCACGGTGTGCCACGGGTTCGATGGGGGCGTCCCGCCAGAATGCGGCCGGTGCGGCCGCGGGACCGTGCCGGGCAGGCCCGTCACGCGGGACATCCCGGGCTTCGAGGTTACCGTGACGGAGACGCGCCACGCCGTCCAGACCGCCGCGTGCCCCAAGTGCGGCCGGGGGCACGTGGCGCCAAGCGGCCTCCCGGCGCGCGGGAGCTGCGGCAGGAACACGGTGGCCGCGGTGGCAGCGCTGCGCCACGCGGCCGTCCCTTTCGGGAAGATGGCGGGTGCCGTGCGGGAGATCACCGGGGCGAGGATCGCGAAATCTACGGCCATAAACGTGACGGGGCGCGCCCGCGGCGCGATGCGCGGGCAGTTCCGGGACATCGTGGGCCGCGCCAGGAGGTTCAAGAGGGCCGGGGCCGACGAGACGCGCGCCAACCTGGCGGGAGAGGGCGGGCGGGCGCGGGTCACCCGGTCCGGCAGGAACGCCGTGATCGTGCACGGCCGGAGCAGGGGGCCGCGGGTGCCAGGCAGGCACGCGGGCGGGTACCGCGGGATCGTCACGTCCGGCAGGCCCTCCGCGTACGGGAGGTCCGGCCCGGGAGGGCGCCACCGGCCGTGCCGGTCCCGCGGGCTGCGGGAGCTGCGGCGCGCGGCGGAGAGGAAGGGGGCGGCGCCGCGCGCCGGGGTGCCGCGCCGGCGGGCGTCCGGCGCGTGCGCCGGGGCGCTGGCGGCCGCAGCCTCGGGCAGGCACTCGGCGCGCCTGCGCCGCGCCTCCGGGTCTCAGTAGTTGAAAATGTACCCCCGCGGGGCGCCGGCCAGCATGTTTTGACACGATCCGTGAACGTTTTGGACAGAAAAACCAATGGATCAGGCGCCCCTGTCATCCATCGTGTACCACCAAAACGAACCACGGGGGCGCCGGCTTGAGGTGGTGGGCAAGGCGTTTAAAACGTTGCCACGGCTGCTAGCTTGTTGCACAACTGCCAGAAATTGCCGGGTCTAAACAGTTGAACCCCCGGCCCAACCATGTCAAACCGAAAAGGCCTTGGATCACGGCCGCGCACCGTCCCCGTTGGCTGCGACCGACAACGAGAAATACGTCAGGCGCGGGAGGGGCCTGGCTGTGTCGTATGACCCCGGCTGGGAGGACGACCTGAGGGAGGCCAACGCCGGCAAGGAGGGCGCCCCGTTCAGGTACGCCGGGGCGCTGGTCATGGCCGCCGCCGCGGTGAGGACCTCGCTCGGGGTCCAGTACAGGCAGCTGTCCGGGCTCCTCGCGGGGATGCTGGGGGGGCACGGCGCGCCGCACTACTCGGTGCTGGCCAGGAGGATGGCGCGCCTCGACGTGGACATCGGCGGGGGAGTCGTCCGCGTCTCCGGCGGCGGCCAGCCCATGACCCTGCTGGCCGACGCCACGGGCCTGAAGCAGTGCAACCGGGGCGAGTGGATACGGAAGAAGTGGAAGGTGAAGCGCGGGTTCGTCAAGCTGCACCTGCTGGCCGACGCCGACACGAAGAAGATACTCGCGGCGGTGGTGACCGACGACAGGACGGGCGACTCCCCCATGCTGAAGGAGCTCCTGGGAACCGTGGCGGGGCCGCGTGGCGGGAAGCCGGGCGGGAAGCCGGACGGGAAGCCGGACGGGAAGCCGGCGGGGAAGCAGGGCGGGAAGCAGGACAGGCGCATGGCGCTGATCCGCGGGAAGGCAGCCGCGGCGGGGGATCCCCTGCCGCGCGTGGACTCGCCCCCGCCCAACCTCCTCGCGAGCGGCGTGGCGCCGCTCGCGCTGCAGTGCGGCCAGCCGCCCGGCTCCCACGGTGCGCGCCTGATCGCCGACGGGGCGTACGCGTCGCGGGACAATATGCGGAGGTGCCGCGACATGGGCGTGGGGCCTATCATCCCGGTAAAGGTAGCGTCCACCGCCAGGGGCAAGGGCGCCGGCGGCGCGTGGGGCGAGGCGGTGCGGGACCAGCTGGGGGGCGGCCCGGAGGCGCGCGCCGGCAGGATGGGCACGAGGGAGAGGGAGGAGAACGCCCGGTACTGGAAGGCCAGGAAGGGGTACGGCAGGAGGTGGCTGATCGAGATAATCATATCGGCGTTCAAGAGGATGTTCGGGGACCACGTGCACTCGCGCAGGTGGGAGAACATCGTGCAGGAGGTAAGGCTCAGGGTGGCCCAGTACAACCGGTGGGCGGGGGAGGCGGGGGCGTAGGGACTCCAAGCGGCACGGCCTGGCCACGGCCCGGGGATCGTGCCGAGTTGTGCAACAGACTAACGGCTGCTTGGGAAGGCGGGCATCAGGTTCTCGGGCCGGCACAACGCCGCGTGCGGCATGGCCGACTTCGTGCGCGTGTTGGTACCGGTGTGCAGGGACCGCTCGTGCGCGTCGGGCGCCACCGGGGCGCTCGCCGTGCGCCACGGGCCCCGCCGCGTGCCGTCGTCGGCGTGGTTCCTGTCCAGGATAGGGGGGGCGTGCCGGGATCCCGGCACCATGGAGGGCAGGTGCAGGGACGCCCTGCGCTCCACGGTGCGCGGGGCCCGTCGCGCCGGGATCATCAGGGGGGCGTCCCACGCCGTGGCCCCGGCCTGCCGCCCGATGCCCAGGCACGGCAGGAACCCCGCCACCGGGGGGGAGCAGCTGGTGCGCGCGAGGCACGGGAACGGGACGTCGCGCTCCGGGGGGTACGCCACCGCCCAGATGGTGGACGGGCCGGGGCTGAACCTGGCGTGCAGGCCCAAGAAGGGGAGCACGGGGGCCGAGACCGTGCGTGAACTGCTGCGTGACTGCGCTGGCGCGGGCGTCCGCCCGGGGCTGGTCCTGCCGGGCCGGGGCTTCTTCTCGGCAGGGGTCGTCGGGGAGCTGTCCAGATCGGGCCACGGGCTCATCATGCCCGCGTCGCGGACGGCCGGCGCGAAGGGGGCCGTGGGGGAGCACGCGCGCGGGGAGAGGGCCGCGGCGTCCCCGCACGCCCGGCGCCCCGGGACGGGAGGGCCAGGGAGCCGTCCGCCCTGGCGATGGTCCCGAAGGAGGGCGAGGACGGGTGGGACTCGGAGGACGCGCAGGAGAGGTACCTGGCGTACGCCACCAACGCCGGCGCCGGCAGGGCGATCCGAGCCGCCGACGTCCCCGACGAGCACAGGAAGAGGTGGGGGACAGGGACGGGGCACGGGGACGCCGAGAAGGCCAGGCCCAGGACCACCAGCACGAACCCCCCAGTCAGGACGTTCATGTTCTTCATGGCGCTGGTCATGCACGACCCGTGGATGATCTCGGTGGAATGGTCCGCCGGGTGGTACGGGAGGCGCGACACCGCCCCGGTCCGGCTGGCGATCATGCTGGAGTACATGGTGAGGCTGGCCGCGTGCGCGGCGTATGGCGGCCGGGCCTGGCCCAACCAGGCGTCTGCCGGCTAGTACATTTTCAAGTACTGGGTCTGGGATGCGCAGGCTGCCGTTCGGGCACGGGGACGCCGGGGGCACCGCGCCTGCCCCCCTGGCGGGCAGGCTGCAGGCGCCGCTGCCCCGCCGGTCTGCGTTCCCGGGGCACGGGGGGGGGGGCGGGGCCCACGGACAGCGCCCCCGGGCGCGGCCTGCGGCACGTGGCGGTGTCCCGAAAGACAGGCGGCCGGATCAAGGGCGGGAAGCCCTGGAGGGACAGGCGGTCCTACTTCCTGGCGTGCATGATCACGTGTGGGAGGCACGGGAAATCCCTGTCAGGCGGGGCATCCAAGACAGTGTAGGGGTGGTGACCTCATACTCATTACATGGCATAGGATACACTATGCTTTTGCCTTTTTGTATTTTCTATAAACCCACCAAGCAGGAATAAAAAACAGAATTGATGAATACACGCTGCTGATTACAACACCTGTTAAGGTTATGAGTGGGTTCTCATTTGGTTCTGTGTTTTCCAGACTTGTGACTATAACAGAAATGACAGACCCAACTCCTGCGCCTGTCAGCAAAATTGCGGTTATTCGAAGAACATTTGGATTCACGTCTATGAAAAAAATGGATGCTAGCCTCAGTTTAAAGAGATGTTGCTTATTCCTGTCTCTGCCTTTGCACTACTCCCAGCCTTTATAGATCTTTTCTCAAATCTATCTGGCGTGCAATCACCTTGACTATCGTGATTTTCATCGTATGTATTATCAAAGCTATAAAGAATTGTTCCCCAGAAATATTTTATCTCTCGCACTACTTGCATATCAAAGTCCACGCTGGAGTGATGAGTTGGTTCAGCTAAGCAGACTTTGCTATCAAATGTAACATCCCCATCAGTTGGGACAAATGGCCAGCTTGCTGTAGAAGTTCCTGCATTCCATCCTGTGCTAACAATTGGCAATGGTACTGTTATGCCCCCCACATTCCAGACTGGAACTGTAAGAATAGCAGTTCGCTTCAAAGCTAAGTCAGTTTGATGTACATAATGTAGATCATCATTTGATTCAAAACCAACGACAGGCTGAGATTTGGGATTTTCAATGGCCTGTTTTGCTTTAAATGCTTTCTCATTCCAATAAGATGGGTTGGCATTATACCTGTCAGATGTAGTGAGTCCCAACTCTTCTAACTCAAAGAATTTTAAAGACTCTTTAAGTTTTAGTTCTTTTATCATTCGATCATCTGCGCCATTATCTTTTGCTTGATTTATTGCCTTTGTTGCATCTGCAAGTTCATCTAATTTCAGAAAAACCACATTCTCATATCCAATTAGATTAGATCTATGCATCCTTTAGACTAGAAGTTGATGTAATTATCAGTTCTTCATATGCAGTAAGATTGGAGTCCGATATATTTTCATTTGTTTCTGCTTGCACATAATTGGCTATACCAAATGAGAAGATCACTACAGTCAAAATACCAGAAAACAGAAGTGACTTTGTGTCTTTCAACGTCATTGCATAGTAAACAACATGCTGGGCTATAACCTTTTTGGAGCGAATAGCATAATGTGGGATCCAGAAAGTAGTTCGCCCCCCCTCATGCGGCATTATATTCCTCCCCCGTCTGCCCGTCCGTGGTGGTCTCCCCCGGCTCGGGCATCTTCCTGGCGAACGCCTGCGCTGGTGTCTCCTGCCCCTCCCAGTCCAGCGACATGTGGGGCCGCTGGTTGTCGTGCCACTCCATGAACAGGCCGGTCGGGTCGCTCTTCCCCGTCATTGTCTCCCCGGACCCGTGCAGCTTGCGCCGGGTCTCCCCGCGGGGCCCCTCCGGCTTGCCGTTGGTCTGGGGGTGCCCGACGCCGGCCAGGACCTGGCGCATCCCCGGCCCCGCGGGCTCCCTCCCGGACAGGCCCGCGCCCCTCTCCCGGGCCCCCTTCTCGTTGGCGCAGGACTGGGAGCCGTGGTCGGCCATGGCGGCCGCGGGCTTCCCGTGCCTCCCGATGGCCCCCTCCGGCACCCCGGGGGCGTTCGCGGTGGTGGCCCCGTCGGACATGCCGTACCCGGTGACGAACCCGGGGGCGTCGTCCCCGTGGCACGGGAACCGCCGCCCGTCGCGCGTCCCGCCCCGTACCTGCTTCCAGTCGGTGTGCCACGGCGAGTCGGGGTGCCCGCGCCCGTGGCGCACCCACTTGCGCCTCCCGCCCTTCTTGGGGTGCATCCCTGCCATGCCCTCGTCCATGGGTGTCCCGTGCATGGCGCCGTGCGGGACATTAATGCCGGTGTCGGCCCTTATGCGCGCCTGCAGGGCGGCGGCCCCGGCGTGCCACACCTGCCCGGCGGACACCACCGCGGAGTGCTCCCTGCGCCCGGGCAGCCCGGCCTCCGGCCTGCCCATGGGGGCAGGGTGGGATATGTCCGCCACGTCGCGGGCCATGTGCCTGGCGCGGAGCTTCCGGGCCCACCGCACGGACACCCCCATGGCGGACGCGGTCCCGGCGTCCGTGGGGTGCCCCTTCCTCTTCTCCCTCACGATCCGTCTTGCCTTCGAGCCGTTCAGCTTCATGTTGTTTGGGTGGTCCAGGCTCACGTATTTCCCTAGCCTTCTGCCCCGTGCCCACGCCCCCCTGCCGCCCGGGACGGACAGGCTGGCGCGCCTGTCCCTTACCGACTTTACATACTCGGACAAGGGGTGAACTACTTTCCGGACTAGAGAGGCGAATAGCATAATTGTAGCGTATGAAAAGTCGGTCCGCTAGCCGTCCGTGTCCACCTCCATCCACTTTAGTCGCTTTACCTGATCGCCTTTACGGCATCCTTGTCGTGGAAGGCCCCCAGCGGGATCTGGCAGTCGCCTGTGTCCGGTGATCGATGCGGCCCCCTTGCTGCGGTGCCCCGCGTGTCCGGGAATGCCCCCGCGGTGCCATGCCCCGCCCCCCGCGCTCCCGCGGAACCTCCCGGGCTTCCCGCCGATCCGGGGTCAGCGCGGCCTGGAGCTCACGGGCCCGATCCCACGGCCCGGCAGCTCCCCCCCCCGAACGCCGCGGACTTCCAGGATCCGGAAGGGGTCTTCCCGCGGCCGCCCTTACCCGAAGCACGGGCCGTTGCCGGAGAGCGCGGCGGTGGGCGTGCCGGGCCTGCCGGTCGCCCTACCGAGCGCCGACACGCCGTTCTCCGACGCCTCCCTCGCGCCCTCCCCGCGCGCATTGAACCCGTGGATCACCCGTCTTCCGGGGGTTCGGCAGCAGGCCAACCGTCATGTCAGCGGCGGCGCCGGCCGCATCGCGTGACCGCCGCCCGCGTAACGCCTGAGTCTATGTGGCTGTGGTACGAGCCCGGGCCCCCGCCGATCTGTCTGGAGCTGCAAGAGGCGGCTGATCGGCGGGCCTTTCGCGTAACTGGTCACGCATGAATCATGCGGCGGCGTCAAGCAGGCTGCGTGACTTGAGTTCGCCCATCGCGCGATCGACATCGGGTTTGGAAAACCCAGCCCCGGGTTTCAGGTGGGTGATGATTTCATGGACCCTGCCGGAATGCTTGCCATCATCGTAGCTGGCGATGTAATGGACAGAGGCGGGCAGTTCCATCTCCCGTGGGGGCTTGCCGTTCAGGAATTCGTGAACGGATTTTACGCTAGAGCCAACCTCTGGGCTTGCCGTAGGGTCCAGGATGGATTTGCCCTCTTCTGTCAACGTCATGTTGTACTGGGTCATGCCTTTGGTTCCCAGCTGGACTGGCTTGACGTCGATCTGTCCTTCCAGTGCCAGGTCGTCTAGCTGGTATTTGACCTCCTCCGAGTACGGCCCGTACGTATTCCACTGGTATGAAAAAATCCGGGTTTTCAGGTTTGTAAAATAAAGTATCTTTTGGAGGGCTTTCCCGTGACCTCGACGAACTCGTCTATGGCGCGCAGGATCGCGTAATTTTTCCGCCGTTCAGCCGCACCCACGCCCACTCGCTCCAGTTATGGGTATAGCAACGCGCATAAGTTCATGAGATCAATTTATCAGACCAAAACACATTTTGATCGTGGCATCCCACGCAAGCCATGGCCGCAACGACGCAGGAAGATCCCGGGGAGGCGTACAAAAAAGAGAAGGACCCAAGGGTCAAGATCAGGATGGCCGCGGCGAGCATGGCGTGCATGAACAGTGAAAGCATCCAACACATGGCAGACTCCCTCATGCAGTGCCCCAACTGGGTGTCGTCTTGGGTGGGACGCTTCAGGGAGGGCGGCACCGGCGCCCTCCGGGATCTTCCCAAGAGCGGTAGACCGCCAAAGGCCAAGATTGAGGAGATCCAAGGCATGCTGGACGGCACTGGCGGCACCGCCGCCCCGGAGAGGCTCTGCGACGACATACGGAGAACGCTGGGCGCGGTGTACCATGTCACGTCGGTCAGGAAGATCATGGGGAACATCGGCCTGTCCCCCAAGGCGCCGCAGCGCGTCCACGTCAACAAGGCGGGCCTGGAGCATCTTGTTATCTGCCATCGCCTCCTTGTTCATTGCCATCGCCTCCTCGTATTTTGACTTGATCGAGTCGACATCGCCGGGCGCTCGTGCCAGCAGGCCCCCCGGCTGCCTGGTCGTTCTGCGCCTTGCCACGCACGTACTGGCACCTCCTGCCATAGGGATCGGCATGATCGCGCCTTGCTGGTTAAAGGGTCAGCACACGTGACCTCATACATACAAGCGGCCAGATCAAGGTCGGGAAGCCCTGGAGGGACAGGCGGTCCCACCCCATGGCGTGCATGATCACGTGGGGGGCACGGGAAATCCCTGTCAGGCTGGGCATCCAAGACAGTGTAGGGGTGGTGACCTCATACACTGGTCCCGCGTAAAAGGATAATATGTGGGAACGACCCAGGCAACCACGTTTGTCGTCGAAGATCTTTGACTATTCCAAGATTTGCGCGGAGGTCATGAAGCTGGACGGCAAGATCAGGTTCGCCGGCGTGATCAACGAGCGCGGCAGGCTGGTGGCCGGCGGCATGAAGGAGAACGTGGAGCCGCTGGAGAACCAGAAGGACGACGAGATGATGTTCATGGAGCTCGCGCTGCGCGTGAAGATGCGCAAGGAGTTCGACCGGCAGCTGGGCCGGGTGAACTTCGCGCTGGCCTCCAGGCAGCGGGCCCTGGCGATGAGCTTCCTGGTCAACGAGGAGATCCTGTACGTGGTGGCCGAGCCCGACGCCGACTACGGCGCGCTGCCCAAGAGGGTCATGGAGATAATAGGCGCGTAGGCCCGTGGCCGGAAACTGTATCTATAAATATAATCCGCTGCCTGTGAGATCCGTGCCGGTGGATCCTGTGTGCGGAATAGAACTTGACGCTGACCTGGCCCTGGAGCACGAGCACGGCGGCGAGAAGTTCTACTTTTGCTGCAACGGCTGCAGGGTGATATTCATCAAAAAGCCCCGCAAGTACAAGAACCGCTAGATCGGGAACGCGCCGCACATCCTGCAGAACCTCGAGCCCCCGGCGGGGTGCCCGCACTGCGGGCAGCCGCCGCCCGACCCTGCGCCCGGGGCCGGCCCGTGGATCCTCCTGTACGCCTCGTAGTAGTGCAGCGACTCCTTGGTCCGCACGGACACGCCGTCCCCGTCGAGGATCCTCCGCCGCCTCTCCCCGAAGTCGCCGTCGGGGATAACCGACTCGAAGAGCCCCGTGAGCCCCGCCGTCCCGGCGCCGTCCTGCATGGGCGACTTTGCCCTCCACGCGATCCGCCCCGGGATGCGCCCCTCGAAGGCCTTCCGCAGGACCCACTTGCCGTGCCTCCTGCCGCCCTCCTCCCTGACCATGAGCCCCGCGGGCAGGCCGGCCGCGAACTCCGCGACCCCGGCGTCCAGGAACGGCGACTCCACGGCCACGCCGAGGCTCCTCCCTATGGCGTGCGACGGGAAGTGCATGATCCCGCGTATCCTGGCAAGCTCCGCCTCGAGCTCACCGGGGGGCTTGGCCAGCAGGAAGCCGTACCCGGCGAACAGCTCGTCTGCGCCGTCCCCGGTGACGATCCCCCGGTGCCCCCCGTCCCTTGCCCACCTCGCAGCCAGGTACGCCACGAC